>NZ_BANX01000029.1 GCF_000334455.1 Gordonia soli NBRC 108243
CAGGTAGACGGTCTGCCCGATCCGATCCACGAACTCGTCCCAGGTCAGTGGACGGTTGTCGACCGCTGAAGGCAGCCGGAACCCGTAGTCGACCAGATTGCGCTTACGCGACATGTCGCCCTCGTACATGCCGCCGATCTGCGGGACCGTCACATGCGACTCGTCGATCACGAGGAGGAAGTCCTCCGGGAAGTAGTCGATGAGGGTTGCCGGAGCGCTACCCGCCGCACGTCCGTCGATGTGCCGCGAGTAGTTCTCGATGCCCGAACAGAACCCCACCTGGCGCATCATCTCCAGGTCGTAGGACGTGCGCATCCGCAGCCGCTGCGCCTCGAGGAGCTTTCCCTTCCCCTCGAGGTCAGCCAGCCGCTGCTCGAGTTCGTCCTCGATGCTCTTCATCGCCCGTTCCATCCGCTCCGGCCCGGCGACGTAGTGCGTCGCGGGGAAGATGCGGAGGTTGTCGACCTGTCGGACGACGTCGCCGGTCAGCGGATGCAGATAGTAGAGCGACTCCACCTCGTCGCCGAAGAACTCGATCCGGACCGCGAGCTCCTCGTACGACGGGATGATCTCCACGGTGTCGCCACGCACGCGGAAACTGCCGCGCGTGAACGACATGTCGTTGCGGGTGTACTGCACATCGACCAACAGTCGGAGCAGCGCGTCGCGATCGATCTGGTCGCCCACGGCGAGCTCGACCGACCGGTCCAGGTAGGACTGCGGCGTACCGAGGCCGTAGATGCAGGAGACGGAGGCCACCACGACCACGTCGCGTCGCGAGAGCAGACTCGAGGTCGCGGAGTGTCGCAGACGCTCGACGTCGTCGTTGATGGACGAGTCCTTCTCGATGTAGGTGTCGGTCTGGGCGATGTACGCCTCGGGTTGGTAGTAGTCGTAGTACGAGACGAAGTACTCGACAGCGTTGTTGGGCAACATCTCCCGGAGTTCGTTGGCCAACTGCGCGGCCAGCGTCTTGTTCGGCGCCATCACCAGGGTCGGCCGCTGGACGCGTTCGATGAGCCACGCGGTGGTCGCCGACTTGCCGGTACCGGTGGCGCCGAGCAGGACGATGTCCTTCTCGCCCGCGCTGATGCGGCGTTCCAGATCGTCGATGGCGGCCGGCTGGTCACCCGCGGGTTCGTACTCGCTGACGACCTCGAGTCGCGCATCGGAGCGCTCGATCTCCCCGATCGGACGGAACTCGGAATGCGCGAGAACAGGGTGCTCTGCTGCAAAAGCCATGTTTCCAGGGTAAACGCGCCCTCCGACAATCGTGTTCCCGCGAGCGCGGGCCCACCGCAACCGATACTGTCGGCGGGTGACAGCCCATCCCCCCAAACGCGAGGTCTTCGATGTGGCCGCCGGCGTCAACATCGACAACAAGGGGTTCGTGCGCACCGTCGAGGCCTACGAGGTCACGCCGTACGGGCTGTACATGAACCGCACCGCGGACCACCCACGGTTCGAACGCCTGGAATCGTGGCTGATCCCCGAGCTCGGTCTCCGCGCCAACATCTTCCACTACCTCGACGGCTACCGCGCGGGTCAGCGCCTCTATCTCGACATCGGCGAGTTCAGCGGACCGGACGAGGACGGTCGCTGGCATGCGGTCGACTGGTACCTCGACCTGGTCGACCACCCTGGTTCGCCGCTACGGCTGATCGATGTCGACGACCTCCTGGAGGCGGTCGGCGCCGACGAACTCTCCGCCGCCGACGCCGAGACCGCGGTGGGCATCGCCACCCGGGCTCTGGTGGGCGCCGCCGAATGCGGCCACGACGTCCAGCGCTGGCTCGAGCGGGAGTGCGGAGGTCCGGTGTTCTGGCTCGATCGCCCCCGCGCCCCGGCGGTCCCCTGACAGGCGACCCGCCCGTGCGGGTTGTCGCCCGAACCCGCGGATGCGCAGCGCACGGTCGTGGCCACCAGTCAGGTCGTCGACGCCTTCCAGTCCGCGACCCGGCGATGGGCGGCGTCGAACCATGGTTCCTTGGCCTCCACATAGCGGTCCGGGTCGCCGTCGCTCGCGGCCAGCGCGGTCCGTTTGACCTCCGCGTATTCGGCTCGCGCGGACGGGTCCGACCGTAGCCAGTCACGGAAGTCCAGTGCGAATGCCTGCCCCGGGCTGCCCGCGGCGCGAATGTGGATGTTGGCCGGCCGACCCGGGTCGGCTGATGCGTGGAACCGCTTGCGCCACCGCGTCTCATCCGTACCACCGATGGCCGGCTCGGGCTTCGCGTTGTCCCGGTCGATACTCGTGACCTGCGGGAATCCACCGACGGTCAACGCCTCGGACAGCGAGGCGGTGTCCTCGAGATCGGCCACGGTGATCTGGATGTCGATGACAGGCTTCGCGAGGAGATCCGGGACAGCCGTCGAGCCCACGTGGTCGATGGCGACGGCTCGGTCGCCGGCCAGCACCCACAGGCGTGCGACCAACCGGTCGGCGATCGCGCCCCACTCCGGGTCCGGGTCCGTGAGCTCGAGGGGAACTGCCGCGGGGCGGCGTTCGCGCACGTTGCGCTCGAAGGGCACCAGCCGATCGGTCCACAACTGCGCAGCAGCACCTTCGAGGGTCTGCGGATCCCCGGAGTTGTCCAGCCAGACATCGGCGACCGCGCGGCGCTGCTCGACACTCGCCTGCGCAGCGATCCGAGCCCGGGCGTCGTTCGCATCCATCCCGCGCAGCGACGTCAGTCGCTCGAGTCGAACCCGCTCGTCGGCGTGCACGATCACGACGAGGTGGAACAGCGGCGCCAGATTGCCCTCGACGAGAAGGGGGATGTCCTGGATGACGATCGCGTCGTCGGGTGCGGCCTCGACGAGCTCCTGGGTGCGCGCCCCGACCAGGGGGTGGGTGATGGAGTTCAGCGTCTGTCGCGACTCCTCGTCGGCGAATGCCTTGGCCGCCAGCGCCGGTCGATCAAGGGAACCGTCGTCGGCCAGGATCGATTCGCCGAACGCCTCGACGAGGGCAGCGAGACCAGGGGTGCCTGGCTCCACCACTTCGCGCGCGATGCGGTCGGCATCCACCAGATGCCCACCACGCTCGGCGAATGCCTTCGCAACAGTCGATTTCCCTGCGCCGATACCTCCGGACAACCCCAGCCTGATCACCCGACCAGTGTGGCAAACGCCTCACCGCCGTGCGTCGGTACCGTGCCCCATCTGTCGCTCGATGCCGTCGAGGAGACGTTCAAGACCGAATTCGAAGGCGACGTCGGCGTCGCCGGGAGCCTGGAACCGCTCACCCACCGCACTGCCGACCCGGTTGCCGAGCGGGAATGCGTCGGCAGGCATCACCTCGCCCAGGATCGGCGCCACCGCCTCCCACCACTCGAGGTCGGTGGTGCCGCTGGCCGCACGGGTGCGCTCGGCCTCGATCCGCACCCGCGCGTTCCCCGTCGCGAAGGCCTGCAGGACGGCCACCACGCTGTCCATGTCGAGGTCGTCGAGACCCACGCCGTCGACGGCAGCCAGGTGCCGCTCGTACCGAGCAGAGAGGTGGGGTCCGATCGACGGTCGCCACATGGCCACGTCGAGGAGCCACGGGTGTCGCACCGCTTCGTCGCGGAACTGGTGTGCGATCGCCGCCATCCGGTCTCGCAGAGGTGCCGACATGTCGATCGGATCGTCTTCGGCCGCAACCTCGTCGACCATGAGGGCGGTCAGTGCGTCCTTGCTGGGGACGTAGGTGTACAGGCTCATCGGTCCGAGCCCGAGGTCGTCGGCCACGCCGCGGATGGAGACCTTCGACAAGCCGTCCCGATCGGCGATCGCGATCGCCGCGGCCACGACCTCGTCGACGCTGACCCGCGGGCGCGGTCCCCGCCGACCCCGCGCACCCGGTCCGTGGTCGTCATCGACGATCGTGTGGCGCCACAGCAGCCGGACGATCCGACGCAGGTCGTCGTCGGAGGTCCGGTCGGGATCGCTGGTCACGACTCGAGCCTACGACCAACGCCTCGCCCGCCCCGGAGGACACCGGGTGTGGGCGAGGCGCTGGGTCGGGTGAGACGCGGGTGAGAACTCAGCCGGTGACTCCGGTCAGCTCGATGGTCGGGTGCGGCAGGGTCGCCGATGCCTTCTTCTCACCGGTCCGCAGATCGACCGCCGTCAGGCTCTTCGCCGCCGGATCGCTCACGTAGGCGATCCCTTCCTGCACATGCAGATTGGGCATCGCCGACTGCCACTCGTCGGGTTCGGTCCATGCGCCGATGACCTGGTGGCGCGCAGTCACCTGAGCGGTCGCCGGATCGATCACGTACAGCGCGCCGTCGGTTCCCAGGATGACGGCCTCCCCCGCCGATCCACGATCCAGCGACCGGAAACTGTAGCTCGCCGGGAATGGCACGATGCGCAGCTGTCCGGTCCGGGTGTCGGTCAGTGAGAAGCGGTTCGGGCGCTCCAGGTCGGCGTTCTCGTCGGTCTTGTAGTCGCCGAGAACGATCGGTGAGGCCTCCGAGCCTGCTTGGTTGCCGATCCGGCCGTAGCCGTCCGGGCTAGCGATCTTGCGGATCTCGTTGCCGCGCACGATCAGGATGCCGTCCTGGCACCCGAAGGTGAGCACACCGTCCGCCGCGGCCGCCTCACCGTGGACGGCTGGGCACTCGGCACTGCGCGCGATCTCCTTGCGGTTCCGGTCGAGGATCGCGATGCCGGTGCGACTCTCCTCGTTGCCCACCGTCACAACGGTGGAGCCATCGGCCCGCGCTACGGCGACCCCGTGGTGTGGCTCGGGGACGGTGAAGCTGGCGGCCTTGGCGTTGCCGCGTAGCAGTTCGGCCGGTTCGACGACGTCGACCTCGCCGGTCCCGTCGCTGAACAAGGTGATCCGCGAGTCGTGCGGCACCACGTGGCCCGGCTCGGCACCGCCGAATCGCATGTCGGTCAGGGCCGGAGTCGAGGTGTAGTGGTGGCCGTGATCGCCGTGCTGACGGGTCCAGGTCCCCAGATCCAGGACGCGGAAGCCCTCGGACTCGGAGACGAACGCGTGGCGGCCGTTGTCCGCGCTGTTCAGACGGATGAACCCCTCCATGGGGAGGTCGGCGACCTGCTCGAGGTTCTCGGCGTCGACCACCAGCACGCCACCGTCGTAGCTGAGGGCCAGCCGGGGTGTGGCGCTCTGCTGTTCCACCGCAGCCGCGGCGCTGCTCGACGCGGCTGCGGAATCGTCGGTCGCGTCGGTACCGCAGGCCACCAGGGCAGCAGGGAGCACCGCGACGAGCGCGACCGTCTTCTTCAGATTTGTCCGAATTCGTTGCACCCGAAGAGTCAACATGTTGTTGAAAATTATTGTCAACAGGGCATGAATCGCCGCGTACTCGACTTTAATTACGTACGGTGTACGATGGCTGATTCGCCGACCGAACGGGGTAGCCCTGAGCACGCAAGCCACGTACTTGTCCGACCTCCACCTGTTCGCTCTCTGGTCGTCGCACCACGAGGACGACCCGAACAGACCCCATCGCTTCCGCATCGCCGTACCCGATGGCCCCGACCTCACGGTCCGGAGCATCGCGTGCGACCTCGTCGACACCGAGGGGCTCCGCACGCTCGACGTGATCTCGTCGCCGTCTCTGCTGGCATGGCGGAACCGTGCCGTCGAAGGCGGCGGTGGTGCGCCCGCAGCTCTGCCCGTGGCCGCCTATGCCGAGGTCGACCCGACCGGCACCGCGATCACCTCCCCCGCTCACGCCATGCATGTCTTCGACGCGACGTCGGAATTGGAGAGCGATCTGCGATGGCCGGACCCGGTCCGCCCGCGCCCCTATCAGATTCGTGGAATCCAATGGCTCGCCGAGACCGTCGACGTCCACGGAGGCGCGCTGCTCGCCGACGAGATGGGGCTCGGGAAGACGCTCCAGGCGATCGGACTCCTCCGGCTACGGGGCGGAGACGGACCGCAGCTGGTCGTCTGCCCGAAGAGTTTGATCAGCAACTGGATTCGGGAGATCTCGCGATTCGCACCGGAACTCACACCGACGACCGATCCGTCGGAACGCGGCAAGGGTGTGGTCGTGGTGATCTCGTACCCGATCCTCCGGACCAGATCGCGCGGTGACCATGCCACGCAGTCTGTCGACGTCACGCGGGACGACGACGTCACCTGGGCCACTGTGGTCTTCGACGAGGCGCACGCGCTCAAGAACCCCCGGACCCAGGTCGCCCGAGCGGCTCGTGACGTGTCGGCCGAGGCCCGGGTCGCCCTGACCGGGACACCGGTGGAGAACGATCTGGACGAGCTCTGGGCGATCCTGCGCGCCGTGACACCCCGCCTGTTCCCACATCGGGCGGTGTTCCGACGGCGGTTCAGCAAGGCCGTCGCCGCGGGTGATGCCGGTGCCGTCGACCGCCTACGGGTGGCAGTGGCCCCGGTGATGCTGGCGCGCAGCAAGACCCAGGTTGCTTCTGCACTCCCGCCCAAGATCGACAACCCGGTGCTGTGCGACCTCACCGCGGAGCAGGCCGACCTCTACGATCGCCATCTCGCTGCGATCACCGACGACGGGTTCGGGACCGGCGTCGGGCGACACGGCCGGATTCTGGCAACGCTGACCCGGCTCAAGCAGATCTGCAATCACCCGGCGCTCGTGACCGGCGATTCTGCGGAGACCGCCGGGCGATCCGGAAAGCTGGACATCTGCACGGACGTCCTGCGCGACAACATGGACCGCGATGCGCCGACCCTGGTGTTCACGCAGTATCGGAAGACCGGGGAACTGTTGCGGCGCCACCTCACCGGGCACCTCGCACTGGACATCCCCTTCTATCACGGCGGTCTCGTCGCCGCGATACGCGAGCAGATGGTCGACGGCTTCCAGGCCGGTACGACCGCACCGGTGATGATCATGAGCCTCAAGGCGGGCGGTGTCGGGCTCACGCTCACGCGGGCGTGCGATGTCATCCACTTCGACAGATGGTGGAACCCCGCAGTCGAGTCGCAGGCATCGGACCGGGTGCATCGTATCGGCCAACGACGCCCGGTGACGATCACGACCCTGACCACCGCCACGACGGTGGAGGAGCACATCGCGACGATGCACGTCCGGAAGTCCGCGATCGGGACGCACGCCGGGGACAACTCGATGATCGCCGAGCTGGCGGCGATGAGTGATCGACGACTGATCGAGATCCTGGAACGTTCGCGAGGTGACCGATGACTGGCGCCACAGCAGAATTCGGCTACACGCTCTGGGGCGCCGACATCGTGCGACTCGCCGAGCCGCTGTCCACTCGGCGACCCGACCCGCTGCTACCGCGGGCTCGCAGCCTCGCCCGCAACGGCGGCGTCACACTCGATGTCGACGGTCGCGTCGTCGGCGCACGCGTCCATCGCGGCGGTGAGGCCTCGGTGACGCAGATCGAGTTCGTCCCGATGTCGCCGGCCGTCGCCGCGACACTTCGCGAGCTCCTCGGTGCGCGCACCGACCCCGACGACGAGGCATACCGTGCATCGACCGCGGCCGGTCGGTCTCCGACCATCGTCCTGGACGCCGCGGACTGCTCGTGCACGGCCCGGACCGACCGCTGCCTCCACGTCCTGGCCACCCTGTACGCACTCTCCCGTGCGGTGGACGAGCAGCCTCACCTCGCCCTGGCGCTGCAGGACTACTCCGCCCCTCGGGACACACCCACCGACGACGGCCCGCCGCCGAGGTGGATTCCGTTGTCTGCCGTGGACGTCGGGCACTACTGGTCCTGATACGCCATCGTGCCTGATACGCCGAATGGCCCCTCTCCGTGGGAGAGGGGCCATTCGGTTGTCAGATCAGATGTCAGGCGTTGCCGGACAGCTTCTCGCGCAGAGCAGCGAGCTGCTCGTCGCTGGCGAGCGATCCGCCGCCGCTGGACGACGACGAGGAAGACGACGAGGTGGACGAGCCACCGCGACCCTCCGACGCAGACGAGTAGTCCGACGGGGCCTTGTCGGCCTCGGCGGCCGCAGCCGCGAACTTCTCGATCTGTGCGGTGTGCAGCTTGTGGCGACGCTCGGCCTCGGCGTACCGGGCCTCCCATGCCTCACGCTGCGTCTCGAAGCCTTCGAGCCACTCGTTGGTGTCGGCGTCGAAGCCCTCGGGGAAGATGTAGTTCCCCTGCTCGTCGTAGCTGTCGGCCATGCCGTACTTCGACGGGTCGAACTCCTCGGTGTAGTCCTCGTTGGCCTGCTTGAGGCTCAGCGAGATCCGACGACGCTCGAGGTCGATGTCGATGACCTTGACCAGCGCATCGTCGCCGACGGACACGACCTGGTCGGGCACCTCGACGTGGCGCTCGGCCAGCTCCGAGATGTGCACCAGGCCCTCGATGCCCTCTTCGACACGGACGAACGCACCGAAGGGCACCAGCTTGGTGACCTTGCCGGGCACGATCTGGCCGATGGCGTGGGTCCGGGCGAACTGACGCCACGGATCTTCCTGGGTCGCCTTCAGCGACAGCGAGACGCGCTCGCGATCCAGATCGACGTCGAGGACCTCGACGGTGACCTCGTCACCGACTGCCACGACCTCGGACGGATGGTCGATGTGCTTCCAGGACAGCTCGGAGACGTGGACCAGACCGTCAACGCCGCCGAGATCGACGAACGCACCGAAGTTGACGATGGAGGACACGACGCCCTTGCGGACCTGGCCCTTCTGCAGCTGGTGCAGGAACTCGCTGCGGACCTCGGACTGGGTCTGCTCGAGCCATGCACGACGCGACAGGACCACGTTGTTGCGGTTCTTGTCGAGCTCGATGATCTTGGCCTCGATCTCCTTGCCGATGTACGGCTGGAGGTCGCGGACGCGACGCATCTCGACCAGCGAGGCGGGGAGGAAGCCGCGGAGCCCGATGTCCAGGATGAGGCCGCCCTTGACGACCTCGATGACGGTGCCCTTGACGGCCTCGTCCTTCTCCTTGAGCTGCTCGATGGTGCCCCAGGCACGCTCGTACTGAGCGCGCTTCTTGGACAGGATGAGGCGGCCTTCCTTGTCCTCCTTGGTGAGGACCAGGGCCTCGACCTCGTCACCGACGTTGACGACCTCGTTGGGGTCCACGTCGTGCTTGATCGACAGTTCGCGAGAAGGGATGACACCTTCGGTCTTGTAGCCGATGTCGAGCAGGACCTCGTCGCGGTCGACCTTGACGATGGTGCCTTCGACGATGTCGCCATCGTTGAAGTACTTGATCGTGGAGTCGATGGCGGCGAGGAAGTCCTCCGCCGAGCCGATGTCGTTGACGGCTACTTGAGGCGAGGAGGTGATGGTGGTGGGCGGCATATGTTGAGTTGCTCCGGACAGCTGACTAGTAGGTACAGTTCGGGTTTGTCGGTACGACACGACCGATCGGCCGGATCAGCACCGGGAGTGCGAACATCCAGGTGACGACCCTCGTACCGAGGGCATGCAGAACCACGCGATATCGAGCGCACGCGCGTGAGCAAGCGTACTCCAACGCCATTGCGCTGGGCAAATGCCTCCCGGTCCGGTCCGCCGAGCAGACGACAACAGCCGTAGACGACGCGGAGACGGCACCGCGCGACGGTGAGGGATCGCCGATCCGCCTCGCCCAGCCGTCGCCGAGATCCGAGGACCCCCGATGGCACACTCGCTCGAACTGCTCCTCGACGACCACTCTGAACAGGCAATTCGCGATCAGTGGTCGGCGCTGACCGCGGCCGGGCTCCCCAGCCTGGTCACCAACACGTCACCGACCAACCGGCCGCACGTGACCTTGCTCGCCGCTCGCCGGATCTCGCCGTCCGTCGACGCCGCGCTCGTGCCCGCGACACAGCGTCTGCCGATCTCCGCGATCGTCGGCGCGCCGATCGTCTTCGGACGGGGCGAGCGGCGCGTCCTCGCCCGACTCGTGGTGCCGTCGGCAGAGTTGCTGTCCCTGCACGCGCAGGTCTCTCGCGTCGCCCGCGACCACCTCGCCCACGCGACCGGGCCTGTGAGCACCGACGGCGCATTCGAACACACGACCCCGGGTGCCTGGACGCCGCACGTTACGCTCGCCCGCCGACTGACCGCGGACCAACTCTCGGCGGCGCTCTCGGTCCTCGACACCGGCGGCGATGCGACGACGACCGGGGACATCGCCGCGCGGTTCGTCGCCATGCGTAGATGGGACGGCGACGAGCGGGTCGACCACGTGTGGCCGGGACGGGCCTGCTGAGGGAGCCGCGGGCCGATGGCCGTGACACCGCTGCGGGACAACAGCTCTCGTGACCTGCACACCGCGAGCCGTCGCCGGCCCGAGAACCCGCTCCGACAATCGGAGTACTGCCCCTAGGATCAGGTGACGTGGCACCCGGTATCGACGACGAACACCGACCGTCCGACGACGCGGAGGCTCGCATCCCGCGCCTGCTCGGGGACGTCGGCTCGCAGGTCAGCGAAACCGCCAACCGCGCGTGGTGGGATTCCGATGCCGCTGCCTATCACGACGAACACGGCGACTTCCTCGGCGCCGACTCCCCCGGCGGCGACTTCGTGTGGTGCCCGGAGGGCTTACGCGAGTCGTCTGCACACCTGCTCGGCGATGTCACCGACCGCGACGTCCTGGAGATCGGATGCGGGTCGGCGCCGTGTTCACGCTGGCTCATCCGTCAGGGTGCACGCCCGGTCGGGCTCGACCTCTCCCGCGCGATGCTCGCTCGCGGTGTCGCCGCGATGTCAGCCGATGGGGTACGGGTCCCGCTGGTGCAGGCCGGCGCCGAGCATCTGCCCTTCGCCGACGACTCGTTCGACATCGCGTGTTCAGCGTTCGGAGCGGTGCCCTTCGTCGCCGATTCGGCACGCGTGATGGCCGAGGCCGCGAGGGTCGTGCGCCCGGGCGGCCGCTGGGTGTTCGCGGTGAACCACCCGATCAGGTGGGCTTTTCCGGACGATCCCGGACCCGAGGGGCTGATCGCGTCGATCCCCTACTTCAATCGGACCCCGTACACCGAGGCGGACGAGGACGGCGTACTCACCTACGTCGAACACCATCGCACCCTCGGCGACCGCGTCCGAGAGATCCGCGCGGCCGGACTCGTCCTCGACGACATCGTCGAGCCTGAGTGGCCCGAGGGATTCGAGCGCGAGTGGGGCCAATGGAGCCCCCTGCGCGGGAGCATCCTGCCGGGCACGGCGATCTTCTGTTGCTCGGTCCCGACGAGATGACCCCTGTCGGCCGCAATGCGGACCGTCGTCGACCTGAATCGCCCATAGCGTCGTGGGAGTCGGCAAGCGGTTCGCCGACGTCGATGCAAAGGACCCACAAATGCGATTCGCTTCCGTGCGTGTGATCACCGACGACGTCGAGGCCATGGCCGCCTTCTACGAGGACCTCACCGGGGTGACCGCGCGCCGATGGACCTCGGACTTCGCGGAGGTGCCCGTGCCCGGCGGCACACTCGCGATCGGCGGCACCCCGACGGTGGCTCTCTTCGGCGAGGGATCGGCCCGTCCGGCGGAGAACCGCTCGGCCATCATCGAGTTCGAGGTCGATGACGTCGACGCCGAGTTCGAGCGTCTTCGCGCGTCCGGACGTGCCTTCGTCCGGGAGCCGACCACGATGCCGTGGGGCAACCGCTCACTGCTGCTGCGCGATCCGGACGGAACCCTCGTGAACCTGTTCACGCCGATCAGCGCCGAGGCACGGGCCCGACAGACCACCTAGGGAGCCGGCCGGGCCGGCACCAGATCACAGCAGCTTCGAGAGGAAACCCTTGGTGCGCTCGTGCTTCGGGTCGGCGAGCACCTCACGCGGGTTCCCGCTCTCGACCACGACGCCACCGTCCATGAACGCCAGGTGATCGGCGACCTCGCGGGCGAAACCGATCTCGTGGGTGACCACGATCATCGTCATCCCCGACGCGGCGAGTTCACGCATGACGCCGAGGACCTCTCCCACGAGCTCGGGGTCGAGGGCCGATGTCGGTTCGTCGAACAGCATCAACTTGGGGTCCATCGCGAGGGCGCGGGCGATTGCGACGCGCTGCTGCTGACCGCCGGACAGTTGCGCCGGATAGGCATTCGCCTTGTCCGCCAAGCCGACCCGGTCCAACAGAGTGCGCGCCCGCTCGGTCGCCTCCGCACGCGACTGCTTCTTCACCTGGATCGGCGCCTCGATGACGTTCTCGAGCGCCGTGCGATGCGGGAACAGATTGAAGTGCTGGAAGACCATGCCGATGTCGCGACGCTGTTTCGCGGCGTCCTTGGGGCTCATCTCGTGCAGCTTGCCGTTACGTTCCCGGTATCCGATGAGGTCACCGTCGACGTACAGGCGGCCGGCGTTCACCACCTCCAGGTGGTTCACACAGCGCAGGAAGGTCGACTTGCCCGAACCCGACGGCCCGATCAAGCACAGCACCTCACCACGGTCGACCTCGAGCGAGATCCCCTTGAGCACCTCGAGCGCGCCGAAGTTCTTGCGCACCTGCTCCGCGCGAACCATCGGTTGTGTCACTGCGGTCACGCCGGGCCTCCTCCTGCTTGCGGCGCGCCCTTGCTCTGTGCCTCGGCCAAGGCTCGCAACTGCCGTCCGGTCAACATCCGGCTGGAGCCCTTCGCGTAGTACCGCTCGAGGTAGTACTGCCCGACCATCAGCACACTGGTGACCACCAGGTACCAGGTCGAGGCCACCATCAACAGCGGGATCGGCTGGAAGTTCACGCCCGAGATGTCTCTGGCACGACCGTACAACTCGAGACTGAACGGAACGGCCGCCACGAGGCTCGTCGTCTTCAGCATGCTGATTAGCTCGTTGCCGGTGGGTGGGATGATGACCCGCATCGCCTGCGGCAGAACCGTCCGGCGCATCGTCTGGGTCCAGGACATACCCAATGCGACCGATGCCTCGCTCTGTCCCTCACCGACGGAGGAGACACCCGCCCGCACGATCTCCGCCATGTATGCGGCCTCGTTGAGCCCCAATCCGATGACGGCGAACAAGAATGCGGCGTTGAGCGCCTGGATGTCGAAATGCGCGAACTGGTGGACGAACGGGATGCCCAGGTCGATCCGCTTGTAGATCGACGGGAACAGTCCCCAGAACACCAGCTGCACGTACACCGGCGTCCCGCGGAAGATCCACAGATACACCCAGGCCGTGTACCGCAGCACCGGATTGGGTGACAGGCGCATGATCGCCAACAACACGCCGAGCACGATTGCGATGGCCATCGCCAGCACGGTCAGCGCGAGCGTGTACCCGACACCCTCGAGTATCCGGGTGTCGAACAGGTACTTGGCGTATGTACTCCAGCGGTATGCGCCGTTGGTGGCCGCGCCGTAGATGAACAGCGCCACGAGGATCAGGACGACCGCCGCGGCGATCCACTGTCCCGGATGCCGCAGCGGCACCGCCTTGATCGGTTCGACGTCCCCGTGGTCGGAGGTCGTGGGTGCGCAGGAGACGGGTTCCGACGGACCGGTCGATGGTGCCACGGGTCAGCTGACCGCCCCGTTGATCACCGATGTCGGGATGGCGCCCGCACCGACACCCCAGTGGTCGGCGATGGCTTTGTACTGGCCGTTGTCGATCAAGTACTGGACCGCCTGCTGCAAGGCCGGGCCGAGCGACGATCCCTTGGCGACCGGGTATCCATACGGGGCCGAGTCGAAGACGCCGCCGGCCGGCTCGATGTCGCCGTTGCTCTTCTTGATGGCGTACGCGGTGACCGGGGAGTCCGCCGACATCGCGTCGACCTTGCCCAGGATCAGGGCGTTGACTGCCTCGTCCTGGCTGTCGAACTTCACCTTCTCGATCGCCGGCTTGCCCGCGTCGGTGCACGCCTTGCTCTTGGCCGGCACCTCGTCGGTGTCCTCGACAGTGGTGGCCTGGACGGCGACCTTCTTGCCGCAGGCGTTGTTCGGGTCGATGGCGATGCCCTTACGCTGGGCCCATTGCACGCCCGCGTTGTAGTAGGTGACGAAGTCGACCTGCTGCTCGCGTTCCTTGCTGTCGGTGAACGACGACATGCCGACGTCGTAGGTGCCCTGCTGGATCGCGGGGATGATCTTGTCGAACTCGGATTCCTTGTACTGCGGCTTCACTCCGAGGACCTGGCCGACGGCGTTCAGGAGGTCGACGTCGTAGCCGATGATGTTGCCCTGGGAATCCTTGAACTCGTTCGGCTGGTACGGGACGTTGACGCCGACGATCAGCTGGCCGGACTGCTTGACCTTGTCGGGCAACTGCGCCGCGATCGCGTCCTGCTTGGGCACCTGGACGGTGGTCGGAGAGATGTCCGAGCCCGTCTCGGACTCTTCGTTGTTGGAGCAGCCGGCCACCACGAGGAGGGCCGCCGCGACGACGGCGAGGAGCCCGCCGAGTCGGAACGATCGCAAGAGACGCATCACACTTCCCATCGGTACGTTCCCCGCCGACACGCACGGCAGGGCTGGTGCGCACCCGCGCACCGTCACGCCTGAAACTTACTTGTTCACGAACCGCCGCACCCGTTGGTTACCAGAGATTAACTCCGGCGATCCAGGCGACGGTCGCGTTCACCGACCCAGCTCCGACAGCACATGGTCGGTGAACTGCCTGGTGGTGGCATCACCACCGAGATCTGCGGTGACGACTCCGGCGGCGGCCGTGGCCGCGATCGCGGCGTCGATCCGGTCGGCGACGGCTTCGAGCGCCGACCGACGATCGTCGTGTTCGGCCCACCAGCGCAACACCATTGCGGTGGAGGCGATGACGGCGATCGGGTCGGCGACACCGAGTCCCGCGATGTCCGGCGCGGCGCCGTGAGCTGCCTGCGCCATCGCGGTGGTCGCTGAGGCGTTGACCGACCCGGCGATACCGAGCGATCCCGCGAGTTCGGCGGCGAGGTCGGACAGGATGTCGCCGAAGAGGTTCTCGGTGACCAGGACGTCGAAATCGGCAGGCCGCCGCACCAGGTGCGCGGCCATCGCGTCGATGTGCTGCTCGGTCACCGTGACCTCGGGATAGTCTTCGGCCACCTCCCGACAGACGTCGCGGAACAGGCCCGTGGTCATCCGGAGCACGTTGGCCTTGTGCACGATCGTCACAGCGCGCCGACGACGGGATGCGGCCCGGAAGGCCTCGCGGGCGATCCGTGTGGTCGCGGCGCGGGTGATCACCCCGACCGACAGAGCAACGTCGGGCGTCGGCATGAACTCGCCCGATCCGAGTGCCATGTTGCGATCCGCGTACAGGCCTTCGCTGTTCTCACGGACGATCAACACGTCGATGTCCGGCGCGGTGGCCCGCACCCCGGGTATCGCGCGGCAGGGCCGAAGGTTGGCGTAGAGGTCGTAGCGGGTGCGCACGATCGCCCCGGGGGTATGTCCGCCGCCGACGTCCGGTGGGTAGGAGGCAGAGTCGTGCGGACCCATGATCCACACGTCGAGTTCATCGAGCACACACAAGGTCTCGTCGGGAACGGGTGAGCCGTATCGTTCGATCGCTGCGTGACCCAACGGCGCCTCGACCCAGTCGAAGCCGGTGTGTTCCAGGGCCGCAGCACGATCGGCGATCTCGACGGCCGCAGGCACGATCTCCGGACCGATGCCGTCGCCGAACAACACACCGATCCGGTGCCGCTGCGATCGGTCGTCGTGGGTCGCGTCCATCAATGGGCGGCGTCGTCCCAGGATCGGCCGAAGCCGACCGAGACCTCCAGCGGGACCGACAGTGCGATGGCCGCTCCCATCTCGTCCCGGACGGCCGCCTCGACGGCCTCCCGCTCGCCGTGAGCGACCTCCACGACGAGCTCGTCGTGGACCTGGAGCAACATTCGCGAGGTGAGCGACTCGGCCGCGAGTCGCTTCTGCACGTTGATCATCGCGACCTTGATGATGTCGGCTGCGGTCCCCTGGATGGGCGCGTTCAACGCCATGCGCTCCGCGGACTGTCGTCGCTGCCAGTTGTCGCTGTTGAGATCGGGCAGATAGCGCCGACGGCCGAACAGAGTCGCCGTGTATTCGTTGCGGCGCGCCTCGTCGACGACGTTGTGGAGGTAGTCGCGCACCCCTCCGAACCGCGCGAAGTAGGCCTCCATCTGCTCCTTGGCCTCGTCCCGGCTGATCTTCAGCTGGGCCGCGAGACCGAAGGCACTGAGCCCGTACGCAAGTCCGTACGACATGGCCTTGACGCGATGACGCATCTCGGTCGTCACCTGGTCGATCGGCACGCCGAACGCTCGGGACCCGACGAAATTGTGCAGGTCCTCCCCCGTGTTGAACGCCTCGATCAGGCCGGCATCCTCGGACAGGTGCGCCATGATCCGCATCTCGATCTGGCTGTAGTCCGCCGTCATCAGGCAGTCGAAGTCCGCGCCGCCCACCGCGCTCCCGACCACGAAGCCCTGCCGGATCTCGCGCCCCGCCTCGGTGCGCACGGGGATGTTCTGCAGGTTGGGTTCGGTCGACGAGAGTCGGCCGGTGGCCGCGACGGTCTGGTTGAACGTGGTGTGGATCCGCCCATCGTCGGCGACCGACTTGAGCAGGCCGTCGACGGTCACCTTCAAGCGGGTGGCATCGCGGTGGTCGAGAAGATGTTCGAGAAACGGATGTTCGGTCTTCTCGAACAGACCTTGCAGCGCATCGGCATCGGTGGTGTAGCCGGTCTTGGTCTTCTTCGTCTTCGGCATGTCGAGCTTGTCGAAGAGGATCGTCTGCAGCTGTTTGGGTGAGCCCAGGTTGATCTGTTCGCCGATGACCGCGTATGCGGCATCGGCAGCGGTGCGGATCCGTTCGGCGAACTTCCGCTCGAGCGTGCCGAAGTGGTCGACGTCGACGGCGATCCCGGCTGCCTCGAGCTCGGCGAGGACGAAGGACAGCGGGAGCTCCATCTCGGTGAGCAGGGGCTTGGAGTCGATGCGGTCGAGCTCCGCATCGAGGGTGTCGGCCAGTTCCTGCACCGCGCGTGCCTCCAGCATCTGCTGCTCGGCCTGCTGGGCGGCACCGGCGTCCTCGTCCAGCAGCGATAGCTGACCGTCGGTCGATCCGCCGTCCGCACGCAGCTCCCGGCGGAGATAGCGCAGCGCGAGATCGTCGAGGTTGAAGGTGCGCTGTCCGGGACGGACAAGGTAGGCCGCCAACGACGTGTCGCTGGTGACACCGGCCAGCGACCAACCGCGGGCGCGGAGCGCGTGGATCGCCCACTTCGCCTCGTGGAACGCCTTCGGGGCGTCGGCGTCGGCGAACCAGGTCGCCAGTGCCATCTCGTCGTCGGGCGTGAGGGTCGAGACGTCGAGATACGCCGACTGTCCGTCGGCGGCCGCGATCGCGATGCCGGTCGGATCGGCGCCGACGACGACGTGCGGTGCCGTCACCGCGACCCCGGCGCGCCCGGTGGTGGTGTGGGTTGCGAGCCACTCTCCGATCTCGCCCGGATCGAGTGCACGACCGTCGAGGTCGAACCCCGACTCGGCTTCCGGTTCGACCGAGGTGAGCGTCGAGAACAGGCGATCACGGAGGACGCGGAACTCGAGGTCGTCGAAGAGCTGGTGGATGCGATCACGATCCCAGCCGACCATCGCCAGCTCGTCGGGACCGGACGGGAGCTGCATGTCCCGGACCAGTTCGGTCAATTGCCGATTGGTCTGCACGGACGCGAGATGGGCACGCAAGGCATCACCGACCTTGCCCTTGACCTCGTCGACGTGATCGACGAGGTCGCTCAGCGAGCCGTACTCACGGATCCACTTCGACGCCGTCTTCTCGCCGACGCCCGGGATGCCCGGCAGGTTGTCGCTCGGGTCACCCCGTAGCGCGGCGTAGTCGGGGTACTGACGAGGGGTCAGGCCGTACTTCTTCTCCACCTCCTCGGGGGTGAAGCGGGTGAGGTCGGAGACACCCTTGCGCGGGTAGAGCACGGTCACCGTGTCGGTGACCAGCTGGAGCGAGTCGCGGTCACCGGTGACGATGAGAACTCGGTAGCCCTGTTCGGCGGCCTCGGTGGCGAGAGTCGCGATGATGTCGTCGGCCTCGTAGCCCTCGATCGCCATCACCGGGATGCCCAGCGCATCGAGCACCTCCTTGGTGAGATCGACCTGGCCGTTGAACTCGTCGGGCGACTTGGACCGCTGCGCTTTGTACTCCGGGAACATCTCCGAGCGGAAGGTCTTCCGGGAGACGTCGAATGCCGCGGCGATGTGGGTTGGCCCCTCGTCGCGGAGCAGGTTGATCAGCATCGAGGTGAAGCCATAGACCGCGTTGGTCGTCTGACCGGAAGCGGTCTTGAAGTTCTCCGCGGGCAGGGCGAAGAACGCCCGATAGGCCAGCGAGTGTCCGTCCAGCAGCATCAGGACGGGCGCCGACTCCCCACCCGCTCCCTTGCTGCCCGGTGCCTTGTTGACTGTCGTGCTCTGCGCGGGACTCACGGGAGCGAGTCTAGTTACCGACCCCGACAGCCGGACGTCGACGCCGCGATCACCCGCCGCCGTCGTGTTCGACCCGATGCATCAGGCCCGGGTCGGTCCCCATCGTGTCGCCACGGTCAGCCGCGGCGGTACATCGGCCACACCAGCGGACCGTCATGCGGGAGGCTGATCTCGTCGGTCACCTCGAAACCGAAGCGCTCGTACAGCGGGATGTTGGCCACGTTGGAACTCTCCAGGTATGCCGGTCCCTCGATGGTCTCGAGACGGGCTCGCAGCAGCGCCGACCCGATACCGAGCCCTTGGGCCGGGGCCCCGACCTGGGCGAGATACCAGAAAGTGCCCGGTGGGCGGGCCTTGGCGAAGAGTTGTTCGACGGCGGCGCCGTACCCGATGCGGGAACCCAGCGACCGGACGAATCCCCCCATCGCCAGCATCTGTCGGGTCGCCGATTCCTTGTGCCCCGGCGGATCCCAGACCGCGGCACCGACGAACTGACCGTCCCGGACGGCGAGGTCGAGCCCATCGGCGCGGCCGTGCGCATACCGCAGCAGGGTGCGGAACATGAGACGGTGCCGACGCGGGTCCGGTGCCATCCACCGGACGACCGGGTCGTCGGCGAACGCTTGCGCGAGCACTGCGCTCGCCACCTCGATGTCGCGCGAACGGACGACCGTGATCTCGGGCATACCGACACGCTACCGATGCGCCCGGCGCGGCCGCCTCACGAGCACCCCCGGCGAGCACCCACGAGACACTCGTCGACTCCCGGTGCGAGTCACGTCGGGCGTCGGGTCACGCCACGCCGAGATACGCCTCGCGGACCGCATCATCGACCAGCAGGTCCTTTCCCGGCCCGTCCTTGGTGATGGTGCCGGTCTCCAGGATGTAGCCGCGGTCGGATCGGCTGAGTGCCTGTTGGGCGTTCTGCTCCACCAAGAGGATGGTGGTGCCCTCGGAGTTGATCTGCGAGATGATCCGGAAGATCTGCTGGATCACCATGGGCGCCAGCCCCATCGACGGTTCGTCGAGCAGCAGCAGCGTCGGACGGGCCATCAGGGCCCGGCCTATCGCCAGCATCTGCTGCTCTCCACCCGACATCGTGCCGCCGTACTGCGACTTACGCTCACCCAGACGCGGGAACAGGTCGAAGACATGGTCCAGCGAACTCCGGTAGTCCGCCTTGGACGGGAACTTCCTTCCATAACAACCCATGTCGAGGTTCTCGAGGACCGTCATCCCCGGGAAGATCCGACGCCCTTCGGGCACCTGGATGATCCCGCGAGACACCCGCTCATGCGGCGCGAGATTCGCGATCGACTCCCCGTTGAACCGGATGTCGCCGGAGGTCAGCCGATTGAGGCCCGAGATACCGCGCATCGTGGTCGACTTGCCGGCGCCGTTGGCGCCGAGCAGGGTGACCAACTCCCCCGCTCCGACGCTCAGCGAGATGCCGTGCAGAGCCGTGATCCGGCCGTAGTGGACCACCATGTCGTCGATCTGCAGCACCGGCACCCGTGATCGCCCGGTGACGTCGGTGATCTCGGACGCCGCATCCGGCCCGGCGTCGACAGAAGGCGTCGGATCCGGACGGTTGTTGTCGGGGTCAGGCGATCTGGTCATCGGGAACTCCCAGATAGGCGGCGACGACGGCCGGGTTGTCACGGACGTCGCGGGGGCTGCCCTCGGCGATCTTGCGGCCGAACTCGAGTACGACGATCCGATCTGTGACGCCCATGACCAGACGCATGTCGTGCTCGATGAGCAGCACGGTGTAGCCGTCGTCGCGGATCTTCTGGATCAACCCCATCAAGGCGGTCTTCTCCGACGGGTTGAACCCGGCGGCCGGCTCGTCGAGGCACAACAGTTTCGGCTCGGTGGCCAGGGCACGGGCGATCTCGAGTCGTCGTTGGTCGCCGTAGGGCAGATTCGACGCCTTCTCCGCGGCACGTGGACCGATGCCGACGAACTCGAGCAGGGCCATCCCACGGTCGACGGCGTCCCGCTCCTCGCGGTAATGCCGCGGCGTGCGCGCGATGGCGCCGAACACCGACGTCTGGTGCCGGGCGTCGGTGCCCACGCAGACGTTCTCGAGCGCGGTCATCTCACCCCATAGCCGCACGTTCTGGAACGTCCGCGCAATACCTCGGCGAGTGATCTTGTGCTGCTTGATCTTTCCCAGCGGGGAACCGTCGAAGGTCACCGTTCCCCTGGTCGGCGTGTAGACCCCGGTGATCGCGTTGAAGCACGTCGTCTTCCCGGCGCCGTTGGGTCCGATCAGGCCCAGGATCTCACCGCGACGGATCTCGAAGCTGACGTCGTCCAGCGCTGCAAGCCCGCCGAACTCGACGGTCAGCCCGGACACCTCCAACAAGGCCTCACCTTCGGCGGTCACGATCTCGCGCTGCGGCGCGACGGCCTCGGCGACGGCCTCGGGGTCGGCGAGTGCCGGATCGATGTCGGCCGGGTCGACGATCGCGGTCGCCTCCGGATCGGCTGCGGCCTCGGCGATCTGGTCGGCTGCGTCGACATCGGGCCCACCCGGGACGGGACGACCGGAATCCGCACCGGACGGTGACTGGGGACTCGTCACGATCCCACCTCCTCGGTTGCGGTGGCTCGGCCCTTGGGCACCCGTTGCACTGCAGAGTAGACCTGTCTGCCGTAGGTGATGAGGCGTTGCCGAGCCGGGAACAGGCCCTGCGGACGGAAGACCATGAGCACCACCAGCGCGATTCCGAAGAAGAGGTACTTGTAGTCGCCGAGTGACTGTCCGCCGACCTCGATGCCCTGCACGCGGGCCGGCAGGTAGACGATGATGAACGCGCCGACGATGACGCCGAGCTTGTTGCCCTGACCGCCGAGCACGACCGCGCAGAGGAACAGCATCGAGTTGATGACGGTGAACGCCTTCGGGTCGACGTACTGCACCTGGCCGGCGTAGACAGCACCGGAGAGTCCGCCGATGCCCGCGCCGATGACGAAGGCCCAAAGCTTGTACTTGAAGGTCGGTACCCCCATGATCTCCGCGGCGTCCTCGTCCTCGCGGATCGCGACCCAGGATCGGCCGACGCGACTGCGCTCCAGGTTGCCCACCACCAGCAGCACCAGCACCACCAAGACGATGCCCAACCAGTACCACCACACGCCGTAGTTCAGTGTCCCGCTGTTGTTGGCATTGGAGAACACGCCCTCCGGGTGCTCCGCCGAGGTCCCCAGTTCGGGGAACAGGACCCCCTGCAGACCCGCAGGTCCATTGGTCACGTCGGTGAGATTGTCGGCGAGCAGTCGGACGATCTCACCGAAACCGAGGGTGACGATGGCCAGGTAGTCGCCGCGCACGCGCAGGGTGGGTGTACCGAGGATCAGTCCGGTGATACCGGTGATGATGATCGCCAGCGGCACACATGCGAGCCACGCCCACGGCCCGGAGAAGATGCCGTGATCGGGACTCGACCACAGCGGACTCGCCGGGCTGGTCAGCAGAGCCACGACGTACGCGCCGACCGCATAGAAGCCGACGTAGCCGAGGTCGAGCAGACCGGTCTGGCCGACCACCACGTTGAGACCGATCGCGATCAGGGCCACCATCGCGAACTGTGCCATGGTCGCGCCGAAATCGGTTGCCGTGGTGGCGATCAGAGGAGGATCGACGACCGGCAGGAGTGCCAACACGATGATCGCGGGGACACCGACGGCCCACTGCGCCGCACGCGGTAGGCCGTTCCACCAGGTTCGGATCGTGTCACCGAGGCCGCGCGGCGTGACGCCGTCGGCGGTCGGAGGGTTCGAGAGTCGCTGTGTGGTCATACGCGCGCCTTCCCTAGTTTCTCACCGAGGATTCCGGTGGGCCGGAACATCAGGACCAGGATGAGCAGCGCGAAAGCGACGACATCCTTCCACTGGTTACCGAAGACCACTGATCCGTAGTTCTCCATGACACCGAGAAGCAGTCCGCCCAGCAGCGCACCCCGCACGTTGCCGA
Organism: Gordonia soli NBRC 108243; assembly: GCF_000334455.1. Lineage (GTDB taxonomy): Bacteria > Actinomycetota > Actinomycetes > Mycobacteriales > Mycobacteriaceae > Gordonia > Gordonia soli. Next base: position 22,305 of record NZ_BANX01000029.1, read on the forward strand.
TGCCACCGAGCACCGCTGCGCAGAACGCCTTGATCCCGAGGATGAATCCGCCGTAGTAGACGATGTTGGTGGGGACGCGGAGCGTGTAGAGCAGTGCGGCGGCACCGGCGAGGACACCGCCGATGAGGAAGGTCACCAAGATGATCCGCTCCCGGGAGACACCCATCAACAGCGCGGCGTCGGGATCCTGGGCCACCGATCGGATGCCTCTGCCGAGCCGGGTGCGGTTGATCAGGAAGTCGGTGCCCAGCGCCAGCGCGAGTGCCGAGATGATGATGATCAGCGTGAGATTGAAGACCGGGGCGCCGAAGACCGAGAACTGTTCCGTCGGTTGGACGAGACGGATCGCCGGCTGGGCGCTCGAACCGCCCAGCGGCGGTTCGACCGGGAGCTTCGGCAGCACGTAGTGCACGAACTCCTGGAGGACGAACGACATACCGATCGCCGTGATGAGGAACGCGAGTGGTTTCGCGTTCCGCTTCCGCAGCGGTCGATACGCCACGAATTCCAATCCGACGGCTGCCGTGCCCGACACCGCCATGCCACACAGTCCCGCGATCAACAGATAGATGATCGTCATGAACGTGCCCTCGGAGTACGTGTTGCCCGAGGGCGTGAAACCCAGCAGCAGCAATCCGATGTACTGCCCGAACATACCGAGCATGAAGACCTCGGAGTGGGCGAAGTTGATGAGTCGCAGCACGCCGTAGACCAGCGTGTAGCCGACTGCGACCAGCGCGTAGATGGAGCCGTAGGTGAGGCCCTCGATGGTCAGGCCCCAGAACCCGTCCTTGAGTGCCCCGAGATCGAAGTCGATGGTGGAGGCCAGCACCGTCGTCTCGGTCATCGCATGCGCGATCATGCATCCCTTTCCGCTGACGACCGACAGAAGGCGGTGCGCCCGGGCTGATCACTGCCCGGGCGCACCGTGTGAGTCACCTACTTGACGTCGTAGACCCAGATCAGCGACGAGGTCAGCTCACCCTTCGGTGTCCACTGGTACTCGCGCGCCAGGCCCGGCCCCTGGTAGTTCCGGACGAACTCGAGCAGCTGCGGGCGGGTGCGCTGCCCGTCGGTGATGCCCTTCATCAGGATGGTGGCCAGGTCGTACGCCTCGACGGAGTAGACGCCGGGTGCCTGCTTGAAGGCCGCCTCGTAGTCCTTCTTGAACTGGTCCTTGGCCGGACCGCACGGGCAGGACAGGACGGCGCCCTTGGCGGAATCGCCTGCCTGCGCGGTGAACTGCGGATCGTTGGTGCCGTCGCCGGAGACGAAGGTGACGTCCGGGGCGGCGGTCTTCAACTGCTGCGCGAGCGGCGCACCCTCGGAGTAGTAGCCGGCGAAGAACACCGCGTCCGGCTGCTCACCGGTCACCTTGGAGATGACCGCGGAGAAGTCACGCTCGCCCTTCTTCACGTCGCCCGAGCAGTTCTCGTCTGCCGCCGGGCCGAGACCGGCGGTGATGGCGCGCGCCAGTCCGGCACCGTACTCGGTGTCGTCCTTGATGACGCAGACCTTCTTCTTCCCGAGCTTGCCGGTCAGGTAGTTGGCGACGGCCGGACCTTGGACGTCGTCGTTGGCGAGGCCGCGGAAGAAGGTGCGCCAGCCGTTGTCGGTGAGCGCGGGGTTGGTCGCCGACGCGGTCGTCGAGACGAGGCCGGCCTGGTTGAACACGCCACCGGTGGCCTTGGTCTCGCCGGAGAACGCGGGTCCGATGAGTCCGATGATGCTGTCGTCGTTGACGATCTGCGGCGCGACCTGGGTGGCCTTCTGCGGATCGCCCTCGGTGTCGAAGGTCTTCAGGACGATCTGACAGTCGGGGTTGGCCTTGTTGTGCTGGTCGACCGCGAGCTGTGCGCCGTTACGGATGTTGATGCCCAGCGCGGCGTCGGCACCGGTGAGCGCGCCGGCCATAGCGATGGTGGTGGACGGGCAGTTGGCCTTGCCATCGCCCGCGGGATTGAGGGCCTCGGACTCCGCCGCTGCCTGGACCTCGTTGCCCTTGGTGTCGATCTGGGCCAGCGGGGCGATCGTGAGACCTGATCCGGCCGAGGAAGGTCCGCTCTCGGATCCGGAACCCGATTCGGTCGATTTGCTGCTACACGCGGATACCGCCAGGACGCCCGCAAGCGCCACCGCCAGAGCACCTGTCGTCATGCGACGATGCATTTTTCCTACCTCTCGTTCCGCCCACCCGACCTGTCGTCGAGAGGTCTACCGAAGAGACCTGTCGGAAAACATAGACCGATTCGCAAGGGTCCGCGCTGGATTGAGAACAAAGAGCCACGACAACGACAGCCGTGTTTTCACAGATTTAACGAGCGCCGCAGATATCGACACAGACGACAGCGGCCGAGGGCATGTCCTCCTCGGCCGCTGGCCACCGGTCACGGCTCGCGAAACCGTGCAGACGTCTGTGGTGTCAGGCGGGCTGCGGCCCTAGGGTCTCCACGACCACCACCGCGACCGCCTTCATGGTGGTCCGACGGTCCATGGCCGCGCGCTGGATCCATTTGAACGCCTCGGGCTCGGTCATCGCCTGCTTCTCCATCAGCAGTCCCTTTGCCCGTTCGACGAGTTTGCGGGTCTCGAGTCGGTCGGTCATCGACGCGACCTCACGTTCGAGCAACTTGAGCTCGCTGTACCGACTGACCGCCACCTCGATGGCGGGCACCAGATCGGCCTTGGTGAACGGCTTGACCAGGTACGCCATCGCACCGGCGTCACGGGCCTTCTCGATGAAGTCGCGTTGGCTGAACGCGGTCAGCATCACCACCGGCGCGAGGCGTTTGTCGGCGATCTCGGTGGCCGCGTCGATGCCGTCGCGGACCGGCATCTTGATGTCCATGATCACCAGGTCCGGCGAGAGGCTCTGGGTGAGATCGACAGCGGCCTGCCCGTTGGGCGCCTCGCCGACCACCTCGTACCCCTCTTCGCGGAGCATCTCGATGAGGTCCATCCGGATGAGCGAGTCGTCTTCGGCGACCAGGACTCGATGTGCGGTCCGCGTTCCCCCGGGCTCTGTCGTCTCGGGCTGTGTCGTTTCACTGTCTGCCACCGTCACCATCGCCTCCTCGCGTCCGGGCCCGCATCCACACTGGTCACGGTCCCGGCCGGCGTTGGACGGAACTGCAGGCCGATGCTGCGAGACTACCGGGTGACCAGCTGCGAGGCCGGTCATCTACAGTGGACTGTCGCAGGCGCCACACCTGCACTGCCCTCGTAGCCCAATTGGCAGAGGCAACGGATTCAAAACCCGTCCAGTGTGAGTTCGAGTCTCACCGAGGGCACAACGAAACCCCTGTTCAGCAGGGGTTTTCTGTTATCTGGGTGTAGTCCAAACGGTATAAATGCCACCCCCGCACTACCCACGCGGCGTGGCACCGCACAGATTGTCGGACCCTGCTGCCAGAATCTCTCAATGGCCGATGAAAAGCGCTTCCAGGTGTTCGTCAGCTCGACATACACCGACCTAGCCGCCGAGCGTGCAGCTGTCATTCAGGCGATCCTGCGAATGGACCACCTACCCGCAGGGATGGAGATGTTCCCCTCAGCCGACGAGAGTCAATGGGAGCTAATCGAGCAAGTCATCGACCAGAGTGACTACTACGTCGTAGTGGTAGCGGGTCGATACGGAAGCATCATCGACGCGGAAGGCATCAGCTATACCGAGAAAGAGTATGACTACGCAGTCAAGTCAGGAATCCCAGTCCTCGGCTTCGTCCACAAGAACCCCGGCCAGATCTTGGCCAGCAATACCGATCTCGACAAGACTGCTCAAGAGCTCTTGGACAAGTTCCGCGACAAGGTCAAGTCCAAACCGGTCAACTTCTTCGAATCTCCCGCAGAACTCGGCGGTCTCGTGGTCACCAGCCTGATGCAAGCAATCAAGAAGAAGCCCGGTATCGGCTGGGTCCGCGGCGACAAAGCGATGACTGTCGAGCAGGAGCGCGAGATCGTCTCGCTTCGTGAGCAAATCGCTACTCTTAGAGAACAGAAAGCAGAGGCGGAGAGCGCTCTTGTCGAAGACGTTGCAGACCTAGCCCAGGGCGATCAGCGCGTAACGATCTCGGTGCTGTCGCAGTCGAGCATCTCTGGCAGGGACGACGTCGAGTTTGTCGCAGTCGCTACGACTTGGGACGAAATCTTTGCCGATGTCGGACCACTCCTTGTTGACGAATCACCTGAACACGAAGCGGAGAAGCGTTTGGCGACGCACCTTTATCACCGCGCGTCCGATGAAGAGAAGCAGACTCTGGACAGCGTGTACTACGGCAAGATCGGCATGCCTTACGACGACTGGGATATCGTGAAGACGCAGTTCCGAGCGTTGGGGCTGATCGACAAGGGCCAGAAGAAGCGTCCTATTCAAGACAAGAACAAGTACTTGTCGCTCACCGACCGAGGTGATAGACATCTAACTCAGCTCCTTGCGGTCAAGAGCGGCGTCGATCCCGGCAAGGTAGATGACTCCGAAAATGATGATTCCGAGTACTAACCCCGCCCGAATAGCTGAATCACGTTGGAAGGCTCAGATACCGCCGGGGCTAGAGCCGGGGCGGGTTCGGGCAGGTTGTTGAGCGCGCCGCCGTCTTCGCTCGGTATCCAGTCGCCGTAGGTGTCCAGCGTCAGGCTGTAGTGCGCGTGTCCGAGCCACTGCGACACCTGCATGAAGTGGACCCCTGCCGACAACTGCATGGTGGCGAACGTGTGGCGGCTGTAGTCGTGCAGCCTGACGCCCCGCTGCGCGGGCTGGCCGTTGCGGGCGGGGCAACTCACCGGCAGACCGCTCTCAACCAGCGCCGGAGCCAAAATCGTCTCGAACCACGTCCCCAACTCGGGCGGATGCGACCAGTCCAGTTCGGCCACGGTGCGCTCACCTTTCACGCGGCGTCCGCCGTTCTTCCGCGACGGCCACAACGACGCGGTCGGCTCGTCAGCGCGGGGGTGCTCGGCAACGTAGGCGCGCATCCGTTCGGCCAGCCAAGGCGGCAAGGGCACCGAGCGCCGAGACTTGCGACTCTTGGGTGTGCTCGTCACCCACTGCCCGCCTTTCCGGTCCTTGGTTCGGCGGACATGCACCACGCAGCGCGTGGCTCCTGACGCATCAGGGCCAGGGCGCGTGGTGAACTCCAAGTCTTGGATCTCCAACCCGGCGCATTCGGCCTTGCGCAGCCCCGAGTACGGCAAGAAGTACGCCAGCAACTCGTAGACCGGATAGCGCTCCCCCACGATCCGCGCAGTCTGGGCGATCTGTTCGGCGGTCAGCGGGTGATGCTGGAACGCCTCGCGATCACCCACGGCGTGCCCGGTGCTGAAATCCACCTGCTCGGTCGGGCTGACGGGGATAGCGCCGTGGCGTGTGGCGTACTTGAGGACGGCCCGCAGCGCGAGCCAAGCGTGTTTTACGGTCTTCGGGGCGAGGTTGCGTGCTGCCAGGTCCGCGAGGAAGTGCTCGCAGTCCCGTGGGCTGACGCTAGCGACAGCCTGACCGCCGAACCTTTCCAGCGAGTAGCGCCGCAACACCTTCTCGTAGTCGTCGAGGGTGCGTTGCTTCAATCGGCCCTGCGCGACCTTGACCTGCTGGCTCTCGATCCACGCTTGCGCGTAGTACCCGAACGGGAGATCGCCTGCCTTCCGCTGTTCGGCCAGGGCGCTTGTCCGTCCGGAGTGCTTCGCAGCGTTCAGCTCGTCGCGACGGGCTTCGGCGTCTTCTCGGGTAGCGAAGGATTCCTGTCGGTTACGGGTGCGCTTCCGTCCTTCCGGGTTCGCCACGTCGACTGGGATCGGTAGCCCGTAGGCGTCGCGCTCCACCTCCTTCCAGATGACGCGGTACGTCTTGACCGGCTTCCCGCGCTGTCGGTCCTTGGTCTCGTAGGTCTTGATCCACGCCATGTCAGCTCGCTTTCTCGTCGTTGTGCCAGTTGCCGATGTCTCCGGCGACGTCGATTGCGCGCCATTCGCTGAGCAGGCGAGGATTCGGTCGTTCCACGTTGTAGCGCGGGTTCTCGTCCTGAATCGCCTGCGCTTCGGCGATGATCGTCGCCCATTGGTCGGGGTGCTCCTCGTAGGTCACCAGCGCCCTGTTCCACGGCCACACGAACCACGACTTGCTCGCGGCGTGGCTCTTGACCCGGCTCTTAAGGCTCGCGATGGTCTGTCCGACGTACAGAAGCTCATGCGTATCGGGGTCGTATACGCGGTACACACAGCACTTCGGGTCATAACGGTGCCCTTCGTGCGGGTTCCATACCCAAGTCTCACCCTTCATGTCAGGCCACCTTCTCGTTGATCTCGTTCGCGCGCTTCAGAATCCGGGCGACGGTGCCGCTGCACCACACCCCTCCGCGCTTGGTCGGGTGTCCTTCGGCGGTGAGGACACGGGCTATCTCGCGGGTGCCGACACCCTGCGCGGCGAGGCTCTGCATCAAGGCCAGGGCGCGTTGTTCGGCCGGAACCGGCACAAGCCTTCCGTGTGGGTTGGTCGGGCTCTTTCGCTCGGTGCGCCACCCGTAGGGCACTCCCCCGGTCGCGTGTCCGCCGTTGGCGGCTTTCTGTCGCCGCCCGTCTCGCAGCCGCTTCGCTGTCATGCGTCGCTCCAATCCGGCGAACACCGCCACCATTTCGCGCATCGCAGTCCGCATCGGGTCATCAGGGTCGTCACGCAGCACCACACCTGTGGAGGTGAACACCTCGGCGTTAGGTCGCTTCCACACTTCGGCCAGCACCGCCTCCTGCACGGTGACAGCGCGGGCGAGCCTGTCCAAGTCCCGCACGACCAGACCGGCGGCTTTGCCGTCGCGGATTAGGTCCAGGGCTTCGGTGAGGCCGGGGCGGTCTTCAGCCTTGAGCGCCCCGCTCTTGCCTTCGTCTACCGTCCACGCCACGATGCGATGGCCACCGGCCTTGGCTGCGGCTTTGATAGCGGCGCGTTGTGTGTCGAGTCCGTATCCATGCTTGGCCTGCTCGATAGTTGAGACGCGTAGGTAGGCAACCAGTTTCATTCCTGCTCCTTTGGAAATTCTGGATCGGCTCAGCCGCTCTACCTGCGGTGCCGCCAGAGCTTTAGGTGTGCCACCAGCCTACCTGCATGTGACGTAGATCACTACTCAATCCTGTTGTCCGACAGAGAAATTGGCTCCCGTTACCGTTGAGATGGGGCGGGAGGTGCGCGGGTGCGGGGCCGACGTCGTTAGGCCGTCGACAACGACGTCAGCGGGTCGCGACAACCGTTGCGGGTGGCGCTGGCCTATGGCGCGGGTGGGCGCTGGCCCGTGTCTCGGTCCGATGCCGGACCTCGATGGTCGTTGGCGCGGAGCTGTTCGAGGGCTTCGTCCATCGGGAGCAGCTTCCTCGGCACGCGAGGCGTGACCACCGGAGCCGACGCCGACTCAGACGACGCTGACACCGGCTCGGCGTCGGCTCCCTCGTCGCGATCCTCAGCGGCCAGGGCGCGGTCGTCGGCGCGCTTCACAGCGACAATCTCGTCGTAAATCCAGTCGGGGTATTCCTTTGGCGCGTAAGGCTTTCCGTAATCGCCAACGAATCTGCCCGGTCGTCCCGAACCCGTTCCGCCCGAACGCTTTCCACGCCTACTTGTCATCGTCCCAATTCCCTTCTGCTCGAACGCTTTCCGCGTCCAATTTCGTAGTAATCCATCTCGCGCGGAAGCTTGCGTCTCTCTCCGCGATGTGCTCCAAATCAAGGGGTTTGCGGCCCCGGTTTGTACCAACCATTGACTCAAGGACAATTCCCTGTGGTCGGCGTCTTCGTCGTCGTTGTCGGCTCGACGGCCAGCCAGCGATACCGCGGACAGCCTGCGTAGCCAGGTGCCCCTGGTACGCGCGCGAAGTACCCACCCTTACTTCTAGGGGTGTGTAGGGGGTTCTGGGGGCATCTGGTGCCAGGTAGCCAGATGCCCACATACCCCCAGATGCCCCAGGTGCCCACAGCCACCCACCGGGGGCATGTGGCCTGCCCCTACCCATTTCGTGCAACTTTGTTGCCACTTTTCGCTGACAAGCCCGCCTTGAAGGTCTTCGGTGGCAGCTCCCAAGTCCAATGTGAGACGGTTCCGTCGTCGCCACGGACCGGTGTCTTCACGATGAGCAGCTTGTTCGCAGCGTTCGCCACCGTCTTATCGCTGCATCCGGTCTCAGCGCTGACCATCTTGCGCACGTCCTTGGCCTCCCTCGGGCCACTCGCCAACAGTTCCTTGATCATCCGTGCGGCTTCATCTCTTGCGGGCGCAGCCTTACGCGCATCCGGCTTGGCACCGTCGGCACCGACCAACTGATCGGCGTTCTCATCAAGTTGCCCCGTCCACAGCACTACCGGCGAATCTGGATCGTCTCGGCTGGACTCCAGCCGGTATCCCATCGTTTGCGGTGCTCGCGACAGATTGCCCTTGATCGACGCCAACCCGTAGGTTGCGTCAGCGTTCTCGCGATCCTCACTCTCGGGCAGCTTTGCCGCCAACAGCGCCGAACGCGCCAGCGCCGTGAAGGCAATCGATCCGCCACCTCGATGCTTCGCGCTCATGCCTGTGCCCTTGTTCAGGTGTCGCACCAACACAATTGCCGCACCGGTCCGCTCAGCCACGCTGGCTAGCGTCATAAGCGCTTTCCGATTCGCCGTGTCGCTTCCAGGCTTGACCGCATCGGACATGAACGCCGTGATCGGGTCAATGATCACCAGCGCCGCGTCCACCTCGTCGATCGCACGGCGCAGCCGGTCCACATCTTCGGGGATCAAAAACGGAACCGGCGCACCTTTATCGTCGGTCGGCTGCGTCATCGTCACGATCCGCGACCGATCCGCCCCTGCTGCGATCAGGCGCGGCACAACGGTGTCGGCGATGTCGTCCTCTACGCCAACCAAGACCACCGATCCCGGCTCGTTCAAGCCCTTTTCGTTGTGGGTCTCGCGACCGCCGACAATGGCGCACGGCCACGGCCCGCCCGTGGTGACCATCGACGCCCACGTGAGCGTCATCGTGGACTTTCCGACGTCGGGTTCGCCCTCAAAGATCGTCAGCTTGCCGCGCGGAATCCACGGCCACCACAACCAGTCCACCTTCGTCGGAACGACGTCCGCCAAGGACTGCGTCAACGATCCATGACCAATCGCCGGCTGACTGTCCGATTCGACAGTGCGCTGCCACAGGCGTTCACCATCGACCACGACCGCCGTCCATCGTGAGCCCGAACCCCACAGCCCCTCGGGGCCGAACGCCTCGCCGGTCTCGTAGTCCATCGCCCGATAGTTGGGGTCACCCGCGACAATCTGCGCGCCACCGCGTTTGGCCGCCTGGAACTCCTTACGCGCCATGCGCTCGCCACCGCGCTTGTCGGCTACGGCGTCCACATATTCGGCCTCGATCAACCGCAGCGCGGCGTCTACCCCGCGCTCACCTTTCGCGCCGAGGCGCACCAATCCCATTACGGCGTCACGCATCGCGTCAAACCGATTGGACCGCTCCGCTACCGCCGTCAATAACGCATTCAGGTGCGCCTGCACCTTGGGCGTCATCGCACCGCCACGAAACGAACCGACCACCTCGGCGGCGTCCTCATCGGAGCCCTTGCGCGCACTCGCAGCGTCGTGCGCCAACCCCGCCCGCCACGCCTCCGGAAGCGCCGGAAGGTCCTCGGGCGGAGGTAGTTGTCCGCAATCGTGTCCGTCAGGGGCGAACGCCCTCACCAGTCCCGCGGCGTGGACACTCGGCGGAGCCACCGAATACCGATGGTGGCGCTGAACGATCTCCACGCCAGGGCCAAGAATCCCGCGGCTCGTCCACCCCTGCGGTACCCGAAAGAACAGCTTGCGGCTGCCATCGGTACGGGCCGTCACCGACCACGTCGCCGGGAGCGCGCCCCACGCCTGTTCGTGCTCAGCCAGCGTCTGTGCGCCGGGCTTGCCGTCATAGCAGTCCACATCAATTGCGATCACGCCAACCGGCATCCGAGTCGCCAGATTCAGCCCGTCGTCTGTCGCGGCCCAGCGGTCAGCCCACTCGCGAAACGTCTCGTCGTCGGTGACGTCCACGCCTTCGTGTCCAGTAACACCGCTGACAAGAAGAACCTTGCCGCCCTCACCCCCGAGCGGGATCGGATGCCACCCCAGCTGAACCAGAGTCTTCGCATTCTCCACGAACGAATCGGGACTTAATCGCCTGTACCGCACGGATTTACGGTCTGGCTTCGGTCTATGGGCAGGAGTATGGTTGCTCACGTCTGGCCTTTCAGATGTGTGTAGAGGTACGGAGACCGCCGACCGTCCTGCCCAACAAGACCGGTCGGCGATCGCCGTTTCAGAGTCAGAATCCGTTGCGCCACAACGGAGGTAAAGTGTTAGTGATCGGTAGCGCTGATCACAGGAGAAGTCCCCGCTCTCCACGAGGCCCGCTCTTCGCCCAGCGTTGAGCGGGCCTC
>NZ_BANX01000028.1 GCF_000334455.1 Gordonia soli NBRC 108243
CCGATCTTCCTCGCGTCGGCTGGTGGGTGGCGGCCACGGGCCGCGGCGCGCGGCGTGGTGGCGTTGCTCTCCGTCGCGGTCCTGGTGTGCACCGGCTACGCCTGGAACAGCATGACCGACCTCAAGTCGACGATCACGCAACTCGGCGGGCTGGGTCTGGGCAGTGGCGACGACGGCGCAGTCGACATCATGTTGGTCGGCACCGACTCACGTACCGACGCGAAGGGCAATCCCCTTGCTCCGGAAGAACTCCGGATGCTGCGATCGGGCGAGGAGGTGGCCACCAACACCGACACCATCCTGTTGATCCGCATCCCGAACGACGGATCGTCGGCGACGGCCATCTCGATACCGCGCGACTCCTACGTCGACGTCCCCGGAATCGGCATGAGCAAGATCAACGCGGCCTACGGCGCCACGAAGGAGGGCACCCGCGCCCGGGCGGTCGAGTCCGGGAAGTCGGCCGGCGAGGCCGAGCGCGAGGGCACCCAGGCCGGTCGGCGCGCCCTCATCGACACGGTCGCCAAGCTGACCGGTGTCGAGGTCGATCACTACGCCGAGGTGGGACTGTTGGGATTCGTCCTGTTGACCAACGCCGTCGGTGGTGTCGACGTGTGCCTCAAGGACGCGGTGCGCGAACCCTACTCGGGTGCACGGTTCCGGGCGGGCCGACAGACCCTCGACGGTCCGCGTGCCCTCAGCTTCGTCCGACAGCGCCACGGTCTCCCCCGCGGTGACCTCGACCGGATCACCCGGCAGCAGGTGTTCATGGCCTCGCTGGCACAGAAGGTCCTCTCCGCAGGCACCCTGACCGACTCGGGCAAACTCTCCCAGCTGGAGAACGCGGTCTCGCGGTCGGTCGTCATCGACGACAACTGGGACATCCTCAAGTTCGTCGAGCAACTGAAGGATCTGAGCGGCGGAAAGGTCCGGTTCGCGACCATCCCGGTGCTGACCGAGCAGGGATGGAGCGACGACGGTCAACAGAGCGTGGTCCGGATCGATCCGGCAGCGGTCCACAAGTTCACCGACAACCTGCTCAACCCGCAGACCGCTGCGGGCGACGTCTCACGCGGCGACTACACCGTCGACGTCGTCAACGCCGGAACCGTCGACGGGCTCGCAGGCAATGTCGCGAACATCTTGACCAACAAGGGCTATCAAGCCGGTGCGACCACCAACTCCGCCAGCGACGACAAGGATTCGGTCGTGTACGCGCACTCCGACGACGACGGTGCCCGCGCGCTGGCCAAGGATCTCGGCGGTAGCGTGGTCCGCGTGGATTCCGCACTGCCCGACAAGCATCTGAAGGTCGTCCTGACCAACACCTACGAGGGACCGGGATCGATCCTCGACACCGGGTCGCAGCAGGACAACCGGCCGGCCAGCGAGCGGGTCGGCAACAACCGCCCGCCGGTGACCGCAGGTTCCGACGGCCCCACCTGCGTGAACTGATGACCGACACCATCACGGGTCGCATCCTCGACGGGGTCGGTGACTGGTCCCAGCCACTGCTGACGTTCTACGACGACGCAACCGGCGAACGCACCGAGCTGTCCGCGGCGACGCTCGGCAACTGGGCGGCCAAGACCGCGAACCTGATCGTCGACGAGGTCGGTCTGGTGCCCGGGGACGAAGTGCTCGTCGATCTGCCCGAGCACTGGCAGACCGCGGCGATCCTGTTGGGCGCCTGGTGGTCCGGCGCGCATGTGCGGACCGGCGCCGCGCAGCCGGACACCGCGGGGGAGCCGGTCGCGGCCTTCACCTCGGTGGCACGGCTGGACGCGGTCGACGCCGACGAGGTGTACGTGGCTTCACTGGATCCCTTCGCGCTGCCGGTCCGCGATCTGCCGCCCGGGGTGGCCGATTTCGGCACCGCGGCGCGAGTCCACGGCGACCAGTACCGCCCTCGCCCAGCGGGTGAGGTCGTCCTCGACGGTCGGACGATCACCGACGTGGCCGCGGTCGCCGCTCGGACGGCCGCCGCAGACGGCGTGGGCGCCGGAGCCCGGGTGTTGTCGACCCGCCCCTGGGCCGACACCGACGAGATCGTCGCGAACCTGGTGTCACCGCTGCTCGCCGGCGCGTCGCTGATCGCCGTCGTCAACGCCGACGACGCCCGGATCGAGGCGCGTGCCGAGTCGGAGAAGGCCACTCTCGTCCTGCGCTGACCGACGCGCACGACGCATCCACCGGCCCCGTTGCCCGTTCGGATCGGGCATCGCGGTGAGCGACCCGCCACCAAACGTCCGGTGCTCTCGGTGTCGTCTCCACTTCTCGCGGTCTCTCCCCTTTTTCGGTGTCATCCCTTGGCCCGGCCGTCAGGGTGGGGCACTGTGGACCCATGCACCTGCCGCCCGCGATCGGTCGATTCAACAAGGCGGTGACCAATCCCGTCCAACGGTTGTGGGCACCGCACCTGCCGCCCTACGCGATGGTCGAACATGTCGGTCGGAAGTCGGGGCGCACCTACGCGACGCCGGTGACGGCATGGGTCGACGGCGACCGCGTGTCGATCATCCTGACCTACGGCCGGGACACCGACTGGGTCCGGAACGTCCGTGCCGCCGGATCGTTCGGCCTCACCCGCCGATCGCGCTCGCACCGGGTGGTCGAGGCCCGGGTGATCCCCTCCGACTCACCCGATGTCGCCCGCAGTGCACGGCTCCCTGCGCGTCTGTTCGACTCCGTGCTCATCGGCCGGATCATCGACTGAGATCCGCCCGCGAGGCACACAAGCTCTTCGTCCCACGCCGTCCACCCGTTGTCGCCGGCCCCGATCTGACCCGACCCCCGGTCGGTGGCCCCCTCACCCAGCCCCCACCGAGAGGACCCTCCCGTGACCAATGACCCGCTCGACGACTTCGAGGCCGTCGACGTCGAATACCTCGGCAAACGTAAACGTGTCTTCCGCAAGGGAACCGGTCCGGCGGTCATCGTCATCTCGGAGATCCCGGGGATCACCCCGGCGGTGGCGGGGTTCGCCCGAAAGGTGGCCGAGATCGGGTGCACCGCGGTCATGCCGTCACTCTTCGGGGTCGACGGTCTGGACGCGAGTCCGGCCAACCTCGGGCTGCTCGGCAGTGCACGGGCGATGACCGCACCGATCGTGCGCGCGTGCATCAGTCGCGAGTTCACCGTGCTCGCGACCGGCAAGGCGTCCCCGGTCGCCGACTGGTTGCGCGCCCTCGCCGCCGACGAGCACGAGCGGTGCGGCGGCCCTGGTGTCGGCGCGATCGGCATGTGTCTCACCGGAGGGTTCGCGCTCGCGATGGCCACCGACGACCGGCTCCTGGCACCGGTGTTGTCACAGCCGTCGTTGCCGTTCGGTGTGATCCCGAGCCGCAATCGATCCATCGACATCGGCGACGCCGACCTGGCCCGCGTCAAGAACCGCTGCGCACAGGGCCTGCAGGTGATGGGACTCCGGTTCGAGGGCGACCGGCTCTCGCCCGCAGTGCGTTTCGAGTTCCTCCGCGAACAACTCGGGGATGCTTTCCTGGCCATCGAGTTGCCGGACTCCGCCGCGAACCCGGATTCCTTCGTGCCCGAGCCACATTCGGTGGTCACCGAACACTTCGTCGACGAGCCCGGCGAACCGACGTACGAGGCCCGCGAGCAGGTCCTCGACTTCTTTCGCCGCAAACTGCAGGTCTGACCCGCGCCCCACCGGTCGGGCCGCCCGGACCGGGAAGTGAGGCTCGGGCAGCCGGGCGGAGAGGCTCAGTCCTCGCCGAGCAGGCGGTGCTGGAGCGCGGAATCCTTCTCCAGCACCAACTTCTCGAGATCGGCCTGGAACGTCTCCATGCGGGTGCGCAGGGCATCGTCGGCGGAGGCGAGGATGCGCACCGCGAGCAGACCGGCGTTGCGGGCCCCGCCGACCGATACGGTCGCCACCGGGACACCGGCAGGCATCTGCACGATGGACAGCAGGGAGTCGAGACCGTCGAGGTACTTCAGCGGCACGGGCACACCGATCACCGGCAGCGGCGTCGCCGACGCGACCATGCCCGGCAGGTGCGCAGCTCCCCCGGCTCCCGCGATGATCACCGAGATACCCCGTGCCGCAGCGCCGGTCGCGTAGTCCAGCATGCGCTGCGGGGTCCGGTGCGCCGAGACCACCCCGACCTCGAAAGGCACCTCGAACTCGGCGAGCGCCTCGGCGGCTGCCTCCATCGTGGGCCAGTCCGAGTCGCTGCCCATGATCAGACCGACCCGCGGTCCACCGGTCACGCCCTCGCCCGCTTCGCTCATCCGTGCACATCCCATCCGTCGGTCCACTCGGCGTGCGACATCCACTGCGCCGCACGCTCGGCGCGCTCACGCACCACCTCGACCGACTCGTCGGCCGCACCGACGATGTTGACATGTCCGATCTTGCGGTCGGGACGCTCCCCCTTGCCGTACAGGTGGATCTTCGCGTCCGGCATGCGTGCCATCAGGTGGTGTGCGCGCTCGTCCATCGACATCGCCGGAGCCTCAACTGCGCCGAGGATGTTGGCCATCACGGTGACCGCCGCACGCGGTGCGGTCGCTCCCAGCGGATAGTCGAGTACCGCGCGCAGGTGCTGCTCGAACTGGGACGTCACGGCTCCGTCCATCGTCCAGTGCCCGCTGTTGTGGGGTCGCATCGCCAACTCGTTGACGACCAACCCGCCGTCGACGGTCTCGAACAGTTCCATCGCCATCACGCCGACCACGCCGAGTTCGTCGGCCAACCGCAGCGCCATCTGCTGCGCAGTCTCGGCGGTCGCGTCGTCGAGTCCGGGGGCCGGGGCGAGCACCACCGCGCACTGGCCGCGCCGCTGCACGGTCTCCACCACCGGCCATGCGCTGCCCTGGCCGAACGGTGAACGCGCGATCATCGCCGACAACTCGCGGCGCATGTCCACCTTCTGCTCGGCCATCAACTCGGCCGCGCCGTCGTACTCGTCGAGCACCGCGAGTGCCTCGTCCGCCGAATCGGTCAGCCAGACACCACGACCGTCGTAGCCGCCGCGCACCGCCTTGAGGACGATCGCCCAGTGGTGCCGCTCGCCGAACTCGGTCAGTGCCGCCCGGGCGGCGGTGCGGTCACCGGAGAGGTCGACGAAGTCGGGGACCGGCAGCCCCAGCTCCGCGAGCCGGACCCGCATCGCCAACTTGTCCTGGGCGAAGTGGAGCGCCGCCGACGGCGGTCGCACCGCCACGCCCTCGGCCTCCAGCGTCTGTAGGTGGTGCAGCGGCACGCCCTCGTGGTCGAAGGTCAGCGCGGTCGTCCCGACCGCGGCCCGACGCAGGTCGTCGATCTCGTCGTGCGAGCCGATGACCACGTCCGCGCTCACCTGGGCGGCGGGATCGGCCGACCCGGCCGCGAGCACCCGCAGACACTGGCCCAACGCTATCGATGCTTGATGGGTCATCCGGGCCAACTGGCCCCCGCCGATCATCACGACAGTTGGCATATCCTGGCCCGACCTCGACGGACGGCCCTCGCTCGCACTCACGCGGTCAATCGTGGCACGACACGTCGCCACCTCGCAGGACCGCCCGGACACGGCCGTGTTGGCCGACGTTTCGTACACTCGGATCTTGTGTCTCTGATCGACGAGCTGGTGGCTCGCCTCCCCGAGCCGGTCCGCCGTCTACTCATGCGGCACCACGAACTCATCAAATTCGCCCTCGTGGGCGGTACGACGTTCGTCTTCGACCTGGCGATCTTCTACACGCTCAGCCTCACCGTGCTCGAGTCGAAGCCGGTGGTCGCCAAGATCATCTCCGGCGTCTTGGCCACGATCCTGAGCTACATCCTCAACCGCGAGTGGTCGTTCAAGAACCGTGGCGGGCGCGAGCGACACCATGAGGCCTTGCTGTTCTTCGGCATCAGCGGCATCGGCGTCATCTTGCAGGCGGCACCGCTGTGGGTGGCCAACAACCTGTTCGACCTGCGCAGCAATGTGACGGTCACCGAGGTGGTCGTGATCGACTTCGTACTCGGTTTCATCATCGGCAACGTGTTGCAGATGACGTTCCGCTTCTGGGCCCTGCGCAAGTTCGCATTCCCCGAGGAGCTGCTCCGGGGCGGCGACGCCGGATCCACCGATCTGCACGCCACGCTGGACGAGCTCAGCGATGAGGAACTCGGTCACGCCTGACCGACGGTTGCACGCCGCCCGCGGCGGGAGCAGCGGGGACGACGATCGCGAACACCGGGGGCCGACGGGCGGTCAGGTCGAGCCGACCACCATCTGCCTCCACCAGCGCACGAGCCAGCGACAACCCCACACCGTTGCCGCGTCCGGCGGAGAACCCACGCCGGAAGATGTCGGAGACCAGGTCGTCGGGAACACCCTGCCCCTCGTCGGACACCGAGATCCGCATCATGTCCGACGGGAGGTCGCCCACCTGGATCGTGCATCGACCCGAGCCGTGCTGAAGAGCGTTGTCGACGAGCACGCTCACCGCCTCTCGTAACCGGCCCGGATGGGCGCTGAAGGCGATGGCGCGTCCGGCGAATGTCGCCGACACCGACCGGCCGATCGCCTCGAACGACTGCGCGAAATCCCCGACCAGTGTGGTGACCAGGTCGGCGACATCCACTTCGTCCGGCGTCGCGGGCGCATCCCTGGACGCCGCGACCATCTCGTCGAGTTCCCGCGACAACCGCTCCACCTGGTCGAGGGCCGCATCGGCCTCCCCCACGACCGCCGGATCGTGGTGCATCGCGAGTTCGTCGAGGCGCAGTTGGATCGCAGTCAGTCGGCTACGCAGTTGGTGGGAGACGTCACCGACGATCTCGCCCTCCCGCTCGAGCCGCAACGCGATCTCGGCATTGGCGTCGCCGAGCGCCCGGGACACGCGGTCGAGTTCGCCGATGCCGTAGGTCTTCCAGTCCGAGCGGAAGTCACCTCGAGCCATCGCGGCCGCACGATCGGCGAGTTCGGTCAACGGGTCGGCGAGCCGACCGGCCGTGACCGCCGCGACCGCGGTCGCCGCTGCCACCGATCCCGCGACGATCACCGCGACGATGCCGACCGCGGCGAGCTGATCGTTGCGGACCGTGTCCTGAGGGATCTCCAGCAGCAGCGAACCCGCACTCCCGAGCGCGATCGAATCCGACAGGTGCGCACCCTCGATCGGTCCGCCGACCACTGTCGTCTCGTCCAGCCCGGTCGCGCGATCGACCGGATAACGGACGGTGAGCTGGCCACCCTCCGGAAGTAACAGCCGGAAGGCGGACGTGTCGAGCTGCCCCGGATCGATCAACCCGGACGTGCCCTCCTGCTCGATGAGCTGGTCGGAGATCAGTTTGAGGCGGTCGTCGATGTCCTGATGCGCGTTGTCGGCGACCCACCACCAGGCGATCACGCACAGCGGGATGCCGAGCAGGGCACCGACCGCCACGATCATCGCGACCATGGTGTTCAGAATTCGTCGACGCACCGGATACGCCTACGGATCGAACCGGAAGCCGACGCCCCGGACCGTGACGATGTGGCGCGGACGGTCGTACTGGTCGTCACCGATCTTGCGACGCAGCCACGACACGTGCATGTCCAGGGTCTTCGACGAGCGCAGATCAGCTGATCCCCAGACCTCGGTGAGGATCTCGTCCCGGCTCACGACCTGACCGGCGCGCTCCATCAGGAAGCGGAGCAGGTCGAACTCACGGTTGGCCAGCACCAGGTCCTCGCCACGGACCAGCACGCGCCGACCACGCGTGTCGAGTTGGATGTCGCCGCCGTCGAGGACCACGTCGTCTACGCCTTGGCGACGTCGCAGCAGCGCCCGCACGCGTGCCAGCAATTCGGCCAGCCGGAACGGCTTGCCGACATAGTCGTCGGCACCGGCGTCGAGCCCGACGACGAAGTCGACCTCGTCGGTACGCGCGGTGAGCATCAGCACCGCGAGCTGGGGCCGCGATGCCCGGACGCGTCGGCACACCTCGAGACCGTCCATCACCGGTAGACCGAGGTCGAGGATCAGCAGCTCGTACTTGCTGTCACCGGCCTGCTCGAGGGCTTCGGCACCGTCGGTGACGACCTGGCAGCCGTACCCCTCGCGGATGAGTGCACGGGCCAGTGGCTCGGCGATCGCCGAGTCGTCCTCGGCCAGCAGGACATCGGTCATCGTTGCGGCGCCTCTCCGTCGACGGGTTCTCCGGGCCAGCGCTGGTCATCGTCGCCGTGGATGTCGAGGACCTCGTGATAGAGCAGCGAGTGGACCTTCTCCACCTGCGGGATGTCGTCGAAGGACAGCGGATCGTCGGACGCCGACTCGATGATCAGCGTCCCGGTGCGCAGGATGCGGTCGATCAGTCCGTGCCGGAATTCGACGGTGTTGATCCGCCGGATCGGGATGTCGATACCCGATCGCGTCACGATCCCGTTGCGGAAGATCACCCGACGATCGGTGAGGACGAAATGGGTGGTCTTCCAGGAGACGAGCGGACGCACGAAGTACCAGACGAACACCAGCGCCCAGGCGACCCCGATGACGATCAGCAGCCACATCCGGGCGGTTCCGCCCAGTTGCGAGCCGGTCACCATGCCGGTCAACACGCCTGCGACGGCGGTGACCACCACGAACAGCAGGAAGGGACCGAGCAGACACTTCCAGTGCGGGTGACGGTGCAGGACGATCCGTTCACCGGGCGCGAGGTTCTCCCTCGGAAACGACATACCCATGAGCGTAGTGCGCGGTCGGTACACTCCCTGAAGAACGACGTTCTGCGGCCGGCGTCGGCCACAGCAGGTCAGGAGGCCCTCATGAGCTATCGCGACCCGCGGGACCCCCGCGATCGGAACACTTCCCGCTACGACGCGGGCCGACCGCCGGAGACACGCGCCTACAGCCAGCACGACGACTACTCGACCAACCAGTACTACGACGACCGTTATGCGGCCCAGCAGTACCCGGCCGAGCAGTACCCGCCTGGGCAGTATCCGGCCGACCGGTACGCCGACGACCGCTACACGCAGGCCCGCGGCGCGTACGAGCAACCGAAGCCGAAACGGGCGTCGACGATGAAACCGAACGTGAACCCGACGCTGTTCGTCGGAGGCGTCGTGATGACCGGTGTGGTCACCGGTCTCGCCGCCTGGCTGGTGGCCTGGATCATCCGCACCATCGTCGAGCGCGTGAACGAGGCCGGCAAGTTCGGGGTCTGGAATCCTGTTGCGCGAGACGAGATCTGGTTCGCCGTCGTCGGATTCCTGTGTGCCCTCGCGGCCGCAGCCCTCTGGTACGTGCTCCAGTTGGTGACCCCGTCGCCGGACCAGTTCTTCCGATGGATCGTCGGCCTGCTGGTCGTCGCGTCCGTGATCGTCCCGCTACTGCTCTCGTCCGAGATCTCGGTCGGCATCGGCACCGCGGTGATGCACCTGGTGATCGGGTTGCCGATCCTTGCACTCATCCCGGCCATGGGGCACAAGAGCACTCAGCGCTGAGCTGTCGGGGCCGGGGTGCGGGGGTGGGGTCTGGTCACAATCTGCCGTCCAGCGCGGAGTCGCGTGGATATCGCACGTGACACCCCGCTGAGCGGCAGTTTGTGGTCACGCCTCCGGCCGCGTCCCCGACCACCCCGAAAACCACCCCGCGCCGCAGCGCAATCGGGCAAAATCTGCCGTCCAGGGAACCGCCGAGTGGATATTGCACGCGGCTCCCCGCTGCGCGGCAGATTGTGGTCACGCCTCCGGCCGCGTCCCCGACCACCCCGAAACCCACCCCGCGCCCGTCGAAAACCACCCGAGACCTGCTCGCGGATGCCAATACGGTCCAGACGGTCCACTCGCGGGCGGATTTCGACAGACTTCGGGCGGACTTGCGGCTGCGTCTCCTTACTTCTCCCGCCCGCGGTAGGCCCGTCCTGAGACTCAGTCGATGGCGCGGAGGTGTGTGACATCTCCGGCCGCCGCGACGATCCGTTCGCCGTCGGCGTCCACGAGGATCCGCCCCTGAGCATCCACCCCGGTCGCGGTGCCCTCCACGGTTCGGTCGCCCGGCAGCACGAGTCGCACGCGCCGGCCGATGGTGTCGCTGCGCCGACGGTAGGCCTCGACGAGCTCGTCCACACGATCCGGCCACCAGGCCAGCCAGGACGAGAGCGCGCGCAGGTAGGCGATGGCCACGTCCTCGGCCGACACCGGGTGCCCGACGGCCAGCTGCAGCGACGTCGCCGTCTCCACCGGCAGCTGCTCCTCGGTCAAAGCCGTGTTGATCCCGGTGCCGATGACCGCGATGCCACCGTCGGGGGTCCGCGCGTACTCGGCGAGGATGCCGGCCACCTTGCGGTCGTCCAGCAGGACGTCGTTGGGCCACTTGAGGACCGGACGCACGCCGATCACCTCTTCGATGGCCTCCGCGGTGGCGAGCCCGGTGAGCAGCGACAACCAGCCCAGCTGCGCCGTGTTGTCGCCCACGGCGATGACCACCGACGTGGCGAGCTGGCCACCGGCCGGCGCCGCCCACACCCGTGCGTGGCGGCCACGGCCGGCCGTCTGGTCGGTGGTCAGTCGGACAGTTCCGTCCAGGCCGGATTCCTCGGCCCGCCCGATGAGGTCGGCGTTGGTGGAGGATGTCGAGTCGACCGCCTCCACCCTGGTCCATCGGGTATCGGCGAGAGCGGCGGCCAGACGATCGCCGTCGAGCTGGTCGGAACCGGATTCGTAGACGTCAGCCATGAGACCGAACCCTATCGCCCCGCGACGACCGTCGAGCCCAACTGACACGACAGGCTCAGGTCGCTGCGCACGATCCCCCCGAAATCCACCCGGGAGCGGAACACTCGACCGTATCGACATCCGCGAGCGGGTCTCGGGTGGTTTTCGGTGGCCGTGGGGCGGTTTTCGGCACGGACCCGGGCAGCCCCGTCAGCCGCGCAAACCCGACCACAATCTGCCGCCTAGCGGGGTGTCGTGTGCAATATCCACGCAGCTCCGCGCTGGACGGCAGATTGTGGTCGGATGGAGCAGCTCTCGGGTGGTTTTCGATGACCGCGGGACCGCTTTCGGCGACCGACCCCAGCCGACCGCCGGCGGCCACCCCGCCCCCACACTGCCGCCCAGCCGACCACCACGTGCACCATCCACACGACTCCCGACTCCACGGCAGATCGTGTCCGGCCCGCAGGCCCCAGTCAGCCCGTGATCACTCCCGAGCCGAGCACCCACCTCCGACCCCGGCGACCTCAGCCGACACGCACCGGACGCCCGACGCGACCGGCGTCACAATGAACATGAGGAATCTCTCATAATCGGTGCGGTTGACCGAGCACTACCTCGGGTCGTTAGCATCGTTGGTCATGACCACCGCTTCGCCCGATCCCGGCGCCGCTCCCGACATCCACACAACGGCGGGAAAGCTCGCCGACCTGCGTAATCGGCTTGAGGAGACGCGTCACCCGGTCGGCGAGGCCGCTGTGGAGCGCGTGCACGAGAAGGGCAAGCTGACCGCACGCGAGCGCATCACGCACCTGCTCGACGAGGGTTCCTTCGTCGAATTGGACGCCCTCGCCCGTCATCGCAGTACCAATTTCGGTCTGGCCGAGCGACGTCCGCTGGGCGACGGTGTGGTCACCGGCTACGGCACCATCGACGGCCGCGAGGTCTGCATCTTCTCCCAGGACTCCACCGTCTTCGGCGGCAGCCTGGGTGAGGTCTATGGCGAGAAGATCGTCAAGGTCATGGATCTCGCGATCAAGACCGGTCGCCCGCTGATCGGTATCAACGACGGCGCGGGTGCCCGCATCCAGGAAGGTGTGGTCTCGCTCGGTCTGTACGGCGAGATCTTCCACCGCAACGTCCGCGCGTCCGGCGTCATCCCGCAGATCTCGCTCATCCTCGGAGCGGCGGCCGGCGGCCACGTCTACTCCCCCGCCCTCACCGACTTCGTCGTCATGGTCGACAAGACCAGCCAGATGTTCATCACCGGCCCCGACGTCATCAAGACGGTCACCGGCGAGGACGTCACGATGGAGGACCTCGGTGGCGCCCACACGCACATGAGCAAGTCCGGAACCGCGCACTACGTCGCGCAGGACGAAGAGGACGCACTCGAGTACGTCAAGGACCTGCTCGGCTACCTGCCCAGCAACAATCGCGCCGAGGCGCCGCGGCTGCCCGTCGACCAGCCTGCCGCAGGCTCGATCGAGGACACCCTCACCGACGAGGATCTCGAACTCGACACGCTGATCCCCGACTCGCCGAACCAGCCGTACGACATGCACGAGGTCATCCGTCGCATCCTCGACGACGACGAGTTCCTCGAGGTGCAGGCCGAATACGCGACCAACGTCATCGTCGGTTTCGGTCGCGTCGACGGCCGCAGCGTCGGCATCGTCGCCAACCAGCCGACCCAGTTCGCCGGCTGTCTGGACATCAAGGGTTCGGAGAAGGCCGCGCGCTTCGTCCGCACCTGCGATGCCTTCAACATCCCCATCGTCACCCTGGTCGACGTCCCGGGCTTCCTGCCGGGCACCGAGCAGGAATACAACGGCATCATCCGCCGTGGCGCCAAGCTGCTGTACGCCTACGGCGAGGCCACGGTCGGCAAGATCACCATCATCACCCGCAAGGCCTACGGCGGCGCGTACGACGTCATGGGGTCCAAGCACATGGGCGCCGACGTCAACCTCGCGTGGCCGACTGCTCAGATCGCGGTCATGGGCGCGTCCGGCGCGGTCGGATTCGTCTATCGCGGTCGTCTCAAGGAGGCCGCTGCCAACGGCGAGGACGTCGATGCGCTGCGCCTCCAGCTCCAGCAGGAGTACGAGGACACGCTGGTCAACCCGTACGTTGCCGCCGAACGCGGTTACGTCGATGCGGTGATCCCGCCCAGCCACACCCGTGGTCAGGTGGCGACCGCCCTCAAGCTGCTCGAGCGCAAGCTCGTCACGCTGCCGCCGAAGAAGCACGGGAACATCCCGCTCTGATGGCGCCGAACGAGAACGGGGACACGGTGAGCACCGACGCCGGCGAGACCACGAAGGCACCCTTCCTGCGCGTCGTGCGCGGCAATCCGACCGACGACGAGGTCGCCGCGCTGGTCGCGGTCGTGGCCGCTGCATCGTCGTCCTCGGGTGGCGGTCCGGTCGACACCGGGCCGCGAGACAACTGGGGCACGCCGGTCGATCGACTGCGCGCCGACTGGGGCTCACCCACGAGCTTCATCAACCAGCGCTGGTGACCGCCGACGGCGTGCGCGTCGTACTCGGGTCGGCGTCACCGGCCCGACTCAGGGTGTTGCGCGCCGCCGGCCTCCGGCCGCGGGTGCTCGTATCCGACGTCGACGAGGACGCCCTCCTCGAAGAACTTGTGACCGCACCGCCCCATCAGGTGGTCGTGCGCCTGGCGCAGGCCAAGGCCGATGCCGTGGTGGCCGCTCTGCTGGCCG
The DNA here is from genome assembly GCF_000334455.1 of Gordonia soli NBRC 108243. Taxonomy (GTDB): domain Bacteria; phylum Actinomycetota; class Actinomycetes; order Mycobacteriales; family Mycobacteriaceae; genus Gordonia; species Gordonia soli. Next base: position 13,372 of record NZ_BANX01000028.1, read on the forward strand.
AGGAGCGTCCCGACGCCCCGACCGACGAGACCCGACCCGACGAGAGCTCGGCCGTCGACACCGTGGTGCTCACGTGCGACTCGATGCTGCTGATCGACGGGGTGCTCGCGGGCAAGCCACACACTGCGGCGGTCGCTGCCGAGCGATGGCGATCGATGCGGGGACGCCAGGGCGAACTGCTGACCGGGCACTGTGTCGCCGTGCTGTCGGGTGGTGAGGTCACCGCGTCCGCGCACGCCGACGCGGGCACGATGATCCGATTCGCCGACATCGACGACGCGACCATCGATTCCTACGTCGCCACTGGCGAACCCCTCTCGGTCGCAGGGGGTTTCACTCTCGACGGCCTCGGTGGCTGGTTCATCGACGGCATCGACGGCGACCCGTCGTCGGTCCTGGGCATCGGGTTGCCGACGGTCCGAGCGCTGCTGCGACGCGTCGGTATCGACGTCACCCGACTCTGGTCGGACACCGCCACGTCGAACATCTCCGCCGGATCGGCCGACGCGCCCCACTGACGGCATCGCCGCCCGACTCCCTCACCACCAGCGGTGGCCCAGCCCCCACTCCGCCAGTTCGGCACCGACGATCTCGCGGACGTGGTCGACGTCGCCGAAGTGATCGGGATGGATACCGAAGAAGGTGAGCGTCACCCGATCTCCGTACTCCACCGCCCATGCCGCCAGCGCCGGCCCCTGTTCCCGACGGTTGGCCGCGGGACGGCCCTGCATGATCGCCCGGATCGCGAAGGACGAGGGCCGACTGTCGCCGATGATCAGCACATCGGCCGGGGCGACACCGAGATTCGAGACCGTGGTGTCGGGTCCCGGTACCGATTGCATGAGTCGACGCACCACCGGCCGCGGCAGTAATCGCACCACGGGCTGGAGGTTGTCGGCGACCTGGTCGGCGCCGGTCGCCGCATAGTCGGCGAAGGCGCGTTTGCTCAGGGCGCGGATCATCGACAGCCCGTCCGCGGGTTCCACCGGATCCGGGAGTCGAATCCAGACCCCACCGGACGCATTGGCTCGGTCGTCGGCATCTCCGGCGCGGGTGTTGACCGCCATGCACACGCGCAGCGGCCCGTCGACCGGGTAGCTCGACCGTCGCATGACGCCGGCGAGGACGGCGGTGAACAACGAGTTCGCCGTGCCGCCGTGTTCGGCTGCGCGCTTGTGCAGTTCGTCCCGATCCAGATCGAGGATCGCGAGGGTTGGTTCGGGGTCGACGAGCCCGGCGCCCACCCGGACGACCGGTGCCGGTTGTGGTGACACCTGCTGTGCAGTCGGTTCGCCGACACCTGTGGGAGCTGGTGTCGGATCGGTCCCGTCCGGTCGACGACGAGCCGCGGTCGCGGCGCGGACCAATTGTCGAAGAGCACGTCCGGCCGCCCCCACCTGCCGGAGAGCGTCCCGGGCATCGCCTCGCATTGCCGACTCGGCGTCGTCGTGGCGCTCGGGCAGTGCGGCCGACGACGGGTCCGCCGACCGGGCCGCGGCGAGCGCGCGATACACGCCTTCGCCGTCGGCGATCATGTGCGAGACCAGGAGTGAGACCACGCGTCCGCCACCGATGACCGACACGGTGTCGAGCCGCCAACCGTGACCGTCGGCCGGAGCGAGTCTGCTCTGCCGTAGCCGCTCGTCGGCCCACGCGCCGATCTCCTCGTCGGAGATCGCCTGATCGGCCTTGTCCAGGGACGGGATCGAGTGCGCGCGGACCCACCGGTGGCGCGCTCCCGGGACGCGGGCACCGACCACGGCACGGTTCAAGGCGCCCTCGGCGAGCCGGTCGCGCAGGTCCACGACCGCATCGAAGCCGGGATCGTCGGCGAACGACCAGATGAACTGGATGGGTGCGCGAAGGCCGAAGAACTGCTCGGCGAGCAGGTACGACTCGTCGGCGCCGCTCACGCGACGGACCATGGTGTCACCGGATCTCATGGGGTACCTCCCATTTCAGCAGTTCGCCGCGCAGGGCCGCACGGAGTGTGGAGTCGTCGGGAAAGGTCTTCTCGTCGAACGCCTGTGCCGCGATGGTGATCGAGTCGCCCGACCGCAAGAACCAGGCCTGGACACCGTCACCGAACCGGTACGGGAGGTCGGGGTCGACACCCTGCGCGATCCCACGGAACGCCACCCGGGATGCGCGACGGCCGGCTACGGACGAGAGTCCCTCGGATGCGCCGAGGTTCGATGCGACGACGTCGGGCATGCCCGATCCGGCCGTCACCATCGGCAACAGCCAGCGATTGGGTAACAGCCACATCAGGGGTTGAAGATGCACCGTGGAGGTCCGTCGTCCAGCACCGAGTTCGGTGAAGGCGTGTTTGCAGGCACGCCGGATCGGCCCCAGGTCGGTCCCGGCCACCGGCTGGTCGGTGAGCGTGACGGTGACACCCGCGGTGGCGTTTCCGCCGTCGTCGCCGTCCGCCCGGACGTCCACCGGCAGCCCGACCCGGATCGGCACCCCGAGGTCAGCGTGCCCCGCCGAGCGGAGGGTTCCCGACACCACGGCGACGAACAGGGAATTCGTCGTCCCACCGTGCCGTACGGCCACGGCCTCCCAGGCATCTGCGGCAACTGTTGCCGTCGCGCGTGCTCCGACCGCGGTCGGGGCACGATCACTCAGCGATGCGCGTCCGGGTTCCGTGGAGGTGGGAGCCGCCTCGACCGTCTTCGACGTCTGCGCGCGGCCGCCTCCGGCCCGCCCCTCGGTGAGCCGATCACGGCCGACACCGACGGCCACCCGTGCGACACCGGATGCGGCCGCACCGACCTGCCGGACCGCGTCGACGAGGTCGGCGACGGCCCCCGCGGTCCGGCCACCGGCCGCAGATGTATCGGCGGGAATGCGATCTGCGGCAATGAGATCGGCGCTGCCGCGAACCGGGATGTCGCGGCCGAGAGCGACGGCCGCCAGGGCGTCGGAGGCCGCCGCCACCATCGACCGTCCGTCGGTGACCAGGTGCAATGCGGTCAGGGAGAGCACCGACCGCCCGTCGCGGGTGGTCACCGCGCGCAGTCGCCAGCACCGGCCCTCCTCCGGATCGAGCGGTACCCCGTCGAGCTCGGCTCCCGACCACGCGTCGATCTCGTCGTCGGCGACGGGCACCCGATCGATGACCGCCGTCAGCGGTTCCTCCGCCCGGACCCAGTACGGGCGGGCGCCGGGCACACGGGGGCGGCACAGCCTGCGGTGCAGACGACCCGCCGACAACCGGGCGGCCATCTCTTCCAGTGCGGCATCGGGCACCGAGCCCTCGACCGTCCAGGTGAGCTGCAGCACCACCGACCAGTGCAACGTATCGTGCACGAACCAGTACGTCGCATCGGGCGCGGACAGGCGTCGCCGTCCTCCATCCATCATCGACTCCGATCTCCCGGGCCCAGCCGGGGTGTGGGATCGCTCACCACTCGTGTTCGCGTGGTTCGCGTTAGGGTCGGCGCATGCGATTCGTCCTGGCATTCAGCGGAAGTCGTGGCGACGTCCAGCCGGCCGTCGCGCTCGGCGCCCGACTCGTCGAACGCGGCCACGAGGCCGTGCTCGCGGTTCCACCCAATCTCACCGCCTTCGCGCAGGGGGTCGGACTGCCGACCGCCGACTACGGCACCAGCACCAAGGAGCTGCTCGACTCCCCTGTCGTGGAACGAGATCTCAAGTCCCGCAACCCCCGAACCCGTCTGCGGGCGGTGTCGGAGATCACGGTCCACGGCGGCAGGCAGATGCAGGCCGAGCTGATGGAGCTGACCGAAGGTGCCGACGCCGTCATCGCCGGCAGCGCCGGTCAGGAACGCGCACTCAATGTCTCTGCGCGCCGCGGCATCCCGTACATCCCGCTGCACTACTGCCCGGTGCGGCGCAACGGTTCGGCATCCTTGCTCACGCATATCGGGGTCGATGCCCCGGCGCCGATCGCCCGGGCCAGCTGGCGACTCGTCGAGCAGTTGCTCTGGCGAGCCGGGCGACGCGGCGAGGACACCCTGCGCGCCGACCTCGGCCTGCCCCCGTCGCAGGGACCGGCCGGTGACGAGATCGCGGCGAGCGCGACACCCGAGGTGCAGGCCTACGACCCGGCGCTGTTCCCCGGCCTGGACCGTGAATGGGGCCCCCGGCGCCCGCTCGTCGGATTCCTCGGACTGTCGACGGACGACCGTGTGCGACTGGGCGAATCGGGGGTGGACGCCGACACCGACACCTGGCTCTCGGCGGGACCACCGCCGGTGTGCGTCGGCTTCGGCAGCATGTCGGTCCCCAACCCCCAGGGACTGCGACGAGCAGTCCTCGACGTGACCGAGGAGTTGGGGCTGCGAGTGCTGGTCACGTCGGGATGGAGCGGGTTCCTCTCCGACGTGTCCGATGATCGGGTCCGGGTCGTCGGCGCGATCGACCACGATGCGGTACTGCCCCGCTGTGTCGCCGCGGTGCACCACGGGGGCGCCGGGTCGGTGGGAGCGAGCTTGCGTGCCGGTCTGCCCACCGTCGTGTCCTGGGTGGGCGCCGACCAGCCGATGTGGGGAAACGCCGTCCGCAGGCTCGGCGTCGGTACGAGCCTGCCGATGGCCGCCACCGACCATCGTCGGCTCCGCAGTGCCCTGACCACTGCGCTGGACCCGCGGACCCGCGACGCCGCAACCGAACTCGCTCATCGGCTCATCACCCCCGCCCGGGCCGCGGAGCGGGCAGCAGATCTGATCGAGAGTGCGGTCGAGCGATCACGGCAGCACCCGATCGGCCGCCGGTCGAGCTGACCCCGACGCACGGAAACCGCCGGTCTCCGCGTCGTACACCCGCATCACCGCGAGTCGGGCGGCGTGGACGACGATGATCGCCGGCAGGTACACCGCTGCAGCCCCGATCGCGAGACCGATTCGCCGGTGCAGCAGGAACGTCCGGGGCAGCGCGCTCATGTAGGTGACGAACCCGCGCATGCCGGTGTGCATCCTGCGCGGTGACACCCCGACGGTCAGATCGCCGAGAAAGGCGTTGCGACCGCCCACGTCCTGGACGCACAGACCCATGTCGACGTCCTCGAACACATCGCGCCGCAGCGCTGCTCGGCCGCGGATGGCCTGCCAGGTCGACGATCGCAGGATCATGTTGGAGCCGTACAGGACTGGGACCTCGGTCACCGCGGTCGGTGATCGGCGCCGGCCGAGAGGATGGAGTCTGACCTTCAGGCGTTCCCACCGCCCTGACATGGGCACGCCGTAGGCTTCGCCGCGGCCACACAACGCCGACCACCGGCCGTCGTGATCGGCGGCGAAGAAGTCGACGACGGTCTGCGCCCAGCGTTCACCGACGTGGGTGTCGGCATCGATCCGCGCGATGAGACCACCGGTGGCCGCGTCCATGCCGGCATTGCGGGCGTAGACGAGTCCCTGCTGGGCCTCGGTGATCACGCGTAGTCCGGGGAGCCGGGATGCGAAGGTCTCGACCACGGCCACGGTGTCGTCCCGGGAGTTGTTGTCCACCACGATCACCTCGTGGAGATACTCGCTCTGTGCCGTAAGACGTTCGAGGCAGCCCCCGATCACCTCGCCCTCGTCGTAGGCGGGGATGACCACCGACAGTCCGGTCACGTGTACTTCCTCTCGATCATGCTGCGTCGAGCGCAGATTCGGGCGGGTCCGGATGGCGGTAGGTCATCGGGCGAGACGGTCACGGGCTGCGCAGATACGCGCGCAGCGTGAGGGGGACGAAGACGGCCAGGACGGCTGCCGCCCCGAGCAGGGACCAGCCGACGTCGGCGCCGATCGCTCCGTGGTCGGCCAGTGTCCGCACTGCGGACACCAGGTGCGAGACCGGGTTCACCTCGGCCACGGCCTGCATCCAGCCCGGCATGGTCGCGGTCGGGACCAGTGCATTGGAGACGAAGGTGAGCGGCATCAGCACCAGCATCGACAGCCCCTGTACGCCGGACGCGGTGGACATCACGACGCCGAGCAACGCGAAGATCCAGCTGAGCGTGAAAGCGACCACGACGATCAGCAGGGCGGCCACCACCAGCCCCATCGGCGATCCGGGCCGGTAGCCCATCACGAGTCCGACGACGATGGTCACCGATGTCGCGACCACGTAGCGCACCGTGTTCGCCAGCAACGCTCCTGCCAGCGGAGCGATCCGGGCGATGGGCAACGACGTGAACCTGTCGAAGACACCGGAATCCATGTCCTCACGCAAACCGACCCCGGTGGTGACCGACGCCGCGACCGCGACCTGGACCAGCACGCCGGGGATCAGGATCGGCAGATACGCGTCGACGTCTCCGGCGATCGCACCACCGAAGATGCTGGAGAACATCACCGTGAACACGATCGGCAGCACGATGACGTCGAACAGTTGCTGCGGATTGTGCTTCAGCCGCAGCAGGCCCCGCCCGGCCATGGTCAGCGACTGCCGGACCGCGGCGATCGGTGGGACGTGGTCGGCGACACCGGTCATCACCGACGACGGGACGGGCGAAGACGGGACTCCCATGGCCATCGTGCTCATGCAGCGCTCCTCGATCGGGTCGGACGGCCGGCGACCCCGGCCACGGCGGCATCGGGGGTGGCCGACTCGGGATCGGCCACCTCGGCGGCGCGGGCATCGGGGCCGGTGAGGGCGAAGAAGACGTCGTCGAGTGTCGGCCGGTTCACCGCCACAGAGCTGTAGGCGATGTCGGCGCCGCGGACCGCCGCCAGGAGTTCGGGTAGTGCGGTCAGATCAGGCATGGGGACCACCACGGTGCGCCCGTGCGCGACGCTCACCTCGCCGGTCGCGAAGTGCGCGCACACCTGCGCCGCCCGCACGATCGCATCCTGATCGACGACGTCGAGGTGCACACTCGCCTCGCCGACCTCCGACTTGAGCTGATCAGGTGTGCCCTCGGCGACGACCCGCCCCGCATCCATCACGGCCACCCGGGCCGCCAGGCGATCGGCTTCGTCCAGGTACTGGGTGGTCAGCAGGACGGTCGAGCCGGCGGCAACGAGCTCCTCCACCTTCTGCCACATCTGGGTCCTCGTGCGTGGGTCCAGTCCGGTGGTCGGTTCGTCGAGGAACAGCAGGGGCGGGCGGGTGATCATCGACGCCGCCAGATCCAGACGCCTGCGCATACCGCCGGAGAACTCCCGCACACGGCGATCGGACGCGTCGGCCAGTCCGAACTCCGCCAGCAGGTCGTCGGCGGTCGAACGTGCGCGCCGGCGCCCGGCACCGACCAGTCGCCCGAACAGCGCCAGGTTCTCACGGGCGGTGAGGTCGTCGTCCACCGACGCGTACTGTCCGGTCAATCCGATCACCGAGCGGACCGCGGTGGGGTGGGAGACCACGTCGCGCCCGAAGACCCGGGCGGTTCCGGCGTCCGGCCGCAGCAGGGTGGCCAGCATCCGGACCGTGGTGGTCTTACCCGCGCCGTTGGTACCGAGCACCGCGTAGACAGATCCGGCCGGGACGCTCAGATCCACGGAGTCGACGACCCGACGGCCCCCGAAGATCTTCGTGAGACCGGCGGTCTCGATCGCCGGTGTGACCGACTCCTCCTGACGCCGACTCGAGACTCCCTCGGATCCTTCCGTCGGGCTGATCGGTTCCGGCATCGCCACCCCCAGTGCAGTGGCCGACCGAAGACGGCCGGCGATCGATTCCGGCGCCCGAGCTCCGGCGCCGATGTGTCAGATGGTGAATCGGCGGAGCACGTGGTGCACTCGCCGTCTCGTGAGAATTCCAGTATCACAACCATTTACACGCAGCGCCACCCTGCTGTACGCAATCGTCGGCTAAACATTCACAGCCGCAGTGCCTTTCGACACATTTGTTGCGTTCATGTGTATTTCGCGTGTTAACAGGTCCGCGACCAGCATCGACACGCCCTCCGCGTAGCGCTCCGGGCCACCGGAACAACCCCGATTTCACCTCGATGCAACAGACCCACAACACGGCGGACGCATCCGGTATGCCGGATACGACCGACGTGATGAAGCACACCGTTCGCCGACCGGGAACCGAGTCGTGTGCCGCGCTTAGGATCAGTGGCAACCGGACATCGACGCACCGCGGCTCGTTCCGGCCATCGTCCCTCAACACATCCGGATTCATCACGAATCCAACAGTGTCACTCGATATCTCGACGTCAATCAGGAATCACCGTCGCACGGTGGGCACCTCGGCGCAGCGGCCGAGACCTACACCCGCCGACGTCTCGATCCAGTTCGCCCACGAGAAGCAGCCGAGAACAGGTACGTACGAATGAAATTCACAGAGCTCGCCGAGCACGCGATGCCGGCCGGCGAGGTCACCGAATGGGTCCCGACAGTCGCGTCGGACGGCCCGGGATGGCGACCCGACGACCGGCCGATCACCCACGATCACGAACTGCACTACCGCCGCGCGGACGGCACCGGCTGGTCACCCGACCGTCAATCCGCCTGGCTGGGAGCGGTGTTCGAGATCCCGTTGCCCTACGACCACGACGCACTCGGTCGAGCGCTGCGGACCTGGTGGGTCCGGCACGAAGCCTTCCGGACCACGGTCCGATCGGTCGACGACGGGGTCGGGGGTCGACTCCAACGGGTGACGCACGGCCCCGACGGGTTGACCGCGGTGGCACGGAGATCGGCCGCGTACGCGACCGGCGACGGGGTCCGGGACCACATCCAGAAGGTCTTCGACGCCGAACTGTCCCCGCTGACCTGGCCGCACTGCGTCGTGACGACCGTGCACGGCACGGTCCCGTCCGACTGCTCGGTCGTGTCGGAAACCCAGCGGACTCCGGACAGCGACGCCGCCAACGCGGAGACGAGTGCCGGCGAGCGTTTCGTCCTCGCGTTCGGCGCAGACCACTCGGTGATGGACGCGTACTCGATGTTGTTGACCATCAGTGAACTCCAGCGCCTCTATGCAGGAGAACTCGACGGGACCGATGCGGGTCTCCCCGACATCGGAAGCCACGCCGACTTCAGCATCATCGACCGCCGGATCGGGGAGCAACTGACGGTCGATCATCCTGCGGTGGAACGATGGCGCGACTTCCTCGCCGGTTCCGGCGGTGGTTTCCCCGGGTTCCCGTTACCGATCGCCGCACCGTTCCGCACGCTCTCGAGGTCCGGCTCGGGAGCCGATGTGCTGCCGATCTCCGCGGTCCGCGGTCTGCTGGACGAGGAATTGTTCGAGCCGGTCCGCCCCGGTCCGCCACCACCGCAGTCCGGCGGAGCCGTCCATCTGATGACCGCGTCCGACGCCTCGACGCTCAACGCGCACTGCCGGCGAGCGGGGTACAGCATGCAGACCGCGATCGTGGCGGCCCTGGCGCTCACCAACCGTGAACTCACCGGCTCACCGTCCACGCGGTTCGCGATGCCGATGCACACGCGACACGAGTCGCAGTTCGCCGAGTCGGTCGGCTGGTATGTCGGCGTCGGCCCTCTGGCGGTCGAGATCGACGGGATGGAGACGCTGGAACCCTGCCTGGAGGCTGCGGGTTCGGCCCTCGCGATCACCAAGGAGACGTCGCGACATCCTTACCCGCGGATAGCCCAACTACTCGGCAACTACTCCGAACCGCGGTTCGTCATCTCGTTCCTGGACCTGCGTTTCGTGCCCGGCGCACCGGAGTGGCCGGAGTGGAACGCCCGCACCATCCGCAGCGGGGTCCGGACGGACTCCGAGGTCTACCTGTGGGTGACCAGGAGCACCACGGGCATCACCGTCTCGTTCCGTCATCCCGGCAACGACGTCGCGGCGGAGTCGATGTCGCGCTACCTGGAGACGTTGCGCACCGTGCTCGAGGCGGCGACGACCGGAGGAATCCACAGGCGGATCGGCCACCCGGTCGTCGCGACACTTCCCGACGACCGACAGCGACACCCGGCCTGACCGGGGATGAAGGAGGATGGCCGTGATCATCACCGCAATGGGCTGGTGGCAACCGACACCCGGGGAGGTCGTCGAGTGGCACCCGGTGCGAGCCACCGAGGCGACGGCGGGGTCGGTATGCGCAGACGACGGGCCGATCACCTTCCTGCAGGAGAACCACCTGCGGTCGGGACATGCGGCCCGGGCGGCTGGTCGCGCTCACAGTGCCTACCTGGGTTCGGGGACCGAACTCGACGGTGAGCTCGACGTCGCCGCGATGTCCATGGCGCTCGATGAATTCGTGGCACGCCATGACGCGCTGCGCACCTGGTTCGGCCATGACGGCAACGGGATTCGACGTCACGTGATCGATCCCGAGGCGGTGGCGTTCGAGGCCGTGGTCGGGCCAGGCCTCGACACCGCGGCCGACGTGACCGACCATCTCGCCGAGCGGTTCGCCGAGGAGGCGATCGCCGACTCCTTCCCGGGCTTCGCCTTCGGAGCCATCCGCCACGCCGACGGGTTCTCGTTGTACATCGGTTGCGACCACGCGATCAGCGACGGCGCATCCCAGGCACTCGCACTCGCGGAGATCGTGTCGATCTACGAGACGGTGCTGGCCGAGGCGCCTGGAGCACCGAGGCCGGCAGGTGGTTTCAGCTCTTACGCCCGCGTGGACGCTGCGGTCGCGGCGGCCGCCGCCGACGCGGATTCGTCGCTGGCCGAGGTGGTCCGGGAGTGGCAGAACGTCTTCGCCGCGAACGGTAACCGCATGCCCGGATTCCCGATCGATCTCGGGCTGGCTCCGGGTGAGACGGCTCCGGTGCGTCCGGTGGAGATGACGCTGCTCACCGCCGACGACGCGGACGAGTTCGGTCGGATCTGTCGTGCGGCAGGTGGCAACACCCTGGCGGGTGTCTATGCCGCCCTCGCGATGGTCGATCACGAGCTGGCCGGGCAGGAAGCGTATTTCGGGATGTCGGTGCTCAACACCCGCGGCGCGGTGGAGGACTGCGACACGGCGCAGGGCTGGTTCTGCGCGTTCGCACCGGTTGCCTTCGCGGTCGCCAGGGCCACCCCCTTCACCGAACTGGTCGCCGACGCCCGGACGGCGCTGGCCCGGACCCGGACCATGGCCACGGTCCCGGTGCAGACCGCACTGACCGCGCTGGTGGCCGGCGGCATGCCGGTCGACGAGGTGGTGAATGCGCCGAACTTGCTCTCCTACATCGACTTCCGCTGGTTCCCGGGCGCCGGCACGGCGGCGTACGACCGTGGCGTCCTGTTCACCGGAGAGGGGCGCACGGCCAACGCGTCCCTGTGGGTCAACCGGGACTCCGACCGGCTGTACCTGGGGAGCCAGACCCCGGACACCCCGGCCGCGCGGCATCGGCTCGACATCTACTTCTCCCGGTTGCGGGCGGTGCTCGCCGATGTGGTGGCGGGTGGCGACCGGCGGGTGGGCCCGTTCGACCCGTCGGCCCTGGACTCCACAGCCGGAACGGCCCCAGAGCCCACCGCCGGAACGGCCCCGGGAACCACCGCCGGCACGGCCCGAGCGGTCAGCGCCGCGTGACACCGAACGCCGACAGACGACTCCGAGGAGCGCGACCATGCAGGTGACGACCATCGACCGATTCGCACCCGAACCGGGTGAACTGGTGACCTGGGCGGTCGACACCGAGGGGCGGGTCCCGGTCGCATCGCCGGTGCCCCCCTCGTTCAACCAGAGTGTGCATCTCGGCGGCGCCGAGGGCGCGACCGTGTGGTTGGCGGCCGCCTTCGACATCGACGGACCGGTCGACCTGAAAGCCGCCGAATACGCCTACCGGGCACTGATCGCTCGGCACGGGACGCTGCACAGTTCGTTCACCCGTCACGGCGGCGAGATCGTCCGCGAGGTCTTCGATCCGGATGACCTGACGCTGGTCGAGCGCCCGCCGCTGCGGTTGGACTCCGGTGCCGCACTGCGGCAGCGGTTGTGGTCCGACTTCGACGCGGCCTGCGGCCCGTTCGGGTTCCCCGCGTATCTGCCGGCTGCGATCAGCCGACCGGATCGTTCGACACTCATCTGCGCGTTCGACCACTCACATGTGGACGCCTGGTCGATCTCGATCATCATCGACGACCTGCATTCGCTCTACCACGGCTTCCTCGCCGAACCCGGCGGGTTCGACGCCGACCACCTCCCGATGAGCGGCAACTTCCTCGACTTCTGTGCTGCGGAGACGCTGCGACCACCGACCGGCCCCGGCGACCCACGGCTGCGGGAGTGGGTGCGGTTCCTCGACGCACGTGACGGCACTCCCCCGTCGTTCCCGCTCGACCTCGGCGTCGCCCCCGGGGAGTCCGCTCCGCAGGGCGCCGACGTGCGACCGGTGCTCGATGCCGGGGCGACCGCGCTGTTCGAGGCGCACTGTCGGCGCAACGGGGCGAGCCTGTTCGCCGGTGTGCTCTCGGCGATGGCCGGGGCCACCCGCGCGATGGGCGGCGGGCCGGAGCTGGCCCTGTTGTTCCCGATGCACACGCGGCATGACGAACCGGCCCGCCGGGCGGTCGGGTGGTTCACCACGAACGCTCCGCTGAGCGTGGTGGCGGGTCTCGACCTGACGGAGACGATGCGCCGGACCGGCCCGGCCCTGCGCGCGGCGGTACGGCTCGGCGAGATCCCGATCCCCGAGGTGGTCGGCGCGATCGGCGGACTGCGGCAGGAGCGCTCGGACGTGTTCATGGTGTCCTATGTCGACTATCGGGCCCTACCGGGCGCGGGACGCCACGACGCCGTGCGCGCCCACCACGTCTCGAACGTGACCACCGCCGACGACGCACAGTTCTGGCTGTCGCGGACCGAGAGCGGGCTGGCGATCCGGAGTCGGTTCCCCGACACCGCAACCGGCAGGTCGGTGATCTCCGACTTCCTCTCGGAGGTCATCGATGCCGTCGCCCGGGTGCCGTCCGAGGTGAGGTGTCGGTAGGCTCATCGGCGACACCACAGCCCGTGTGTCGGTGCTCGTCATCGGCACGCGTCACCCTTGGAGGGACCGCAGTTGAGCGTAGAGACCGACCCGAACCCCGCGTTCGCCTCATATGCCCATCCGGAGCGGTTGGTCACCACCGAGTGGCTGTCGGCGCACCTGGGGGCCAAGGGCCTGAAGATCATCGAGTCCGACGAGGACGTGTTGCTCTTCGACATCGGCCACATCCCGACCGCCCAGAAGGTCGACTGGCATCTGCATCTGAACGACCCGGTCACGCGCGACTACATCGACGGTGCGAAGTTCGCCGAGCTCATGCGCGCCAAGGGCATCGAACGCGACGACACCGTCGTGATCTACGGCGACAAGAGCAATTGGTGGGCCGCCTACGCACTGTGGGTCTTCACCTTGTTCGGGCATGAGGACGTCCGTCTGCTCGACGGCGGTCGCGATGCGTGGTTCGCCGAGGATCGCGAGACGTCGTTCGACGTGCCGGAGTACCCGGCGTCGGACTACCCGGTCGTCGAGCGTGACGACTCGACGATCCGCGCCTTTGCACCGGAGGTCCTGGCGTCGCTGGGAGTGGAGCCGCTCGTCGACGTACGGTCCCCGCAGGAGTACACCGGCGAGCGCACACACATGCCCGACTACCCGCAGGAAGGCGCGTTGCGCGGCGGCCACATCCCGACGGCCGTGTCCATCCCGTGGGCGAAGGCAGCCGGACCGGATGGTCGTTTCCGGTCGCGGACGGAGCTCGACGAGATCTACGGCGATCTGGGTGCCGACACCCCGACGATCGCGTACTGCCGCATCGGTGAGCGTTCGAGCCACACGTGGTTCGTGCTGACCCACCTGCTCGGGTTCTCGAAGGTGCGCAATTACGACGGTTCGTGGACTGAGTGGGGCAACGCGGTGCGCGTCCCGATCGCGGTGGGCCCCGAGCCGGGCCCGGCGCCGGGAACGAAGTGAGCGGGCCGGACACCCGCGGCGCCGGGAACGAAGTGAGCGGGCCGGACACCCACGGCGCCGGGAACGAAGTGAGCGGGCCGGACACCCACGGCGCCGGGAACGAAGTGAGCGGGCCGGACACCCACGGCGCCGGGAACGAAGTGAGTGGGCCGAATGTGACACGGGCGCCGGGAACGAAGTGAGCGAGTCGCAACTCCCACCCGCGCTCGCGGAGATCGTCGACGACTTCGCCGCGCTGGGCGATGCGGATCGGGTGACGATGCTTCTCGAGTTGGCGAACGAATTGCCCCCGCTCCCGGAGCACCTGCGCGAAGACGCGATGGAACCGGTACCCGAGTGTCAGTCGCCGGTGTTCCTGTCGGTGGATGCGGCCGACCCCGCCGACGTGCGCCTGTACTTCTCGGCTCCCCCGCAGGCTCCGACGACACGGGGGTTCGCGTCGATCCTGCATCAGGGTCTCGATCATGCGTCGGCGACCGCGATCCTCGACGTCCCGGCCGACTTCTACTACGACCTCGGTCTCCAGGCGGCTGTCAGTCCGCTGCGGCTGCGTGGGATGGCCGGCATGCTGTCCCGGGTGAAGTCGCAGGTCCGCGCACAGAATCCGGCCCTGCCGGGCTCCTCGGGATGAAGTTCGTCGCCATCGCGGACGAGCCGATCGAACCGGGTGGCCTCGTCGAGTGGATCCCCAATGTCCCCGGCGGTCTCGGCGCCTGGGATCCGGACCCCCGATTGACCTCGCACAACCACGAGCAGCATCTGCGGTCGGCCTTCGACTACCGTCTGCGGACCCGTCGTGAGGGTGGACGTGAATCGTGGCTGGGGCTGTCGATCGAGTTCGACGAGCCGTTGTCGATCCCGGCGATCCGTTCGGCCCTGATCTCCTGGATCGACCGGCACGAGGTGCTGCGCAGCCACGTGGTGATCAAGGGGCACGGGTTGGCCCGGCTGACCACCGCGCCGGGGACCGTCCGGCTGAAGATGGGTCGGATCGGTTGGTACGGCGAGCCGGGGCCGCTGATGGAGCAGCTGGCCGGGTCCTTCGACCGGGCGACCGCTCCCCTGCAGTGGCCCGCGTATCTGTTCGCGACGGTCGGGCGCGAGGACTCGTTCACGCTGCTGTTCGCCGCCGACCACTCGCTGGTCGACGGGTACTCGCTGATCATGGCGCAGGACGAGCTGGTGAACCTCTACCGGGCGGCACGCGACCGGGTGACGCCCGAACTGGCCCCGGTGGGCAGCTATGTCGATTTCAGCGCGCGCGAGCGCCGCCAGGCCGACCAGACCGGGGCCGACCATCCCGCGGTCGACGTCTGGGACGACTTCTTGAGCCGCGGCATGCCGGCCTTCGCCGGGACGCCGGAACCACCGGCCGAGGTGACCCGGGCGGCAGACGTGACGGGTCGCGAGGCGGTCTACCCGGCGCAGCAGTCGTTGGTCGGCACGATCCTGGACGACGAGGCCACCAATCGGTTCACCGCGGTCTGCTCGGCTGCCGAGGGGACGTTGACGGCCGGTGTCCTCGCCGCCTTCGCGATCGTCTACCACCGGCGTACCGGAGACCCGACGTTTCGTTGCGTCATCCCGCGGCACACCCGCGACGACCGGCAGTGGCTGGCCGCTCTCGGCTGGTTCGTCGGTCTCTCACCGTTCTGCATCGACATGTCCGACTCCCCGTCGCTCGACCAGGCCATCGCACGGGCGACGAGAGACCTCAAGGACACCCGGCACAGTGCCGAGCTGCCCTTCCTGCGGGTGGCCGAGCTCATCGATCGTCCGTTCCAGCCCCGGTTCGTGATCTCGTTCATCGACACCCGTTACGCACCGGGCGCCGTCGAGGCCGACGCCGGGCGGGCCACGGTGCTGCGCAGTCACAGCTATTCGCCCGACGAGGTCTACATCTGGGTGAACCGGACACCATCGGGTCTGCGGTTCTCGGCACGGTTCCCTCCCGAGGAGCCGTCTACGGAGGTCGATGCCGACGGCGGCCCCGGTGGGCCCGTCGGCTCCTACCTGCGCGACTTCGCGACGTTCCTGCGCGAGGTCGGCGACGCCAGTACCTTCGGTTCCGATCACTGAACGGACCCCTACCGAACAATTGCTCGGTGTGGGCTAGGGTATTGCCCGGAACCTGCGGTGCTTAGACTCCAAGTGCCGTGCGTCACCCCGGGTCGTGTACCCAAGAGCGCACTCGGGGTGGAGATCAACCGACGATGTCCGACAAGTACGCCTGTGCCGCTACACGGCAGCGTCACGACGCCAGGAGAACAAGTGCCAAGTCACGCAGCGAACAGCTCGCCCACCATCAGCAAGGTCCTCATCGCCAACCGCGGTGAGATCGCTGTCCGCGTGATCCGCGCGGCACGGGACTCGGGGATCCCGAGCGTCGCGGTGTACGCCGAGCCCGACGCCGACGCGCTGTTCGTGAAGCTGGCCGACGAGGCCTTCGCCCTGGGTGGTCAGACCTCTGCCGAGTCGTACCTGGTCTTCGACAAGATCCTGGACGCCGCCGCCAAGTCGGGCGCCAACGCCATCCATCCGGGGTACGGCTTCCTCTCGGAGAACGCCGACTTCGCGCAGGCCGTGCTCGACGCGGGCCTGATCTGGATCGGTCCGTCGCCGCAGGCGATCCGCGACCTGGGCGACAAGGTCACCGCCCGCCACATCGCGCTCAAGGCCGAGGCGCCGATGGCCCCCGGCACCAAGGACCCGGCCGCCAACGCCGACGAGGTCGTCGCCTTCGCCGAGGAGCACGGCGTCCCGGTCGCCATCAAGGCCGCGTTCGGCGGTGGTGGACGCGGCATGAAGGTCGCGTACACGATCGAGGAGATCCCGGAGCTGTTCGAGTCGGCGACCCGTGAGGCCGTCGCCGCCTTCGGTCGGGGCGAGTGCTTCGTCGAGCGTTACCTCGACAAGGCCCGCCACGTGGAGGCCCAGGTCATCGCCGACCAGCACGGCAACGTGGTCGTCGCCGGTACCCGTGACTGCTCGCTGCAGCGCCGCTTCCAGAAGCTGGTGGAGGAGGCCCCCGCGCCATTCCTGACCACCGAACAGCGCGACCGCATCCACTCCTCGGCCAAGGCCATCTGCCGGGAGGCCGGCTACTACGGCGCCGGCACCGTCGAGTTCCTGGTCGGTGCCGACGGTCTGGTCTCCTTCCTCGAGGTCAACACGCGTCTGCAGGTGGAGCACCCGGTCACCGAGGAGACCGCAGGCATCGACCTGGTGCGTGCGCAGTTCCGCATCGCCAACGGCGAGAAGCTGGAGATCACCGAGGACCCGACTCCGCGCGGACACTCCTTCGAGTTCCGCATCAACGGCGAGGACCCGGGACGCAACTTCCTGCCCGCCCCCGGCCCCGTGTCGGTCTACCGTGAGCCCACCGGCCCAGGCGTGCGCGTCGACTCCGGTGTCGTCGCGGGCGATGTCATCGGCGGACAGTTCGACTCGATGCTGGCCAAACTGATCGTGACCGGCGAGAATCGCCAGCAGGCTCTCGAGCGCGCACGCCGCGCCCTCGCCGAGTACGAGGTCGAGGGACTGGCGACGGTCATCCCGTTCCACCGCCACATCGTGTCCAACCCTGCCTTCATCGGCCGCACGGACGAGAACGGCAACGAGACCTTCGACGTCTACACCAAGTGGATCGAGACCGACTGGGACAACCCGATCGAGCCCTACACCGGTGGCGAGCCGATCGAAGAGGACGACTCGGCACCGCGCCAGAACGTCGTCGTCGAGGTCGGCGGACGTCGCGTCGAGGTGTCGCTGCCCGGTGATCTCGCCCTCGGCGGCGGTGGCGGCAGCACCAACGGTGTGGTCCGCAAGAAGCCGAAGTCACGCTCGCGCAAGAAGGCCGGCGGTGCAGCCGTCTCGGGCGATGCGGTGGCCGCTCCGATGCAGGGCACCGTGGTGAAGGTCGCCGTGACCGAGGGCCAGGAGGTCGCAGCGGGCGACCTGGTGGTCGTACTCGAGGCGATGAAGATGGAGAACCCGGTGACCGCGCACAAGGACGGGGTCGTGACCGGCCTCGCCGTCGACGCCGGTGCAGCCGTCACCCAGGGCACCGTCCTGCTCGAACTCAAGTAGCCGACACCCGACCGCCGCTCCGACCTTCACGATGCAGGCTGTCGAGATCAATGCCGGGACGTGGTATCTGCGTGCGCTTCGTGCGGACGATCGGATCTCCGACGTCCCGGCATTGTCGGATCTGGGCATCGACGACCCGAACTCCTTCGTCGTAGCCGCCGACGCCGGCTGGGCCACGGAATCGCGGTTCGTCTGGGCTGTCTGCATCCCGACCACCGGAGAACTGATCGCGTTGATCGGCGTGGATCGCGGGCACGCGGGCGGCCTCGACGGCACCGTCGGCCGACTCTGGGGATCGGCCCGGGCCGGCCATGATGCCGCGCTCACGGCCGCCGAGGGGCCGGTCGGGCGGTTCGCCGACAGCGCCCTGGGACTCCGCGTCGGACCGTGCGAGCCCATGGACCTCCCACGACGGAGTCGACCGACATGAGGACGGTGTCGCGAGACCCGTTGTTCGGTGAGATCGTCGTCGACCTGGACCGCGACGGCGGAGTCGTGCGGGTCGAGGGCGAGTCCGTGCCTCCCGGTGTGCTGCACCGTACGGGCGTAGACGGACTCCGCACCGACGTACTCCGGACCGACGTACCCATCGGCACCCGAGAGTCGTCTCGGCTGCGACTCGCGGTCGACGGTCAGCAGCATGACCTTCGGGTCGGACCGGGCCGTATCGCCCGGCGCTCCTACCGGATCCGCACCGACGGCCCCGGCGGCGTCCGGCTCTTCGCGCCCGCGTCGGCCGACGCGCATCGACTGATCCGTGGCGAGCGCTACACCGGGCATGACGAGATCGGCCGGTTCGTCCTCGAGGAATCGTCGACGGACTCATCGTCCGTCGTGGTCGTCGACTGGTCCGAGGAGATTCGGGTCGCGGGCGCGGTCGCGCGGGCCGCCGCACCGACGCCGATGGACTCCACCATCGGACACCTCCTGGCGGCGTCCTTCGGGACCGGCGCGCGACTCATGGTCGTCGCTGTCGTCAGCGGTCTCGTCGACTCGGTGTTCCCGAACTGATTATTCCGTCCGGGCGATCGTGACCCTCACCCGACGCCCCCGGTCGCTGTCCGCGGGTCGTCGCCTTTCGCATCGTCCGCATACCGGCTCAGCTGACGTGTCGCGGCGACGTCAGGCCTCGGTCGGCGTGTGGAAGACCAGTCGGTTGCCGAACGGATCGGTCAGGCGCACCTCGCGCGCCCACGGCATCGTCTCGATCCCCGGGCGCAGCGGGTAGTCCTTGGCGCGGATCTCGCGATGGAACGCATCGAGATCGGCGATGCGCAGGCGTACTGCCGAACCCGGGGTCGCGTCGCCGTGGTGCTCGCTCAGATGCAGGGCCCAGTCCCCACGGGAGACCTGCCGATACAGCGGCAGGTCGGGCTCGAACCGGTGCTCCCAGTCGACGACGAAGCCGAGATAGTCGAGGTAGAAGCGGTCGGCCTCGTCGCCGGGGAACACACGCAGGATCGGGACGACGGCGGGCGGCACCTCACGCTGTGGGGTCATGACCCACACAGTAGGTGTGCGGGCGCGTAGTCGACCGTTGTCGGGTTGTGGTCGCCGGGTCGATCGGTACCACTGTTGGCCGGTGACGCATGGATCGTTAGGGTGGACGACGCAAGTGGTTCGCCTCCCCCGGGACACATGGAGCCCCTATTCCTGCGGGTGGCGTCGAGTCGGGACCGACGGTCCCGACGAGAGGGAATCCGGTGTGACTCCGGAGCTGTCCCGCAGCGGTATGCCGTAACGACCATCGTCATCGAGCACTGGACCACGAGTCCGGGAAGCGACGGCCAGTAGGAGCCTCCCCGGAGGCGCGACGGCGAGCCCGAAGACCTGCCAGGTGTACCGGACGCGCCGCGTCCGGTGGCTCACCGCCTCGTGGAATGGGCGCAGGTCGAAGAGGAATCAGTGGTGCGTGCCCGACGTTGCGTCGGCGCACCCGGGGCTTCGTCGACTCTCCCCGTTATGGGCGGTGAACCGTCCGCGACGTCAGTAGGGGATTCGACTCCATGACCGACACCACGAGCCGCGCATCCGCGGCCCCGTTCACCACCACCGTCCTCGGCACCGCCCGCATCGGGCCGCGTCGGGAACTCAAGCGCGCCATCGAGGGCTATTGGGCCGGCCGGATCGATCGATCCGAACTCGAACGCACCTCCGCCGATCTGCGACGCGCGCAGTGGACCGAGCTCGTCGACGCCGGACACGACTCCGTGCCCGTCAACACGTTCTCGTTCTACGACCAGTTGCTGGACACCGCGGTGCTCCTCGGTGCCCTGCCCGCACGGTTCGACGAGATCAGCGATCCGCTCGATCGCTACTTCGCCGCCGCCCGCGGTACGGCCGACCTGGCCCCGCTGGAGATGACCAAGTGGTTCGACACCAACTACCACTACATCGTCCCGGAGATCGGGCCGGACACCAGCTTCACGCTGCGACCGGAGAAGGTGCTCTCGGAGGTCACCGAGGCGCTCGAGGCGGGTGTCCCGGCCCGTCCGGTCGTGATCGGTCCGCTCACGTTCCTGGCACTGGCGAAGGCCGTCGACGGGGCATCGCATCCACTGACCCGATTGAACGAACTGCTCCCGCTGTATCTGGATCTGCTGGGCAAACTCGCCGACCTCGGGGTCGGATGGGTGCAGATCGACGAGCCGGTCCTGGTGACCGACGCCGCCGACTCGCTGGCTCATCACGCGGAATCGGTGTACACCACGTTGTCGGGGGCCTCCCATCGTCCGGCGATCGCCGTCGCCACCTACTTCGGTGATGCCGGCGACCGCCTCGCCGCCCTCGCCCGTACCGACGTCGAGGCCATCGCGGTCGACCTTGTCGAGGGTTCCGTCGACACCGTCGCGGCCGTCCCGGGACTCGGCGACAAACTGCTGATCGCCGGCGTCGTGGACGGACGCAACATCTGGCGCACCGACCTGGCGTCGGCCGCCGCGACCCTGGCGACGCTGCTCGGTTCGGCCCGTGCACTGGCGGTCTCGACGTCGAGTTCGACGCTGCACGTCCCCTACACCCTGGCGGCAGAAGACGAGCTGGACAGCAACCTGCGCGGGTGGCTCGCGTTCGCCTCCGAGAAGTTCCGCGAGGTCGCCACGTTGGCGCGGGCGCTCCGCGACGGGCGCGGGGCCGTCGCCGGCGAGTTCGAGACCAATGCGCTGGCACTCTCGACCCGGTCGTCCGATCCCCGCCTGCACGTCACCGCTCTGCGGGATCGCCTCGACGCCATCGGCGATGCCGATGCACGACGTAGCCCGGCGGATCAGCGTCTGATCCAGCAGCAGGAACGTCTCGGACTGCCTGCCCTGCCGACCACCACCATCGGCTCGTACCCGCAGACGTCGGCGATCCGCCTGGCGCGGGCGGCGTTGCGCACGGGCGAGATCGACCAGGCCGAGTACGAACGTCGGATGCAGGGTGAGATCGCCGACGTGATCACGCTGCAGGAGCAGATCGGTCTCGACGTGCTCGTCCACGGCGAACCCGAACGCAACGACATGGTGCAGTACTTCGCCGAACAGCTCGAAGGGTTCTTCGCCACGGCCAACGGTTGGGTCCAGTCGTACGGGACCCGGTGCGTGCGTCCGCCGATCCTGTTCGGCGACGTCGTCCGCACGTCGCCGATGACGGTCGACTGGATCACCTACGCGCAGTCACTGACCTCGAAGCCGGTGAAGGGCATGCTGACCGGTCCGGTCACCATCCTCGCCTGGTCGTTCGTGCGCAACGATCAACCGCTGTCGGCGTCGGCGAACCAGATCGCCCTCGCCATCCGCGACGAGACCGTGGACCTCGAGCGGGCGGGCGTCGGGATCATCCAGGTCGACGAGCCCGCGCTGCGCGAACTGCTCCCCCTCCGCGACGCGGAGAAGGCCGCTTATCTCGATTGGGCGGTGCGGGCGTTCCGGATCTCGACGTCGGGTGTCGACGACGCGACGCAGATCCACACTCATCTCTGCTACTCCGAGTTCGGTGAGGTCATCGGCGCCATCGCCGATCTCGACGCGGACGTGACCTCGATCGAGGCGGCGCGTTCGCACATGGAGGTCCTCGACGATCTCAACGCGATCGGATTCGGCAACGCGGTGGGACCGGGTGTCTACGACATCCATTCGCCCCGTGTCCCGGGGTCGACCGAGATCACGTCGTCGTTGCAGTCCGCACTGAAAGCAGTCGGACCGCAACGTCTCTGGGTCAATCCCGATTGCGGACTGAAGACCCGCGGGACGCCCGAGGTCACCGAGTCGCTGACCAACATGGTCGCCGCGGCCCGCGAACTCCGGGATGCCCTGGCCTGAGGCCGCCGCGCCGGGCCGGCCTGCTCCTCGTCCGCGGGCGCTAGGCTCACGGGCATGACCGGGCCCGGTGATCTCGACGACCTCCTCGTCGGACTCGGTACCGAATCAGGTGCCGGTGCGCGCGTCGTCGTCGGGATCACCGGCGCTCCCGGGGCAGGCAAGACCACCGTCGCACTCGATCTGGTGCGCCGGTGTCGAGAACACCACGGCGACAGCGCGGTCGGATATCTGCCGATGGACGGCTTCCATCTGTCGAACGCGGTTCTGCGGTCCCTCGGTCGGGAAACGCGCAAGGGTGCTCCCGACACCTTCGATGCCGAGGGGTTCGCGGCGCTGCTGGAGCGTGTCGTCGGCGCGTACCGGCGGTCCGACGTGTACTGCCCCGACTTCGATCACACCGTCGGCGAACCGATATCGGCATCGCTGGTCATTCCGTCATCCGCACGCCTTGTCGTCGTAGAGGGCAACTACCTCGGTCTCGACGAGCCCCCGTGGGATCGGATCGCACCTCTGCTCGATCGCCTGGTCTATGTGGACGCGCCCGCCGACGTCCGTCGGGATCGATTGACGACCAGGCACATCGCCGCCGGAAAGACCCCAGAGCAGGCTGGAGCCTGGATCGCGGACGTCGACGAGCCGAACGCCGCGATCATCGCCGGCACCCGCACCCGCGCCGACCTCTTCCGCTGATCCCCACCCTCGTCGACCGTGCGCTCCAGATCATTGACCGTGCACCCCACACCGCCGACCGTGCGCTCCAGATCGTTCATCGTGCACCCCACACCGCCGACCGTGCGCTCCTGACCGTCGACCGTGCACATCAGACGCCACTCACCAATCGGATGATGCGCCGCCATTGGTCACCAGCGCACGATCGACCTCCCCAAACGCACGATCAACGCGCTCGGGCGCACGATCAACGCGTTCGGGCGCACGGTCGAGGTGTTGGGGCGCACGGTCGTCGGGGGTGGGGTCAGGTGAGTTCGATGATGAGGTCTCCGGCTTCGACTTGTGCGGTGGTGGTGATGGCGATGCGGGAGATGGTGCCGGCTTTGGGGCTGGTGATGGCGGCTTCCATCTTCATGGCTTCGATACCGGCGACGCGTGCGCCGGGTTCGATCTCGTCGCCGACCTCAACGGCGACGGTGACCACCCCGGCGAAGGGTGCGGCTACGTGGTGGTCGTTGTCGGGGTCGGCTTTCTCGGCGGCGGGCACCTCGACACCGACGGCCCGGTCGCGGACCTGTACGGGGCGTAGTTGGCCGTTGAGGATGCACATGACGGTGCGTAGTCCGCGGTCGTCGGGTTCGCTGATCGCTTCGAGGCCGATGAGTAGTTCGACGCCGGGTTCGAGTGCGACGCGGTGTTCTTCGCCGTAGCGCAGGCCGTAGAAGAACTGGTTCGCCGACAATCGGGAGGTGTCGCCGTAGGTGACCTGATGCTCCTCGAAATCGGTGGTCGGGCCGGGGAACAGCAGCCGGTTGAGGGTGTCGCGACGGGTCTGGCCCGGCTGGTCGAGGGCGGCGGAGTCCTCATCGGAGATCGCCACCACCTCCGGTGCCGGTGACCGCCCCTGCAACGCCTTGGTGCGCAACGGTTCCGGCCAGCCGCCGGCGGGGTCGCCGAGTTCGCCTCGCAGGAACCCGATCACCGAGTCGGGGATGTCATAGGAGGTGGGGTCGGCGGCGAAATCGGCCGCCGAGATGCCCCGCCCCACGAGCGCGAGAGCCAGGTCGCCGACCACCTTGGACGACGGGGTGACCTTGATCAGTCGGCCCAGCATCCGGTCCGCGGCCGCGTAGGCTTGTTCGACCTGCTCGAACCGGTCGCCGAGGCCCAGCGCGATGGCCTGCTGCCGCAGATTCGACAACTGGCCGCCGGGGATCTCGTGGGTGTAGACCCGACCGGTCGGGGCGGGCAGCCCGGACTCGAACGGCGCGTACACCTTCCGCAGCGCCTCCCAATACGGCTCGAGGTCACACACCGCCGACAGATCGATACCCGTGTCACGGTCGGTGTGCGCGGTCGCGGCCACGATCGCCGACAACGCCGGCTGCGAGGTGGTTCCCGCCAACGCCGCGCTCGCACCGTCGACCGCATCGGCACCGGCCTCCCACGCGGCGAGGTAGGTCGCGAGCTGGCCGCCGGGGGTGTCGTGGGTGTGGACGTGGATGGGTAGGTCGAACTCCGACCGCAACGCAGAGACGAGCTTCGTCGCGGCCGGTGCGCGCAGCAGACCGGCCATGTCCTTGATGGCCAGCACATGCGCGCCCGCATCGACGATCTGCTCGGCCAACCGCAGGTAGTAGTCGAGGGTGTACAGGCTCTCCGACGGATCAGCCAGATCACCGGTGTAGGACATGGCGACCTCGGCCACCGCGGTACCGGTGGCCCGGACCGCCTCGATCGCCGGACGCATCGCCTCGATGTTGTTGAGCGCGTCGAAGATCCGGAAGATGTCGACACCGGTGGCCGCGGCCTCGTCGACGAACGAGGTGGTGACCTTGCTCGGGTACGGCGTGTAGCCGACAGTGTTCGCGCCACGTAACAGCATCTGCAGACAGATGTTCGGGATCGCTTCGCGCAACTGCGCCAACCGATCCCACGGGTCCTCCTTGAGGAACCGCAACGCCACGTCGTAGGTCGCCCCACCCCAGCACTCCACCGACAACAACTGCGGGGTCAACGCCGACACATAGGGCGCGACCGCGAGCAGACCACTGGTGCGTACCCGCGTGGCCAACAACGACTGATGCGCATCCCGGAACGTCGTGTCGGTGAGCCCCAGCTGCGGACGCGCCCGCAGATCCGCGGCGAACCCTTCCGGCCCCAACTCCAGCAGCCGCTGACGTGAACCATCGACCGGTGCAGCCAACACCGCCCGATCCACATCCGGCAACTTGTCGCGCGGATACACCGGGGTCGGCCGCTCACCGTGCGGCTTGTTCACCGTCACATCAGCCAGGTAGGTCAGGATGCGGGTACCGCGATCGGCAGACGCGCGAGCGGTCAGCAACTGCGGCCGCTCCTCGATGAACGACGTGGTGACCCGACCGGCCCGGAAATCCGGATCGTCCAGGACCGCCTGCAAGAACGGCACATTCGTGGCGACCCCGCGGATGCGGAACTCGGCGACAGCTCGACGCGCCCGCGCCACCGCGGTCTCGAAATCACGACCGCGACACGTCAGCTTCACCAGCATCGAGTCGAAGTGCGCCGACACCTCCGCACCCAGGTTCGCGCCACCGTCCAGACGCACTCCGGCCCCACCCGGCGTGCGGTACGCGGTGATCCGACCGGTGTCGGGTCGGAACCCGTTCGTCGGGTCCTCGGTAGTGATCCGACACTGCAGCGCCGCTCCGCGGATAGCCAGGGTGTCCTGCGACAATCCCAGATCCGACAGCGACTCACCCGACGCGATCCGCAACTGCGCCGCCACCAAATCGACATCGGTGATCTCCTCGGTCACCGTGTGCTCGACCTGGATCCGCGGATTCATCTCGATGAACACATGCTGCCCCCGCTGGTCCAGCAAGAACTCGACGGTACCGGCACACGAATAACCGATCTGGCGAGCAAAGGCGACCGCATCCGCGCAGATCCGCTCCCGCAACTCCGGCGACAGGTTCGGTGCGGGCGCCAACTCGATGACCTTCTGATGCCGGCGCTGCAGGCTGCAATCCCGCTCGAACAGATGGATCACATCACCGTGGGTGTCGGCCAGGATCTGCACCTCGATGTGACGGGGATTGATCACCGCCTGCTCCAGGAAGACAGTCGGATCACCGAAGGCCGACTCCGCCTCCCGCGAGGCCGCCGTGATCGACTCCGCCAGCTCATCGATCGTCGCGACCCGACGCATCCCGCGACCACCGCCGCCGGCCACCGCCTTCACAAACACCGGGAACGTCATATCCCGCGCCGCAGCCAGCAACTCCTCGACATCGGCAGAGGGCGCCGACGACGCCAACACCGGTAGCCCGGCCTCACGCGCAGCGGCCACCGCGCGCGCCTTGTTGCCGGTCAGCTCCAACACCTCGGTCGGCGGACCCACGAAAGTGATCCCCGCCGACGCACACGCGGCTGCCAGATCAGGATTCTCCGACAGGAACCCGTAACCGGGATAGACCGCATCCGCCCCCGACCGACGCGCGGCCCCCACGATCTCCTCGACCGACAGATACGCCCGCACCGGATGCCCCGGCGACCCGATCTGATACGACTCATCAGCCTTCGTCCGATGCACCGAATTACGGTCCTCGTACGGGAACACCGCCACCGTGTTGGCACCCAACTCGTAGGAGGCGCGGAACGCGCGGATCGCGATCTCGCCGCGATTGGCAACCAGAACCTTGTCGAACACTCGCTGATACTTCCTCTCTCACCCGGGCGAACCCGGGACGATCACGCGCCGACGGCGCGCTGCGGTGTGCCCGAGTACTCACTCAGCGGGCGGATCAGGGCATTCGCCGCCGCTTGTTCCATGATGTGTGCGGTCCACCCGGTGATCCGACTCATCACGAAGATCGGCGTGAACGATCCGATGTCGAAATCCATCAGGTGGTAGGCCGGACCGGTCGGGAAGTCCAGGTTGGGCTTGATCCCGGTGCGGCCCGACATCTCCGCCTCCAGGACATCGTAGATCTCCAACCATCGTCGGTCGCCCAGATGCTCGGAGACCTTGGTCAGGGCCGCCTTCATCGTCGGCACCCGGGAGTCTCCGTTCTTGTAGACGCGGTGACCGAAGCCCATGATCTTCTCCTTGCGGGAGAGTTTGCCCTCCAGCCACTCACGCGCGTTCTCTGGACGGTCGATGTCGATCATGTCGTACATGACAGCCTCGTTCGCGCCGCCGTGCAGCGACCCCTTGAGGGCGCCGATCGCCGCCGTGACGGCGCTGTGCATGTCCGACTGCGTGGACGTCACGACACGAGCGGCGAAGGTCGAGGCGTTGAAGCTGTGCTCCGCGTACAAGACCATCGACTGCTCGAAGGCTTTCAGGATGACCGGGTCCGGCGCCTCACCGAAGCACATCACGAAGAAGTTCTCGACGTACCCGAGGTGGCTGTGCGGCGCGATCGGATCGAGTCCGCGCCGTCGACGCAGGTCGGCGGCGACGATCGTCGGCAACACCGCGAAGAGCCGGAGCGACTTGTCGAGGTTCGCCGACGGGGTCGGGTCGTCCTCGATCGGGTCATCGGCGCCCAGGTAACTGATCGCCGTCCGGACGACGTCCATCGGGTGGCAGTTATCGGGCAGCTTCGCCAGCAAGCTCAGCAGTGATCGGCTCGCGCGGCGGGATGCGCGTTCGCGCTGCAGAAACGCATCCAGTTCGAGCGGTGTCGGCAGTTCGCCGTGCCAGAGCAGGTATGCCACCTCCTCGAACGAGCAGTGCGCGGCGAGGTCCTGCACGGGATAGCCGCGATAGATCAGCGAGTTGGTCTCGGGGACGACCTTGGAGACCGCCGTGGTGTCGACCACCACTCCGGCGAGTCCCTTGTGGATGGTCGTCTGGGTGTCGCCGGTCGGCGTCGCGATGGTCACAGCCGTGCCTCCTCGATGGTGAAGTTGTACAGGTCGGAGTCGAAGGAGTTGTAGTCGGAGTACCGGAGCAGCTCGTAGAGTCGTGACCGATGCTGCATTCCGTCGAGAAGCGCTGATTGCGTTCCGGCCGAATCGATCTCACGGAGTCCCGCTTCCACGGCCCCCATCGCGATCCGAAGTGTGGTCACGGGGTAGATGACCGCGTTGTAGCCGACGTCGGTGAGCTGCCGAGCCGTCAGGAGCTCGGATTTGCCGAATTCGGTCATGTTCGCCAGCAGGGGGACGTCCACGGCGGCGCGAAACGCCTCGAACTCCCCCAGGTCGCGCAGTGCCTCGGTGAAGACGAGGTCGGCGCCCGCGTCGACATACGCCTTCGCACGGTCGATCGCGGCATCGAGACCTTCGATGGCACGTGCGTCGGTGCGCGCGCAGATCACGAAGTCCGGGTCGCGCCGCGCCGACACCGCGGCGCCCAAGCGGCGCACCATGTCCCCCACGCCGACAACGTCCTTGCCGTCGAGATGGCCGCAGCGTTTGGGGTTCACCTGATCCTCGAGGTGACAACCCGCGAGTCCCGCGTCTTCGAGTGTCGCCACGGTGCGGGCAGCGCTCATCGGTTCACCGAACCCGGTGTCGGCATCGATGAGGGTGGGCAGGTCGGTGGCCCGGGCGATCTGCTGACCGCGGCCGGCGACCTCGGTGAGCGTCGTCAACCCGATGTCGGGCAGCCCGAGGTCTGCGGACAGCACCGCGCCCGAGACGTA
Organism: Gordonia soli NBRC 108243; assembly: GCF_000334455.1. Taxonomy (GTDB): domain Bacteria; phylum Actinomycetota; class Actinomycetes; order Mycobacteriales; family Mycobacteriaceae; genus Gordonia; species Gordonia soli. Next base: position 41,851 of record NZ_BANX01000028.1, read on the forward strand.
GACACCCTCGAATCCGATGTCGGCCACCAGTTTCGCGACCAGCGGCGAGAACGCCCCCGGCCAGCGCTGCAGCGTTCCCGACGACAAACCGTCCCGCAGGGCGCGACGCTTGGCCGAGTCACCGACCGACGAGGAGAACAACGACGGATTCGCGCCGCTCATCAGAAGATCCCGTCGGGGATGGTGGGCGCCTTGTCCAGCACGGTGTCCGCGACCCGGACGTTGAGTCCGAGCAGCTCGTCACCGCGGAGCTCGGCGAGACGGGTGGCCACACCGAGGAACCGCTCCTGCTCGGCCGGCTCGACGACGCCCTCGGCGAGCGTGGCGAACTTCGCCTCGTACTGTTCGCGCCCGAACGGCCGGGCGCCCAGCGGATGCGCGTCGGCGACGGCGAGCTCGTCGGAGATGACCTCCCCGTTGCGCAGTGTGATGACAGCCTTGGCCCCGAAGGCCTTCTCGCGCGGGTCCTCCGAGTGATACCGCCGGGTCCATTCCGGGTCCTCGACCGTCGAGATCTTGCGCCAGAGGGCGATGGTGTCAGGTCGGTTGGCACGCTCTGGCGCATAGGAGGCCTCGTGGTGCCACGTGCCGTCCTGGAGAGCGACCGCGAAGATGTACATCACCGAATGGTCGAGTGTCTCGCGGCTGGCGGACGGATCGAACTTCTGCGGATCGTTCGACCCGGTCCCGATCACCACGTGCGTGTGGTTGGACGTGTGCAGCACGATCGACTCGATCTCGTCGAGGTCGGTGATCCGCTCGCGCAGCCGACGCGCCAGATCGATCGGCGCCTGACTCTGGTACTCGGCCGAGTGCTCCTTGGTGTAGCTGTCGAGGATGGCGCGCTTGGCTTCACCGGGGCCCGGCAGCGGGATCTCGTAGGCGCCGTCGGGGCCGTCCAGCAGCCAGGCGATGACGCCGTCCTCCCCTTCCCAGATCGGGGCGGGCGCACCCTCGCCGCGCAGGGCCCGATCGACCGCCTCGACGGCGATCTTGCCCGCATGCGCCGGCGCGAACGCCTTCCAACTGGAGATCAGGCCCTTGCGCGACTGCCTGGTCGCGGTGGTCAGGTGGAGCGCCTGCCCGACGGCCTGGTAGATCGTCTCCTCGTCGAGGCCGAGCATGGTGCCGATGCCCGCAGCCGCCGACGGTCCCAGGTGCGCGACGTGGTCGATCTTGTGCTTGTGCAGCGACATCCCGCGCACCAGGTCGATCTGGATCTCGTAGGCGGTTGCGAGGCCGCGGATCAGATCCGCGCCGGACACGCCCTTCTGCTGGGCGACCGCGACCAGCGGCGGGATGTTGTCACCGGGGTGTGAGTACTCCGCCGCCAGGAAGGTGTCGTGGAAGTCGAGTTCGCGTACCGCGACACCGTTGGCCCATGCGGCCCACTCCGGCGAGTAGCGGCCGTCGACGCCGAAGACGGTCGCACCCGGCGTCCCCGGATGCGCGAGGGCCTGCGTCCGGGCGGTGGTCACCGGTCGTCGGATGACCGACGCCGCACTCACCGATGCGTTGTCGATGATGCGGTTTATCACCATCGCCGCGGTCTCCGGCGGAACGTCGACGGGATCTACCGCCACCTCGGCGATCTTCTGGGCGAGATGGTCGGACTGCGGGAATTCGTCGGCGCTGCGGCGGGTCCGCACGGTGTGGGTGATCATGTTCGCACCGTACGCAGCCGGTAACCCCCAGCGAAAGACGCGGCAGATGCGTATTTTGGCGAATCGGTGGCGTCGAATCTGTGAATCTTGTGTACGCCCCTGCGCGTAGTCTGACCCGCATGGCCAAGATGTTCGTCGGAGCTCGTCTTCGACGCCTGCGCGACGAGGCGGGACTGTCGCAGGCCGCGCTGGCCCGGCGGATCGACCTGTCGACGAGCTACGTCAACCAACTCGAGAACGATCAGCGGCCGATCACGGTCCCGGTCCTGATGTCGCTGACCCACGAGTTCGACCTCGACCCGAACTACTTCGCCGCCGACGGCGACGCCCGACTCGTCGCCGACGTCGCGGACGCGTTGGCCACCCACGCCGAATCAGGGCGAGCCCGACGCTCCGAGGTCGCCGAACTGGTCTCCCGGATGCCCGACGTCGGGCAGACGCTGGTGTCGCTGCACCGGCGACTCATGGCGGCCACCGCCGAGCTGGAGACCTACCGGGGCCAGGTCAGCGATCCCGGTACGGCGAACCTGCCGCCGATGCCGTTCGAGGAGGTCCGTGACTTCTTCTACGACCGCAAGAACCACATCCCGGAACTCGACGATGCCGCCGAGCAACTCTTCGAACTGCACGGGCTGTCGATCGGCGGACTCGACGTACAGCTCGCGGATCTGCTCCGCGCCGAGTTCGGCATCTCGGTCACGATCACGTCCGACACCGAACCGGGCGACGGCGGCCCCGGCGAGCCGGGCCGGACCACGATGGCGCACGTACCCAAACGGCGGTACGACGAGACCGCCCGGGTGGTCCACCTCGCCCGACGACTGACGGCCGGCCAGCGGGCGTTCCAACTCGCCACCCAGCTGGCGCTGCTCACCCAGGGTGAGCTCATCGACCGGTTGGTGGCCGCCGACGACGGCCTCGACGAGATGTCGATCCCGTTGGCACGCATCGGATTAGCGAACTACTTCGCCGGGGCGCTGGTACTGCCGTACGGACCGTTCCTGCGGGCCGCGCAGGCGTCACGGTACGACGTCGAACTGCTCGGGCTGCAGTTCGAGGTGGGGTTCGAGACCGTGTGCCACCGGCTGTCGACGCTGCAACGCCCCGGCAGTCGCGGGGTGCCGTTCATCTTCGTACGCACCGACCGGGCCGGCAACATCTCGAAGCGACAGTCGGCGACCGCATTCCACTTCTCCCGGGTGGGCGGCAGCTGTCCGCTGTGGGTGGTGCACGACGCCTTCTCGGCGCCCGGACGCATCCACACGCAGGTGTCGCAGATGCCCGACGGCCGATCGTATTTCTGGCTGGCACGCACCACCGACGACGACCGACACGGATTCCTCGGCCCCCGTACCGGATTCGCCGTCGGCCTCGGTTGCGATCTCGCGCACGCCGACGAACTGGTCTACTCCACCGGCGTCGACTTGCGCGACCCACGCACGGTGGTGCCCATCGGCGCCGGGTGCAAGGTCTGCGACCGGCCGGCCTGCCCGCAGCGGGCGTTTCCCCAGCTGGGCAGACCGATCCGGGTCGACCCCGGTGTCAGCGACTCGATCCCGTACCGCCCCGAGCCGGTCCGGTGACGCGGACCGACCCGGGCGAGATCACAGGGTCAGCTGTCGGCGGCACCGCCGAATCCGGCGATGGCCGCGATGATCCGGGGCCGCAGTTCGTCGGCGCCGATGACGGCGTCCACCGAACCGACCTCCACCGCACGTCGGATGCTGTGCACACCGTCGAACTCGGCGGCGACCTCGCTGATCTTCTCCGCGCGCACCGACTGCCGGACGTCGGCGAGTTCGGCGTTGAGCGCAGGCAGTTCGGCTCCCGCGGCCTCGGCCATCCGCGCCTCGACCGCACGGACCCGTGGATCGGCCGCGACCCGCGAGGCGACCTCGCCGGCGAAGACCACAGCCGCCGCGGGTGCGCCGCCGAGCACCGACGCGAACGAACCGTCGATGGCCAGCACCGTCATGTTCGGGTTCAGCGCCTTGGAAAACACCACGAACGCTCCGCCGTGATAGCGCGAGATCACGCAGAACACGATGGGGCCACGGAAGTTCACGATGGCACGACCGATCTCGGCGCCGTACTCCAACTGGAGCTTGCGCATCGACTCGGGTGACCCGTCGAAGCCGGAGAGGTTGGCCAGCACCACCAGCGGTCGGTTGCCGCTGGCGACGTTGATCGCGCGGGCCGCCTTCTTCGACGACTGTGGGAACAGCGTGCCCGCCGTGTACACGTCCGGCCCGTCGGTCGGCTTGTAGCCGCGCCGCTGCACCTCCTGCGATTCGATGCCCAGCAGGCACACCGGGATTCCTCCGAGGTGCACGTCGGCGACCACCGCGGTCTCCGCGTCGGCCATCCCCGCCCACCGCTCGAGTACCTGGTGGTCCTGATCGGCGACGGCGCGCATCACCGTGCGGATGTCGAAGGGCTTCTTGCGGTCCGGGTTGGTCGCGACCGAGAAGATGTCGCCGACCGTGGTGAAGTCGCTGCCCGCCAGCACATGCGGGAAGTCGCGGACGTCGCGGTCCACCGGGTCCGTGGTGGTGGCGCGACGCGGCCCGGCCTCACCGGGTGCCACATAGGTGTGGTCGTAGTGCGACATCAGGACGTCGCGAGCGGCCGCGAGGTTCGGCGCCCAGTACTGGGCCTGGCCGTTGGGGCCCATCACGCGGTCGTAGCCGCCGATACCGAAGTTGTCCTCCGCCGACACACCACCGGAGAAGTCGAGCGACTGCTTACCGGTGAGCACCATCGCCGAATCCGGCGTCATCACCAGCACACCCTTGGTGTGCATCAACATCGTGGCCTCGGCGTTCCAGTACGGCTGCGCACCGACGTTGATACCGGCGACGACGATGTTGATCTCTCCGCCCGCCTGGGTGAATTCGACGACGCGCTTGAGCGCCTTGGCCACCCAGTCCATGTTCTCGGTGCCGGAGTCCATCGAGATGCGGGCGCCCGAGGACAGGGCGTACCACTCGACCGGTACCCCCAGTCGGTCCGCGAGGTCGATGGCGGCGATCACCCGCGCACACTCCGGCTCCGACAATGCGCCGAGGGACTTCGTCGGATCGCCCAGCAGCAGTACGCGGGTGACCCCCTGGTCGGGATGCTTGGCGGTCGGCGTCGTGACGATGCCCGCGACGATGGCCGCGGAGTTGTTGCCACGAGGCCGGTCGACGGGCACGAGCTGCCCGGCGTCGTCGAGGTCGTGCTCGGTGAACGCACCCAGCAGATCCACGAGCTCGTAGGGGTAGACGGTGTTGCGGCGCGCGGCGCGCAGCACCTTCTGGCGGTAGGAGTCGACCGGTTCGATCGGCTCGTCCGTCGGGTCGCCGACGACGACATCGAACCCGCCCGTCGCGGTGACCGAGAAGCGGACCGTCACCTTCTCGAGCGTGCCGCTGACGCGATCACGACGACGCGCGATGAGCAGCACCTCCTCGATGCCCACTCCACGTGTGGTCGCCCAGATGTGGTCGGAGATCGTCTGCAGGTCGGCGGGTGCGGTGCCGATCGGGGGCCACACGTACATCACGATGCGGTTGGTGTCCGATGTGCGCTTGCCGTCGGCACGGGCCTGACGGATCGAGTCGACGCAGGAGGCCAGGGTGGTCTCCGCGGTCGGCAGCGTCATCAGGCGACCGTCGTGCTCGCGCAGTGCGTCGAGGTCACGCACCTGGGCGAAGGCGATCAGCCGATCGTCGGCCGGGTTCTCCTTGGCCACACAGCGGAACAGGTAGACCTCTTCGTCGTCCGACGACGGCAGTCGCGTGAGGTCGAACTTGCGCAGGCGTTCCATCTGCATCCGACGCGCGATGTGCGGGTGCAGGCCGCGGATGAGCCGCTCCTCCACCATCCCCGTCGCCGACGGGCGGAAGGTGAAGTGGTGGTGCATCCGCGCATTGCCCGAACCGGCGACGGCGAAGGTCAGACGATGCAACTGGTGCGGGCCGGGATTGGCGGTGACGATGTCGTGCAGGACCCGGGCCATCTCGTCGAAGCTGTCGGGCTGCTGCTCCCAGCTGAGGTAGATGTCGGCGTCCATCGACGAGGTGTCCTTGGCCAGCTCGACCAGCCCGCCGACCGCTGCCGCGACGTTGTCGAAACTCACCGCGGCCGAGGCCAACTGCACGCCGTCGCGCTCGGCGACGACGAATGTCGTGCCACCGGCCTGGTGGGTCCGCACGCTCTTGAGTCCGGTGTTCCCGTAGTAGCGGCGGGTGAGGATCTCGAGCATCACCGTGTTGTCGAGATGGCCGCGCTCGATCCGCTGGCCCAGCAGGCGGACCAGCGGCTCGGTGCTGCGGACCATCGCGGCGATCCGCTCGTCGCGGTCGGACGAGTCCGGCGCGCCGTCGAGATGCCGCAACTGCTTGCGGACATCGTTGTAGATGCGGGCGCGGTTGCGCCGCAGCAGCGGCTGCCCGTACCAGGCGTAGACCACGGCGCGCGCGAGGTCGGCGATCGCCGGGAAACGGACCTGCGTCGCCGCGACGAGCCCGTCGAGTCCGGCTGCGACGTCGTCACGCAGTTCGTCGCGCGGAGTCGGCTCGGCGAGCCACTCCTTGAGCAGCGCGCTGACGACGGTCACCGAGTCGGCGGGGTTCTGCAGCGCCAGGAAGATGCGGAAGACCGCCGCCTCCAGATCGGGACTGCGATCCAGATCCGTGACACCGTAATGCCGTAGCGCCCTCAGGAGCTGATCGTGGAACGCCGCAGGCAGACCGTCGCGGTCGACGTCGAGACTCTGCAGGTAGGTGTGGAAGTTCTCCCGCGCGCTGTGCACGTGCTCGACGCCGAGCTCTTCGTCGGACAGTCGGTTCTGACTCAGCTGTGCGAGATCGGCGAAGACGTCGATCAACTCGATCTCGTCGGCCAGCGGTCGGCGACCGCCCTGCGCTGCGACCCGGCGCACGTTCAGGTAGTCGTGCAGCAGGCGGGACCGGTCGTGCGGATCGACGTCGTACCCGAGCAGCTGGCTGCGCAGGTCCTCCTGCGTGCGGGTGGTGCGGTCGGCGGCATCGAGCTGTGCGGGCTCGGGGAGCTCGAGGTCGGCCACCTCGACCGGTGCGTGGGCCTCGTCGTCGGTGTCGTCGGACAGCGGCTCGAGGCGCAGCAGCGGCGCGCCGACCTCCACCTGCGACCCGACCGAGACCGTGCACTCGCGCAGGCGCGAGCGGGTCGGTGCCCGCAGCACCGTCTCCATCTTCATGCTCTCGAGGACGAGAACCGGGGCCCCGGCCTCCACCTCGGTACCGACCTCCACCGGCAGGGCCACCACCAGGGCGGGCGCCGGAGCGCGCAGGACGCCACCCTCGTCGAGGCTGACGCGATGCGCGATTCCGTCGACCTCGACGAACCGCACCGGCCCGTGGGTGTCCATCAACAGGCGGTAGCGGACGTCGTTGAGGACCATCTGCGCGGTGTGCTCGTCGAAACGGTCGAGATCGACGTCGGCGGTGCGAGACTGGTCACCCGCCTCGATGACCACCCGGAAGCGATGCGCGCCGATGCGGGCCACCCGCACGCGGTAGCCGACACCGCGCAACTTGAGGTCGAGCGGCCGGCCACTGCGATGCTGGACCTGCGGGCGCCCACCGGCGGCGGTCGCGAGCAGCCGCGAGCGCTGGACGGACTCCTCCTCCTCGTACGCGTCGATGGCGGAGGCGGCCAGTGCGATGGTGGCGTGCCGATTGACCACGAGACCGTCGGCGGCCCGAACCCGGTCGATCCAACCTGTGTCGGCGCTGCCGTCGATCACCTCGGGACGGTCCAGCAGTTCCAGGACGAAGCTCTTGTTGGTCGCGCCGCCCTCGATGACGACGCGGGTCTCCGACATCGCGCGGCGCAGGCGTCCGAGCGCCTCCTCACGATCGCTGCCGACGGCGATGATCTTGGCGATCATCGAGTCGAAGTCGGCGGGGATGACATCGCCCTCGCTGACGCCCGTGTCGATGCGGATGCCCGGTCCGGTCGGGAGGTCGAGTCGGGCGATGCGGCCGGGCGCGGGCGCGAAGTCGCGATCCGGATCCTCGGCGTTGAGGCGGGCCTCGATGGCATGGCCGCGCTCACGCGGCATCTCGCCCGACAGCGGGACGCCGGCCGCCACCGACAGCTGCGCACGGACCAGGTCGAAGCCGGTGGTCGACTCGGTGATCGGGTGCTCGACCTGGAGTCGGGTGTTGACCTCGAGGAAGGCGAACAGCTTCTCGCCCGGGTGGTACAAGAACTCGACGGTCGCGGCACCGCGGTAGCCGACGGCCAGCGCGAGGCGTTCGGCCGACCGCTTGAGCTCCTCGGCCTGCTCGGGCGCGAGCACCGGTGACGCGGATTCCTCGATGATCTTCTGGTTTCGCCGCTGCACCGAACAGTCGCGCACCCCCAGCGCCCACGCGGTCCCCTGCCCGTCGGCGATGACCTGTACCTCGACGTGGCGGGCACCGGTGACCAGACGCTCCAGGAACACGACGCCGCTGCCGAACGCCCGCTCGGCCTCGGCGCGGGTGCGCTCGTAGGCATCCACCAGTTCGTCGTCGCTGGTGATCACGCGGATGCCGCGACCGCCGCCGCCGGCCGTCGCCTTCAGCATCAGCGGATAGCCGATCCGGGCGGCCGCGGCCTTGGCGTCGTCGACGCTGTCGACTGCGCCACCGCTCCACGGTGCGACCGGCACACCGACCTCTTCGGCGATCAGCTTCGCGCCGATCTTGTCGCCGAGCTTGCGCATGGCCTCCGGCGAGGGGCCGACGAAGGTGATGCCGATCCGCTCACAGAGCTCGGCGAAACGCGGGTCCTCGGCGACGAATCCCCAGCCGACCCATGCGGCGTCGGCGCCGGTCTCGAGCAGCGCGCGCTCCAGGGTCTTCAGGTTCAGGTACGGCCGGTTGGCGGCCGGTCCCAGGTCGTAGGTGATGTCGGCGTCACGCACGAAGGTGGCGGTGCGCTCCACGTCGGTGTGCAGGGCGACGACCTCGATGTGCTGTCCGGTCTCGGCCGACATGGCTCGAGCGGCGCGGATGAGGCGCATGGCGGCCTCACCACGGTTCACGATGGCAATCCGGGTGAACATCACTACTCCCTCCCCCACGGGCGCGGTGGCCTCACGAGGTCTCGCGGCTCCGACCGACTGTCCCACGCGCATTCGGCGTGGAACACCAGGACGTCGACGGGCGACGACGACGATTGTGACCAATGGATCGGCTACGCGCGAGTACGGTCACCGCGGCGTGACCCGATCCACTCCGGTTCGGTCCTGCCCCGCCCCACCCGATAGCGTGGCGGCATGGCGACGTGGAGGTGGATGCGACCGTGAGCGCGACGCGTCGCGACGATCCGACGGCCACCACCCCACCACCGACTCCGACCGATCGCACCCCGCGTCTGGCGGTGGTCCTGCTGTGTACCGCCGGGATCGTCGTCGCACTGACCCAGACCATCATCGTCCCCCTCATCCCGCAGTTGCCGACGATGTTGCACTCCAGTGCCGACAACACGTCGTGGGCACTGACGATCACGCTGCTCGTCGGTGCGGCCATCACCCCGATCGGGGGGCGACTCGGCGACATGTACGGCAAGCGGTTGATGCTGCTGCTGAGCATGGCGTGCGTCGCGGCCGGTTCGGTGGTGTGCGCGGTCGTCGACGCCCTGCTGCCGTTCCTGATCGGCCGAGCGCTGCAGGGCATGGGATTCGGTGCGATCGCGCTGGGGATCAGCGTGATGCGCGACATCGTGCCCGCACGGCACCTGGGCTCCGCGGTCGGGACGATGAGCGCATCGCTGGGCATCGGCGGCGCACTCGGCCTGCCGTTCGCGGCGATCATCGCCGAGCACGTGAACTGGCATGCACTCTTCTTCGTCACGGCCGCGTTCGCGGTGCTGTGCGGCGTCGGCCTGGCACGGACCATCCCGGCAAGTCCGACGCGCGTCGGCGGCCGCTTCGACGCCGTCGGCGCCATCGGTCTGATCGCGATCCTGGTCTGCATCCTGCTGCCGCTGTCGAAGGGGGCGACCTGGGGATGGGGCAGTCCACTCACCCTGGGACTGTTCGGCGCCGCGGCCGTCGTTGCGGTGATCTGGTCGCTGGTGGAGCGACGCGTGGCGAACCCGCTCGTCGATCTCGCGGTCGCCATGCACCGTCCCGTGCTGCTGACCAACATCGCGTCCGTCGCCGCCGGCTTCGCGTTCTATTCGATGCAGCTCATCCCGATCCAGCTGTTGATGGCCCCGACATCGAGTCCCAACGGACTGGGGCTGGACATGGTCACCGCCAGCCTCATCCTGACGCCGAGTGGTCTGGTGATGTTCGTCTTCTCGAACATCAGCGCGCGGATCGCCGCACGCCACGGACCGCGGATCGCCCTCGCCGTCGGTGGCGGGATCCTCGGTGTCGGCTACGTCGTGTTCCTGACCGTGCTGATCGGCCCGTGGCGGATCGGATGGCCGGTGATCATCGCCGTCGCCTGCATCATCGGCGCCGGTCTCGGCATCGCCTACTCGGCGATGCCCGCGCTGATCATGCGAGTGGTCCGCGTGGAACAGACCGGCGAGGCCAACGGCGTCAACGCCCTCATGCGAGTGGTCGGGACCTCGGCGTCGGCGGCCACGGTCGGGATGATCCTCACGTGGTCGGCCATCGAGATCTCCACTCCGGCGGGCCCGGTGTCGGTGCCCGGTGAGTCGGGTTATGTGTGGGCCGCGGCCATCTCGTTGGTGGCGAGCGTGACTGCCGCAGTCATCGCTCTCGCGATCCCGACCGGACGTCCGGTCACCGTCGACGACATCTGATCCGACACGGCAACGCCGGTCATCGCCCCCGGCGATCCGTACCGCAGCGAGCCGGTCAGCTGTGATGCCCCGGGGGCGATCAGTCGGTCACGCTCGCCGCGGCGTCGTAACGCTCCCGCGCGGAATCGATCTCGTCGATGTGCTGCTCCGACCAGATCTTGATCCCCTGGATCTGGGCATGCAGCGACCGGCCGAGGTCGGTCATCGCGTACTCGACGGTCACCGGCACGGTCGGTGTGACCGCCCGGGTCAGGAGTCCGTCGCGATCGAGGTTGCGCAGGGTCTGGGTGAGCATCTTCGGACTGACCCCGGCGATCGTGCGGGACAGCTCCGAATACCGTTGCGGCCCATCGGCGAGCGCGCACATGACCAGCGTCACCCACTTGTCGCTGATGCGCTCCAGCACCCGACGGCTCGGGCACAACGCGAGGTACGCGTCGTAGGCGAGCTTGGCCTCTTGCCGCTGTTGTGCGGCGGTCATCGTCGGCATGTCATCTCCTGGTCTGCACTCACCCGGCGAGAGTTACGCACTTCAAGGTACCTACTTCCCAGCGGATAGCCCAACGTCCAGAGTTGTCACGGTACCGCGCAGCACGCGCACTCACGTCCGACGAGAAGGAGCGACCATGACCGCCGACCGCACCATCACCGCAGTCCTCACCGACCAGCAGGGCGACCTCCGCGTGGCGGCGGTGACCCCGCCCGAACTCGGCCCGACCGATATCCGGATCGCGGTCACCGCAGCGACGATCAACCCCATCGACGATCAGGTGATCGGCGGCTTCTCACTCCGACAGGGGTGGACGAAGGCAGGCGACCTCGGGCTCGGCTGGGATGTCGCCGGCGTGATCAGCGAGGTCGGCGCCGAGGTGACCGATGCGTCGCTGACGGTCGGGACACGGGTTGCCGGGCTCTCCGGCGGCACCGCCAAGACGGTCGGTCCGCAGGCCGAGGAGATCGTGCTCGCGGCCACCGACATCGCCGTCGTGCCCGACGGTCTCGACCTCACCGACGCCGCATCGCTACCGCTCAACACGTTGACCGCCGACCAGGCACTGGATCTGCTGGGCCCGGCCGCGGGCACGTTGCTGATCACCGGGATCGGCGGCGCGGTGGGCGGATTCGCCGCCCCGCTCGCCGTGGCTCGCGGATGGCGTGTGATCGGACTCGGACGCGAACAGGACCGTGAATTCGCAGCGAGTGTCGGCGTCGAGTTCGTGACCGACGAGTTCATCGCCGCCGACAGCACCGCGCAGGTCGACGCGGTCCTCGACGCGGCAGTCCTCGGCGGGGCCACCACCGGTGTCGTCCGGCCCGGCGGCACCTTCGTCGAGGTCGTCGTCGGTGCCACACCGCCGCGCGACGGCGTCACGGTCCACACGCAATTCGTGACCTCGGACGGCACACGCCTCGCCGCACTGCTCGCACAGGCCGACCAGGGCACCCTGGCCCCGCGGATCCGGTCGACGCATCGCCTCGCCGACGCCGAGAAGGCCTACGTCGACTTCCGCGACGGCGGTCGGGGCCGGGTACTGCTGGTGACCGACCGCGCGGAGTGAGGGTCGGCTGCTGCGCAGATCAGCTGCGCAGCAGCCCCTTCGCCACGTGGGTCACCTGGATCTCGTTGCTCCCGGCGTAGATCATCAGCGACTTGGCGTCACGTGCGAGCTGCTCGACCTTGTACTCGGCCATGTAGCCGTTGCCGCCGAACAGCTGGACCGCCTCCATCGCCACATCGGTGGCGGCGCGCGATGAGTACAGCTTCATCGCCGACGCCTCGGCGAGACTCGGCGGCTTGCCCGCCCGTGACCGCTCGACGGCGTTGAAGAGCATGTTCTGCACGTTGATCCGGGCAATCTCCATCTCGGCCAGCTTCAGCTGGATGAGCTGGAAGTTGCCGATCTCCTGCCCCCACAGTGTGCGGCTCTTCGCGTAGTCGATGGACAGGCGCTGCGCCTCGTTGATGATGCCCAGCGACAACGCGGCGATCCCGATCCGCTCGGCGGTGAAGCCGGCCTTGGCGCCCTCCGAGCCCCGGCTGTCGGAGCCGGTGTCCTCGGTCTCCCCCAGCAAGCGGTCCTTACCGACTCGGATGTCGTCGAAGAACAACTCACCGGTCGGCGAGCTGTTCATGCCCATCTTCTTGAACGCCTTGCCCTGGGTGAGTCCCGGCATGCCCTTGTCGAGCACGAAGGACAGCACCTTGCGGTCGCGCATCGGGGTGTCCGAACCGTCGTCGAGCTTCGCGAAGACCACGATGGTGTCGGCGTACGGGCCGTTGGTGATGAAGGTCTTGTTGCCCTTGAGGATGTAGTCGTCGCCGTCCCGCTTCACCGACGTCTTCATGCCGCCCAACGCATCCGAGCCGGAGTCGGGTTCGGTGATCGCCCAGGCGCCGACCTTCTCCATCGTGACCAGCTCGGGCAGCCAGCGCTTCTTCTGCGCGAGCGTCCCCTTTCCGCGGATGGTCGACACCGTGAGACCCATGCTCACGCCCATCGACGCGACCAGGCCGAGGCTGACGCCGGCCAGTTCGCTGTTGAGGATCAGGAACATCGAGTCGCCGAGACCACCCCCGCCGCCGCCCGACTTCTTCGACGGGTCGTGATCGGGATCCGCCTCGCGGGCGAGCTCCTTCTCCAGGCTGTCGCGGGCCATCGCGTCGACCCCGAAGGTCGCGAGGAGCTTACGGGTGATGTCGTACGGCGGCAGCTGCCCCGACTCGAGTTCGTCGACGTGTGGCCGGATCTCCTTGTCGATGAACGCGCGCAGCGCATCCCGGACCATCTCGTCCTCGTCGGACCATTCGAACATCGCACGCTCCTGGAACAGGTTTCACTTTTCGATCACTACTGTGTCAGGAGTCACGATGACTGTCTAGAGACAGATCGCAAATTCTGTTCCTACCGCTGGCCGACGACGCGCGATTCGGTAGAAGTCGTTCCCGGATTCCGGGAACAACTTCTACGAAATCGGGGTCGCGAGCTCGTACACGGTCGCCGGGCGCACCTCGGTGGCGAAGTACGCATCGGTGTCGGTGCAGAGGAGCGCCTGTGCCACCGGCTTCGCGACGACCACGACATCGGGAAGGGGCCCCGACGCGCGCCAGGAATGGATGCGCCGCACGAACTCCGCGACCGTCTCACCACCGTGCGGGCGACTCGTCGGGTCGGTGAACCACATGCCGAGGTCTGCCGGCGCGACGTCGTCGGGCGCCAGCCCGTCCCAGGCGCCGACATCCAGAGACCGCAGTCGCTCGTCGATGCGGGACCCGCCGCCCAGCACGGTCGCCGACTCGGCGACGTGCCGCTCCGGACCGCAGACGAGAAGGGTCGGGTCGCCCACATCGCCGATCAGCTCGCCGACGTCACGGCGTCCGCGCGGGTCGAGGGCGACCCGGGCACCACCGAAACGCACCGCGCGGTTGGGCGCGGTGCGTCCGGCGGTGATCAGCCGTGTGCGACGGGATTCGCACTCGATCGCAGGTGTCAGGAGGCCGTGTCGGCCTCGACGCGTTCGGCCGCGGTCGACCTGGTAGATCGCGCGAACACTCCGATGACGATCGCGAAGACCACGGTCAGCACCGTCCAGAGGATGACCTGGTTGGCGATCGCGTAGACGCGGAAGTCGCCGATCACACCACCGGGGAAGCCCGGGAACACGATGGTTCCCTGTGCGTCGGTGACCGGTTCGGGCACCTCGTGGAACTCCGGCAGCAACGCGATGGCGATGGTCACCGCGACCAGGTAGCCGATGGCACCGACGACGGCACCGACGAGCCCGCCGATGCGCGGTCGCAACCAGAGGGCCGCGACCACCGCGACGATCGCGAAGGCGATCGACAGCAGCGTGATGGTCAGGAACGCACCCGATCGGGCCCCGATGGTGTCGTCGTTGCCCACGGCCGGCGGGTTGGCCGGATACGCGAAGAACGGGACGCCGACCACGGCGACGAAGCCGATGACGCCGAGTGCGGCGGACACCGCACGAGGATCGGTGGCCGGGTAGCGGCGTCCGATGTACGCCCAGAGGACGGTGAAGGCGACCGCGAAGATCGCCCCGACCGCCAATGCGAACACGACGGTTCCGACGCCTGCGCCGATGTTCTCCTGCACCGACCGGGTGACCACCTCGGCACCGTGATCGTGGCCGCCACCGGCGGCCTCGAGAGCCTCCTCGGCGTGCGAACGTCCTTCTTCGTAGTCGATCGCCTTGGCCACCTGCGGCTCGATGAACAGCCGGGCGAACACGAACGCGACGATGCCGGCGACCAGACCCGAGAGCAGGCCTGCGCCGATGAACTTCTTCTCCATGTGTGGTTGTCTCCTGGTCTCTGGTGCGCTCAGTGGCAGGGGAAACCGAGGAAGTGACGGGCGTCGTGCACGAACTCGTGCACGTGGGTGTCCGATCCGAAGACGGAGACGGCGCCCTGGTCGTAACCGAGGAAGTAGTAGGCAAGGGCGGCGAGCAGCACGGTCAGGCTGAGCCAGAGTGCCGCACTGGCGACCGAGAGGTTCGGTACGGCCAGCGCCGGGGCGACGGGCTTGGTCGACGCAGTGGTCGAGGTCATGGGGGTCCTCCCTGAGGATTACGCGTCCTGTGGTGTCCGGACCAGCAGGTACGGCGACCTGACTCCCCGCGGTTCTCCCGCGGGACACAGTGGCGCGACCGCTCCGGATTCTCACCGGATTCCCCGCATCTGCTGGTGTGGGAGCACTGTATACCCGGGCTTGTCGGATGCGTGATGGAAGATGGGATGGTGGCCCGAAGTCCCGCAGTGCTCGACCGGTTCACCGCCCCGACCCGGCGGTGGTTCACCGGTGCGTTCGACGAGCCCACCCCGGCCCAGGTCGGCGCCTGGAACTCGATCGCCGACGGCGACAACACGCTGGTCATCGCACCCACCGGCTCCGGAAAGACACTCTCGGCGTTCCTGTGGGCTCTCGACCGCCTGGCTGCCGAACCCGAGCGTGCACACGGCACGCGGGTGCTCTACGTGTCGCCGCTCAAAGCTCTCGCGGTCGACGTCGAACGCAACCTGCGCGCCCCGCTGACCGGCATCACCCGCGCGGCGCAGGAGCTCGACCTCCCGGAACCGGGCATCACCGTCGGCGTCCGCTCCGGCGACACCCCGGCGTCGGCCCGCCGCAACCTGGTCAAGTCGCCGCCCGACATCCTGATCACCACGCCCGAGTCGCTGTTCCTGATGCTGACCTCCTCCGCACGGGAGACCCTGACCGCGGTGGACGTGGTGATCCTCGACGAGGTGCACGCGGTGGCGACCACCAAGCGCGGCACCCACCTGGCGCTGTCACTGGAACGCCTGGACGACCTGCTGGAGAAGCCCGCGCAGCGGATCGGGCTGTCGGCGACCGTACGGCCGCCCGAGGTCGTCGGCGCGTTCCTCGCGGGTTCCCGGCCGTGCCGGATCGTCCGGCCGCCGATCAGCAAGACCTTCGACCTCCGCGTCGACGTACCCGTCGAGGACATGGCCAACATCCCGCCACCGCCCGGCGCAGACGATCTCGACGACGCATTCTCCCCGACCGCCGGCTCGTTATGGCCGTACGTCGAGTCGTCGATCGTGGACGCGATCGAGAAGAACCGCGCGACCATCGTGTTCGCCAACTCCCGGCGCCTCGCCGAGCGACTCACCGCTCGCCTCAACGAGATCCACGAGCAGCGCACATCCGGGGACAACGCCGGTCCGGATGCACCCGATGCCGCGCCGCGGAACGACCGGGTGCCGGGCGGTGCGCCCGCTCATCTGATGGCCAGCGGCGCCAGTTCCGGGGCGGAGCCACTGCTCGCCCGCGCCCACCACGGATCGGTCAGCAAGGAGCAGCGCGCCGAGATCGAGGACGACCTCAAGTCGGGGCGGCTGCGGTGTGTGGTCGCCACCAGTTCCCTCGAACTCGGCATCGACATGGGGGCGGTCGATCTGGTGATCCAGGTCGAGTCGCCGCCGTCGGTGGCCAGCGGACTCCAGCGCATCGGCCGTGCGGGTCATCAGGTCGGCGAGATCAGCCAGGGCGTGCTGTACCCGAAGCACCGCACCGATCTACTGCACTGCACGGTCGCCGTGGAGCGCATGCTGGACGGCGAGATCGAGGAACTGCGGGTGCCGCAGAACCCGCTCGACATCCTCGCCCAGCAGACCATCGCGGCGGCGGCCGTCGACGACCTCGATGTGAACGACTGGTTCGACACCGTGCGCCGCGCAGCGCCCTATCGCGAACTCGCCCGCTCGGTCTACGAGTCGACCCTCGACCTGATCTCCGGCCGGTTCCCGTCCGACGAGTTCGCCGAACTACGACCCCGGGTCACGTGGGATCGCGACGCCGGCACACTGGTCGGCCGGCGGGGCGCCCAACGACTCGCCGTCACATCGGGTGGTTCCATCCCCGATCGCGGCCTGTTCGGCGTCTTCATGGTGGGCGAGAAGTCCACGCGCGTGGGCGAACTCGACGAAGAGATGGTCTATGAGTCCCGTGTCGGAGACGTCTTCGCCCTGGGCGCCACGAGCTGGCGGATCGAGGACATCACCCACGATCGTGTCCTGGTCACGCCCGCATTCGGCCAGCCCGGCCGACTCCCCTTCTGGGTCGGCGACGCGGTGGGACGACCGGCCGAACTCGGTGCCGCCATCGGCAAGTTCACCGGGACCATCGCCGATGCGGAGGCGCTGTCCGAGCACGCCGACCGACTCGGGCTCACCGACTACGCGCGCGGCAACCTCGCGGCACTCATCGACGAACAGCGCACCGCCACCGGGCATCTGCCGACCGATCGCACCCTGGTGGTCGAGCGGTTCCGGGACGAACTCGGCGACTGGCGCCTGATCCTGCACTCACCGTACGGACTCCGCGTCCACGCCCCATGGGCCAGTGCGATCTCGGCCCGGCTGCTGGAGACGCTCGGGATCGAGGGCGCGACCACCGCATCCGACGACGGCATCATCGTCCGACTCCCCGACACCGACGACGAGCCGCCCGGCGCATCGGTGTTCGTCGTCGACCCGGACGAGATCGAACAGATCGTCACCGACGCGCTGTCGGGGACGTCGATGTTCGCATCCCGCTTCCGGGAGTGCGCAGCCCGTGCGCTGCTGCTCCCCCGGCGCACCCCAGGCCGTCGCGCACCGTTGTGGCAGCAGCGCCAACGCAGCGCCCAATTGCTCTCGGTCGCTTCCCAGTACCCCGACTTCCCGATCGTCCTCGAGGCCGTCCGGGAGTGCCTGCAGGACATCTACGATCTGCCTGCTCTGACCGACCTCCTGACCCGCATCCGCAACCGGCGCGTGCGCCTGGTGGAGACCGAGACCGCCAGTCCGTCGCCGTTCGCCGCGTCGCTGCTCTTCGGCTATGTCGGCGCGTTCATGTACTCCGACGACGCGCCACTGGCCGAGCGGCGTGCGGCCGCCCTCTCGCTCGACACCAGCCTGTTGGCCCAACTCCTCGGCCGGGTCGATCTCCGTGAACTCCTCGATCCCGGGGTGATCGCCGAGGTCGTCGGCCGACTACAGCGGCTCACCCCCGAGCGACAGGCACGCGACGCCGAGGACATCGTCGACCTGCTGCGGTGGCTGGGCGCGTTGACCACCGAGGACGTGGCGGCGCGATATCAGGGTGACGACGACGTCGCGGTGATCCTCGCCGACCTGCACCGCTCGGGTCGGATCATCTCGGTGAACCACCGGCGCCGGGCGCTGTGGGCCGCCGTCGAGGACACCGCACGGCTGCGCGACGCGCTGGGAGTACCTGCGCCACAGGGCGTTCCGGCCGCATTCACCGAGGCTGTCCCCGACCCGGTCGGCGATCTGGTGCACCGCTTCGCGAGGACGCACGGACCGTTCGGCGTCGAGGAGGCCGCCGAGGGACTCGGCATGGCGACGGCCGTCGTGCGCGACACACTGGTGCGACTGACCGGAGACCGCAAGGTCGTCGAGGGCGACTTCCTCCCCGAGGTCGGTGCCCAGTGGTGTCACTCGGATGTGCTCGGTCAGATCCGACGCGGTTCACTCGCGGCCAGCCGCGCCGAGGTGGCGCCGGTCCCCACCGAGGTCTTCGCACGTTTCCTGGCGTCCTGGCAACACGTCACCCCGACCGAACGACTGCGCGGAGTCGACGGTGTCGCCTCCGTCATCGAACAGCTGGCCGGCCACCCATTGCCTGCCTCCGCCTGGGAGTCGCTGATCCTGCCCGCGCGGGTGGAGGGCTACTCGCCGGCGATGCTCGACGAGTTGCTCAGTGCAGGTGAGGTCGTCTGGTCGGGGCACGGCCGCATCGGTGGCGCCGACGGCTGGATCGCGTTGCATCCCGCCGATGTCGCGCCACTGACGATGCCCGAACCGGATCCCATCGACTCCACGGCAGTGCACGAGCAGGTCCGGGAACTGCTCGCCCCGGGTGGCGCGCTTCGGTTCGCCCAGATTGCGGATGCGTTCGAGGACACCTCCGCCGATGTGGAGGCCGCGCTCTGGGATCTCGCGTGGGCCGGCGAGATCAGCAACGACTCCTTCGGCCCTGTGCGCGCACTGCTCAGCCCTCGACGCACGACATCGGGCAGTCGCGGCACCCCGGCCCACCGTTCCCGGGGCCGCGCACCCCGACTCCGCGCACATCGGCTGACCACCCGCTACCTCGCCGAACAATCGACGGCCCGCCCGACCCCGCCGACCGCATCCGGCCGCTGGTTCGCGCCCGAGCGCGCCGAGATCGGCCCCACCGTCGCCACCCAGGCGCTGTGCGACCAGCTGCTGACCCGCTACGGCGTGGTGACACGCGGCAGCGTCTCCACGGAGTCGGTGGTGGGCGGATTCGCGCGGATCTACAAGGCACTCACGGTCTTCGAGGACAGCGGCCAGGTCCGTCGCGGTTACTACGTGGATGGTCTCGGCGGCGCGCAGTTCGCCGCCCCGTCCACCGTCGACGATCTGCGCAACCACTCGACCGTCCGCGACGACAACCACACCGCGATCGTGCTCGCCGCCACCGATCCGGCGAACCCGTACGGCGCCTCGTTGGAGTGGCCGGAGTCGACCGCCCCCCAGGACCCGTCGGCCCCGAGTGGCCACCGGCCCGGCCGTAAGCCGGGGGCACTGGTCGTCCTGGTCGACGGCCACCTGGTGGTCTTCGTCGAGCGCGGCGGTAAGACCCTGCTGACATTCACCGACGACGCCGAGGCGCGCGAGATGGCGGCGGGGGTGCTGTCGACCGTGGTGCGATCGGGCCGCCTGTCCCGACTGATGATCAACCAGATCGACGGTGCGCCGTCCCTCGGCTCCGAGTTCGGCAAGACATTGGTCGCTGCAGGTTTCGCGACGACGCCGCGCGGCATCCGCCTCCGATACGGCCACCATGCCTGAAGGCGACACCGTGTTCGCCGCCGCCGCGCGCCTCCGAAAGGCGTTGGACGGTCGCGTCATCGACCACAGCCAGTTCCGGGTGCCCCGGTTGGCGACGGCCGACCTCCGTGGTCGTCGCGTCACGTCGGTGCGGTCCCGGGGCAAACACCTGCTCATCGACCTGGGACCGGGCGGTCCCGACGATCGTGACGACCGACCGTTGTCGGTGCATTCCCACCTGAAGATGGAGGGCGCCTGGCACGTCCATCCGGTCGGCACCCGATGGCGCCGACCGGCGTACCAGGCTCGTGTGGTGTTGCGCGCGGAGGGACAGGAGGCCGTCGGTTTCGAGCTCGGGGTCCTGGAGTTGCTCGCCGATCCCGATGCGGCACTGGCCTATCTGGGCCCCGACCTCCTCGCCGACGATTTCGACGCCGCCGAGGCGATCAGGCGGTTGTCGGCCGACCCGGCCCGCACCGTCGGCGACGCACTGCTCGACCAGCGTCTGATGGCCGGCGTCGGCAACGTGTTCCGCTCCGAGATCTGCTTCCTGCGTCGGGTGCTCCCGACCCGTCCGGTGGGCGAGGTCGAGGTGGCACCGATGGTCGACCTCAGCCGACAGTTGTTGTGGGCCAACCGTCTCCGCACAGCCCGCAGCACCACCGGCCAGACGTCGCCGAACGCGCGGATGTGGGTCTATGGCCGGCGCGGACAGTGGTGCCGACGATGCAGCACCCCGATCGCGCGCGATCACATGGGCCCGGTGGGCGAGGATCGGGTCGTCTACTTCTGTCCCGCCTGCCAGAGCTGACGCCCTCCCGCGACCTCGTTTCGCTCCCGCGACCTCGACTGAGGTCGCGACGGCGAGATGAGCTCGCGCGAGGCGAGGTCCAGGTGGGGTCGGATGTCTCGGAGAGCGACCGATCGGGTCAGCGCGGCACCGGCACCGGCTCGAGGATCTCCGGTCGCGCCTCCGGAGCCGCGGCACGCAGGGCGTCGGCAGAGGCGTCATCGGGTTGCTGTTGCGACGCGACCTCGGCCTCGACCCGCGCCCGGTAGGTGTCGACCTCGAAGGCGACATCCTCGGCGGTCCAGCCGAGTACGGGCGCCAGCAGGTCGGCGACCTCCTGGGCGCAGCCGACGCCGCGATGGGAGTACTCGATCGCGATCCGGGTGCGGCGGGCCAGCACGTCCTCGAGGTGCAGGGCCGCCTCGTCGATGGCTGCGTAGAGAACCTCCACCCGCAGGTACTGCGGAGCGGCCTCCAAGGGGCGCAACAGCGACGGGTCGTCGGCCGCGTACGCGAGCACCTCGTCGATCAGCGAGCCGTAGCGATTCAGCAATCGACGAATCCGGTAGGGGTGCAAGCCGTATCGCTGGCCGAGGTGCTCGCACTGGTTGATGAGAGCGAAGTATCCGTCGGCGCCGACGAGCGGGACCCGCTCGGTGATCGAGGGCGCGACCCGGGTGGGGATGAAGTCGTTACAGGCATCGACGGCGGCGGCGGCCATCACCCGATAGGTGGTGTACTTGCCGCCCGCGATGGAGACCAGGCCGGGTGCGACGCGGGCGACCGCATGCTCACGGGACAGCTTCGACGTCTGGTCGTCCTCACCGGCGAGCAACGGACGTAGCCCGGCGTAGACGCCTTCGATGTCGTCGTGCGTCAGCGGCGTCACCAGGACCTGGTTCACCCGATCCAGGATGTAGTCGATGTCGGCGTGCGTGGCCGCCGGATGCGCGAGGTCGAGATCCCAGTCGGAGTCGGTGGTACCGATGATCCAGTGCGTCTCCCACGGGATGACGAACAGGACCGAGTTGGCGGTCCGCAGGATGATCGCCGTCTCGCTGACGATGCGGTCGCGCGGCACCACGATGTGCACTCCCTTGGAGGCTCGCACCCGGAAGTGGCCGCGTTGCCGGGACAACGCCTGGACCTCGTCGGTCCACACTCCGGCGGCATTGATCACGCAGTGCGCGCGTACCTCGGTGACCTCGCCGTTCTCGGAGTCACGGACGCGGACTCCCATCACCCGGTCGGCTTCACGGAGAAATCCGACCACCTGCGTGGACGTCCGGATGACCGCACCGTAGTTCGCCGCGGTGCGCGCGACCGTGAGGGTGTGGCGGGCGTCGTCGACGACGGTGTCGTAATAGCGGATTCCGCCGATCAGCGAGTCCCGCTTCAGCGCGGGGGCGACCCGCAACGCGCCGGACCGGGTCACATGTCGTTGCCCGGGAACCGACTTCGCGCCGCCCATCTGGTCGTACAGGAACAGTCCGGCTGCCACATAGGGCCGCTCCCAAACGCGCTGGGTCAGCGGATAGAGGAAGGGCAAGGGCTTGACCAGGTGCGGCGCCAGCAGTCGGAGCGACAGTTCGCGCTCCTTCAGCGCTTCGCGGACCAGTCCGAACTCGAGTTGTTCGAGGTACCGGAGGCCGCCGTGGAACATCTTCGACGACCGACTCGACGTGCCGGCGGCGATGTCTCGCGCCTCCACCAACGCGACGCGCAGCCCTCGGGTGGCCGCGTCGAGTGCCGCACCGACACCGACGACGCCACCGCCGACCACGACGATGTCGAACTGCTCCGCGCCGAGGCGACGCCATGCCTCCGCCCGGTAGAGCGGTCCCAGGTCCGCTGGCCGATCCGGGTTGAACTCGGTCGTCATGATCCCCCAGCGTAATTGATCGAGGCCGTCGGTCCCGGCCGACGCACGGGTTCGTGCGTCACGACCCCACGGTGGACGTGACGCATGGAACACTGGCGACCGTGGCCAGAGAACCCAGGTATGTGGCGGCGGTCGACCAGGGCACCACGTCGACCCGAGCGATGGTCTTCGATCATGACGGGCGCGTCGTCGCCTCCGAGCAGATCGAGCATCAGCAGATCTTCCCGCGTGCGGGGTGGGTCGAGCACGATGCGGCCGAGATCTGGCGCAACACGCGTCGGGTCGCCGCCGCGGCACTCGCCTCGATCGATCTGACCTCCGACGACGTCGCGGCGTGCGGCCTCACCAATCAACGCGAGACCACGGTGATCTGGGATCGCACCACCGGTGAACCGGTCCACAACGCGATCGTGTGGCAGGACACCAGGACGGGCACCCTCTGCGAGGAGATGGCCGGTGACGAGGGCGTCGATCGCTATCGGGACCGGACCGGGCTGCCCCTGTCCACTTATTTCGCGGGCCCCAAGATCCGATGGCTGCTCGACAACGTTGACGGCGTCCGCGAACGCGCAGAGGCAGGCGAACTGTGCTTCGGCACAATGGATTCCTGGACCGCCTGGAACATGACCGGCGGTCCCGACGGCGGTCTGCACATCACCGACGTGACCAACGCCTCGCGCACGATGTTGATGGACCTGCGCACCCTGTCGTGGGATGAGGAGATCTGCGCGCAGATGGGCATCCCGGTGGCTGCGCTGCCGGAGATCCGCAGTTCGTCGGAGGTCTACGGTCCACTGCGGGAACAGGGCCCGCTGCGCGGCGTCCCACTCGCCGGAATCCTGGGCGACCAGCAGGCCGCGACCTTCGGTCAGGCGTGCCTCTCCCCCGGCGAGGCCAAGAACACCTACGGGACCGGCAACTTCCTGCTGCTGAACACCGGCACCGAGCCGGTGTTCAGCGAACACGGACTCCTCACCACCGTCTGCTACCGGATCGGCGACGACGCACCGCGCTATGCACTGGAGGGCTCGATCGCGGTCACCGGCTCGCTGGTCCAGTGGTTGCGCGACAACCTCGGTCTGTTCCGCGAGGCGAGCGAGATCGAACGGCTCGCCGCCGAAGTCGACGACAACGGTGGCGCCTACTTCGTACCCGCCTTCTCCGGGCTGTTCGCCCCGCGCTGGCGTCCTGACGCCCGCGGCGTGATCGTCGGCCTGACACGCTTCGTCAACAAGGGACACCTCGCCCGAGCCGCGTTGGAGGCCAGCGCCTTCCAGACCCGCGAGGTGATCGAGGCGATGCAGGCCGACTCTGGAGTCGAGCTGTCGACGCTCAAGGTCGACGGCGGCATGGTCGTCAACGAACTGCTGATGCAGTTCCAGGCCGACATCCTCGACGTCCCCGTGGTGCGGCCCGTGGTGAACGAGACCACCGCGCTGGGCGCCGCCTACGCCGCTGGGCTGGCGGTCGGGTTCTGGGAGGGCGAAGACGACATCCGCGCCAACTGGGCCGAGGACAAACGGTGGGAGCCCACGATGGCCGCCGACGACCGGGACCGTCTGTACGCCGACTGGAATCGCGCCGTCGAGCACAGCTTCGACCTGGCCTGACCGACCGACGATGCCGGAGGAGTCGGTGCCTGCCGAATCATGGTCGGGTGAGGCGGGCTACGGCTACCGCCCGTCGTCGTCACCCCTGGCCGCACTGATCTGGTGGGCAGACGTCGACACCGAGTACACCTACACCGAGGCGGCCACCGAGTTCTGGGGGCTGTCCTTCGGCGCACTGGCCGACGGCGGTTCATCGGCCACCCTCATCGGTCCCGCAACGGCTCCACGCGAACTCCGGATGGTGCCCGGCGAACGACACTGGGGCGTCGAGTTCGAGCCGCACGTGTTCCTGCGGGGCCTCGAACACAAGCCGATCGACGAGCTCCGCGAACTGGACACCGACGGCCACTGGTTCACCCTCGGATCGATCCGGTTCCCGTTCCCCGCGCTCGACGACCTCGAACGACTCGTCGGCAGTCTGGCCGCGCAGGGCTTCCTGGTCGCCGAGGCGTCGGTGGCCACCGCGCTGCGCGGCGGTGACGTCGGCTATTCCGAACGGAACCTCCGACGGATGGTCACCTCCACAACGGGTGTGCGCCGCAAGGAGATCGAGCAGATGCGGCGCGCCCGCGCCGCGTATCGACTCCTCCAGGAGGGCGCGACCCTGGCCGAGGCCGCAGTCGCGGCGGGGTATTCGGATCAGGCGCACATGACGCGGTCCTTCCGCGTCTTCGCCGGCCGCTCCCCCGGCCAGATCCTTCGCGACGACTCATCGACGCCGTTCGACTCACGACCGTCCGACCCCTGACGCGAGACGGCCGAAACGTTCAATCCCGGCGACGGGTCCGATTGAGACCGTTGGTGCACACCACAACGGAAGGACCCACCATGAACGTCACCGCAGGCGCCGCCGATCCTCGCACCACCGATCTCACCTCCGCACCGGATGCCCCGGCGCCCGGCATCACCCGCGGCCTCCCTCGTGTCGCCGACGATCGCCTCGCGGAGCTCCGGGACCGTATCGCGACCACCCGGTTGCCGCGTACGGCACCGGCGGCGGCGTCCGCGCCGGGACCGGGCGCCGACCTCGCCGAGCGACTCCTCGCGCACTGGCATGACGAATTCGACTGGCGAGCGATCGAGGAGCGGGTCGAGCAGCTCGGTCACCTGACGACCACCACGGCCGACGGGCGCCGTCTCGCCGCCATCCACGCGGATGCCGCAGCGGACCGCACGACCGGGGACTCGACCGCCGACGCCGGCGTCCCGATCCTGCTCGTACACGGTTGGCCCGACTCACCGTTGCGATTCCTCGATCTCATCCCGCTGCTCACCGCCGCCGGCCACGAGGTCGTGGCGCCGGCGATCCCCGGGTACTGGTACAGCGATGAGCCCGAGGGCGAGATGTCGCGGGAACTCGCCGCCGAGGACTTCCACGCGCTCATGACCGCCCTGGGACACGACCGCTATGCGGTCCACGGCGGGGACTGGGGAGCCGCTGTCGCACAGTCGATCGCACAGAACCACCCGGAGTCGGTGGTCGGCCTCCACCTCACCGACGTCCCGTTCGATCTCGCCTACACCATCGACCGTGACTCGGCCGGTCCCGCCGAGATCGCCTATCTCGACGCGATCGAGAAGTTCGGCGCCGAGGCGCTCTACCTGATCGGTAACACCACCGCACCGAACCTGGTCGCGACTGCCCTGCAGGACAGCCCGATCGGCCTCGCGTCGTGGATCGGCGCCCTCTACGATGCGTGGTCCGACGACCGGATCGACGCCGAGCACGTCATCGCCAACGCGGCGGCGCTGTTGCTCACCGACACCGTCCGATCGTCGATGCGGCTCTACTCCGAGCCCGCCCAGGCATGGGACGATTCGGCCTGGTCGGGCGAGGCCGACACGGCGGAATGGTCGGGCGAGGCCGACACAGCGGAATGGTCGGGCGAGGCCGACACAGCGGAATGGTCGGGCGAGGCCGACGCCGGCGGGTGGGCGCCGACTCCGGTCACCGTCCCCACCGCGTTCGCGCTGTTCCCGGCCGACCTGGGTGTGGCGCCGAAGGAGCTCGCCGACCGGTACTTCGCGGTGGAGCGGTTCACGGTGATGCCGCGAGGCGGACACTTCGCCGCGCTCGAGCAGCCGACGGCCGTGGCGACCGACCTGGTGGAGTTCCTCGCAGGTCGGTCCTGACCAGCCGATCTCGTAGCTCGAACACGCGCATACCGCGTGTTCGAGCTACGGATTCGGAGGGACTCAGTCGAGGTCGTCGTGGCGTACGAGCTGTCGGGCGGCCTCGACCACCGACCCGGACAGCGACGGGTACACCGACAGTGTTTGGGCGAGGTCGGAGACGGTCAGCTTGTTCTGCACCGACAGCGCGATCGGCAGGATGAGCTCGGAGGCGGTCGGTGCGACGACGACCCCGCCGATGACCACGCCGGTAGCCGGCCGGCAGAAGATCTTCACGAAGCCACGACGCAGACCGCTCATCTTGGCGCGCGGGTTGGTCGCCAACGGCAGCATCACCGTGCGGGCGGGGTACTCACCCGCGTCGATCGCCTTCTGGGAGACACCGACGGTCGCGATCTCCGGTCGTGTGAAGATCGCCGACGCAACGGTCTTCAGCTTGATCGGGCTGACCCCCTCGCCGAGCGCGTGGTACATGGCGATGCGCCCCTGCATCGCAGCCACCGACGCCAGCGGGAAGAGGCCCGTGCAATCGCCCGCGGCGTAGATGCCGGGCACCGACGTCCGCGACACGCGATCGACGGTGATGTAGTTGCCACGGTCGATCGCGACTCCGGCGTTGTCGAGGCCGAGTGCGCCGGTGTTGGGTACCGAGCCGACCGTCATCAGCACATGCGATCCGGTCACGGTGCGGCCGTCGGCCAGATGCGCGGTCACCGAGTCCCCGTCGCGGACCACACGATCGGCACGCGCATGTTTGATCAGTTCCACTCCGCGTTCGGCCAGCGCGTCCTCCAGCACCAGCGCGGCGTCCTCGTCCTCGCCGGGCAGCACCCGGTCACGGCTGGAGACGAGGGTCACCCGGACCCCGAGTTCGGTGTAGGCGTGCACGAACTCGGCACCGGTGACACCGGAACCGATGACGACGAGGTGCTCGGGCAGTTCCTCGAGGTCGTAGAGCTGACGCCAGGTGAGGATCCGTTCACCGTCGGGCTGGGCGTCGGGCAAGACGCGCGGCGATGCGCCGGTGGCGATCAAGACCACGTCGCCGTCGTAGCGCTGGGTGGAGCCGTCGGACAGGGTCGCGGTGACGCCGTGGGTGGAGACACCGACCTGCGAGTCGTCGAGGCGAGCGGTACCGGACACCAGGTTCACGCCCTCGCTGATGAGGCGTGAGCGGATGTCGGCGGACTGCGCGAAGGCCAGGTCGCGCACCCGCTGATGGATCTGCGGCAGGCTGACGAGCGCGTCATCGGTCTTCAGGTTGATGCCGAGGTCGATCGCCCGACGCACCTCGGTGCGGATCCCCGTCGACGCGATGAACGTCTTGGACGGGACGCAGTCCCAGAGCACACACGCACCGCCGACGCCGTCGGAGTCGATCACCGTGATGTCCGCGCCGTAGGCGGCCGCGGCCAGGGCGGCCTCGTACCCCGCGGGTCCACCGCCGATGATGACGATCTTGGTCACTGTGGGACTCCTGTTCTCACCGCGATCGCACAGAGCGTTGCTTCGTGGGCACGACTGACACGACCGGGGCTGTGGTCGATGGCGCGGGGTGGGCGTACCCCCACCCTATTCGTCCGCCATCAGCGGTGGCACACGAGCCGACCCCCGGGCGCGCTTTCCCCACCGGCGCGGACCATCTAGGCTTTCGCCCGTGCCGATCTATGCCGCCTACGGGTCCAACATGCATCCCGAGCAGATGGCGGAACGTGCCCCGCACTCGCCGATGTCGAGCACCGGGTGGCTGCACGGCTGGCGCCTGACGTTCGGCGGTGGCGACATCGGCTGGGAGGGTTCGCTCGCCACGGTCACCGAGGATCGCGACGACCCGACCGCGAAGGTGTTCGTGGTGCTCTACGACGTCACAACCGAGGACGAGGAGACCCTGGACCGCTGGGAGGGGTCGGAACTCGGCATCCACCGCAAGATCCGCGCACGCATCCACACCGCCGACGGTCCGGTCCTGGCCTGGCTCTACGTGCTCGATGCCTTCGAGGGTGGGCTCCCGTCGGCCCGCTATCTCGGCGTGATGGCCGAGGCGGCCGAGATCGCCGGTGCTCCCGCGGAGTACGTCCAGGATCTGCGCCTGCGGGAGTCCCGCAACGTCGGCCCGGGACCTGGAGCCGTCGAACCCTGATCGCCACACCGCGTCCGCTGCCGGTTCAGGTGTTCTGACCGGCCCCGAACACGACGCCTGCCAGAGCCCGCACACCCACGGTGAGCGCGCGCTCGTCGATGTCGAAGTTCGGTTGATGCAGGTCGAGCTGCGGACCGATGCCGTCCCAGACGCCGAGTCGCCCCATCGCGCCGGGTACGTGCTCGAGGTACCAGGAGAAGTCCTCGCCGCCCGCGGACTGCGGGGTGTCGGCGACCGCGGACGGCCCGATCGCCGCGACCGACCGGCTGAGCATCTCGATGGCCTGCTCGTCGTTGACCACCGGCGGCACCCCGCGGAAGTAGGAGAGGTCGTAACGGATCCCGAGGGGGCCGACGAGTTCGCCGATCACACTGCGCACCAACGGTTCCAGCAGCGCCCACGTCGCGTGGTCGCCGGTGCGGACGGTGCCACGCAGACGCCCCTCCTGCGGGATCGCGTTCGGTGCGCTGCCGGCGTGCGCGGCGCCCCACACCATCACGGTCCCCGACCGCGGGTCGATGCGACGGGAGAGGATGCCGGGCAGGCCGGTGATCACCGTGCCCATCGCGTAGACGAGGTCGCCGGTGAGGTGGGGTCGCGACGTGTGGCCGCCTGCGGAGTGCAGTTGCAGGTCGACGTGGTCGGCGGCCGAGGTCAACGCGCCGGATCGCAGGCCGACAGTCCCGACCGGGAGCCGGGGGTCGCAGTGCAGCGCGAAGATGCGGCCGACACCGTTGGTGACGCCCGCGTCGATGGCATCGAGTGCTCCACCCGGCATCACCTCCTCCGCGGCCTGGAAGATCAGCCGGACGCCGACCGGGAGTTCGTCCACGGATGCCAGGATCTTGCCGACGGCCAGCAGGATGGCGGTGTGCGCGTCGTGCCCGCAGGCATGCGAGGCGCCTTCGACCGTCGACGTGAACGGCAGCCCGGTGTGCTCGGTGATGGGCAGCGCGTCCATGTCGGCGCGGAGGGCCAGCAGCGGCCGGTCGGTCGGCCCCAGATCACAGACCACGCCGGTGCCCAACGGCAGCCGGCGCGGCGTCAGGCCGGCGGCCGTGAGCTCACTCATCACCAACTCGGTGGTCCGGACCTCCTGGCGGGACAGCTCCGGGTGCGCATGCAGATCCCGACGCCACCGCACGAGGTCGCCGCCGTGGGCGGCGAGCCACCCCTCGACCGGGTCGGTGCTCACAGCAGCGATGCGGGGGTCGGCGCGGCCAAGTCCTCGAGCAGCGGTCGGCGCAATCGCTTCTTGATCAGCGCGATGTTGGGCCCGATCAGGCTCGCGCGGGCGACTGCGACCTCACGTGCACGGGTCGGGAGAGCCTCGACATCCGCCGACTCCTCGACGATCCCGTGCGACACGGCGTCGTTACCGCCGTAGCGACGGCTGGTCAGCATGGCCTCGGTCACTGTCGCATCGGGCAGGCGCGTGCGCAGCAGCGCGCTCATGCCCCGGGTGAACGGCATGTTCAGGGCGGCCTCCGGGAGCGACCAGTACCCGCGGTCGGCACGCATGATCCGGTGGTCGGCGCAGAGTGCGAGCATCGCGCCTGCGCCGAACGCGTGACCGTTGATCGCAGCGATCGTCGGGACCGGCAGGGTGAGCACCGACGTGTACAGCGCGTGCACCCGGTCCAGGTACGCGGGCAACTCGTCGGAGTGTGAGAAGACGTAATCGGTGTCGAGGCCGTTGGTGAAGAACTTCCCGGTCGCGGTGATGATCAGCGGTTTGGTCGGCTCTGCGGCGACCTCGTCGAGCAGTCCGGCGACCGCGTCGAGCCAAGCCGGCCCGAATCGGTTCTCGGGGTTCGCCTCGTCCAACTCGGTGTCGGGCGCACCGAGGTAGAGGGTGACCGCTTCGTCCGCCGCACTCAGGAAAGGCATGGGTCGACAGTAGACCTCTAGGGTTGTGCCCATGGATCCCACCGTCGACGCAGATGCCGCCACCACCGCCGCGGCAGCCGCCATCGCATCGGAGACGGATTCGGCCACCCACGACGTCGCCGTCGTGCTCGGTTCCGGCTGGGCGCCCGCAGTCGACGCCTTCGGCACCCCCGCCACGAGCATCCCGATGTCAGGGCTGCCGGGCTTCCGTCCGCCGAGCGCGGCCGGCCATCGCGGGGTCGTGCACTCGGTCCGGGTGGGACCGCATCGCGTCCTGCTCCTCGTGGGCCGGATCCACGCCTATGAGGGCCACGAACTGGCTCACGTCGTCCATCCCGTCCGCACCGCCGCGGCGGCGGGTGTGCACACCGTGGTGCTGACCAACGCGGCCGGCGGTCTGCGCGACGGCATGCGGGTGGGTCAGCCGGTCCTGATCGCCGACCATCTCAACCTGACCGCCCGCTCGCCGCTCGTCGGCGCGCAGTTCGTCAACCTGGTCGACGCCTACTCTCCCCGACTCCGCGAGATCGCGCGGCATCTGGACCCCGACCTCGAGGAGGGCGTCTACGCGGGTCTGCCGGGGCCCCACTACGAGACGCCTGCGGAGATCCGGATGCTGCGCACCCTCGGTGCTGACCTCGTCGGCATGTCGACCGTCCACGAGACCATCGCGGCCCGGGCCGCAGGCGTCGATGTCCTCGCGATGTCACTGGTCACCAATCTCGCCGCCGGGATCACCGGCGAACCACTCGACCATGCGGAGGTACTCGAGGTGGGCAGACAGTCGGCCGCGCGGACCGGCGAGTTCCTGGCCGGCGTCGTCGCCGGGCTCTGACCGTCGTGGCCACACCGGTACCCGACGACCTCGCAACCCGGGTCGCCGCGTGGATCGACGGCGATCCCGATCCGACCACCAGGGCCGAACTGTCCGCGTCGAGCGCCGACGACCTCGCCGAGAGATTCGCGGACACACTGCGGTTCGGCACGGCGGGATTGCGTGGACCGGTGCGCGCGGGGCCAGGGGGGATGAATGTCGCGGTCGTCATCCGGACCACCGCTGCCCTGGCCGCATGGCTGCACCGCTCCGTCGACGGGACCGACGGTGCGCGGACGGTGGTCGTCGGGCATGACGCCCGCACGGGGTCGGTCGAGTTCGCCACCGCCGCGGGCGAGGTGCTCGCGGGCGCCGGATTCGACGTTGTCGCCCTGCCCGGCCATTCGCCGACTCCGCTTGTCGCCCACGCGTGTCGCGCGCTGGACGCGGTCGCGGCGGTGCAGATCACCGCGTCGCACAACCCACCGGCCGACAACGGCTACAAGGTCTACCTGCGTGGTGGCGCACAACTCATCCCACCCGCCGACCGTGAGATCGAAGAACTGATCGCCGACGTCGGACCCGCCAACCGGGTCCGCCGCACGCAGGTCGCCTCCGATGACCGTGGCACCGCCGCGTCGGCGGCCTACTTACGTCGACTCCGCGAGCGATTCGGCGGGCCCGACGGTCCCGACGTCCGGATCGCGCTCACGGCGCTGCACGGTGTCGGCGGACCTCTGGCCCTGGCCGCCCTCGTCGGCGCGGGCATCACCGACGTCCACGTCGTCCCCGAGCAGTTCGACCCCGACCCCGCGTTCCCGACCGTCCGGTTCCCCAATCCGGAAGAACCCGGTGCCGCCGATCGGGTCCTCGCCCTCGCCGAGGACGTCGGCGCCGACCTCGCCATCGCCTTGGACCCGGATGCGGATCGGTGCGCGATCGGCGTGCGGCGGAACGGACTCTGGCAGATGCTCACCGGTGACGAGACGGGTGCGCTCGTCGGCGCCCACCTGCTCGCCGACGGGTTCTCGGGCGATGCCGGTGCCACGGCGAGGGCGGGAGACGAACGCCCGGTGGTGGCGAGCACCATCGTCTCCGGCTCGCTGCTGGCCGCCGTCGCAGCCGCTGCCGACGCACGCCACGTCCGCACCCTGACCGGCTTCAAGTGGCTGGTCCGGGCAGGTGAGCCGCTGCGCTACGCCTATGAGGAGGCGATCGGCCACTGCGTCGATCCGGATGCGGTGCGCGACAAGGACGGGATCTCGGCGGCGGTGGTCGCCGCCCGGATCGCCCAACTGCACAGGCGGGCGGGTACCACCGTCGACGACGGCCTCGACGAGTTGTTCCGTCGCCATGGCGTGCACGTCACCACACAGCAGTCGATCCGGGTGACCGATCTCTCGGTCATCGGCCGGTTGATGTCGACACTGCGCACCGATCCGCCACACTCGCTCGCCGGGATCACCGTCGTCGCCGAAGACCTGGCGGTCCGCACCGACGCACTGCGGACCGACGCCGTCGAGTTCACCGGCCGATCGGATGACGGTGTGGCGCTGCGGGTGATCGCCCGACCGTCGGGCACCGAGCCGAAGCTCAAGTACTACGTCGAGGTGATCGCCCCACCGGAGGTCGCCGACATCGCCACCACCCGAGCCGAACTGACGGATCTGGCGGCGCGGGTCGCGGCGGATCTCCCCGCCGACGCCGGGTGAGGCATGATCATCGGATGGGCAACCCCTCGGGTCACTCTCCGTGGTCGTCACCGGTGGTCATCGTGGCGATCGGTACCGGCGTGCTCGTGGTCGTCGCCGGAGTCCTCGCGGCGCTGCTCTTCATCCCGCGATCGGAGGACACCGCGACCACGGCCGCGACGTCGGTGAGCAGTGCGGCCACTGCGACGACGACCGTCACCGCCACACCGACCCCGACCACCACGACGACCGAACCGCCGGTGACCCAACCGCCTCTCACCACGCCGCGGCAGTACCCGACGATCGCCGGTGCCGACGCCCAGGGTTTCGTCGACGGTCCGCGCTGCAACGTGGCGGCCGACCCCGCCGTCGTCATCGGCCAGACCACGCGATCGCGGGTCGTGATCTGCCGGGTCGGCGCCGCGGGTGGTCTGTACTACAAGGGCGTCGCCGACGGCGGGGCCATCGAGATCGACTTCCCGACGTCGGCCGGGGACACCTACTACGCCACCAACGGGGCGGTGACGTATGTGGTGAGTCCCCGCGACCTCCTCATCACCCGGGGCGGTTCGGTCGTCGCCGATGAACCGATGATCGCCTACTGGTCCGCAGGTGGGGTTCGGTGACAACGGTTCTCGACGCCGCCCACATCGACGTGGTGCGTAGCGGACGACTGCTCCTGCACGACGTCAGCATCTCGGTCGCCGCGGGCGAACACTGGGCGCTGCTCGGCCCCAACGGCGCGGGCAAGTCCACGCTGATGACCATCCTCGGCGCCCGCGGTCATCCGACCGCCGGCACCGTCGACGTCCTCGGCTCCCGCCTCGGGCGAGTCGACATGCGCGCGCTGCGCACCCACATCGGACACGTCGATCCGCGATGGCGTATCGACATCCCGCTGACCGCGCACCAGGTGGTGCTGACCGGCCTCACCAACACACCGGAACCCGACCCGCGTCACGTCTACACCGCCGCGGAGCATCGGCGAGCCGACGAGTTGCTGGAGCTGCTGGGCATGTCGGCGCGGCGGGAGTCGTCGTGGCCGCTGATGAGCCAGGGTGAGCGCGGCCGGACCCTGATCGCCCGTGCGCTGATGCCGCGCCCCGCTCTGCTGCTGCTCGACGAACCCGCCACCGGTCTCGACCTGGCGGCGAGGGAGAAGCTGCTGTCGAGCATCGATCAGCTGCGCGCGGACGTCCCGGATCTGGCGTCGGTGCTCGTCACCCACCACCTCGAGGATCTGCCGGCGAGCACCGGGCACGCCATGCTGCTGCGCGACGGCGAGGTGGTGTCGGCCGGTCCGGTCGACGGGGCGCTCACGTCCGAGACCATCAGCACGTGCTTCGACCATCCGGTCGCGGTGCGGCGCACCGCCGGTCGGTGGTCGGCCGTCGCCGCCTAGCTGACATCACACCGAGCCCGACGGCCGTCGGCGACCACGGAACGGGCGCTAGCGCGGTCCGAACTGTCGATCGCCCGCGTCGCCGAGACCCGGCACGATGTACGCCGCCCCGTCCAGACGGTCGTCGACCGCCGCGACCACCAGCCGAACCGGATGCCCCGAGTCCTCCAGCGCCTTCACCCCGTCGGGCGCCGCGACCACGCAGACCGCGGTCACGTCGGTGGCGCCACGGGCGACGAGCAATTCGATGGTGTGCACCATCGAGCCGCCGGTCGCGAGCATCGGATCGAGCACGAATACCGGCTGCGTCGACAGGTCCGCGGGCAGTGACTCCAGGTAGGGCACGGGCTCTGCGGTGGCCTCGTCTCTGGCGACCCCCACGAACCCGACATTGGACTCGGGGACCATCGCGTGGGCCTGCTCGACCATCCCCAGTCCCGCGCGCAGCACCGGCACCAGGAGCGGCGGCGAGGCGAGTCGGGAACCGGTGTAGGGAGTCAGCGGGGTCTCGATGGCGATGTCGGCGGACGGCGCCCCGGCCAACGCCTCGTAGATGAGCATCTGGGTCAGATCCGACAGCGCCGCACGGAATCCGGCGTTGCCGGTCGTCTTGTCGCGCATCGTTGTCAACCGTGCGGCGGCGAGCGGATGGTCGACGATCTGTACCTGCATGCGCACAACTCTAGAGCCGACCGGCCGTCCGAACACGGACACTCCCCGGGTGCTCGGAGCCTCCGTCGAGAGCGCCGGCGCGGATGCACGCGGGTGACGCCGACCGTCGGTACGCGCCACCGGAACCGATCGGGCACGCACCCCGTCAGATCTGCATGACCCAGCTGACCGTCCACACCCCGGCCCTGACCGACCATGCCCGCAGTCGGCGGTCGGTCGCGAACACCATCGCCGATCACGCGGCCACCCTCCGTGTCGACGTGTCAGCGCTGACGCCCACCTACGGGGTGATCGGCGCCGACTTCCTCGCGGCACTGGCCCACGTCGTCGATCGTCGGGCACGGGCGTTGGAGTCGGCGGCCGGACGTCAACGGACGGTCGGTGAGCGAACGGAGCAGGCGCGAAATTCCTATGTCGCCACCGACGACACCGCGTTGCGGCTCTGATCATGCTGACCGTCGAGATCCTCATCGAGCCCCTGCACATCCTGGTGACCGCGCTGGGGACCGGAGTGCTGCCGTCGGACAATCCGGCCGCACGGATGCGGTCGGGTGCTCCAGAACTCGAGGACGCCACCGCGCGTTCCATCCGTGCCGGAGGCGAGATCGCCCGCGCCTGGCGCGGCAGCGGTGCCCGCAGCGCCAGCCTGACCGCGGGCGACCTCGATCGCAGCCTGGCCGCGGTGGTCGATGACGGCCCCGAGATCGCCCGGCTCGTCGAGTCCGCGAGCGGCAAGGTCAAGATCGCCGCGGACAAGGTGACCGAGCTGGTGGAGTCGTTCGGCCGGGTGGTCCGCTCGCTCGGACCCGGGGCGCTGACACCCGCCGGCCTCGCCGTCCTGCTGCCGGTTGCCATCGACCACGTCGGGCGCGGGATCGCGATCGTGGCCCGCACCCAGGCCGATCTGACCTCGGATACGCGGGAACTGCTGACCTATGCGCGACACGACGCTCCGGCGACCCGTCCGGCACCCGACGCTCGGGCTGTCGGCGACCGCGGCCACGGCAGCGCGGACCGCACCACCGGCGACCGTGACGGCACGGGGGTGCCGATCACCCTGCCGGACGGATCGATCGCCTACGCACCCGACGAGCGGGCGGCCACCGCGGTGCGGGCGGCGTTGAGCCAGCAGGGCGTGCCCTACTCGTGGGGTGGCACCACACCGTCGGGATTCGACTGCAGCGGGCTCACCCAGTGGGCGTACCGGCAGGCAGGACTCGAACTGCCACGTCTCGCCCAGGATCAGGACACCGCGGGGACACGCGTGGACCAGGCGGCACTGCGTCCCGGTGACCTCGCTGTCTGGGACGGGCACGTGGCGATGTATGTGGGGAACTCGCAGCTCGTGGAGGCTGGCGACCCAGTGAGTGTGTCGCCGTTGCGGACCACCAATGCGGGCCAGAACTTCCAGGGCTTCTTCCGACCGCGGTGACATCTCCGACCAGGTGCCGACGAGACCGCCGACGAGGACGGGCGTTCACCGAGCGGTCGCGGGGGCGCTACCGGACTTCACAGGTGGAATCGCTAGGCTGTGTCCCCATGGCCGGAGACATCGTTCCCATCGAGCTCGGACTCACCGACGGAAACACCTTCACTCTCTGGGCACCTCGCTGGCGCGAGGGCGATGACGAGTGGGAGGCCTTCCTCGGCCTCGAGGAGGATCTCTACGGATTCCCCGGCGTCGCCGAGCTCGCCGCCTTCATCCGTTCCGACACCGAGAACGATCTCGCCGATCATCCGGCCTGGTCGACCATCGCCGGTGTGCAGGCCGAGGAACTCGTCCCCGACGAGCGCCACACCTACGACCTGGTGGGTGTGCCGGAGCTCGCGGCGGAGGACCCCTCCCCCGAGGTCGTCGCCGAACTCGAGGACGCACTCGAGATCGTGCGCATCCTCGGTGAGGTCTGCGAGCTCACGGTCATCACCAAGTTCTTCAACGGCAACCCGATCCTCGGCGCCGTCACCACGGGCACCCGCAACTTCACCGGCCGCGACGGACTCGACCTCTGGGTGCGCATCGGCCGACTCATCGCCAAGCACTGGGACGACGTCATCGATGCCATCGACGACGTGATCAGCACCCCCGACGTCGACTCGGACGCGGTGACCGCGGCCGAAGCCGAACTCGAGGCCGCCGCGTCGGCCGAGGACGAGGACGAGCCGTCCGACGAGGACATCGAGGTCGTCGACGGTGCGTCAACCGACGACGAGTCCGATGACGACGAAGACGACGAGGACGAAGACGACGAGTCCGATGAGGATGAGGACGACGACGTCGACGACTTCTGGGCGTCGGTCGGCATCGATCCGATCCGCATCACCACGCGCGACGGCGAATACCTGTCGCTGCGCTGCTACCTCGGTGACGATCCCGTCTTCCTCGGCGCCGACGGGAAGATCTTCGTCTTCGGTTCCGCACGCGCGTTGTCCCGCTTCATCGCCGACGGCGACGACCACGACCTGCTCGACGTCTCGACCTTCGACGAGATCCGCACCGCGGCGACCGACGGCTCGCTGGAATTCGACGTGATCGACGACAACGTGTACGTCCTACCCGGCATCGCCGACGACATCCTCGACGGTCCGCGCCGCATCGATCGCACCCAGTTGGAGCTCGCGGTCGAGTTGCTCACCGACGCCGCCGACTACGGTGACGACGACTCGGTGGGCGAGGCGCTCGGCTCCACCACCCCGTTGGGCTGGTTCATCGACTACGCCGTCAACCCGGATCCCAAGCGGATGGCCCCGAGCCCGCCGTTCGAGAACGAGTCGGAGGCCTGGCGTGCGCTCGAGCACGACTTCGAGAACCGATTGACCAAGAAGAAGCAGTGATCCGCGCGCTCGGGGTGCGACCCGAGCGCCGGTCGGCGACATCGCATACACCGGCGGGTCCCGGCCTCAGCCGATCAGGGTCGCGTATCCCGGCTTGATGACGTCGTCGATGAGCGCGAGGCGCTGGTCGAAGTGCAGGAACGCCGACTTCATCGCGTTGACCGTGAACCGCTCGAAGTCCGACCAGCCGTAGCCGAACTGTGCTGCCAGCCGATCGAACTCGCGGCTCATGGTGGTGTCGCTCATCAGCCGGTTGTCGGTGTTGACGGTGACCCGGAAGCGGAGTCGGGCGAGCACGTTGAACGGGTGCTCCGCCATCGACGCGACGGCACCGGTCTGCACGTTCGAGCTCGGACACAGCTCCAGCGGAATCCGCTTGTCGCGCACGATGCCCGCGACATCGCCGAGCACGGCCCCCTCGAACGACTCGTCCGCGGGATCGGCTCCTTCGGGGAGCGTGATGTCGTCGATGACCCGGACGCCGTGCCCCAGCCGGTCGGTCCCGCAGAACGCGATCGCCTCGTGAATCGACGGTAGGCCGAACGCCTCGCCTGCGTGGATGGTGAACCGGGAGTTGTTGGCGCGCATGAACTCGAACGCGCCCAGATGCCGGGTGGGAGGATAGCCGGCCTCGGCGCCCGCGATGTCGAACCCGACCACGCCGCGATCGCGATACCGCACCGCCAGTTCGGCGATCTCGAGTGACCGCGCGGCGTGCCGCATCGCGGTGACCAGACACCGGACCACGATGGGCCGACCGGCGCGGGCGGCGTCCGCCTCACCGTCGGCGAACCCGCGCAGCACCGCCTCGACCACCTCGTCGAGGGTGAGTCCCGCCTCGAGGTGTTGCTCGGGTGCATAACGGATCTCGGCGTAGACCACCCCGTCCGCGGCGAGATCCTCGACGCACTCCCGCGCCACCCGCTCGAGGGCGGGGACCGTCTGCATCACCGCGACGGTGTGGGCGAAGGTCTCGAGATAGCGCTCGAGCGAACCGCTGTCGGCGGCTTCGCGGAACCAGCGGGCCAGGGAGTCGGCATCGTCGGCGGGCAGGTCCTGATAGCCCTGCCGGCGAGCGAGGTCGAGCACGGTCGCGGGCCGCAGTCCACCGTCGAGATGGTCGTGCAGGACGACCTTCGGCGCGAGGACAAGGGTGGACGACTCCAGCGGCGTACCGGTCATGAGTCGACCGTAACGCGGTCGATGATCAACCGCGGTCGGTCGACCGGCGCCGCGCCGACGGTGAACGCACGGGCGAGCGCATCCCGTGCGCCACTGAAACGTTCGGGTGTCCGGGTCAGCAGGGTCGCGAGCGGGTCACCCGCGACCACCCGGTCACCGGGCCGGACGTGCAGCAGCACCCCGGCCTCGGCCTGCACCGACTCTCCGGGTCGCGCCCGACCGGCACCGAGGCGCCATGCCGCGACGCCGACCGAGCGCGCGTCGACCGCTGTCACGTGACCCGACTCCGTCGCGGTGACCACATCCTCGTGGCGAGCGGTCGGCAGCGGGGCGTCCGGGTCGCCGCCCTGGGCCGCGACCATCGCGCGCCAGGTGTCCATCGCTCGGCCGTTCGCGAGGTGCGCGGCCGGATCGGCGTCGGTGAGTCCCACCGCGTCGAGCATCTCCCGGGCCAACGCCAGGGTCAGCTCGACGACGTCGGCCGGTCCCCCGCCGGCGAGTACCTCCACGGACTCCGCGACCTCGACGGCGTTGCCCGATGCCCGCCCGAGGGGTGTGGACATGTCGGTGAGGAGTGCGGAGGTGCGGACACCCGCGTCGGAGCCCAGCGCGACCATCGTCTCGGCCAGCTCGCGCGACTGGGCCTCGGAGGCCAGGAACGCACCGGAGCCGACCTTGACGTCGAGGACCAGCGCGCCGGTGCCCTCGGCGATCTTTTTCGACATGATCGAACTGGCGAGCAGGGGGATCGACTCCACCGTCCCGGTCACGTCGCGGAGCGCGTAGAGCTTGCGGTCGGCGGGGGCGAGATCGCCACCGGCCGCACAGATCACCGCGCCGACCCGCTCCAGGATCGCGACCATCTCCGCACCGTCGACCTCGGCCCGCCACCCCGGGATCGACTCGAGTTTGTCGAGCGTGCCGCCGGTGTGTCCGAGCCCGCGCCCGGAGAGTTGCGGGACGGCCACCCCGAACGAGGCGATCAGCGGTGTGAGCGGCAGCGTGATCTTGTCGCCCACGCCCCCGGTCGAGTGTTTGTCGACCGTCGCGAGTCGCCGGCCGTCGCGCCGCAAACCCGAGAAGTCCATCCGCCGACCGCTGTCGACCATGGCGGTGGTCCACCGACCGATCTCGCGGCGGGTCATGCCGCGCAAGAAGATCGCCATCAGCAGCGCCGACATCTGCTCGTCGGCGACGTGTCCGCCGTGGGTGTGGCGATCCACCATCCAGGCGATCTGGTCGTCCGACAGCTCGCCACCGTCACGTTTGGTCGCGATCACCGAGACCGCGTCGAAGGGCTCGATCGCCACGCTCACCGCTCCGCGGTGGCGAGATCGTCGGGACCGAAGGCGTCGGGCAGCAGGGTCGCGAGCGTCACGGGGCCTCCGCGATGGTCCACCAGGAGGTCGGCGCCACCGTGTTCGATGAGCACCTGACGGCATCGCCCGCAGGGCGTCAGGACCTCACCGCGACCGTCGGAGACCGAGACCGCGACCAGCCGGCCACCGCCTCCGGACACCAGGTCGGCGACCAGCCCGACCTCGGCGCAGACGCCTAGGCCGTATGAGACATTCTCCACATTGCAACCCACCACGACGCGGCCGTCAGCGGTGTATCCGGCCGCGCCGACCGGATACCGCGAATACGGGGCGTAGGCATGCGCCATCACCTGAGAGGCTTTGGCGCGCAACAAGGTCCAATCAACCACGATGGTCATCGAGAGCTCCTGGGACGGGCGGCACGCCGCCTGGGTGTGAGATTCCTTACCAGAGGCTAGCTTGGTAAGGCAAACCTAAGTCGAGAATCGTTGTCTCTCAGATCGGTTCGGGCAATTAACTCCTCGACTCACCATAGGTTTAGAGTCGTTTCTGTGGGTCCGTGGCCGATCCGAAACCCTCCGGTAGGCCTCATCCATCGACGACGTTGGAGGCCGATTTCCCGATGAGCACCCCCACCGAGGTGGCACCTGCGCCGGTGCGCAAACGCTCTTTGTACCGAGGCGACCCGGGTATGTGGTCGTGGGTGCTCCACCGGATCACCGGTGTCACCATCTTCTTCTTCTTGTTCGTCCACGTGCTGGACACCGCGGTCATCCGCATCGACCCGAACAAGTACTCCGAGATCATCGAGACGTATAAGACGCCGATCATCGGCCTGATGGAGATCGCACTCGTGGCGTGCGTCCTCTATCACGCACTCAACGGCGTCCGCATCATCCTGGTCGACTTCTGGTCCAAGGGACCTAAGTACCAGCGCCAGATGCTCTGGGCGATCCTCACCCTCTTCGTGGTCATCTTCGGCGCGGCGGCCATCCGCCTGCTGCAGATCCTCATCACCCACTCGCTCTAGGAGGCCGAGATGACGACATCACAGACCCCCTCGGGCGTCGCGAAGAGCCTCGGCACCGCCTACGACCGGCCGGCGAGTCTCGACAACCCGCGCTCGCCCCGTAAGCCCAAGGGCGGCAACTTCGAGAAGAACGCATGGCTGTTCATGCGCTTCTCGGGCCTCGCCCTGATCATCCTGACCATCGGCCACATGTTCATCATGCTGGCGTGGGACGACGGTGTGCACCGCATCGACGCCTCGTTCGTCGCGGCACGCTGGCGCGAACCGTTCTGGCAGGTCTGGGACCTGTCGATGCTGTGGCTGGCGCAGCTGCACGGCGGCAACGGTGTCCGCACCGTCATCGCCGACTACTCGCGCAAGGACTCGACCCGCTTCTGGCTGAACGTCCTGCTCGCGATCTCGATGATCCTCACGCTCGTCCTGGGCTCGTACGCCCTGCTGACCTTCGACGTCAACAGCGTCGGCTGAAGGGAGTCCCGACACCATGCAGGAACATCGCTATGACGTCGTCATCGTGGGTGCCGGCGGCGCGGGTATGCGCGCCGCGATCGAGGCCGCCCCGCGTGCGCGCACCGCGGTCCTGACCAAGCTCTACCCCACTCGCAGCCACACCGGCGCCGCGCAGGGTGGCATGTGTGCCGCCCTGGCGAACGTCGAGGAGGACAACTGGGAGTGGCACACCTTCGACACCGTCAAGGGCGGCGACTACCTCGCCGACCAGGACGCCGTCGAGATCATGGCCAAGGAGGCCATCGACGCGGTGCTGGACCTGGAGAAGATGGGTCTGCCCTTCAACCGCACGCCCGAGGGCAAGATCGACCAGCGCCGCTTCGGCGGTCACACCCGCGATCACGGCAAGTCGCCGGTCCGTCGCGCGTGCTACGCGGCCGACCGCACCGGCCACATGATCCTGCAGACGCTCTACCAGAACTGCGTCAAACACGACGTCGAGTTCTTCAACGAGTTCTACGCACTCGACATCAGCCTCACCGAGAACGCCGACGGTGAGCAGGTCGCCAACGGCGTGGTCGCCTACGAGCTCGCGACCGGCGAGATCCACGTCTTCCACGCCAAGTCGATCGTCTTCGCGACCGGTGGGTCGGGCCGTATGTACAAGACGACCTCCAACGCACACACCCTGACCGGTGACGGGATGGGCATCGTGTTCCGCAAGGGCCTGCCGCTGGAGGACATGGAGTTCCACCAGTTCCACCCGACCGGCCTGGCCGGCCTGGGCATCCTCATCTCCGAGGCGGTCCGCGGTGAGGGCGGCATTCTCCGCAACAAGGACGGCGAGCGCTTCATGGAGCGCTACGCCCCCACCATCAAGGACCTCGCGCCGCGCGACATCGTGGCGCGGTCGATGGTGCTCGAGGTGTTGGAGGGCCGCGGCGCGGGCCCGAACGGCGACTACGTCTACATCGACGTGACGCACCTCGGCGAGGACGTCCTCAACGAGAAACTCCCCGACATCACCGAGTTCGCGCGCACCTACCTCGGCGTCGACCCGGTGACCGAGTACGTGCCGGTGTACCCCACCTGCCACTACGTGATGGGCGGCATACCGACCAACATCGAGGGTCAGGTGCTCCGCAACAACGACGAGATCGTGCACGGGCTGTACGCCGCGGGCGAGTGCGCGTGCGTCTCGGTGCACGGCGCCAACCGTCTCGGCACCAACTCGCTGCTCGACATCAACGTCTTCGGCCGTCGCGCCGGGATCGCCGCGGCCGACTACGCGAACTCCGCCGAGTTCGTCGAACTGCCGGAGACCCCGACCAAGATGGTCGACGACTGGCTGGAGGTCCTGCTCTCCGACCACGGTCACGAGCGTGTCGCCGACATCCGCACCGAGCTGCAGGCGTCGATGGACAACAACGCGTCGGTGTTCCGCACCGAGGAGACCCTCAAGCAGGCGCTCACCGATGTGCACAGCCTCAAGGAGCGCTATGACCACATCCGTATCCAGGACAAGGGCAAGCGGTTCAACTCCGACCTCCTCGAGGCCATCGAGCTGGGCTTCTTGCTCGAGATGGCCGAGGTCACGGTCGTCGGTGCGCTGAACCGCAAGGAATCGCGCGGCGGCCACGCCCGCGAGGACTACCCCGATCGCGACGACGTCAACTACATGCGGCACACGATGGCCTACAAGAAGGGCGACACCCTTCTCTCGGACATCGATCTGGACTACAAGCCCGTGATCCAGACCCGCTACGAGCCGATGGAGCGTAAGTACTGATGACCGCTGTCATGGAGAACCCGGCGCCCTCCTCCGACGAGCCGCCACTGCCACCGGTGCCCGACGAGGCCACCATGGTCACGCTCAAGATCTATCGGTTCAACCCCGAGAACCCCGACGCCCAGGGCTTCGAGAGCTTCCGCGTCCCGGCGCTACCGACGGACCGTCTGCTCAACCTGCTCCTCTACGTGAAGGGCTACCTCGACGGCACGCTGACCTTCCGTCGCAGCTGTGCGCACGGCGTGTGCGGCTCGGACGCGATGCGCATCAACGGCGTCAACCGTCTCGCCTGCAAGCTCCTGATGAAGGACCTGCTGCCCAAGGACTCGTCCAAGGAGATCACCATCACCGTCGAGCCCATCAAGGGCCTCCCGGTGGAGAAGGATCTCGTGGTCGACATGGAACCCTTCTTCGACGCGTACCGCGCGATCAAGCCGTTCCTGGTGACGTCGGGCAACGAGCCGACGCGCGAGCGTATCCAGAGCCAGTCCGACCGCGCACGTTTCGACGACACCACCAAGTGCATCCTCTGCGCGTGCTGCACGACCAGTTGCCCGGTGTTCTGGAACGAGGGCAGCTACTTCGGCCCGGCAGCGATCGTCAACGCCCACCGGTTCATCTTCGACAGCCGTGACGAGGCTGCCGTGGAGCGTTTGGACATCCTGAACGACGTCGATGGCGTCTGGCGCTGCCGCACCACGTTCAACTGCACCGACGCCTGCCCGCGCGGCATCCAGGTGACCCAGGCGATCCAGGAGGTCAAGCGCGCGCTGATGTTCTCGCGCTGACCTTCTCGAGCAGATCCATTCGAACGGTGCCCGGCGGAACCACGCCGGGCACCGTTCGCGTCTTATCCCCGACGCCCAGATCGTCCGATCGTCGCGAAGGGATTCAACTCATGCCGTTCTCATCTGCGGTCTCCGCACCCACCCGGTCCAGGGGCGCCCACCCCACCGCGCCCGGCGCGGGGCGACACCACGTCCGCGCCAGGAAGTCAGCCACCGCAACGCTTCTCACGGCAATCGTGCTGGCCGCACTCGGTTCGTGCGGTCTGGTGTCCGCGCCGGCCCTCGCGTCACCGCGCGCACCCGGCGACGGCGACCGGATCAGCATCGTCGTCACGTCCGACCGTCAGTGGAACGAGGGCATGGTCTGGCACGACGCACGCAACCGGTTGCGTCACCAGTCCGACCTCCCGCTGCCCTCCTTCGATCCGCGATCGAAACTGTGGACCGGGACGCTGACCTTCCTCAGTCGGGTCGAACGTCAG
Source organism: Gordonia soli NBRC 108243 (assembly GCF_000334455.1). Taxonomy (GTDB): domain Bacteria; phylum Actinomycetota; class Actinomycetes; order Mycobacteriales; family Mycobacteriaceae; genus Gordonia; species Gordonia soli. The sequence continues at coordinate 86,553 of NZ_BANX01000028.1, forward strand.
CGGTTCGACGTCACGTTCACCACCGACGGTCGATACGCGCGATGCGTCGTGCGGGTCAACGACGTGACGCTGCACCACCAGGAGCGTCGCGGCGGTCACGCCATCGCCCGCTGCGGGTGACGGAGTCGGCGGCCACCTGGACGCTCGACCATTGATTCAGTCGGTCAACCGCCAACCCGATAGCAAAATCCGTTGTTGACGCGCGAACTGAGTGCGGAAATCGTAGTCTGATCCCATCATGCGACCATGACCGGGAGATGCCATGTCGGATACCGTCCACGCCGAGATCCACACCGGTGACAAAGGGCTGCGCGCCGGGTCCATCGGACTCGTCGGCAACGTGATCATCGGACTGTCGGCGGTGGCACCCGCCTACAGTCTCGCGGCAACCCTCGGCTTCGTCGTCGCCGCCGTGCACACCAAGTCGCCGGCGATGTTCGTCATCGCCTTCATCCCGATGCTGCTGGTCGCCTTCGCCTATCGTGAGTTGGCCCGTGACACCCCGGACTGCGGGACCACCTTCACCTGGGGCACCAAGGCGTTCGGGCCGTGGATCGGCTGGATCGGCGGTTGGGGTCTCGCGGTGTCGGCGATCATCGTGCTGGCCAACGTGGCCGAGATCGCGGCGGTGTATCTCCTGCGGTTCCTGCACCTCGACTCCTGGGCCGACACCCTCTGGATCAAGGTGCTGTTGGGCTGTGTCTTCATCGCGGCGATGACCTACATCAGCATCCGCGGCATCGTGATCAGCGAGCGGATGCAGGCCGTCCTGATGTTCGTGCAGTTCGCGGTGCTGATCCTGGCCAGCGTGATCGCTCTGGTCAAGGTCGGCACCGGACATGCCGGCGACCAGGCAGTGACACCCGAGATCGGCTGGCTGTGGCCGAGCGGGCTCAGTCAGTCGGAGATCGCCGCCGCGGTGATCCTCTGCATCTTCATCTACTGGGGCTGGGACGCCTGCCTCGCCATCGGCGAGGAGACCAAGGACCCGGAGAAGACACCCGGCCGAGCCGCCGTGATCACCTGCCTGATCCTGGTCGCGACCTACGTCCTGGTCGCCTACGCGGTGCAGTCCTTCGCCGGTTTCGGCGACACCGGGATCGGGCTCAACAACCCGGAGAACGCCGACGACGTCCTGACCATCCTCGGCGAACCCGTCGCCGGGGGCTTCATGGCCGCCGCCCTGCTGCTGACCGTCAGCGTCTCGGCGCTGTCGTCCACGCAGTCGACCATCCTGCCGACCGCACGCGGCAGCTTGTCGATGGCGGTCTACAAGGCACTGCCCGAACGGTTCGCCGCCATCCATCCGCGCTACATGACGCCCGCGTTCGGTACCGCCGTCATGGGCTTCTCGGCTCTCGCCTTCTACCTGGTGCTCTCGCTCCTCAGCCAGAACACCCTGGGCGACTCGATCGCCTCGCTGGGACTCGCAGTCGCCTTCTACTACGGCATCACCGCGTACTCGTGCGTCTGGTACTTCCGGCGATCACTGTTCACCTCCGCCCGCCACTTCTTCATGCGCGGTCTGTTCCCGCTTCTCGGTGGCATAGCCATGACGTGGGCCTTCCTCAAGAGCGCGATCGACATGATCAAGCCCGACTACGGATCGACCTCGGTCGGCGGGATCGGTGGCGTCTTCATCCTCGGCGTCGGCATGCTGGTGCTCGGTATACCGCTCATGCTGGCCTGCTTCGCCCACAACAGCGACTTCTTCCGCGGCAAGACGCTCACCGCGACCACGGAGGTGAAGGTTCCCGATGTCTACTGAACCCGTCACCCGACTCACCGTCGGGTATCTGGCGACACCGTCCGGCGACGACGGCGTGGCCCTCGCGGTGGCCATCGCCGGTGCGACCGGCGCGAGCATCGACCTCGTCTGCGTCGTCCACCCGGTGGAATACGACGGCACCCCCGGTCTCGCCGGTTACCAGGAACGACTGGAGAACCAGGCTGCGGAGTGGTTGGCCGACGGTGCCGGGCGCATCCCGGAGGGCATCGACAAACGCGCGATCGTCACGGTGCACGACTCGTTCACCGGTGGACTGGTCGAGGTCGCCGAACAGTCCGGCGCGTCGATGATCGTCGTCGGCGGAACCGGCGACGGGCTGCTCCGCAGACACACACTCGGCACCATCAGCACCGAGCTGCTGCACTCGTCACCGCTACCGGTCGCCCTCGCACCACGCGGCTACGCCGATCGGGCGACGCCGTACGTCGACATGGTCACCGTCGCCGTCCCGGTCCGAACCTCCAGCGACAACCCGCTACCGTTCGCCGTCGGGCTGGCCCGCCAGGCGCAGCTCGACCTCCGGCTTCTCTCCCTGGTGTCCTCGGACGACCCGACGCGCGACGACACCGAACGCACCGCACGCGACCGCCGGATCGCCGCCGCCGAACAGCTCCTCGCCGCCACCCGGGAGTCGGTGGGCACCGAACTCGACGTGGACTCGCTGGTCGCCGACGGCCCCACCCTCGACGAGGCACTCGACAAGCTCCCCTGGGACGAGGGTGACATCGTGGCGGTCGGCTCCGGCCACCTCGGTCGCCCGAACCGGGTCTTCTTGGGCAGCACGGCGGCCCGCATCCTGCGGTGGACGACGGCGCCGGTGGTGGTGACGCCGCGATCATGACCGCCGAGCCCGACCGCCCGACGATCCTCGAACTCCGTCACGTCGAATGTGAGTCGCCGGGCTCGTACTCCGCCGGGCTGGCCCCGGTTGCCGACATGGTCACCGTGCGCTCCTGGCGGGAGCCTGTGCCGACCGACCCGAGTCCCTATGCGGCGATCCTCGTGATGGGCGGGCCGATGGGGGCCGACGACGGTGCGACCATCCCCTGGATCGCCGACGAACTCGCACTGCTGCGCCGTGCCGTGGCCGCCGACATCCCGATCTGGGGTGTCTGCCTCGGCTCCCAACTGCTCGCACATGCGCTCGGAGCGGCCATCTCGACGGCAGCGACACCCGAGATCGGGGTCTCCGACGTCGAGCTCACCTCGGACGGGCGGGCCGATCCGGTGTGGTCGCACGTCCCGACAGACGAGTTCCCGACGCTGCAGTGGCATTTCGACACCTTCGACATCCCCGACGGGGCGGTCCGCCTCGCATCGTCGTCGGCCTATCCCAACCAGGTGTTCCGGCACCGGGGAAGCTACGGCGTCCAGTTCCACCTGGAGGTCGACGCAGCCCTGTTCGACGAGTGGCTCGAGATCGAGGACTACCGCACCGAGTTGACCACCCACCTCGGCGAGGACGCGGTGCACGCGACGACAGCCGCCGTGGCGCGGGTCGAGCCGACGACCCGGCCGATCGCCGAGACCGTCATCCGACGCTGGTTCGACGAGTACGTTCGCTGAACCCGGACGACACCGACGTCGACCTCAGCTGTCGAACCCCAGCCCGATGCGGTCGAGCGTGCTCAGCCACAGACCGCGCCGCCCGTAACGACGTTCGCTGCGAGCGAGTTCTCGTCGCGTCATCGTGATGCCGAACCAGCGCAACGGCTCCGGCGGGAACGGGATGGGCTTCGACCGGACCATCTGGAGACGGGTCCGTTCGGTGTCACGACCGTCGACCAGGTCGAGCGCGGTCTGCGCACCGAAGTAGGAGGCACCCACGCCCAGTCCGGTGAATCCGACGACGCTCACCACCCGGCCGCCGTGCGAGCGGTCCCAGAAGGCACAGAACCGGGAGCAGGTGTCGATGACACCACCCCAGGCGTGATCGGCGCGGATGCCCTCGAGCTGCGGGAACATCTGCAGCAGGTGCTCGCCGAGTACGGCGAACTCCCGGGGCTCGGACTCGTGCTCGGTTCCCGCGCCGGAACCGTAGTGGTACAGCGCATCCCACCCGCCGAACAGGATCCGATCGTCGGCGGTGAGTCGGAAGTAGTGAAACCGCGGCCCGCTGTCGGCGAGACCTTCACGTCCGTCCCATCCGATGGCCGAGCGCTGCGCCGCGGTCAACGGTTCGGTGACGATGGCGTAATCCCACACCGGCACGGTGTAGAGCCGGAGTCGACGGATCAGCGACGGGCTCGCCGACGTCGCCAGCACGACCCGCCGCGCCAGGACCGAGCCGTACCCGGTCATCGCCCGCACACCGTGTACGTCATCGCGGAGTCCGGTGATCTCGGTGTGCTCGTGGATCGTCACCCCGAGCCGCTCGGCCGCGGCCGCGAGTCCCCACGCGAGCTTCGCCGGGTCGAGCATGATGACATCCGGATCGTGGACCGCGGCGGCCACCATCGGCGAGGAGACCCGCGCGCGGGCCTCGTCCTCCGACAACAGGTGCATGTCGAGCCCGAGCCGCCTGCCTTCCGACGAGTATTCCCGCAGTTCGTCGACCTGCCAGTCGAAGTTCGCGATGTCGAGTTCACCGGTGCGCTCGGCATCGGCGTCGATGCCGAGACGCTCCAGCGTCGCCTCGATGGCATCGAGCGTCTCGCGGCCCATCCGGACCAGGTCGGGCAACTCGTCGGCGAACCGATCCAGCCCGTTCGACAGACCGTGGGTGATGCTCGCCGCACAGAAGCCACCGTTGCGGCCCGAGGCGTGTTCGGCGATTCGATCACGTTCGGCCAGAACGACCCGACGTTCGGGATCGGCCTCGGCGGCCTGCACCGCGGTCCACAACCCGGTGAACCCGCCACCGACGACGAGCAGGTCCGCCGCCACCTCGCCCGCGAGTCGCGGTCGCGGTCGCGGGCGTTCGGCACGATCGAGCCAGTACGAGGTCGGACGAGCCTGTGCGACCATCGCGACACCGCGGGGTGTGGGTTCCCCGGCCCAGCTCATGAGGTCACCGCGTCCTCGGCCGGCGACCCCTCGGCCGAGGTGGCACGGTCGGGAACCGTCCCGTCACGTTGTGCGCCATCGGCGAAGACGATGCGCTGCCAGTCCTTGCGCGCGACGCCGGTGATGTCACTCATGACGTGTTTGACGGTCAGGTATTCGTCGAGTGCGTAGGTCGACATGTCCTTGCCGAACCCGGATGCCTTGTAGCCACCGTGCGGCATCTCGTTGACGATCGGGATGTGGTCGTTGATCCACACGCAACCGGCCGCGATCTCCCGGGACGCGCGCTGCGCGCGGAACACGTCTCGCGTCCACGCGGATGCAGCCAGACCGTAGCGGGTGTCGTTGGCCCGGCGGATCGCATCGTCGTCGTCGACGAAGGAGCTGACGGTGAGCACCGGACCGAACACCTCGTCGCGATAGATCTCGGAGTCCTCGGTGACGTCGGCGAGCAGCGTCGGCGCATAGAAGCAACCAGGTCCGTCGGGTGCCGTGCCGCCGGTGACGAGGCGAGCACCGGCCGCCACCGCACGATCGACCATCGCGGCGACCTTCTTCCGATGCGGATGCGAACTGAGCGACCCCATGTCGGTCGAGGGGTCGGTGGGATCGCCCACCGACACCCGCGACATGACCTCGCCGACACCGGCGACGAAGTCGTCGTACAACGACTCCGCCACGATGGCCCTGGTCGCCGCGGTGCAGTCCTGTCCGGCGTTGATCAGCGATCCGGCCACCGCACCGTTGACGGCGGCATCGAGGTCGGCATCGTCGAACACGACGAACGGCGCCTTGCCGCCGAGCTCCAACTGCACACGTCGACCGTGGCGCGCGGCCTGGGACATGACCAGCCGCCCGACGTCAGTGGACCCGGTGAAGGTCACCATGTCGATGTCGGTGTGCCCGGCGAGAGCCGCCCCGACCTCCGCACCGGTACCGACGACGACGTTCAACACACCGTCGGGCAGACCCGCCTCCGTCGCCAGCTCGGCAAGCAGCAGCGTGGTCAGCGGTGTCAGCTCCGACGGCTTGAGGACCACTGCGCACCCGGCGGCCAGCGCGGGCATCACCTTCCACATCGCCATCTGCAGCGGGTAGTTCCACGGAGCGATGGACCCGATTACCCCGACCGGCTCTCGACGGATGGACGATGTGTGGTCGGGCGAGTACTCCGCCGACGCCTTGCCGTCGAGATCGCGGGCGACGCCGGCGTAGAAGTCGACGTGGTCGATGCTGCCGGGGATGTCGAACTCCGCCGCAAGCCGTACGGACCGTCCGCTGTGGGCGACCTCGTCGTCGACGAGGTCGCCGGAACGGCTCTCGAGGAGTCGTGCGAGGGTGCGGAGCACCGCCGACCTCTCGGCGGGAGGCGCTGCGCCCCAGTCACGTTGGCCGATGCGTGCCGATGCCACCGCATCGTCGACGTCGGCGGCCTCACCGAGGAGCATCGCGGAGATCGGGCGGTCGGTCGCAGGGTTCATCAACGTGAAGCCGGGACCCGCGCCGACCCGCGCTCTACCGTTGATCCAACTCGTCGGCACTGTCCTGGTCGCCATACCCGCCGATCGTAACAGCCCTCTGATGCGGATTCCTGACGAATGGAGTGGTCGCAACGACGAATTCCCCGTGGATCCTTGCCTCGAACTCCGGAATCCGTCACGATCAGGGAGTGCCAGACTCCACTCCGCCCCATCTGGACTCGGTGGCCAAGAAGATCATCGAGCACCTGCAGGCCGACGGCCGCAGCTCGTACGCGTCCATCGGCAAGTCCGTCGGGTTGTCCGAAGCTGCTGTGCGCAACCGTGTACAGAAGCTGAGCGACTCCGGGCTGCTCCAGGTCGTCGCGGTGACCGACCCCCTGAAACTCGGCTTCCATCGGCAGGCGCTGATCGGTATCCGCTGCACGGGTGACACCGAGGCGCTCGCCGACCAACTGTCGCAGAGCCCCGAGATCGACTACGTGGTCCTGACGGCCGGCTCCTTCGACATCCTCATCGAAGTGGTGTGCGAGGACGACGATCACCTGCTCCAGATCCTCAACCACAAGGTGCGCGTGCACACCAGCGTGACCGCCACGGAAACCCTCGTCTACCTCAAACTCGTGAAACAACAATACAATTGGGGCACCCGATGACCGCAACCACCGAATCGACCGACCTGGGCGCACGCAGTGCAGCCCACCTCTGGGGACACTTCGCGCGACACGGCGACGCGATCCGGCCGCCGGTGATCGTGCGCGGCGACGGAATGAAGATCTACGACGACCGTGGCCGCGAGTACATCGACGGGCTGGCCGGACTGTTCGTGGTACAGGCCGGCCACGGCCGCGAGGAACTCGCCGACGCCGCTGCCCGGCAGGCAAAGGAGCTGGCCTTCTTCCCGCTCTGGTCGTACGCGACACCGTCGGCGATCGAACTGGCCGAGCGTCTGGCCGCGTACGCACCCGGCGATCTCAACCGCGTCTTCTTCACCACCGGCGGCGGCGAGGCGGTGGAAAGCGCCTGGAAGCTGGCCAAACACTTCTTCAAGCTGACCGGCAAACCCACCAAGCACAAGGTGATCTCACGCGCGGTGGCTTATCACGGGACCCCGCAGGGAGCGCTGGCGATCACCGGGGTGCCGGCGATGAAGTCGATGTTCGAGCCGCTGACCCCCGGCGGCTTCCGTGTGCCGAACACCAACATCTACCGCGCGGCGGACGACCTCGGGGACGACCCGAAGAAGTTCGGGCGCTGGGCTGCGGACCGGATCGCCGAGGCCATCGAGTTCGAGGGGCCCGACACCGTCGCCGCCGTGTTCTTGGAGCCGGTCCAGAACGCGGGCGGGTGCTTCCCGCCCCCACCGGGTTACTTCGAGCGGGTACGAGAGATCTGCGACGAATACGACGTGTTGTTGGTGTCCGACGAGGTGATCTGCGCCTTCGGCCGCATCGGGTCGATGTTCGCCTGCGACGACTTCGGATACGTGCCCGACATCATCACCTGCGCAAAGGGAATGACGTCGGGGTACTCGCCGATCGGCGCGATGATCGCCAGCGATCGCCTGTTCGAGCCGTTCCGCGACGGGACCACAACCTTCCCGCACGGCTACACCTTCGGCGGTCACCCCGTGTCGTCGGCGGTCGCCCTCGCCAACCTCGACATCTTCGAGCGCGAGGGCCTCAACGATCACGTGAAGACCAATGCGAGCATCTTCCGCTCGACACTCGAGCGGCTGCACGACCTGCCGATCGTCGGCGACGTGCGCGGCGAGGGCTACTTCTACGGGATCGAGCTGGTGAAGGACAAGGCCACCAAGGAAACCTTCACCCCGGCCGAGTCCGAGCGCATCCTCCGCGGCTTCCTCTCGTCGGCCCTGTTCGATGCCGGCCTGTACTGCCGCGCCGACGACCGCGGCGATCCGGTCGTGCAGTTGGCCCCGCCACTCATCGCGGGTACCGCCGACTTCGACGCGATGGAACAGATCCTGCGGTCGGTGCTGACGGAGGCGTACTCACTCCTCTGACCGGCTACGCGGGCGGCACCCCACGGGCCTGTAACCCACAGGGCTCCGACCCGCGAGACCTCACCCCACAGAGCCCCGACCCGCCGGGGTCAGTGCGCCGCCACCGCGCCTCATGCCGTCCCGGTCGGAGCCGGTTGGTTAAGGCCCGCGCTCATCGGCGAACACCGGCCGGTGGCGCTGGTAGATTCCCTGCGGTGAGCCATCACTCACCGCGTTCGGGGGCGCGTGTCATCACGGCGATCCTGGTCACGGTCATCATCGGCGCCCTGGCGGGCATCGGCGCAGCACCGACGCATGCGGCGCCGGTCCCCACGCCTGCCACCGACCACTGTCCGCACAAGGTGGGCACGCCTCCGCCGGTCGACACCTCCGAGGTCGTCGCGCCCGGCTCGACCACCCCACCCCCGCTGCCCGTCCCCGAGTCTCCCCGCGGCGGCAGCCGACTGGCCGGATGCGGCGTGGTCCACGATCCCGCCGCCGGCGCACTCCCCCGTGATCTCACGTCGTCGGGATGGCTGATCGCCGACCTCGACTCCGGTGACGTGATCGCGGCGAAGGATCCACACGGTCGCTACCGACCGGCCTCGACCATCAAGGTGCTGCTGGCACTGGTCGCCATCGACGAACTCGAACTCGACACGACTGTCGAGGCCACCGATGAGGACTGGATGGCCGAGGGTGACTCGTGCGGGATGGGACCGCGCGGAAAGTACACCAACCGCCAGCTGCTCACGGGGCTGATCGTGGTGTCCGGCAACGACTGTGCGACCGCCCTCGCCCGAGAACTCGGCGGCCGCGAGCAGACGCTGGCGAAGATGAACACCAAGGCGCGCGAACTGGGCGCCCTCGACACGCGGGCCGCCAGTCCCTCCGGTCTCGATGCACCCGGGATGTCGTCGTCCCCCTACGATCTCGCCGTGATCTTCCGCGCGGCGATGCGCGACGACCTCTTCCGCGAGCTCATCGCGTTGCCGACCTATCGGTTCCCCGGCTACCCGCGTCGGCTCGACGTCCCTGAGGACAAGGACCATCCCGCGTACCTGATGCAGACGTCGAATCACATGCTGCTGGACGGATATCCGGGCATGATCGGCGGCAAGACCGGTTACACCGACGACGCTCGCAAGACCTTCGTCGGCGCCGTTCAGCGCGACGGTCGGACCCTTGTCATCGTGCAGATGTTCGGTCTCACCTACGAGGGAAACTCCTATTGGGACCAGGCTGCGCGGATGATCGACTACGGGTTCCACAGCCCGGCCGGGACCCGGGTCGGCTCGCTGGACACCGACTCGGGTGACGCTGCCGCCGCGCGCCAGGACACCGGCGACACCGTCGCACCGACCACGAATCCCGCTGCCGCGCAACGTGCGTCGACACACAGCGACACAGGCCCGTCGAGCTGGCCGATGCGACTGCTCGTCGGCCTCGGACTCACGGTGATCGCCCTGATCCTGCTGTCGGTGGGACTGGGCCGCTTCTCGCGTCGGTGACCCGACAGCCAGTGATTTGACGAGGAGTGACTGCGTAGCGGCGACCCTACGGCTGCGACCTCGCGCCGACTTGCGCTGCCCGGAGCGACGGTCCGTGAGGTCAGCGCCGGAGCAACCAGGCCAGGATCGCGCTGAGCGCAGCTCCGAATCCGGCGGCAGCGGCCAGGGTGGCCGGCTTGGGCACGGGATGCACGTCGTAGGCGGGGGCGATGGTGACCGGCCCGCGCTCGATGTCGCCGTCGGTCTCCTCGATCACCTGATACTCGGCGTTGAGCGGGTCGGTGGCGCACCACGCACTGGCGTACAGCACGATCCGGGATGCGAGGTAGGCGAACACCATGATGCCGATGATGGGACCGAAGGCGATGCCTGCCGGGCTACCGAGCACCGACTTCAGGTAGATGCCACCGACTGTCTTGACGATCTCGAAGGCGATCGCCACGACGAGTCCGGCCTTCAGGGTGTTGCGGTACGGCAGCGGCACCAGCGGGAGTCGGGCCAGCACGAAGGTGAAGAGCAACCACGACGCCAGCACCGAGACCAGGATCGACACGATCCGGATCAGGATCGGTGCCCACGACGCGTCGTCGAGCCCGACCCACGACAGCAACCGGTGCACGAGTCCGCTGTTGCCGAGGGCGGTGAGCCCCAACGTGACCGCGAACGCGAGCCCCAGGACCAAGAAGGTGACCAGGTCCCAGACCTTGGACATGACGGCGTTGCGCTCGACCCGGCCGCCGTACATCTCGGTGAATCCGACACGCACACCCGAGATCCAACCGATACCGGTGAACGCGGCACCGAGAAGACCGACGATGCCGACCGCGGTGCGCGAGTCGATGGCCGAGTCGATCAGATCGTCGATCTGCGTGTCGAGTCCCTCGGGCATCGCCTTGACCACCGCGTCCTTGAGCTGCGCGATCAGGTCGGGCTGGTTGGCCAGCACGAAGGCGGCCAACGCGAAGATCACCATCACGATCGGAACCAACGCGAGGATGCCGTTGAAGCTGATCGCAGCGGCATAGACGTTGCCACGGCGATCGTTGTAGCGCTGCACCGTGTTCATGAGGTGATCCAGCCACGGCCACCGCTGTCTGGCGTCGGCGAACCGGGCGGTGCCCTCGTCCACGGTCTTCTTCGCCGAATCGATCGCGGAACTCATCGGTGCCGTCTCCCGTCGGATCAGGTGGTCCAGTCTCGCTTCAGGTCCCAGTCTCGCTTCAAGTCCGGGTCTCGCTTCGGGTCCCGGTCACCTCGGGTCCCGGGCTCGTCCCGCTCCTGATCTCCTCAGGCTGGGGCCAGGAACCCGACTCTGTCATACACCGTCGCCAACGTCGCGGCGGCGACGCCACGCGCCCGTTCGGCACCGGCGGCGAGGATCGAGTCGATGTAGCCGGGGTCCTCGGTCAGTTCGGCGACCCGACCTCGCAGCGGGGTCACGAACTCGGTCAGCACCTCGGCGGTGTCGACCTTGAGATCGCCATACCCCTTTCCGGCGTAGGCGGAAACCAACTCGTCCACCTGGACGCCGCGCAGAGCGGCCTGGATCGTGAGCAGATTGCTGACGCCCGGCTTCTCGACCGGGTCGAAGATGATCGCGCGACCGGTGTCGGTGACGGCGGATCGGATCTTCTTGGCCGACCGTTTCGGCTCGTCGAGAAGGTTGATCAGGCCGCTGTCGGAGGCCGCCGACTTGCTCATCTTCGCTGTCGGGTTCTGGAGGTCGTAGATCTTGGCGAACTCCTTCACGATGTGCGGCTGCGGCACCGTGAACGTCGCGCCGAAGCGGGTGTTGAAGCGTTGCGCGAGGTCGCGGGTCAGCTCGAGATGCTGCCGCTGGTCTTCGCCGACGGGCACCCGGTCGATCTCGAAGGCGAGGATGTCGGCGGCCATCAGGATCGGATAGGTGAACAATCCGACGCCAGCGGCGTCGGTGCCCTGCCGCGCCGACTTGTCCTTGAACTGCGTCATCCGGCTGGCCTCACCGAAACCGGTGATGCAGGACAGGACCCAGGTCAGCTGTGCGATCTCGGGGACGTGCGACTGGACGTAGATCGTCGCGCGCTCGGGATCCACCCCGACCGCCAGCAACTGGGCCACACTGCGTCGGGTCCGCTCGCGTAGCTCCTTCGGCTCGTACGACACCGTGATCGCATGCATGTCGGGGATGAAGTAGAACGCGTCGAAATCGTCCTGCAGGTCGACCCACTGCCGCACCGCGCCGAGGTAGTTGCCGAGGTGGAACGAATTGCTGGTGGGCTGGATGCCCGACAGGACCCGGCTGCGCTGTGCGCCACCCGTGCCCGGAACGTCACTGCTCATCGGATCAGTCTCTCAGACAACCGGTGCCACCCGACGTCAGCGTCGGTGCGTCGATGATCACCCGTAGACGACGGTGACCGGCGCGTGATCGGACCAGCGCAGATCGTAGGCGTCTGCGCGATCGACGTAGGCACGCGTCGCCTGCTCGGCCAACCGCCGGTTGGCCAGCTGGTAGTCGATGCGCCATCCGGAGTCGTTGTCGAAGGCCTTGCCGCGCCAGGACCACCAGCTGTAGGGACCGGACTGGTCGGGGTGCAGATCGCGGACCACGTCCGACCAGCCTCGTGACCTCAGCAGATCGTCGACCCACTCGCGCTCGTGCGGTAGGAAGCCCGGACTCTTCCGGTTGCCCTTCCAGTTCTTGATGTCGGCCTCGGCGGGCGCGATGTTCCAGTCGCCGCCGACCGCGACCGCGCGTCGGCGTCGGGCGAGGGTGGTCAGATGATCGCCGAACTCGTCGAGGAAGCGCTTCTTCTCGGCGAACTTCGCGACGTCTTTGGGGTCGTCGGTCTCGGCGGCACCCTTGGGGAGGTAGAGGCTGGCCGCCGTCACCTGCCGGCCGTCGATGTCGAAGTCTGCTTCGAGATAGCGGCCGGCGCCGTCGAACTCGGCGCTGCCGAAGCCCACACGGTGCGCAGTCGCCGCCTGCCGGCTGAGGATCCCGACTCCGGCGTGGCCCTTGACGACCGACTCGGTCATCACGAGATGCCAGCCGTCGTCGAGAACCGGCGCGAGGGCGTCGCGCGCCTGGTCCTCGTCGGCCCGGATCTCCTGGAGCAGCACGATGTCGGCCTCGGCGCCGGCCAACCAGGGCACCAGCCCCCGGTTGGTGGATGAGCGATGTTTGACGGCGGCTCGGATCCCGTTCACGTTCACGGTGGTGATGGCGAAGGACACGGTTGGTCATCATAGGGGCGCCTGCCGACACGATCAGCTGCCGTCATCGGGTCGCGGCGGAGGTTAGCCAACCCTTGCACATCGGCAGACGTTTATGTAACCCTTACCTAATCGTTTTGATGAGGTGAAGCCATGTTCGTCTGTATCTGCCGCGCGGTGACCGAGGCCGAGGTGCACCAGCACTTCGACGACGGCGCCGAGACGCCGGATGCGATCGGCGAACGCTGTGGCGCTGGCGAAGGATGCGGCACCTGCATCGAGCGACTCTGCGAGATCATCACCGAGAGGACCAGTACCGCCACGACCGCTGCCTGACCGACACGACCGAAGAACCACCTCACGCCAAACCCGGCGCGGGGTCATTTCTGCGTGTTACGGTTCGCCGCAGCGGCGAACGGAGGTCTGGCATGCGCGGCGACGACGAAGTGATCGCACTCCTCAACGATCAGCTCACCAGCGAGCTGACGGCGATCAATCAGTACTTCCTGCACTCGAAGATGCAGGCGAACTGGGGACTGACCGAGCTGGCGGCCAAGAGCCGCGCCGAGTCGATCGAGGAGATGACCCACGCGGAGATCCTCACCGACCGAATCCTCTTCCTGGAGGGCCTGCCGAACTACCAGAAGCTGCTCCCCCTGCGGATCGGTCAGACGCTGCGCGAGCAGTTCGAATCCGATCTGGCCATCGAGGTCGAGGTCGTCGAACGCCTCCGCCCCGGGATCGCGTTGTGCCGCAGCAAGGGCGACATCACCTCGGCGAAGCTGTTCGAGACCATCCTGGCCGACGAGGAACACCACATCGACTACCTCGAGACACAGCTGGAGCTGATCGATCGTCTGGGAGAACAGCTCTACACCGCGCAGCTGGTCGCGCGCCCGCCGGACGTCGAGTGACCTGACACCCCGCGATTTCGTAGAAGGAGTTCCCGGTTTCCGGGAACTCCTTCTACGTTTTCGGGCTAGGCGGCGCGTCGACGGCGGGTGACCACCGCGACGCCGAGTACGACGATCCCGCCGAGGGCGAGACCCGCACCCAGCAGCGAGGGGGCCGAATAGCCGTAACCGGCGGCGATCACCACACCGCCCAGCCAGGCCCCGGTGGCGTTCGCGGCGTTGAGAGCCGAGTGGTTCAGCGCGGCTGCCAGGGTCTGGGCGTCCTCGGCGACGTCCATCAGTCGGGTCTGCAACGCCGGCACCAGCGCGGTACCGGTGACGCCGACGACAAAGGTGAGTGCCAGTGCGGCCCACAGGCTTCCGACGAGCACCGAGAAGGCGGCCAGGGTGATCGCCGTCGCAGTGAGGGCACCGAGGATGGCTCCGCCCACGCTGCGGTCTGCGGCAGCGCCACCGACGAGAGCACCGACCACCATACCGATCCCGAAGAGCATCAACGCGATCGGCACGACGGACACCGATGCGCCGCTGAGCGAGGTGAGCGCCGTGTTGAGGTAGGTGTAGAACGCGAACATCCCGCCGCCGCCGACGACACCGATGAGCAGGGTGAGCAGCACCTGTGGGCGGGTGAGTGCCCCGAGCTCGGTGACCGGGTTGGTCACCCGCATGTCGGCGAGCGCCGGGAGACTGCGGAACAGCGCGCCGATGGTCAGCACTCCGATGACGACCACCAGCGCGAAGGCGATCCGCCATCCGAAGGTCTCGCCCAGCATCGTCGCGACCGGCACGCCCGCGACATTGGCGACCGAGAGACCGAGCATCACCTGCCCGACCGCCTTTGCCCGGCCGCGGGGCCCGGCCAGATGCGCCGCGACCAATGCGGCGACACCGAAGTAGGCACCGTGCGGCAGTCCGGCGACGAACCGCGCCGCCATCAGCCAGCCATACGTCGGGGCGAACACGGTGGCGAGGTTGCCGACGGTGAACGCGACCATCAGTCCGATCAGTAGGGTGCGTCGCGACATCCGTGCGGTGAGTGCCGCGATGAGCGGGGCGCCGACCACGACGCCCAGGGCATACGCGCTGATGACGTGGCCCGCCGTGGGTTCGGTGATGCGCAGGGTGTCGGCGATGTTGGGCAGCAGGCCCATCGCCACGAACTCGGTGGTGCCGATGCCGAAGCCGCCCAGCCCGAGCGCGATGATCGCGCGGCGACGGACCCGACCCGACACCGGCGCCCCCGGCGATGTCGAGGCAGCGTCGGGTGTCGCCGACGTGTGGATCCGGGACTCGGTGGCGGTCAGGTCACTGGGGGCAGGGCTCGAGGACACCTGCTCCTCAACCGGTCCAACTCCCGCTCCCTTCCCGGATGTACCGGTGACTTCGTTCACAGGCGATCACCGAGGTGAAGGCCCCGGCGGGCGTTTCTCGGGAGGCGTCGGCCGGGCCCCGGTCGGTGTCGGCGCCGCCCGGGGCGGACGAATTGCCGGTCGACGAGGCTCAGTCGCCGGTGGCGTGCCGTTGCCCCCAGGTACGCCGGGTGGCGAGCGCCGGGAAGAGGTCGCGCCCGGCGTCGGTGAGCACGTACTCATGGCGCAGTGGGCGCTCTCGATAGGGAGTCCGCTCGAGGACGCCCGCGTCCTCGAGTTTGCGCAGTCGTGAGGTGAGGACCTGGCGCGGCGCGCCGGTGCGATCGCGGATGCCTTCGCATCGGTGCGCTCCCCGGCGACCTCGCGGACCACGAGCAACGACCAGCGGTCGCCGACCACCGCGAGCGCATCCGCGATCGAACAGATACGTGTGCGGTCGGCGTCGAACCGGTCGAACCGTTGTCCGATCAGCAGTAATAGAGGAACGATCCGATGCCATTCGTCACCGTCGGCTCCGAGAACGACCATCCCGTCGACATCCACTTCACCGATCGCGGCTCCGGCCGACCACTGGTGCTCATCCACGGCTTCCCACTCGACGGCGCGTCCTGGGAGCCGCAGGAGCTGGCCCCCGCCCGGCATCGGCATCACCCATGCCGAGATCGTGACCCCCGCGCTACTGGACTTCGTGGCCGGATAGCCGGCACCACCACCGGGCGTACCGAACAGGGCCGGTTCGGCGGTCGTCATGCGACGACCGCCGAGTCGGCCCCGACGTGTCCCGACACACGGCGCGGAGACCGCCGCGAAACGCCGTCCTACCGTGTCGCGCACAAGGTTCCGATCGGTCGGATCAGGAGGGTTCCCAGTCGTTTGAACCCGTGTTATATCCTTGTCGCCAGGTCATGAGTGTCAGCGTCAAGCCCCGGCTTGCTGAACGGCAACCCTCCAACCGCGGTGGGGTGCTCCGGGTGATGACCAGGTTGTGGGGGTGCGTTCGCGTTCCTCCCCGGCAAGCGCGGGTCCGAAGGTCGGGCCCCAGATCCAGGGATGTCGTCCCTGCCGACCGAGAAAGTGATCAATCGTCATGTCTGACGCAAGCACCGACGGGACCACCGAAGCCAATCCAGTAGATCTCTGGAGCTTCGAGACCAAGCAGATCCACGCCGGCCAGAACGCCGACACCGCGACCAACGCGCGTGCGCTGCCCGTGTACCAGACCACGTCGTACGTCTTCAACGACACGCAACACGCGGCCGACCTCTTCGGCCTCGCCGAGCCCGGCAACATCTACACCCGGATCATGAACCCGACGCAGGATGCCGTCGAGCAGCGCATCGCTGCCCTCGAGGGCGGTGTCGCCGCACTCCTGGTCGCGTCGGGGCAGGCCGCCGAGACCTACGCGATCCTCAACATCGTCGAGACCGGTGGTCACGTGGTGTCGAGCCCCCGCCTCTACGGCGGCACGTTCAACCTCTTCCACTACACCCTGCCGAAGCTCGGCATCGAGGTCTCGTTCGTCGAGGACCCCGAGAGCCCCGAGTCGTGGCAGGCCGCGACCAAGGAGAACACCCGCGCGTTCTTCGGTGAGACGATCTCGAACCCGAACAACGAGATCCTCGACATCAAGGGCATCTCCGAGGTCGCGCACCGCAACGGTGTGCCGCTGATCGTCGACAACACGGTCGCGACCCCCTATCTGATCAGTCCGCTCGCCCACGGTGCCGACATCGTCGTGCATTCGGCCACCAAGTACATCGGTGGCCACGGCACCGCCATCGGCGGCGTCATCGTCGACGGCGGGACCTTCGACTGGCGCGTGCAGCGCGACGGCAAGGACCTGTTCCCCGGCTTCACCACCGCGGACCCCAGCTACCACGGGGCGGTCTTCGCCGACCTCGGTGCGCCGGCGTTCGCGCTCAAGGCGCGGGTGCAGTGGCTGCGTGACACCGGTGCAGCCATCTCGCCGTTCAACGCGTTCCTGCTCTCGCAGGGACTCGAGACGCTGAGCCTGCGCATCGAACGCCACGTCGCCAATGCACAGCGCGTCGCGGCCTTCCTCGAGAGCCACTCGCTGGTCGAGTCGGTCGCCTACGCGGGGCTCAAGTCCTCGCCGTGGTACACCCGCGGTCAGGAACTGGCGCCCAAGGGCCAGGGCGCGATCGTCGCCTTCGAGATCACCGGTGGCGTCGACGCGGGCAAGCGCTTCGTCGATGCACTGACCCTGCACAGCCACGTCGCCAACATCGGCGACGTGCGATCGCTGGTCATCCATCCCGCGTCGACCACCCACAGCCAGCTCACCCCGGAGGAGCAGCTGGCCGCGGGCGTCACCCCGGGGCTGGTCCGTCTCGCGGTCGGCATCGAGGGCATCGAGGACATCCTCGCCGACCTGGAGCAGGGCTTCGCCGCTGCCGGGACGGCCTAGGGAGTACGAGGTACACACGCGTGAGTGATCAATGTCGGTGAACGTCGACCCGCAGACCGAGGCCTCCGGCTCCGACTGGGAGACCATCCCGGACGGACAGATGACGAGTGTCTCGGTCGGGTCGATCGCACTCGACAGCGGCCAGACCATCGACGACGTCACCCTGGCGTTCCAGCGCTGGGGGACGTTGTCGCCGTCTCGCGACAACGTCATCGTGACTCTGCACGCGTTGACCGGTGACTCGCACGTCACCGGGCCCGCGACCGACGATCAACCCACCCCCGGCTGGTGGGACGGTCTGATCGGTCCGGGCGCCCCGATCGACACCGACGAGTGGTGTGTCATCTCGGCGAACGTCCTCGGCGGCTGCCGAGGTTCGACGGGTCCGGCATCGCCGCACCCCGACGGACACGCCTGGGGTTCGCGATTCCCCGAGATCACCGTTCTCGACCAGGTGCGTGCCGAGGTGGCCCTGATGGACCGCCTCGGCATCGCCGTGGTCGGCGCCGTGCTCGGCGGGTCGATGGGAGGGGCCCGCGCACTCGAGTGGGTCATCGAGTACCCCGACCGCGTGCGGAGCGCGCTGGTGCTGGCCGTGGGTGCACGCGCAACCGGCGACCAGATCGGCACCCAGACCACCCAGATCGCAGCCATCACCTCGGATCCCGACTGGCAGGGCGGCGACTACCACGACTCCGGCTCGGCACCCACCGCCGGGCTCCGGATCGCCCGCCGCATAGCCCATCTCACCTATCGGGGTGAGGTCGAACTCGACGACCGTTTCGCCAATTCGGCGCAGGGGGACGAGAATCCGCTGGACGGCGGACGGTACGCCGTCCAGAGCTACCTCGAGCATCAGGCCGACAAGCTGGTCGGGCGCTTCGACGCGAGCAGTTACGTCGTACTCAGCAAGGTGCTCAACAACCACGACGTCGGACGCGGACGCGGCGGCATCGAGGCCGCCCTCGCCGGGTGCACGGTTCCGGTGGTCGTGGGCGGGATCGATTCGGATCGCCTGTACCCGTTGCGGTTACAGGTCGAGATCGCCGAGTCGCTCGGGAACTGCGTCGGCGGACTGCAGGTCATCCGATCCGACCGCGGTCACGACGGATTCCTCACCGAATTCGACGCGATCAGCGAATTGCTCAAGCGCACCGTCGAACTCGCGCGCGGCTGACCCGACCCGACCACCCACGGACGGGGATCGGCGATCTGAGGCAGCGCGGTCTATCGCGGTGCGGGCACCGACGGTACGCCGGCTCCCGACGTCGAGGTCTGCGGGGCTCGCGCCTCGGGGGCGCGCGGAGCCGCCGATCGACCCTCCGGTGCCTGGCCACTCTGAGCCTGGCCGTTCTGTGCCTGACCACCCGGGGCCTGCTCGCGCGTCGGCGAGAGCTGCGGCGGGCGCGGGGTCTGCGGAGCCGTCGTCGTCGGGGGCGCCCAGCCCTCCGGTAGCCAGCCACGCGGAATGGTCGGTGCCGGTTGGCCTTCCGGCCACGGAATCGCCGGTAGCGGGTACGGGGACAACGTCTTGGTGTCGGTCGTCGGCGGCGTCGAGGGCGGCAGTTCAGTGGTCGCCCATCCCGGCGAGTCGTTCCAGCGCTGTTCGGTGCGCGGCGCCGGGGCAACCGTCGTCGGCACCGGCAGCTGAACGTCGGGCAACTCGGTCGTCGGCGGGGCCACCGTCGTGGCAACGGCCGGTTGGGAGCTCGACTCCTGCTCGGCGGTCGCCTCACTGGTGGCCACCGATGTCGGCGCCGGCGACGGCGCGGGACCCGACTGACCGGTCAACGACGAGCTGACCGCGTAGACGGTCATCAGTGCGGCAGCCAGGATCGCACCGACGACGGCGAGCGGTGCCGCCGACAGCCACTGGCGGGGGCGGCGGCCACCGATGAACGCCAGGCGTGTGGTCAGACCTGCAGAGGCCCGAGCCAGGATCGCGGCGCCGGTCGCGGCGGCCAGTTCCGGCGACTCCGGCCGCACGACCTCACCGAAGGACGTCCCCGCCATGCTGCCGACGATCGGCAGGTTCGCCAGACCGCCGACGAAGACGACGGCCTCGGGCGGCCGGCCACCACGAGCGCGGGCATCGCCGACGTAGTGCTCCAGCAGTGTGCGGGCCTCGGCGACCATCGGCGCAGCAGCGCTCTCGACGGTGGCGGCCGTGAGGCTCACCCGCCCGGCGCCGTCGGCCAGCAGGATCGATTCGGCATCGCCGGTGCCGGCGTTCGCCAGCTCTTCTTTGGCGGTGCGGCACACGCTCAGCAGCGCGGTGCGTTGCTGACGGGTCCGCAGACCGCCCTCGCCGACGGTCTCGTCCACTGCCAGCCACCGCACGATCGCGCGGTCGAGTTGTTGCCCGCTGAGCACCTTGGAGCGCTGGACATCGCTGATGCGCTTGGTCGCCGGGTCGACGGTGAAGACGGACATGCCGGTGTCGCCGCAGTCGACGACGACCACGGAACCGAACCGGTCGATCTGACCGGTCGACGACAGGTACTCCACGATGGCGGCATCCTCGTCGACCAGGTGGATCTGGCGTCGGGGTCCCGACCCGCGGGAGCGGAGTTCACGCCGCTGTGGTCCGGTCCGTGAGGAGACACCGATGGGCCCGACCGACAGCCCGCCGTCGCGTGCCGCGCCGAGCATCAGGTCGATGCCTGCGTTGACGCGGCCGGCGGTGTCGAGTCCGTCACTGCGGTCCACGTCGATGACCCGGGTGTCCACGACGTTGCGGCCCGAGTCGTCGCGCGTCAGCAGGACGTAGTGGATCATTCCACCGCCTGCAGATACGCCAAGAGACGTCGACCCGCCTGGAGTTGTCGTGTCCTCGGTGATCGTCGTAGTGATACGTTCCCCCGCTGTCGTCTGCGCCCGGCAGCACCGGGTGCCCTTCGGGCGTGTCGGAAATCGGTCGGCGCAACCGGGTCCGACCAGCATGGATCGACCTCAGGTCACGCGTGTGTCTCTATTGTAATCAATCTGTGCCCAAAGGATCGATCGACGTGGCCAACCAGAGGATGGTCGCGCCCACCGCAGCGGTGGCCACCACATCGAAGAAACGACCTCTCACCTGCAGAAGACCCGCGCGAGACGTCGGTATGAGGGCCCGGAGAAGTGATGCTAGAAGTAATGCGGAACCGAACACGAAAGCCCCGCGGCGCCAGCGATCGAACAACACCAGCACTGCCGCGACCAGCCCGGCCAACAGAACCAGCAGGTAGGGAACCTGCACCAGGTAGGCACGCAGGTGTCGGGCGCGCCGCAGACGCTCGGTCCGCGGTTCGATCCCGCCGGAGGTCACCCGGCCGCCTCCGCGAGTTGCGCTTCTGCACGCTCCACCACGTTGACCAGCAGGAACGCTCGTGTGAGCGGGCCGACACCACCGGGGTTGGGTGAGACATGCCCGGCGACCTCCCAGACGTCGGGCGCCACATCTCCGGTGAGGCCGTCGTCGGTGCGGCTGACGCCGACGTCGATGACCGCGGCCCCGGGCTTGACCATGTCGGCGGTGATCAGGTGCGGCACCCCGGCCGCAGCGACCACGATGTCGGCGCGAGCGACCTCGGCGGCCAGGTCACGGGTGCCGGTATGACACAGGGTGACGGTTGCGTTCTCGCTTCGCCGGGTGAGCAGCAGTCCGATGGGCCGGCCGATCGTGACGCCGCGGCCGACAACTGTCACATGGGCGCCGGCGATCGGGATGTCGTACCGCCGCAGCAGGTGGATGACACCCCGCGGCGTGCACGGGAGTGTCGACTCCTTCCCCAGGACCAGACGGCCGAGGTTGATCGGGTGCAGACCGTCGGCGTCCTTCTCCGGGTCGATGCGCTCCAGTGCAGCGTTCTCGTCGAGGTGACGGGGCAGCGGCAACTGCACGATGTAGCCGGTGCAGGCCGGATCGGCGTTGAGCTCGTCGATGGCCGCGTTCAGTTCCTCGGTGGTCGCATCCGCGGGGAGGTCCTTGCGGATCGAGGAGACGCCGATCTTCGCGCAGTCGGCGTGCTTACCGCGTACGTAGGACTGCGATCCGGGATCGTCCCCGACCAGAACAGTGCCGAGTCCGGGGACCACGCCCGCGGCGCGCAGCTTCGCGACCCGTTCCGCGAGATCGGTGAAGATCTCGTCGCGGGTCGCCTTGCCATCGAGTCGAGTTGCGGTCACACCGTCATTGTTCCATCCGGGATCCGATATGGGGACGAGCGGTAGCGTGCGAGCTGTGAGCGATCCACACCGCCTGGAGTCCGGGCAGATCCGCGAGGCTGCCCGACGGATCGACGGCCTCGTCCGTCGCACCCCCACCCAACGGTTGTCCGTCGAAGTGCCGTCGGGCCCCATCGAGGTGGTCCTCAAGCACGAATTCACCCAGTTCGGCGGGTGTTTCAAGGCACGCGGCAGCCTGAACGCGATCCTGTCCGCACGCGCCGACGGTCGGCTCGGCGACGCGGGCGTGCTGGTCGCCTCGGGCGGCAACGCCGCCATCGGCGCGGCCTGGGCCGCGCGTCTGGCCGGCACCGAGGCCACCGTGGTGGTGCCCGAGACCGCTCCGCCGGTCAAGATCGACTCCCTGCGCCGACTCGGTGCGACCGTCCACCAGATCGGTGACCACTATCAGCAGGCGGCCGATGCCGCTTCCCGACTGGCGACCGAGACCGGCGCGCTGCTGCTGCACGCGTACGACCAGATCCCGGTGGCGGCCGGTGCCGGGACCATCGGCCTCGAACTCGCCGACGACGTCGAGGGGCCACTCACGACGGTCGCCTGCGTCGGCGGCGGCGGTCTGCTCGCGGGCCTCGCGGCCACCCTCCGTGCCGGCGATCGTCTGGTCGGCGTGGAACCGCGTGGCGCGTCATGCTTCGACCAGGCGCGCCGCACCGGCGCGCCGGTCGACGTCACGCTGGACAGCATCGCGTCGGATTCGCTGGGCGCCACCAGGGTCGGCGACATCTGCTGGGCTTCCGTCGCCGACCGCGAGGTCGATTCCGTCGTCGTCGACGACGCCGACCTCATCGAGGCCCGACGGCGCCTGTGGGAGAACCTGCGGGTGGTCGTCGAACACGGCACCGCTGCTGCCGTGGCCGCGGTCCTGACCGGTCGGGTCACCCCGGCTCCCGGCAGCACGCTGTGCATCGTGCTGTGCGGCGCCAACACCTCTCTCGACCTGTGAGGGCACGGTCGTCGGCCCGGTTCGTCTGGTCAGAATCCGGGTGCGCAGTATTCAGCTGGGTCGAACCGGTCAGGGCGCCAGGGTGAACCAGTCGGAGAACCCCGACGGGTCGTGGCGGCCCAGCGCTCCGTGCTCGAACAACCCATGGCCTTCGTGCCGCACGCCGTCTCCGTCGGTCAACACGAAGTGACCGGAATGGTCGATCATGCTGAACGGCGTGGTCGCCAGCACAGCCGGATCGGTCATGTCGTGGGTGACCCGCTCGGTGAAGCCCTCGCCCTTCCATGAGCCGTGGGCCCACTGCGAATCGCCGCCGTAACCACCACCCAGTGCGATCGGTGCGAACTGTCGCGATTCGACCTCCAGGGTGAGTCGCTCGCCGCTGCGTGTGACCACGTCGACGTGGGCTCCGGTCGGGATGCGGGTGCCGGGGCGGTAGTCGATGGTCGCATCGACCGTGGTGAGCGGGTCCACGCGACCGTCGCGCCAGAACCTGGTGCAGTCGAACATCGTTCGGATCCCGGTCGGCTCCTCCTGCACGATGATCATGATCCAGTTGTCCTCGAAGGCGATCGGAAGGTACAGCCACCACATGCCCTCGAACGGCGGATCCTCCGGGCGCCCGGCGGGCTCGGCCTCACCGATGGGCCGGATGCCCCAGGACCGGTCCCGACTCCCCATCCAGCGGTCCGGCGTCACCGCGATCGACTCACCGTCGACCTCCACGGTTCCCGACCATGCCCCGACCTGCGCGAACCGGCACGCATCCAACGTCACTCGCCGAGCACTGGTCATGACATGCGGGTGTTCGCGGACCGCCGGGAACAGCCCCTCCCACGTGACGTCCATGGCGATGCCCTCGGTCTCCTCGAGCACGATCCGGAGCTTGTGCAGGGGCTCGACGACTTCCACTCGATATGCGCCGACCCGCTGATCGAGCCGATTCGCGTCGATGGCATCCGACAGGTGGAGTGCCGTTTGCGAATTTTCTTGACGGATAAGCACATACGCGTCCTTGACGCCCAGACGCGGGTAGTACCCGATGCCGGTGATCAGCATCGTGTCGCCCTCGCGGTCGAGGAGGTTGAAGTAGGAGCGGTCGTAAAAATTGCGGTCGGAGGTGGCGGGCAGTCCCACCGGTTGGGCGGTCTGGTGGATCGGGAACTCGTCGAGCGGTCCGAGCATGTCAGGCGTCTCCGTTCAGCAGATTCTCCAGCGACTGGCGATGGTAGAAGAGGGATTCGATGTCGTCGGGCTTCTCGAGTTCGCCGAACCGCACCCGCCGCGCACCGGTGCGCATGAAGACCAGGCACCAGATCACCGCCGAGTACACGTAGTACCAGCGCAGATCGCTGAGTTCGGCGCCACCTGCCGCACGATATGCCGTACGCACGTCCTGCTCACGGAGCACGTCGGGCAGTCCGGGCAGCCCGGCCATCTCGGCCAGATCCTGGAAGACGCGATGGGCGAAGATGATCCAGGCAACGTCCAGTTCCCGCGGCCCCAGGGCGGCCATCTCCCAGTCGAGCACGGCGACCGGGCGGAACTCGTCGTAGAGGACGTTGCCCATCCGGGCATCACCCCAACTGAGCACGGTGTCGAGGTCGGCGGCGTCGCCGGGGAAGTTGGCCTCCAGCCAGGCGAGCGCACGCTCCACCAGCGCGGAGCCACCGAGGTCGGGTGTCGAGAAGGCGTACCAGTCCTGCAGCCAGCGCAGGCGCCGCCCGAGTGGGGTCGTCCCGGCCGGCTCCG
The DNA here is from genome assembly GCF_000334455.1 of Gordonia soli NBRC 108243. Classification (GTDB taxonomy): domain Bacteria; phylum Actinomycetota; class Actinomycetes; order Mycobacteriales; family Mycobacteriaceae; genus Gordonia; species Gordonia soli. The sequence continues at coordinate 111,174 of NZ_BANX01000028.1, forward strand.
CGTCGGACAGGAACGCGAAGGTCTCGGTCGCGTCCGGGATGGCATGCAGCGCAGCGATGATCTCGACGGTCTCGTCCTGGAGCGCGCGTCGCCGCGTGGCCGGTGCATCGGCGAACCAGTTGTCGCCGAACGTGTACGGCATCACGTCGGGCGGCACGATGCCGTCGACGAAGTCCATCAGGAAGAACGGGACTCCCAGCAGGGTGCCGTCGGCGTCGATCCAGCGCGTGGCGGGGACCGGGACGTCGGTGAGCTCGCCGACCAGCCGGATCACCTCGAACTGGTGATCCATCCGATAGGTCTCGAAGACCGGCACGTCCTCGACGGTCGGCGCGACGCGGGCGACCCAACGCTGCTCGACGTCGGCGCCTCCCTCCGTCCACCGACCGGTGAGGACGAGTGTCTCCGACGACATGCCGTTGGCGTCGATGCCGCTCTCGACGGTGATCTCCGGTGTCACCCCGCCCGGCAGTCGGGTCGACAACCATTCCGACAGGACGCTCGGCAGGGCCGCGGTGTCCCGACTCGAATGTTGCAGTCGGGTGGGGTGTTCGATGGACGGTTCGGTCGCCACGGTGCACATCCTCGGTACTTTCGATACGATACGTGTCGTTATGGAAGCAGGTGTTGTGACGACCGACAGCGTTTTGCCGAAATCCACCCCCGACGGGGTGCGCTCCCCGGGGTCTGCGACCGCACCGACCGGGCGCCCTCGCGATCGCCGCATCGACGCCGCGATCCTGGACGCAGCCCGTGAACTGGTCGTGCAGGTCGGCTATCCCTCGCTCTCGCTGGCAGCGATCGCCGACCGTGCCGGGACCACCACCGCCGCGATCTACCGCCGATGGTCGGGAAAGGCCGAGGTCGTCCACGACGCGGTGTTCCCGCCGACAGTCGTCGGCACGGTGCCGCCGCCCACCGGCGACGTCGAGTCCGACGTCCGTCGGCGCGTCGAGATCGCTCGCGACCTACTGGCCACGCCCGAGGTGCTCGCCGCCCTCCCCGGCCTCATCGCCGACATGACCGCCGATCGCGAATTGCACGCACGTGTGATGGCCCGCTTCGGCGACATCTTCACGACGCAGGCCCACGACGAGACCGACCAGCGAGCGGCCGTCGGCGACGACGTGCTGCTCGAGACCGTGATCGGGGCGACGATGTTCCGACTTCTGGTCCGGCCCGACGCCGCCGTCGACGCCATCTGGGTCGACGAATTAACCGCCCTGGTGGTGCGCGGGGTCGGGTCCGGCTGAGGGGCGTCCTCAACCGGTACATGATCGGCCCGGTACATGATCCGACCGGCTCCCGCCCGCCGACAGCCGACCGACCTCAGCCACCCACCACGGACCTTCGACGCGGGGCCACCACCCCGACGCGGATGACGTGACACCCGCGTGCACACAGAAAGCCCGCGTCCACGACCTCGAACTGCCGGCGGGCCGTCACCGGCGTGCCCGCTAAGCTGACCGGGTCATGTTCCGCATCATGTTCTTCGAGCCGCGCATCCCACCCAACACGGGCAACGCGATCCGGCTGGCCGCCAACACCGGCTGCGAACTCCACCTCATCGAGCCCCTCGGCTTCGGCATGTCCGATGCGCAGGTGAAACGCGCCGGACTCGACTACCACGAGATGGCCACGGTCACAGTTCATCCCGATCTCGATGCTGCCCTGACATCGGTGGCGCCGGCCCGCGTCTACGCGTTCACCGCACATGCGACGCGCTTCCACTCCGACGTCGAGTACCGGCCGGGCGACGTGCTGCTGTTCGGCCCGGAGCCGACCGGCCTCTCGGACGAGGTGCTGGCGCGGCCGGAGATCACCGAGCGCATCCGCATCCCGATGTTGGCCGGACGCCGGTCGCACAACCTCGCGAACGCGGCGAGCATCGCCATCTACGAGGCATGGCGACAGCAGGGGTTCGACGGCGCGGTCTGATCAGCTCCGATTCGACACGATCGGAAGACCGGCCGCGACCCGTTTGGCTGCCTTTCGTGCGGCACTCAGGTTTCGGTGGTACGGATTCTCGGAGTTACCCATCAGATTCAGCGGGAGGTCGAGAACTTCGATCAGCTCGTCCTCCAAAGTCCACGGCTCCGTGTGCTGGACCCACGCCACACGCGCGTGGGCCGCCATCCATTCAGACAGAGCAGCCTCACCGGTATGGAAATGCATCTTCGTGCCAGAACCCGTACGGCGTAGCTGGAGCCCGAGCTCCGCAGCCAGCAGACACCCCAAGGAAAGCCGCAAAGTGGATGTTGCGGCATTGCCTTTGTAGTGGTTGCGGATGGTCTGCACACTGGCAGGCTTGCCATTGACCGGTGGCTTACTGGGACTGATTCCCGCGTAGAGGAGCCAGGCACCACCGCGGTGCTGACAGCCGACGGCGTCGATGTCAGAAGCCGGCACAGTATCGAACCACCATCCGTATACCCCGGGCCCGTCCGGGACCGGACAGGGCTTCGTCAAGACTTCGTCGCGAGAATGCATCCGCGCGCCGAGGTATTCCTGCAGTCCAGCGGTCATGAATGAATGCTCGCACCCTCTACCGGAAGTCCCGCGACTTGGTACCGACCCGCAGGTCGAGTCGCTCGAGCCGCTCGGCCACCACGGTGACCGCCCCCTCCGCGTTCTGCACTCGACCGCGGACCACCAGCGCGGAGGCGGTCTGGGCCAGCTGACGTTGTCGGGTCCACAGACCCACGGAACACACCACGTTGACCATCCCCGTCTCGTCCTCGAGGTTCATGAACGTCACCCCGGACGCGGTGGCGGGCCGCTGACGGTGGGTCACCGCGCCGGCGACCACCACTCGGGAGCCGTCGGGCACCGACAACAGGCTGTCGGCCACCTGCACGCCCATCGCATCCAGTCGCGGGCGGAGGAACTGGGTGGGGTACGACGTCGGGGTGATACCGGTGGCCCAGGCATCGGTGGCGGCGAGTTCCAGGTCGGAGAGGCCGGGCAGGGTCGGTGCACCCGACACCGGTTGCAGCTCCAGCTGATCCGCGCGCACCTCGGCGGCGGCACCGGCCTCCCACAGCGCTTGTCGCCGACTCACCCCGAAGGCGTCGAAGGCACCTGCACCCGCGAGGCCCTCGATCTGCCGGACGGTCAGCTCAGCCCGTCGGGAGAGGTCGACGATGCCGGTGTACTCGCCGCCGGCGGCACGGCACGTGACGATCCGTTCGGCGACGTCGTCTCCGATCCCCCGGACACCCGACAGCCCCAGCCGCACGTCGAGGCCCTCGTTCTCCAACGTCGCGTGCACCACCGACAGGTTGATGTCGGGTCGATGCACCGAGACGCCGTGTCGTCGGGCATCGGCGACCAACGTCTGCGGCGAGTAGAAACCCATCGGCTGTGCGCGCAGCAGCGCAGCGCAGAACGCCGCGGGATGATGCAGCTTGAACCACGACGAGTAGAAGACCAGCGAGGCGAAACTCTGTGAGTGACTCTCCGGGAAGCCGAAGTTCGCGAACGCGGCCAACTTCTCGTAGATCCGGTCGGCGACGTCGCCGGTGATCCCATGCTTGCGCTCCATCCCCTCGTAGAAGCGGAGCTTGAGTTGTTCCATCTTTTCCGGCGACCGCTTGGATCCCATCGCCCGGCGCAGCTGATCGGCGCCGGCGGCATCGAATCCCGCCACGTCCACGGCCAATTGCATGAGCTGTTCCTGGAAGAGCGGCACGCCCAGGGTGCGATCGAGCGCCGTGCGCATGGACGGGTGCTCGACGGTCGCCTTCTCGATACCGTTGCGCCGCTTGATGTACGGATGCACCGAACCACCCTGGATCGGACCGGGACGGATGAGCGCCACTTCCACCACGAGGTCGTAGAAGGTGCGCGGTTTGAGCCGGGGCAGGGTCGCCATCTGCGCGCGTGACTCGACCTGGAACACCCCGACCGAGTCGGCGCGACACAGCATGTCGTATACCGCCTTCTCGCCGAGATCCAGGGTCGCGAGGTCGACGTGCAACCCTTTGTGCTCGGCGACCAGATCGATCGCATAGTGCAGCGCCGACAGCATGCCGAGCCCCAGCAGGTCGAACTTCACCAGCCCGATCGCCGCGCAGTCGTCCTTGTCCCACTGCAGCACACTGCGGTTCTCCATCCGGGCCCACTCCGTGGGGCAGACATCGGCGATGGGCCGGTCGCAGATCACCATGCCGCCGGAGTGGATGCCGAGATGCCGTGGTGTGCCGAGGAGTTGGGCGGCCAGATCGGTGACGTCGTCGGGAGCCTCCTGCGGCATCTTGCTCCATGCGTCCTGCTGACCGATGGCATAACCGAGTGCCCTCGCCATGTCGCGGATCGACGACTTGCCGCGATAGGTGATGACGTTGGCGACCTGCGCGCTGAAGTCCCGGCCGTACCGCCGGTAGACGTACTGGATCGCCTCCTCCCGGCGATCGGATTCGATGTCGACGTCGATGTCCGGCGGTCCGTCCCGCTCCGGCGACAGGAACCGCTCGAAGAGCAGCGCGTTCGCGACCGGATCGACGTTGGTGACGCCGAGGGCGTAACAGACCGCCGAGTTCGCCGCGCTCCCCCGGCCCTGGCACAGTATGTCGTTGCGCTTGCAGAAGTCGACGATGTCGGCGACCACGAGGAAGTACCCGGGGAAGTTCAGCGACTCGATGATCGCCAGTTCGTGCTCGATCTGCCGATAGGCCTGCGGATGTGCCCCCGGGGCACCGTAGCGGCGGACGGCGCGGGTCATCGTCAGTTCACGCAGCCAAGAGATCTCGGTGTGTCCGGTGGGTACGTCGAACGGCGGCAGTTGGGGGGCGATGAGTCCGAGTTCGAAGGCGCACTCCTGCGCCAGCTCGACCGCGGTGGATATCGCATCCCGATGACCGGGCAACAACCGGGCCATCTCGTCGCCGCTGCGCAGATGCGCCCCACCGACTCCCGGCAGCCACCCTTCGATGGTGTCGATGTCGGTGCGGGCGCGGACGGCTGCCATCGCCATGGCCAGGCGTCGACGATGCGGACCGGCGAAGTGCGCTCCGGTGGTGGCGACGGTCCGGACGCCGTGCGCGGCGGCGGCCGCGGCCAGCGCCGCGTTGCGCTCGTCGTCGTCGGGCAGCCCGTGCGCTGTCAACTCGACGGCCACGTTGTCCCCACCGAATCGAGCGACCAGGTCGGCGACGGCGAGCGCGGCGGCATCGACACCACCCCGATCGAGCGCCCGCCGCACCGAACCCTTGCGACAGCCGGTGAGGATCAACCAATGTCCGCCGGCCAGATCGGGGAGTCGGTCCCGGTCGTAGCGCAGCAGTCCTTTCTCCCCTGCCACCATGTGCGCGTCGGCGATGGTCCGGGAGAGCCGACGGTAGCCCTCACCGCCGCGCGCCAGGACCAGCAGGTGCTCACCTGCCGGGTCCGGGACGCCGGTGCGGGCCACGTCCGGTTCCAGCGAGAGTTCCGCCCCGAACACCGTCGGCATCGCGAATCCCCGGGCCGCCTCTGCGAACCGGACCAGGCCGTAGAAGCCGTCGTGGTCGGTGAGTGCCAGCGCACGCAACCCCAGCCGTTGGGCCTCCTCCACCATCTCCTCGGGCATCGACGCCCCGTCGAGGAAGCTGTAGGAACTGTGCGCGTGCAGTTCGGCGTAGGCGACCGACGAACGGCCACGGATCACGCCGTCGTCGGCGCGGTACTCACCCCGCTTGCGCGACCAGGCCGGACTGTCGCCGCCGTCCCCCGGGCCGAAGAACTCACCCGGGCGGCCACCTGCCGGCGCCCGTCCCGAGAGCACCCGTTCCATCTCCGACCAGGTCGGCGGCCCTTGATCCCAGCCCACACCTCAGCATAGAACACATGTTCGAACGCGGTGCGGGTGTGCCGAATCAAGGGTGGAGCAGACCCCGATCACCGGATGTCCACCGCGACTGATGGTCGCCCAGAGGTTCGCGCACTCGACTTCCGGCGACTACAGAGGCGGCCGCGGTGGCTAGTGCGCGGTGTACTCGGCGCTGCAGTCGAGATTGGACTGCCAGCCGTTGGCAGCTGTGTTACTGACCGATGCCACCACTGCGATCCGTCCGGCCCCGACGGTCTGGACCGGCAGCGTGACCGTGAAGAGTCCACGTGAGATCGCGGTCTCGACGCGTGTGTCCCAGCCGCCCCCGGTGCGGCCGGTACTCAGGTTGGCCCAGGTCACCGAGGCATACTGGCTGTATGGGGTCTGTGTCGTCGACAGGGTGTGGAAGGTGAAGGTGGTGGCCCCCGTACCGGCTGATGACGTACTGACTGCACTCCGCTCGGGCAGCGTCGGATGGCCGGGATCCGGATAGGTGATGGTGCACAGTGGCGTCAGCGTCGGCGATGCCGAGGCGGCAGCCGGCAATGCAGAAGTGCAAGCCACCGCAGCGAACCCGACGGCGCCGATCACCTTTGCGCGAACGTGGCGGCGAGCAGCGTAATTGCGTGTCACGTGATGTCCTCCTCGGACGATTCGGTCCCGGCTGTGTCCATCTACCGTGCCTATCTCTCCAGGCACCGATTTGGTTACCGCAGCTAAGGTGATTCACCCGATCAGCCGACCCGACCTCGGGGTCGACTTCTCGGCGCCCGCTCCCGGTTCCTCCTAGCCGTGCAGGAGCCGGATGATCCGTGGAAGAGCCCGGACGAGCCACGCCGGCCGCCGTAAGCGCAGCAAGGGGACGCCCGGGATCGGGAACCGCTGGACGGCGATCGCCCGCGGCCGGGTGAACTCCCGCAGGCCCTCCGGGCCGTGGATCCGGCCGAATCCGCTGTCGCCACGTCCACCGAGCGGCAACGACGGTACGGCGGCGAACCCCAGCACCGAATTGACCGACACCTGCCCGGTGTCGAGTCGTCGTGCGATCGCGACGGCCCGACGCCGACGGGCGAACACCGACCCGGCGAGTCCGTACCGCACATCGTTTGCCAGCCGCACCGCCTCGTCGACCGATTCGACGGTGGTCACCGTGAGCGTGGGGCCGAACGTCTCCTCCTGCACGGCGACGGACGAGTGTGGTGGGTCGAGCACGACGATAGGTGCGATGGTCCGCTCGCCGATGCTGCCGACACCGCCCACGACGAACCGTGCACCGCCGTCGACGGCCGCGGTGACGTGTCGATGCACCACATCGATCTGACCGCGCATGGTCATCGGCCCGTATGAGTCGGTCGGGCCGTTGCCGGGGCGCACCCCCTGCAGAGCACGCCCCAGCTCCACGAGGAACCGATCACGAACGGCGCGTTCGACATAAACGCGCTCTATCCCCACACAGGTCTGTCCGGCGTTACCCATCGCACCGAAGGCGATGGCATCGGCCGCCGCACCCAGGTCGGCGTCGGCGGCGACGATGGCAGCGTCCTTGCCGCCGAGTTCGAGGACCACCGGGATCGGGGTCTCGGCGCACGTCGCCATCACCTTCCGGCCGGTGGCCGTCGATCCGGTGAAGGCCAGTTTGTCGATGCGGGCACGACACAGTGCCGCGCCGGTCTCCGGTCCGCCGGTCACGAGTGTCAGGACTCCGGGCGGCGCATCAGGATTCGCCGCGGCGAAGGCGTCGACGTACCACCGCGCGACCGCCGGGGTGTGCTCGCTGGGCTTCAGCACGACGACGTTGCCGGCCGCGAGCGCGGTCGCGACCGAGCCGTTGGGTGTGTAGAGCGGATAGTTCCACGGACCGATCACGCCGACGACGCCCATCGGCACGCGGTCGACCGACGCGCCGAAGTTCAGGGTGAGCACACCCGGTCGCCTGCACTCGGTCCGCAACACCGACCGCGCATTCGCTGCGGTCCACGTGATGTGCTCGAGGCTGAGCAGGAGTTCCAGTGCCGCATCGGCTCTCGGCTTCCCGTTCTCCCGGTGCAGCAGGTCGACGAGTTCGTCGGCGTCGCCGGCCATACGACGCCGCCAGGCGATCAGACGGGCTCGACGTCCGGTGTGCCCCAGACCCCGCCACCAGTCGGCGGCCGACCTGGCGACCTCGACCGCCGCATCGACTTCCGCTGCCGTCATCGCGGGGACCGTGGCGACGACGTCGTCGGTCATCGGGTCGCGGCTGATGATCTGTTCGGTCATCCTCGTGCCCCGATCGCCGTCCTGATTCGGCCGGCTGCGCCGCTGCGAGTGCGATGGCCGAGAGTCGGCACGTCGAGCGGGCGCGGATGTCGGGTGCCGAAGTGATCCGACCAGGATCGATGGGGACGATGTGGACGTGCGGCCTGGAGCGCGAGCTGGGCACGCACGATCCGTGCCACCGACCGCGTGGCGGACGCACCGGGATCGGGGAGGTGGTGCATCCGCCGCAGCCGGGAGTCGAACAGTGCGAGCAGGACCGGGTCCGCCAGACCGGCGACGGGGCGCGGGAACCACCGGGAGCGCCAGTCGACGAACAGTTGGTCCACCACTGCCCGACCGCCGTCGGTGTACTCGTAGCCCGCTTCGTAATCGAGCGTCCACGAGAGGAATTCGTCGCGGGTGGTGGGTACGTCGAGTCCCATGTACTCGCCGACCGCGCGCCAGAAGTGGAATCGGGCGATCCGCTCGGACTCGGAGAAGATGTCCAGACCCAGTTGCCCGGCGATGCGATCGGGCTCGAGGGCCAGCGAGGCGAGGGTGTACAGCTTGTCGGCGTCGGTGATGCCGAACCGGGAGTGGATGGCCTCCATCCGGTCGATGACCGAACGTCCGTGCGCGCTCGAATGCCCCTGGCGCAGTATCTCTCCGAAGAACAACAGGGTGTCGTCGTTCCGCCGGCGGACGTCGTGCATCATGTCTCCGGTCCCGGTGCGGTGGACGATGCGCGCGATGGACGGGATCGCCATCTGCCGCGCGAAGGCCACCGTGTACGCCGCGTGGGCGAACACCGCGTCGCCATAGCGCACCTCCAGGCTCAGGTGAGTGATCTCCTCGTTGTCCTGCACGGGGTCGAGCGCGGCGATCCGTTGTCGGATCGCCCTCCCCGACACCATCGATCGAGACATCAGCGCAGCGTCTGCGGACATCGGCCCTCCGTTCGGGGTCGCGCGACCACCACGCGACACATCAGGAACGGAATCGTTCCTACTTTGCAGGATGCAATCAGGAACGCTTCCGTGTCAAGATGTCGACATGGCTTCCGTGGTCCGGCCCTACCGAGGGGTCTCTGCCGAGGACCGCACGCGCGAGCGGCGCGAGCGGCTCATCGACGCGAGTCTCGACGTGGTGAGCGAGTCCGGAATCGCAGCCGCCACCGTCGAGGCGATCGCCGGCCACGCCGGACTGTCGAAGCGCTACTTCTACGAGAGTTTTCGAGATCGCGACGAGATCCTGGTCGCGGCACTCGATTCGGTCTTCGAGCCGATGGGCGCCCGGCTCCGCTCGGCACTCGCCGACGGCGGCAGCACCGACGATCGGGTGGCCGTCACGGCCGCGACGCTGGTCCACACCCTCGCCGACGACCCACGCGCGACGCGACTGTTCCTCGCCGCCCCCGGCAGCGCCGCCCTGGAAGCCCGTCGACGTCACCTGGTGGACGAGTTCACCCCGGCCCTCATGCGGGACGTCCTCGACGCCGATCCCGACGATGCACGCCGCATGATGGCCACCACGCTGATGGTCGCCGGGACCACCGAGGTGCTCGATCGCTGGCTGCGCGGCGATCTCCCGTTGTCCCGCGAGGAGTTCACCGACACCCTCGCGATGCTGGGCCGCCGCCTCGCCGCGGCCCCCGACTGACACCGATCAGTCGGCCACGGACGCAAGCACATCGGGCCGCACCACGACGCGGCTCACGTGAACGGCGGGCACGGGGTCGTCGGGACCCCGGAGCGCGCCGTCCGGTGGGAAGTCGAACACCGCGATGATCAACTGCATCGGATACTCCGGCGACTGTGCAGTAGTGTGCACCAGTCGGCCGTCGATCTCGAAGACCACCCCGTCGGCCGACCAGTCGATCGAGTAGGTGTGCACTTCTGACACGTCGATCGCGATCTCCGGCGCCGCGAACTCCTCCTGCAACGCCGGGTCGCGGAAGGCATGTACCCCACGTCCCACCGCCGCCAGGGGCTCCCCGGTCGAGCCCGTCCGCATCGTCGAGCCGAACACCTCGACCACACAGATCTCACCGCACCGTGCCGGACTGTCCTCCAGTCCGATCAGCCAGGCCGAGAACATCGACTCCGGCGTGAGCTCCGCACGGCACGTCACCTCGACACGGCCTCGGAACGGCGTCACGCCCCACTGAGCGGACTGCTCCTCACGGACGCGTAGGCCTGGCCGGAACGGCTGCTGGCCCGCGGTCGAGCCGAGCGGACCGGACCAGTTGCCGGACTGGACCGCTGACACGCGGAGGGGTGGATCGTGCTGATCGGCGCACCAGATCGGATGCTCCGGTGGGATTCTCAGCGTTAGACCGTCGGGACCGGTGGTGAGGTCGGCGCGGGCGTCGACCCGCGAGCTCCACCCCGGTAGGTACGCGGGTGTCCAGACCGACTCGTCGAGCCCGCCGGTGAAATCCTCGTCGAGCGTGTCCCTGCCGTACATCGTGTCCCCCGGTTCTCGTCGAGCCGCCCCTGACACAGTCAACCACCGGGGACCGACCGACGCCGTCAGCTCGCGAAGGCCGCGTACAGCGCGTCGACCACGCGATCCTGTTCGCTGAGGGTCATCGTCGGGTAGAGGGGCAGCTGGAACAGGTGCGCAGATCGCCCTTCGACGGATCGTAGATCGACACGATCGTGCACGACCGACGCGCCACCGCCCTGACGATGTGTCAGTACCGGGTAGTAGACGTCCGCCTGAACTCCTCGACGGGCGAGCGCCCCGAGGAGCTCGTCGCGACGGCCGATCGTCTCCTCCACGGTGAACAGGTGCCACACGGTGTCCGGCCCACCCGCCGGTAGGCGGAGCAAGCCACGCTGCGCCAGCGAATCCAGGCTGTCGAGATACCGCGCGGCCAGCACACTGCGACGAAGGTTGTTGCGCGACAAGAAGCCCACCCGCGCGCCGAGCCCAGCAGCCTGCAGATTGTCGATCCGGGCGTTGAGACCGAACGGCGCGGACTTGAGGTACTTGCGATACTCGGAGCCCACCGGCGTGAAGCCGTGGTAGAGATACCGTCGGACCTCCTCGGCGAGGTCGGCCCGATTGGTCACCACCGCACCGGCCTTGCCGCACGCGCCGAGGTTCTTGTACGGATTGAAGCTGAGCGCCGCGGCATCCGACCACCGGCCGACATCGTCCAACCCGATGCCCTGTGCCGCGTCTTCGACGATCGGGATCCCATGCGGCGCACAGATGTCCGACAACGCCCGGACATCGGCAAATCGCCCGTACAGGTGAACCGGGAGCACGCACCTGGTCCGAGAGGTCAGCACTGCACGCACCGACTCGGGATCGATCAGATGATCGTCGCGGGTGTCGGCGAGGACCGGTGTCGCACCGGTGATGTGCACGGCGTTCTCGGTGCCCGGGAAGCTGTTCGGCGGGATGATCACCTCGTCTCCCGGCCGTACACCGACGGCCAGCAGCGCCCCGACGAGCGCGTCGGTACCGCTCGCGCTCCCCACCACGTGATCGACGCCGAGGAACATCCCGAGGGCGTGTTCGATTCGCTCGACGTCGGGGCCCGCCGTGAACCGACCGGAACCGAGAACTCGCCGGAATGCCTCCTCGATCGGGCCGATCTCGGCGATGTCGACCAGCCGGTCGAGCGGTGCGCACTGCACCTCGGTGACGATCGGTCCGCGTTCGACGACATCCCGGATCCGGCGCAGCGGCGTGGATTCCGCCAGCTGCCGGAGCGCGTCGTTACCCGGTCGACGCATCACCCGCACCCGCGCGGGCGGCACCTTACGGGTCACCTGCGACGTGAGCTCGTCGATGCTGCGCGCCCGACCGTCGACGGCGCGGATCGGCACACCGTCGATCGGGGTGACGCCTGCCGACCATCCGTAGGTTCTGGTCATCTCCGCCATTCCTGCTCAGCTGCAGGGGAACTCGCGATCCCCCGATGCATCGTCGATGCACTCGTCCAGATCTACTCGCGGGATCGGCGACACGGCAACGGCTCGTCCCGTATGGATCTCGTACAGATCGCGACAAGAACTCGTCTGCGGGCAAACGACCGGCCGATGGACTCACCGGCCCCGGCGGTCCCGACGGTCGGTGTGTCAGATCCCGAACGCTGCCGCGTAGGCGACGACCCCGGTCGGGGCGGGCGCGGCGGGATCGAGGAAGAGTGCCATGAACGCCTCGTCGGGCACCTCGAACGGCGCGCTGATGTGCGACCGCGATGCCGGGGTGAAACCGAACCGCGGGTAGTACTCAGGGTGACCCAAGACCACGACGGCGTTCTCGCCCCGCGATCGCGCCGCGGCCAGCGCCGCCCGGGTCGCCGTACTGCCGACGCCTCGTCCTTGGAATTCCGGTGCCACCGAACACGGCGCCAGCGCGAGGGCCGGGGTACCGCCGACCGAGCATCGGGTGAGCAGCGCATGCCCGACCACCTGACCGCCTGGGGCGGTGGCGACGATCGAGAGATCGGGTATCCATGCGTCGTCGTCACGTCGGAGCGCGTCGACGAGGTCCGCTTCGGAGACGGTCGGGAAGGCTGCGGCGACCACCGAGCGGATGGACATCACATCCTCCGCGGTCTCGGTCCGGGTCTGCCAGGTCTCGGTGCTGCTCACCCGAGCATCCTCCCCCGGCACAGCCGCGTCCGAAACCGGTTTTCGGCCGCGACCCCCGATGGTTCTCGGGCCCGGCCTTGACCTTGACACAGTGGCAAGGTGTTCTGTGGGTCGCAGGAGGTGATCGTCATGACGGCAACCGACAGGGACCAGGCGACTGCACGACGTGGTCGGATGCTCGACGCTCTGTCCGGTCCCGACTCGTCCATCCGACTGCAGGCCGCACTCGCGATGGGCACGGACCCGGATGTGCGATTCGTCGAGCCGCTGGTCGCGCGGTGCGCCGTCGAACCCGACTTCTTCGTCCGGGACATGCTGACGTGGGCGCTCACCCGACATCCCGTCGAGGTCGCGGTCCCGTTGGTGGTCGCCGAACTCGACAGTTCTCGAACCCAGGCATGCAGTCAAGCGCTGCACACCCTCTCCAAGATCGGCGATCGCAGTGTCTGGCCGTCGATCACAGCGGCCCTGCTGCACGACCGCGACGACGAGATCGCACGCAGCGCGTGGCGTGCGGCCGCCGTCCTCGTCCCGGACGGAGACGAGCCGGCGCTGGCCGCAGAACTGGTGGGTGAGCTCGGGCGTGGCGACAAAGACCTGCGCCGCAGCCTGAGTCGGGCACTGGTCACGCTGGGAGACGAGGCCGTGACGCCGGTACTCACCGTGCCGCGACGTGCCGCCGACCCGCAGGTCCGAGCGCACGCGATGGCGACCGTGGAATTGCTCCACGACCCCGACATCGACCTCGCCGGGGCCATCGACGACGCCCTGCGCATCACCCTCACCCAGGAGTAGCCGCCCGATGTTGATCGGCGAGGTCGCCCGACGATCCGGTGTCAGCGCACGCATGCTCCGGCATTACGAGTCGCTCGGTCTCGTGACGCCGGACGGCCGGACGTCGGGCGGCTATCGCGTCTACAGCCAGGCCGATGTGCGCCGCATCCTCGACATCGAGAGCCTGCGGTCGTTGGGGTTGTCACTCGATGAGATCGGTCGGGCACTGGCGGATCCGGAGTTCACCCCGGACGTCCTGGTCGCTCGACTCGTCGACGAGACCCGACGTCGGATGGACCGTGACGCCGAACTCCTCGCTCGCCTGGAGCGGGTGCGTCGGGTGGGTCCGGAAGGATGGGAGGACGTGCTCGGCCTGATCCGCCTCCTGCGCGGTCTCGGCTCCGAGTACGCGGCCCTGCGGCAGCGAGCGGTGCTCCCCTCGGTCGATGGAACACCTCGCACCCCTGACCTCCTCGCCGAGGCCGTACTCGGAGAGACCGACACCAACGTCGCAGGCGCGTTGCGGTGGGCGCTCAACCGGGTCGGCGCAGATGTGGTGCCGAGCCTCGCGGCCGGGATGGCGTCGGACGACGTCGCCGTCCGGAGACGCGCGGTGTCGGCACTGGCCGAGATACCGGGGCCGGCGACCACCGAGGTGCTCCGCCGATCCCTCGACGACGTGGACGAGGACATCCGCCGCCGCGTGGTGCTCGCGCTGGGCGCACGAGCAGTTCCGGCGGTGATCGGAGCCCTGGTGACGATGGTCGCCGATGGTCACAACGACGTCGAAGCCGCCGAGTTGCTGGGCGGCTTCGTGATCGACCCGACCGGGTCCCACCTCTCGGAGCGCGTTGGCGCCGGCGACGAGCGGGCCGGTCAACGCATCGTCGGCGCCCTGGTCGAGCGCCTGCACCACACCGATGATCCGGCCGTGCGGCTCAGGCTGACGCAGGCACTGGCCGAGATCCCCGCCGACGCGGCCCGCGCCGCACTCGGCGACCTGACCGGCGATCACGATCGGGTGGTGGCACTCACCGCCGAAGCGATCCTCGCCGGCCGCGGGCGCTGATCCCCGTCGCGGATGAGTAGATCGTCGACCAGCATGACCAGTATTCTTCCCACTAATGGGAAATTACGTCTACGGTGGGTGCATGATCGTGCGCCGAACGATCCCGATCCTGTCCGTCGCCCTCGCTCTCGCGCTCAGCGTGGTGACGGGCTGCGCGGCATCCGACTCCGCACCACAGCCCGCGCCGCTCGAGACATCGACCTCCAGCGGACAACTTCGCGGCGTCGACACAGCGACCACGCGCGAGTATCGCGGTGTCCGATACGCCGAACCGCCCGTCGGCGACCGCAGGTGGACGCTCCCGGTGGCAGCCGGACGCGCTCCGGGAATCGTCGATGCCTCCCGGGCAGGTAGTCCGTGTCCGCAGACCACTCCCCTGCCGGGAGGTCAGCCGCAGCCATCGGAGGACTGCCTGAGCGTGAACGTGACCACGCCCCTCCATCCACGGCGTCCCGGCCCCCTGCCGGTGATGGTGTGGTGGCACGGCGGCGGCTACACGTCGGGTTCCGGCGCCTCCTACGACGCCCGACGGCTCGCTGAGCGTGGCGATGTGGTGGTCGTGACGGTCAACTATCGCCTGGGCGTGTTCGGCTACCTCGGCCTGCCGGGTCTCCCCGGCGGTGGCGACTTCGGCCTTGCCGACCAACTGCAGAGCCTGCGCTGGGTTCGCGACAACGCCACCGCGTTCGGCGCCGACCCGGAGAACGTGACCGTCGTCGGCGAGTCAGCCGGCGGGATGTCGGCGTGTGCGGCACTGACCACACCCGCCTCCGACGGCCTGGTGGACAAGGCCGTCATCGCCTCGGGATCGTGCCTGCTCGACTGGCCGAAGGGTGGGCTCTACCCCGGTGTCGATGCGCAGACCCCGTACACCGCACGCGAACAGAGCGAGCGGCTGGGCGCCTCGGTCGCCGAGGGCCTCGGATGTTCTGGTGCAGAGGCCATCTCGTGCCTCCGTCGCCTACCCGAGGAGCGGTTGATGTCGGTGGATGCACAGTTCTCGAACGTCCTCGCCTACGGCACCGATCTGCTCCCCGACGATCCCGCCGCCGTATTCCGTAAGGGTGGCCAGGCGCCGGTCCCGATGATCGCGGGCGGCAACCGCGACGAGCACCGCTCGTTCATCGGCGGGTACCTGGCGATCGATCCGACCGCGATCACCGATCGCACCTACCCCACCCTGGTCGCGGACGCCTTCGGAGATCGCGCACCGGCCGTACTCGATCGCTATCCGCTGGTGCACTTCCCGAGCCCGGCGATCGCCTGGTCCACCGTGATCACGGATGCCGCGTGGGCGTGCCCAACAGTTTCCGGAGCCAGACTCTCCGCAGCGCGTGCCCCGACCTGGCTGTACGAGTTCGCCGACGAGAGTGCGCCGAACATCAACCAGGTCACCACCATCCCGCAGGGGGCGGCGCACGCGACCGACACCCCGTACTACTTCGATCTGGGCGGCAACGACCTGTTGCGGACGCCGCGACAACGCCAGATCGGCGATCAGATGATCGACTTCTGGACCTCCTTCGCACACGACGGAACCGCCCGCATCACCGGCGGGCCGGACGTCCGCCAGATGTCGACCACCGACCGCACCGGCCTGCGATTCGGTACCGAGACGACGGAGTACGCCGACCTCTTCGCCGAGCATTCGTGCGACCTGTGGAACCGGTGACCCGATGCCGTCGCCCCGGGCGCTCGACACCGACACCCCGATCCATCGTCGGCGCCGCGACGAACTCGTCACCGTCGCGATCGCCGTGATCGCCGACGTCGGCGCGCCGCGCGCGACTATCTCGCGCATCGCCCGACAGGCCGGGGTGAGTCGCGGCGTGGTGAGCTACCACTTCCGGGACCGGGCCGCCCTGCTCGATGCGGTCGTCGCCCACGTCTACGACCGCGCGGCAAGCGAACTCGGCGGCTCCGTCTCCGGTGCGCCGACCCCGCGGGACGCACTGATCGCCTTCGTGTCCGGGAGTGTCGACTTCTATGCCGAGCACGCAGAAGAGATGACGGCATTGTCGGCGATCTTCGCCGAACCCGGCGCCGACCGGGCGCCCCGGGTGGAGCACCGAACCGAGATCACCGACGTCATGGAGATCCTCGAGAACGGTATCGATGCCGGCGATTTCCGCGTCCTGGACGCACCGATCGTTGCCGCGACCATTCGAGCGGCACTCGATGCGAGCCTGCACCGACTGCGCCTCGGCTCCGACGTCGCGCTCGAACGGCGCGAACTCGTCGCGCTCATCGATGCCGCGACGCGCCGGTGAGCGGTCGGATCTGCCGGGCTGTTGCGCGCGGGTGCCGGTTGGCCGGCCGGCCGGCCGGCCAAAAACTGCCGCCCAGCAAGAAGCCACGTGGATATCGCACACCACGCCCGGGAGAACAGCAGATTGTGGTCACCGACGACCGGCGCGTGTCGTACCCGGCACATCCGCCGACGTCGCCGATCCCAGGTCATACGCATGGACGACATGATGTTGCCATTCGCCAATGGAAGTGTCAGGCTGTACCCGACAACGCTTCTTACCGCCCAGTAAGAAGCCCGCTGATCGGCTGCCGGCAGCTCCGGCGCCCCACGATCGGACTGCACATGACGAACTACTTCCTCACCGGTGCGAGCGGGTTCATCGGTCGCCGGGTTCTCGACCGCCTCCTCGAGGCGGACCCCGACGCGACGATCCGGGTCCTCGTGCGCGAGCAGTCGCTCGCCCGCCTCGCCGCACGACTCCACGCCCACGGGCTCGACGATCGGGTCATTCCCGTGGTCGGCGACCTGACATCACCCGGTCTCGGCATCCCCGCCGACGCCGAATCCGCGGACATCGACCATGTCCTGCACCTCGCCGCCATCTACGACATGGACGCGTCAGCGGAGGCACAGCAGGCCGCCAACGTCGACGGCACCCGGCGGGTGGTCGAGTTCGCCCTCGCCAACGATGCACTGCTGCATCATGTCTCGTCCATCGCAGTGGCCGGAGATCACCGCGGCGACTTCACCGAGAACGACTTCGACGCCGGCCAGGGGTTCCCCACGCCCTATCACCGGACCAAGTACGAGGCCGAGAAGGTCGTCCGCGAGGCCGACGGCCTGCGGTGGCGGGTCTATCGGCCGGGTGTGGTCGTCGGCGATTCGCACACCGGCGAGATGGACAAGGTCGACGGCCCGTACTACTTCTTCGGTCATCTCGCCGCACTCGGTCGACTGCCGTCGGCGATCCCGCTCCCTTTCCCGGATCTCGGCTGGACCAACATCGTGCCGGTCGATTACGTCGCCGACGCGATGGTCGCACTTCTCGATGCCGAGCCGGACACCGATCGTCGGGTCTTCCACCTCACCGATCCGCGCTCGAACCGCATCACCGACATGTACAACGCCATCGCTCCCGGATTCGCCGGTCCGCGAGGCCGTTCGGTGATCCCGAACCGTCTCGTCGAGCCGGTCCTCTCGGCAGCGGGCACCGGTCCGTTCAAGGTGATCCGGGATCTCACCGCGGCCCAGCAGGGAATCCCGCCGACGATCCTCGACACCCTCTCGTTGCCGACCAGGTTCCGCGCGGACACGACCGTCCCACTCCTGCGATCGCGCGGCGTCGAACTGCCCGACCTCCGCGACTACGGACCACGCCTGTGGACCTACTGGTCAGAGAACCTGGATTCGTCACGACATCGCCGGCGCGATCCGCGAGGCCCGCTGGTCGGTCGGAACATCCTGATCACCGGCGGTTCCGCGGGAATCGGTAAGGCAACTGCACGCATGTGCGTCGCCCGTGGTGCCAACGTGATCATCGTGGCGCGCAAGGCCGATGACCTGGATGCGGCCGTGGCCGAGTTGAACGCTACACCCTCTCGTGACCACATCCCGCCCGGCCGGGCGACGGCGTACCAGTGCGACATCACCGATGAGGAGTCCGTGCTCGCGATGGTGAAGTCGGTGCTGGCCGACCACGGACACGTCGACGTGCTGGTCAACAACGCGGGGCGATCGATTCGGCGGGCCACGCTCAACTCGGTCGACCGCGCGCACGACTACCAGCGCACGATGGCGGTCAACTACTTCGGCGCGGTGAACCTGACGCTGGCGATACTGCCGCACATGGTCGAGCGACAGTCGGGCCACATCGTCAACGTGACCTCGATCGCGGTGCAGTCCAAGGGAGCCCGCTTCGGCGCCTACGCAGCTTCCAAGGCGGCGTTGGAGGCATTCGGTGACGCGACCGGCGCCGAGACCCTCTCCGATCACGTGACCTTCACCAACGTGCGGCTGCCGCTGACCAAGACACGCATGATCGCCCCGACCGAGGCCTACGACAACGCGGCCGGCGTATGGGGTGTCGACAAGGCCGCCAGTCGGGTGTTGCACGGAATCCAGCATCGCCCTCGCCGGGTCAACTCGGCCCTGGGCAACCTGGCCGAGCTGGGACACCATGTGGCGCCGCGGCTGACGACCCGAATCCTGCATCAGGAATACCTGATGATCGGCGAGTCGGCCGCGTCGCTGGGGACCACCACCGACGGCAATCGTGACGACAACGGAAGCGGCACACCACGGTGATCGACACGCCGTACCTGGTGGTCGATTCCGGTCGGCTGGATGCGAACCTCCGGAAGGTGGCGACGCGGGCCCGTGCATCCGGCGTCGCACTGCGACCACACGCGAAGACACACAAATGTGCCGAGATCGCCCATCGGCAACTGGAATCCGGTGCGATCGGGTTGACCGTCGCGACCATCGGCGAGGCGGAGGCCTTTGCATCCGTGGGGTGTACCGATCTCTTCATCGCATATCCGTTGTGGGTGACCCGACATCGTGCCGAGCGGCTGCGCGCGCTGGCGGGATCTGCGGCGCTCCGGTTGACGATCGACTCGGTCGAGGGTGCGGCGCGGATGGCCGCGGAGATGATCGACACCGAGGTCGAGGTGGTGGTCGAGGTGGACTGCGGACAGCACCGGACGGGTGTGGCCCCCGACGAGGCGGGCAAGGTCGCCGCCGCCGCGGTGGAACACGGCCTGAACGTGGTCGGGGTGTTCACCTTCCCCGGCCACGGCTACGGACTGTCGGGAGCCCGGCACGTCGCTGCGACAGAGGAGTCCTCGGCGCTGGAGCGGGCCGCCGACTCGTTGCGGTGCAACGAGATCGATCCGGTTGTCCGCAGCGGTGGTTCCACTCCCACGCTGGAGTTCGCCGACACCTCGGTGCTCACCGAGGTACGCCCGGGTGTCTATCCGTTCAACGACGCCCAGCAGGTGGAGCTCGGTACCGCGACATTCGGCGAGGTGGCACTGTTCGCGGCGTCCACCGTCATCCATCGCACCGGCGATCGGATCGTCGTGGATGCCGGCAGCAAGATCCTGGGCGCCGATCGGCCGGGGTGGGCCAGCGGGTTCGGACGCTTGCTGGACTTTCCCGACGCGCGCATCACGTCGTTGTCCGAACACCACGCCGTCGTCGACGTGTCCGACACCGATGTCGCCGTCGGTGCCCCCGACCTCGGCGAGACGGTACGCGTGATCCCCAACCACGTCTGCACCGCCGTGAATCTGGTGGACGAGATCGTGGTCGACTGCCCGGAGCGCGGTGTCAGTTGGCCGACTCTGGCGCGTGGCCGCAACAGCTGACTCAGTCATAGACACCCTCCACCACCCACCGTCCGGACCGGTGACAGAGCAGCAGCGCGCGCGAATCATCGAGTAACACTTGAGCTCTCGCGGTGATGCCCTGCCTGTCGGTACCGGACGGCCACGGACCGGCCCACCAGCGGACCTCCCAGCTACGTCGCTCCGAGCGCACCGTGGTCGGCTCGGTCGAGAACGCGCCGCGACCGGTGACGGTCACCGGCTCACCGGTCAGGTCCATCACCGACACCGGCGTGTCGAGCACCACGGCCGGAGTGGGATCCGGCAGCCGCCCCGGCCAGGGCGCGTCTGGATTCCGCTCGGGGACCAGTTCATCCCCCAGTGCCACCATCGTGATCTGCTCGGCGAGCCCTCGCCCACCGCTGCGCACCGGCACCTGCACTGCATCTCCTCCCAGTAGACCTTGCACACGGACCAACGACCGCCGGGCACGTTCACCACATTCTGGGTCTTCCGGTAAACCGTTGCCCGACAGCGAATACTGAAGTGTCCCCGCCTCCACCACCTCGACCGGCTCCAGCCGAAGTGTCACCACCGGCGAATCCGGCCCCGGACCGGCACCCCGTCCGCCGGTCAGCCATCCCTCGAGCTGCCATCGGATCCGATCCGCGGTCGCCTCGGGGGTCAACGGCTGAGCACATCGCCAGGTTCGCGAATTCCGCTGTCCGCGTTCGGTGATGGCGTGGACCGCGAGACGGGTGCAGGCCACCGCAGCATCGGACAACCGGCGATGCAGCTCGTCGGCGAGGCGTCGACCGAGGAAGGCCGCCGCGTCGATCCGGTCGACCGGCGGATCGCACATGTGCTCGATCTCGAGATCATCGGGGATGCGGCGTCCCGCCGGGTTGCGGCCGGGCTGTGCATTCGCCAGGCGGTGCGCGACGACGGCATCGGCGGAGAACCGGGTCGCCACGTCGGCCACCGGGACAGCGGCGAACGCCCCGATGGTGGTGATCCCCAATCGCCGCAGCAGATCGACGAGTTCGATCCGTGACGGGTCGCTCACGCTCGGCTCGATCGCGAGCTCGGCGACCGGGAGCCCGGCCAGATAGGCGGCATCACCACCGGGCGGGACGATCTGTCCCCGTCGGGCCGCCAGCACCGCGGTGAACAATTCGTCGGCTACTCCGACCTGCGACTCGACCCCGCAGGTCGACACGGCGTCGATCAGCTTCTCGGCCACCGGGTCCTCGCCGCCGAAGAAGCGCGCGGCCCCGGAGACAGGGACCACGACGAGCCCGGGACGCAACACCTCGGTCACCGGGATCAGTTCTGCGACCGCCCCGACGACCGGCTCGAAACACCGGCCGTCACGATGCGAATCCTCGGTCACCACCACCATCTCCGGGCACGCCGCCTGCGCCTGACGTTTGCGCATCCCACGTCGGATGCCCGCGGCCCTCGCCGACGCCGAGCAGGCGATCACCCGATTGGCCGCGAGCACCGCGATGGGTTGCTGCGGCGAGAGATCCGCGACGGCGGCAGCGGCCATGGCCGGCCAGTCCGGGCACCACAGGGCGAGAACGCGATCCCGAGCGCCGGGTGCCGATGTCGTCGCCGAAGGGGTGGGCGCAGGCGTTGCCGTCGACATCGCCTGCGCCGGTCGGGACATCGGCGCGGGAGCCATTCGGGTGCCGGCCATCAGTTCGCCACCGCGAGAACGGTCCGGGTATCGGCGGCGTCTGCCGGCCGGCATCCCGTCGCCCGCACCAGCTCGACCCGTCGCATGGCTGCGGGACCCGTTGACACCAGGTCGATCTCGGTCGAATCGACCTGTCGCCCCCGCCCTGTGGCGGTGACCCGCAGGTGGAGACCGCCGATCCGACCGAAGCCGCTCGGCGCAGCCGTCAGGTCGGTCGATCCGGCGGCGACGGGATGGTGTCGGTAGGCCAGCACCTCGGCGTCGAGGCGGGTGTGCGGCGCGGGCCAGCGTCCGCCGGTCACCATCAGCGCCGCGGACTGTTTGCGGACACGTCCCATCACCACCCGACTCCGTGCCGGAGGCACGGACACCCCGCGCAGACCCAGCACCACCAGGTCCATGCCGTCGAGCAGCACCGTGGCGACCTCCACCGGGTCGACCCCCGGGTTCGGGACGGTGGCGATCCGCCCCACCTCGGCACCCATCTCGATCGCGGCGAGCAGGTTGAGGTGCGGCAACCCCACCACCCCGACCTGACCGCCCGAACCGCTCACCGAGGCGATGATCGACAACAGCACCGATCTCGCCCCGGATACCGACACCACCCCGCCACGCGTGATGCCACCATGTGGCAGCACATCGGCCAGCGCCTCGGGTACCGGTAGGACGTCCTCGGTCGGATCGGCCGAGGACACCGACCGCTGGTCGGGACGGCCCGACAACACTGCGACCTGACGTCGCAGACGAGCGAGCTCGGACTCTCGGACGGTGCTCTCGGATGCACTCACAGACTTCCTCCTGACCAGCGCTTTCTCCGCAATCAGCGCGCCGGGAAGGTGCTGCGCCATCGATCCACACCCGACATCGGTGGGCTCCGCTCGCCCTCGATGTTCGAACATGTTTTCGATTCTCTGATCGTAGGACCGGGTACCGACAGACGTCAACGCACACGGTCCGGAGCCCGGCGCGTCGTACGCCGCGCGTGTCGGGCGACACGGAGCGGGCCCCACCCGCAGACGCACGGTCGACGGCGTGGAGCGCACGGTCGGCGATGTCGAGGGCACGATCAACGGGCCGTCTGCACCTGGTGATGTTGTCAGGCAAGCGGATTCGGTCGACGAGTTGGTGATCGCCCACGGCGAACTCGATGCGGCGCGGAGCGGATCGCTGAACTGTCTGCCGACCGGTGTACCGATGCCGAGTTGGTCGCGCTGGCGAAAGCCAACGAGGTCATGGGCCGACGAGGTCGCGGGCCGGCGGCCTTCATCGTTGAAGCATCGACGTTTGACGGTCTTCGTCGACCGTGCGCTCGGCCCGTCGACCGTGCGCGGGAGCGCTGCACGTCCTTACGATCCGCATCTCGGCGCGGTGGGGCTCGGATTTCTGACACGTGAGCGGGGCGCGGTGTGGTTGGTGCACAGTGTGGTTCGCTCAGGTGTCAGTTGTGCGGTGGGCTGCAGCCATCGGTCGATGACGGAAGGAATTGTCGGTGGGCTCGGATAGTGTTCTGTAGATAACGGAGGCTATGAGGAGATGATGATCATGGCTTTCGACAAGCCACCACCCACACCCAGCTCGCTCGTGTTGGATGCCCCACCTGCTGCGGCACACTCGGATTCGGTCGATGAGTTGGTGGCCGCCTACGGCGAGCTCGACGCGGTGCTGGACCGGATCGCTCAACTCTCCGCCGACCGGTGCACCGATGCGGAGGTCGTTGCGCTGGCGAAAGCCAACGAGGTCGCAGGGCGGCGGATCGCCTCGCTCGGCCTTCGCCGGTTGATGGACGTGGCGGATCGTGATGCGTGGCGGCTGACCGGTGCGGCGACGATGCGAATGTTTGTGGCCAACCATCTGGGTGTGCCGGATGTGAAACGACGCCTCGATCACGCTGCGGCACTGTCGGAGACCTACACCGTCACGGGCCAGAAGCTGACGCCGGAGTTGTCCGCGACCGCGGATGCGTTGGCCGAGGGTGCGATCGCACCCGAACACGTGAGCGTGATCCTCGACATCACCAACCGCATCCCAGCCAGTGTGGAAATCGACGACCAGGTGGCCGCCGAAGTCGCTCTGGCCGAACACGCACGGACACTGTCGCCCAGCGCGCTCCGTCAGGTCGGTACTCGACTCCTCGCGCACTTGGATCCGGATGGTGAGCTCACCGACGACCGTGATCGTGCCCGTCAACGGTCGATGACCCTGTCGCGCCAGGATGCGCAGCTGATGTCGAAACTGACCGCCACCCTCGACCCGATCACCCAAGCGATGTTGGATGTGGTGTTGGCGAAGTGGGCAGCACCCGGGATGAACAACCCCGACGACCCACACTCCCCATCAGGCAGCATCGACGACACCGACCCCGACACCGAGGTGATCAAGGATGCAGCCCAACGAGACTCACGCTCCCAAGCCCAGCGCAACCACGACGCCCTGAACGCCCTACTGAAATCAGTCCTCGATGGTGGAGCGCTGGGTGGGAGTCACCGTGGGCTACCGCCGCAGTTGATCATCTCCATCACCGAAACCCAACTCCGCGAATCAGCCGGTCTCGGCGTCACCGCCACCGGCGCCGACCTGCCGTGGCATGACGTCGTCGAACTCGCCGCCAAAGCGGACCCGCACCTGGCGGTGTTCGCCGATCACACCGAAGAAATCCTCTACTTCGGACGAGCCCGCAGAACCGCATCCCGAGCCCAACGCATGGCCCTGTTCGCCAGAGACCGTGGCTGCACCGCACCCGACTGCGACCAACCCGCCATGCACTCCGAAGCCCACCACCTCACCGACTGGGCCGAAGGCGGACGCACCGACATCAACGAACTCGGCGTGGCCTGCCCCAAACACAACCGCGCCGCCGGCCCACGCCGAGACCAATGGACCACCCGACTCGACCGCACCACCAGACGAGTCACCTGGACACCACCAGCAACCACCCAACCCATCAACGGCCCACCGACACCACGCATCAACAACATCCACCACCCCGACCGGGCACTCACACGCGCCCAACCACCGAATCACGACTGACCTGCCACACTCATACCCCGTCGACCGTGCGCTCCAAAACGTCGACCGTGCGCGGCAAACGTCGACTGCGCACTCGCCGCCAGAAGCCTCGCCGACCCGCGGCCGCAGAAACGCACGATCGACGAATCAGAGCGCACGATCAACAACGAGATATCGACCCGCCGACACAAACCGGCGAGGAGACCCCCGGGGGGGTGACCACGCGTAAACAACCGCCACCACCCCGACCACGCACTCACACGCGCCCAGCCACCGAATCACGACTGACCGGCCACACTCATATCCCGTCGACCGTGCGCTCCAAAACGTCGACCGTGCGCGGCAAAACGTCGACTGCGCACTCGCCGCCAGAAGCCTCGCCGACCCGCGGCCGCAGTAACGCACGATCAACGATTCCCAGCGCACGATCAACAACGAGATATCGACCCGCCGACACAACCGGCGAGGAGACCCCCGGGGGGTGACCACGCGTCAGCAACCGCCACCATCCCGACCTCATGCTCGCGCGGTCTACCGACCCGTGAACCGACCCGCCGCCTACTGTCGTATTCGAAACTGCTGTCGTATCCGACGCGCACGCGCCCCGAGAGGAGACGTCCGATGGAGCACGTCGATGCCGTGGTCGTCGGCGCCGGGGTGGTCGGACTCGCGGTGGCGCGGGCGCTGGCCTTGCGTGGCGAGTCGGTCCTGACCCTGGAGCGCGAAGACGCGATAGGGACGCAGACCAGCTCGCGCAACTCCGAGGTGATCCACGCCGGCATCTACTACCCCACCGAGAGTCGGAAGGCACGCGCCTGCCGGGACGGGCGCGATCGCCTGTACGAGTACTGCATCGACAACGGGGTCGACCACCGACGCTGTGGCAAGCTCATCGTCGCCACCTCTGCCGATCAGCTCTCTGCGCTCGACCGCATCCTCGCGCAGGGCCACGCCAACGGCGTCACCGATCTGCGTCGCATCGGCCAGGCGGAACTGCACGACCTCGAACCCGATCTACCGACCGCCGTCGGCGCGTTGCTCTCCCCGTCGACCGGGATCGTCGATGGTCACGGCCTGATGCGCCGTCTCCGCCGTGACGCCGAAGACCGTGGCGCGATCACCTCACTGCGCAGCGAGGTGGCAAGCATCCGACCGGCAGGCAGCGGCTCGGACCGACGGTTGGAGGTGGAGGTCACCGGGATCGGCGACGTGTCATGCGCACACCTGGTGAACTGCGCCGGACTCGACGCGTGGTCGGTCGCCCGGTCGATCCGCGGCTTCCCGGACCGCGCGATCCCGCCACGCCGACTCGCCAAGGGCAACTACTTCGCACTCGCCACCGGGACGACACCGTTCACGCATCTGATCTACCCCGTCCCGGAGGACGGCGGTCTGGGCGTCCACCTCACACTCGACCTCGCCGGCGCGGCCCGATTCGGCCCCGACGTCGAGTGGCTCCCCGACGGCACCGACCCGCACGACGTCGATCTCGCAGTCGATCCCGCTCGCGCCGAACGATTCTCGGACTCCATCCGGCGCTACTGGCCCACGATCACCCCGGATCGTCTCACCCCCGCCTACGCCGGCCTCCGGCCCAAACTCTCCGGCCCCGGCGAACCCGCTGCCGACTTCCTTATCCAAGGCCCCGCCGATCACGGCGTCTCTGGACTCGTCAACCTCTTCGGCATCGAATCACCCGGCCTGACCTCGAGTCTCGCCCTCGCCGACGACGTGCTCACCGCCATCGGACCGTCCGCCCCCGACTGACGTCGACTCCCCGGGACGCGGCGGCGTCAGAACAAGGTGAGCGCCTGCTGCAGTTCGGGTTCGGCCACCACCCGGGCCGATGCCGCATCACCGGCCTCGACCGAGTCGCGCAACGACATCCCGGATCCGCCGAGTCGGTGGCGTTCGACCAGCGGGCCCATGCGTTCACGCAGCCACGCCGAGTACTCGGGCGCCACGTACGCGCCACGGCCGTACAGCCCTCGATAGCGTTTGAGCAGCGCCGGATGCTCCTGGGCCAGCCACTCGAGGAACCACGGTTTGGTCGAACTCCGTAGATGCATCGGGAACGCCGTCACACTCGCCGCCCCCGCCTCGGACAACGCTGCCAGCAACGCGTCCAGATCGGCTGTCGAGTCGGTCAGATACGGGATGACCGGGGCGAGCATCACGTGCGGGGCGAACCCGGCATCGGCGACATCCCTGATGAGGGCCAGTCGCGCGCGAGGCGAGGGCGTCCCGGGTTCGATCTGCTTCTGCAACTCGTCGTCGATGATGGCCAGCGAGATGCCAATGCTGACCGGCACGGCGCGGGCGGCCTGTCTCAGCAGCGGGAGGTCACGGCGCAGCAAGGTGCCCTTGGTGAGGATGGAGAAGGGGGTCGCCGACTCGGTCAACGCCGAGATGACACCCGGCATCAGCCGGTATCGCCCCTCCGCCCGCTGGTACGGATCGGTGTTGGTGCCCAAGGCGACCGTCTCGCGTCGCCACGACCGCCTCCGCAGTTCCTTGCGCAGCACCGCGGCGGCGTTGAGTTTGACCACCACCTGGCTGTCGAAGTCGCGGCCGGCATCGAGTTCGAGGTACTCATGCGTAGGCCGAGCGAAACAATACCGGCAGGCATGACTGCAACCCCGAAAGGTGTTGACCGTGAACCGAAACGGCAGGTGCGATGCCTCGGGCACCTTGTTCAGCACACTCTTGGCGAGGACCTCGTGGAAGGTGATCCCCTCGAACTCGGGAGTGGTCACCGTACGGACCACGCCGGACCTGCCGAGCCCGCGAAGTGCGCCGTCGTCGACGCCGACGGATTGGTCGGACCACCGCATGCGCCCAGTCGAACATACGTGCGATCAAAGTGTCAACCGTGTACCGCGTCGGCGCACGGACTCCCCGCTATCATGCTGGCTATGTCCCTGAACGCCGAGAGTCACCGGACGCCGGGTCCCCAGTACCTGGTGGCCGGACGCTACCGCCTGCGGTCGCGTATCGGTGGCGGCGGGATGGGCATGGTGTGGCTCGCGCGCGATCAGCTCCTCGACCGCGAGGTCGCCGTCAAGCAGGTCGTCTCCACCGAAGGACTCACCGAGGACTCGGCAGACAACATCCGCAAGCGCGCCATGCGTGAGGGACGGATCGCGGCCAAGCTCTCACATCGCAACGCGATCTCGGTACACGACGTGGCCCTCGACCGCGGCGAGCCGTGGCTGGTGATGGAATACCTGCCGTCGCGCAGCGTCGCCCAGATCCTGCACGCCGCAGGCACTCTCGACACCAAGCAAGCGGCCCAGATCGGCGCACAGGTGGCCGACGCGATGACCGATGCCCACGACGCGGGGATCATCCACCGCGACATCAAGCCCGGCAACATCCTGATCGCGAGCACCGGCCGGCACTCCGGGCAGGTCAAGATCACCGACTTCGGCATCTCCAAGGCCAAGGACGATGTGACGCTCACGCAGACCGGCGTGATCACCGGCACCCCGGCGTATTTCGCACCCGAGGTCGCACGCGGCGCCGAACCCACCGAGGCATCCGATGTCTACTCGCTCGGCGCGACCGTCTACACGATGGTCGAGGGTCAGCCACCGTTCGGCGTGGACGACAACTCGTTGGTGCTGTTGCACAAGGTCGCTCGCGCTCAGATCACCCCGATGACACGTGCGGGAGACCTTCAGCCGGTGCTGCTCAGTCTCCTCGAACCCAATCCCGCACGCCGTCCGACGATGGCCGAGGCACGCGACAAGCTGGCCGCCTACGCAGCGGGATCACGGGGTACCACACATCAGATCCTCACCAGCGCGGTCACCAGATCCGATGGTGGCCCGCCACTCTGGGCACAGCAGCGCAGTACCCGCTCCCCGCGGCCCCAGTCGACCGGCACCCACGCATCGGCCGACGGCCGGGCACCCCAGACCGTCCGGCCGACCGGTCCGCACAGTGCGGGACCGGGACCGAACGGTCACGGTACGAAGAACGAGACCGATCAGAGGTCGGGACAGGCCTACGCGCCGACGCTGGTCGGGAACACCGCCGACACGATGATCTCCACCCCGTCGCCGAACGGTCCCGGCCGATTCCCGCCGAACGGACCGACGTCACTTCCGGAGAACCACGGCAAGCGACCATCCGGGCCGACATCGACCACCGCGCTGGCGCTCTCGATCCTGGCGTTCTTCGTGGTGCTCGCCGGCGTGGTCATCCTGGTCATCGCCCTCACCCGCTGACGGGCGGCGGCACCGGGCGACACCCGGCCCATGCTCAACCGATGTGCCGGGTCGCCGCCCATCGCGTCAACGCATTGCGATTCGACTGCTGGGTCTTGCGGAGCACGTTGGACGCGTGGGTCTCGACCGTCTTGATCGAGATGAACAGCTCTTCGGCGATCTCACGATAGGTGTAGCCGCGTGCCAGCAACCGCAGCACCTCCAGCTCACGGCGCGTCAGCGAGTCGAGTTCGGGGTCCAGCGGCGGCTCCGGGGCAGTCGACTTGCCGGTGAAGGAGTCGAGCACGAACCCGGCCAGTCGTGGACTGAACACGGCGTCACCGTCGGCGACCCGACGGACGGCATCGGCGAGCTCGGGTCCACCGATCGTCTTGGTCACGTAACCCCGTGCGCCCGCGCGGATGGTGGCGATCACGTCCTCCGCAGCATCGGACACGCTGAGCGCGAGGAAGACCGGGCTGTCGTCGCCGAGCGCGTCGGTGACCCCGCGCAACACCGCCACCCCACCGCCCGCGGGCATGTGGACGTCGAGGAGGACGACGTCCGGTCGGACGGAGGTGATCCCGGCGATCGACTCGGCGACGGTTCCCGCCTCGCCGACGATCTCGAGACCGTCCTCGCGAGCCAACTCCGCGCGGACCCCGGAGCGGAAGACACCGTGGTCGTCGACCAGGAACACACGATGGTTCACCGGCGCAGCGATCTCCGTGTTCATCGGTTCAGCCTATCGGCCGTACTGCGTGATTCGTCGATCCCGAGGTGGATGCCCCACGGGCGCTGGGGGTTCCGATCGTTGCGTGTCATCCGGTCGGTCTCACTCCTCGTTCGCGTGTTCGGCGGGGCGGCGCTGCGCCTCGCCACGATCGGCGTCGGGCACCGCCTGGTCACCGCGCCGCGCCATGGTCAGTCGTACGTTGGTGCCGCGTCCGGGAGTCGAGTCGATCTCCACCTGCCCATCTGCCCGTTCCATCCGGGCGCGGATCGAACGGGCGATGCCCTGTCGGTCGTCGTCGACGACCCCCGGGTCGAAGCCCTTGCCACGATCACGCACGAAGACCTCGACCGCGTCGTCTCCGACCTCACAGTAGACGTCGACGGTGCGTTCTCCGGAGTGCTTGGCGGCGTTGACCAGTGCCTCCCTGGTCGCCCCGATCAGCGCCGGCCACCGACGGGCGTCGGCGCCGTGCGGCTCCTCGTCGGGCCGCAGGTCGCCGACGGTGATCACCTCCACCTCGATGCCGTAGGCGTCCTCGACCTCCGCACCGACACTCTGCATCGCCGCACTCAACGATCCCTGTCGCTGTGCCGGATCGCCGAAGAGCCAGCTACGCAACTCGCGCTCCTGGCTGCGCGCGAGGCGGGCCACCTCCTCGGGCCGGCCGGCCTGCTTCTGGATCAGGGCGAGGGTCTGCAGCACCGAATCGTGCAGATGCGAGGCGATCTCCTCACGTTCGGCGTTCCGGATGCGAGCCGACCGTTCCTCGTTGAGTGCCCGCCACATCCGCATCCACAACGGCACCGTCAGGAGCACGACGCCGAACAGGGTCGCGATCACCGCCACGATGGTGGTCCCGAATCCGCCGAAACCCTGGTTGTTGGCCAGCACGATCACGACGAGACCGCCGATGACCAGCAACGCACCGCCACCGAGTCGGGTCCAGGTGAGCAGTGGGGTCCGCGGTGCGATCCGCGAGGTGTCGAACTCACGCCACACCAGGCCGGCGCCGATCGCGACCACCACCAGCGGTATGAGCTGGGCCGCCGGTGTCCCCGCAGCCGCGAAACCCACCACCGACATCGCCACCAGGGCGATGATGGCCAGCCCGTACGCCTGTCGCCGCTCGCCCGGACGAGGCGATGCGGTGTCGGAGCCCTGCGGGCAGAAGAACCAGAGCAGACCGTAGGCCGCGACGCCGGCGCCGGCGAGGGCGGCCAACACGACGAAGACGACGCGGACGCGGAAGGCGTCGACCCCGAGGTGGTCGGCGAGTCCGCCGGCCACCCCACCGATCACCCGACCGCCGTCACGACGCACCATCCGGTGGGTCTCGGTCGGGCCGAGACCGGCCGCGGCCCGGGACACACTTCTGCTCACCACTCGATACTGGCACGTGCGGACCAGGTCCGACATCAGGGAAGGCTCGCAGATCCCGGCCCCGACCTTCAGGGGTGTTCTCAGGGTGGTACCCGATGTGCTCGACGCCATCCGACCGCCAGGATGAGTGCCATGGACACCAAGCAGCTCGAGGGACTGTGGGCCACCCGCCCCGTGCGTCCCACCTCGAATCGGACGATCGCCGGTGTGTGCGCGGGCATCGCTGCTCGCTACCGCACGGATCCGACCGTCGTGAAGATCGCCTTCGTCGTCGCCGCCCTGTTCGGGGGCAGTGGCCTGCTCCTCTACATCGCCGCCTGGATCGCCCTGCCGAGTGAGCGCAAGGCGCTCGCCGCGATGACGCCCGGCGGCTCGCCCTCCGGAACGCATGGTCATCACGGCCCGTGGCACGGTGCACCGCGCGGCGGATGGCACGGGAACCCGCAGTTCATCCTGCTGATCGTGCTCGCGATCGTCGTGCTGACCTCCTTCGGCCCCAATCGGACCTGGGGCGGTGGCGGCCTGCTGGGCGCGGCACTGATGCTCCTCGGATGGTGGTTGCTCTACCAGCGCACCCCCGAACCTCCGGCCGGCACCAGCGTCGACACCGTCCACGCGCCGACCATCCCCACCCCGGGCACCGGGGCGTGGTCGCCCACCGGGTGGGGCGCCATGCCCGGTGAGGCCACCGAACCGTTCCAGCGCTGGATGCCGCGCGGTCACACCGGATTTACCGGGACGCCGACGACCCCGGCCACCGACACCGCGACGCCTCCGACCGTCCCGTCGGATCCCACCACGGCCGGCTCCGAGATCGCTTCGACCCTGGCGGACCCCGCCGGAGGCCGGGCATCGGATTCCGCGGACGCCGAAACCCCGGCGTCGGAGGCGAACCCGCGCACCGCGGGCACTCCGATCCAGACCGCCCCGACCCAGCCCGCACCAACTCAGCCCGCCGAACCGCACACCCTGCCAACCGAACGACTCACTCCGCCGGCCTGGGACCCGCTCGGCGCAGCCCGCTTCGCCTGGGACCTGCCCGAGCCCGCAGGCGAGACCGTTCCGGAGCGCCCGTCGGGACGTCGGTCGCCCCTCAGCCTGATCGTCATCGGACTCGCGGTGCTTGCCGCGGCGGCCGGTGTGGCAGCGAATCAGGCCGGTGCGGAATGGTTCTCGGTACCGCGCATCCTGTCGATCGCCCTGGCGGTCGTCGGTGCCGGGCTCGTGATCGCCGCCTTCCGCAGACGTCGGACGGGGGCACACAGCACCGGTCTGGTGCCCATCGCCATCCTGCTCGGTGCCGCGGTGGTGGTCACGACCAGCGTGACCGGATTCGACGGACTGCCCGAGGGTGGCACCGGCGAACGGATCGTGAAACCCTTCACCGAGAACGACATCCGCGCGGAGTACAGCCTGACCGTCGGTCGGATCGAGTTGGATCTCCGCGACATCGACCTCACGAAGGATCGGACCGTGCAGTTGCAGAACGGGATCGGCGAGGTGAAGGTGCTGGTGCCGGAGAACATGAACGTGCGCGCCCAGTGCGCCGTCAGCGTCGGCGACTACACCTGCCCCGAGGGACTCGACGGAGGTCGTGACGGCACCGACGGTCCGGTCCTCACCGTGGATGCGAAGAGCAGCATCGGCAACGTGGAGATCGTCCGATGAGCACCCGGGACCGGGACGCGACCGAGAACGACTCCCGCGATCACGGCCACCGGGCGCCGGGGCTCGGTCTCGTCGGACTGGCCGCACTCGCGGTGGCCGGGTGGGGCCTCGCGGGCGGACCGGACCTGCCCGACGGGGCGGGCATCGGCTGGGTGGCGGTCATCGTCGGCGTGATCGTCGGCCTGGTGCTCATCGCCACCGGAGCCCGATCACGCGGTGACTGACACCTCCGCGGGTGACTGCTCTGCGCCGCCGCGATTGAGGGCGCGGCGACGCGGGGCGGGTACGGCGGAGATCGGGATGGGCATCGTGGTCGCGGCGGATGCGACCACGATGCTCACTCCCATTCGATGGTGCCCGGTGGCTTGCTCGTGACGTCCAGGACCACCCGGTTGACGTCGGGGACCTCGTTGGTGATGCGCGTGGAGATGATCTCGAGCGTCTCGTAGGGCACCCGCGTCCAGTCCGCGGTCATCGCGTCTTCGCTGGACACCGGCCGGAGCACGATCGGGTGTCCGTAGGTGCGCCCGTCGCCCTGGACGCCGACACTGCGGACGTCGGCGAGCAACACCACCGGGCACTGCCAGATCTGGTTGTCCAGACCGGCGGCCGTGAGTTCCTCGCGGGCTATGAGATCGGCCTTGCGCAGCAATGCCAGACGGTCGGCGGTCACCTCGCCGACGATGCGGATCGCGAGTCCCGGGCCGGGGAACGGTTGCCGGCCGACGATCTCCTCCGGCAGGCCGAGTTCGCGGCCGACCGCACGGACCTCGTCCTTGAAGAGCAACCGAAGCGGCTCGACCAGGCTGAACTCGAGATCTTCGGGCAACCCACCGACGTTGTGGTGGCTCTTGATGTTCGCGGTCCCGCTGCCGCCGCCGGACTCGACGACGTCGGGGTAGAGAGTGCCCTGGACGAGGAAGTCGATCGACTCGCCGTCGGCGCTCTCGCCGGCCAGATCGCTGACCGCCCCCTCGAACGACCGGATGAACTCGCGACCGATGATCTTGCGCTTGGTCTCCGGGTCGCTGACCCCCGACAGCTCCTCGAGGAACGTGCCGGCGGCGTCGACGGTGACCAGCTTGGCACCCGTCGATCCGACGAAGTCGTGCTGGACCTGCTCACGCTCCCCTGCCCGCAGCAGCCCGTGGTCGACGAACACACAGGTCAGACGATCACCGATGGCACGCTGCACCAGCGCGGCGGCGACGGCAGAGTCGACGCCTCCGGACAGTCCGCAGATCGCCCGACCGTCGCCGATCTGGTCGGCGACGGCGTCGATGAGTGCGTCGGCGATGTTCGCCGGGGTCCAGGTGGCCTCGAGTCCGGCGATCTCGTAGAGGAATCGGGTGAGGACCTGCTGTCCGTGGGGCGTGTGCAGCACCTCGGGGTGGTACTGCACACCCGCCATCCGCTTCTCGAGGTTCTCGAAGGCAGCGACCGGCGCCCCCGGGGTGGACCCGGTCACCTGGAAGCCCTCGGGCGCGGCCTGCACGGCATCGTTGTGGCTCATCCACACCGGCTGCGTCTCGGTCAGGCCCTGGTGCAGGATGCCGTCACCGGTCCACGACAGCGTGGTGCGACCGAACTCCCGCCCACCGGTGTTGGCCACCTCGCCGCCGAGTGCCTGCGCCATCGCCTGGAATCCGTAGCAGATTCCGAAGACCGGGACGTCCAGCTCGAGCAGCGCCGGATCGAATGCGGGCGCATCGTCGGCGTACACCGACGACGGCCCACCCGACAGGATCACCGCCAGCGGATTCTTCGCGGTGAACTCCTCGATGGGCGCGTCATGCGCGATGACCTCGGAGTAGATCCGCGCCTCGCGTACCCGACGAGCGATCAGCTGCGCGTACTGCGCACCGAAGTCGATCACGAGCACCGGGCGGGGGCCCTCGATGTAGTCCTCTGCCGAAGAATCCGTCACCCACAGGAGTCTAGTGGCGTGCGCTCTGCCGGACTCACCCCATCAGGGTGGCGCCGGACTCACCCCATCAGGGTGGCGCCGGACTCACCCCATCAGGGTGGCGCCGGACTCACCCCATCAGGGTGAGGACCGCGATCTGGAACCCGCGGTCGCGCGCGACGAGTTGATAGCAGAAGTGCTCGCGCACGCTGCCACCGAATGTCCAGGTCACATCGGCCCAGACGGTCTCCGGTGCGACGCCGAGGAGCCGGATGTCCGGGATCGCCTCCTGCACCCCCTCGTACTGCTCCCAGTTGGACGCGAAGAACTCCTCGGTCTGCCGCGCATCGGACACCGCGATGGACTGACCGGGAAACAGGATCAGTGACGGGACCGCATAGAGCTGGGCCACGGCTGCCTCGTCCCGGGCGAGCAACGCACGGCCATAGATGTCGAAGAAGCCGGCGACGGCCCCGCGGAGGTCGTCGGTTGCGGCGCTGTCGGTGACTTTGTTCTCGGTGACTGCGTTCTCGGTGGTCCCGTTCTCGGTGGCGCTCCTGCCGGAGTCGGACATGGTCGGCCTCTCGTCGAAGGATCGATCGGATGTCGGCGACGGTAGGCGGTATCGCGGACGACCTATGTCCGCGATCGGCGCACCGTCGTCGCCTAATCCATAGCGCGGATCACGCGGATTCCGCGTGTCCGGCTACGAGATCGGACCGTCAGTAGTCGATCCGGCCGGTGCGGTCGTGGAACTCGCCGGTGGGCCCGTCCGGCCTGATAGTGGCCAGCGCGACGGTGGCGTCGGTTCCCTCGGTGACGGTCTGGTGTCCGCTGTGGCCGTTGAACTCCGTCGCGGTGTAGCCAGGATCGCTGGCGTTGACGCGAAAGCTCGGCAAGTTCTTGGCGTACTGGACGGTGAGCGCAATGACCGCGGCCTTCGAAGCGGCGTACGGGATCGACGGCACCGGATACTCGTCGCGCCCCTCGGTGGTCAGCCACCGCGGCCAGCCGACACCTGACGCCACGTTGACGATGACGGGCAGATCCGAGCGTCGCAGCTTCGGCAGCGCGGCCTGGGTCACCCGGACGATGCCGACGACGTTGGTGTCCAGCACCGATCCGATCGCCGACGCGTCCAAGTCGTCGACGCCGAAAGACGTCCCGAGGATGCCGGCATTGTTCACCAGCACGTCCAACTCGGGGATCTCATCGAGTGCGGCGTCGATGCTCGCCTGGGCGCCGACGTCGAGGCGGACGACGTGCGCGCCCAGGGCTCGGGCCTCCGCACCCGATTCGGTGTCGCGCATCCCCGCGTAGACGGTGTGTCCGGCCTCGATCAGCCGACGGACGGTTTCCAGCCCGAGACCTCGGTTGGCCCCGGTGATCAATGTTGTGGTCATGTCCCTACCCTGCGCCTCGATGCACGGGTCTCCCAGGCCTCGTCCGACGGTGGGACCGGCAGTACCTGTCTCGACGCCGTCAACCGGAGCAAGATGGACCGCGTGAGCGAGTTCGCCGATGTCTTGCGCGCCTGGCGGGACCGGGTGCGCCCCGCGGATGTCGGGCTGCCTGCCGGGACGGGACGTCGGACGCCAGGCCTCCGACGCGAGGAGCTGGCGATGCTCGCCGACGTCAGCGTCGACTACATCGTCCGGCTCGAGCAGGGACGGGCAACCAACCCGTCGCCGCAACTCCTCGGCGCGCTGGCGCGTGCCCTCCGACTCACCGACCTCGAGCGCGATCACCTGTTCCGGGTGGCCGGAGCGGCACCGCCGCGCCGCGACCTGGTCCCGCGGCACATCACGCCGGGTGTCCAGCGCATCGTCGACCGCCTCGGTGACGTGCCGCTGGCCGTCTTCACCGCCACCTTCGACATCCTGCTGTGGAACGACCTGTGGGCTGCGCTAACCGGTGACCCCGAACGGGTGCCGCCGGAGGAGCGAAATGTGGTGTGGCGGCACTTCATGTGCGGCCACGAAGGCATCGACTACACCACAGACCACGAGGAAGAGTTCGCGACCGACCTCGTCGCCGAACTCCGCGCCGCTACCGGACGCTATCCCGCCGACCCCGGTCTGTCCCAGCTGATCGCGCGGTTACGGCGCGAGTCTGCCGACTTCGACCGGCGGTGGACCACTGCCCAGGTGGCCGAGCACCGATCCAGCCGCAAGGCGGTGTCGACGCCGGTCGGCCCGATCACCGTCGACTGCGATGTGCTGACGGTCCCGGGCGGCGATCTGCGCATCGTGGTCTACACCGTCGTCCCCGACACGGAGGACGCCACCAAACTCGATCTGCTGCGCGTCACCGGACTGCAGCACCTGCTGCCGAATCCGTAGCGCGAACACGCGGATTCCGCGTGTTCGCGCTAGGAAAACGTGGGTCGTCGGCCCCCGCGACCCGACGGATCTGAGGCAACCCTCATAATTCACCTCATGTCCGAAGCTGCGCACGACGCGCACCGTCCGCCGCGGTGGTACGCCCTGTCGGTGTCCGACCTGGCCCAGGCCGCCGTCTTCGCCGCATTGATCGCTGCGCTCGGCCTGCCCGGCACCATCAACATCGGGACCACCGGCGTACCGATCACCTTCCAGAGCCTCGGTGTGATGCTGGCCGGTGCGGTACTGGGCCCCAAGAAGGGCACGGTGGCGGTCGGACTGTTCATGGTCCTGGCCATCGTCGGACTCCCGATCCTGTCCGGCGGCCGCTCCGGTCTGACCGCACTGGCCTCCCCGACCGCGGGGTACTTCGTCGGCTTCTTGCCCGGAGTGCTCGTGATCGGCCTGCTCACCGCGCTGATGATGCCCCGCTATCGCGTCATCCCCGGCATCGTGATCAACCTGCTCGGCGGAGTCGTGGTCGTCTACGCCTTCGGCGTGGTCGGCCTGCTGATCCGCACCGACGTCGCGCTGTGGGCGGCGATCACCTCGAACGGGACCTTTCTCATCGGCGACTTCATCAAGGCCGCGATCGCCGCGTTGGTCGCCGCACAGGTCCATCGCGCCTGGCCCGGACTCATTGCACCACTGCGGCGCCGCACCGATGCCAGTGCCGCAGCCTGACGATCGCCGGACTCGATCGTGATCGAGTTCAGCGGGATCGGCCACGCGTTCGACGGTCGCACCGTCCTCCGCGACGTATCTCTCACCCTCGGCGAGCGACGGATCGGGATCGTCGGGGCCAACGGCAGCGGGAAGTCGACGCTCGCGCGGATGATCAACGGACTCGTCGTACCCGACTCGGGCACCGTGACCGTCGACGGCCTCGACGTCGCCCGCAACAAGCGGGCCGTGCGGCGGAACGTCGGGTTCATCTTCTCCGACCCCGATCGTCAGATCATCATGCCGACGGTGCGTGAGGACATCGAACTGTCGCTCACCAGGATCGAATCCGACAAGGTCGCCCGCCGCGAACGCGCCCTCGCGGTACTCGAGCGATTCGGCCTCGGCGATCACGCCGACCATCCGGCGCAGCGACTCTCCGGCGGCCAGAAGCAACTGCTCGCACTCGCTTCCATCCTGGTCACCGAACCGAAGGTCATCGTCGCCGACGAACCGACCACCCTGCTCGACCTCCGCAACAGCCGGATGCTGCGTCAGGTGTTCGCCGGACTCGACGAGCAACTCGTGGTGCTCACCCACGACCTCGATCTCGTCGACGACTTCGACCGGGTGCTGGTCATGGAGGAGGGCCGGGTGGTGGTCGACGATGGTCCCGGTCCAGCCCTGGCCCGTTACCGGGAGATGATGTCGTGACGCGCCCCGAGTCATGACGGTACTCGCTGCCTACCAGCCGGGCCGCTCACCGCTGCACCGACTCCCACCCGGCGTCAAGCTGCTGGGTCTCGCTGTCGGCGTGCTGGTGGTCTCCCTTGCCGTGCGCGGTCTACCGACGCTCGGACTGGCCGCGGCCGGCGTCGTCGCGGTCTACGCGCTGGCCGGGATCGGACCGGTGACCGCTCTCCGCCAGTTGCGACCCCTGGTGTGGATCCTGTTGTTCGTGTTCGCCTTCCAGGTCGTCTTCACCGACTGGGTGCGTGCGGTCGTGGTGTGCGGAATCCTCGCGCTGTCGGTGTTGCTGGCCGCGGTGGTCTCTCTCACGACGCGGACCACCGACATGCTCGACACCATCAATCGCGCGATCTCACCGCTGGCCCGCCTCGGGGTGCGCACCGACCTCGTCGCCATCGCGCTGGCGTTGACGATCCGCGCGATCCCGCTGATGGTCGAGGTGACGCGTCAGGTCGACGAGGCGCGGCGGGCCCGCGGGTTGCGCCCAGGGGCCCGCATCCTCGTCGCCCCGATCGTGGTGGCGGCTCTGCGGACCGCCGACGGGTTCAGTGAGACGCTGATCGCACGCGGTCTGGACTGAACGGCAGCAGCGGCAGCAGAAGTGCGGCCGGTGCGTCCTTCGGCACCGCCGGCCGCCGGGGCTCCTGCGGGCGCACCCGCTCGTACGGCTCCCCCTGCGCGGGCCGCAGGTCGGCCTCGCCGCGGTTGGGCCACAAGGCCACCGCACGCTCGGCCTGCGCCGCGATCGACAGCGACGGGTTCACACCCAGGTTCGCCGAGATGGCCGCTCCGTCGGTGATGTGCAGGGTCGGATAGTTCCATACCCGATGGTACGGATCGATCACGCCGGTCTCCGCGGCATCCGAGATGGCGCATCCGCCCAGGTAGTGCGCCGTCATCGGGATGTTGAAGACGTCGCCCCAGGTGCCGCCGGCAAGCGCCTTGCCACCCAGTTTCGCCGCCGTCCGCTGGGTCGCCTCGTTACCCGCCGGGATCCAGGTCGGGTTCGGCTCGCCGTGGCCCTGCTTGCTGGTGACGAACCGGAACGGCCCGAACTTCTTCACGAAGGTGGTCAGCGAGTTGTTGCGGTTCTGCATGACCAGCAGGATCACCGTGCGCTCGGACCAGTTCCGAAGGTTGAGCAGGGCGAACAGCGACAGCGGGTCACGTGCGATCTGTGCGAGGACCGAACCGAGTCGACGATGTCGGGCAGCCCCGCTGGTGAGGTAGGTCTGCAGGACCGCGATCGCGTTGGAGCCCTTGCCGTACCGCACCGGCTCGATGTGGGTGTCGGAGTCGGGATGGAAGGACGAGGTGATGGCCACGCCCGCGGAGTAGTCGACCTCGGGGTCGATCGTCCGCCGCGAGGCGCCGAGGATCGATTCGGAGTTGGTGCGGGTGAGCTCACCCAGCGCGTCCGACAGCTTCGGGAGCGAACCGTCGCTCTTCGCCGTGTGCAGCAACTTCTGCGTGTTGAACGTGCCCGCCGCGACGATCACCTGCTCGGCCGTCAGCACGCGTGTACGTCTGCGGACCGGCCCCCATGACGCCGACCGTCGGGTGCGGACCTCCCATGTACCGTCGGCACGCTGGGTCAGCCCGTCGACCGTGGTGCGGTCGAGGATCTCGGCGCCATTGGCCTCGGCCAGTCCGAGATAGTTCTTGAGCAGCGTGTTCTTCGCACCCACGCGACATCCGGTCATGCACGAGCCGCATTCGGTGCAGGCTGTGCGCGCTGGACCGGCACCGCCGAAGTACGGGTCCGGCACGGTCTCGCCCGGTGCGCCCTGACCACCTGCCTCGGCACCGAAGAAGACGCCGACCGGGGTGGACACGACGGTGTCGGCGACACCCATCTCACTGGCGACCTCGCGCATGATGCGGTCGGCCGGTGTGGTGTGCGGGTAGGTGACCACCCCCAGCATCCGACGCGCCTGGTCGTAGTACGGGGAGAGTTCGTCCTCCCAGTCGGTGATGTGGTTCCACTGCGGATCGGTGAAGAACGGACGTGGGGGCTGGTACAGGGTGTTGGCGTAGTTGAGCGATCCGCCGCCGACACCCGCGCCGGCCATGATCATCACGTCCTTGAGCAGATGGAGACGCTGCACACCGAACAGGCCGAGCCGGGGAGCCCACAGCCACTTGTGCAGTCGCCAACTGGTTTTCGCGAACTGATCGTCGGCGAATCGCCGACCGGCCTCGATCACACCGACGCGGTACCCCTTCTCCACGAGGCGAAGGGCGCTGACGCTGCCGCCGAATCCGGAACCGATGATGAGCACGTCGAAATCATGGTGGGCTGCCATGACCGATCATACTAATGACCGTTGTCAAGCTCGGTGCCGGAACGGGTGCCCTAACTCGTCGACCGTGCACTCGGGAACGTCGACCGTGCGCTCCGGAACGTCGACCGTGCAATCACGCGGCACCGACAACGGGTGACCGCGCACGATCGACGGATCCGAGCGCACGATCGGCGGGGCGGTTCAGCCGCGGGCGACCAACTCGACCTTCTGGAACTCCTTGAGGTCGGAGTAGCCGGCCTTCGCCATCGACCGCCGCAGCGCACCGACGAGGTTGAGCTCGCCGTACGGATCGTCGGAGGGGCCGTTCAGGATGCGTTCCAGCGTCGGGCGGTCCTCATCTGTCGCCACCTGGAGGAGGGCGCCCCGCGGGGTGTCGGGGTGCGCGGCCGCCGACGGCCAGTACCACCCACGACCGGGCGCCGACGCCGCGGCGGCCAGCGGGGTGCCCAGGACGGCTGCATCGGCGCCACAGGCGATGGCGGTGGCCAGCGCCCCCGAACTGTGGATGTCGCCGTCCGCGATCACGTGCACGTAGCGTCCGCCGGTCTCGTCGAGATAGTCCCGGCGCGCGGCCGCCGCATCGGCGATGGCGGTGGCCATCGGGACACCGATGCCCAACACCTCGTTGGTGGTGGTGGCGCCGTGTGCGGAGCCGTACCCGACGATGACGCCGGCCGCCCCGGTGCGCATCAGATGCAGCGCGGTGCGGTGGTCGTGCACGCCGCCGGCGATCACCGGGATGTCCAGATCGGCGATGAAGGTCTTGAGGTTCAACGGCTCTCGTGCCGATGTGGTGTCGTCGGTGTCGGCGCGCGACACGTGCTCGGCGGAGATGATGGTGCCGTGCACGACGAGCAGCTCGATACCCGCCTCCAGCAGCGCCGGCGTCAGCTCGGGCGCGTGCTGCGGGCTCACCCGCACCGCGGTCGTCACACCGGCATCCCGCACGGTCCCGACCGCCTCGGCGAGCAGCGCGGTGTCCAGCGGCGCCGAATGCAGTTGCTGCAGAAGGCGGATGGCTGCCGTGGGGTCGGGATCACCGGTGGCGACCTCGATCAGCTCGGCGATCTTCGACTCGACGTCGCGGTGGCGGGCCCACAGACCCTCACCGTTGATGACCCCGAGGGCTCCCAGCTTGCCGAGTTCGATTGCGACGGAAGGCGAGACCAGCGCATCGGTGGGATGGCTCAGGATCGGCGCATCGAAGCGGTAGGCATCGATCTGCCACGCGGTGGAGACGTCCTTGGACGACCGTGTACGACGGGACGGGATGATGCTGATGTCGTCCAGTTCGAATGTGCGACGGGCGGTTCGGCCCATGCCGATGTCGACGATGTCACGCACCATTGCGCCTTTCTGCTACGCGAGGATCTCCGCGACGTCGGTGCAGGGTGCACCGACACACGTGTCGGAGGGGTCAGCGGGAATAGTAGTTGGGCGCCTCGGTGGTGAGGGTGATGTCGTGCGGGTGAGACTCCTTGAGTCCGGCCGCGGTGATCTGCACGAAACGCGCCTGCTGCAGCTCGGCGATGGTGGAGGCGCCGGTGTAGCCCATGGCCGCGCGCAGGCCACCACCGAGCTGGTGGATGACCTGGGCGAGCGGACCGCGGAACGGGACGCGTCCCTCGATGCCCTCGGGGACCAGCTTCTCCTCCTTGAGGACGTCGTCCTGGAAGTAGCGGTCCTTGGAGTACGACTTGCCCTGTCCGCGTCCCTGCATGGCACC
Source organism: Gordonia soli NBRC 108243 (assembly GCF_000334455.1). Lineage (GTDB taxonomy): Bacteria > Actinomycetota > Actinomycetes > Mycobacteriales > Mycobacteriaceae > Gordonia > Gordonia soli. The sequence continues at coordinate 153,689 of NZ_BANX01000028.1, forward strand.
GAGCGAGCCCATGCCGCGGTAGCTCTTGAACTGCTTGCCGTTCACGAGGATCAGCTCCCCCGGCGCCTCGGCGGTACCGGCCAGCAGCGAGCCGAGCATCGCGGTCGACGCGCCGGCGGCGAGCGCCTTGGCGATGTCACCGGAGTACTGCAGCCCACCGTCGGCGATGACGGGGACGTCGGCCTTCTGACACACGGCGACCGCTTCGAGGATCGCGGTGATCTGGGGCGCGCCGACCCCGGCCACGACGCGGGTGGTGCAGATGGAGCCGGGGCCGATGCCGACCTTGACGGCATCGACGCCCGCGTCGATCAGCGCCTGCGCGGCCTCGCGGGTGGCGACGTTGCCGCCTACCACCTGGACGCGCTCCCCGACCTCGGCCTTGAGCTTGGCGACCATGTCGAGCACGAGCCGATTGTGGGCGTGTGCGGTGTCGACGATGATCACGTCGGCGCCTGCGTCCGACAGCGCCATCGCGCGGTCCCATTGCGGATCGCCGGTGCCGACCGCGGCACCGACCAGCAGACGGCCGTCGGAGTCCTTGGTGGCCAGCGGGTGCTGCTCGGTCTTGACGAAGTCCTTGACGGTGATCAGACCGGTGAGCCGACCGTTGCCGTCGACGATCGGCAACTTCTCGATCTTGTTGCGACGCAGCAGGCCGAGCGCGGCCTCGGCGGAGACGCCCTCCTGGGCGGTGATCAGCGGTGCCTTGGTCATGACCTCGGACACCGGGCGGCTGAGGTCGACCTCGAAGCGCATGTCGCGGTTGGTGATGATGCCGACCAGCTCACCGGTGTCGTCGACCACGGGCAGGCCGGAGATGCGATACCGCGCACACATCGCGTCGACCTCGGCGATGGTGTTGGTCGGCGAGCACGTGACCGGGTCGGTGACCATGCCCGCCTCGGACCGCTTCACCGTCTCGACGGCCGACGCCTGTTCCTCGATCGACAGGTTGCGATGCAGCACGCCCATGCCGCCGGCGCGCGCCATCGCGATGGCCATCCGCGACTCGGTGACCGTGTCCATCGCCGAACTCACCAGCGGCACACGCAAGGTGATGTTCTTGGTCACCCGCGACGAGGTGTCCACTTCACTCGGGATGACGTCCGAGGCCGCGGGAAGCAGCAGGACGTCGTCGAAGGTCAGACCGAGCATGGCGACCTTGCCGGGATCATCTCCACCGGTTCGAACGTGCGACATCGCTCCATCGTATCGGCCCGCGGACCAGCACGAGTCCGGCCCCGCGGCATGGCGCACGCGGCGTGGTCGTGACCACACCCTCAGGTTCTCATCAGCTACGGTGGATATGTGCGTGACCACCTTCCACCCGGCCTCCCGCCCGACCCGTTCGCCGACGACCCGAGCGACCCCGCGTCGGCGTTGGATTCGGTCGAGCCCGGCGTCCCGTTGGACGAGAGCGAGCGCATGGCGGTCGAGGAAGACCTCGCCGACCTGGCCGTCTATGAGGCCCTCCTCTCCCACCGTGGCGTACGTGGACTCGTCGTGGTCTGCGACGACTGCCACGAGGACCACTACCACGACTGGGACATGCTGCGAGCCAATCTGCTGCAGTTGCTCATCGACGGCACCGTCCGGCCTCACGAGCCGGCCGTCGATCCCCGACCGGACGCCTACGTGACGTGGGACTACTGCCGCGGCTACGCCGACGCGCGTACCCACGCCGACGACGAGCGCTGAGACCCGACGACGAGCGCCTGAGGCGCCGGGACCACCCGCGCGACCGCGATCGGCATCCGTCCCCGGACAGAAGAGAAGGCCCCGACCTGATGGTCGGGGCCTTTCCCTATGTCATCACTCGATGGGTGTGGTCGCCCGTCAGTTGGCGCCGGGCACCGACGGCAGCTGCGTGGTCGGCACCGGGAACGAATCGATGTCGGCCGGACGACTCGGCAGCGTCGTGTTGGTGGTCGGGGTCGGGACCGTGGCGGTCGGGAACTCCGGCGGGATCGACGTGCCGGGGCCGGGTCCCTGGTCGTCGCCGGTCTGGGGCTGCGACGGGATGGTCACGGTCGTCGACGGTCCGCGGTCGCGCGTCTGCGAGCGCTGTCGTAGGTCGCGCGGCGGCGTGGTCGGTCCGGTCTGCTGCGGCGGCGTCAGCACACTCTGGCTCGTGGACGACGAGTCGGACGACTCCGACGACGAACCCGATGGCGACGTGGTGGCGCCCGCCCGCAGACGGTCGATCCACTCACTCATCCGGCTGCGGGTGTCGGCGTCGCGTACCGGACCCATGTTCTTCTGGGCGCGGTCGATGAGCTCGGCCGCCTCGTCGGACTTGCCGGCCGCCATCAGCGCCTCGGCCCGTTCCAGATTGGACTGGACGTCGACTGCGGCCTGCGTCTCGGACGCCGCCTCGGCGAACACCACCTTCTTGACGCCCCACAGGGGGTCACCGGGCTGCGAGCCCTCGGCCAGGACGGTGAGTCCGGCGCCGGCGATGACGACGACGGCGGCGGCCCCCGACGCGAGTCGGAGGTGACGTGCGACCTTGCGGCCGGTGCTCACGCGCTCCGATGCGGCGATCGCCCGCTCGACCTCGTCGACGGTCGGCAATTCGGGGGCCGGCTCGGCCAGGGACTCGTGTCGCCAGCCCGAGAGAAGGGCGGCGAGTTGGTACTCGGCGTCGTCACGCGTGTGGACGGGGACGTCTCGCGACAGGGAGTCGATGAACTGGTCGTCGGTGTGGACCGCCGCCATGTCGAACGGCTCGGACTCGTCCTCGGTGCGCCAGTTGGCGCCGTCCCGGTGACGGCCGAGGTCCCGCGACGCATCGCGCCCGGGCGTGGAACGTCGCCCACGCCAGTCATGCTCGTCGCTCATCGACCTCTCCTGCCTTTCGCAGCTCATCCTTCAGCTTCGCGAGCGCCCGGTGCTGGGCCACGCGAACCGCACCCGGAGTGCTGCCGACCGCGTCAGCGGTCTCCTCGGCCGACAGGCCGACCACCAGCCGCAGCACGAGTACCTCGCGCTGCTTCTCCGGGAGGATGGTGAGTAGGTCTCGCATGCGGCGACTTCCGTCGGCATCGAGGGCCATCTGTTCGGGCCCGCCGACGAAGCTCGTCACCTCCGGTACGGAGTCGACCGGATCGGATTTCACCCGTCCGGCAACCCGCATCGCATCGGCGACCTTGTGGGCCGCGATGCCGTAGACGAAGGCCATGAACGGCTTACCCTGGTCTTGATACCGAGGTAATGCCGTCATCACCGCCATCAACGCCTCCTGCGCGATATCGTCGGCGGAGAACAGATGGCGTTCTCCGACTCCTATTCGCCCTCGGCAGTAGCGCAGGATGGGCTCCTGGACACTTTCGAGAACTGACGTGAGCGCCGCGCGATCGCCGGACCGTGCAACACGGACGGCGTCGTCCAACTCACCACCTGTCAGTTTCATCGTGCGTTGAGATCCCCGTGTTACACGTTGCGTCGACTGATACCGGTCATGGTGGAGCACGTCGAGGGTGAATCCCTGGCGCACAACCCCTGAACACCTTAGCGATCGTGCTGGTGCTCGTGCCGCCGCACCGCGCGATCGTGACCGGACCGGTTGCGACCTCGGCGTACGCCGGTCACTCACCCGAGAGCGGCCGCGAACGGCATGCCGCGCGCCCGCAGGTCCGAACGTGCCGCTGCCAACTCGAGCGCCGAGGCTGCGGAGTCGGTCACGCCGGTGAGCAACGCGAGCGCGGCCCACCGCAGTGGCAGCAGACCGGTGCGATCGGCACGATCGGCGACCCCGGCTGCTCGGCCGGCCGCCTCCTCCACCCGACCGGCGCTCGCCGCGACCGCCCCGGCGATCAGCTCTGTCTTGACCCGATGCCGCTCGGTGACCGCGTCCGACCCGGCGGCGACGAGAGCGCGCTCGACGTGCTCGGCGGCCATGATCGGATCCGACCGGTAGAGCGCCAACTCTGCGGAGACCCACTCCCATCGCAGGTGACCCCGGCCGTCGGTGACCCAGTCACCGCGTTCGTCACCGGCAGGGTGACTCCCGGGCCCCAGCAGGTCCGACACGAGCAGCGGCCGGGCGCGACCCAGCAGACGCGCCGCCGTCGCGAAGCGTCCGAGGCCGAGATTGTCGGCGGCGAGACCGACCAGGGCGTCGACCGTCGCGGCACGCCCCCATGGGCGGATCGGGCCGGCGGCGAGACCGACCATCCCCAGCGCCCGACCGTCGAGCACCAGGGCGCGATCGTGTCGGCCCGCCTGTCGGTACAGCGACGCGGCAGTACTGCAGGACAAGGAACGGAACTCCGGGTCGTCGGCGACCCGCGCAGCACGGTCGAGTTCCACGAGGTCGGCCAGAGCAGCCGCGACGAATCCGGCTCCGCCACGTTCGACCGCCCGGGACCACAGCTGCGCACGTGACCCCCTACCGATGGGCACGCGCAGTTCGGTCGTGTGTGCGCCTGCCGGAACCATGCGACCCTCATTCCCGACCGCGCCGCGCGATCATCACCGTCGAGCCTGTCACCAGCGACGACGTGGCGTGCGTCACCACCGACCCATGCAGTTTGCGTGAATTTAACGAACGGCCACAAACGTTAATTCGGCGCGTAAGTCACGTCGGCATTAGCTTTGGATTTCGGCAATGTTACCGCGCAGTCGGATCGCAAAATCCTGATACGCCGCGAGAATCAGTCGTTCGACCTTCCCGCTCGGGTTTCGAAGACCCCATCACCGCACGTCAGAGTATGCGGGATTAACTAACCGACATCCCCTTCGATGCCCTGGTCAGAGGTGTGGTAGCAGCCTCCCGCGACACAACACAGCGTTAACATCAAAGGAATTCTTCACCGCGTTACGGGCCGAATAGGGCCTATTGACGCTCATTCTCGCGGCTGCTTACTGTGTGTTTGCGCGGCTCGACCGACAACCGGAAGAGCCCGACCGGTGACCATCTCCATCCACGAAGATCAGTCATCAGTTCCCGCCGCGCGGGAGCGTCGACCCGCCCCGGCGGGACCGAACGACAAGGAGCAGCCGTCATGCCTCAGCCGTACTCACTTCCGGGACCGAACGCGGACATCTGGGATTGGCAGATGAAGGGCGTCTGCCGAGGCGTCGAGTCCTCGATGTTCTTCCACCCCGACGGCGAGCGCGGCCGGGCCCGTGCGCAGCGTGAGCGCCGTGCCAAGGAGTTGTGCCACCAGTGCCCGGTCATCGCCCAGTGCCGCGAGCACGCACTGGCGGTCGCCGAGCCCTACGGCATCTGGGGCGGACTCTCGGAATCCGAACGCAGCATGCTGATGAAGCGCGGCGTCGGCCGGCGGATGGCCAGCTGAGCGCCGACGCGTGACGTGGTGACCGCGCGGCCACCGTCCATACCTGTGAGAAACGACGACCGGGGGCCCTCCGATGTGGAGAACCCCCGGTCGTCGTCTGCTGTGCGGCGCCTGGCGCCACCCGTCTCGGGCGGCTACGCGTCAGTGCGCGTGGCCGTGTCCCGCGTGGGCATCGGCAGCCTCTTCGGGCTGGTCGATGACGGCCGACTCGGTGGTCAGGACCATCCGCGCGACCGACGCAGCGTTCACGACGGCGGAGCGGGTGACCTTCACCGGGTCGATGATGCCGTCCGCCAGCAGGTCACCGTAGGTGAGCGTCGCCGCGTTGAGGCCGTGTCCGCGCTCGGCGTCGGCGACCTTGGCCGCCACGACCGCACCGTCGAGGCCCGCATTGGCGGCGATCCAGAACAGCGGCGCGCGCAGCGCGTCACGGACGACCCGCACACCGAGTGCCTCGTCGCCGTCGACCTGCTCCGCGAGTGCGTCCAGGACACTCGCGGCCTGCACGATCGCCGAGCCACCACCGGGGATGATCCCCTCCTCGACCGCTGCCTTGGCCGCGGCGACAGCGTCCTCGACGCGGTGCTTGCGCTCCTTGAGCGCGGTCTCGGTGGCCGCACCGACACGGACCACCGCGACGCCTCCGGCCAGCTTGGCGAGCCGCTCGGCGAGCTTCTCACGATCCCAGTCGGAATCGCTCTGCTCGATCTCGCGACGCAACTGCTCCGACCGCTTGGCGATGTCGTCGCTGGTCCCCGCACCCTCCACCAGGGTGGTGGTGTCCTTGGTGACGACGACACGACGGACCGTGCCGAGCTGCGAGAGCTCGGTGGTCTCCAGGCTGAGGCCGATGTCGCTGTTGATGACCGTGCCGCCGGTGACCACCGCGAGGTCGTCGAGGAACGCCTTGCGCCGGTCGCCGAAGAACGGCGCCTTGACCGCGACGGCCTTGATCGTCTTGCGGATGCTGTTCACCACGAGGGTCGACAGCGGCTCGCCCTCGACGTCCTCGGCGATGATCAGCAGCGACTTGCCCTCGCCGGCGACCTTCTCCAGCAACGGCAGGAAGTCGGGCAGCGAGCTGATCTTGTCGCGGAAGAGCAGCACGTAGGCGTCGGTGAGGACGGCCTCCTGGCTGTCGGCATCAGTGACGAAGTACGGCGACAGGAAGCCCTTGTCGAACTGGACTCCCTCGGTGACGTCCAGCGAGGTCTCCAGTCCGGAGCCCTCCTCGACCGTCACCACACCGTCGGCGCCGACCCGGGTCATCGCCTGGCCGACCAGTGCACCGATCTCCTCGTCACGGGACGAGACGGTCGCGACGTCGGCGATGGACTTCTCGCCCTCCACCGGGGTGGCGACACGGAGCAACTCCTCGCCGATGGCGTCGGCCGCCTTGCTGATGCCGATGCCGAGCACGAGCGGGTTCGCGCCGGCGGCGACGTTGCGCAGACCTGCGCGGACGATCGCCTGGGCCAGCACGGTAGCGGTGGTGGTGCCGTCGCCGGCGACGTCGTTGGTCTTGGTCGCCACGGACTTCACCAATTGGGCCCCGAGGTTCTCAAAGGGATCCTCGAGGTCGATGTCGCGGGCGATGGTGACGCCGTCGTTGGTGACCGACGGTCCGCCGAAGGACTTGGCCAGCACCACATGTCGGCCGCGCGGCCCGAGGGTCACCTTGACGGCGTCGGCCAGCTTGTCGATCCCGCGCTCGAGCGCGCGGCGGGCGTGATCGTCGAATTCGATCTTCTTGGGCATGACTCTCTTTTCAGACTCGATGGACGCCTGGCGTGAAGACATCCGCCCCGGTGCCCTGGATCAGGGCACCGGGGCGGAGGACACGCACGTTCGGCGGGTCCTACTTGCTGATGACGGCCAGCACGTCGCGCGCCGACAGGATCAGGTACTCCTCGCCGGAGTACTTGATCTCGGTGCCGCCGTACTTGCTGTAGATGACGGTGTCACCTTCCTTGACGTCGACCGGGATCCGGTTGCCCTGCTCGGTGACCCGACCCTCGCCGACGGCGATGACGGTGCCTTCCTGCGGCTTCTCCTTGGCGGTGTCCGGGATGACCAGACCCGACGCGGTGGTCGTCTCTGCTTCCACGGCCTGCACCAGGATCTTGTCCTCAAGCGGCTTGATGTTCACGCTCGCCACGATGTGAGTCCTCAACTTTCGTACTGAGTGAGTTAGAACGGGAGTTCTTCACGCTTATGGCTCTGGACGAGACCTCGTCGTCGCGGGTGCCGAGATCTCACACAGTGCCGACTAGCACTCTATACATGCGAGTGCCAGCACTCAAGGGTGGCGTGTGCGAGAGTCACCCGGCCAGCTCGACCGAGTCGGCATGGCGGCGGCGCGAGGCGGCGATGACGGCGATCGCGCCGACGAGACCGACCACCGACAGACCGCTGACCACATAGATCGCAGTGGTCATGCCGCCGAGCAGTTCACCCGGCCGATTCGGCTCCGACGAACTCGAGAGCACCGCCGTCACCACGGCCATCATGACCGCGCCGCCGACCTGGACGCTGGTGTTGACCAGGCCCGACGCCAGCCCCTGCTCGGAGTCGGAGACCCCGGCGGTGCCCTGTGAGGTCACCGCGGGGAAGGTCACGGCGAATCCGAGACCGAGCAGCAGGATGGTCGGCAGCAGGAAGCTGGCGTATCCCATCCCCGGCTGCACCCGCGAGAACAGCAGGTAGCCGAACAGGAATGCCGCGAAACCGATGACCAGCAGGGCCTGCGTCGGCACACGATCCAGGACGCGGTCCATGCGCAGTGCGCTGCCGGCGACGATCAGTCCGGCGGGCAGGAAGGCCAGCGCCATCGACAGCGGCGACCAACCGAGCGAATCCTGCAGATAGAGGGTGACGACGAACTGGAACGCCACATAGCCACCGAACATCAGGGCCGCCGAGACGTTCGCGTGCACCAGGCTCACCGATCGCAGCAGTCCGAGTCGGACCAGCGGGTGCCGGTGGCGTCGCTCGGTGATCACGAACGCGACCGCCAGCACGGCTGCGGCGACCAACGCGCCGACGGTGACCGGGTCAGTCCATCCGATGTCGGGGGCCCGGACGACTCCGAAGACGAGGACCAGGAGCGCCCCGGTACTGGTGACGGCGCCGACCAGGTCGAAATGCGCCCACCGGAATCCGGCGGTGACCGTGCGCGGGATGACGATCGCACCGGCCGCGAGCAGCGCGAGGGCCAGGGGGCCGGGGAAGATCAGGGTTGCGCGCCACGACAGTTCGGTGAGTAGCCCACCGAAGACCAGACCGAGCGAGAAGCCGCTGGCACCGCAGACGGTGTAGATGCTCAGCGCACGGTTGCGCGCAGGCCCCTCGGCGAATGTGGTGGTGATGATCGACAGTCCCGCCGGCACCGTGAACGCTGCGGCGACGCCCTTGACGAAGCGCAAGGCGATGATCACCGACTCTATGTCGACGACCGCGCTGACCACCGACGCGACCCCGAACACCGCGAGTGCTGCCAGGAAGACGCGGCGTCGACCGAACAGGTCACTCGCCCGACCGCCCAGCAGGAGCAGACCGCCGTAGCCGAGCACGTACCCGCTCACCATCCACTGCAGTTGGGACTGGCCCAACCCCAGGTCGGCACCGATGGACGGCAACGCCACCCCGACCATCGAGACGTCCAGTCCGTCGAGGAACAACGCGCCGGCCAGGACGACCAGCAGGATCCATGTGGCCTTGGACCAGTTCTTCGCGGAGGTGATGTGCCCCGGTCCCCCGCTGTCGGGCGGAGAGCTGCCGGGTGGAGATTGCGGCGCCCCCGTCGCCGCGTTCGTCGGTGAGCTCTCCGGACCGTGCTCCATGGAAATCGACATGCGGATCAATATATGCACACGCATTCAATGTGTCTACATCTTTTTCATGTGCATATGATGCGTCGTCATCTGGTAGACTCCGGCCATGACTCAGACAGTCGACGATGCGGTCGGCACAGGGTCGTCGGCAGCCGAGATGGGCAGCCCCGACTGCGACTCAGATCTGCCCATCGTCACGCGCGAGAGCACCGCCGAGGACGCGCTGGCCGCGGCCTGGCACGACCTCTCGGTCCGCTACCACCGGGTGTCGTGCGCGCTCGACCGAGAGCTGCAGAGCCGACATCAACTGACCTCGAGCGAGTTCGAGGTTCTCGAATTACTCTGTCGCGCAGACGATCACAAGAGTCGGATGAGCGCGCTGGCCGAGCACGTGCACCTCACGCAGAGCGCACTGTCACGCGTGGTCGCCGGACTCGAACGCGACGGTCTGGTGTCGCGCACGATGTGCACATCCGACCGACGATCGGTGTTCGCCGCGCTCACCCAGGCCGGCTCGGAGCGCTACGACCAGGCCCGGCCGACTCAACGCGCCGTACTCTCCGACAACGCCATCGGCTGTCAGGATCTGGTCCGGGACGCGCAAGCGGTGGCCGCCGCGAGGTCTCAGATCTGACTGATCTGAACCGACATCCCCGGATCCGACGCCACCGTCAACGGTGACGGCGACGCGCCCGCGGCGATCACGTGGGCACCCAGGCTCGCGATCATCGCGCCGTTGTCGGTGCACAGTCGGGGGCGCGGGATGCGCAGGGTCACGCCGGCCGCGGCGGCGCGTTCTCCTGCCAGCGATCGGATCCTCGAGTTCGCCGTCGCTCCCCCGCCCAGTACGAGGGTCTCGACGCCCAGATCGGTACAGGCCCGGATGGCCTTCAGCGTGAGGACGTCGGCGACAGCCTCCTGGAACGAGGCCGCGATGTCGGGAACGGACACGGTCGATCCCTCCCGCCGAGCCTTCTCGACATGACGTGCCACCGCGGTCTTGAGTCCGCTGAACGAGAAGTCGTAGCGCGCATCCCGTGGTCCGGTCATGCCCCGCGGGAAGGCGATCGCGGTCGGATCGCCGTCGGCCGCAGCCCGATCGAGAGCGGGACCGCCCGGGAACCCGAGGCCCAGCAGCCGCGCGACCTTGTCGAACGCCTCACCCGCGGCGTCGTCGACCGTCGTGCCGAGTTCGACGATCGGGTGGCCGAGGTCGGTGACGTGGAGCAGGTGGGTATGACCACCCGACACCAACAGGGCCACACACTCCGGCATCGGACCGTGCTCGAGCGTGTCGACCGCGACGTGTCCGCCGAGATGGTTGACGGCATAGAGCGGGACATCCCAGGCAAGCGCGTAGGCCTTGGCGGCCGCGACACCCACCAGTAGCGCACCGGCGAGTCCCGGGCCGATGGTGACCGCGACGGCATCCGGACGGTCGATACCCGCCGTTTCCCGAGCGCGCTGCATCGTCGGCACGATCGCCTCCAGATGCGCGCGCGAAGCGACCTCGGGGACGACCCCACCGAAGCGGGCGTGCTCGTCGACGCTCGACGCGACCTCGTCGGCGAGCAGTGTCAGCGAACCCGGCGAACCGTCCGGCTGCGGATCGAACTCCACGACACCGACACCTGTCTCGTCACACGAACTCTCGACACCCAACACGATCATCGCGTGCTCATCCCCGCTTTCTGACCCATCGCATCGTCACCGTCACGCGGGGGTCGGATCATCGTGTACGCGTCGGCACCCGACGGCTGGTAGTAGCCGCGGCGCACACCCGACCGGACGAATCCGTGACTCTCGTAGAGCGAGATCGCGGTGTCGTTGTCGGTGCGCACCTCGAGGTAGACCGGTGCGGTAATCGAATCCGCGACACCGAGCATCGCGGCCAGCAGTGCGCGACCCAACCCGCGACCCCGGTACGCGGGCGCCACCGCGATGGTGTGGATCTCGCACTCGTGACCGTCCCGCTCGTTGCCGAGCGTGGAGACACCCGCGTAACCGACCAGGTCGCCCCGTGGCCGGTCGCGCGCGGCGAAGTAGCGGTTGTACGGCGCGTTCAGTTCTGCGCGGAAGGCTGCTGCGGGCCACGGGGAATCCTCGGCGAACATCTCACGCTCGAGCGCGGCGCAGCGCGGGATGTCGGCCAGGGTCAAGGCGTCGACCACCGAGCCGGTGCCGGTCATCTCGGACCCCCGGCCGACGTGCGATCGGCCTGCTCGACGGCGTCCGGCCGCCGGAGGTACAGCGGGGTGAGCGGCCCCGGCGCGGCACCAGAACCGAGGCCGGACGCCGAACCATCGAGCGGCCGCTGCGATGCCACGATCAGTCCGGCCACCGTGGGGACGGTGGCGGCCCCGACCGGACGCCCGAACAGCGCGGCGTGATCAGGTGAGCCGCAGACGATGTCGATGTCCGTGTCGGTGAGCGACGAGACGAGCTCGGCCGGGGCGAGCACGCCCGGACCGTCGAGCCGGCGTCCGTCGCGGTAGCGGGCCCAGTAGACCTCGCGCCGCCGCGCGTCGGTGATCACGAGCACCGTCGGCGCGCCGCCGTGGGCGAATTCGTCGACCGCGATCGCATCCAGTGAGCACACCCCGTACACGGGGATTCCGACGGCGTCACCGAACGCAGCCGCCGTGGCCATCCCGACACGCAGACCGGTGAACGGGCCGGGTCCCGTACCGACCACCAGTGCGCCGAGATCGGCTCGGGCCGTGCCGGACTCCTCCAACACCTCGGCGATCGACGTGGTCAGCACCTCGGCATGCCGGCGGGCATCGGTGATCATCCGGGTGGCAAGTACATCGGGGCCGGTCGCCACGCCGTCCAGTTCGGCGACTCCGGCGATCACCGACGGGGTCGACGTGTCCAGGGCCAGAATCCGCATCAGCCGTCCACCCATTCCCACTCGGCACGCCGCTGCTCGGTGTCGTCGGCGCGGTACAGGCGAATCCGCAGGTGCCGGTCGGCCAACCGCTCGACCACCCCGCCCCCCCATTCCACGACGACTACGGAATCGGTGAGATCGGTGTCCAGGTCCAGCGCGTCGAGTTCGTCGAGGCCGCCCAGCCGGTAGGCGTCGACATGCACCATGCCGGGACGGTCGGCCGTGCCCGACGCGTGCTCGCGGGCGATGATGAAGGTCGGCGACGAGACCCGCCCGCGCACACCGAGTCCGGCCGCGATACCGCGCGCCATCGCGGTCTTGCCCGCGCCGAGCGGACCGTCGAGGACGACCAGGTCGCCGGCCGCCAGCCCGGCCGCGATCTCACGGCCGAGGTCCTCGGTGTCGGTGACCAGCGGGAGCAGTCGCGTCTCGGTCATCGCGAGCCTCGCTGCCACCACCGTCGACGGGGCTGCGGCCGCGCCGCACGCGCCCGCGACACCAGATCTGCGATGGCATCGGTGACGATGTCCGGCTGCTCCATCTGCACCATGTGGCCCGCGCCGTCGACCTTCACCAGCCGAGAGTCCGGACCGAGTTCGGAGAACATCCGGACCGAGTTCTCGAACGGCGTCAACCGATCCGCGGTCGCACCGACCACGACGGTCGGCACCTGCGCCAGGATCGGCAGCGCCAGCGACTCGTCATGCATCTCCAGGGCGTGCAGGAAGTTCACCAGGGTGTCCAGCGACGTCCCCTGGATCATCGACTCGACCGCACGCGCCGTCGTAGGGCTGAAGAAGTCACTGCCGAAACTCGCCGCCACCAGTACGGGTTCCAGTGCGCGCCGCGTGATCCCGCGTCCGGCCTGCACCAGCGCCGGTGCGCGTCGCACCGACAGCCGGAACACGTCGACCACCGGGTTACGCAGTCCCTCACCGAGACCGGTCTCGGTGATGCCCCGTGACGCGGTCGCGATCAACGCGACGCCGGCGACCTGACCGGCCGGCGAGAACAGCGCGGGGTGTCGGCGCGCCAGCGCCATGACGGCCATTCCGCCCATCGAATGCGACACCAGCACCACCGGACCCGACGGTGCGAGCGCGCGGAGCACCGCCGCGGTGTCGTCGGCGAGCTGGGTGATGGTGGCGGTGTCGTCGGGCGCGGGATCGCTGGCGCCGTGTCCGCGATGGTCGAAGAAGACCATGCGGATGTTGCGTCCCGCCCACAGTCGCGCGAGGGCGAACCGCTGGAAGTGCCAGCTCGCCATCCTCAGACTGAACCCGTGCACGAACACGACGGTGAATTCCGGCGTGGTGGATTCGTCACCGTCACCGAGGGTCACCGTGCGGGCCGCCAGCGAGACACCGTCGTCGGCGGTCACCGTCGACGACGCAGTCGGGCCCACGGTGAGATCGACCGGGGCTTCGTCGTAGATGGCAGCGAAGTCGACGCCGTCGTGGGGGTCGACGCGGTCGACGGTGCGGCGGCGGGTCACGTTACGGGCCACACCACCGGCGGCGACGGCCCCCAGGGCAGCGACTCCCGCCACCCCGGCCAGCCAGCCGATGCGGTCGGGGTTATCCACCCACACCACCGACGTACTGTCGCACCACTCGGCCGCCGACACCGGAGACGATCTCGTAGTCGATGGTGTCGACCGCTTCCGCCCAGTCTCGTGCGGTCGGGCCGCCCGCGGCACCGGTGCCGAACAGCTCGGCCCGATCGCCCTCGGCGACACCGCCACCGTCAGGGCCGAGGTCGACGACCAGCTGGTCCATGCAGACACGGCCGACGCCGTCGAAGAGGCGATCGTTGATCAGCACCTGCAGACGTCCGGACAGCGCGCGCGGGACTCCGTCGGCATAGCCGGCGGGCAGCACGGCGATGGTGGTGTCGACGGGAGCGGTCCAGGTGTGGTTGTAGGAGACGCCCTGACCCGCGGCGATTCGCTTCACCAGGGCCACCTCGGCGGTGAGGGTCATCGCGGGGATCAACCCGAAGTCCCCGATGGCCGGGACCGGCGTCCGGCCGTAGAGCGCGATGCCGGGGCGGACCAGATCACGTGCGAGATCCGGTCGGGTCAGCACCGCAGGCGAATTGGCGAGGTGGATGAGTGGGGTCGCGACCCCGAGTCGGGTCAGCAGCGCCGCCGCGGCATCGGTGCGCTCGGCCTGCGCGGAGTTGAGCGGATGATCGGGTTCGTCACCGCGCGCCAGATGGCTCATCACGGCGCGCACCCGGATACTGCCCTCGGCGTCGGCCTTGGCCAGCGAGACCGCGACGTCGTCCCAGGTCTCCTCGCCGATCCCGCTGCGATTGAGGCCGGAGTCGATCTTCGCGGTCACCGTCGCGGGGGAACCCATCACCCGGGCGGCGGCGATCACGGCATCCAGTTGACGCTGCGACGACACGGCAATGTCGATGCCGGCCGCGATGGCCGCCGCGAAGTCGGAGCCGGTGGTGTGCAGCCACGACGTGACATGCGCATCGACGCCTGCCGCGCGCAGCGCGAGCGCTTCGCTGATGTGGGCGACGCCGAGTTCGGTCGCACCGGCGGCGATCACCGTCCTGGCCACGGGTACGGCACCGTGCCCGTACGCATCCGCCTTGACCACGGCCAGGATGTCGGTGCCCGACGCAGCACGCAACACACCGACGTTGTGCGCGATGGCATCGAGGTCGATGGTGGCGGTCAGGGCTGGCGAACTCATCGGGGCCATTGTCCCAGATGGGGGGAGATCTCCCACATCACACCGATCATGGGCCGCCCGGCGGCGTCGACCACCCCCGGCTCGCGCTCCCGTCCGACGCTCACGGGTGTGCCGCCCGGAGACCGGCGACGGTGTCGTGCACGGCTGCGGCCAGCGCCGACGCCCCGATGGGTGCGCCGGCGGCG
>NZ_BANX01000027.1 GCF_000334455.1 Gordonia soli NBRC 108243
TGGCACGCCTCGCATGCCGGTCATCCCGGTTTCGGTCGTCGGGTGCAGACGAGTACACGGTCGGGGTGGTGGCGGTTGTTGATCCGTGGTTCTGGTGGGCCGTTTGTCGGCTCGCTAGTTGCTGGTGGTGTCCAGGTGACGCGTCCGGTGGCGCGGTCGAGTCGGGTGGTCCATTGGTCTCGGCGTGGGCCGGCGGCGCGGTTGTGTTTCGGGCAGGCCACGCCGAGGTCGTCGATGTCGGTCCGTCCACCTTCGGCCCAGTCGATCAGGTGGTGGGCTTCGGAATGCATTGCCGGTTGGTCGCAATCGGGTGCGGTGCAGCCACGATCTCGGGCGAACAGGGCCATGCGTTGGGCGCGGGATGCGGTGCGGCGAGCACGCCCGAAGTACAGGACTTCTTCGGTGTGATCAGCGAACACCGCCAGGTGCGGGTCCGCTTTGGCGGCGAGTTCGACGACGTCGCGCCACGGCAGATCAGCACCGGTGGCGGTCACACCGAGACCGGCTGATTCGCGGAGTTGGGTTTCGGTGATGGAGATGATCAACTGGGGCGGCAGCCCACGATGACTCCCACCCAAAGCTCCGCCCTCGAGAACACACTTCAGGAGAGCATTCAGAGCGTCATGGTTGCGCTGGCCTTGGGATCGTGAATCCCGTTGCGCTGCATCCTTGATTACCTCGGAGTCGGGATCGGCGTCATCGATGCTGCCCGATGGTGAGTTCGGGTCGTCGGGGTTGTTCATCCCCGGTGCCGCCCACTTCGCCAACACCACATCCAGCATCGCTCGGGTCACCGGATCGAGGGTGGCGGTCAGTTTGGACATCAGTTGCGCATCTTGGCGCGACAGGGTCATCGACCGCTGCCGGGCGCGATCATGGTCGTCGGTGAGTTCACCATCAGGATCGAGGTGCGCGAGCAATCTGACGCCCACCTGGCGTAACGCGCTGGGCGACAGCGTGCGTGCGTGTTCAGCTAGCGCGACCTCGGCGGCCACGTGATCATCGATTTCCACACTCGCCGGGATGCGGTTGGTGATGTCGAGGATCACCGACACGTGTTCGGGTGCGATCGCACCTTCGGCTAGTGCATCCGCGGTTGCCGACAGTTCCGGTGGCTGCTGGAGTCCGGTGATCGTGTAGGTCTCCGACAAGGCCGCAGCGTGGTCGAGGCGTCGTTTCACATCGGGCACACCCAGATGGTTGGCCACAAACATTCGCATCGTCGCCGCACCGGTCAGCCGCCACGCATCACGATCGGACACGTCCATCAATCGGCGATGCCCGAGCGAGGCGATCCGCCGACCCGCGACCTCGTTGGCTTTCGCCAGCGCAACCACTTCGACATCGGTGCACCGATCGGCCGACAGTTCAGCAATCCGATCCAACACCGCATCGAGCTCACCGTAGGCAGCCACCAAATCATCGACCGAATCCGACTGCACCGCAGCGGATCGCGCATCCGGCGGCGGTGACAGTGTGGTGGTTGGCGGCTTGTCGAAAGCCATGAACATCATCTCCTCATAGCTTCCATCATCTACCCAGAACACTATCCCGGCCCACCGACAAATTCGTCCGCCGACGACTCTCGGCCACTGCGAACCGCACAACTGACACCTCAGTGGATCACGCTGTGCACCAACCACACCGCGCCGCACTCACGTGCCAGAAGTCCGAACACCGCTGCGCCGACATGCAGACTCCACGGGGGTGCATCTCTCACGCACGGTCAACGGATCGGAGCGCACGATCGGCGAATCCGAGCGCACGGTCAACGGATCGGAGCGCACGGTCGACGAAGAGCACCTTCCGTCGACGCCCCGAACGATTCGATCCGCCGATCCCGCGACCTCGCACATCCCTCTGAATGAACGCGTTCGCCATCGAACGCGACGTCGATCAGGAGGACATTCATCGAGAGCGCCCGCTCGACCGGCCCGCAGCTCGATCAGCAGCCGACGCCAGACCGCCGATTCGCCCCACCCGAGAGAGTCATCCGCATTACGGTTGCGGCAGTCGGCGATCGGAGTGCCCATGGGCGATCACACATCGAGAGCTGACGACACCGAGATGTCTGCCGAGTTCGGCTACCGTCCTCAACTCCGTCGGTCGCTGGGTTCATTCCAGGTGTTCGCGGTGTCCTTTGCGTTCATATCGGTGGCGGTCGGGATCTTCGGCACCTATGACGACCTCCTCACCTCGGCCGGTCCGGTGGGCATCTGGACGTGGCCGGTCGCATTGGTCGGCCAACTATTGGTGGCGTTGGTGATCGCGCAGTTCGCTGCGCGCATCCCCCTCAGCGGTTCGTCGTATCAATGGGCGTCCCGACTCACCGACCCTCGAATCGGTTGGGGCTTCGGGTGGTTGACGTTCTGCTATCTGATCACCGGACTCCTCGCCATCGACAGTGCAATGGCGAGTCAGTGCCTGATGCCCCTTTTCGGCATGCCTCCCGATGAAGTCGTCTCGCGGGTGATCACCGTGATCATCCTGGCAGTGCAGGCGGCCATCGCCATCGCGTCGACCTGGATCGTCGGGGTACTGAACTCGGTGGCGGTCGTCGTCGAGCTGACGATCGTCGTGGTGCTGGTGGTCGCGCTGTCGGTGGCTGTCGCCCTCACCGGCCACGGAACGCTGGACAACCTGACTTCCCGCGGTGTGACCGCCGATGCGCCGGACTACTTTGCCTTCGGTGGCGGACTGATGGCGTCGATGATCGTGGGACTCGCGACTCTCGTCGGCTTCGATTCCGCCGCGTCGATGGCGGAAGAGGCCAAGGATCCGCACCGGAGCGTCCCGCGCGCGATCGTGGGCTCGGTGGTCGCGGCCGGCATCCTTGGTTTCCTGTTCCTCATCGCGCTGACTGTCGCCATCGACGATGTCGCGAAGGTGACTGCCAGCGGTTCGCCGGTGGCGAGCATCCTGGGCGACCAACTCGGACATCCGACAGAGCGCATCCTGCTGGTCGTCATCGCAGTTGCTTTCTTCGGCGGCGGGATGGTCACCATGACATCCTGCGCCCGCATCGTCTTCGCGATGTCGAGAGACGGCCGATTCCCCGGCCACCGTCTGTTTCGGATCGTGCACCCGCGGACCAGGACCCCGGTCGCGGCCACCCTGCTCCCCCTCGTCATCGGAATCCTCACATTGGTTGTGATCCCTGGCGACGCACTCATCGAGCTGATCACGTCGGGAACCCTGTTTCCCGCCATCACCTACGGTCTCATCGTCGTTCTCTATCTCGTCGTCCGTCGGCGCCTCGACACCACGACAGGTGCCTTCGATCTCGGGCGATGGGAGGTGCCGGTCGCGGTGGCCGCGCTGATCTGGACGGTGGCCGCGGTGACGGTCCTCCTCGCGCCGGCGTCGGCCCGGGTGCCGTTGATCATCGTCGTCGGGCTGATCGGGCTCGGGGCGATCTATCTGGGGTATCTCATGATCCGGCGCCCCGTTGCACTGCAGGCGAATCGGAATCCGACGCCCGATCCGTGACAACCGCTGTCACGACAGGGCGGACTGACGCCACCGCAGTTTTGGTTCCCACCGTTGACAAGCGCGACACCGAGCGAAACACTTAAGTAAATGCCTAAGTATCAGTCCGACGTCGACGTCGTGCTCCGCGCGCTGGCGCATCCGACGCGGCGAGAAACGGTGGAACGACTCTCGCGGCGACCCGCAGCGGTGTCCGATCTCGCCGCGCAGTTCTCCATGACACTGCCGGCGTTGATCCAGCACCTCGCCATCCTGGAGGACGCGGGTGTGATCACCTCGGAGAAAGATGGACGGGTGCGGACGGTCAGCCTCCGCCCCAGCGCATTCGACGTACTACATCTGTGGCTCGACCAGCACCGCACATCAGCCGAACGCCAGGCCGATCGCCTGGGCATCCATCTCGCCCGACACCGACCGAAGGGAAACCCGACATGACTCGCGTCCGCGTAGACCTCAACATCTCTCTGGATGGCTTCGCCACCACCACCGATCAGACGCCGGAGAAGCCGTTCGGAGAGGACTGGGGTCGGCTGACCGACGCGTACGTGTCGACCCGCACCTTCCGATCACGCGTTCTCGGGGACACCTCCGGCGCGGGGACGACCGGCGTCGACGACGACTTCGCGTCCCGGTACTTCGACGAGATCGGTGCGGAAATCATGGGGGCGGCCATGTTCGGGCTGCACGCCAATGCCGACGACCCCGACTGGCGCGGCTGGTGGGGAGATGAGCCCCCGTTCCGGTGCCCCGTGTTCGTTCTCTCGCACACTCCTCGTGAACCGATACCGATGAAGGGCGGCACCACCTTCCACTTCATCGATGCCGACGCGCAGGATGCCTTGAACACTGCGGTGGCCGCCGCCGACGGTGGCGACGTGCGCATCGGCGGCGGACCGACGACGGTCCGACAGTTCCTCCGTGCCGGACTGGTCGACGAACTCCACGTCGCCATCGCGCCGATCCTGCTCGGGCGCGGCATTCGACTGTGGGATGACCTCCGCGGTTTCGAAGAGGGTTATCGCGCCACCTCTGTGTCGGCGCCCAGTGGAACCACCCACCTCACGTTCAGCCGATAGGACACGACCATGGGCACTCCCGCCACCGGCTCCGACGCCGCCGAAAAGACCGTTGCCCATAGCGGTTTCACTCTCACTCGCGACTATCCGGTCCCGGTCGGCAGTGTCTGGTCCGCCTTTGCCGACGAGGATCAGAAGCGCGAGTGGTTCGGCGGGGGCGCGGTGTGGACACCCGGCGAGTGGCAGCACGACTTCCGGGTGGGCGGTCGCGACGTAGCCGAGGGCACATTCCACGGCGGAACAGTGTCCCGATACGTCGCGCGTTACACCGACATCGTCGAGAACGTCCGGATCATCACGTCATACGACATGTGGCTCGACGGTGCGCACATCTCGACCTCGGTCGCGTCATTCGAGTTCGAGGGCATCGCCACCGGCACCCGATTCACCCACACCGAACACGGCATCCACCTGGATGGACTGGACGACGGTGAGGGACGGCGTGAAGGAACCGAAGGGTTGCTCACTGCGCTCGGCGAGCTCCTCACGAGGTGATTTCCGTCCTGTTCGTGCGCCTGCGTCGCGCGTCCGCGCCGGTCGCGAGAGGCGCGGCATCATGACCAGCGACGTATCCCTCGAGATCCCCAGGGCGGGAACAGCGCGTTCGGCGTGCCGGTTGGACCGAGCATGAGTGAATCCGCAGAGTTGAGTCCGACCGACTGGGTACGTGAACAGACCGAGAAGATCCTGGCGACTGGAACCACCGACGGCGTGAAGGTCCTCGGTCGTCCGATCGTGCTCTTCACCACCGTCGGGGCGAAGTCGGGCAAGAAGCGCTACGTGCCGTTGATGCGCGTCGAGGAAGACGGCCGCTACGCGATGGTCGCCTCCAAGGGCGGAGATCCCAGTCACCCGTCCTGGTACCACAACGTGGTCGCGAATCCGCAGGTCACCGTGCAGGACGGCGATACCGTATCCGAGAAGACCGCCCGTGTGGTCGACGGCGACGAGCGTGCGCACTGGTGGGAACTCGCCGTCGCCGCCTTCCCCCAGTACGCCGAGTACCAGACCAAGACCGATCGCCAGATCCCGGTCTTCGTCCTCGAGTGAGCCGAGTCCGACTGCACTGAGTGTTGCCTGACCACGCCGGGTGGCGCTGCCGATGTCGGTGGCTCCACCCGGTTTGTCGTCTCACGGCCACGCGTCTCACGACTGCCGGGTCACGCCCGATCCGTCTCACAATGCTGACCCGTTGCGTATCACTGAAGTACCCATTTTGCGACACCCGAAGGCGACGAGTATCCCGCCAGATCAGCAGTTGACAGCCAGTTACAGCAATCGGACTGCCGCCAGCTGATCTCATAAGTCAACCGCGTGTCTCGTATCGAAGAACTCACTTTTTTGAGATACAGTTTCGCGTATGACATCGGATGCGCCCCCGGGCTCCACGGGAATGGCACTCGGCTACGCGCGGGAGGGCGTCGGAACCGACACACTGGCCCCGCAGATCGATTCACTGACCGAGGTCGGCGTCGCCCCCAATCGCATCTACACCGACGTGTTCGACGACGGCCCTCCCCCGGACCAGCGTCCCGGCATGACCGCGTTGCTCGACTATGCGCGCCCCGGCGACACCGCGGTCGTCACCGGCATCGATCGGCTCGGCCGCACTGTCGACGAGGTGATGGCCGCGGCCCGCGAGTTCGCCGATCGCAGGATCGGTCTCAGATCGCTGCGCGAAGGTATCGACACCGACGATCCGGGCGGGGCGATGATCGTCGCGGTGCTGGCATCGCTGGGCGAACTCGACGACGAGCGCCGCCGACGTCGACGACCGCGGCACAGCGGATCCCGCGTCAGATCAGCGTCCTCCCATATCGGCCGTCCCCGTGCGCTCGATCCCGAGCAGATCGAGCAGGCTCGACGGATGCGTGCTGCCGGCGACCCCGTCCCGGCGATCGCACGTGCTCTGGGCGTGAGCCGTGCGACGCTCTACCGCACTCTCGCCGAGGGACGTTCGGTCGGATGACACCCCACGAACCGGAGCTGCCCGAGCTCGACATCGTCACCGAGTACGGCATCGTCACCCGCCTACCGACGTCGTTTCCCATCTACGATGCCGACCTCGACGAACATCTCGATCCCGACCTGTTCCAGCAGGGTTTCGTCGATGCCGCCGGCGAACTGGACCGCATGCCCTGCACGTGGGCGCATCACCACGCGTCCCGGATCCTGGCGTGCCCGCCGCCCGAGGACGATGACGAACCGAGCTACACCCGCGGATACCGGGCCGCGATGTACGGACATCTGCGCCACGGACCGCGCTGACAGCGAGACGACTGCGCGTCAACCACTGACCCATCGCGGCCGGGGGTCGGCAGACTCACTCGTGGCGGGGCGAGGCGACCGATTGACACTTCGCGGCCAGGGCGTGCCATGACTCGGCCGAAGTGCGTCCTCCGGCAATTGCACTCTCACTCGGTGGTGATGCGAGATTCCAACTACCACGATCATGTGGCGAGTGATTGCAGCGATAACACCCACACGCCTCCGCTCGCGCATCCAAGAAGTTCAGTCAGTCCTCACCGACGAGATTGCGCCTTACCACGCAATCTTGTTGAACTCGGTTGGATCGAACCAAAGGTCATGTCGAGAGATACCGCTGCCGCAGACCCACGCATAGGCATGGTTCTCGCCCCTACAGATGCGTCGCATCTTCATTCGTCTTCCACACTGCGGACACGAACCGGCGGGTGTGGAGGTGTAAATCGTGCCACCCGGTCCCTTCTCAAAAACTCTCCTGAAGAAAGGCATCGCACCCGTCCGAGCCATTTGCAGACGCACGACCAGCACCAGGCCGCCAGCTGCCACCACAGCGATCAAGAGCAGGCTCAGCCAAGCTGGCCATAACCGCAGATCCGCGCGGAAATTGACAAACAAACCGATCACCGCTGCGGCGGAGGCTGCGACTGCCAGCCAACTGTCTGGCAACCACGCCTTCCGTACCTTGGTTCGCGACATCTCCATCTCGCGGTAGCCGAAGTTGTCGGGTGCGACGTAGTTTCCCCCGACAACGGTGCCCGAGACATCGAGGTTTCCTCCGGCCTGGAAAGCGAGGCCGTTAGTCAGATTCTGTCGCTGGCCCAGCTCGTCTCCTCTGGTGGCTCCCCTGCACACTGGGCAGAATGGGAACTTATGCGATGCCTGAGGCTGGCACCCGCAAACTTGAATCATTTCAATGACCCCCTCCTCTGAAATCGTATGAGGAGTGTGTCAGTGACTACTGACAGCAATGGCTCAGGACCCGGGATTCTCTCGAGACACAGGACTCGACACCACCCGCCGCGGCTACCGGGCCGCGATGTACGGACTTCTGCGCCACGGACCGCGCTGACAGCGAGACGTACCCGGAGACGACCAGAGGCCCTCTCCTGATGACGGAGAGGGCCTCTGGGTTGTCGGGCTGACAGGTTTTGAACCTGCGACCACTTGACCCCCAGTTATGTAGTTCGCTCCGTCCTGGGCTTTCTCGATCTTTCAGCGTTTCGCGATATATGCCTTCTGAACTGGGATGATACTCAATTTCTCTGTCGGGGAGTTTCACCGTCTTTCAACCGATATTCGAAACTCTGCGGTCTGTGTGCGGTCTGTGCGGTCTGGCTCTCGTTGACGCTGCGCGCTCTGGTCAGTGTCATCGAGCAGGCCGCGCGAACTGCTACGTCCACCGATCCTCGTTCCAAGGTGCGGTCACTGCGGTCGCTGCGTCCACCATGCTCACAGGACGTCGTCGACCACCGAACGGACTAGTCGATTGATCAGGTCGCGTCCCTCGCGAAGCTCTATTTTGTTTCCTGACGGTGAGCTCGATCGGTATGCGTGACGCGCCTCCGGCCCGCTCAACTGCGGATGATTCGCGGACGCCTCGAAGTCCTCGACCTCCTGCGTCGTAGCCCAACCGATCCGAACAATCGCCTTCCCTTTGCCACTCGGCGCGGATTGATTGGCGTACTTCCGGACGTGCTCGTAAACCTTCCACAAGTCCACCCACCCCAGTTGCCCGCCACCGCTGCCCATAATCGCGACGATGGCCGCAACCTCGGAGTCGGCCGCTGCTGCTGTCGCAAGCCTCTGCGCCGCGGAAGGCCCGGGCGGCTGAACCGTCCCACCGCGGGTAGTCACTACGACACCGGCGAAAGCTCGCGCCCTGATTTCCGCTCTTGCGACCGCATTCGTGACGGCACCGTCAGAGTGAGCAAAATTGCCCGCCAGTGCGAGTGATCTAAACCCAGAATCAGCCATGCGACACACGGCGTTGACGCGCTGGACGATCGGCGTGGCGGTGTCCACCAGCGCATCGGCCGGGCATGAATCGAGAGCGGGATCGGTCAGGTAGTGCCGCTCGCCTTCGCGAACGACCCTGGTGTCCCCGGTCCGGAACTGTTCGGCCGCAACTGTCAGCTCGTACCCCTCGCCGTCGAGCCATGCTTTCGTGGTTCGATTCTCAGTCATCTGGCGAACATACCGGCCCAAGCAGCCCACAGGATTGAGATTCGACCCATACCCGTTGCACGGCAACACATCCCGACCTCTCGCGAGGTCCCCAGGCCGGTTCTGGGCCGTCCACGGGGCTCTCAGGGCCGATCACGGTGCGTGCGACGCTCACCGCCTTCACTGCGGTGGTGCAGTCCTACGTCGACCAGGGTGTGCTGCCGCGCAACGTCGCCGCCCTGGTCGAGCGGCCCGCCGACGCCGATGTCGATGAGGACGACGCGGAGCCGAATTCCGAGACCACGGCGAAGTCGTGGACTGTGGCCGAGGCCCAGCGTTTCCGCGAGTCTGTCCGCGATGACAGGCTTTTCGCCTGCTGGTTGCTGAGTTGCTACGGACTCCGGCGGTCAGAAGTACTCGGCCTTCGGTGGTCAGCTATCGAAGGGGAGGCGCTCCATGTGCGTCGGGGCCGCGTGACCGTCGGGACCGAGACCATCGAGGGCGCGCCCAAGTCGCGCCGGTCCCGCTGGGAGTTGCCGATGCCCGCCGAGCTGATCGAGGCCCTGCGCGCTCTCAAGACCAGGCAGAAGGAGGAGGTTCTTGCCATCGGTGTGCCGTGGGACGAGGACCGGCTGGTGGCCTCCCGCGAGGACGGCTCACCCGTCGCTCCCGACTGGTACTCCGACGAGTTCCACCGGCTCCGTGCCCGCGCCGGTCTGCGTCGTATCAAGCTCCACGGGCTCCGCAACACATCGGTCACGCTCATGCTCGACCGAGGTATCCCGGTGCACATCGTGGCCGGATGGCACGGCCACGATCCGGCGGTCTCGTTATCGATCTACCCCGACGCGAAGGCCGATGAGCTGCGCGCGGCGGGCGCGTCACTGTTCGGGTCAGCGGCAAAATGAGGACCACCGGTCCCCTCGACCTTGCTCAATTCTGCTCCGGGTTCGTCACCTCATCGCCGTTCGTCCACGCAAACGCCGCCTCAACAGCAGCCGTATCAGTACCCAGCAGGTCGAGGCTGCGCCGCATCAGAGCGTTCAGAGTACCGATCCACGAATCGGCCAGAGCAACGTCCGCACCCACCGGCAACGAAAGGCTGGGGATCAGATGCCCCCGATGCAGGATGTTCATGCATCGTTCCATTGCGTGCATCTCGACCGACCACCACTCAGAGTGCGTCACTCCGCTCGCCACGGTATAGGCATGCCGGTAGTAATCCAGTAGACCTGCTTCCTCCGCCATTTTCCTGAGAGACACCCCAGCGAAGGTGTCCCGAGTATCGACTGTTCGCAGGTCGATTCCCGAGTCATTGTGGCTGAGCGCGGCCACCGCATCAATAGATTCACGCACCGCCGGAGTCTTGTAGCAGTCTGGCAACTCTTCGGCTATAAGCGCATTAAGCTTGGCCTTACCCTCCCCATATTCTTGGTAGGTGCGGTACATCGAATGGTCTTGGAGCGCCATCCACTCGATGTAGATCCGGACCTCCACGAGCGTCCGACCAACATGTGCACCGAACTCGAAGCACCACAGGTCTGGGCTTCCAAGGACTGCGATAACTTCACGCGCCGCTCGCATGACCAGACCGGATGTCACCTCCTGTCGCGCCGGGTCGTGAAGATGTTGTGGCGCAGTCTCGATTGCTTCAGCGAAACTGCTAGCCAAATCCATAGCTAGCTGCCTCTTGTCCTCCGGCTGATCGCTGTAGCCGCCCGGAGCTGGCGGGTCTTCGCCGCCAGGGGCGGCGTCATTGGCAGGCTTCGTCTCCTCTGCTCCCTTCAAAGATCGCTCACGGACGCACGCGGTGATGATCGAGTTCACGCCCCAGAACTGGCGTGCCCAGCGGATCGACTGGTCATAGTATTCAGGGTCCTCGCTCTGGTTAAGCCCGCGAAAAGAGCCCCAGGAAGCTCGCACCACCGCCTCTGCTCGCGCCCTAGTTTCCGGATCGTTGGGGAACTTCCTGAGGACTTCAATCATCGCTGAGTCAGAGGTCTTGAAAACGCCGACCTGGACCATGCCCCAGATGGTTAGGCACTTCACTAACGCCTCCCAGTGCCCTTCGCCGATGACCTCAAGGAGGCCCCTTGACAACAGGTTCACGCCCGTCTGGGTGGCCGGTTCGGTATCAGTACCGATCAGCCACCGCGCCGGAGCATCGGGGTAGACCCGGAGCACACCAACGACTGCTTCAGGTAGCAGGCCGTGCTCATGTGCACGCGCACGCGCACTCTCCATCAGCGCCGGGTGCGAACCAAACACAGCATCCAGGCTGGTAAGACGTCCGTCTATCGCCCTGGCCAACTCCTTGGGCGGCACGGCGTCCCCCACGTCAGCAATCACCGACTTTTGCCAGCGGACAAAATCCATCACGCGGTTAGGTCCTGTGTCTGCCATGACAAGAACCGGCCACAGGAGGTCCGGCACGTCGTCTCGGACCCAATCACCCACTTCAACGCCTAGCGCGATCATCGGCGGAGCATAGACCCGTCTTCCCTGCTTGACGTGGCCTGCCATCGGGCCAGAACGCTCGATGCGCTGCTGCTTTGCCATTGCTGCAAGCTACTTCACGGCTCTGACACCTCACCGCGTGTTGGCCCACTGTTGGCCCACTGAGGTTCTGCGGGCCACTGACCACTGACGACGAAACCCCCTCCGAAGCAGGTTCGGAGAGGGTTCCTGAATGTCGGGCTGACAGGATTTGAACCTGCGACCACTTGACCCCCAGTCAAGTGCGCTACCAAACTGCGCCACAGCCCGTTGCCCCTCGCGAAAGGGGCGTTGATGAGCCTAGCCGACGACCGCGCCGGCGTGCCAATCGCCTGGTGGGCGGCGTGTTCCCGCAACCGATCGGCACGCCCGGACGGCGTCGGAGAGGCTACTTCTTGCGCCGCTCGCGCTTGTCACGGACGCGGACGTTGATGCGGACCGGTGAGCCGTCGAAGCCGAACTGCTCGCGCAGGCGTCGCTCGAGGAACCGGCGGTAGCCTGCCTCCAGGAATCCGGTGGTGAACAGCACGAAGGTCGGCGGCCGGGTGGCGGCCTGCGTCGCGAACATCACGCGCGGTTGGCGCCCACCGCGCAAGGGCGGCGGTGTCGCGGCGATCACGTCCTTGAGCCAGTTGTTGAGCTGGCCGGTCGACACCCGACGATCCCACGACTCGAGCGCGCCCTCGAGGGCCGGGACCAACTTCTGCACCGACCGTCCGGTGGACGCCGAGATGTTCACCCGACGTGCCCATGGCACACGCGCGAGCTCGCGGTCGATCTCCTTGTCGAGGCGGAGTCGGCGGTCCTCGTCCACGAGATCCCATTTGTTGAAGGCAATCACGAGCGCACGACCGCTCTCGATGATCAGCGACAGCACCCGGAGGTCCTGCTCGGTGATCGGCTCAGAGGCATCGATCAGCAGGATCGCGACCTCTGCGGCATCAAGGGCAGAGCGGGTACGCAGCGAGGCGTAGTACTCATGACCGCTGGCCGTGCGGACCTTGCGACGCAGACCGGCGGTGTCGATGAACTGCCAGGTCTTGCCGTCCAATTCGACGAGTTCGTCGACGGGGTCGACAGTGGTACCGGCGACGTTGTCGACGACCGAGCGTTCTGAGCCGGCCAGCTTGTTCAGCAGCGAGCTCTTGCCGACGTTCGGCTTCCCGACCAGCGCGACCCGTCGGGGTCCGCCGAGAGTGGTTGCCTCGCGAGGCGTCTCGGGCAGCACCTCCAGGATGACGTCCAGCAGGTCGCCTGCCCCGCGGCCGTGGGCGGCCGAGACGGGATGCGGCTCACCGAGACCCAGCGACCACAGGGTTGCCGCCTCGGCCTCGGCGCGCTCGCTGTCGATCTTGTTGGCCGCCAGGATTACCGGGGTCTTCGACCGGCGCAGGACCCGGGCAACCGCTTCGTCGGTCGCGGTCGCCCCGA
The DNA here is from genome assembly GCF_000334455.1 of Gordonia soli NBRC 108243. Lineage (GTDB taxonomy): Bacteria > Actinomycetota > Actinomycetes > Mycobacteriales > Mycobacteriaceae > Gordonia > Gordonia soli. The sequence goes on from NZ_BANX01000027.1 coordinate 12,921, forward strand.
CGGTCGCGTCGACCACCAGGACGATGGCGTCGGCGGTACGCATGGCCAGCTCGGCCTGCGCGGCGACGGCCTGCTGCAGCCCCTTGGCGTCGGGTTCCCAACCGCCGGTGTCGACGACGGTGAAGCGTCGGCCGATCCAGTTCGCATCGTAGGAGACGCGGTCACGGGTCACGCCGGGGATGTCCTCTACCACTGCCTCGCGGCGACCCAGGATGCGGTTGACGAGGGTCGACTTCCCGACATTCGGCCGTCCGACGATCGCGACGACCGGGACGGCGAGACCACCTTCGGCTTCGCCGCCGAGCTCGAGATCGCCGACCTCCCAGTCGCTCTCGTCGGACCAGATTCCGTCGCCGGGTTGGGCGGTGAACTCGGTGTCGAGATGGTTGTCGGTCACGGCTGGACTCCGATCCGGGAGCGGACCAGGGCGGTCAGTTCGTCGAGAACCTGGTCCAGGGTGAGGTCGCTGGTGTCGACCGTGATCGCGTCGTCGGCCGCCCGCAGCGGTGAGACGGCACGCGTCGAGTCGAGGTGGTCGCGCTTGTTCACGGCGGCGAGCACCTCGTCCAGGTCGCTGGAACGTCCTGCGGCGCGGTTCTGTTCGTGGCGTCGCTCCGCGCGTGCCTGCGCAGTCGCGGTGAGGAAGATCTTCACCCGGGCATCGGGGAACACGACGGTGCCGATGTCACGGCCCTCGACCACGACGAGCGACTCGTCGGCCTGTTCGCGTTGCAGGGCGACGAGCTTGCTCCGCACCGCCGCGACCGCCGAGACGGCGGAGACCGCCGCGGTGACCTCGTCGGATCGGATGGGGCCGGACACGTCCGCACCGTCGAGGAGAACCGTCGAACCACCGTCGGCGGCCGGGATCAGCGTGATCTCGCTGCGTTCGACGGTGTCGGCGATGGCTTCTGCGTCGTCGAGAGATGCGCCCGCACGCAGGACGGCAAGGGTGGCAGCACGGTACATCGCACCGGTGTCGAGGTAGTGGGCTCCCACCCGCTCCCCCAGCAGCCTGGACACGCTCGACTTACCGGTTCCGGCAGGTCCGTCGATGGCGATCACGCCGGTCACAGTCCGACCGCCTTGTAGAGCGCGCCCACCTCGTCGTTGCCGAGGACACGGAGGCTGCCCGGGCGCTGTTCGCCCAGGGAGACCGAACCGATGTCGGTGCGGACCAGTTGGGTGACCGGGTACCCGACCGCTTCGAACAGCCGTCGCACGATGCGATTCCGCCCCTCGTGCAGGGTGATCCGGACCAGCGACTGGCCTTCGTGGATCTCCATCACGGTGAAGCGATCGACCGACACCGGTCCGTCGTCGAGCTCGATGCCGTCCTTGAGGGTGCGGCCGACGCCGCGGGCGACCTCGCCCTTGACGGTGGCCAGGTAGGTCTTGGGCACCTCGAAAGAGGGGTGCATGAGTCGATGCGCGAGTTCGCCGTCGTTGGTGAGCAGCAGCAGACCTTCGGTGTCGGCGTCGAGCCGACCCACGTGGAAGAGTCGCTGACCGGCCATCACGCGCTCGGCGATGATGTCGCCGATGCACGGGCGGCCCTGGTCGTCGGCCATGGTCGACTGCCAGCCCTTGGGCTTGTTCAGCGCCAGGTACTGCTTGGTCTCGTCCATGATCACGCGCGCGCCGTCGACGCGGATCACCGCGGTGTCGGGGTCGATGCGCAGGCCCTGCTCGACGACGATCTCACCGTCGACCTCGACCCGACCGGCCGCGATGAGTTCCTCGGCGCCGCGTCGGGAGGCGACACCCGCCTGTGCGAGGACCTTCTGGAGTCGCACGCCGTCGGCGATGTAGGTGGCGCCGGCCTCGACGGAGGGGGCGACGGTCTGGTGCTTTGCGGGCTTCGCGTTGTTGAGGCGGACCTTGCCCGACTCGACATTCGGTCGCGAGCCCTTGCGATGGACCTTCTTGGGCCGGTGCTCGGGCTGTCCGCCGGTACGGCGCCCGGTGGAGCCCTGTCGTTTGTTCGTCGTGTCGTCGGTCGAGCGCGACTTCTTGCGTCGCGGTCCCGGTGCGCCGTCTCGGCCAGCGGATGCCATGGTGATCAGTCCTGATCGTCGGATGCGTCGGCGATCGAGCTGGTCGCCGACGACGTGGATTCGTTCTCTGTCGAGTCTGACCGGTCACGAGCCAGTTTGGCGAATCGCGGATCCGAGGAGAGTTCCTCGTCGAGGTCGTCGATGAGGTCGACATCCGGCAGCAGAGGAGCCAGGTCGGGCAGTTCGTCGAGCGAAGCGAGTCCGAGTCGCTCCAGGAACAGCTCCGTCGTCCCATAGGTCGTCGCAGTGGTCTGCGCGTCGGTCCCCACCTCGTTGATCAGGCCACGAGCGACCAGGGTCCGGATGACACCGTCGACGTTGACGCCTCGGATGGCGCTCACGCGGGCGCGTGTGACCGGTTGTCGATAAGCGATCACGGCCAGGGTCTCCAGCGCTGCGCGAGTGAGCTTCGACCGCGCGCCGTCGAGGAGGAGACGTTCGACATACGGTGCGAAATCGGCACGGGTGTAGAACCGCCACCCGTCGCCGGCATAGCGGAGGTCGATGCCACTGTTGGCGTGGGTGAGCTCGACGCTGATCTGTTTGAGCATCGCGTGTACGCGCAACCGGTCCTGGTCCACCGCGGTGGCGAGTTCCTCGCTGCTCACCGGACTGTCGACGACCAAGAGCACGGCTTCCAGTGCGGATCGGAGCTCGGCATCGTCGAGACGCATCGCCGACTCGGCGTCGATGGTGATCTGCTCGGCGGCGCTGGGGGTCGGCTGCAGGAACTCGTCGGCATCGTCCGGGTCGTCGTATTCGTCATAGGCGTCGCGGTCGACGTCGTCGAGATCAGTCGTGGCGGTGACTGCCGTGTCAGGAGCTGCCGCGTCGAGATCTTCGCTGCCGGGAACTCCCCCGTCGTGATCTTCCCGGTCGGGATCTTCCCGGTCGACGCCGTCGGCCGGCGTCGCGGTGTCGTCGATGCCCACCGCCACCGCCTCGACCAGTTCGGCCGCGGCCTCGGCGCCACCGGGCTCGGCAGACGTCTCATCGGTGTCGCCGGTGTCGTCGATCGGGTCCTGACCGCTCATCCGTAATCCTCCGCCCGGTCGATGTCGACGTCGTCGACGTCCTTGTCTCCTGTCCAGCTCACCCGCAACTCCCCCAACGCCTCGGGCTGCTCGAAGGCGATCGCCTTCTCCCGGAACAACTCCAGGAGTCCGAGGAACCGACCGACCACCTCCAGCCCGTTCTCGCACTCGGCGACCAGTTCACCGAAGGTCAGGAACGGACGGGTCGTCGACGCCAACAGGCGCGCCATCCGACGAGCCTGCTCGGGCACCGACACCGTCGACGCATGCAGGTGGTCCAGGCCGACCGACGGCGTCGGTCGGGGTGCGAGTGCCGCCGCGGCCACTTCCGCGAGTCCCATGGCATCGACCCCGAGCGACACCTCGGGCAGCAACTCCTCGAAGTGCTTCTCCAGCGACACTGCACGCGGATACCGTTGCAGGGCAGCGGCTTCGAGCTCACCAAACAGCGCGGCGACTTGTTTGTAGGCGCGGTATTGCAGCAGCCGCGCGAACAGCAGGTCGCGCGCCTCGAGCAATGCGAGGTCCTCGGGATCGTCGACCTCTCCCGAGGGCAGCAGCCGCGCGGCCTTCAGATCGAGCAGCGTCGCCGCTACGACCAAGAACTCGGTGGTCTGCTCCAGACCCATCTCCGGCCCGAGCTCTCGTGTGTAGGCGATGAAGTCGTCGGTGACCGAGTGCAGCGCGACCTCGGTGACGTCGAGTCGATGCTGGCTGATGAGGTTGAGCAGAAGGTCGAACGGACCCTCGAAGTTCTTCAGCTTGACCTGGAACTTCGTCGGCAGGTCGGCACGACCATCGCCGTCCTGGGTGTCTGCACCGTCGGTGCCGTCACCGTGTGCGTGTCCGCCCTGTCCATCGACCGGCTGGTCGGCCTCGCTGGGCGCGTCAGAATCGACCGCGGCTGCACCACCATCGACCACCGGTGGCTCGACGACCTCATCGGTCGATCCGTCGGGTGACACCGATTCCGCTGTGTCTACACCTGGCTGCTCCGGGCCTGGTTCGTGTGGGCCGGTGCTCATGTCTGCCGAGTGGTGCGGGCGATGACCTCACGTGCCAACGCCCGGTACGCCTTCGCGCCGGCCGAGCGCGGAGCCCACGACGTGATCGGCTCCCCCGCCACGCTGGTCTCCGGGAACCGGACCGTGCGGCTGATCACGGTGTCGTAGACGGCCTCACCGAACACCTCGACCACGCGTGCCATCACCTCACGCGAGTGCAGCGTGCGGGCATCGAACATGGTGACCAGGATTCCACCGAGGGTGAGCCGCGGATTCAGTCGGTCACGCACCTTCTCGATGGTGTCGGTGAGCAGCGCGAGGCCGCGCAGGCTGAAGTACTCGCACTCCATCGGGATCACCACGGTGTCCGAGCAGGCGAGCGCGTTCACGGTGAGCAGGCCCAACGACGGTTGGCAGTCGATGAGGACGTAGTCGTAGCGGTCCGTGACCGGGTGCAGGGCACGTGCGAGAGCCTGCTCGCGCCCGACCTCGGTCACCAATTGGATCTCCGCCGCCGACAGGTCGATGTTGCTGGGCAGCAGGTCGAGTCCGTCGACGCGGGTGCGCATGAGGACGTCATCGGTGGATACCTGCGGCGGGACCAGTAGGTTGTAGACCGTGTTCTCGAGATCGTGGTGCGGCACGCCCAGGCCCGCCGACAGCGCCCCCTGCGGATCGAGGTCCACCAGCAGGACGCGTCGACCGTATTCGGCCAGCGCCGCACCGAGATTGATGGTCGACGTGGTCTTGCCGACGCCACCCTTCTGGTTGCACACCGCGATCACGGTCGCGGGACCGTGTCGGTCGAGCTGGGTGGGTTCGGGTACCGGCCGATAAGGCCGACCGGTTGGGCCGATGTCGCCGGTGGAGGCCTCGGGGCCGGAGTCCTCGTCGGCGGCGCCGGGTGAGACCGGGATCCGGTACTGATCGTCGCGGACGTCGGACCGGGGTGCCCTGGGGGTGCTCACCTGCCGCCGCTCCCTTCTGCCTCTGTCCTCGACATCTTCTGCGACCTGGGTGCCGCGGCGACCGAACTCGGCCGCGATCCGACCATCAAGCCGTCGATCCGATCACCACAGACTAGTGCGTCGTCGGCCGTCCACGACGGTGCACCGCCGGGCGCGCGGCGCCGTGTCGGCCGGGGGCGTCATCGCGCACGTGGATGCGCGGTCGCATACACCTCACGCATCGTGTTGACCGTCACCAGGGTGTAGATCTGCGTCGTGGTCACCGACGCATGCCCCAGCAGCTCCTGCACCACCCGGACGTCGGCGCCACCGTCGAGGAGATGGGTGGCGAAGCTGTGCCGGAGGGTGTGCGGTGACACCGACTTGTCGAGCCCGGCCCGCTGCGCAGCCGTCACCAGCACCGACCACGCACTCTGGCGGGACAGTCGGCCGCCGCGTGCGTTCAAGAACAGGGCAGGCGTGCCTCGGGCGACGAGCGCCGGACGTCCTCGGACGAGGTAGGCGTCGATCGCTGAGAGCGCCGGACCACCGACCGGCACCAGGCGTTCTTTTCCGCCTTTGCCCCGCAGGTGTACCGCTCCCGATTCGGTGTCGAGATCGTCCAGATCGAGCGAGATCGCCTCGGAGATGCGGGCGCCGCAGCTGTAGAGCAGTTCGAGGAGCGCACGGTCGCGCAGCGCACGCGGGTGGTCCTCGACGCCGGCGGATTCCAGGATCGCGACCACCTCGTCGATCGGCAGCGATTTCGGCAGCCGACGCGCGGCCTTCGGTGGCGACACCGCATGTGCGACATCGCCCGCCACGGCACCTTCTGCAGCGGCGAAGCGATGGAAACCACGTGTCGCGACGAGCGTGCGCGCCACCGAACTGTCGGCGAGTGGGGAGATCCCGGCGTCCGGATCACCACGCCGCAGCTGCACCAGGAACTCTCGGACGTCCTCTTCGCGGACCTCTGCCAACTCGCCGATCCCCCGCCGCTCGAGATACTCGCGGTATCGGTTCAGATCACGGGCGTAGGACGCGATCGTGTTGGCCGCCGAACCGCGTTCCACGGTCAGGTGGTCGAGGTATCGGGTGACCAGGTCCGCGGTGCTCATCCTGGGTCTCAGCGGCGGGTGCGATCGCGATGCGCGGTCGGTTGGTCGCGCCACGGCGCGTCGGTGTCCCGCAGGCCTGCGCCGGTCCGGTCGGCCGCAGCGACCGCCAGGACTCCGGCCACACTGGTGGCGTTGACGATCTCGCCCGCGAGTACGGCGGCGACCGCATCGTCGAGCAGAAGCCACTCGACCTCGATCTCCGCCTCTTCGTCGGTGCGCTCGGCCGGATCGAGCTGGTGCAGTCCCTCGGCGAGATAGAGACGCAACGCCTCGTCGGTGAAACCCGGAGACGACACGAGGTCGACGAGTACCCGCCACTCGTCGGCCGCGAGATCGGCCTCCTCGGCCAGCTCGCGCTGGGCCGCCGACAGCGGCGTCTCGTCGGGTCCGCCGTCGAGGAGGCCGGCGGGCAGCTCGAGCAGTCGTCGCCCGACCGGATGCCGGTACTGCCGCACCATCGCGATACGGCCGACCGCATCGCGGGCGACGATGGCCACCGCCCCGTGATGCTCGACGACCTCGCGGTGCGCGACCCGACCGCCGGGCATCTCCACCTCGTCCACCCGCAGGGTCAGGATCGCCCCCTGGTAGACGGTCCGACTCGATCGGACGTCGAAGTGGTGCTCGCCTGCGGTCGGATCCGTCACTCGTCGGACCCGCTGTCGGCGGCCACGCTCTCCAGCGTGTGGCCGGCGGCCTCGTAGTCGTCGATCTCGACCGGGAGTCGTTCGGCCGCCTTGTATTCCAACGCCGCCTCGATGAACGACCGGAACAGCGGGTGGGGCCGTGTCGGCCGACTCTTCAGCTCGGGATGTGCCTGTGTGGCCACCAGGAACGGGTGTACGTCGGCCGGGTACTCGACGAACTCCACCAGGTGTCCGTCCGGCGAGGTTCCGGAGAAGAGCAGTCCGGACTCCGCGATCTGCTCGCGGTAGGCGTTGTTGACCTCGTAGCGATGGCGGTGCCGCTCGGACACCTCGACGCTGTCGTACGCCCGCGCCACCAGACTGTTCGGCTGCAGCGACGCCGGGTACGCACCCAGTCGCATGGTGCCGCCGAGATCGGCCTCGCCGGCCACCACGTCACGCTGATCGGCCATCGTCGAGATCACCGGGTGCGGTGTGTCCGGATCGAACTCGCTCGAGCTGGCACCCTCGAGACCCACCGATCGGGCCGCCTCGATGACCACGCACTGGAGGCCGAGACACAGACCGAGCAGCGGGATCCCGCGACGTCGGGCATAGCTGATCGCGCCGAGCTTCCCCTCGATGCCGCGGATGCCGAATCCACCGGGGATCAGCACGGCGTCGACATCGCCCAGGGCGGCCTGCGCCCCCTCGGGAGTCGCGCACTCATCGGACGGGACCCACTTGATGTCGGTCTTCGCCCGCCACGCGAAGCCGCCCGCCCGGATCGCCTCGGTCACCGACAGGTAAGCGTCCGGCAGGTCGACGTACTTGCCGACCAGGGCGACGGTGACGGTCTCGCGAGGCTCGTGCACGCGGTGCAGGAGCTCACCCCATTCGGTCCAGTCCACGTCGCGGAACGGCAGGCCGAGCTTGCGCACCACATAGGCGTCGAGCTGCTCGTTGTGCAGCACCTTCGGGATGTCGTAGATCGACGGTGCGTCCGGGGTGGAGATGACACCGTCGATCTCCACGTCGCACATCAACGCGATCTTCTTCTTCAATCCCTCGGGGACATCGCGGTCGCAGCGCAGGATGAGCGCGTCCGGCTGGATACCGATGTTGCGGAGCGCGGCAACCGAGTGCTGGGTCGGTTTGGTCTTGAGCTCGCCCGACGGTGCCAGGTACGGGACCAGCGAGACGTGCAGGAAGAAGACGTTGTCGCGGCCGACGTCGTGTCGGATCTGTCGGGCGGCCTCGATGAACGGTTGCGACTCGATGTCACCGACGGTTCCGCCGATCTCGGTGATCACGACGTCCGGCTCCACCCCGTCCTCGCCGGGTGCCCGCATGGCGAGGACCCTGGACTTGAGTTCGTCGGTGATGTGCGGGATCACCTGGACGGTCTCGCCCAGGTACTCACCGCGACGTTCTTTCGCGATGACCGTCGAATACACCTGCCCGGTGGTCACATTCGCCGACTGCGAGAGGTTGCGGTCAAGGAACCGCTCGTAGTGTCCGACGTCGAGGTCGGTCTCGGCGCCGTCTTCGGTGACGAAGACCTCGCCGTGCTGGAAGGGGTTCATCGTCCCCGGATCCACGTTCAGATACGGATCCAACTTCTGCATCGTCACGCGGAGTCCGCGAGCGGTGAGGAGTTGTCCGAGGCTCGACGCCGTCAGCCCCTTACCCAGGGACGAGGCGACACCGCCTGTCACGAAAATGTGTTTGGTGCCCGAATGCACATGGCGCAGTGGTCGCAACGCGTCTCCCGTCGGCCGTTCAGGCCAGAAATACCTGTTTACCTACGGGACTCCACGGTAACACCACAGCGCTTCTCGTCGCGCCGCCACACCGGCACGACGACGAATGCGGGGTATGTCACGTCGGTCGCGGGGTGCGACCGACGTGACCGCGCTCGGCGACCGATCAGGCCGCGGGACGGCCGCCGGTGCCGACCGTGATGGCGCGGGCACCCACGCCGGTGCCATAGGCGCCGGTGCGACCGGCTGATTCCTCGACCATCGTCAGGACGGTGGTGATCCGGCCGGTCTGCTGGTCGACGTTGTCGACGGTGGAGATCGCGTTGCCCAACCCCGGGTCGGAGCGGACGACGGCGATCGGAGATCCGCCGTCGGCAGATCCGGTACGGCCGACCAGCGTGCCGCCCTGCGCCCGTGCGGCCATCGCCGCACCGAGGCGGGCGGTCAACTGCCCCTGTCCCCCGGAATCCTTGCCGAGTGGACCTCCGGTGACCACGACGACGAGATCGGCTGCCGAGATCGCGTTGTCGGTGTAGCTGATGAACCCGCCGTCGCGCAGCGTCGACAAGCCGGTCCGGACGTCGCCCGTCGAGACAGCCGGGCGGCCGGAGCGGTGCAGCAACAACGACCCCAGCAGATCGCCGACGCGCCCGCCGGAGTCGGTGAGTTCGGGTCGCAGCGTCGCGCCCGGCGGGATGGTCTGGTCGACGATGCTGCGCAACCGCTCGGCGTCGTCGTCACGCACCAACACGTCGGTGAGGCCGATCTGGCCGGCGAAACGTGCGCCGGCCGACGACAGTGACTCCTTGACGCCGTCGACGTCGGATTGCGCTGCGCCGGGGGCTGTCACGACCAGGACGGAGTGATCGTCGAGGGTGTTGGCGATCAGACGCGGCGCGACCGCGGCATCGAAGCTGTTGGCAGCGTTCACCTGGCCGTTGAGCTGATCGCGTTCCTTCTCGAGGTCACCGATCCGGTCTCGGCTGGTACCGGTCGCCGAGTTGACCCGGTCACCGATGAAACCCGAGCCGAGGAACAGTCCGACCACCAGGGCGAGGAAGACCGCGACCAGGGAGACGGCGTGCTGGCGAAGAGAGATCATCGGTTACCGGTTCCAGACCTCGCGGGCCCACTCCTCGAGCCGATCCCACTGTGCGACAGCCCAATCGGCGACATCGGGGCCCATGTTCGAGAGCAGCACCGCGGCGATGATCGCAACGAGGGCGGCGAGCACCACGCAGGCGATCGCCGCACCCGAGACACGGCTGCGGTAGAGCGTCGCGACGGCCTTGGCGTCGACCAGCTTCGGCCCGACCTTGAGGCGGGTGAGGAAGGTCGACGGCGCGCCTTCACGACGCGAACGGTCGAAGAAGTCGTCCAACGTGCCCGCGTAACCGACGGTGACGATCAGGTCGGCGCCGTGGTAGTCGGTGAGGAGCAGGGCCAGATCCGCAGCGGAGCCGGCGGCCGGGAAGGTGGTCGCACCGATCCCGAGGTCCTGGATGCGCTCCAGGCCGGGTGCGTGGCCGTCGGTGTCTGCGGGCAGGACGACCTGCGCGCCGCTCTTCAGCGTGGCGGTCTTCATCTCGTCCGGATCGCCGACGATCAGCGCCGGTCGGTACCCCGCTTTGATCAGGACGTCGGCGCCTTCACCGACACCGACCAGCACCGGCGAGTACTCCTTGATGAAGGGCTTGAGGGCTCGCAGGTCCGACGCGCGGTCGGGACCGTCGGCGACGATCACCACATGCTTGCCGGCCAGCGGGATGTCCACCTCCGGCACTCCGACGCCGTCGATGAGCAGCGGGGACTCACTACGGATGAACTCGATGGTGTTGCCCGAGAACGCTTCGAGGTGGTCGACCAGGCCGGTCTTCGCCTCGATCATGAGGTCGGCGACGTCGCTCTCGTCGAGTTCCTCCCCCTTGGCGAGTCGACGGTCGCCGATGAAGAGGCGGTCGTTGTCGACGCGCAGCTTGGCGCCGTCCTTGACCCGCTTGAAGACCTCGGTGCCGACGTTGTCGAGGACGACGATGCCGGACGCGACCAGCACCTCGGGGCCGAGGTTGGGGTAGCGCCCGGAGATGGACGACGACGCGTTGACGACTGCGACGACGTTGGCCTCGACGAGCGCGTCGGCGGTCACCCGGTCGAGGTCGACCTCGTCGAGGATGGCGATGTCGCCGGGTCCGACGCGTTCCAGCAGACGTTTGGTGTTCTTGTCGATCCTGGCGATCCCGGTGACACCGGGAAGTTCATCGGTGGTGCGCGCGAGCAGGGCAGGCATCTTCATGACGCCCATGATCGGCAGAGATCACCGTCGAACCGGGGAGGCGCGCCGTAACAAATACAACTTTTGTCACACGAGTAACAGCTGTCCCACGCGGATTCGTGCTGTGTCAGTTCTCGGAGTCGGCCGAATCCGTCTGTCGCGCTGCGGGATAGGTGACCTCGTCGACCTCGACCTCTTCGCGGCGGACCTGGCCGGTCACACGCTCGGTTCGCTGGATGCGATCCTTGCCGAGTTCGACCTGGCCCACGACGCGCACACGCTTGCTGACCTCGACCTCTTCGCTGCGGAGCTCGATCTCGAAGCTGGACTCCTCGAAGAGGTGCTCGGTGTCGAGCTCGCGGTCGAGATCGGTGCGGGTGACGCGCACCTTCTCGTCGAACACGTCGACGTCCAGCGCACTGTCGTCGACCACGACCTTCTTCCGGACCCGGACGACGCCCGTCGCGACCTCGCGCTTCGCGGCGACGAGGTCCTCCGAGTGCAGGTCGATGACGTGTGTCGGGTCCGAGGTCGACGTGGCGGCCGGCGCCTCCTCGTCGTCTCCCTCGACGGTCCCGTCGATGACGTTGGCACCGTTGGTCGAGCTGGTGGTGACGTCGGTGGTCACCTGCGGTCCGGCAACCTGCGGCTCGGGTGCCACGGCGGCGGAACCCTCGTGGTTCCAGCGGCCGGACAGGATCCAGTCGGCATCCTGGTCGAGTCGGACGAAGTCGGGCTCGAACCCGGCAACGCCTCGCTCGGACACCAGCATGCGGCCGCCGTTGTTGCGGACCCCGACGATCAGATTGTCGCCGTCACTCGCGAGAACTGTGCCGACCTCGGCACCGTCCCGCGCCACGACGGGTGTCCCGACCTTGATGTCGTACCCGGCGAACGTCACTACCATCTCTTCTTCTCCCCTTGATTTGTGCTTCTCCCCCACCCTGACGGCGTCCCGCCTCCACGGGATCTGTTGGGCCGTCCATGCGGTCGGTGCCGCTCAGTCACTTCGGCGGTGCCGTCCGAGTCGCTCGGCCGACGCCCCTTCCTCGTCGCCCGCGCTCGGCGGAGCCGATCGATCGGGCTCGGCTTCCGGCGCACGCCGGCGTACCCGCGGCGCATCGGATGCCGACGGCGCCTGGGGAGTCCGTGCCTGCGCGACGCTGCTCGGGTCGATACGCAGCGGCATCGTGTCGGTGACGTCGGCGACATCGGGAGCGGCGCGGCGCGCAGCAGTCGTACCCCGGTCGGGCCCTGCCGTGCCGGCTCCGCTCTGGTCGGACGCACCACTCTGGTCCGACGCCGTGGCCCGGTCCGACGCCGTGGCCCGGTCCGACGCCGTGGCCCGCTCGGACGCGGTGTCGCCAGATGGCGCCGGGGCGGAGGTCATCGCATCGGCTTGGCCGGCATCCGGTGCCGACCACTCGGACCGGCCGTCGTCGGGATCGCTGACCTCGACCCGTTCCTTGCGGACGGTGCCGGGGATGTCGACCTGCTCGACCGTGGACTGACGGGTGATGCGGACCTCTTCACGCACCACGAGCCGCCGGGTGACGACGAGTTCCTCCTCGACGACCGGGACCACGTAGGTCTCGCCCTCCCAGTATGGGGCGGGCACCTCCTCGACGGTCCGTTCGACGGTCCGACGCTCGATCGTCGCGTGCTCGCGGGTAACCGCCACGGACAACTCCTCGGGTTCGGTCACGACGCTCTTGCGTACGACGACGCTGCGTCGCTTCTCGTGGACTGTGGGCTCGAGGTACTCCTCGTGCAGCGTCACGGCGATGGTGTCGTCCGTGTCCGGTGGCGACGAGGAACGTGCGGGTGCTTGCTGGTGCCCGACCTCTGGTTGAGGCTCCGGGACGTCCGCCGCGGCGCTCGGGCGGTGACGATCGGCGCGCCCTGCCCCTCGCTGTCGGGCGTCGGCGGTGCCAGCTTCGTGGGTGCCAGCGTCGTCGGTGCCGGTGCCGGTGCCGGTGCCGGTGCCGGTGCCGGTGCCAGCGTCGACGGTGCCGGCGTCGACGTCGCCGGTGCCGGTGTCGAAATCGGGTTCGCGGTGACCGGGCGCACGCGGATCACGCTCGGCGGGCGGCTCCGCCAACAGCATGTGGCGTGCCGCGTGGCGTCCCCCGGGCTGGTCGACAAGGGGCCAGGATGCGGGAGGGCGGGCGACCGAGTGGCCGTTACGCGGGCGCGCGTCATCGCTGTAGGTCCCATGCGGTTCACGCATGTCTCTCCCCCAACGTCACTCTCGACCCGCGTGCGGTCCCCCGGACCGTTGTCGCCGCGTCGCGTCACCGAGCAGGTTCACCCGGTCGTTCCTTCTCTGCGGTCTCCAGCAATTCCTCCGCGTGCGCACGGCCCGTGTCGGAATCCCCCAATCCCGCCAACATACGTGCCAGCTCCGAAACTCGCTCGTCGCGTGACAAAGTCCTCACGGTGCTCGTCTGTGCGCCACGGCCGGACCCGCTGGTCTTACCGATGACGACATGATTGTCCGCAAAAGCGGCCACCTGTGGCAAGTGGGTGACCACGATGACCTGGTGGTTACGCGCGAGATGAGCCAATCGTCGGCCGATCTCGACGGCCGCGCGACCGCCCACACCAGCATCGACCTCATCGAACACCATGATCGAACCGCTGCTGGGTTCCGCCAACACCACCTCGAGCGCGAGCATCACACGAGACAGTTCGCCGCCGGAGGCCGACCGTGCGATGGGCAACGGCTGCGCATCCTTGTGTGCGACGAGGGCGAACTCGACCCGATCGGCGCCCGCGCTCCCCGCGTGTGCGCGCTGCCCGTCGACGACCACGGCCAGGCGGTCGTCGTCTGCCGCCACCTCCAGGACGACCCCGACCTCGAGCGCGGCGTCACCCATGGCCAGCCCGCCGAGTTCGCGGGAGACCTTCTTGCTCATCGACGTGGCAGCCTTGGCACGGGCGGTGTGCAGCCGCGTGGCCGCGGCCGCCACAGCATCGCGAGCTGTGTTCGCCTGCTCCTCGAGATGCTCGATGGACCGGCCCGGATCCTCGATCTCGGCGAGGCGCGCCTCTGCCTCGGCCCGCCATGCGATCACGCCGTCGACATCGGCGGCGTACTTGCGCAGCAGCGATTTGATCTCCGCCTGCCGGTTCAGCAGGCCGTCGAGCTCACCGGCGTCGGCAGGCAGTTCGCCCAGATAGCCGGTGAGTTCCTGGCCGATGTCGGTGACGATGGTCAGCACCTCCGACACCCGCGGCAACAATGTGCGCAGGGTCTCGTCGGTCGTGCCCTCGAGCTGGGTCCGCACCTGGCCGAGGCCGTCGACCACCGAGCCGGCGTCGCCGGCGACGATCTCCTGCGACTGCGCGGCGGCGGTGCGGATCGTGTCGAGGTCGGTGAGGCGACGGATGGCGACGGTCAGTTCCTCGTCCTCACCCGGTCGCGGATCGACCGCGGCGATCTCGGTGATCCCGAAACGCAGCCGATCGGCCTCCTGTGCGAGATCTCGTGAGTCGGCGCGCAACGCGTCGAGTTCGTCGAGCACCGCGGTCCACCGGGCACGCGCGGTCTGGTACTCGTCACGGGCACGAGCGGCGCCCGATCCGGCGAAGGTGTCCAGAGCCGCCCGCTGATGCTCGGGTTTCAGCAACCGGAGCTGATCGTTCTGGCCATGGATGGTCAGGAGACGGGTCGTCAGCTGACCCATCACGCCCACGGGCACCGAGCGCCCACCCAGGTGGGCGCGGGATCGGCCGTCGGAGCCGACGGTCCGGACCGCGATGAGACTGACGTCGTCGTCGAGTTCCGCACCCGACGACTCGACGATCTCGCCGATGTCGGCAGCGACTCGACCGTCGTCGCCGACAGGCAGTCGGAATCGACCCTCGACCGTCGCCTTGGGGTACCCGGAGCGGACACGCCCAGGGTCGGCCCGACCACCCGACAGCAGATGCAGGCTGGTCACGATCATGGTCTTACCTGCACCGGTCTCACCGGTGAGGACCGTGAAGCCCGGGTGGAACTGTGCGGACGACTGTTCGATGACACCCAGACCCGAGATACTCAGTTCTTCGAGCACGGTTACGTCGACCTCCCCCTCCACCCGGTCACCGGCAGGGCGAACTTCGTCACCAGACGGTCGGCGAACGGGTCGGAATCGATTCTGACCCACTGCACCGACCGTTCGCTGCGAACGATCTCCACTCGTGCCCCGGCCGGGACGTCGATGGGACGCCGACCGTCGCACAAGGCGATCGCCGAACGACCGGTCTTGTCGATCTCGACGGCGATGGTCGACCTCGGGCTGGTGACCATCGGACGTGCGAACAGTGCGTGGGCATTGCTGGGTACGACCAGGATCGCCTCGAGGTCGGGCCACATGACCGGTCCCCCCGCGGAGAACGCGTAGGCCGTGGATCCGGTCGGAGTCGAGATCAACACACCGTCGGCGCCGAACGCCGACACCGGGCGCCCGTCGACCTCGGTGACGAGCTCGAGGACTCCTTGATTGGTGCGGTTCTGGATGGCGACCTCGTTCAGAGCCCAACTGCGCACCGGGTTCTCGGGGTTGGCCGGATCGGTGACCGAGACGTCCAGGGTCATCCGGGGTTCCACCCGATAGTCACCGGCGATCAACTGGGCCATCACCGAGTCGACCCGATTCGCTTCCGCCTCGGCCAGGAAGCCGATCCGGCCGAGGTTGATCCCCAATACCGGCACCGATGCCGGATAGGCCAACTCGGCGGCGCGGAGGAATGTCCCGTCGCCACCGAGGACGATGACGATCTCGCATCCCTCTGCGGATGCCGGGTGTGCAGTGGTCACCTCGACGGCGGCGCCGATGTCGCGGAGGTGCTCCGGATCGACCGGATGACTCTCCGGTCGTGCGCGCTCACCGGCCGGGACGCTGTCCGGATCGGGGTCGGGCACGAGGTGTGCCGGGTCGTGGTCGACTCCCACCATGCCGGTGGCGGTGTCGTGATCGACGATGCGCAATCGGATGTCCGCGGCGGCGCAGTGACGCGCGATCGCCTCCATCGTCTCGACGACGACGTGCCTACCGGTGTGCGCGACGACCAGGAACTCACGCTGACCCGCGGCCGCACCGTCCACCGGCACATCGGCAGCATTCCCGCCCACGACGCTGTCGGCACGCACCTCGTCGACCACCACGGTCCCTTCGTCTGTCAGCGCGGTCCGTTCTCGACGGCATCGGCGATCACTTGCCGGACGGCCCCGCTGATGTCGCTGTCGTCCCCGTCGTCCGGCCCCGGGGCCCGGACTCCGACCCTATCGCTCCCCGACGACGTACCGCCGAACTGGTGGCGTCCATCGTGCGCATCGTCGGTGCCGGGTGGCGGTGGCGACTGCCGGCCGCCCGGGTCGGCAGAGCCGGTCTTGCGCAGCCACAAGAAGTACTCGACGTTGCCCGACGGTCCGGGGAGCGGACTCGCCGTGGCTCCGACGGTGCGCAGTCCGAGCGTCGCAGCACCTCGTGCCACGGCCTCGACCGCTTCGACACGCAGAGCCGGATCGCGCACGACGCCACCGGATCCCACGCGCTCCTTGCCGACTTCGAACTGCGGTTTCACCATCGGCACCAGGTCGGCGCCCGGACGTGCGCACGCCGCCAGAGCCGGAAGCACCAGAAGCAGCGAGATGAACGAGAGGTCGGCGACGACGAGATCGACCGGATCGCCGACAGTCGCCGGATCCAGATGCCGGACGTTGGTGCGGTCGTGTACGTGCACACGGGGATCGTTCTGCAGACGCCAGATGAGTTGGCCGTAGCCGACGTCCACGGCGACCACTTCGGCAGCTCCACGGCGCAGCAGCACGTCGGTGAAACCGCCGGTGGACGCACCGGCGTCCAGACAGCGCCGTCCCTCGACGGTCAGCCCCTGATCGGCGAATGCGTCCAGCGCACCGACAAGTTTGTGCGCGCCTCTCGATGCCCAGCCCTCGCCGACGTCCTCGACCACGACGATCGGTGTGTCCTTCGCGACGTTGGTCGCCGGCTTTGCCGCGACCACCCCGTTGACCTTGACCACACCGGCCGCGATGAGTTCGCGTGCCTGTTCGCGTGATCTGGCGAGTCCGCGTCGCACGAGCTCGGCGTCCAGCCGAGCGCGCGTCGCCACCGTCAGTGCCTCATCGGCGATCGACCTCGTCCAGCGCACCCGTCAACACGTCGTGTGCCTGGTCGAGGAGTTCGGCCTGACGACTCAATGCGGCCAGGTCGAAGGTGTCACCGACGCTCTGCCGGACCTCGTCGACCTCGGCGAGCAACTCGTCCACGCGCTGGGTGACCGACTCGGGCTCGATGGTCGACGCCCGCACCGGTGACTCCGGCGCCGCCAGATGCGCACCCGGCTTGGGAGCACCTGGTGTCGGCACTCCCGGCGGTGGAGCGCTCGGCTGCCGGCCCGGGATCGGAGGTACGTGTCCGGGACGAGGTCCAGGGATCGGGCGGTGGTCGTCGGTCATCGAGAGACCACGCTAGCGCACCGAGGCCAGCCCGAGGCCCCGCAGACGCGTGTCGATGGTCGGTTCGTCAGCCCGTACGACCCATCGGGTGCCCTCGGCGCTCTGGGCCTCCCATACCGCGGCGGCCAGCGCGGGCAGCAGCGACTCGGGTCGTGCGTCCGCAGACGACCGCACCGATACGGTCGTGCCGCTGATGTCGAACGACCAGCCCGGCTGTGGCCCGACCCGGACGGCCTCGGTGTCGGCGCCGAGCCCGGTCAGGTCGTCGACGACGTAGGTGGGTCGCTGCCGCGTCGGGGCGTTCAGCAGATCCGACGCGGTGCTGACGCCGGTCAGGACCAGCAGGCTGTGGAGACCGACTGCGTGTGCGCCCTCGATGTCGGTGTCCAGGCGATCGCCGACCACCAACGGCCGATCCGCGCGGCTCCGCTCGATGGCGTCCTCGAGCAGGGGCGCCGCAGGTTTGCCGGCCACCTCGGGCGTCGCGCCCGTCGCATGGGCGACCGCGGCCACCATCGACCCGTTGCCGACGAGCAGACCGCGCTCCGACGGCAACGTCGCGTCCACATTGCACGCGATCCACCGGGCGCCGGCGCGGATGGCCAACACGGCCTCGGAGAGCTGCGCCCAGCCGGTGTCGGGCGAATGGCCCTGGATGACCGCAGCCGGACGGTCGTCGGCACTGCGCGTGACGGCGATCCCGACCTCGCGCACCTCTTGGGCCAGACCGTCGGTACCGACGACCAGCGCCCGCGAGCCCGGCTGGAGATGCTCGGAGAGGAGACGAGCCGCGCTCTGAGCGCTGGTGACGACCTGGTCGGCGGTCGCGGAGAACCCGAGTTCGGTCAGATGAGCGGCCACCTCGGACGGACGACGACTCGCGTTGTTGGTCACGAACAGCTGCGGAACCGTCACCGTCGCAAGCGTCTCGGCTGCGCCGGCGATGGGCCGCGAGCCGGCGAAGACGGTGCCGTCCAGGTCGAGCAACAGCGCGTCGTAACCCGACACGAGCGGTGCCGAGGACGTCGTGTTGCTCGCAGCAACCGGAGACGACGCGTCGCGGACCGGGGCCTCCCCGGCCTCGGGGGCGGCGCCCGATGCCGGCGTCGCGACTGGACGAACGGGAGCCGAAGGCGACGGGTCGCCCGGTGCCTGCCCCTCGATTCTCGACGATCCGGCATCGATCGTCGATTCCACGGGGCGCGCTGGTTCCTCCGGTCGACTCTGTGCCATGGGGCGGCTCTGGTCCCCGAGACGCTCGGGAGCGACGTCGTCGGCACCGCTCACCGTCTGGCCGTCATCCTCGAGCGCACCGTCCGGTGAGGTCATCTCGACGAGCCGGAGTTCGGCGTCGGTCACATCGTCGACGTCCGCCGACGCGGCATTCATGAACCACGTGATCGCATCGTCTCGTCGTCCCGCAGCCTCGAGAGCAGACGCATAGGTGTAGAAGAGTCGGGCCGCTCCGGTCCCGACACGACCGGGGTTCAAATCCTCGTGCTGCAGCGTGACGACCGCCTTCTGCGGCTCGTCCAGATCCATCCGGGCACCGGCCTCGACGATGCGCATCTCGGTGGCCTCATCGCCGGTGAGCCGACGCCCGTCCTCGCTGCGTGCGATCTCGATCGCCCGCTCAGGACGGCCGAGCCCCCGCTCGGAGTCGGCGATCAGCGGCAACAGCGCCGTATTGCCCGTTATCCGGCGGGCAGCACGCAGCTCGGAAACGGCTTCCTGCCATTCGCCTGCGTTGTACGCCGCGACTCCGGCCGTCTCGCGGACGAGTCCCACCCGAGACGCGCGAGCACGCGCAGCGCGAGCGTGAGCAAGAGCAGTCGCGGGGTCCTCGTCCAGGAGACGCGACACCATCACCAGATGTCTGGCGACGCTCTCCGCGTTCGCCTTGTCCAGGGTCAGCAGGTCTCGACGAACCTCGGGATCGAGGTCGGAGGCTGCGACGTCATCAGGAAGGAACGGCTCGTCACGACGATCCGAGCCACCACCGCGGCGGGGACGCCGTTGGCCGTCGGTCCGATCTCGGTAACTCATGGTGTCAATCTATCCTCGGTCGAAGGTCATCGAAGAATCGCCGGCGATCTCGCCGATCTGCGGCGCGTGACCGCATCTGGTCGACGACGCAGAAATGCCCCGGAACCGGAGTGATCCTGGTCCCGAGGCATTT
>NZ_BANX01000026.1 GCF_000334455.1 Gordonia soli NBRC 108243
CCCTCTCGAAATAGTTTAGTTAACTCTGGCAAATCTGGCCGTAGGCGAGATCAGTGCTAGACAGGCGTGGCGCACATCGGGTACGTGCATCCGTTGTTGGCATGGCCCGCAGTGAGATTCATCGTCCGCCAGCTATTTGTCAATAGTTCAATTCACGGCGGCACGACAGTGGTTGACGCGCACGCGACCACGACAAACCGTGGCCTCCCAAATACGACTTTGAGGTGTGTCATTTATCCAGAGCTGTCAGTTGTCTAAGCACCCGACGCCCGGCGGCAAGGAGTGCGGTTCGCGACTCTGCTGGACGCGGATGGCCGCCTCCGCGACACCGAGGCGATCCGCGTGGCACTGTCGGGGGCGAACGATCCTGTCTGGTGCGGGGTGTTCTTTGGTCACGAGTTGTTCGGCTATGTCGGCTAGTGGTGTGTCGGTTTCCTGGGAGAGTCTTCGGAGCAGGTCGAATGCGCTGTATGCGTCGGTGTCGAAGCGCTCCATGATGATGCCTTTGGCTTGGCCGACAATGTCTCGCGAGGCGAGTGCGTCTGGTCGGTGATCGCCGAGCCGACTGGGCGTGCTCGAGGATTCGCCTGGGCTGTGGTCGTGTCAGTGGCACCGTACGTCGGCGCCATCGCCTTCTGGACACGTAACCGCTGGAGGACTCAGCACCGCCACGGTTCGATAGAAGCAGTATCTGGACGCGCACCGCCGAGAACGTGGCGTCGGCGATCGTGCGTGGCTCCATCGAAAAGCCGACGGTCAGAGCGGAGTCTGTCGCGAGGAGGCACTGCCACACATTTCGTCACGTGTGACGAAATGTGTGGCAATGGCAGGGGCAGGGCGTCACAAGCGACAGCAGATGCCGGATAGCTGCAGCGCCCGCCGAGGAGCGAATAATTCTGACGATGTCCTGCCCTCACAGCCGTACAGGGTTCTCGTCGCACCATGCACCCGGCTGCGGCCGCCGGGCCGATGATGGTGAAGATGTCAGCGGACGGCGCTGTCGTCGAATAATGCTCGACCACAACGTGATGACGTCACGTTTGCAAATCACAGAAGGCAATGCGACCAGTCGTGATCGACAAAACTCTGCACGCCGATAAGATACATTATGTCAAGCGAACCACTGCATATTGCACCAGATGAATCAACCAACCACCTGTCACTTCGTTCACGGGTCAAGCCCCAAAAGCCGACTACGACAACGGGTTTGATCCAATGCAGCCCCCACATATTGCCAGATTCGTCGACCGGCTACAGGCTAACTGAGTTTGTCGCCAGCCTGCGGCCTGTGTCGCGACCACCGACTGACTGGCATCGCGGCAAGACTGAATCGCTCGCCGCGGTCGGCGGCGAATATGCAGTGATCGAATATGCAGAATTACCAGTAAAGGCCGGAAGTGGCTGGTAGAGAACGATTTCTTGTGGGGCGAGTGTCGGGTGACAAGGTAGTTAAGACTTTGCCACCCTAGATGAGACCCGGTGACACCGACCTAGGACTTTCGACCTCACCGACCTGCAAGAATCCACGCCGAACTCCCACATCGGCTGTCACCGAGGCCAGTTCACCGCTATCAACAGCGCTCTGAAGACGGGCAAGATGGCAGCCAGTGTCGGATGGCAACGTAGTTGGGACATGGCCACGCTGGTTGAGACTCGATGACACGGACGTCAGATATGTCCCGCCGTGACCTGCACGAATCGATCCGGTCACTCCCAATTCGGTTGTCATCCAGGCTCAGTCACCGCTTCCAGGTTCGTTGTCATCCAACAATGACGTGTCGGCGGATGTCAGGCGGCAAGGTAGATAAGGGCGGTCTGGCAGTCCTGCAGACCGACGCTGGATGGGCTGGACGACGAAGAGCCGCACCCGATTCGGGCACGACATCGGTCGCGAATGACGGGCGCGCTCGGGCACCATGTTGCATGGCCGGATTACCTTGAACTCGCGTAGCTCACCTCCTCACAGAGCACTCTCGCCGGAGCGCTCGGCGCCTGACTCGAAGACGACGACGTCTATCGCATCGCCCACAGCTGCGATAGACACTGGCGAACTTCGAGCGGGCGTCGTGGGTTCGCCGCCCGACCGCGCCCTCGCCGAGATCGTCCTACAGGCCCTGCCGAGCCTGGGCGATGGATCGGGTCTTGCCCTGCACGGTTTACAGCGCTCCCTCTTGGATCGATCCTCGGCGCAGCCGCCGCAGTGCAGGCGGCATTCCCGAGAACGGTGGCATCCGACGTTATCGGCGACGTAGGTTGGCTTATAGGAGGCGTTGAAGTCGCTTTTTCCCACGGTTAGACCGGACGATCCATTCGAGGTCCGGGTCGGTGATATCGAGAGCGTTGAACGCGGCCAGTCCTGGGTGTGGGTCGGCTGCAACAGCCACGCTCCAGCAGTATCCGAGGGCCTGACGCAGGGCCCGTGCGGCCGGGGAGCGCCGCGTCGCGCGAGGGGTGTTGGTAAGCACGGTGCTCGCTCGGCCGCACACCTCGATCGCGATGGCCGCCGCTGCCGGCGAGCGCAGTAGACGCGGCTCGCATATTGTTGCTACGGCTGCCCGGGCTATGAGGGGATCAGGCTGGGATGCCCAACTGCGGACGACTGATTGGACAATGCCAAGATCGGTGTCGGCCGCTTCTTGCATGCCGATTACCACACCCTCGCGGACTCGCCATCGCTCGTCGACAGCCAGCGCCTGTAGCCGCGCATGAGTGTCAGCATCGGCGACCCGCGCACCGACGCAAATCGCACCGCACATCACCCGGTATTCGTCGTCGCTGCTCAGGAGTTGCTCAACTAGATCTGAATCTGCTAGGGCCGCTAGCGCTATTGCCAGCGAGGTGTTCGCTCGCGGGCCTGGCAACCCCGAGTTCGCATCCACGAACGCTAGCCATTGACTGCGATCGTGGTGCTGCAATTGTGCTGTCCACCGGTTCACCGAGCGCGACACCTCGGCAGCATAGCCCTCCTGTCGCAGCGCGCTGCGTCACCTCGTCGGACACTTGTGTCTCGGCGCGCGAGAAATCCTCGGGCCTCTCACCATCCGCGGTCGCTGCGCTCCTGGTGAAAACTCCCGCGATCGACAGTTGCGTTCCACGGCCCTCATGGCGGTCAATCTCTCCCTTGCCAGAAGGGCATCTCAATTGGGATTGCAAGGTGCGGTGACGACTAACGCGGTCTAGAGACGCTGGCGGAGGTATTCCGCCGCGTCGAGTTCGATGTCCTCGGCAGTCTTGGTGCTTGGCGGGAATTGCTCGGCCCAGGGGCGGCCTGGGTGGAGGGTGTCCCAAAGGGACCGGCGTCCCGCTCGGCGACCCCGGCCGGGGTCGTGGTTGCCGAAGCCGTCAACGAGAGCGTTCCAAACGGGGGCGGTGGGTGACAACGCGATGGGCTGTTGTCGTTCGTTCGGATGACCCGGCCGTGTCCTCGATCACAAACCAACAGATTCTGTTGGTGAGCTTTCGGGGCGTGTGCTGTGATCTGCAATATTCAATATCGCAAAGTATCAGTGTGGAGTGTCGGATGGGTGTGGGAGGGTTCGCACGGTGCGGGTATGGCCGTGTCGCGGTGTCGGGTGTTGCTGCGGCGACGATTGCCGTCGGTGTCCTGACCGGTGCGGGCGCGGGTCCGGTGGCGGCAGCGCCTGATTCGTTCGGCGATCGGTCGGTGTCGAAGGTGACCGAAGACGGTTGGCGGGTGACTGCGGTCAAAGCCAAGGAGCGGGTTCGTTCGGTGGCGCCGTTGAATCAGTCTCCCTGGACGCGTGAGGGATTCCTGTCGCTACGCGGTGAAGGCCGCATCAGCGGTGCCGGGACGGTGGCGGTTTCTGCGGGCACGGTGCGCGCGGGGTTCCAGATCGGGTGCAATACCGACGTCACCTCGGGTCTGACCTTGGGGGTCACGGCGGGTCCGACTGCGCAGATGTCGATTTCGTGGCCACCAGCGTTGATCGTGGGAGCCCAAGCCAGCGGGAACGTATCGACCACGTTGAAACCCGGAACGATCGCCGACATCGCTTTCGGGGTGAAGAAACTCGCCGGGCCCCGCGCGGGTCTGACCGTCGACGGGGTGCACGTCAAAGTCGATGGCTGTTTGGGGCCGGTTGCGGTGCGTTCGTATGTGACCGTGGCGATCTCGACCCCGGTCAACGACAACACCGTCAACGTCTACGGCACACCCCACTACCTGTGAACGTAATCGTCGGACAGCAAGTGCGGCAACAGAAGACGGCACGATTGAAGGAGTCGAAAGTATGTCTGGTGTCAGTGCGAGACGAATTGTTGCCGGTGTGTGTGCTGCGGCGGCGATCAGTGGGGCAAGCCTTGTCGGTGGCGTGGGTCCTGCGCACGCGGTTCAAGTGAAACAAGACAGTCGGTACACGATGGTGTGGCTGTCGCCTGCCGAGACCCAGCAGGCCGCGCAGATAGGTATGGTCAGATTTCTCGATCAGCCCGGAATCATCGAACACGCAGGAGTCGTGGTCCGCCCGGACTCACGTTTCAGAAACCAGTTCACCAGAATCGACGGTCGCCGAGTGTTCCACGTTTGGAAGCAGCAACTCGTGGACGAGGCCGCATCCAAGCCCGGTGGCCAGATCGGGGTTGTTCTCGACCGCCAGCGTCCTGACCTGCCGATCGGTATCGCCCAATATTGGCCCACGCGCTCAGGAGCTGTGCGATGACCTTTACTCACGCCGCTGAGGGTGCACTGGATGGCCCGGTGCAGGCACGCGATGACCACGATCGGTCCGACGCCAACCCGCACCGCCGAGCTGGCTCTGGCGGAACCGGTTCTGGGTTTCCCGCCGGCAAAGCCGTGTTGTTCGTGGCTGGTTGTGTGCTGCTGGTGTTGGCGGCAGCGAATTTGACGCACCTGGGTGAGTGGTCGCACCGGTGGGGACAGATCCCGGTGTTCCTGGTGTTCTTCCTCGTCATGTCGATCGCTGGCCGTTGGTTCTGGGTCGGCGCTGATGCCGTACTGGCCAGGGTGATCGGCAACCGATGAGTGGTTCGTGGTCGGGGGCGGCTGGGTGCGGTGCCGCGCAGAGGGGTCGGCACCGTCCCAGCCGCCGAACATGCACCACAGCAACACTGTTGACGCTTCTGTGCGGCGTCGTCGGGGCCGCGGTACTCGCAGTGAGTGTGCAGACCGAGGCTGCACCGCAGGCACGTGCGGATGCACTGTGTGATCAGATGCGCGCCCAGTACGGCGCAGGTTGGCCGTGTATCAACGTGCCCACCTACACCCCGCCACCCACCCAGAACACGCCCACCACAACTGGGCCCGGCAACCAAGACTCCTCGGCAGGACCCGCAATCGCCGGTAACCCCGGACCCGGCCCCGGCGAGGGCAACGGCACCCCCATCGTCCCCGTACCCGGACAACCCGCGCCGCGCCAAGACGGGCAGCCAATCCCTGTTCCCGGTGAGCCGGTCGGTTCCGGCGACCGGATACCGAACGCTCCCCACGCAACACCCGATGCTGCGCCCCCAACACCGATACCCGACAGCACCGCCACGCAGCCATCACCCGGCACACCCTCGAGCCCACACCTGTCACCCCGCCCGCAAATCTCGGACGACAGCATCGAGAAGGCCGGCCCGCCACAACCTGCCAACAATTCGACGATCCCCCTCACCGCATGGCTGATCGCCGGTGCCGCCGCACTCGCAGTAGCCCACCCCCGACCTGGACGTGCCCTGACCAGACATGGTCTCCCGCGATCGTGGAGTCTGTTGCAACGCGGTGGCTCTCACCGAGCACAAGTCGGTCCGTCTCGATTGGTTCTGATCAACGACCCGACCAGCCCACGCACCTACCGGTTTGCGATGGATGTCCCTGACGGTGGCACCACCCGAATCAACCCTGACGGCTCGGCGACAGTCTATGACCGCTACGGAAATCCGGTCCGTTCGGTAGCACGGCCGTGGGCCTACGACAGCGCCGGCCGCCCCCAGAAAACCTGGTACACCACCGCCGACAACGGCGACCTCATCCAACACATCAACCCCATCGACAGCGCCCTCTTCCCGATCCTCGCTGATCCCACTGAGATTGGCCAATGCACTCCGGATGATCCCGACGGAAACGGGATCAGTGGATTTCAGCAACCGCAACAGCCGCAAACCTCTACCTCGACAGCGACCTCGGCTGGTTCGGTTGTCACCACCGCCCAAGACGGTCACGGTGGAACAATCACCTCAACCTCAACCGCGGTCCCGGACTCAGGGGGCAGCGTCGATACAACCATCGACAACGCGGACGGGACTACGACCCAAACTCGATCGGTGCCAGATGGCAACGGCGGCGTGACGACCTGGACAGCGAATCCCGACGGCTCGAACTCGGTGGTCTATCCCGATGGGACCGTATACACCGAACCCGGAACGTCAGGCCTCGGGTATGGCCAGTCGACACCGACCGCCGACGGCGGGATCGACACTACTTACACCGCCCCCAATGGCAGTCAGTACTCGGCCCATTCCACCCCCAACTACGACGGGTCGATACACACCGAAACCGACACGCCGGAAGGCCACGTCAGTAGCAATTCTGCGGTAACCGGGGACCAGGGCAACATCATCACCCAAGCGAACACTTCGCACGGCAACACAGTGATCACCCGCTCGGATCCCAACTCCGACGGAACAGTTGACACGCATAGAGTCGTCTACGTCACGACCGATGAGCGGGGCCGAACGATCTATGGCCAGGACGACGGCACTCTATACATTCCCAATGTGGGTGATGGCACCTCTGCTGAAGTCACCGCAGGTGCAGATGGAAGCAAGGTTATCGCGTTCTCCGACGGAACCCGCAGCGTTATTGATAAAGATGGCAACCAAACCCTCTTCGACAACTACGGCACACCACTGATGACCGCGGCCGCCAACGCCGCGCCTAAACTACTCACCGGCCAGGCGGCATCACAGGGATCAAAGTTGGCATCAAATGTTGCGGTCAGCATGGCCATAGCCGGTTGGCTCGACAACAACCCTCAGATCGCCAGCACCAGCATGAAGACCTTCGACTACGCCGTGCGGTTCGGCAAACTCGCTCCTGCAGTTGCTGCACCAGTCGGAATGTATATGGACATCAAGAATGGCATGGAGCCCGGCAAAGCGGTCACGGTCGGAGCCCTCAGCGCAGGAGCCACCATCGCCACTGCTGCTCTCCTAGGCCCCGGCATTGTTTCCGTCGTCATCGCAGCGGGAGTCGGTGCCGGCGTCTACTACGGTGGCAAATGGGCCTACGACAAGCTCCCCGACGGTCTGACCAACGGCATCAACTCCGGAGTCAAAGCCGTTGGTAGCGGCATCGCCTCAGCATGGAGGTCAGTATTTTGATCGGTGACTATCTGCGGTGGGCAGCCCAGATGCTGTGGTGGCTCACACGCACCGCGGCCTACCTGATCGTCCAAACCATCTCGACCGGAGCTGGCGACCTGGGTCAATGGCCTCGACGACCACCACGACCGCAACGCCGACCTTCCTACGACACCTCACGCCCCGTCACAAACTCACACAAGAGCCAAACCGAGGCCGAACACGCAACTAAAGCGCTCGCGAACAACCGCAGACGACGATCCTCAAGAAAGCGCAAGCCATAGTCACTGGTCGCGATGTGCATTACCTCGCAGTCGATTGCAAGCCGACAATGTACATATGTCAAGTACTGATTGACAGATCCGCTGCTGTCGATTGACAGGTGTCGGAGCCGAAGTGCATCATCAAGCGATGAGCGGTTCCGCCTTCGCCGTGCTCGCTCGGACATCACCTTCGCGCACATCAATGCCCTGTACGAGCGGATGCTCGGCTGCCTTGTTTTCTCGTAGGGTGTCGCAACTCCAATAGGGTGAAGTCGGTGAGCAACCTCCCCACCGCCGCCCGCTGGCTACTGCCCTGCGCCGCGATGGTCACACTGACCGCCACCGGCTGCGGTGCAGATCCCGCAGGGTCGACACCCTCAGATCGGCGCGCCTCACTCGACAAGGTGCGGGCGGTTTTCGACGAGACCGCCTCGGCGGTCAATGCGCGCGATCAGCAGGCCTTCAGTCGTCTGCTGTGCGCCGATGTCCGCGAAAGCGACGGCTACAAGACGGCACCGTCGTTCGCAGGATTCCCCCCAGGGCCGGTGGTCAGTGTGGAAGAGCCGACCCTCAACGATGCTGACGGAGCAGAGGTCTACGCCACCATCAATTACGAATACTCCCCGCTGCGAACGAAGTTCAGCTTCGCCTGGGAGAACGACGAG
This sequence comes from Gordonia soli NBRC 108243, assembly GCF_000334455.1. Classification (GTDB taxonomy): domain Bacteria; phylum Actinomycetota; class Actinomycetes; order Mycobacteriales; family Mycobacteriaceae; genus Gordonia; species Gordonia soli. Next base: position 8,252 of record NZ_BANX01000026.1, read on the forward strand.
TGGAAGTTCTGTCCCCAAACTCTGCTGGTGGTCGACTAGCGTCCACGCCCGAGGCTCGTCGAAGCGCGCGTCGTCGCCGAGACGGCCGCCATCAGTGGCGCGCACCAGACGGCGGCCAGTCACAGACGAGTTGTCCAGTGAGCGATCGCCGCGGATCCGATCACTGCAGCAGACACCACGACTGCGAACGGAACAGCAGTGATGAGGAGCCCGAAGTCAGGTATGCAGAACTCGCTCTCGCAGAAGAACCGGCCGCTGTAGGCCCTGACCTGCGATATCGAGAAAGCGAGCGCGGCCGCCCACATGAGGGCGAACGGAATGGTCGCCGCGACACTGCGCCCGAAGCAGCGCAGCAGCACCGAACTCGCCAGAAGCACACCCGCAGCGATCGCCGCTTTGGTGTGAAAGTCGGCAACCAGATGCGCCGACGCGGTAATGGTCCGCTTGTCGGCCTGGAGGAAGTACACGGCCAGCACCCATGGGATCGCCACAGTCGCAACCACATGCGTGGCCTGCCAGATGCGTCGTGGCGTCACCTCCACCGATAGCAACTGGCCTGGCATGGCCGCATTGTGCCACGGTCCCCAGCTCACGCTGTGGGTTCACGGCGTCGGCGGTTCGTAGCCGACTCGAGGTGGATGGCTGATCGTGTCGCTCCACATCCGCGCGTCACAGCGCCGACAGATGTAGAGCCTGCACGGATACGGGCGGTGTCCGGAATCCCAACCGACCAGGATGCGGTTCGGGCCGAGCTCGTGCCCGTTCGGACACCGCGTCGGCATCACCTCGTGGAACATCCTGGAAACCCTCTCCCAGCCTCCGCACGTGCAGCATAGAACCCCACCCCCGATGGCCACACCATGCTCGTCGACCAACCGACCTGGTGTCCGGCAGTACAGCAGTACAGCACCCTTCGGGTGGACTGCCGGCGGCCGCCGGCACTGATCGGAGCGGACTTCGTCCGCACCCAATTTGGAGGTCGGGGTGTGTTGCCCCCTTCCATTCTCTTACCCTCGCTCATCCGCAACAAGCGCCGCGAAAAACTAATCCGCCCTACGGGTTTGCAGGCCTGCGGCCCGGATGACTTTTTCGCTGCGGAGCACCCTTGCAGCTCCCTCACTCACGCAAGCGATTGGCAGGTGTCACACACACCGGACGACCCAACAGGAGGACTTCTCATGGCCGTTACGCACGAGACCCCGTGGATTGATCGCACGACCGGCACCCAGTGCTGCGACGCACTGACCTGCACCCTTGACCACACTCGCGACCGTCACGCAGTGCTCTCAACCGCGAATGCGGGGGTCGATCTGGTCGGGCCGAACATGGCCGCGATCAACCTGCGCGCCACCCTGGCCGGGACCGGCTTCGCTGAGACGTTGCTTGCGTCGCTGCGGGATTGGCGTGACGCGCTCGACCGGCAGATCGAGACCCACACCCGCGAAGCCGCGATGTGGATTGCCCCGGCCACCGGCGATGTCATCGACTCGACGGCTCGCGTGGCCACTGCGCAGGAGCACTTGGACGCAATCACCGTTCTGATCGAACGCCGCCAGGTCGCCGACCAACTCCTCGACGGGGCCACAGACCAGCACTACCGCTGAACCGGGTGGGGCCGCGCCGCTCGTGGCCCCACCCCCTGCCCCGCCGATCACCCACCACACCCGAGGGAAGGGACAACCCCACTGATGAAGACCTACACCACCAAAGAGACCGCCGCCGCGCTGCGTACACAGCTGCGCACCACCTGGCCGGGAGTGAAATTCTCGGTTCGGTGCGCGACTGGCACCGCCTACGGATGGATGCGGGTGGCCTGGGTCGATGGTCCCGACGACGATCAGGTCCGCGCGGTGTGCAACCACTACGAGTCCGAGCGGTTCGACGGCATGACCGACAGCTACCAGCAGCAGCCGGATCCGCTGGTAGTCACCACGCCGGGTGAGTTGCCGGAGATGGTGCGGTATTCGTGCTGCGGCATCAACACCGAACGCGTCTACACCGACGAAGCAACCCGAATCGTGTTGCGTGCGTTCGTCGCCGAGAACCCCGAGGTCGCTACCGCATTCGACATCGACGGCATCGACATCGACACCCTGGTCTACAACGATCTGCACCGCGACGCCCGCCTGATGAGGCTGGACAACCTCGCCAACAGCATCGTCTACCGAGGCGATCACATCCCCCGCTACCTGCCCGACCTGGGAACCACGGTCGCCGCCGCCCTGCAGCTGACCGACTTCACCACCACCGCCACCGACCCGGCGGCCTGACCGCTTCGGTGTGGCCCGGACGGTCGACCCACAAGGGACCCCGGACCACCCCGAACCCCCACACCACCACCCAAGGAGCACGACTAGTCATGAGTGACATCACCATCACCCACACCGCCGCCGACGGAACCCTCGTCGAGGGCACCAGCAAAGGCGACGGCACCAACACGATTCTGAAAGCCCACGGTTTCCGCTGGTTCCGCACCCTGGGCGTGTGGGGCATCGCAGGCAGCCGCGACCGTCAGCCCAACGAACCGAAGATCGAACGTGCCCGCAGCGCCCTAACCGAGGCAGGTCACACCGTGACCGTCGACATCGACCGCACCCACCGCGACACCGCCACGGTGGAGGCCGACAAGGCCGACCGCCAACAGGCCCGCGCCGATGCACTCGAGAACAAGGCCGACCGCCACCGCGCCCGCGCCGACGCCGCGTGGGATGCCGAGCAGCGTGCAGCCGCCGCGTTGCCGCCCGGTGGTGAACCGATCCACGTCGGACACCACAGCGAAGGCCGCCACCGCCGCGCGATCGACAACGCGCACAGAAAGTTCCGCCACGCCATGGACGCCGACACCCAGGCCACCACGACCGCGCAGCGGGCCGACACCGCTGCACGCGGTACCGAACGCCGCTACAACCCGCGTACCGTGGCCAACCGCATCGAGAAGCTAGAAGCCGAGCAGCGCGCCGACCAACGCGCCCTCGACGGACACACCCGAACCCTGTTCATCACCAGCGACGGACAACGCGCCGTCGACATCACCCCGGCCGCGACCGGGGAGCGTCGCGAGCAGATCACCGCCGCCATGGCCCAACGCGGCGACGAGCTCACCCACTGGCACGCCGTGCGCGCCGAGCAGATCGCCACCGGCCAGACCGGCGACTACCGCCGCGAGACCATCAGCGCAGGCGATCAGGTCCGCGACAGCTTCGGACACTGGCTGCCGGTCCTGCGCGCCAACCCCAAGACCGTGACCGTCGAACGACCAGCACCCTTCGGGGGCCGCATGATCCGCGGCACCATCCCCTACCAGGACCTCACCGGCCACCAGTCCGCCGCCACCATCGACGACGCCGCCGGATGAACACCACGGCAATACGCGATAGTGCAGAGCAAATGCTAGATAGCGTAGTCTAGCTAGCAGCGTGGCAACGGTTCCGACCGCAGGTTCCCACTCACCCCCGGGCGCCTAGCGTGGCCTCCCCTGGCACCCGGAACCGTTGCCGCGCCCCTCTCACCCCGGAGAATCGGGAGGGCCGGCCGGCGGGCATCGAGCCCGCCAGTCGACGCGCTTCGCGCACCCGGTGTCCACCCTGGCACGCGCTGCCTCCCTGATCGCCCCATTATCACAAGCGTGGCCGGTCCTTCTGTCAATCCATTCCACCGAAAAGCGACCCACGCGCTACACGTCGCGCCGCTCCGTTCCGCTTATTTCGCGGGTAGTTGTTTCGTCTCCATTAAATGGACAGAATGCCCAGCCAAGTATGGGCGATACGACAATGAGCGAGAACACCACGATCACCGTCTACACCAAGCCCGCCTGCGTCCAGTGCAACGCCACCTACAAAGCACTCGACAAGCAGGGACTGGGCTACGAGGTGGTCGACATCAGCGACGACGACTCCGCCCGCGACTACGTGATGAGCCTGGGCTACCTGCAAGCACCGGTCGTGGTGGTCGGCGACGATCACTGGGCAGGTTTCCGGCCGGACCGCATCAAAGCCCTCGTCAAGGCGGCCGCGTGAAAGGGATTGTGCGATGACTGATTACGCAGAGCAGGCAGTGGCCTATTGGGCCAAGTCCGATCACGCCTACACCGAGGGTGACCCGCAACTCGGAGACGAACTCGCCGACCTCGCCGCACAGTGCGAGGAATGGGCACTCGAAGATCTCACCGGCGTCCGCAGTGACGTCGCCTAACCAGTAGCCAGACCGACCGACGCGAACAAGGAGACAGTAGGTGATTGTTATGGCCGACAACCCCGATGTCGCACGATCTGATGTGCCGCAACCGCCGGCCACCGCGATCGAACCGCTGCCCGAACTGGAAACCGTCACCGCCCGAGATGACCTCACCCTCACCCTCACCCTTACCGGAACTGTCGGTGAGGACACCACCGAGGTTGACAACACTCTCGCCCTGGAGCTGGACATGCTCACCGCGTTGTTGTGGGCGTCACCGGCCCGAGCCCGCCAGGTCGTCGAGGCGTTGATCGGCTCGCGCGCCGCCCGCGACGCCGGCACCACCAGCAGTGTGCTTCCCGCAGGCAGTGTGGTGTTCCTCAGTGCTGTGCATCAGGACGTGTTCGACACCGTGGTGACATTGCTCGACGAAGGTAGCCCCGCCACACCCGTTCTGGTCAATGCGCGGTTTGCCGATCGGGGACTGACTACCCGCACTCGCCGCGTCATGCTCGAGATCGCTTCCCCGCGCCACGGCCGACCCGTCGCCGACAGCGCCGATCTGCCCCACCTCGCCGCCGCCCTCATCGACGGCTGGTACCGCCGCGGCTACCGCGCACCGCTGGCCCGCATGACCCAGGTAACCACCGAGCGCCCCACCGCCGAACTCGCCGGCCACTGGACGGCCCTCACCGCACATCAGCAAGCCGCCGAAACCCGGTGGCTGGCCATCCGCGACACCCTCGCCCGCATCTGACAGCGAAGGCACAGCCCCCGTGATAACTGACGACGACCTCGACGACCTCAACGTCCAGGACCGCCAACTCGGTGACCTCGCCGCCGACATGCGCGAGCACGGCCGCAGCTGGGCCGACATCGCCCACGACCTCGCACTGCCCGAAGCTGCCGTCAAACATGCTGTCGACCAAGCACACCAGCGTGCCGCCGAACTCGCTGCACGCGACCAAATCGCCCTGTTCTGATCACGCACACCTTAGAGGTCGGGAGAACCGCCCTCGCCATGTGGAGAGAGTCGATGACTGCACCGCACACCCGCACCGAGGACGAGATCCTGTCAGCGGCGACTGCCGGCCACATCATGGCCGGCATGCCTCCCACCGCCGGCGATGCCGACGCCGCCCGCCGGGTGCTGCGCGGGCACACGTCTGTCGCGGAAGAGTTGACGAAGTTGCGCGACGAGCGGTCGACGTCGCGGACTGCCCCGAGGCGCAGCGATGATCGGTAAACTGAGTCCGACGAGACATTCAGGAAGGGCAGGTGCGCGATGATCGAGTCACGATGGATCACCCGCTGGCCGGAGTTGTTCGCCGGCCTCACCGACACCCAGGTTCGTGGTGTCGTGCAGGCAATCGACAACAACGTCCTCGAGGGGTGGGACCCGCAACGCGCCGACGTCGACCTGCTCACCCGGTCGGCGCGCGGCGAGCTGACCGACGCCGAAGTCATCGCTGAAGCCGTTGCCATGGCTACCGGCTCACGAGTCGCACACGCCTTCGGCTGACCACCCACAACCTGGTAGTTGTTCACGACGGCACCACCGCCCCGGGTGGTGCCGTCGCCATGTCTGGAAGGTGAGGGTGAGTGACCGCACAGGATGACTGGGCCGCCACGTTCATCCCCGGCACCACCGTGCTGGCCAACAAACTCGGCATCACCGATCCCGACGCGCTCGCCGCGGCCGAATACACCATCACTGCGCACCGCGAAGCGATGATCGTCGACGGACGTCCCCCGATCGCCCGCACTTACGACGCCGAGCATCTGCACACCATCCACGCCGCGTTGTTCTCCCCGCTCTACGAATGGGCCGGCGTTCCGCGCACCTACCCGTTGAGCAAAGACGGCCTGCCGTTCGCCGACCCCGACCAGATCGGCCGATACCTTGACCACGCCCGCGACCACATCGCCGCCGTCGATTGGACCGACCTGGACCACGGCGGGTTCGCCGTCGAGGCCGCCACCGTCTACGCCACGATCAACATGGGCCACCCCTACCGCGAAGGCAACGGCCGGACGGTCAAGGTGTTCATGTCCCAACTCGCCGCAGATGCCGGCTACCGACTCGACTACGGCCGCGTCACACCCGAACAGTGGGGCAACGCCGCCATGCTCTCCCACCCCGACCGAGGCACATTCGAGCCCGTCCCCGACACCATGATCCCGGTGTTCGAGCGGATCACCGAACCGATCGCACCACTGCAACCCCCCGCGGCCGAGCACGCCGCTCCACGAGAGACCGACACGCAACGCGCGGCCCGGATCGCCAGCCGCGGCACCTCCCGACGCTCCCCAACCTCGGGATCGCGATCGGAGTCAGGCAGCCCCCAGCGTCGGCGCGGGACTGGGTACGACCGCGGGTCCGAAGGTCGCGGCCGCTGACCGTTGCACTGTCGGCGTGGCGGTTACGTCGGGGTGGATGCGCGCCGGTTGTTGTACTCGGTGACCAATTCGCGGAAGCGGCGAGCTTGGTAGCCCCAATGGTCGGTGACCGCGCTCTGTTGCAGCGAGGCGTCGAGGCCGAGCTGGCTCATGAGGATGAGGTGCAACAGGTGTCGTGTGATGTCGAGTAGACGGTCGTACCCCTCTTGCGGAGTTTCGTCGTGACGTGGAGGCGTGAGGTGGTCGTGACCGACTGAGTTCCTCGCGTGAACCAGCCACTTCGCCCACACTGTGCGGTCTTGATTAGGTCGCGGATCGTCTTGTGGTCTTCCGGCGAGATCGCTGTCGAGGTGGGGCACAGGATTGAGTGGAAGCCCTCCACAACGGTCGCAGCGGTGAACAGACGCGTCTCGTAGTAGCCGTGGCGTTCGTAGTCGAGGCCGAACAAGACGTTCAACGGCGGACCGATCTTGCGCGACAGCGCGTACCACCTGTCGAGGGCTTGCACGCCGCCCAGGTCGTCGAGGGTGAACAACAGGTGGTGCCATTCTCTGCTCCCCTTGATCTCGACGTCCTCGCCGTGGAAGAACAGCTCAACTCGAGGACGTCTCTCGGCGTCGTCGGCCGCGATGAGGTGGCGGCCGCCCACTGCACACGGACTCTGCGTCGCGAGAGTGAGCAAGTTCTGCACCGGCCGGATCGCATCTTGAAACTCAAGTGCACCTCTCGGCTGCGGAGTCTGCACCTCATAGAACGTCCGCTCCTTGATCTGATGCGTGCGGCCCCAGGCGTTGTCCGTTCCACCGCGGCCGAAGGACTGAGACCACAGCAGGATCGCCGTGATGTCCTCACTCGGAAGCTCGACCCTGTCAGAGGGAACGGTTTCCAGGGTCATCGTCATAGTGTGTCCGGTTGCCGCGGATGATTCATCGCCATTCACGGGATGGGGGCCGGTGATGCTATGCGAGAGGCCGCTGCGTCCGGACCACTCCGTGAGATGAGACATCTCGACCCGCATCCCCACGAAAATCTGGTCATCGGCACTGTCTAACCAACCGCCCACCACCGCCGCTCCAGCCCTAAACACCTGCGTTTCGGTAGGCGCGGGCATCACGTGGATCATCCCGCCGTTCGCTCTCGTGCAGTAGAGCAGGGTGACGGCTTGCCCCTCCGCCTCGCCGTGGATGATGCGCGGCTCATCGAAGCTCCGCGCCGACCGGCGGACCGACCCGTCACCTGGCAGGTGCCCGTCCACAAGTGCGGACATGACCTCCAAATGAACTCGGCCGGAGGCGTCGATCGTCAGGACCCCGCCCACCTTGTCGACGTCGCTGCCGTCGCCCACTGGGGCCGGAATCCACCACAAGCCGCGGTAGCGGCGCTCGTCGCTCACGCACCGATTGTGACGCCACAACGGTGCCGCTGCGATCGGATTTCGCAGATGCTCACACGACGTCGCCCACGACCTGGACCGGAGGCGGGCCGACGTGTCCGCGCGGCGCACACCCTCCCCTGTCCAGGCCGACGTTTCGCCATCAGCTCGCGCCCGGTGAGCCGCTGTCTCAGCGGCGGAAAACGACCACGCTGCGCGTGGACTCGGTAACCCCCTGCACTGGCGCGCTCATCGACCAAAAGCACCTCGGCTCGTGGGAGCGAGGTAGGAGATTACGCCTTCTGGCCTAGATCCGGGACGCCGAGCGCCGCAGCGGCGAGCACCGCGAAGCCGAAGTAGAGGTGGCTGAGTGATGTCATGGTGCTGGCGCAGCAGAACTTGTGGAAGTTCGCGTTGAACGGATCGTCTGTCAGCTGAGCGAGCTGCTCCCGGCTATCGCCCCAGTGCAGAGTGTCGCCGTAGTTAAAGCTCCTGATCAGCTCCTCGGGCACGACCCCCTTGAGTGTTCGTGGGTGCTCATCTTTGAGGTTCGGGTTGAGCTTCTCGCAGATGAGTGTGGCGGGTGCCTTCTTCATCAGGCTCGCGCGAGCCTTCTTCCAGGCCTTCAGTACCGCGCGGGCGCCGTCCAGCTCGGTCTCTCCAAGCCCGACATCGTTCAGCGCACGGTTGATGATGTTCCACGTCTTGACAAAGCTCGCCGGCTCGCCGTCGTTGTGCAGCTGTCGGAATGTCGCCGAGAAGCCGCTGAACTCTTGGTGGCTCGGCAGATCAGCGCGAACTGCCCATCCCTTTGCCTTCTCCTTCGAGGACATGGAGAACGTCGCTTTGCTGTTGATGATGCTGTAGCCCGCGAGATTTCGACACGTCTGGATGTACCGAACAAGTAACTGCTTGTCGTCGTCGCTCAACGCGCCGAGCACATTGACGAAAGTCGACGGGTCATCAAGATCGAAGAGGTAGGTCAGCTGCTGCCATTGGTAGTCGAAGCACGTAGGGTCCGTGCCGTCCGATGCGAGTGGCGGGTCGAACTTCAGGGCCACCGGACGAATGGTGTCCTCGAGCGGGATGGATTTGACACTCAACGTCTTGCCGCCGTCGGTCTTACGCGTATCGGTCATCTTGAAGACGAAGGACATCGGTCCGTCCTCGATCGACATGTATTTGTCGTCAGTCATCGGCACCAGTGGTCCGCGCTCCCGACTCTTTCGCCGCTTCCGCCGGTCCTGCTTGTCTCGCCTGTTGTTTGACATCGGCCCTCCTTCTCAAAGGCGAAGAAGCAACTCTATCGACGGGGTCGGACAGGCTGCGGCGTACCGCAGGCGTGGGGCTGGAGGCGAGGGTGTCCGTTTTCGTCACCTCCCCTGTCCAGGCCGACGTTTCCCCACCGGCTTGCGAGTGGTGGGCCGCTGTCCCAGCGGCGGAGAACGACCACGCTGCGTGTGGACTTCGGTAACCCCGAGGGTTCCGCCGGCCGGGACCAGGGATGAGCCCCCGGCGCCGCCGCCGGCTATCGATCCGCCGCCACCGCCGTACAGGCCGCCGCCGCCTCCGCCGCCGCCCTGGCTGGTTTCGAGAGGCGATTCTGTCTGGTTAAGGGCAGCAGATCCGCCTACCCCCAGGGTTCCAGGCGAACCGGTAAAGGCAGGAATATTCGGGTAAGTGCCACCAGCACCACCAGCGTTGCTCGTTCCAGCCTGCGCCGGCGTCCCGGAAGACTGGGCGTTGCCGGGCGCGCCCGCTTCGCCGCCAGCGAAAACATAGCCGCCACCACCACCGCCACCGGCCACGAGCACTCGGCTGTCCAGATCATCGGCAACAGTGCGGATGTCTGACCCGCCACCGCCGCCCGCACCGGGAAAGTGACTCCCAGGCATGTTGGGGGTGCCGCCGCGTCCACCACCGCCGACTCCCCCTACCCCGCCGGGATCAGAGCTATACGTGGTGTCGGCGCCGTTGCCGGCGACCACCGCGGTCAGGGTTCGCGATTGGGCAGGCACCGCGACCGTGCCGGTCACCACCGCGCCCTGGCCACCAACTCCACGGTTCTCGACCGTGCCGCCGTGGCCACCGATCGCGGTGACCTGCACCGCCCGCACACCAGCAGGAAGTACCAGGGTGTGCGGGCCTGCCGCGGTGTAGGTACACGTCACCATGCCGCCTGAGTCAGCTTGCTTTCACCCGGCCGGCAATGCCGCCGACGCTGAACCCGGCGCGATCACCAGCGCACCAACGATCACCGCTGCCCCCGCAGTACCGCCCACAACACCCCGACCTCGATGGCCTCGAGAATGTTTGTACCGCAGCATAATCAGTCACTCCACTCCATCGCTGGGACACCAGTGCACCAGCAGATCATCGACGCTGTTGGCGCCCGCCGGCGTGCGCGATCACCGCGGCAGCCACTCGGCTCCACATCGGCGATGAGGGCACCGCACCCACTGGGGACTGACCGCGTCAGGATCTGTCCTGGGACACATGTGTTCAGCTGCTGCCGAAAACGCCTGAGGGTAGGCACAGAGAGCCGCTGCACGGCGGGTTCGGTGGATTCGGTGTGGCTGGCGGTTGATAGGTGATGGTGATCGACGGAGCCTGGTCGGTGAGGGCAACAGCGCCGCCGTCCGGGGCCAACGAGGAGCCACCTGCGCCGCCGCTGCCGATCGCGCCGCCGCCACCGCCGTAGAGGCCGCCACCACCACCGCCACCACCGCCGTACTGGTTGAAGGGGTCCGGCTCCACGGGGCCGCCGGCCCCGCCCAGACCCAGGGATCCGGCCGCGCCGGAGTAGATAGCAAAGTCTAGGAACGTTCCGCCCGCGCCGCCGGCAGTGCTTGTTCCAGCCTGTGCCGCCACGGATAGATACCCTTTGCCGGCGGGTTCGCCTGCGTTGCCACCAACACCGTAGTTCGCTGCGCCGCCGCCGCCGGCGGCGATGAGTACCCGGCTCGCCAGATCATTAGTGGAAGTGCGGATATCGGAGGCGCCGCCGCCGCCCGCACCCGGGGATGCCCCAGACCGGGGAGTGGTGCCGCCGTGGCCGCCGCCACCCTCCCCACCTTCCCCGCCATCCCCGACAGCATCGGGTTTGGTGCTGGCGCCGTTGCTGGCGACCATCGCGACCAGCGTGTGTGAGTTAGCGGGTACCGCCACCGTGCCGGTCACCACCGCGCCCCGACCGCCGGTCTGGGCGTTCGTGATCGCGCCGCCGTGGCCGCCGATGGCGGTGACCTGCACCGATTCCACACCGGCGGGCAAGGTCAGTGTGTGTTGGCCTGCCGCGGTGTAGGTGCATGTCACCACGCCGGTCGGGTCGGGCTGCACACACTCGCCCGGCAGCGCCGCCGAGGCCGTACCAGGTGCCACGGTCAGCCCGGCGACCACGATCGCCGCACCAGCAGCTGCGCCGACCACACCACCCCGACCACGACCACGACCACGACCACGACCACGACGAGAACCCTGAGAATGGCTGGACCACAACATAATCACCGAATCCCCATCAACAATCAGGACACCACACCCAACGCGCAGTACCACCTGGACGCGACGCTAAGCCGCACCACCACCCCGCCACCAGTCCCCAGACTGGGACTGCGGTCACCCCTGTGTGGGGTGTGGCGGATTGTTCTTGATGCTGCAGAACTCGCTTGTCATATTCGGCGCGGACTTCGATTCCTATCCATCGAGTTGCGTGCGGCCGCAGCCGAGCCCGAACAGGACAAAAACAGGCTTACGGTACGTTATGCCAACTAACGCACATGTGCCCCCGTTGACATATGCAATCCTGGCCGCCAGGCCGGACCAGCTAGTGCGAGTGTCGGTCAACCCTCCAGTGCCGCAGAGATACTCGTACGAATCCACCCATTCAAACGTGTCGCGGTCCAGTTGCGTTCGACGGTGAAGTACCGGTAGGTCGTCGGGCTGGTGACGTGGCTGAGGATGTCGGAGAACTCGTCGACCTGATTGTCCGAGATCAGGTTTCGATGTACGAACCAGTGACAGCCGGTGTGGATGTCGTCGAGTCGGCGTAGTTCGGAACGTTCGAGTTGCTCGCCGATGGCGGGATCGGTGTCGGCCGCAAGGGTGGCTGCATGCCACAGATCGGCGATCCGGCTGTTGGCCTCGGTCACGTAGTCGATGTAGCGGCGAATGGCGCGGTCGGTGTCGTCGTCGGACATGATCGCCACGAAATCTGGACGTTCGAGCAGTGACACGAACTTCTCGTCGCCGGTGAAGCCGCGCTCGAGTACCGCCATCATCAGCGCAGCCTTGGAGCCTGCCTGATACACCGAGCCCACCGACACCCCGGCGTGCTGAGCGATCTGTTGCAGCGTTGTGCGCGAGTATCCGTGCGTCACGAACAACTCCTGCGCGGCATCGAGAATGCGTGCGCGTGTCTGTGCGGCAGTGACCGCCCGCTTACGCGCGGTGTATTGCCGCCTTGTCATCGTCGAGCCTTTCATTAAGGTCGGAACTCACCAAATCATACCCATCGCACCGGACATCACCATGTACCACGATCGGAATCCATGCCCGCCGAACAGGCACGGCAAAAAAGTTGGTCGTTCGTCCGCATGCGCGATCTATTTTCGATAAGGTCTGAACTTATCGAAATGTGAGGAGGTAGCGCGGTGGCGCGCATACTGCTCTGCAGCACCCCGTTGGCCGGCCATGTCGGCCCGGTGACCGCCGTCGGGCACGGCCTGGTCGAACGCGGTCACGAGGTGATCATGGTGACCGGCTCGCGCTTCGCAGATCAAGTCGCCGACGCCGGCCTCACGATGCACCCACTGGCCGGAATCGCCGACATCGACGAACGCGATCCGGACAGCTTCCTCCCGAAACGGGACCGTCACCGCGGGCTCGCGTTGTCCCGGTATCAGGTCGAGAACACCTTTGTCCGTCCGCTGCTCGATCAAGCAGCGGCCGTCAACGAAGTCATCGACACCGGCGACGTCGGCGCGGTGTTGTGCGACGGAACCTTCGCCGGAATCGTCCCGCTGTTGTCGCGGTCCCGCGAGCAACGGCCGCCGGTGATGGGGCTGGGCACGATGCCGTTGGCGCAGACCAGCCGTGACGTTGCCCCGTTCAACAGCGGACTGCCGCCGATGCCGGGGCTGGTGGGCAACATCCGCAATCGGATCGCCCATCAGGTCGTACGTCGTGGCATGTTCGCCGCGACCCAACGATATGCGGCTGGCCTCGTCGGTGCCGCCGGCGGCCGGCTCGATCACTTCATCCTGGACCTGTCGAGCGCATTCGATCGATTCTTCCAACTTGGACCCGCCGAATTCGAGTACACACGAGCTGATCTCGCAGAAAACACGGTGTTCGTCGGTCCAGTCGGCGGCCCGAACCGACGAGTGGCACAACCCCCATGGTGGCCGGAGATGCTCGCCGACCAACGCCCGATCGTCCATGTCACGCAGGGCACTCTGGACAACCATGATCTCTCCCAGCTGATCGAACCTGCCATCGTTGGACTCGGTGACGCCGATGTTCAGGTGGTTGTCACCACCGGCGGCGCCGATCCCGACAGCATCCGCCTCGCATCCAACACTCGGATCGCGCGATTCCTCGATTACAATGCGCTGCTCCCCCGCACCGCGGTGATGGTCACCAACGGCGGCTACGGCGGAGTGCTGCACGCGTTGCGCCACGCCGTACCGGTGATCGTGGCACCCGGTGCCGAAGACAAACCCGAGGTGGCCGCCCGCGTACAGCACTTCGGCGTCGGTGCCGATCTTCGGACGCGTCGGCCGCCGGCGTCGTCGATTGCCGACGCGACGATCCGAATCCTGTCCGATGACAGCGTCACACAGTCATGTACCGCCATGGCACGGGCGATCGCCACATATGACCCCATCGGAACTATTGCCAACGCACTCCACGATGAACTCGACCCGGCCAGATGTGATCCTCGCCCTGACCCGAAAGACGTTGCGCGATGACCATTCCTGAACTTCTGATCCTGATCGCACTGATGGCGTATGCCGTGTACCGTCAGTCGCGACGGCATGAGCTGGTCGGGTCCACCCGTTTCAAGATGGCCTTGATCTACATCGGTGTCGGACTGCTGATCGGTGGGCTGCGTCTGCCGGTCGGTCTCCTCGGCTACGCCTTCTTCGCGGCGAGCATTGCTCTGAGCGTCGTCGTCGGACTGATCCGCGGTCGGTACACGCGCATCTCCGCCGACGGCGACGGCCACGTCTATGTACAGGGCACCATCTTCACCATCTTTTTGTTCATAGGCATGATCGTCATCAAGTTCGCCCTGGGCACCACGGCCTACCTGCTCGGCAACAGCAGTCACGGTGGGTTCGGCGAGATCATCATCATGATCGGCGTGATGATCGCTGTTCAGGCCGAAATCCTGTGGCGCCGTGCACAACCCCTGTCACCAAGACAATCGGCGACGTCCGCATCCACTATGCGCTCTTCGCCCACCACATCTGTCCCCGAAAACAATCAGTGAGGATAATCATGCATACACCAATGATCGCAATCCGCCGCGCCGCCATCGTGTCGGCACTGCTCGTCCTGATCAGCATGGCGGTTGCGGCCCCCCACGCTCAAGCGCGTCCGGCACCGCCGGGAGGGTCGACAGTGACGCTGGTGGTGATCAACAAAACCGGCTGGGACTTGTCATTGAGCGGTTGGCCGTCGACCGACACGTGGGGAGGTAGCTCGTCGGCCACGCGGTGGATCGATCCACCTGCGCGTGTACTTCCCCGAGGTGGCGCGGAGATCGTGCGTGCCTGGTCGGCCAATCCGGCCCACATGTCGGCCTCGGTGACGTACTCGAACACCTACCGGTGGGCGCAGTGGCGTTACAAGTCGGAACTGAGTTGGGCCCTGGGTTTCACCACACTCGGCAACACCGGGGCATCCAACGGGGAGGTCAACGCCGCTCGGATCGACCGTTACGGGCCGAACTCCAAGGCAACCTACGTCCTGCGATGATCCGCAACCACCACTGCCGCTACCACTGGCGCGGCCGCTGCGCCACAGCGCGATCGGAGATCATATGAACCCCCTGGGATTTGTTCTCGGTCTGGCACCCTGGTTTCTGTTCTCGGTACTGAGCCACCGGCTCGGCGACGACTCGGTCGCCATCGCTGCCCTGATCGCAGCAGCACTGGCCGCGGTCATGGCGTGGACCAGCCGCGGGCGCGGCGGAGTCAAGTTCCTCGACATCGCCGGCGTGGTGACCTTCGGCGCTATCGCCGCCGCCGGCCTTCTCGGTGGCGATTCACTCGGAGAGTGGTTGACGAACTTCGCCCGCGGCGGATCGACACTGATCCTTGCAGTGCTGATGCTGATCTCCGCAGTCACCGTGCCCTTCACCGAGCAGTACGCCAAGGACTCAGTGCCCGAAGACCGGTGGTCACACCCGCTGTTCCGCGCGACCAACCGAAAAGTCAGTGCGGTCTGGGGATTCGCCGTTCTCCTCATGGGTATCGGGCACGTCGTGGCCGGTCTCATCGACCCGACGACCTCGCCGTCGGACGGGACGCGGCCGATGGACCTGCTGCTGAACTGGATCACCCCCATCGCACTGCTCGTTCTGGCCGGCAAATACACCAAACATGCCGTCGGTGCAGCACGCCAGGAACGTGACCACGAGCAGGAAGTGGGCACCACCATCGAGACCTGATCTCGGCTGGAAAGGTCGTCACGCTCGGCGACCTTCCGGCAAACGTCGTAACCGCGCCCGACCCGATCATCGAGTCGGTTGAATCCAGCTGGAACAGAAATGACGTGGAAGCGGTGAGAACGGCGATCAACGATCACTCAGCCAGCTCGGTCGACGAACAAGCCGAGCAGAGCACGTCATCGCCGCACTCGACGATGCCTGCAACGCTCCCCGGTGGCGGCTCGCCGCACCCAAAGGATCACTCGCCTAGCACGGGACAGGACACCCGAACCATGACCACGAGAACGTTCGTCGTCACGCTCTCACACCCTCAGCTCGTCGAGCGGATCACCGAACGCCTCCGAACCACGACCGATCCCAACGTCCGCGCTCTGACGGTCCGGGTCGCCGAACAAGCCGAGATCGACCGCGCCGCATCCCGTGACCGACGAGCCAGCGCCTACGCCACCCGCTACGCCTCCCAGTGGGAACGCAAGCTCGCTCGCACCCTGGCCCTCGCGGACCTCAGACAGCAGCTCGTCGACGACACCGGATGGCAACGCACCCGCCGAGTCCGCGATATCGCCGAGCTTGTTATGAGGTCAGGCTTCTCCGTCGCCATGCTCGGGACGTACTTCTTCGTCCTTCCTGCCGTCCAGCTGCCCCCATCCCTCAGTGCCTTCATGCCCTTGCTCGTGATCTTTGGTGCAGTCATGGGTGGCGCCGCGGCGATCTGTATGGCGTTGCGCAACTACGTGTTCCAGCGAGGCAATCGTGGCCGCGCCCACCGTGCCTGGCCCATCCTCGTCAGACAAGCCGCACTCAACGCCACCCAGCCTCAGCGCAGCCCTGGCACTGGCACCCAGGCAGCGTGCGCCGGCGACCTCGGCCACCAGCGCAACCAGGCGGTCCAGGCTCTCGCCGATCTGAACAGCGAGTGGGGACGCTACGAACTCGACCCCGAAGCCTGGTACCTCACCAGACCCGTCCTGCACGACACCACCGGCACCGTCGCAACCACCGTCGCCTACAACACCGCGATGACCGACCTGGCCGCCGCCGTCGAGGACCTGCACGAGCACTCCCCCGACACTGACGTCCACCGTGCGGTCGATCTTGCCGACCATGCATGGATCGCCTGGCACGCCGCCAACGACCATGCCGTCACCGTCGGCCTCGACGATCGCAGCCCCACCGAACGCGCAGCGCTGCAACGCCTCAACACCCTCGTCGCCCGACTCGCCACCAGCACCGCCGACGATCCCGAACTCGCCGCGGTCAAACGTGACATCGCCCGCTGCCTCGACAACATCCACACCGTCTCCGTCAGCTGGGCCGACATCACGTCGCTGCCCGCCCTCGACCGCCAGCTCGTCCGGCAACTTCCGTCGGCGAATGTCGACCTCGCCGGCAGGGTGTGACCGCGATGCGAATCACCCACCTCGCCCGCAGCGTCGACGACCCCAACTGGTTGATCTGCATCGCCACCGACACCAACAGGATCAGAACTTGCGACCTCGGGGACTACAGTTGGTGGGCAGGGAATCTGGCAGGTGTACCCCGAATCGTCAGCTGCGCCTCACCGTGCAGATATGACCTGGCTCCGAGCGCAGAACCATTACGAAATGGTCACTAACGAGCCGAGCAGCGCGCTGCAACGCGCCGTAGAGACCACCCCGTCCGCGACCGGGGAGCGGCGCGAGCAGATCATCGCCGCCATGGCCCAACGCGGCGACGAGCTGACCGACTGGCGCGCCGTGCGCGCCGCCCAGATCGGCACCGGCTAGACCGGCGACTACCGCCGCACCACCATCAGCGCAGGCGATCACGTTGGCGACGGCTTCGGACACTGGCTACCGGTACTGCGCGCGTACCCCAAGACTGCGACCGTCCAACGGGAAGCGCACTTCGGTGGCCGCATGATTCGCGGCACCATCCCGTATCAGGATCTCATTTTCGGCTACCGGCCCGCCGACATCGAGGACGCCGCCGGCTGAGTTTGTGCGTCTGGAGCGCGCCGAGGGACTCGTGATCCGGTCCGCGCGCTACGACAAGAGCGACTCGGATGCGGTCACCGGGTTCAGGTGTTGGACTGCCGGCATCGGAGTGCGCCAACAAGCACGGCCAACCGATCATGCGCGGCGGCAAGAAGCTCGCCGAGGACCTCTCGCTGCCCCGGTTGCGGGAGACCTCGATCGACGACGACAACGCCCGCGCCCAGCTTCAGCCCGACACTGCGCACGGGGGCGCGCACGAGCATCGCGCCGGAGGCGGGCGTTTTCCGAAGTCCGGTGCGGTAACAGCGTGTTGGCGAAGCTGTGGCGAGGACCGACAATGGCGAGGTGCTGATGCCCGGGGTCGACACGAGTGACACCAGTCGATACGGGGATAGTCCTGTTTCCGGGACTTGAGGCGTCTGTGAGATATGGGTGAGGCTGGTGGGTGAGGCAGGTTGGGGCCGAGGCAGTGTGTGCCGGGGTGTGTCTGTCTCGACTCCATTCACTTGTAGCCCGGGGAGTCGGGCTCCGTCTCGAAGGCCGAAACATGAAGGTCCCTGCTGTCCTGGTTTCTGGTGGTGTCGCATCGGTTGCGGTTCCACTGGTGCTCACCGCACTGCACACTCCCACCTCGACACCGCCGGTGCATGCCCCGGTGTCGTGGGCCCATCAACTTAGCGCAGCATCCGCAGTGACAACGGGTACGCCGGTGGCGTTCAACGGTGGCCAGCTACGAGTGGTGGACTCCGCGGAGTTGTTGGCGGCAATCGCGGCCCGGGCCCAGACGGCGGAGGCGTCGACCGGGGCGCGTCAGTTTGCGATACGAGTCCAGTCCGCGATCACCCACATCACCGACAGAGCCTCGGCTGCTGGGGCAACACCTGTGGTGGCGGGACGCCCGACTGCCTCGACCGCGCTATCTGCGACGACGGCGCCCCGATCAGCGGGCTTGCCAGCACCGACCGCACCGACCCCGTCTGCGCCGGTGTTCACACCAGCGGCCGCGTTCATACCGGCCTCGGCGGTGTCGGTGCCTGCGGCGGTCGTCACCGGCAGCGACGGGCACGCACTGGTGCAGGCACTGTTCACCGTTACCCGCGACCCGGCTACCGGGCTACGGGTGCTCGGCCCGAACGGTGTGTTGTGGATCGGTGACGGCGCCGATGGCACCGCGCAGAACCCCACCGGCGGCCATGGCGGTCTGTTGTGGGGCAACGGCGGCAACGGTTACGCCGGCGGAAACGGCGGCAATGCTGGGCTGTTTGGCTCCGGCGGCGCTGGCGGTGTCGGCGTGTTGGGTGTCAACCACGGTGCCGGCGGTAACGGTGGGCGGGGCGGTGTGGTCTCGGGCAATGGTGGAGTTGGTGGAGCCGGGGCGGATGCCGATGGCATCAGTTATCTCAACGCCGGAATCGGCGGCACCGGCGGCAACGCAGGCTTGTTCGGCGACGGCGGCGCCGGTGGCCGAGGCGGGACCGGGGCTACCGGAGCTGATGGTGTCAACCCCACCGGCGGGCCCACCCTGTCCGACCCCTCCCTCGACGGAGTCAACGGTGTTGGCAATGCAGACGGGGGTGACGGTGCCGACAGTCTCCAGTCCGGTGTCAACGGCGGTAACGGCGGTACGGGTGGCCAGTTCGGCCTGGCGGGCAACGGCGGCAGTGGCGGGGCCGGTGGGCCCGGCGCGCACGGCGGAAATGGCGGCGCCGGCGGTGGCGGTGGCAACGCCGGTGACGGCGGCAACGGAGGGATCGGCGGCGTCGGCGGCAACGGAGGTCACGGCGGCAACGGAGGCAACGGCGCCCTGTCGGGTAACGGCGGTAACGGCGGCAACGCCGGAACCGGAGCAAACGGCGGCAACGGCGGCAACGCCGGAACCGGAGCGATCGGCGCAAACGGCGGCAACGGCGGTAACGGCGGCAACGGTGCGAACGCTGGCGGCGGTGGTAATGGGGCAGCTGGCGGCAACGGCGGCGCGGGTGGTTTTGTGGTGGGCAACGGTGGTACCGGGGGCAGCGGCGGTGCTGGTGGTACCGGTGGCAACGGAGCAACCGGTGGCAACGGTGGCAACGGTGGTGCCGGCAGCCGCGGGAACCCGGCGGGAGTCGGCGGCGACGGCGGCGACGGCGGGGCGGCAGGCAGCGGGGGCCAAGGGGGAGCTGGCGGAATCGGCGGCTACTCAGGAACCTTCGGCGCTGCGGGATCGAACGGCACCAGCGGCACTAGCGGGTCCGGGGGCCGCGGCGGAGCGGGCGGAACCGGTGGATCAGGCTCAACCGCAGGAAACGACGGTTCCACCGGCTCGGCATCAGACTAACCACCCAGGCAGCCCAACCAGTCTCCTTGTATGAGTCGACCACCGACAGGCGGGGGCATCACAAGCGTCACACCCCACCACGACTGTGCCGCTGTGAATATGCCATCCGCTGATGTGATGCAACTACGATCACCAGACTGTCCGGTTTGTGAGGATGTGGCCCCGGGTCCCATCGGGGTGTCGTCGCGCTCTCGCCAGAGCCTGACGGGAGATCGAGCCCCCCGGTAGGACGCTCGGTGAGAGCCAGGCTCGGTCCAGACCCCAGCACGTCGACGGGAAGAGGGTGGTTGAGATGGCGGGCGAGTTCGAGGTCTACGCCGGCAAGTTCCGGTTCCGGCTCAAGACTGGATACCGGCGAGATCATCGCGGTCGGCGAGGCATATGAATCGAAATCCTCAGCGCTGAACGGGATCGAATCGGCCAAACGCAATGCCCCCGACGCCGCCGTTCGAAGACCAAACCATCTGGACGACCTCACTATCGGACCCAGCGCGAGACCCACGACGCGGCGCGCGGCTTCGCCGAGAACAGTGGTGGAGGTGAGGTGCGCGATCATCGCAAGGACAACAATCAGATTCGCAACTCCGACACCATCGGCAAGACGGACCCCTACCCGCCGGAGGGGTAGGTGAGCCGTCTGCGCCCGGCTGGTGGGCGCTTGAGGTCAAAGCCGCGACGCTAACGCGCCACGCAAGGAGAAGCTCACGATGCGGCCGGGTGTCAGGGAGCGAGGAGACCGCCCACTCCCGGAAGGGTTGCAGGTGCCGCCGCGGGCACGATCAAAGTGATCGCCACCGGTCCCGAGCCAGTCGCTGCTGTGGTGAACAGCCCGGGATAGTTCGGATCGCCGAAACTGCACGGTTGGACGTGGGCCACGCCCGTGCGCCCGTTGCTCACGTTGGCCCAATGTAGCTGCACCGGACGATAGGCAGCGTTAGTCGAGCACAATGATCCGCCACCTACGCTGAAGGTCACCGTGCCTGGTTGGTCACTCGAGGCGTAGACGACCGCGAGCCACGGTGTAGGCACCAACAGGCCACTGACGGTGATACCGGTGGCCGGTACATGCCACACGGGAACCTTTGTCCCAGTCACACGCTGAGGCTCGTCCGCTGTAGCTGTACCGGCTCCCGCCCCGGCCACTCCGAGGGTTGCCAGGGTGATCGCTGCACCCATTGCGGCCAGCTTCCGTTTCCAACCAGTGCGCATGGTCATCTCTTTCCGTTGTCCGATGATGGATATGTAGCGGCCGGGGAGGTCAGCGGATGGTGGCGGTGCCGGTGCACGTCGGTGCCGGCAGCGTCAGGAGCGCGCCTCGGTTGACTGCGGTGGTGGTGAATCGCACAGGGCCGCTGCCGGTGTGGATGCTGGTAGCGAATCCGCCGCCCCCGCCGCCACGCTCGAATCGCGCGACGACCTCACCGGCTGCACCGGTGCGCAGGTTCTTCCACCGCACTGTGCCGTCGGTGTGGTATCCCCAGATGCTGACATTGCCCCAGACCACCCCGGCCAGGCCCAGCCCATCTGCTGTGATGGTGAGTCCGCCACGGTCGGGGAAGTCGATGATGTTGGGGCTCAGGCCGATGCAGTGCTGGGCAACGTACTGGCTCGTGTGGTAGCTATCGGCGGAGCTGGGGCCGGCCTCGGTCATTGTCGATAGTCCGCACGCAGCGATTGCACACGCGCTGATACGTGTTGTCCTACCGAGGTTCATGGGTACGGTTCCGTTCCGTCGCAACGTGGTCCTGTGACGAGGTCTCGCCGGGGTCGCCGGCGATGATGCGTAGCGCGAGTATGTGACTGTCGAAGGCGTGACGGCCGTTGGCGGTCAGCGACAACCAGGTCAATCGCCGCGCGTCAGTGCGACGCGTTGAGGCTGCCCGCGTGGAGGCGACATAGCCAGCGTTGATGAGCGTCTTGAGGTGCTTGGACAGCGTGGCGTCGGAAATGTCGAGCGCTGTTCGCAGAACCGAAAAGTCGAGACGGTCCACGGGGTTGAGCAGCCCGCAGATCCGCAGACGCACAGGCGCGTGAATCACCGTGTCGAATCGTGGCTCAAGCACTGTGCAAATTCCTGATCGCGCCACGATACGACGCTGCGGCCCCAGCCATAGCCACCACGAACGCCGCCGCACTCGTCAACGCGACCGGCCAGTGATGCCCGGAAGCCACCAACCCCAACGACACGCTGTAGAGCGCCATGCACACGATCACCACTCCTACCGCCGCAGTGATCGCTGCGACTCCCCACGAACGGAACCGCACCCCAATCACACGACGAACCAAGTAGCCCAAGATCACCACCGCGACCAAAGCCGCCATCCCCAGCATCGGAGGCTCGTAGTTGCCCCCAGGATTCGTCGTCGCCGCCGAAGCAACCCCCACACCGCCAGCAGCACCAAAGCCCGCCAACACCAACGGCGAAACCCGGGCCCGCTGCACTAGACGCTCCCGATCCGCGTGCAAGTCACGCAAGCTCTTCTCGGCATCGTCAGGGAAGCACCCCGAGAACTCGCTTTCCATAACGGCAACACTAAAGATCATTTTCCAGGATGGCAACCAACTGGGGTAGGCAATCGCCGCGGCTTGCCGCTCCCCAACGTCGGTGGTCAGAATTACTAGTCGAGGATTGCGGTGACCTCCAGTTCGACCAGCACGGCTGGTTCGAAGAGGTGCTCGACGCCGATGAGTGATGCGGGTGGCATTGGCATTGGGAGGCCGATTTCGTCGGCAACGGAGTCGGCGCCATCCATAAATGGACCGATCTGGTCGGGCGTCCAGGATGTCACGTAGAAGGTCATCCGGACTACGTTGTCGAACGTCGCGCCGGCTCCAGCAAGGGCTGTTGCGGTGTTCCGCAGGGTCTGCGCGACTTGCCCTGCGAGATCGTCGGCGTCGACCGGTGGGCCTGCAGGGACGCTCGCTGTCTGGCCCGCTACGTACACGATCCGGGTTCCGGTACCGACGGCGACGTGATGGTATGGCGTCGGCTGAAGAAGGCCTTGCGGGCTGAATCGTCGTACTGCCATGTTCGTCGCTCCCGTGTCGTGGTCGGCTGAGCTCCTCGAGAGCCCGGTATCTATGTGATACTTGGTTGATGGCAGACACTTCAAGGTGGCCAGGTTTCGTGGTTGATACGACGTTGCATGAAGGTCGGTTCGACATTGGGCACGCACACCGGGAACTGCTCGACCAGGTGCTGGACAAGTGGTCGCTCAGTGTCCTGAATGAGCTGTGCGAGAGGCCCTGTCGTTTCAGTGAGCTGCGGCGTGCGATCCCGGCTGTGACGCAGAAGTCGTTGACCGCCACGCTTCGCCGGTTGGAGCGGAACGGCATCGTCGATCGGCGGCTGTTGAGTTCTCGCCCGGTCGCGATCGAGTACCGGATCACGCCGCTGGGCAAGACTCTCCGGCAGCCGGTCGAGGTTTTGTTGGAGTGGGTATCGGAGCACCGAGCAGCGATTGAGCGTGCTCGGGTGACCTTCGACGCTGGCGACGATGCGAACTAGTGGCGCTGGGCACCCAGCTCAGGGCTCCTGATGTTGCTCTGTGTTGCTTGAACGAAAGAACAACGAGCTCCGTACGGGGCGGGGAAACGGCGGTAGTCCGGGTGTGGAATGCGGATGCGGGTGCGCTGGTTGACGTTCACAAAAGGGCGATAGGAACGTAATGAGAGAGAACTAGCGTGCTGGCATGGACGACGAGCCCGGGTTCACCAGGTGGACTGCTTCTTCGCGAGGTGGACGAGCCCGTGCCGCTGCCGGACGAGCTGGTTGTACGGGTGGAGGCGGTCGCACCTAATCCAGGGGACCTCGCCGCGCTCACCGGGGCACCCCCGGGGGCGATACCGGGATGGGATGGCAGCGGGGTCGTTCTGCAAGCCGCAGCCGACGGGCAGGGTCTGAGTGTTGGTGAACGTGTCGTGTTTCTTGGGCTGGCTGCCCGTGGTTGGGCGCAGCGGCGGGCGGTTCCCCGTGCGATGACCGCCGCGGCTCCCGCCGACGCTTCGTGGGAGCAGCTCGCCACCCTCCCGGTGCCGGCGACAAGTGCTCTGCGTGCCGTGCGGAGGTTCGGTTCGCTCCTCGGGCGACGTCTACTCATTGTCGGTGCCACGAGCGCGGTTGGGCGGTTCGCCGTGCAGTTGGCGGCGCGTTCAGGGGCTGTCGTCGTCGCCGTGGCACGCGACCAGTCGCAACACGCGGAACTCCATCGTCTCGGCGCGCATGAAACCCACACTGACCTGAATTCGGTCAGTCCAGGGGTGTACGGCGCGATTGACATGATCGGCGGACGACACCTCGTTCAGACCTATGCACTGCTCGACCGCGGAGGGACAGTCATCGCCCTCGGGCACGCTGCGGGAGCCGATGAACACTTCCCGTTCGGAGCCTTTGTCGCGGACCCCGCAACGTACGATCGAGCGATCACGAGCTTCTTCCTCGGATCGGAACCCGAGCTGGCCAAGGAGATGACCTATCTCGCAGCGGACCGCGAGCTCCAATTCGGCGAGCTGGATGTCAAGGCTTGGACCGAGTTGGCCGCCTGGATCGCAGCAGGCGCACCTCGGCCTTCGGGACGGACTGTCTTCACTGTCGATCACGAGGAACCTGTGAGCTGACCGACAACGGCAGTCAGGCTCGGCGCTCACATCGCCAACGAGTGAAGTGGCGGCGTTGCCGGCGCACCGACCGAAGCTCGTCACTCGGAGCACCTGGAGCGCCGTGCAACGAGGACCGTTGCGTCGCTCCGGGAGCCCGACTCCTCCGAGTCGATGGCTGAGGATCTGTGCGACGCCTGAGGTGAAATCGCTCTATACGCCGCAGAGGTTGAGCGGCGCGCGCTCGCCAATAGACGCAGTCGCCGTCAGTTCTAAACATGCTGCGCCCCAACGTATTTGCGCCACGAATAGATACTCGTGTCAACTGACCGCTACGCCCTAGTTGTTCTTCAACGGCTTCGGCGGTCGGGCGACGAGGGTTTCGCCGGTTTGCGTTACCGGGACATCCTCGAATCCAGCTCTCACTGTCAGAACCTGATTGACGTACACGAAATTGATCTCGTCGTGCTTGGTGTAGCTGTAACGCCTGTCGCCGGAGTCGGCCTGCACGATCAGTTCCCACCGCCCTCGGCTGGGCTGCTGGGCGCAGCCGTTGAAGACGCTCTGGTCGGCGACCATGAAGATCTCGTCATTCCGAAGGGATACGGGGGTATGGGACGGTACCGATTGCGTGAAGCTGAACCTCGTCGTCTTGTCCTCGACGCAGGCGATTTCACCCTTCACGGTGTACGGAGACACGGTGATCGTCCAGGTCGTGGGGACGGTGGTCTCCGGTAGTTCCCACTTGAGATGTCGGAAAACGCGAGCAGACCCGACGCCTGGTCCCTCGGACGATCCGAAATTCGGAAACGTCACCGTCGGTGTCGCAGAGGCCGAAGCAGCTGTCGCTATACCGGTTGATGCGACCACACCGACGGCAATGGCGATCGCGGCAAAGCGAGAATGAACTGACACGTTGTGAACCACCTCATCATGTGCGACGTTCGAGCATCGACGTCGCGGTGAGCCCAATCGGACGCTTCGCACATGGTTGCGGAGACTCCACAAACTCAGCACCACCGATTCTCAGGATATTCTCTGTGGCCGCGCGATGGCGGCATGATGACCAGTTCGACCGCCGGCGACGAGGGGCCTGTCGCGGTGATAGCCGCCGATATCACGGAGCCTGCCTCCACCAAGCGATGACGTAGATCGCCAGCGAAGCAACGAGCCCGCCGAGAACCCACAGCACCACCGAGTAGTCGACCCACGATCCGAACGGAGGCGCTCCCGGGAAGATGTTGCGCAGCGGCAGCACTGCGAACAGCATCACCGCAAACCACGTCACCATCGGCGGCTGAAACGCCTTGCGGCGACGGATGGTCTGGATCGATACGAACAGTGTGCAGATTGGCAGGATCACCAGCATTGCGCACAACGAGAGGTCGAACATCAGGGACCCGACCGTCCGTGACGATGTGATCGTGAATGCCTGTCCTCCGGTGGCATCGCCGCCGTCGGCCCGGATGTTCCAACCGGCGATCGAATCGGTGACTGCTACCTCCGCCGGCAACTCGACATCGTTCGGACCGAACGCGCGCACCGTCTCCGGCTCCGATACGTATTGGTCGAACGGCCAGAGTCGGATGTCGCCATCGGTGTACAACGAGACCGGCAGAACTCCTGGCCGTGTACCGGCGGCGAACTTCAACTCAGTCGGCGAGACAACCGGCGAGATGTCGATCGTCAGATCGTCTTTGAGGTCTCCCCTGGCGTCGAGCAGATCGGCACCGGGATATACCGACAGGTGGCCGCCGACCTCGAAGGCTGCACCGTCCACAGAATCGATGTCGAGGTACACCAATACCCCGTTCGCGGCTGGTGAACGCGTGTCCGGCTCGTCACCGGATCCATCGGCGGCATAGACCGCCAACACGATCGCATAGACGATGAGCAGGCCGATCACAATCGCCGCACCCCTGAGCCACGCCCGCCGCCTGCCTGTCTCAGCCATACGCGCGCCTCCACGAACATCACCATTGGGCGGCCGGGAACGGCGCCGGCTGCCGGTGAGTGTATCGCTACCACTCAGCCGCGGAGGGGATCTGACAGCCGTCTCAACTCCGGCCGGTCGCCTACTGCACTCCCCTACGCCCGCGCCGGGTGCGTCCACAGAGTACCCTCGCCGCACGCAGGCACCGATGAATTCTGTCCACCAGGGTGGTCTGTACCTCGACCACAACTCTCGGGAGGCAGACCATGAGCCCACTCTCCTTCGGCATGAACGTGAGCCTGGACGGCTACATCGCCGGGCCGGGCGACGACATCGGCTGGAGCGTTCCGAGCGACGAGTTGTTCCAATGGTGGTCGGACCGAGTCGCCGCCACAGGCACCGCGCTGTACGGACGCAAACTCTGGGAGACGATGAGTTCACACTGGCCCACAGCCGATCAGCAGCCCGGCGTGACGCCGGCCGAGATCGAGTTCGCTCACCGATGGCAGTCCATGCCCAAGGTGGTGTTCTCAAAGACCGACAGGCAGGTCGACTGGAACACTCGACTCGTCACCAGCGACGCGGTCGCCGAGATCGCACGACTCAAGGCCGATGACGGAGGACCGATCGACATCGGTGGTGCAACGCTCGCTGCCACCGCCATGCAGGCCGGGCTCATCGACGAGTACATCCTGGCGACCGCACCGGTCCTGGTCGGCGGTGGCACCCCCTTCTTTGCGGCCCTGGACAACTGGGTGAACCTCAACCTCGTCGAGACCCGAACATTCCCGGGCGGTGTGACACTCACGAGGTACGAGACCCGGCGCTGAACGTCAGGCTCTCAGGTCAGGCCCACTCTGCCCACAGTTCGGGCTGAAGCCGAAACCCGCCGACATGGGCGAGTACCCGGGTCAAGCCGGGATACTCGGTGTGCCCGCCGGCGATGACCAGACGTTCAGCAACCGCACGTTCCAAGAAGGCGGCCCGGGTGTCGGCAGCAGCATCGCTGTCCACATCGAAGACCATCCCCGTGGCGCAAGGTCGCGGCCCTTGCACCGCCGGCAGATGAACGAGGTCGCCCACTACGTACACCGTCCGATCCCCCGCGGATACGACGACGCCGCTGTGCCCTGGAGTATGGCCGACAAGCGGAGGCGACCGGATGCTTAGGGCGAGGTGCTCTTCGCCGGCGAAAGTGGGAACGCTCATCGCGATGGACCGAAGAGCACGCCGACGAGATCGCCGGATTCTCCCGACGACCGGTGCCCTCGATGCCGACAGCGACGACCGCGGCATCGCCTGGAGCCCACAGTCACTCACGCAGTGAACGGACCATGCTGCGCAGTAACCGCAAGGCAGTCGCCTGCTCGTCGTCGGAGAGATCGGCCAGCATCCTGCTCTCGACGGAATGCACTGCGACGGTGGCCTGTTCCAGGCTTCGACGACCTCGCGAAGTGAGTTGCGTCGGAAGCACCTTGCCGACCGGAGCCTCGGCCGGCCGTGACACATAGCCATCCCTCTCGAGGCTTCGCAGCAGCACATTCATCGACTGACGGGTGACAAACGCTCCCCTGGCGAGTTCGGAGTTCGACAGACCTGGACGCTGAGCGAGCAGTTCCAGGCATGAGTAGTGCGTGACAGTCATGTCCAACGGCCGCAACACGTCTTCCATTGCACTCCGCAGAGCACTGGACACCTCCTTCACGAGGTATCCGAGGGAGGTGTCCAGATCGACGCCGTCTTGACTCATGTCAGTATTCTGACATAGATTGTCCGTGTCAGTAATCTGACACACCAAGTCGCGACAACGAAGGAGCACCATGCCCGCCACCGGCCCCGACTTCATCTCACTGCAGGTACGCGATCTTCCGGCATCGCAGGCCTTCTACGAAAAGCACCTCGGGTTGATCCGCTCGCAGGCGGGTCCCCCGCACGCAGTCGTCTTCGACACCGCGCCGATCGCGTTCGCCGTTCGAGACGTCATCCCCGGCACCGACCTCGACAACGTCCCGCAACCGGGTGTCGGGGCCGCGATTTGGCTGCACGCCAACGACGTCCAGCAGATTCACGACTCATTGGTCGCCGACGGTCACACGATCGTGTCCCCGCCGATCGACGGCCCATTCGGTCGAACGTTCACGTTCACCGACCCTGACGGCTATCACGTCACCCTGCACGACCGCGCCTGACCCTGCCGGATCGACGGCCGGCGCACACCCTCATCGAGTGGCCGCCATGACCGCCGCGAGCCCTTCCCGGACATCCGAGACGAAGTCCTCGGGAAGCTCCAGCGATGGAAAGTGTCCCCCGCGGTCCGGTTCGCGCCAGCGGACGATCTGGCGGAACCGTTCCCGAGCCCACGGACGCGGACTCTTCTCGATGTCTCGCGGATACGTGGTGATCGCCGACGGAACGTCCACGCGCAGTTCGGGATCGAGAGAATTGTGACTTTCATGGTAGATGCGCGCTGATGAGGCGCCGGTGCGCGTCAACCAGTAGAGGGTCACATTGTCGAGAATGCGGTCCCGAGAGATCGTCTCGAGCGGACTGTCCATGGTGTCGGTCCACTCCGCGAACTTGTCGAGAATCCACGCCAGCAGGCCGACCGGTGAATCGACGAGCGAGTAGCCGATGGTCTGCGGTCGGGTCGCCTGCTGTTTTGCATACGCGGCACGGTGGACCCAGAATTCGCGCGTCTGCTCGGCCCACTCGCGCTCGGAGCTGGTCAATCCGTCGATCGACAGACCGGGAGGCGCCTGCGCAACGGTCGTGTGGATGCCGAGGACGTGCGCGGGAAAGCGGCCTCCGAGAATCGTGGTGATCACGCCTCCCCAATCGCCGCCCTGTGCCAGGAATCTCGGGTAGCCGAGCCTCGTCATCAACTCCACCCAGGCACGTGCGATCTTCTCGGTACCCCACCCGGGGACACTCGGCTTCTGGCTGTGACCGAAGCCGGGTAGCGACGGGACCACCACGTGGAACGCCGGCGCACCAGGGTCGCTCGGATCCGCGAGATCGTCGACGACGTCGCTGAACTCGGCGATGCTGCCGGGCCACCCGTGGGTGATGATCAGCGGTGTGGCGTCCGCGCGCGCGGATCTCCGGTGCAAGAAGTGGATCGCGAGGCCGTCGATGACCGTCTGGTACTGGCCGATCGCGGCAAGTCGCGTCTCGAACCTCCGCCACTCGTAGTCGTTCTGCCAGTACTCCACGAGGTCGGCAAGATCGGCGAGCGGGACGCCTTGGTCCCAGCGCCTCGGGTCGGGAGCGGGCCGGTATACCGTCTCGCGTTCGGGCCATCGAGTCTCGGCCAACCGTACGCGGAGCTCGTCGAGCTCGCCATCGGTAGCGCGGGAATCGTATTCGAGAACATCGGTCGATTGGTTCACAGTCGTCGCCACCTCGCAGCCGTCGTCACCCGGCTCTGCCTTCAGAACCGTCTTAGATGGTTCTAGCATCACGAACCGTCATTGACAACCGGCTAAGGTGGTTCCATGCGTGATCGGCAGCCTGAATTCCGCCTCGGCAGCGTGTTGGCAACCAGCTTCACCGGCACCCTGTCGGAACGTCACGGCGTGCCCGTCGAAAGAATCCCGACACCGCAGCGACTGATCGACTGGCTCGACGTCTACGACCTGAACGTCGACTCCTGCACCGCAGGACAATTGGACCTCGCTCGCGAACTCCGCGAATCGATCCACCAGACTGCGACCGCCGCCGCCCAGGGCGACGACCTCCCCGCCGCCGCACTCGAGATCGTGAACACCTGCAGCACTCGTGGACGCGCCACGGCCGTCTTGTCCGACACCCGAGAACGACGCTGGCAGCTCAGTTCGAGTGCGCGCGTCGAAGATGCGCTCGGCGTCATCGCGGCCGATGCGATCGCCATCATCGCGGGTGAACGGGACGGACGGCTTGCGCTTTGCGCGTCGCCGACATGCCAGGCGGCGTTCTTCGACACAAGCCAGAGCCGATCCCGCCGGTGGTGCGACATGAACACCTGCGGCAATCGCCAGAAGAAGGCCCGCTTCACCGCGAATCAGCGCGCGAAGTCAGATCGCCGATGACGATGACCTCGGCGGCAGCGGGCCGCAACCCGCGAGATAACCGCTGGCTCGCCCACCCTCGGATCAGGAGGCGAGATAGTCACTCCCGCCGACAAACACGCTGATCGCGGTAGTGCCCGCACGCGTAGCCTCGTCGGCGACAGCGGACGCGAACTCATTGACCGTCGGGAGTGGTGCGACGTCACGACGAGTTCCGACGGCGTCGGGATCGCGCCGCTCCAGCAGTCGGACGATCATCGTCCCCTCGATCATGTCACCCGACACCACCGAGACCCCGATGCCTTTTCGGGCGAGACCCGCTTGTCGTTCGCGAATCGCCTTCTCCCCCGCGCTCTTACTCGCAGCCACCGGCCCGTAATCGGCCGGAACTTCGTGAGTGCCCACGAAGTGAGCCTGATGACTGGTGACGAACACGACCCGGGACCCTGGGCGCAGAAGCGGCGTCATCGCTTCGACGAGAGTCACCTGGGCGTCGCGATTGATGCGCATCGGATAGCCCGCATCGGCGCCACGTTCGAGACCGCCGGAGGCATTCAATACCAGCGCATCCAAGCCGCCTGTCAATTCGCTCACTCGCGCAACCAGCGCTGATAACGATCGAGGCTGGGTGATGTCGGCACCGATCGCAGTGGCGACCCCTCCTCGCTCCTGGATCTCGGCAACCAACGATTCTGCGCGAGTGCGCTTCACTCGATAGTTGACCAACACATGGTGTCCGCGGGAAGCCAGAGCTCGCGCTGTCTCAGCGCCCACCCCGCGCGCCGCTCCGGTCACCAAGATGACTCGCCTGTCCGCCACTCGCACGCCCATCGCTTCTGTTTTCGAATCACTTCTCATTTCGAAGCACGAGTATGCTGGTTCGAAATGAGAAGCGCAACCGTGGCGAATGACGCCGATGAACCAGAGGCCGGCATCTACGCTGCGATGGACCTACTCGGACAACGCTGGATTCTCCGCGTCATCTGGGAACTGGAACCCGGCCCGCTCGGGTTCTTGGAACTGCGCCGACGAATGGGCAACTGTTCGTCGAGCATGCTTGCGGATCGACTGGCGACCCTTACCCAGGTTGGTCTCGTCGACAAGCACCTGGACAAGTCGTACGAACTGACCCCAGGTCGTGGCACCGAACTCGGCGCGGTCCTGGAGAACCTGTGGCAGTGGGCCGACGCCAATGCGACGAGACTCACCGGTGCGCTCAGATCCGAAGCCGGCGAGAATGCTCGCCGGCGGCGCTGAGGTCCACATCCTCGGCAACTCCACCTTCTTGACTTTCCTACTGGGAAAGTAGACACTACTGTCCAAGTAGGAAACACATTGTCGTCATGTTG
This sequence comes from Gordonia soli NBRC 108243, assembly GCF_000334455.1. GTDB lineage: Bacteria > Actinomycetota > Actinomycetes > Mycobacteriales > Mycobacteriaceae > Gordonia > Gordonia soli. Next base: position 40,089 of record NZ_BANX01000026.1, read on the forward strand.
GGAGAACGCAATGGCCGACGTAACCCCTGACCAGGCCGCGGATGCCTTGCGCACCATCGACTCCGCACGCCGGCATGTCACCGCCGAGATCGGACTGCCGCGCACGTACTGGTGGGCTTTGGCGACCGCCTGGCTAATTCTCGGCATCCTGGCCGACTTCGCGCCGGCTTGGGCAACCACGGTCGCGACAGTAGCTTTCGCGCTCGGCCATTCGATCGTGGCGTCGCGATTGCTGGACGGTCGGCGGCGCAGCCACGGCCTCCGCGTCGATCGAGGCCTCGCGAGCCGTCGGATCCCCGCCCTGATGGTGGGCATACTGCTCGGATTCGTGGTCGTGACGATCGGTCTGGCGGTGGCGCTGCAGCTCGACGGGGTACATCACCCCGCGACGTGGGCGGGCGGCCTGGTCGCCGTGATCGTCGGATTCGCCGGTCCGGAGATCCTCGCGGTCACGCGTCTATGGGCCCACGCATGACGATTCCGCGATTCGACGAGCTGATCCATCCGAGTACCCGTCTGACACTGGTCTCGACACTGGCTGCGGTCGAGTGGGCGGAGTTCGCGGCTCTTCGGGATCGCTTGGAGATGTCGGATTCGGCACTGTCGAAACAACTCTCGACGTTGGAAGAAGCCGGATACGTGCTCTCGGAACGCCGCTCCAACGGCAGACGTAGAACTGTCCGCGTCCGACTGACCGACGACGGGCGCGCCGCTTTCGACGGACATGTGGCGGCACTGCAAGCAATTCTGGAGGCCGCTCGGGCGCCCATATCCGTCGACGATTGAGCTGATCGAAACGCTCACCCCCTCGCCGATAGGCGAACCACGCCTCGCTGACCGACTGCCGAAGTCAAACGCCCGCGATGAGTTCCGGCCGCTCAGAAGGTCAAAGCTCCGAACGACCGAACCGTGGCAACCGAACAACGCGCCGCACGCCGTCGCACGAACGGAGACTTCCGATGACCATCGACATCCATCACGAGACGCACGGCTTGCCGAGCGAGGCGACCCCGCTGTTGCTCATCCACGGCGGCGGGTCGACCATCGGGACCAATTGGGGCCGGTTCATCCCGATGGTCGCGCCCAGTCGGCAGATCATCGCGGTCGAACTGCAGGGCCATGGTCACACCGCCAGTCATCCGGAGCGGACACCATCATTCGAGAACTCGGCCGATGATTTGGCCGCGCTGCTCACCCGACTCGATATCGGACCCGTCGATGTCCTCGGTTTCAGCAACGGCGGGAACACTGCGATGCGACTCGCGATGCGACATCCAGGGCTCGTCCGGCGGCAGATCATCGCGTCGGCGCTGTTCCGGCGCGACGGCATGATCGACGGGTTCTGGGATGGCTTCGCGGCGCCGGACATCTCTCAGATGCCCACGGTCTACCTGGACGCCGATCGGGCCATCAATCCCGACGATCCTGAACATCAACGTTTGCTCTTCGAGCTGGACGTGCAGCAGATGAGCAACTTCGCCGATTGGGCCACAACCGAATTGGCGCAGATGCGGATCCCCACGTTGGTCATCGGCGCCGATCGTGATGTGGTCCGCACCGAGCACACCGTGGAACTCGCAGTGCACACTCCCGACGCGCGGGTTCTCGTCGTCCCTGGGAACCACGGCGACTTCCTCGGCGAGGAGTTCGCCGCCGACGATGACACCGCACTGCGTCGGACACTCCCCTGGTTGATCGACTTCCTCGACCAGCCGTAGGGCCGGACCTACGCGTCAGGCAGTGAGTCGACCAGGCGCGTCACACGCGGACGTCACCGACGGGTCACCACCGCCGGAACCCGACGCCGCCCCTCCATCGGCTGGTATCGCACGTCGACGCGATCACCGACAGCCACAGAGCCCTCGATGGTCTGCGTCGTCCAGCGAGTTCTCCCGTCGGCGCCGGTGAACTGGACGGTGGCTCTGGTGACGGGACGGTAATCGATCCAGAATCCGCTGACCCGAGTCACGCGGCCCGATGTCGGAACACCGTTGCGCGCCACGATCGCCATCGAACGACGGCGTGCGGACCAGAAGTGATGCAGTGCAAAGACAGCGGCGGTCGAGACCCCGCCGATACAGACGAACACGATCGACTCCGTCCTGGGCCTCACCCCGACGACCATCGCGTGCACGATCTCGGCGACGCCCAGTGCAACGAACATCGAGGTCGTCGGTACCAGGGCGCTGCGTAGATCGACGGCATCGTCCGAGCCGCCGAAGGCAACCAGAAACGTGCCGCCGAGCATGAGGCCCAACGCAAACGTCGAGACGACCGGAACCACCCAGGGAGAGCTGTCGACGCCTACGCCGTCGGTGAGGGACCATCCGACGATCAGCCACAGGACTGCGGAGACTCCCCAACTCACCCACGGCAGCAGCGCACGGAAGCGCGGTCGATTCCACCATCGACGACTCGGATTCACCAACGTCACGGCCGGTTCTCACCTTCCTCACCTGCGGCCGACGGCTCTGCCGCCGACCCTCGCGATCCTAGTTCGCCGATTCACGGTCACCACGCCTGGACCTGGAGTTCCGGACTGGTGTCACACATCGTCCACACGTGGTGTCTGTAGGAGCGACACCATCGACACGAAAGGACTGTTAGTGAAATCGATCATCGTCACCACCTCCCGTTCTCCGCATGGCAACACCCGCCGGATCGCGGACGCGATCGGTCGATCCCTCGATGCCGAGATCGTCACGCCGACACAGACGTCGTCTTCATATCTCGACGACGCCGAACTCGTGGGATTCGGGTCGGGGATCTACTACATGGGATTCGATCGTCGGTTGGTCGAGTTCATCGCGGCGCTACCGGAGAAGCAGGGTCGACGCGCGTTCGTGTTCGCAACCAGCGGGCTGCCCGAACCCCCGTTCCGTCGCTACACGAGAACGATCGGTCGGGCCTTGGAGCACAAAGGCTTCGAGGTCGTGGACACATTCGTGTGCCGCGGCCTCGACACGTGGGGCCCGTTCGGCGCAGTCGGTGGCGTGAACAAGGGGCATCCAGCCGCCGACGATCTCACCGAGGCCCGCGAGTTCGGCCGCCGACTCGCCGGCGGCTGAGATCGGGAATCACGCCCTGGCCCAAGTGATCGTTGATCGCGGGTGCCGGTCGGTTCGGGCGAGATTCAACGCGTCCGGGTCCGCGGCAGCCACACCGCGTCGGGCGTCACAGCGGGTGCGGGTTCGCTGCCAGTCCTACCGTTCGCTACCAAACCCTTGGTAGCGAACGGTAGTTCTGGTAGCGAATGCCGGCCGGGCCACTGCGGATCGGGTCGAGGCTTCGCGATCACGGGGTGTCGAACACCGACCAGCAGATGCTGTTCCGGCGATGCTGGTCGTCGATCACCAAGTCACGGATACCTGACGGCAGTTGCTCACGCTGCCACTGGCATTCCCGGTGTCGAACGGCCTCGACCTGGTCCCGTGGAGCTGCCGCACAGGCAGCTTTGATCGCATACGCGGCCGCTCCGAGGTCGTGCTCGGGCACATGGGCGACCACCGCCGCTTGCCCCGCCGCGTAGGCGGCGTGACGGGCCGCCCCGCGCAAGTCGCGTGCCGCAGCCATCGCGTGACCACCGGCCGCGCGCGTCGGCATCATCGTCGCCTCTCCCCTCGCCCACACGCGGATCGCGTCGATCGCGTGTCGTGGTCGAGGGTCATCGGATCGCTCCTGCTCGAATAGGTCTAGGACGTGTTGGGCACAGGTCGCCGCCCAGAGCGCGAGCAGATGGTGATCGGCGTCGGTCAGCGAGCCGCCACGGCGGATGGTGACCAACCTGGGGTCGCGCTCGGTCGGCAGGATCACCGACCCGATGTTGTCAGACCGCCGCAGCCTCCGATGCGCAACGGGACCCAAATTGCATGCGGCGTGTCCGTATTGCAAATCACCTCGAGGTGCAAAAATCGCTTCGTGACCGCGAACTGGCGGATCCTGGTGCGGTCACGCCGACTGCCTGAACGCAGTTGGTTGTCGTGGCTCGCGATCCCCTTCGTGTACGAGATCTACACGCTCATCCGCGGACCCATCGTCGACTGGTACCCCTACCCGTTCATCGACCCGCGCCGCCAAGGCTACCTGTCGATGAGCATCACGCTGGTCGTCGTCTTCGTCGGGATGGAATTGATGGCATTCGGTGTCTACTGGCTGGTTACGCGTGGCCGCGATGCGAAACGCCGCACGGACCCATCGGCGATCACCTGATCGACGGCGGTGCTCGCCGGCCCCGCCGTGCGCCCGACGGCGCCACCGGTCAGATCGTCTTCCGCCAGACGATGGCGTACCGGAACATCGGCAACTGCCGAAAACTCGCTCCGGGCAGGATAGATCCCGCCGCCGAGCGGACGTCGCGATAGCTGTGCGGCGGCGGCCACACCGTCGGTGCGTCGTGCTCCCAGAGCCCGCGTCGCCAGGAGTACCACCGGTGTTGGACAACGCCCCACAGACTCATCGCGATCTCCCTGGGCCGGGTGGCCTTCGCCAGACCGATGATGACGACCACACCGCCCGGGTTGGCTAGTTCCGCATATCGGAGCAGGGCGGCCTCGAGATCGGGCAGATGATGCAACGTCGCGACCGAGGCGACGACGTCGAAGGTCTGATCGAACCGATGGGACATGACATCGTCGGCGATCCAGTTGATGTCGGGGTGTGCCACACCTGCCTCAGCCGCTGCGGCATCGAGCACCCGTGTGTCGCAATCGATCGCGGTGACATCTGGCAGTCGACGACGCAAATCGACCGCCAGCAACCCGTTGCCGGTACCCACATCCAAGGCGCTGCGCGCACTCTCCGGAATCGCTGACAGCACCACAGAGTGGTAGTGGATGTTGTGATTCCACCTCGGTCGTCCGGGCGCGGGCGTCACCTCGCCGAGCCTAACGTGCTCTGCCGGCGGTGGTCGTGGGCAACGGGCAGGCGTCGTGGTCGGTGACCATGAGGGCTGAACCGACTAGCGGAGCTTCTCCCCGTACACGCGCTCGATGTGGAGGGTCATCAGCACCCGACGGTCGGAGACCATCACCGATCGGTACTCGTCCCAGTCCGGGTGTTCACCCGCACCCCGGCGGTAGTACTCGACCAGTGCATCCACCTCGGGTCCGTCGGGCTCGGTCCCAGGCCCGGTCAGAGTGACCGCACCCTCGGCGGTCGCCCACGTGTATCCGTCCGCGCTGGTGAACTCGACCGCGGCCCGGGGGTCGCGACGGAGGTTCACGGTCTTGGCCCGGCCCGCGGTCATCGACACCAAGACGGTGTCGGCGTCGCGGTCGTAGACGGTGGTCACCGGTGAGAGCTGCGGGAGTCCGTTCGCCCGAATCGTCGCCAGGATGCCCAGCGAACTGTCGGCGATGAGGGTGCGGGGGTCATATGTGTCGTCGGCCATACCGGGGAAACCTCGCCGCGGCCGGGGACATTCCTGGCGAGGTCGCAAAATATCCGGCGTGACGGATCGTATCTACGCTGGTGAGAGGGGGGATCAGTGGTGTGGTCGGCCTGATCACCAGGTGAACCCCACGCATCAGGCCCTCGGCTGGACAGACCGTCCCGTAGAGTGCGACGCATGATCAAGCGCCTCTTCGTAGTCCTGGCGGGAACGGCCATGCTCGCGGCCGGATCCGCTTTCTCTGTCACCCAGCATGCCGAAGCAGCCCCAGGATGCCCCGACGTGGAGGCGATCTTCGCCCGCGGCACGGTCGAGCCGGGTGCACCACTCGGATTGACCGGAGCGGCATTCGGTGAGGCTCTGCGTAATCAGCTCCCCAGCAAGTCGGTGAATGTTCGCGCCGTCAACTACGAGGCGAGCGCCAACTTCAACAATCGCCTCGCCTTCGCGCACTCCGTCATCGACGGCATCGAAGACGTGCAGGCCCGTGTGAAGAGCGTGGCCGCCAAGTGCGCGAAGACGAAGATCGTCCTGGGCGGCTACTCGCAGGGTGCGGCGGTTGTCGGCTACTCCGCGAGTGACGGCATCAAGGCGCTGGGTCAGTACGCCCGCTACCAGGCAGACGTGCCTCCCGCCCTGTCCGCAGACCTGAGCCGACGCATTGCCGCGGTCGTCCTCTTCGCGCCGCCGTCGGATCGGTTCCTGCGTGACGGCGGGGCACCGGCTCTGCGCGTGTCGCCGAAGGTCGCCAACCGCACCGTCCGCTACTGCATCCCCGGCGACAACATCTGTAACGGCGCGCCGCTTGCACAGCCGAACGGCCTGCATGTGCTCTACACCGTGAACGGTGACGCCCTGCGGGCTGCGCAGTACGTGAAAGCACGCGTCTGATCTGAACTCACGATGAAGGGGCCCTCGACACGAGGGCCCCTTCGTCGTTTCCAGCCCGCGGTTTCCGACTGTCAGTCCAAGCAGAACTCGTTGCCCTCCGGGTCGGCCATCACGATCTGGCCCGCCGACAACGGCAGCGCGGGTTCGAAGCGCTCGAGACGGGTCGCACCCGTAGCGACCAAACGCTCGGCGACCTGCTCGAGCGCCGCCATCCGCTCGTCACCCTCGAGTCCCGGCGCTGCCCGCACGTCGAGGTGGACCCGATTCTTGGCAGATTTGCCCTCCGCGACGCGCTGGAAGAAGATCCGCGGTCCCGCACCCGTGGGGTCGACGACTGCCGAGGCGTCGTTGTGGCGCTCGGGTGGGATGTCGAGGGCCAGCAACCCCTCGGGCCAGGAGTCGAAGCCCGGTGGTGGCGGAGCGATCTCGTAGCCCAGCAGGTCGGCCCAGAACGCAGCCAGGGCAGCCGGGTCAGCGCAGTCGAATGTCACCTGTATCTCGGTCGCCATGTTCGCGTTCCTCTCGTGATCGCCGTCGGAATCCACTCTCGCATCGATCGAGGTCAGCCTGTGTCCGCATTCGTCGAGAGTCGGCAACCGCCGCGCAGCGCCCCGTCGTAGATGACCCGCCAAACGGGATGGCGCAACCCTTTTCGTTGCTGTTCGGTGAAACTTGATCAATTCCAGAAAAGCGCTGCGTCGAGCGCCAGCCATGACTAGGGTTGGCCTCGTGGCATCGTCGGCAGATCACGCGGGACAGCTTCGTGCCGCCGATCTGCGTGTGACGCGCCCACGCCTCGCGGTCATGCAGGCGGTGCACGAAAACCCGCATGCCGACACCGACTCGATCTTCACATCGGTGCGCTCCGGTCTGCCCGGCGTGTCCCGGCAGGCGGTGTACGACGTGCTCGGGGCCCTGACACTCGCAGGACTGGTGCGGCGGATCCAGCCCGCCGGCCACGTCGCCCGTTATGAATCGCGGGTGGGCGACAACCATCACCACATCGTCTGCCGAGTCTGCGGTGTCATCGCCGACGCCGATTGCGCGACCGGCGAGACACCGTGCCTGAATGCTCCCGACGATCATGGCTTCGTCCTCGACGAGGCCGAGGTCACCTTCTGGGGCACCTGCCCGCAGTGCACATCAACGACGCCCTCAGCCCGATCACATCCGTGATCATCAGCCCGATCAACCCGAAAGGAACGCTGTGACCTCCGATAGTCGTCCACCCAATCCCGATGAAGGCACCCACAGCGCCAGCGAGAGCGAGAACCCGGCGATCCCGTCGCCGACACCCAAAGCACATGCGCCGCTGAAGAACCAGGACTGGTGGCCGGAGCAGATCGACCTCTCGGTTCTGCATGCTCATGACACGAAGTCGAGCCCCTTCGGCGCCGACTTCGACTACCCCACCGAGTTCGCGAAGCTCGACCTCGACGAGCTGAAGGCGGACGTCGAGAAAGTGCTCACCACCTCCCAGGACTGGTGGCCCGCCGACTACGGCCACTACGGCGGCCTCTTCATCCGTCTCAGCTGGCACGCGGCCGGCACCTACCGCACCTTCGACGGACGTGGCGGCGCGGGTGAGGGCGCGCAACGATTCGCGCCGTTGAACAGCTGGCCCGACAACGCCAACCTGGACAAGGCCCGTCGACTGCTCTGGCCCGTCAAGAAGAAGTACGGCAACAAGGTCTCCTGGGCCGACCTGCTGGTGTTCTCGGGCAACGTGGCCCTCGAGTCCATGGGTTTCCAGACCTTCGGCTTCGGGTTCGGACGCCCCGACACGTGGGAGCCCGAAGAGGTCTTCTGGGGACCGGAGGACACCTGGCTCGGCACCGACAAGCGCTACTCCGGTGAGCGTGAACTCGCCAAGCCCCTCGGCGCGACCACCATGGGTCTGATCTACGTAAATCCCGAAGGACCGGAGGGACAACCGGATCCCGTGGCCGCGGCGCACGACATCCGCGAGACCTTCGGCCGCATGGCGATGAACGACGAGGAGACCGCCGCCCTGATCGTCGGTGGCCACAGCTTCGGCAAGACGCACGGCGCCGGCAACGCCGACCTCGTCGGCCCCGAGCCAGAAGGAGCACCGATCGAGCAGCAGGGTCTCGGTTGGAAGAGCGCTTACGGCAGCGGCAAGGGCGAGGACTCCATCACCAGCGGGCTCGAGGTCGTGTGGACCAAGACCCCCACGCGGTGGAGCAACGGGTTCCTGGAGAACCTGTATGGCTACGAGTGGGAGCTCACCAAGAGCCCGGCAGGCGCGTGGCAGTACACCGCCAAGGACGGGGCAGGCGCCGGGACCATCCCGGATCCCTTCGGTGGCCCGGGCCGCAACCCGACGATGCTCGTCACCGACGTCTCGCTGCGCGAGGACCCGGAGTACGCGAAGATCACCCGACGCTGGCTCGATCATCCTGAAGAGCTCGCCGAGGCTTTCGCGAAGGCCTGGTACAAACTGCTGCATCGCGACCTCGGGCCGGTCACTCGCTATCTCGGCCCATGGGTTCCAGCCGAACAGCTCTGGCAGGACCCGGTACCTGCAGTCGATCACGAACTCGTCGACGGCGAGGACGTCGCCGCGCTCAAGGCCACGGTGCTCGAGTCCGGCCTCACCGTCGCCCAGCTGGTCGCCACTGCGTGGTCGGCTGCGGGCAGTTTCCGCAGCACCGACAAGCGCGGCGGCGCCAACGGCGGACGGCTCCGTCTGGAGCCCCAGAAGAGCTGGGAGATCAACGAACCCGAACAGCTCGCGTCCGTGCTCGGTGTCCTCGAGCAGATCCAACAGGACTTCAACGCATCCGCTTCGGGCGGTAAGAGGATCTCGTTGGCCGATCTCATCGTGCTCGCCGGCGCTGCCGGCGTCGAGAAGGCGGCCAAGGACGGCGGGCACGATGTCACCGTCCCGTTCACACCCGGCCGCACCGACGCGACACAGGAGAACACCGACGTCGAGTCGTTCGGATTCCTCGAGCCACGCGCCGACGGCTTCCGGAACTACTCCCGTGCGGGTGAGAAGGCGCCGCTGGAGCAGCTCCTGCTCGACCGCGCGTACCTGCTCGACCTCAGCGCACCGGAGTTGACGGTCCTCCTCGGCGGTCTCCGTTCGATCGGCGCCAACCACGGCGGCAGCACCCACGGCGTACTCACCGACCGCCCGGGCGCGTTGACCAACGATTTCTTCGTCAACCTGCTCGATCTCGGTACCGAGTGGAAGTCCGCGGGGTCCGGGGAGAACGTGTACGAGGGAGTCGATCGGACGTCGGGTGCGACCAAGTGGACCGCGACCGCGGCCGACCTCGTGTTCGGTTCGCATTCGCAGCTCCGCGCGCTGTCCGAGTTGTACGCGCAGGATGACTCGCAGGCCAAGTTCGTCGCCGACTTCGTCGCGGCGTGGGTCAAGGTCGCCGACAACGATCGGTTCGACGTGAAGAACTGACTCGGCACGCATCACGACGACGGCACCCCCGCGGGACACCGCGGGGGTGCCGTCGTCAGTTGCGCCGGAATGTGCTGGCACACGCACCGGCTCACCTGCACCGGAACGGCTGTGACATTCTGCACTCCCACGCGACTTTCGGCGTGAGCATGCCGCCCGGTAATCTTTCGAATGGGGAAAGAAATCAACGCGATCTGCCGCATCACGGCAGGTGGATCGTGATGGGCAGATCATGTCGTCGACGACGGAATCGTCGACAACTGTTCTGCGGGGTGGGAAAACATGAATATCGGGGGGGATCTCTGGCGAGACCCGAAAAGACACTTCTGGTTGTGCGGAATCGTGATTCCGCTCAGCCCGTTCCTGTCGTGGGTTCTCGTTCATTATCTGAAGCTCGGAATCTTCTGGGCCAGTGGCGCTTTGCTCGTGGGCGTGATCATTCCGATCGTCGACCGGTTCACCGGCACCGATCGGAGCAGTCCGCCGGAGGAAGCGATGGCGGCGTTGGAAGACGACCGCTTCTATCGGTGGTGCGTGTACCTGTACCTGCCGATGCAGTACGCGGGGCTGGTGTTCGCATGCTGGGTGTGGACGACCGCCTCGATGGGGACGGCCGAACGCCTGGGTCTGGCACTGACCGTCGGCGTGGTCGCCGGTGTCGGGATCAATGCTGCACATGAGTTGGGCCACAAGAGGACTCGACACGAGCGCCGTCTGGCCAGGATCGCTTTGGCACAGTCCTGGTACGGCCACTTCTATGTCGAGCACAACCACGGTCACCACCTGAAGGTGGCCACGCCCGACGACCCGGCGAGCGCGCGGTTCGGCGAGACGTTCTGGCATTTCCTGCCGCGGTCGGTGTTCGGGGGTCTGCGGTCGGGATGGCGGCACGAGTCGGCCCGACTGAATCGGCGCGGCCAGCTGCGCTGGGGTCTTCGCAACGACCTGGTGCTGGGCTGGCTCACCAGTCTCGGACTGTTCGCTGCGTTGGTCGCGGTCTTCGGATGGCAGGTCGCGCCGTATCTGGTCCTGCAGGCGGCGATCGGCGTCGTCCTGCTCGAGACGGCCAACTACATCGAGCACTACGGACTACTGCGCGAGACGACTCCGCGCGGCCGGTACGTTCGGGTGTCACCGCGACACAGCTGGAACAGTGATCATGTGTGCAGCAACGCATTCCTGTATCACCTGCAGCGACACAGCGATCACCACGCGAATCCGATGCGGCGCTATCAGACATTGCGCTCGGCCCGGGAGGCCCCCCAGCTACCGGCGGGGTACGCGGCGATGGGATTGCTCGCCTACATCCCTCCGGTGTGGCGTCGCGTGATCCATCCGCGCCTGCTCGCCCACTACGACGGCGACGTGACATTGGTGAATCACGGTCCCACCCGTGCCCCTCTGACGCAGCGCATCGCCGGTCCGTTACGGCGTCCGGCCCGGCGAGCGGACTCCGCGGGAGTAGGCGCAGCGTCGTGACCTGGTCTGGGGGTGGTGTCAGCACCACCCCCAGAACTACAGCGCACACCAGTGATCGCGCGTGGACATCGTCATAGCGTCGGCGGCATGATGACAGAACCCATGACGATCGAACCCGACGCGCCACCGACCATCACCACCGAAACCGGGCCGGACACACCGGCCGGGCAGCCGCGTGCTCCCTATCGCAACGCGTGGCTCGCGATGGCCCGCAACCCGGTTCGGTACCTGTTGTCCTCGGATCCGTGGCGCGCGCTGACCCATCTGGCCGTGTCCCTGGTGCTCGGGTGGATTCAGTTCGGCCTGTTCATCGTCATCATCCTCCTGCCGTTCGCGCCCGCGTGGTCGTATGTACTCGCCAAGCTCGAGCGTCGACGGGTCGCACTGCTCCGCCTCGCGCCGATCGCCGACCCCCACCGGACCCTCTACTCGCGCGGCGTCGCCGCCCACATCGGCGACCGCCTCGCCGAGACGTCCACATGGCGTGAGACCGGCTACTCGCTGATCCTCGCGGCAGCCACGCCGTTCCTGTCGATCGGCCTCGTCGTCCTGGGGGCGGCGGTCGGAGGGACCATCTTCGCGCCGGCCTTCACCGACACCGATCCGATGATGTTCGGCGGCTGGACGATCGACACCCCGGCCGAGGCGTGGACCGCAACCGTGATCGGCATCGTGTTGCTCATCCCCGCGGTCTATCTGTGCGCCGCCGTCTCGGCGATCCTCGCATCGCTCGCCCAGGCGCTGCTCGGGCCGCGAGAGGAAGAACTCGCCGCTCAACTGGCCGACGTGCGTGCCTCGCGCGGAATCCTAATGAACTCGTTCGAGGGCGAACGACGTCGGATCGAGCGCGACCTGCACGACGGACCGCAACGAGACCTTGTCGCGTTGTCGATGCAATTGGGCGAACTCCAACTCGCCGTCGACGACGACGATGTCCGCACCCAGGTGATCGCGGCGCAAGCCCGCGTGGAGGGTGCACTCTCGGGCCTGCGCGACACCGTGCGCGGTGTCTACCCGCAGGTGCTCGACGATCACGGGGTGACGGCAGCCCTGATCGAACTCGGTCGCGGTCCGCTCCCCGTGCACGTGGTGCCGCAGGGCTCGTGGCACCACACCCGACGATTCACCCCCGAGGTCGAGAAGGCGATCTATTACACCGGTAGTGAAGCGGTCACCAACGCGACCAAACACGCGCGCGCGCATGCCGTCACCATCTATCTGAGCGAGGACGACACGACGATCTCGATGGAGATCGTCGACGACGGGATCGGTGGCGCGACGACCGATCGCGGGTCGGGACTGTCGGGTCTGGTCGAGCGTGCCGCAGCCGTCGGTGCGCGACTGGACATCGACAGCCCACAGGGTGGACCGACCGTGCTGCGCTGGTCGAAGACCAAGGAGCTGTAGCGGGTGCGGATCGTGGTGGCCGAGGACTCGATCCTCCTCGCAGAGGGGCTGACGCGAATCCTCGAGAAGGCCGGGCACGAGGTCGTCGCGACCGTGACCGATGCCGACACGCTGCGCCGCAGCGTCGGTGACGACGTCGATCTCGTCGTCACCGACGTCCGCATGCCGCCCGGTCACGGCGACGACGGACTCCGTGCGGCACTCGAGATCCGCACCGTCCGACGAGAACTCCCCGTCCTGGTGCTCTCCCAGTACGTCGCCTCGGCATACGCTCGCGAACTCCTGGACTCCGGCGGCGCGGTCGGGTACCTGCTCAAGGAACGCGTGGGACGGGTCGCCGACTTCCTCCGGGCGATCGCGACGGTGGCCGAGGGCGGCGTGATCGTCGACCCGGAGGTCATCAGCACGATGCTGCGGACCTCCGTGCTCGACCGTCTGACACCACGGGAGCGCGAAGTCCTCACCGCGATGTCGGAGGGATTGTCGAACACCCAGATCGCAGTGCGCCTCACCGTCTCCGACGCAGCGGTCGCGAAGCATGTCGCCAACATCTTCACCAAGCTCGATCTGCCGCCGGAGGAGGGCAATCGGCGGGTGCGGGCGATCCTCACCTATCTGGCAGAGCACTGACCGGCAGTCGGATCAGGTCGCACCCGACGTTCTTCCGCTCCGAGTCCCTCCTCCCGCCGCGGACATGACGCGGAGGGACGAGTTCGGGGCGGAAGGACGCTGTGCGACATAGGGTGTGCACCATGGTGTCGCACGAGGTCCGTCGGCTGCGATGGATGTCGGCGGGCTTCGGGGTCGGTTCGGTGCTCTTCGCCACCGGTGCCGTGTTGGCGACGACGCGGATCGACAACGTGACCAACGGCGTCGTGTACGCAGTCGGTGCCGTGCTGTTCACGGCAGCGGCGGGAGTGCAGTGGGCAGAGGCCATCGGCCATCACCCACGTCATCCGTTGCGTGACGCCGACTGGCTCGGTGCAATCGTCCAGCTCGTCGGAACCGTCTACTTCAACGTCATGACCATCCGCTCGGTCGTGCAGTCGATGGCACTGTCGGAGCCCGACTATTCAGCGATCTGGCGTCCGGACGCGATCGGTTCGGTGTTGTTCCTGGTGTCGAGCTGGATCGCGTGGCATCCGGTCGCTCGCCGACGACGTCACCACCTGCTGGCCGGACGGTCGCGGCTGATCTGCGTGGCGAACATGCTCGGCTCGATCTTCTTCGGCGTATCCGCGGTCGGGGCCGCGCTCGATCCCGACGGTCACCTGCTGAGTCCCTTCTGGGACAACGCGGGGACATTCTTCGGTGCCATCGCATTCCTGGTGGCCGCGCTGGCACTGTGGCCTCGCGGGGACGAAGCTGCCGACACCGAGGTCGGTTCCCGCCGCGCCCGCAGTCACTGACCGACCTGCAGCACTGACCACTGACCGACCCGGCGTCTCAGCCCGAGGCGGCGTCGCGCTCGGTCGAGACCCTGTTCGGATCATCGGTGACCTCGACAGACTCATCGACCGGGTCGGACCGGTGGCCGGCGTCGTCAGGCGAATGTGCGTCGAGCACTTCGCGGATCGCCGCACGCATGGTCACGCTCAGCGCAGCGGTGGCGAGCGCCCGGAGCCGGAGCACGGCCGTCACCAGGCCCACGAGGTCGGCATCGCCGATGGTCTGGTCGTCGGGGATACCGCTGAGGTCGACACCCGACTGCACCGCGGCGCGGCCCAGGTCGGTCAGAACCGGCGCGAAGCGCTCGGCGATGTCGAGCACGGCCGAGGGCGGCACACCACCATCGACGAGAGCAAGTAACGGCTCGACGAGTTCCGGCGCGCGCACCCGCACCTCGCCGGTGGCCTCGGGGCCGCCGGCAGTGTTAACGGAGTCGTCGACGAGCAGGCCGAGATCGGCGAGTCGGGCCAGTTCGGCCGGGCCGAAGCCGGCGTCAGTGAACTCCGACCGGCTGATCATCTGGTGGGTCCCGTCTGCCCAGGCGTCGGCGACCTCGGTCTCGACACCGAGGATGTCGGACAGCTGGCGGCCGTCGCGCAGAGCGGTCAGCATCTCGTCGATGTGGGCGGACGTGTACCCGCGCTCGAGCATCGAGCCGATGAGCTTCAATCGGCCGAGGTGGTCGTCGGAGTACAACGCGAGACGTCCGACGCGCCGGGGCGGCGGAAGCAGTCCGCGCTCTCGATAGGCGCGGACGTTGCGGGTGGTGGTCCCTGCTGCCCGCGCCAGCTCGTCGATCCGGTACTCGGTCGGCGGTCGCTCACCGCGTGCCTGGCGCACGGCGGAGTCGACGAGGCGGGTGACGGTCGCCTCGACCTCGCGGGACTGTCGTCCGACGCGGGCCGGGCTGCGCACCGCGCGCTCCAACGCGGACACCAGCACGGCGCGGTTGGTCTGCGTGGGTCGTGGCATCAGCTTCTTCCCGGGATGATCAGGGCCTTGTCGCGTCAGCATACGACACGACTGTTTGCGCCATTGACAAATGGCACAGTTACTGGTGTTGTCGTGACATGCCTTCGGTGTCGTGCAGGTCACAGTTCGTCGCGGCGACTTCCCGTCTCTGGCTACGTCCGCTCGCGACAGCGCTGCCCGCGAACCGGTTCGGCGTCGGGATCGCCCGCGGCCTGGTCGCCGTCTCGATGCTGGCGGGATCACCGCCGCCGCGTCGGGTACGCGTTCAGAAGATCCGAACCCCACACGTCCGTGGCGAATGGGTGCGCGCAGGTAGCGGGGACACGCGCCGGCTCGCCACCGCCGACGGGCACGTCATCCTGTACGTCCACGGC
Source organism: Gordonia soli NBRC 108243 (assembly GCF_000334455.1). GTDB lineage: Bacteria > Actinomycetota > Actinomycetes > Mycobacteriales > Mycobacteriaceae > Gordonia > Gordonia soli. The sequence continues at coordinate 55,492 of NZ_BANX01000026.1, forward strand.
AGCGGATACGCGATCTGCTCCCCCGCAACGCACCGTGGCCTCGTCGCCCGCCTGACCCGACAGACCGGCATGCCGGTGTTCACCGTCGACTACCGACTTGCCCCCGAACACCGGTTCCCGGCGGCCGCCGACGACGTCGCGGCCGCGTATGAGTGGCTGATCTCCAGCGGCCATCGGCCGGATCGCATCTTCGTCGTCGGCGATTCTGCCGGCGGCCATCTCATCCTGGATCTGCTGGGCGAGAACCTCCGGACCGGGCGCGGGCAACCACGGGCCGCCGTCCTCATGTCCCCGCTCCTCGACCTCACGCTCGGACTCGCCGCCGAACGCGAACGGACGCATCCGGATCCACTGATCTCCGCCGAGGCCGCGGGTCGACTCGTACGGCATTACACCCGCGGCCAGGCGGACGATCTGCCTCGTCTACGACTCACCCTCCAACACGGCCACGACCTCCCGCCGGTCCTCATCCAAGTGGGCGGCCGCGAGATGCTCCGCGCCGATGCCGAAGCCGCGCACCGACTCATCACCGACGCCGGCGGCGTCTGTGAGCTGCGGGTCTGGCCCGGTCAGATCCACGTGTTCCAGGCGCTCCCCGCACTGATCCCCGAAGCGCGTCCGGCGCTCGCGGAGGCGGTCGACTTCATCGCCAGACATGGTTCCACCGACCCACTACAGAGGAGTGCCTGAATGTCCCGACGAACCAGAGGAGCACACGCCGTGGTCACCGGCGCGGGCAGCGGCATCGGCCGTGCCTTCGCTCTCGAACTGGCCCGCCGCGGCGGCAACGTCATCTGCGCCGACATCGACGTCGACCGCGCAGCGGGGACGGTCGAGATGATCGGACAGTTGCCGGCGGGCCGCGCAACGGCCTTCTTCTGCGACGTCTCCCAGACCGACGACATCGATCGCCTCGGTGCGTTCGCCCGCGAGCACTTCGGTGGGCCGACGACGCTGATGATCAACAACGCGGGTGTGGGGATCGGGGGCCGCCCGGTCGGTGAGATCGGCGTCGACGATTGGCAGTGGGCTCTCGGCATCAACCTCTGGGGCATGGTCTACGGCTCCGAGGTCTTCGTCCCTCAGTTACGAGAGGCGGGATACGGCGGACTGATCAACGTGGCATCGGCGGCCGCCTTCGCCGCCGCCCCTGGGATGGCTGCCTACAACGTCGGCAAGGCCGGCGTTCTGGCGCTGTCGGAGACGATCTCGGCCGAGCTGGCAGGGACGAAGCTCGCGGTGACGGTCCTGTGCCCGACCTTCGTCAAGACCAACGTCGCCGCGGACGGACGGATCACCGGCGAGGCGATGAACCTGGCGCAGAACCTGATGCGTCACACAGGTGCCGACGCCGACCGGGTGGCCCGACGCACCCTCGACGCCCACGATCGCGGACGACTGCACGTGGTGCCCCAGATCGACGCCAAGGCGGTCTGGTTGGGCAAGCGGCTGGCGCCCGGCGCCTACACCTACGGTGCCGGTCTGCTGAATCGCTTACTCCCCCAGGCGACGTCACCGACGACCGAGACGGCCGACGCGGGCAGCGCCGCGCGGACCAGCTGAACCACGAACGACGACACATCGAGGAGGTACACCATGGCCATCGTGCTCGAGGACATGCTGCAGACGATCAAGGACCGCCAGTGGGCGCTCGCCGACATCGATTGGGATGCGCCGGGAGCCGAGATGATCACCGACGAACAGCGGCCGAAGCTGAAGGCCTTCATGGCCGATCTCGTGTGGATCGAGAACGTCGGCGCACGCGGATTCGCGGCGCTCGCGAAGAAGGCACCGGACGAGACGCTGGCAGAGATCTACCGCTACTTCCACGCCGAGGAGCAGAAACATGCCAACGCCGAACTCGCGTTGATGCGGCGGTGGGGCATGCTTGCCGACGACGAGGTGCCCGAACCCAACATCAACATCCGACTCGCCATCGAATGGCTCGACACCTTCGCCGACCGGATGTCGTTGTCGGTGTTGGGCACGGTGATCCCGATGCTGGAGGTCGCGCTCGACGGCGCGCTGCTCAAATTCCTCCTCGAAGAGGTCCACGACCCGGTGTGTCACGAGGCATTCCGCAAGATCAACTCCGACGAGTCCCGCCACCTGGCAGTCGATTTCCACGCCCTGGACATGTTGGGCCAGGCGAAGCTACGCAAGCTCGTCATCGAGTCGGTGGGGTCGGTCGTCTCGCCCGGTGTGCTCATCGGTGCGCTGATGTATGTGCCGCTGTTGAACAAGATGCGCGACAACATCGTGGCGATGGGTCTGCAGGAGGAGCGGCTCTACGAGGCGATGAAGCGCTTCAAGCGCAATGGAGAACGAGGAGCCGGCCGACGAATCCTCACCTACCAGGTGCTCAAAGTCCATGCCGGCTGGGTGATCGACCGTTCCAGCCCGTACCACCTGTTCGCGGATGCGATGGTGACCCTCACCGATCGGTATCCGCGGCGTCTGCTGCGCGCGCAGCCGACGTGGTCCAAAGAATTGACGTACGAGGCGATCGCGTGACCGCGGGCGACTCCACCGCCGATCCCGTCACCGACACCTCGGGGGCTGCCTCCGTCGCCGACCGGGTGGTCTCGACCGTCATCATCGGTGCCGGCTTCGCGGGCATCGGGACCGCGATCCGGCTACGCCAGTCGGGCGTCGACGATCTGGTGATCCTCGAGCGCGGCACACGGGTCGGCGGGACCTGGCGGGACAACACCTATCCCGGCGCGGCCTGCGACATCCCGTCGCGTCTCTACTCCTACTCGTTCGCTCCGAAACCCGATTGGTCGCACACCTATTCACGGAGCGAAGAGATACTCGGCTACATCGACGCCATGGTCGCCGACCATCGGCTGGCCGAAGTCATCCGGTTCGACCACGAGGTGACCGGCCTCGAGTTCGACGAACCGACCGGGACCTGGCGCATCGACATCACCGGGCGCGCACCGATGGTCGCCCGCACCGTCGTGATGGCATCCGGCCCGCTGTCCACACCCGGCTACCCCGACATCCCCGGGATCGACACCTACGAGGGGAAGCGGATCCACTCGGCGGCGTGGGACCACGACTACGACTTCGCGGGCAAACGTGTGGGCGTCATCGGTACCGGGGCGAGTGCGGTACAGATCGTCCCGGAACTGGTGCGGGAGGCAGCCGCGGTGACCGTCTTCCAACGAACCCCCGGCTGGGTACTCCCCCGGCTCGACCGTGAGGTGGGGGCCACGACGACCTCCATCTACCGCCGGGTCCCGGGTGCCCAACAACTCGCGCGGGCGGCCTGGTTCTGGGGCCACGAGTCGGTGGCGGTCGGCGCCGTCTGGACCTCACCGGCCACCCGTCTGATCGAGATGGCGGCGAAACTCAACCTCCGTGCCCAGGTCTCCGACCCGTGGATGCGCCGACAGCTGACCCCCGACTTCCGCGCCGGCTGCAAACGACTCCTGATGAGCAGCGACTACTACCCTGCGCTGCAGGGTGACAACTGCTCGTTGGTGACGTGGCCGATCGCGAAGATCTGCCCGTCCGGGGTGCGCACGGTGGAGGGCATCGAACGCCACCTGGACTGCATCGTGTTCGCGACCGGGTTCGAGGTGTCCAAACAAGGTGCCCCGATCCCGATCACCGGCCGCGACGGTCGAGACCTCGGATCCGAGTGGTCTCGAGGCGCATTCGCGTACAAGAGCTTCGCGGTGTCCGGATTCCCCAACATGTACTTCACCTTCGGCCCCAACTCCGGTCCCGGCCACAACTCCGCGCTGGTCTACATGGAAGCGCAGATCGACACGATCGTCGCCGCGGTCCGGGTCGTCCTCGACCGCGGGATCAAGGCCCTCGACGTCCACGAGCCGGCACAACGTCGCTACAACGCCGACATCCAGCGGCGCCTACGGCGTACGACGTGGAACTCCGGCTGTCGTAGTTGGTATCTCACCGACGACGGATTCAACGCGACGATGTTCCCCGGCTTCGCGAGCCAGTTCATCGCCCAGATGCGGGGCGTGGACTTCAGTCGCGACTTCCGGGCCCTGCGATGGGCGGACGAGTCGGACGACGCGCCTGCGCGAGAGGCCGCAGGCGTGCACTGATCGCAATATGCTCACGAGGCAACGTCGTCGAGCAGGAGGCCGAACACGTGATCGCGTCCGTTCTCATCGGCCTGCTGGTGATGGTGGTCTGGACGCTGCTGGCGGGACGGTTGACCCGATGGCGGATCACCGGCCCGTTGTTGATGGTCGCTGCGGGGGTGGCGATCGGCTTCACCACCACCGACGAGATCGGTCGCACGCTCAACACGGTTGTCGCCGAACGGATCGTCGAGCTGATCCTGGCGCTCTTGTTGTTCGTCGACGCAATGGAGGTGAAGGGCGGGTACTTCGGCGGTGAACGCGGGCCGGTTCTCCGCCTCCTGCTCATCGGACTACCGTTGTCGATCCTGGCCGCGGTCGGCGTGGGAGCAGTGCTGCTGCCGGGGATCTCGTTGGCGGTGATCCTGGTGATCGCCTGCATCGTCATCCCCACCGACTTCGCGCCGGCCGCCGCGATCGTGCGCGACGAGCGCATCCCCGGTCGCGTCCGACATCTGTTGAACGTGGAGAGCGGCTACAACGACGGCATCATCGCGCCTGTCTTCATCTTCGCGCTGGCACTGGCGGGCGACAACCAGCACGACACCCCGTTGGACGCGCTGGGAGCGGCACTGCCCGCAGCGGGCTATGCGGTCGTGATCGGGGCACCGATCGGCCTCGCAACCGCGTGGCTCACCGGTAAGTGCACCGCGGCCGGCCTCACCACGCCTGCCTCGATACGGATGAGTCTCGTGCTCATCCCGCTGCTCAGCTATTCGGTGGCGCTGTCGGTGGAGGGCAACGGATTCGTCGCGGCGTTCATCTGTGGACTCGCCTATCGCGCGGCCCGCTCGACGCCGCCGAGTGAGCCCGAACTGAGTCTCGTCGACGATGTCAGCATCCTCACCAGCCTCGCGATGTGGTTCGTCTTCGGCTCCGCGGTGGTCATGCTCGGTTCGATGGGTCTCGACTGGCGCCTGATCGTGTTCGCGCTGGCGGCACTCACGGTCCTGCGGATGGTGCCGGTGTACCTCTCGCTGATCGGTACCGACTTCGCTCGTCGGGACCGCGTGATGATCGGTCTGCTCGGTCCTCGAGGTACTGCCTCGATCGTCTTCGGACTGCTGGCCTACAACGCACTCGACGACGCGCCTGGCGACCAGACGCTGTACGCCATGGCCGCCGTGGTGATCGGCAGCGTGGTCATCCACGGCGCCGGATCGGGATGGGCGGCCGAGCACTACCCCCGCTCGCGGCAGACGTCGGGCTGAACGGTGCAGTCGTGAATCGTCCGCGCGCGAGCGCTGTCATGAGATGTGTCAGTCGGTCGACTCCCGCAACCGCGTGAGTTCGGTGCGTGCACGGTCGCGTTCGCGTGCGGCGTCTCGACTCTCGGTCTCGGCGGTCTTCGCCGATCGTCGCGCGAATCGCAGCTCTTCGTCGAGCTGAGCCAGCTTCGCCCGCATCGGTTCGATCTCGGCGTGGAGCTCGGTGACCCTGGCCTCCGCCTCCGTCAGACGATCGGCGGCTGCTTCGGACGCAGAGGATGCATCGTCGACCGCGGTCTGAGCGGCCGTGATCAGGGCTTCCCGTCGTCGCTCGGCAGCAGCCCGCTCATCGTCGACTTCGGTGCCGGTGTCATCTGCGTCGTCTGCGCCGGGAGATCCGGTACGGGAGTCGGTCCCGTCGGCACCCGACCCGGTCGACTCCGACCGTCGACGACCGCGAGTCGGGGCATCGGCGCTACCGACGGCGACGAGCCCGGGTGGACCCAACCCGCTGTACTCGACCGCGGTCACCATCCGACCACGTCTGACTGCTTCGCCGACGTCGGGATCGGCGATCGCGGCGCGCAACGACGCCGCGACGTCTCGCACGGCAGCAGGCGAAGGGGTCGTACCGCGCTCATGCGCCAGATCGGCGGCGATGTCGGCCAAGGCTCCGATCACCCGCTGCCGTTGTGTCGACAACTCGCGCAACGCCTCGGCGGAGGCCCGTCGCTGGGCCGACAGGATCGCAGCACCGAGATCCAGCAGTTCGGCGATCTCGTCGGGTCGACGACGTGCGAGCAGGTTCACCATCCAGGCCGACTGGGTCGGCTTGCGCAATTTTTTGACCGCCTTCGCGAGGTCGGTGTCGCCCGCGGCCTTCGCATCACGGGCACGCGCAGTGCGCGACGGCACGAACTCCGGCGGGTCGAGCCCGTAGAGCTCGTCGGCGATCTCGTCGAAATCAGCAGTGGCCATGGTCGAGCAATTGTCGCGTTGTCCGGGCTCGGGGACAACACCCGCCGGTTCGATGCGGGTGCGTTTGTCGGGCGTGCCTGGCGGGCACTCGTCTTCATGATCGCTCACATCGGCGGCCTCCGGGACCGCGAGGTACCGACGATCGGGGTCGAGGAGGAGTTCGTTCTGGTCGACCGGGTCTCCGGGCACCCCGTGGGCCGCAATCGCGACGTCGCGGAGGCCGCCGCACGGCGTGGACTCGAGTTGGACCTGGAGCTGACGTCGTGCCAGGTCGAGATCGCCACCCCGACCCTGACGTCCATCGACGACGTCGGAGGACACCTGCGTCGGTTGCGCGGCCTGCTGTCGGCGAGTGCAGACGACGTGGCCATCGACCTGATCGCGGCCGGCGTTCCACCGACGGTGCCCGATTCGTTCCCGATCACCGACGGCGATCGCTACCGGCGCATCGCGGAGCGTTTCGGCATGCTCGCCCACGAGCAGGGCATCAGCGGCTGTCACGTCCACGTCGGTGTCCCCGATCAGACCACTGCGCTGGGCGTGTGCAACTGGCTCCGCCCGTGGCTGCCGATCCTGCTCGCGTTGTCGGCCAACTCAGCGATCCATCGCGACGCCGACACCGGGTATGCGAGCTGGCGCTCGGTGCTGTGGTCGCGATGGCCGGCGGGCGGTCCTCCTCCGTACCTGCGCTCCGTCGAGCATCTGGCGGAGATCAGGCGAACTCTCGTCGACACCGGTGCGGTACTCGACGAGCACATGATCTATTGGGACGTCCGACCATCGGATCACCTGCCCACCATCGAGATCAGGGTCGGCGACGTCCAAGGCCGCGCCGCCGAGACCCAGACATTGGCATCGCTGGCTCGGGCGGCGGTCATGACCGCGACCGCTGAACTGCGCGCCGACCGTGTCCCCGACGACGTCGACCCCACCGTGCTGTCGGCCGCGTACTGGCGTGCCGCCCACGACGGGTTGAGCGGCAGCGCAGTCGACGTCGTCACCGGACGGTTGGTGGAGGCGCAGGATCACCTGCACACCTTTGTCGACCGGGTGTCACACGCCCTCGATCACCTCGGCGAACTGTTGGAGGTGGAACGGTCTCTGCACCGCTCGGGATCAGAGGGGAACGGCGCGATACGGCAGCGGGCCGTCTTCGATGCCGAAGGATCGGGTCGTGCGGTGGCCGCCGCGGCGCGAGTCGACGTTGCCGACGACGGATGAGACCTCGGTCCAGTACGACCGGTCAGCGCAACGCGGCGAGGTTGGAGATCGACTTGCGCACATCGGACTCCAGCACCTTGGCCACGAGCCGGCCGATGGGTCCGTTGAGGAGACCGCCCGAGAGGTCGGCGGTGAGGTCGAAATGCGAACCACCGTCGCCGGCCCGGCCGACCTTCATGGCGATGTCGATTCGTACTCCACCGCGCCCGCTGCCGGCCAAGGCGATCCGATTCGGCTCGTCGTATTCGGTGACGGTCCAATGGATCACGTTGCGGAAGCCCTTGACCGTGATGAGTGAGGAGACCTTGGTGCCCTGTCGGATCTGATCGGGAACCGGACTCCGCCAGCCGCCGAAGATCGTCATCCACTCACCGAACCGGGACAGGTCGGAGGCCAGTTTCCACGCCGCTGCCGGATCGAGATCGGATTCGATGCCCACTGCCACTCTGGCCACGTCGTGTCTCCCCGCGTCGGGTACTCGGTCTGTCGTGCTCCCGAACGAATCTACCCATCCCGGGCCGACGGAAACACGGCCGCTCGCCATCGTGGACCCGCCGTGGACCCGTCGTGGACCGCACGCACGCCCGCGGGCCACGCGCAGGCCGCCTACTTGTGCGGCACGCCCGCGGTCGTCCCGCCGTCCATCACGAACTCCGAGCCAGTCGCATACGACGACTCGTCGCTGGCCAGGAACAGCACGAAATTCGCCACCTCCGACGACTCCGCGGCCCGCCCCAGCGGGATGGTGATCATGTCCTCGGGGATTCCCTCGGTCATGGGCGTTCGGATGAGACCCGGATGGATCGAATTGACCCGGACGTTGTGCGGTGCCAGCTCCACCGCCACCGACTTGGACAGTCCCCGCACCGCCCACTTCGAAGCGACATAGCCGTGCGCCCACGGAGTTCCGCGGATCCCCTCGATCGACGACACGTTGATGATCGAACCACCACCGGCGGCGATCATCGCGTCGGCCACCGCTTGGATGCCCAGGAACGTCCCGGTCAGGTTGACGTCGATGATCTGCTGCCACTTGTCGAGGCGGAAGTCCTGGATGGTGCTGCCGTTGACGATGCCCGCGTTGTTCACGAGGACGTCTACGTGGCCGAACTGGTCCACGGCCGTCGAGACGGCGGTTCGCCACTCCTCCGGCGACGTCACGTCGAGATGCACGAACCGTGCAGCATCGCCGATCTCCTCGGCCAGCGCCGCACCCTCCGCGTCCAGGATGTCGCCGATCACGACCTTCGCGCCCTCAGCGACCAGGAGTCGCGCGTGAGCCTCGCCCATGCCGCGCGCACCGCCGGATATCACCGCGACCTTGCCGTCCACTCGTCCCATGGCGAGCACAGTACATCGGCTTCCAACAAATGAGAACACGTTCTACCGGAATGGCGTTTGCCGTGGTCTACTGGCATGGACAGAAGTCCGGACAGGTGTTCACGTCGCCCTGGTCCGGCGGACCCGGAGGAGGTATGGGAATGGCGCTCCGCGTCGCACACGTCGGTACGGGGAACGTCGGCCGGCTCGCGTTGACCCAGCTGATCGAGGATCCTCGATTCGAGCTGACGGCCGTGGTCGTCTCGACGCCGGAGAAGGTGGGCCGCGACGCCGGTGAGCTCGCCGGCACCGACGCCACGACAGGCATCGCGGCCACTGACGATCTCGACGCGGCAATCGCGTCCCGACCCGACTGCGTCGTCTACTGCGCGATGGGCGACACCCGGCCGATCGAGGCCTTCGACGACTGTCGCCGCATCCTGGCCGCCGGTATCGACGTGGTCGGTTCGGCGCCCGGTTCTCTCCAGTTCCCGTGGGGTGTGCTGCCCGACAAGGCGATCGACAAACTCGAGAAGGTTGCCGCCGACGGCGACGCGAGCATCTTCGTCACCGGCGTCGACCCGGGCTTCGCCAACGATCTCATCCCCCTCGCCTTTGCATCGACATGTCAGCACATCAGTCAGATCAGGTGCCTCGAGATCGCCGACTACGCCACGTATGACGGCGCCGAGGTCATGTTCGACGTCATGGGCTTCGGCAAGGCACTCGACGACGTGCCCCTGCTGTTCCTACCCGGAGTTCTGGGACTCGCCTGGGCAACCACGATTCGGCAGCTCGCGGCCGGCCTCGGCGTCACGGTCGACGAGATCGTCGAGCACTGGGAGGACGAGCCCGCACCGGAGCCGTTCGACATCGCGGCCGGGCACATCGACGAGGGCACCCGGGCAGCCGTGCGCTTCGAGATCACCGGGCTCGTCGACGGCGCACCGGTGATCGTCGTCGAGCACGTCACGCGACTGCGCGACGATCTGCGCCCGGACTGGGCGCGCCCCGCGCAAGCGGGTGGTTCGTATCGCGTGGAGATCGTCGGCGAGCCGAACTACGCCGTCGACATCTGCCCCACCAGCACACGCGGCGACCACAACCACGCGGCGATCGTCGCGGCGGCGGGCCGCATCGTCAACGCGATACCGGCCGTCGTGTATGCACCAGCCGGGATCCGGACCACACTGGACCTTCCGCTGATCACCGGCACCGGGCTGTATCGGCCTTGACACCGACCGCTACACGAGGCCGGCGTCGTGCATCCGGATCGCCACCTGGACCCGGTTCGCGACACCGAGTTTGGTGAAGATGTGCGAGATGTGTGCCTTCACCGTGGCCAGTCCCATGTAGAGCTGCGCCGCGATCTCTGCGTTGGATGCGCCGTGCGCCAACGCGATCGCGACCTCGCGCTCACGTTCGGTGAGCGTCGCCACGAGATCGTCGGCATCGACCGTGCGTCCGCCGCCGGTCTGCTGCACGACCTGTTTGATGAGTGTCGCCGTGATCGACGGGCTCAGGGCCGGGTTGCCTGCGAGGACGTTCTTGATCGCCGCGACGATGTCGGCGGGTGGGGTGTCCTTCACCAAGAACCCATCGGCGCCCACCGCCAGCGCACGCACGACGTAGTCGTCGGCGTCGAAGGTCGTCAGCACGATCACCGCTGGTGCGGATTCGAGCCGTTTGAACTCGGTGGTCGCAGCGATCCCGTCCATCACCGGCATCCGCAGATCCATCAGCACCATGTCGACCGGTGTCGCACGGTGGAGGTCCAGCGCCTGCCTGCCGTCGCCCGCCTCCGCGACCACGTCGAGATCGGGGTCACCGCCCAGCAGCAGCGACAACCCGGCACGGACGAGCGGGTCGTCGTCGACGATCATGATGCGCGCGGTCATGACTGCCACGGTAGCCAGACGTGCAACACGAACCGACGATCGTCGGTGCGCGTGTAGGACTGACGGCCGCCGTTGAGAGCGACGCGCTCGGCCAGGCCGACGAGTCCGAGTCCGGATACCGGGAACGACGCCCGGTGGCCGCCGACCGGCAACGGGTTCTCCACCAGTAGGTCGATCCCCTGCTCCGGCCCACCGGTGATCCGGACCGACACTGTGGTACCCGGAGCATGCTTGCGCGCGTTGGTCAGGGCTTCCTGAACGCAGCGGTAGAGCGTGCGCCCGATGGTCGGCGTCACCGCGGCCAGATCGACCGACCGCACCAGTTCCACGCGGACGCCGGTCTGCCGGGATTCCTCGATGAGTGCGTCGAGATCACCGACGCCCAGTTGCGGTCGCTCTGGGTCGGCGTCCCCGGGCCCTTCCCGAAGAACACCGAGGACCTCACGCAGCTCGGTGAGGGCGAGGTGCGCGTTCTCCTGGATGGTGGTCGCCGTCTCCCGCAATTGGGCCGGTGTCAGATCATCCCGGTAGGCCAGCGCTCCGGCGTACATGCTGACCGCCGAGATGCGGTGTGCGAGAACATCGTGCATCTCCCGTGCAATCCGTGCGCGTTCCAGCGATTTGGCCTCCCGGACCTTCGCCTGCTGCTCTGCTTCGGACGCCATCGCACGGGCGCGCCAACTGGCCAGCAACTCGCGGCGCGAGCCGACATACATTCCCCAGGACACGGTGATGCCGATCGTCGCGATCACCACGCTGTACCGCACCAACATCGGTTCCGACTCCTGCGGCGTGCGGAAGAACTGTTCGGCGAGCACGCTGCACAGGGCACCGAGGACGACCTGTGGGAGGATCTCGCCCCAGCGTCTGCGTGTGGACAACGACACCATCGCGAGCGCGGCCGGACCGCCCGAACTGGCCGACACGATGCTGGTGAGGTTGGTCAGGGTCGCCAGCGCGACCGGATGACTGCGGCGCCACCAGATGGCGGCGTAGGTGACGAGTCCGAGCGCGAGGTCGGTGAAGAACCACCATCGTGCATGATCCCATTGGTAGTCGATACGAGTGCCCCAGGAGATCCCACTGATCGCCAGCATGACCACCAACCGCCAGACGTGGCTCCACCACGTGAGCGGTGGCTGATAGTCCTCGGGCTGCACCTGATCACCGTATCGTCGGAAGGTCGGGGTTTCCCCCGACCTGCGGCTCGACCCGACTACGACTTTCGGCTGATGCAAAGTCAGCCCGCCGGGTGATGTGTCGGACTGTGCCCGCGCAGCAGGATGATTGCATGATCACCGTCCAGAACCTGACCAAGCGTTATGGCGACCATGTCGCGGTCGACGACGTCTCGTTCGTGTGCAAGCCCGGTCAGGTCACCGGCTTCCTCGGACCGAACGGCGCCGGCAAATCCACCACAATGCGGATCATCGCCGGACTCACCCCGGCCACCTCCGGTAGCGCGACGGTCGGCGGTGTCGCCTACACCGACATCCCCAACCCGGGCACCGAGGTGGGGGTCCTGCTCGACGCTTCCGCACAGCACGCGGGCCGCACCGGCGCCGAGATCCTGACCCTCAGCGCGCTGACCATGGGTCTCCCGCGGCGTCGGGTCGACGAGATGCTCGACCTCGTCAGCCTCTCGCCGAAGGAGGCGGGACGACGCGTCCGCAACTATTCGCTCGGCATGCGACAGCGGCTCGGCATCGCGAACGCGCTGATCGGTGATCCGCGCATCCTCATCCTCGACGAGCCCGCCAACGGCCTCGACCCGGCGGGTATCCACTGGATGCGAAGCCTGTTGCGTGACTATGCCAATCGCGGCGGAACCGTGTTGCTGTCGTCGCACCTGCTCCACGAGATCGAGATCATCGCCGACGAGATCCTCGTGATCGGACAGGGCCGGATCGTCACCGCGGGCACCAAGGATTCGCTGCTGGCCGGCGCGGGCACCCGTGTCCGTTCGCTCGACGACGTCGCGCTGTTCGACGCTCTCCGGCGCGCCGACATCCGAACCCAGGCGGTCCCCGACGGCGGCTTCACCACCGACGCGACACCCGAAGAGGTCGGACGAGCCGCGGCCGCCGCAGGCGTCGCTCTCATCGAACTGCGCACTGGCGACGGCGCCCAGCTCGAGGAGATGTTCCTCCAGCTCACCGCCGACACCCAGCGCGAACAACCCACCCCCCAAGGAGCCCTCTGATGACCACCCTGCTCGAATCACCTGTGGTCGAGCTCGATCGACCGCACATCCCGCTCTCCCGCCTGCTCCGGGTCGAGATCCGCAAGCTCGTCGACACCCGGGCCGGCTTCTGGCTGACCGCTTCGGTGGGTGTGATCACCGCGGTCGTCGCCGTCGTGCTGCTCATCGCCTCACGGAACTCCCCCGAGGACCTGACCTTCGGTCACTTCTTCGGGATCATGGGCATCCCGGTGTCGATCATCCTGCCGGTGCTGGCCATCCTGCTCGTCACCGGCGAGTGGAGCCAGCGGACCGCACTGACCACGTTCTCACTGGAACCGCGGCGGCAACGCGTCATCATCGCCAAATTGGCAGCGGCGCTGGCCGCAGGTGTCGCCGCGATCGGCGTGACGCTCGTGTTGGGTGCGGTGGCGACCCTGATCGCCGGCATCGCCTACGGGGACCCCGCCGGGTCGTGGAGCTTCACCGCGGCCGGCGTCGTGAACGCCTTCGTGCTCCAGGGTTTCGGACTGCTGCTCGGATTCGGCTTCGCAGCACTGATCCTGAACACTCCCGGTGCGATCGTCGCCTACTTCGCGCTCCCGAGTGCGTTGTCACTGGTCACCCAGCTCGTGCCCTGGTTCAAGGACAACATCGGTGGCTGGATCGACACGACTGCGACCAACATCCCCTTCCAGGCCAGTGAATGGGCCACCGGTGGCGAGTGGGCCCGGTTGGCCGTCTCCGGCATCATCTGGATCGCAATCCCATTGACGCTGGGCGTGATCCGGATTCTCCGGTCCGAGGTGAAGTGATATCCCAGCGCGCTTAGCGCGATCACCACCGCGGTACCACCGCCGGCGGGCCCTTCTCTCCGAGGGCCCGCCGGCGCTCCTCGTCGCTTGCCGCCCACCCGAACCGGGCGAGTCCGAACCTGATGCTCCCGAGTTCAGTTGTGCCCGGACGACTCCTGCGCGACGCACGAGTACCTCGAGTTCATCGGCCATCGCCGCCGGATCCCAGGAGTGCTCGGCACCGTCGACGATGTGCCATTCGGCACCGGGCACGGCTGCGGCGATCGACTCGGCCGCGGGCCGCATGACGTCGTACGTCGAGGAGCCGATGTAGGCCGCGACAGGAATCGTCAGGTCTCCGAACAGATCAGCATGCGGGGCCGACTCGGCCCACGCCAGCGACTCCGCATCCGCGGCGAGACTGCCCGCCTGGTCGATCATTGCGGGTGTGGACAACACGATCTCGAGGATCTGATCGGGCATGTCGACCATGTAGCGACGCAACGCCTCCTCGAGGCGGTCCGTCGCGAGACATGCCTGGATCTCGTCCGCCCACTCCCGGCCTCCGCTCCCAGGTGGCGCCAGCGGAGCCTCCCACAGTGCGAGCCCCGAGACCGGGAGGCCCGTGACGGCGGCGTACAACGCGATCGAGCATCCCGACGAGTGACCACAAAGAACTCCCCGTCCGCCCGCTTCCAAGAGCAATGCATCGAGTGCGGCCACTTCACGCTCGAGCGAGATCGGTCCGGAGGTGAAACTCTCACCGCGCCCGACCCGGTCGTGGACCAGTGCGTTGATCCCCCGGGCGGCGAGTAGTCGAGCGGTCTCGGAGGTGGTCGGATCGATCTCGCGCCATGGACCCGCCCCTGCGACGAACACCACGGTCGGGCCCTCGCCATCCCCGTGGCGGTCGAAGGCGATGGTGTCGCCGTGCTTGCTGACCGTGGTCTCGCTCATCTCGTACCTCTCCTGGTCATCGGGTCTCGAAGGACAGACCGGGCCCGCCACCGGAACTCATCGGACAAATGGCACATCGGTCCCGTGCAGCGGTGGGCCGTGGCGCGGCGCTCGGTATCAGGATGAGTTGTGTTCGAGTGGGTTCTGCGAACACCTCCGCCCTCCGACCGCCGCTTCCCTATCCTGACGCGATGGTCGGTACACAACGCACGGTCGTCTGGGGAACCGGGAACGTGGGGCAGGCGGCGATCCACGCGGTCAACACCCACCCCGCGCTCGAATTGTCGGCGGTGGTCGTCCACAATCCGGAGAAGGTCGGCCGCGACGCAGGTGCCCTCGCCGGGCTGGACGTGGACCTGGGCGTCGCCGCCGTCGACCGCATCGACGATGTGCTCGCTGATGCCGATGCAGTCGTCTACGCAGCGTCCGGCGACATCCGGCCCGACGACGCCCTCGCGGACATCGTGCGGGCCGTCGCCGCAGGCGCAATCGTCGTGACTCCGTCGCTCTATGCGCTGTACGACCACCGGTCGGCACCTCCCGAGGTCCGCGACCCGGTGCTCGACGCCGTCGCGCGCGGCGGTGGTTCGCTGTTCGTCTCGGGTATCGACCCCGGTTGGGGCAACGACATCCTGCCGGCGCTCGCCAGCGGTCTGGGGTCCCGGATCGACGGGATCCGATGCCAGGAGATCTTCGACTACACGACTTACGACCAACCCGACTCGGTTCGTTACCTCGTGGGAATGGGCCAACCGATGGACTATGAGCCCCCGATGGTCGCGGCAGGTGTCCCGTCGATGGTCTGGGGAGGTCAGGTCCGCCTGATCGCCCGAGCGCTCGGCGTGGAGCTCGACGAGATCCGGGAGACGCTGGAACGTCGGCCACTGGAGGCGGATGTGAGTACCGCGTCCATGGGCCTCTTCGAGGCGGGCACCCAGGGCGCGATCCGATTCGAGGTCCAGGGCATCGTCGGCGGCGATCCGCTGATCGTGATCGAACACGTGACCCGGATCCATGCGTTCTGCGCCGCTGACTGGCCCACCCCTGCCGACGGGGGCGACGGTGCCCATCGGGTCATCATCGAAGGGCTGCCACGCATCGAGATCACCGTCGAGGCCACCGACGATGCCGGGAACCGTGCCGGCGGCGGCAATGCGACCGCGGTGGGGCGCCTGGTGAACGCGATCCCGTGGCTGGCCGTGGCCGAACCGGGAATCTATGACGGCCTCGAGGTTCCACTCAGCCCGGTCCCCGGCAAGCTCGGGAGACCGCACTGATCGTCCTGCATCGCTGACGCCTGGCGACGAGTCCCGGGGCGACATGGGTGATGTCCCGGATGTGGGCGGACTCCTCTGCCGCCCATGCTGATCGGATGATCACGTCCTCACCGTCGGCGCACGCCCGTACCGCGTTGGGCATCGCCGCTCTTGCCGGGATCGTCCACGGGGCATGGAGTGTCTACTGGGGCCTCGGCGGACACGTCGGCCTGACCACGGTCGGCGCGATCGCGGAGGTCGCCGACACCCACCCGGGAGCAGTGATCGGCATCGGGATCGCGAAGATCGTCGCCGCGATCGCACCGGTGTGGCTGTCACAGGCGCGCCCCGGAGGTCGGATCTGGCGATCGGGCGCGTGGTCCGGCGCGGCAGTGCTCGTCGCGTGGGGCCTGCTCAACACCGTCACCGCATCGATGCTCGCGCTCGGAGTCCTCGCCCGCCCGACCGACTACGATGCCGCGGCAACCATCGGGCATGCGGCGGTGTGGGATCCACTGTTCCTGGGGTGGGGTGTCGCTCTCTGCCTGGGGCTGTGGTGGACGAGGCCGATCCGCGCCGAGCTCAGCTCTGCCGACCCCGCGGCTGATCGTCGACGATGGTCAGCGACCGTCGAGGCGACCGATCTCGGCGGCGGTAGTCCCGAAGTGTCGGAATCGTGCACGGTCACTGGCCCGGCGCCCGAGGAACTCGAGATATCGCTCACCGAACGGTGCGCGCCCGATGATTCGATGGTTCAACGTGTTCCGGATCCAGGCGACACCGACGGCCCATGGGATGGCGGGTCGCTGACCGAGATCGCGCATCCCGCGGAGCCCGAGAAATGCCTGCAGCATGCTGAGCAGTCGCAGCCGTGAGTATCGTGCCGCAGGTCCCGGGAGCCATCGGTAATGGAGGTCGCGCTGGGCTTCCACGATGGCAGTTGTCAGCGCTGCACCCGCCGGCGTGACGTCACTCTGCGACAACAGGATCGCGTAGCTCAGCTGGTGCTGGTCGCGTTCGGCATCGAACAGCCAGTCGTCGTCGACCCCGATCAACCATCCGACGTACTTCCACAGGTGCATCATGGCGCGCGAATCCTCCTGCGACACCGGTACACCCAAAGCGCGGACCCCCATGAGGAGCGTGCCGCTGAAGAGACTGAGCGTCGCGGCGAGGTCGGACTGGTTGATGGGTAGACCCCAGTGTTCGTGGTCCCAGCGCCCGTTGCGTTCGAACGACTCGTTGACGAGCGCATGCATGAGGCGTACATGGACCGTGAGTCGCCACCCTTCCCCCGACCGCTCCATCCCACCAGGCCGGCCGACGGCGATCCCCCAGGTCTGGGTCTCTCCCAGACGACGCATCGCCGTCGACCCGGTGAGACCACCGGTCGCGACGAGCAGGTCGGCGGGGCCGCCGAAACGGTAGCCGCCGATCAGCGAGAGCTGCAGCAGGACGTCGTTCGCGTTCTGCCCCAACCGCCGGTACACTCCGGCGCCCCTCTCGCACAGCTCCCGGTCCACCCAGTCGGGGGTGTCCTCCACGTGTCGGAAGAACTCGCGCAGAGCAGCCGGTGCAGTCTCCGGCATCGCGCCCGCCAACGCGTGCTCGAACTGTCGCATCGTCACCCGACCGTCGGTACCTGCGGGCAATCGCATGGCCCGTACCAGGGCCGCTGCCGTCTCGTCGCGGGTGAGCAGGCGCCGACCCACGGCATCGAGTTCGGCGGCGGTCGGCTCGCGCAGCCGCATGTACAGCCTGAGCGCCCGCCCGATCGACCGGCCGCGACTCTCCGCTGCCCGATGACGGCGCGGATGATCCGATCGGCGGGGTTGCAGCGCGGCGGTCATGAGACGAATCTAACCATTCGTCTCACCGTGCGCAATGGCCCCCCGCATCCTTTCGTGCGGTCAGGTCCGATCGTCGACGGCCGGCACGTTCAACACCGGCCGCAGATCGGACAGCTTGTCGAAGAGATGCCAGATGTAGCCGGTCGTCCCGTTCTCCCGCAGGGGATGCAGGTCCGCGAGAGCCGGGTCGTCGCGGTAACTCTCGAAGGCCTCGATGGACTCCCACTCCACCAGCACCATCACCTGCCGGGGTTCGACATCCCCGGTCTCGGATCGCCGGAAACGGCCCAGCGACACGACTTTTCCGCCGTGAGCCGTCACCTCCGCGACAGACCGCCGAGCGTAGGCCCGATAGTCCTGGTTGTCGGCGAGGTCGAACAGGTTGAGCGCGTACACAGGTCCGTCGGGATCGGTCATCGGCCACCTCCGGTCGTATCGATACTGGATGTCGTGGGTCGTGCGACGATGAGGTCGGCAGCCCGGAGGTACTGCTCGTAGACCGCCGGAGTGGCTGCACCCACCGGTCGCTCGGCACGACCGCGCTCCCACTCCGGGAGGGAGCCGGTCAACGTCCAGGCGGCCTGGCGAGCCGCACCGAGCGCGACGTACTCGCCCGGATCCGGCACCACGACGCTACGACCGAACAGGGCCGGCGCGATCTCGCGCACCGCCTCCGATCGCGCTCCACCACCGACGAGGACGATGCGATCGACGTCGACGCCCTGCCCGACGATCTGGTCGATGCAGAAGACCAGCGAGCACAACAATCCCTCGGTGGCAGCCCGGGCCACGTGTGCTGCATCGAGATTCGCAGCAGTGATGCCATGCAGGGCACCGGTGGCGTCGGGTAGATTCGGCGATCGTTCGCCGGCCAGGTACGGCACCATGGTGAGCCCGTCGGCACCCGGTCTCACCGACAGCGCGAGTCGCGCGAACTCGTCGAGGTCCACACCGAGCGTCGACGCGGTCGCCGCCAGCACGGGTGCGCCGTTGAGCGTGCACACCAGGGGAAGGTGCCGCCCGGTGGCGTCGGCGAAGCCGGCCACCAGTCCCGTCGCATCGCGGGGCACGGTGTCGGTGACGGCACTGACGACCCCCGACGTCCCGAGCGACACCACTGCGTCTCCGGCGCTCGCGTGCACGCCGAGCGCCGCGGCGGCGTTGTCTCCCGCCCCGGGCCCGAGCACGATCCCTCCGGGAGTCGTCCCCGCCGACGTCGCGGGACCGAGCACGCGCGGCAGATCGGGACGACGCCCACGGAACGCGAGCTCGACGATGTCGGGACGGTAGTCGCCTGCGGCAGCGGAGAAGTAGCCCGTCCCCGACGCGTCACTGCGATCGGTGACGAGGTCGGCGATGTCGGTCGACCCGGACAACCGCCAGGTCAGCCAGTCGTGTGGCAGGCACACCGCGGCGGTGGCGTCGGCGTGGTCGGGTTCGTTGTCGGCGAGCCAGCGCAGCTTCGTCGCGGTGATGGAGGCCACCGGAACGACTCCGACGTCGTCCGCCCATGCCTGCGCGCCACCGAACTCGTCGACCAGATCTGCCGCGGCATCTGCGGATCGGGTGTCGTTCCAGAGCAGCGCCGGGCGGACCACATCGCCGCGCTCATCGAGCGTGACCATGCCGTGTTGTTGGCCGGCCACCGACACGGCGGCGACATCATCGAGGCCACCCGCAGCCGCGACGGCCGACCGGAGTGCGTCCCACCAGTTGTCGGGATGGATCTCGGTACCCGAGGAATGGGCGGCGTTTCCTGTGCGGATCACCCGCCCGTCGTCGGCATCGCAGATCACGACCTTGCACGACTGCGTCGAGGAGTCGACGCCGGCCACCAGGGTCATCCGAGCAGATCCGTCAGCGTCGCCCGTGCTCCCTTGGCGCGCAGCGAATCGAGTGCGCGCAGGTATGGCACGACGAATCCGTCCCGCTCGGCGAGATCGCCGAACAGGGCCGGGTCGTCGATGAAGGCATGGGGCTCGGTCCGCGACGCCCGGGCGCGCTCCACCAGTTTATCGGCGAGCGGATCGACGACGGTGATCGGCTCGCCCTGCTCGTCAACCCCTTCGGAGTACCGGGTCCAGCTCGCCACGACGGCCGCCGCCAACTCGACCTCGCCGCCGGCATCGAGCCGTTCACGGATGACCGGGACCAACCACTTGGGTATGCGATCGGACGCGTCCTGGCACAGGCGCGCGATGGTGTCGGCGATCGAAGGGTTCCCGAAGCGTTCGAGCAGTGTCTCGGTGTAGTCGTCGAGATCGATGCCGGGAACGGGATGCAGGGTGGGCCGTCCCTCCTGCGCCCAGTAGCGACGAAGCAGTGCTTGGATGGCCGGATCCGTTGCGGCGTCGTGCACATAGCGATAACCGAGCAGGTATCCGAAATAGCAGAGCGCCTGATGGCCGGCGTTCAACAGCCGTAGCTTCATCAGTTCGTACGGTGTCACATCGTCGACCACCTGTACGCCGACCCGTTCCAGGGCAGGCCGCCCCGTGGAGAACGAATCCTCCAGCACCCATTGGATGAACGGCTCGGCGACCACGGGCCAACGGTCGTCGACATCCGTGCGCTCGACGACCTCGGCACGCAGGGTCGACGGCGTCGCAGGAGTGATCCGGTCGACCATCGAGTTCGGGAAACGGGTCTGCTCGGCGATCCAGTCCGCCAGTTGCGGATCCTTCAGCCGGGCGAACGCGCCGAAGGTGGCCGCCGCGACTTCCCCGTTGCCCTGGATGTTGTCGCACGACATGACGGTGAACGACGGGAGTCCACGATCCCGGCGGCGACGAAGTGCTTCCACGACGAAGCCGAAGACCGTGATCGGCACCGAGTCCGGCCGGAGATCGGCGACCACATCGGGGTTCTCGGCGTCGAAGAGACCGGTGGAGGGTGCGAAGTTGTATCCCCCCTCGGTCACCGTCAGCGAGACGATCTCGGTGTCCGGATGAGCCAGCTTCTCGATCACCGCCTCGGGATCATCAGGTGCGAAGAGATATTCGACGATGGAACCGACGACCGCGGTGTCTATCTCGCCGTCGGGATGCTTCGTGGTAACCGTGTACAGACCGTCCTGCGGGACCAGTGCGTCACGCATGGCTGCATCGGCCGGGCGCACACCGACTCCGCACAATCCCCACCGACTCGCCGACTCGTCGGCCGACAACAGCCGGTCGAGGTAGATCGCCTGGTGGGCGCGGTGGAAGCCGCCGACACCGAAGTGCACGATGCCGGTGCGGACCGCGCTCCGGTCGTATCCCGGTGTCGGCACGGTGGAGATCTTCGGCAACTCTGCGGTGTTCAGCTCGTGCGCGGACGTCACGGTGTGCACTCCTCTCGGATCGGATGGGTCGCGGCGGTCAGGATGAGGGTCGGGCGGCCGGTTCGACGGTGTCGATCCCGGGATGCACCACGGCCTTGATGCTGCTCGGAATCCGATCGGCGTCCAACCCGGCACGCACATCGGCGATCCCGTGATGCGAGGTGACCAGATCGTCGAGATCGACCTTTCCGGTAGCGACCAACTCGATCGCCGTGGGCCAGGTGTTCGCGTAGCGGAACACGCCGGTGAGGACGAGCTCGCGGTTCTGGATCAGCGAGACCGGCAATTCCATGGTGTCGGCGCCCATGCCGACGAGCACCACACGGCCACCGGGCCGGACCGCGGAGATGCCGTCGAGGACCGCGGGCGGAGCGCCACTGGCGTCGACGAAGGCGTCCACCGCCGTCTGGCCGGCGTCGGAGTCGGCGACCGATACGGCCACCTCCGTCGCGCCGAACCGCAGTGCAGCCGAACGACGTTGCACACCCGGCTCGACCACGATGATGCGCGTGAGGCCGGCCGCCCGCGCCACCTGAGCGCAGAGCAGCCCGATCGGACCGGCGCCCGTGATGAGGATCGACTCTCCCATCCCGACCCCGGCCTTGCGGATCGATGCGATCGCGACGGACAGCGGTTCCATGAGCGCTGCGGCCTCGTCGGACACATGTTCGGGCACCGGATGGGCGAAGGAGGCGCCGATGGTCACGAACTCGGCCAGCGCACCGTCGATCGGCGGCGTTCCGTAGAAGCGCATGCTCGGGCACAGGTTGTAGTCGCCGCGTCGCGACTCACGACTGGTCGGGTCCGGCGTCTGCGGCTCGATCGACACCCGCTCGCCGATCCGGTCCCCCCCGACCGCTGAGCCGACCGCCACGACGCGACCCGATGCCTCGTGGCCCAACACGATAGGCCCCGTCACCACGTGATCTCCGATCCGACCGTGGCGCAGGTAGTGGGTGTCCGATCCGCACACGCCGACTGCCGCCACACGCACCAACACCTCGTCGGGCGCCGGGGTGGGTATCTCCCGTGACTCGACCGTCAGCGAGCCGTCCACATGAAGGACGCTCGCCTGCATCGATGTGGATGTCAGATCACTCTTCGAGCTGGTTGTTGCGTAGGTCACATGTCCGATGTTAGCGTAATGAGCACATGCACCGCCAGTGAGCATCTGCTCACCCTATCGTTCGTCGATCGCGATCCGGATCGGCACACCGAACACACCCGACCGAACACACGGAGTCGCCCAATGTCCTCGCCGCAGCGGACCTCCTCGGAGTCGGGACACGATCTGCGACTGCTCGTCCGCGCAGCGACCATGTATCACCTGGAAGGTCTGACGCAGGCCGAGATCGCCGCCCGACTGGGCCTCTCCCGACCGACCGCCGGGCGACTCGTCGCCCGGGCGCGCGCACAGGGCCTCGTGCACGTGACGGTGACTGCGCCGGAACACCTGAGCCCGTCGATCCACACCGAGGAGGAGCGTGAGGTCGAATCGGTCTTCGGACTCGACGAAGTGCTGATCATCGACGAGCAGGCCGACGGAAGCGCTTCGGGCAATGCGGCTCTCGGCCGCGCCGGAGCCTCGGTCCTGACGCGACGTCTCCAGCTCGGCGACACCTTCGGCTTCACCTGGGGACCGGAGCAGGTGGCGGTCGCCGATGCGCTCTCCGGTGCGGCGAGCTGCCGACGGGTGGTTCAGATGGACGGCTCGATGACGTCGGTCGAGTACCACACCGGTGTCGATCACGCACTCTCGCGCTTCTCCGAAAGGCTCGGCGCGCAGCCGATGCGTCTGGTCGCCCCGCTGTACGCCGACCCTGCCACCGTCCGCGCGCTGAACCGGGATTCGATTCTCTCGCAGGCACTCTTCGCCGGAAAGACCGCCTCGGTGATGCTCTTCGGAGTCGGTTCGGTCTCGACGTCCACGACGCTGTTCGAGGGCGCCTACATCGACGCAGCCGTCCTCGACGAGCTCCATGATCTCGGTGCGGTCGGAGAGATCGGCGGCCGCTTCTACGATGCCGACGGTGTGGCGGTCGAGTCGACCCTGGTCGATCGCACTGTCTCGGTGGCTCTCGCGGACGTACGCGCCTGCCCGACCACCATCCTCACCTCCGGTGGGACCCATCGCCGCGAATCCGTTCTCGGCGCACTCCGAGGCGGATACGCCACGATCCTCGTCACCGATCTGCCGACCGCGACATGGCTGTTGGCCCAACAGAAAGGTCAAGGGTGATCACTGTGACACCACGATTGCGCCGGCGCGAGAGGCGCGACCGGCGGACTGCGAAGGCCTGCGCGGCACTCGGTCTGGGTGCGCTGCTCGGACTCTCGGTCGGGTGCTCCGGTGCCGGTTCGCTGACCGGCGGCGGCGAGGCGGTGACCATCGCGATGGTCTCGAACTCCCAGATGACCGACGCCGTGTCGCTGTCGAAGGAGTTCGAACAGGAGAACCCGGGGGTCAACCTCAAGTTCGTGACCTTGTCGGAGAACGAGGCACGGGCCAAGATCACCGCGTCGGTCGCCACCGGTGGTGGCGAGTTCGACGTGGTCATGATCAGCAACTACGAGACCAAGATGTGGGCGGAGAACGGCTGGTTGGTCAATCTCTCGCCGTACATGGCAGCTGACCCCGCCTATGACCCGGATGACTTCATCCCGACACTGAAAGATGCACTCTCGTACAACGGTTCGATGTACTCGGCGCCGTTCTACGGCGAGTCGTCGTTCCTGATGTACAACAAGAAGATGTTCGCGGACGCGGGCATCGAGATGCCCGCGGCACCGACCTGGCCCCAGGTCGCCGACGCCGCCAGACGACTGCACAGCGATCGCGTGGCCGGGATCTGTCTACGCGGCAAGCCCGGCTGGGGAGAGATCCTCGCGCCGCTGGACACCGTGATCAACGCCTATGGCGGCCGCTGGTTCGACGAGAACTGGAATGCGCAGCTCACGAGCCCGGAGGTCACCGAGGCGGTCAAGTTCTACGTCGACACCGTCCGGAATTACGGCGAGGCCGGCGCGGCGTCCACCGGGTTCCAGGAGTGCGGCAATCTGCTCTCCCAGGGGCAGGCCGCGATCTGGTACGACGCGACGTCGGCGGTGTCGGTGCTGGAGAGCCCGGACACGTCGACCATCGCGGGTAACGTCGGGTACGCCCTCGCGCCGAGCAAGGCCAAGGGCGACAACGGATGGCTGTACACCTGGTCGCTCGGCATCCCCTCGAGCAGTGCGAAGAAGGACGATGCCTGGAAGTTCATCGAGTGGATGACCAGCAAGGACTACATCGCAGGTGTCGCAGACAAGCTCGGCCCGAGCCACGTCCCGCCGGGCAGCAGGCTCTCCACGTACGAACTGCCTGCATACCAGAAGATCTCCGGCCCGTTCGCCGAGCCGACACTGACCTCGATGAAGGCAGCCGACCAGAGCAAGCCGTCGCTGAAGCCGGTGCCGTACACCGGTATCCAATTCCTGGCCATCCCCGAGTTCCAGGATCTCGGAACCCGGGTGAGCCAGCAGATCAGTGCCGCGATCGCCGGTCAGATCAGCGTCGAGGACGCACTCGCCCAGGCCCAGACCTATGCCGAGGTCGTGGGTAAGACATACCAGGACAAGAGGTGACGTGATGGCGACCGCGCTGGCCGACAGGCCGACCCCCGCCGGACCCGACTCGTCGGGCACCCCGACCTCCAAGCGGGACCACATCTCTCGCGCCGAGGGGTGGCGTAGACGGGGACCACTGCTCCCGGCCCTGATCTTCATGATAGTGGTCACGCAGATCCCGTTCCTGTTCACGCTCTACTACTCGACTCAGTCGTGGAACCTCGTCCGCCCGGGCTCCCGAGAATTCAACGGACTCAACAACTACGTCGAAGTCTTCCAGGACGGTCAGTTCTGGAAGGTCACCCTCAACACCATCGTGCTGATCGTCGGCACCGTGGTCCTGTCGGTGGTTCTCGGACTGATCTTCGCGCTACTGCTCGACCGGAAGTTCATCGGCCGCAGCATTGTCCGGACATTGCTCATCACGCCGTTCCTGGTGACCCCGGTGGCCGCCGCGTTGCTGTGGAAGACGAGCTTGCTCTCCCCCACCAACGGCTTGGTCAACTGGGCACTGAGTCCGCTCGGGATCGACGTCGACTGGCTCAGTGAGTTCCCGCTGATGTCGGTGATGGCCGAATTGGTCTGGCAGTGGACTCCGTTCATGATGCTGCTCATCCTCGCCGGGCTGCAGTCGATGCCGAAGGACATCGCCGAGGCCGCACGCGTCGACGGCGCGACGAGCTTCCGGTTGTTCCGTGAGCTGACACTGCCGCATCTGCGTCGGTTCATCGAACTGGGCACCGTGCTGGGAGCCATCTACCTGGTCAACACCTTCGACGCGGTGTACATGATGACATCCGGTGGCCCGGGTGTGGCGAGCGCGAACCTGCCGTTCTACATCTATCAGCGCGCATTTCTCGGCTTCGACATCGGTCAGGCGGCGGCAATGGGTGTGGTGACCGTGATCGGCACCATCGTGGTCGCATCGTTGGCCATCCGACTCATCTTCAAGAGTTTCAGCGGAGCCGAGGAGGCAGCCTGATGACCACCACCGCACCCCGGCCGGCGACCACCGGGTCGCATACCGCCGCCGAGCTGAACATCAGACGCCGCAGGCGGCCACAGGACGCACTGCTGACCGTGATCACCTGGATCGTCGGGCTCGGATTCTTCTTCCCCGTGCTCTGGATGGTGCTGACCGCGTTCAAACAGGAGAACCAGGCGGCCACCGATCCGCCGACGTTCTTCTTCACGCCGACACTCGACCAGTTCAAGGCCGTCTTCGATTCCGGCATCGCCACGCCACTGCTGAACTCGGTCTTCGCGACCGTCGTGTCCACGATCCTGGTGCTGCTGCTGGGCATTCCGGCCGCGTTCGCGTTGTCGCTGCGCCCGGTTCGCAAGACCAAGGACGCGCTGTTCTTCTTCATCAGCACCAAGATGCTGCCCATCGTCGCGGCGATCATCCCCTTGTACGTCATCGTGGGTCGCATCGGGATGCTCGACAACATCTGGACGTTGATCATCCTGTACACCGCGATGAACCTCCCGATCGCCGTCTGGATGATGCGGTCGTTCTTCCTCGAGGTCCCGGGAGAACTGTTGGAAGCGGCCAGCATCGACGGTGCGAGCCTGTGGACCTCGGTCCGTGAGGTGATCCTCCCGCTGATCTCACCCGGTATCGCCGCGACGGCACTCATCTGCGTCATCTTCTCGTGGAACGAGTTCTTCTTCGCGGTGAACCTGACGGCGGTCAACGCGCAGACGATGCCGGTCGCCCTCACCGGGTTCATGTCCGGCCAGGGACTGTTCTGGGCGCAGCTGTCGGCGGCATCCGTGCTCGCCGCACTCCCGGTGGTCATCGCCGGCTGGGTCGCCCAGAACAAGCTCGTCCGCGGCCTGTCCTTCGGCGCGATCAAGTAACCCGATTCCCTTCTCACCAGGAGAGAGATTTCCCATGGCTTCCATCACCTACGACAACGCATGCTGTGTCTACCCCGGCGCCGAGAAGCTCGCCGTCGACTCGCTCAACCTCGACATCGACGACGGCGAGTTCGTCGTCCTGGTCGGTCCGTCGGGATCGGGCAAGTCGACCGCGCTGCGCATGTTGGCCGGTCTCGAGGAGATCGACTCCGGTCAGATCCGCATCGGCGGGTCGAACATGGTCGGGGTCGCGCCGAAGGATCGGGACATCGCCATGGTGTTCCAGAACTACGCGCTGTACCCGAACAAGACGGTCGGCGAGAACATGGGATTCGCGCTCAAGATGCGCGGCATCCCGGTGGCCGAGCGCAAGGAGAAGGTCGCCGAGGCGGCCAAGCTCCTCGACCTCACCGACTTCCTGGACCGTAAGCCCGCCAAGCTGTCCGGTGGCCAACGCCAGCGCGTCGCGATGGGCCGGGCCATCGTCCGTGAGCCGCAGGTCTTCTGTATGGACGAGCCACTGTCGAACCTCGACGCCAAGCTGCGTGTCCAGACGCGCTCGCAGATCGCGGCACTCCAACGTCGACTCGGCACCACCACCGTCTACGTCACCCACGACCAGGTGGAGGCGATGACCATGGGCGACCGCGTCGCGGTGCTCCGCCACGGGGTGCTCCAACAGTTCTCCACCCCCACCGACCTCTACGACCGACCGAAGAACGCATTCGTCGCCGGGTTCATCGGCTCACCCGCGATGAACCTGTTCACCGCGCCGGTACGCGACGGTGTCATCCGCATCGCCGGAGCCGCCGTGGACCTCGATGCCGAATCCGACGCGCTGCTCCGGAGATCCGGGCTGTCGTCGGTGATCGTCGGCATCCGTCCCGAGCACCTCTCGCTCGCCGACAGCGGTGACGGGATCAATGCCGACGTGGCGCTACTCGAGGAACTCGGCAGCGAGACATACGTGTATGCGCGGATCGACGACCCTGACATCACGCCCCTCGACAGCGACTCGAAGATCATCGTCGCCCGCTCACCGCAGCGGGCCCCGGCGAAGCTCGGCGAGGGCGTCCGGATCCGCCAGACGTCCACGGCCGTCCACCTGTTCGACCCGTCGACCGGTGAGCGCCTCGGCTGAGTCGGCAGGCGGGTCGTCGCGCAGATCGCGCTGTCACCTGCTGATACTCTTGCCGCTCCACCCGAACGAGTGTCAGCGCAGGAGCACAGGTGTCCACGAGCGAGTCGACCGATATCGGGACACCGGCAGATGAGGTGAACGCGGAGACCTCGTCCGAGGTCGAGATCCCCGCGGCCTCGGAGCCCGGCATCGCCGACGTCGGCGGTGCGGGTCGGCCGACGTGGTCCGATCGTTTCACCCGGCATCGTCACCGGTACGCCTACAGCGGCATGGTGATCGCGCTGCTGCTCCTGTGGTTCTCGGTGACGCCGTCGCTGCTGCCGCGTGGCCCGTTGTTCCAGGGCATCGTGAGCGGGGCGTCGGCCGCGATGGGATACGGGATCGGTGTGTTCGGCGCCTGGCTGGCCGGATACATGATGTCGCGCACCGATCCGTGGCCGAGTCCCGGACGTCGGTGGTGGACATGTCTCGGTGGTGTCGCCGTCATCGGCACCGCTGCGATGCTGTATTGGTTCTCCCGCTGGCAGAACGAGATCCGTGACCTGATGGGCGTGGAACACCTGTCGTGGACAGCCTATCCGGTGACCGCTGCGGTCGCTCTCGTGGTGTTCGGGGTGCTCATGTCACTCGGCCAGGCGTGGGGTCGATCGGTGTCATGGTTGGTCGGCAAGCTCAACCGGATCGCACCGCCGCGGATCTCCGCGACGATCGCGGCGACCCTGGTGATGGCCTTGACCGTGTTCATCCTCAACGGTGTGGTCGCGCGTTACTCGATGCAATGGCTCAACTCGTCGTTCGCGGCCGCCAACGACGAAACCGTCGCCGACTCGGCGCCGCCGACGTCGTCATTGCGATCCGGCGGTCCGGACTCCCTCGTCACCTGGGACTCGCTCGGCCGTGAGGGGCGCCTGTTCGTCTCGAGTGGACCCAGTACCGAGCAATTGACCGCCTTCAACGGAAGACAGGCGCTCGCACCGATCCGGGTGTTCGCCGGACTGAAGTCCGCCCCGACGATCCGTCGTACGGCCGAACTCGCCGCGCGCGAACTGGAACGGGCCGGTGGCCTCCGACGATCAACCATCGCGATCGGCTCCACCACCGGCTCGGGATGGCTCAACAAAGCCACGGTCGACTCCCTCGAATACATGACCGACGGCGACGTCGCGACGGTGAGCATGCAGTACTCCTACCTGCCGAGTTGGCTCTCCTTCCTGGTCGATCGCGAACGCGCGCGCCAAGCCGGGCGCGCCCTGTTCGAGGCCGTCTGGGAGCGCGTGAGCGCGATCGGCGAAGCCGAGCGGCCTCGGATCGTGGTGTTCGGTGAGAGCCTGGGCTCTTTCGCCGGGGAGTCGGCATTCGGGACCATCCCGTCGATCGCGGCACGCACCGACGGCGCCTTCTTCGTCGGACCGACGTTCAGCAACGGCCTGTGGCAGGACGCCACCCGAGACCGCGATCCGGGTTCGCCGCAACGACTCCCGGTGTACGAGAACGGCAGACAGGCCCGGTTCGTCGCCGACACCGCCGATCTCGGCAGACCCCGGACCGCGTGGGGTGACTCGCGCATCGTGTATCTGCAGCACGCCTCCGATCCCATCACCTGGTGGTCGCCCGACCTGGCACTCACCAAACCCGACTGGCTTCGTGAAGAGCGCGGAGCGGATGTGGTGGGATCGACCCGGTGGATCCCCCTGGTCACCTTCCTCCAGGTGTCGGCCGACATGGCCGTCTCGGTCGGCGTCCCGGACGGACACGGCCACAACTACCGGGCCGCGATCCCCTACATCTGGGCCGAGATCCTCCGGCCGCCGGGGTGGGACGACGCGAAGACGCAAGCGCTCGTTCCGCTCCTGAGTCGGGACTGACCGGACGTATCCTTCGGGCATGGGTGCCGGTTCGCGAGCGACGACCACGACGCTGCGATTCGCGCTGATCGTCACCGGCGCCGCCGGTTTCCTCGACGCGTACACCTACCTCGCCCGCGGCGGGGTGTTCGCCAATGCCCAGACGGCCAACGTCGTATTGGGCGCCCTCGACCTTGCCAACGGTCGCGCAGGCAGCGCCCTCGCCCATCTCTGGCCGATCCTCGCCTTCGTCGCCGGCGTCGCTTCGGCGGCCGCGATCAAGGCCGGCCGGATGGACAACGCACTCTCCCACCCGATCCGGTGGACCATGCTCGCGCAGGCAGTGCTACTGGTCGTGGTCGGGTTCCTGCCTGCATCGTGGCCTCCGGGGATCGCCACCGTGCCGATCGCGTTCGTCGCAGCGATGCAGTTCGAACTGTTCCGGACCATCGGCGAGCTACCGTACATGGCCATCGCGACAACCGGGAATCTCGCCCGCCTCGTCGAATCCGGCTATACCGCGACCATCGAGCGCGACACCGCGTCGCGGCGCAATTTTCGCATCTACATCGGAGTCGTCGGCGCCTTCATCGTCGGAGCGGTCGTCGGCGCCTTCGCAACCGAGACCTGGGGGATCCACGCGGTCTGGGTGCCGGCCGCAGTCCTCGTCGGCACCCTGGTGCTGTTCGTCGTCGACGAACGGCGTAGTCGGGACGAGACCGCACGCGACTGAGGCGCGCCTCGGTGAATTCCGACGAAACCACAGGTCAAGCCGTGTCATCTGATGGTACGGTCGCCCGGGGAAGCCACGGATCGCCACCGTGAACCTGGTCGCCGTAGTCGTCACCGCCGTCCTCCTCACGTCGTGTTCCGGTGCAGATTCGGCATCGACGGCCACCTCGGCCGCGGCATCCGCGTCCACCAGTGCGGCCAACGTGATCACGCCGGTGACGGGAGCGGTGATGGACCCGCCCATCCCGGTGCCCGCGACCGACGGCAAGACCCACCTCGTCTACGAGGTCGCATTGACCAACCCGAGCCCCCAACGGATGACCATCCGCGCCGTCGAGGTGAAGGGTGACGGGAAGTCGCTACTGACGCTCGACCAGGCCACGTTGAGCAACTGGCTCAGGGTTTTCGGGACATCGGCACCGACCGACATCTTCAGTCCCGGGCAGGCTGGGCGGCTGTGGCTCGACGTGGCGGTCGACGCCGACGCGGTGCCCCGCACGCTGAGTCACGTGGTGACCGTGGCGCCCGAGAAGCCCGAACCGCCACTGTTGCCGGCGCAGATCGCCGAACCCATCGCCGAGGTCACCGTGTCGGACCAGAAGCCGGTCGAGATCGCGCCACCGCTCCGCGGCGCCGGCTGGTTCGACGCGAACGGATGCTGCGAGATCACTCCGCACCGCGGCGCGGCGAACCCGATCGACGGATCGTTCTGGCTGGCGGAGAGATTCGCCATCGACTTCGTGCAACTCGATCCGGCGGGCAGGCTCTACGTCGGCGACCCCACCAAGGTCGAGTCGTACCCGTACTTCGACGACGACATCCACGCGGTCGCACCCGGTCGCATCGTCGGACTGCGCGACGACCTCCCCGAACAGACCGCGGGAACCGCCCCCACCGGCCTCCCTCTCGACCAGTACGCGGGCAACCACATCGTGCAACAGATCGGCGACGGCCGATACGTGCTGTATGCACATCTGACGACCGGGAGTCTGGGTGGTGTGAAGGTCGGCGACGACCTCACCGAGGGACAGACGATCGCCAAGCTCGGCAACACCGACGCCCCGCACCTGCACTTCCACGTCATGTCGCACCGGACCCGTTGCGGTCCAAAGGACTCCCCTACGTGTTCACGTCGTTCGACCTGACCGAAGAGGTCGCCTCCGAGGACCTCATCGACCGGCTGATATCGACCGGCGGTCCGGTCGCGACGGTGGCCGAACACACCGGTCGGAAGACCGGCGAGATGCCGCTGTTCCTCGATGTGGTCGACTTCGGCAACCGGTGACCCGGGTCAGCTGAACTCATCGGTGGCGTCGTACAGCCAATCGGTGTCTGCGGACGCGAGTTGCGTCATCCACTCGGCGGGTGCCGCGGACACCAGGGTGGTGGCGTCCCAGTAGTCCTTCCACAGCGTGATCCGACCGTCGGCGACACGGTGCACGGTCACGAACGGCAGGACGACCGACTCCCCCGACGACCACTCCCAGGTCTCGGCATGCTCGTAGAGGACGTCGGCGCCGTCGGCCACCAACACCCCGTCGTGATTGGTGTACGCCGCCAACGGTTCCAGCCCCACCTTCAGTCTCGCGACGATGTCGGCCGGCCCACGCGCCGACAACGCCGGCCCGTACGGCACGTCGAAGTAGATGCAATCGTCGGAGAGGTGGTCTGCGACCCGCGACCAGTTCCGCGCGGCGAGCTCCCGCCACATACCCAGGACGATCTCGCGGGGATCGGTCTCGGGATCGACATCGACGGGCACGCGGGCCTCCGGGTCTCGTTCTCAGCCGCCCGACTCGGGTCGACACCTGCGCTGATCCAACGGGGTCGGCGGCCACGGTGTCAACAGGTCGGCGTAGGCGACCTCGTGTCCGGATGCGACCGCGGTGAGCAAGAACGGTCGGGTCGAGAACGCCCCCGGACGGAGATACTGAACTCATGACCACGCCCGGACGCGATCGGATCCGTGAACTGATCGACGCGGTGCTCGCCGACGACCACGCGACGCTCGATTCGATGGCATCGGGCGCCCACGCGTCGCAGTTCCACTTCAGTCGGCAGCTGTCCCGCCACGCCGGCGAGTCCCCGGTCGCGCTCCGGCGGAGGGTCATGCTCGAGCGTGCGGCCTGGCAGGTCCAGCGCGGGACGAGTGTCACCGACGCGGCGTTCACCGCCGGGTACGACTCGGTCGAGGGATTCGGTCGGGCGTTCGCACGCGCCTATGGACACGCCCCCTCCCAGATGGGCTCACCGACCGAACGCGGCCATTGGCTCCCCGCACCCAACGGAATCCACTTCCATTCGCCGACAGTCCTCTACGTCGACAACGGCGTCGCCCGTGAGGAGTCGTCGGGTGACGTTCTGGCCCTGATGATCCGCCACGATCTGGATGACGTGAGTGCGCTGCTGGATGCCGCGAAGGCGATCGGAGACGACGCACTCCGCACACAGCGGCTGCCCGGATCACGGACGCTGGAATGGGACGGACCGGACGAGTCCCTCGCCGAGGTGTTGACACACCTGGTGATGTCCAAGGAGCCCTGGATCGCCACCATCGAGGGTGCAGACATGCCCGATCAGTCGGCAACTCTGACGGTGGCCGGCCTCATCGACCGGCACCGGGACCTCGCACCGCGCTGGCTGGCGATCGTGCGCGACATCGACCGTCGTGGTGCGTGGGGCGACCGAGTGATCGATGCGCTCTGCGAACCACCGGAGTCGTTTCTCATGTCGCAGATCGTCGCCCATGTCCTGACCTTCGCCGCACACCGCCGACAACTCGCACGGTGGATGCTCCAGGACGCCGGTGTGTCCACGGCCGACCCGCGACTCGACCCCGACCCCATCCAATGGCACCGCGACCGATCCGGAGGACTCTTGTGACCCGCTTCCACTACTACACCGCAACAACTCTCGACGGTTTCATCGCCGACGAGGGGGACTCCCTGGACTGGTTGCTCACGCAACCGATCGACGAAGAAGGACCGATGAACTACTCCGCGTTCTTCGGCACCATCGGCGCGATGGCCATGGGTGCGACCACCTACGAGTGGGTGGTCGATCACGAGATACGAACCGGCAATCCGTGGCCGTACGACATACCGACCTTCGTCTTCACCCATCGCGACGTCGAGCCGGTGGCGGACTCGATCCGGATCGTGGCCGGACCGGTGGTCGATCGACGCGACGAGCTCGTCGATGCCGCCGGCGACGAGGACTTCTGGGTGGTCGGGGGTGGAGACCTGGCGGGGCAGTTCGCCGAGGCGGGAATGCTCGACGAGGTCCACCTGAGCTACGCACCGGTCACCCTGGGATCCGGGCGTCCGCTGTTCCCGCGCGCGTACGACCTGGAACTCATCGACCTCGACCGCAACAAGGCATTCGCATGCGCGCGGTATGCCGTCGTCGGGCCACGGGATGCGCCGCAGTCGGGTCACGAGCAGGCCCGATGACCGATCGGCTGTCGGGTCGACTGTCCGCGGCGGTGGACGCGCTGCCGCTCTCACCCGGGCTGCGCGTCGTCGAGATCGGTTGCGGGCCCGGCGCGGCCGCGCGTGAGATCGCACGGCGCGTCGGTCCCCGAGGTGCCGTGCTCGGCATCGATCGCTCGGCGCACGCCATCGCCACGGCGCGCTCGACCCAGGCCGACCGATTGCCGTGGCTGTCGTTCCAGCGAGCCGAGATCGAGGAGTTCGTCGCCTCGCACCACGCACGGTTCGACATCGCCATCGCACTCCGGGTGGGGGTCCTCGACGGTCGTCACCCGGATCGGAGTTCATCGGCGCTGCAATGCATCGCCGATCTGTTGACGCCGGCGGGGCGGTTGTACGTCGACGGCGGATGCCCGCTGCGCGAAGTGGATCTGACCGGCTACCGATGACGGGACGCCAATTCAGGCATCACCACCTGCGGTCCGGATGTCTCCGTCGGCCGCACGCGCCCAGCGCGGCAGGATGAACACCCCCTCGGCCTCGACCGTCACACCATCGGCGGTCGACACCGAACCCGTGGCGTACGACTTGATGCCCTCGACCCGATCCAGTCGGCCCTCGGCGCGCACCGGTCCCAGCGGGGTCGCGCGTCGGTATCGGATCGTGAGGGTCCCGGTCATACCGGGTGCGCCGGCGTGCTCGGCAGCCGACCCGAGGACCTGGTCCAGGACACAGGCCAGCACGCCGCCGTGGACGAGGCCACCAGGGCCCTCGTACTGCGCCCCCAGTTCGAACTCGGCCCACGTCCGCTCGGCGTCATGGTGCAGCACCATCGGTGGCGCGATGGGATTGCGCCGACCCACCATCGCATTCCCCCAGTGGCGCCTCGACCCATCGGAGTTGTAGCGGATGCCGAAGTGGTCGGAGTCGAGTGTGCGCCTCTGCAGCGCCGCGGTGGCGGCGGCGATGTGCCGCCGCGCCTCCGCCACCGAGTCATCGTCGGTGTCGGTGAGCACCGTTGCCGAGACGAGCCGTCGCACGTCCGCGGTCAGGTCGTCGGCCACCCGGGTCCGATGCTCGAGTTCGGCCGGACTCAGATCCTCGTTGAAATAACCCCGCACCGTCACACCTGCTCCCCGGTCGCCGTCGGCGGCCACCATGTCGTGTCGTCCCACTCGTCACACCTCGCCACAAAACAAGAACATGTTATAGTTTCGCTGGTAATCTCCGATCATGGCACGAATCGGCGACTTCGCCCCGGACGATCTCATCGGGTGGTTCGCCCTTTCCCCCGACCTCGGCGGCGCACTGGGCTCCTACGCCGACGCGGTCTATCGGCAAGATCGGCTGTCGACCCGCTCGCGTGAACTGGCGCGCATGGTGATCGCCACCGACAACCAGTGCGAGGTCTGTCGCAACACGAGAACCGAAGACGGGGACGCCGCCGGCCTCGACGAGGAGTTCTACGCCCACGTCGACGACTGGGCGACATGGTCCGGGTACGGCGACGACGAGCGCATCGTCGCCGAGTTCGCGTTTCGCTTCGCCACCGATCATGTCGGCCTCCGCGAGGACGAGGACTTCTGGACCCGCTGTCACGCGGTGCTGTCCGACGAGCTGATCACCGATCTCGCGTTGTCCTGTGCGCTGTGGCTCGGGCAGGGCCGCGCCCTGCGGGTGCTCGACGTCGGCCAGGCGTGCCGTCTGACCCTGTAGAAACGTTCGCACCGGCCAGGGTCCTCTCGGACCCGACCGCCGAGTAACCTCGGGCAGATGAGCGAGCAGGAATGGACAGCATTCGAGGTCTCCGTCGCCGATCACATCGCGCAGGTGACTCTCATCGGGCCCGGCAAGGGCAACGCGATGGGACCCGACTTCTGGCGGGAACTCCCCGAGATCTTCGCCGCCCTCGAGGCCGACGACGCGGTTCGCGCAATCGTGCTGACCGGTTCGGGCAAGCACTTCTCCTACGGTCTCGACCTCGCCGCGATGGCGGGCGACATCGGACCGGTTCTCGCAGACGGTGCCAAGGCCCGCGCGCGGACCACCTTCCACGACACGATCACCCGGATGCAAGGTGCGATCACCGCGGTCGCCGACTGCCGGACCCCGGTCGTCGCGGCGATCTCGGGCTGGTGCATCGGCGGTGGCGTCGACCTGATCAGTGCCGCCGACATCCGCTATGCCAGTTCCGATGCGAAGTTCAGCGTCCGCGAGGTCCGTGTGGGTATGGTGGCCGATGTCGGTAGCCTCGCCCGGCTCCCCGCGATCATCTCCGACGGCCACCTGCGTGAGCTGGCCCTGACCGGCAAGGACATCAACGCGGCACATGCTGCAAGGATCGGACTCGTCAACGATGTCTTCGACGATCAGGCGGCGGCGGTCGAGGCGGCGCGCGCGACTGCGGCAGAGATCGCCGCGAACCCTCCGCTCGTGGTCAACGGGATCAAGCAGGTCCTCGACCACAGCCGCTCGGCCGACGTGAACGACAGTCTCCGGTACGTGGCGGCGTGGAACGCGGCGTTCCTGCCGAGTGAGGACCTGAGCGAGGCGATCGCGGCGGTCTTCGAGAAGCGTCCGCCGAAGTTCACCGGCGCCTGATCCGTTCAGGCGGCCGATCGTCGCGCCGCCCCACCGGGCCGGAAGCCGCCGCACGAGATGTCCGGGACCATTCACCGACGCGTCGACCCGATGACGCCGACGGTCCACCCGTCGATGGTCGGGTGGCGTCGTGGCGGATTTCGACGGGCTCCACAGATCCACCGAGGCCTCCCACCGATCCGGGACCGGTACGGTTCTCAGCCGGCGGCGACTGGGCATGGTGGGGTTGGGCCTCGCGGTGGGTGCGGTCTCCGCAGCCGGGGTGGCCGCGCCGTCGACTGCCACCCGCCGACTCGCGGGTGACGATCCCTTCGCCCTCGGCGTCGCGTCAGGTGATCCGCTGCCCGACGCCGTGGTGATCTGGACCCGTCTCGTCGTCGATCCGTGCGCGCCCGACGGCGAACTGCCGCCGGGCGATCGCGACGTCGACTGGCAGGTGGCGCTCGATGAGCGGTTCCGCACCGTCGTCCGCGCCGGGACCGTGCGTGCTCGGCGGCCGACCGCCCATGCCGTGAAAGTCGACGTGACCGGACTGCCTCCGGGCGCTGATTTGTGGTATCGGTTCCGCGTGGACGGGCACGTGTCGCCGACCGGGCGGACTCGTACCGCCCCGCTCGCCTTCGCGCCTGCCGGAGCACTCACCGTCGCCTGGGCGTCCTGTCAGAACTGGTCGGACGGTCACTACCCCGCGTACACCGACATGGCCGCGCACGCCCCGGACGTCGTCCTCCATCTCGGGGACTACATCTACGAGAAGCCGATTCCCACACAGAACGGCCGACAACCCGGACAGTCGGTACCGGCGTCGGCGCGTTTCGAGGCGGAGACGCTGGACGACTACCGGGAGCGGTACGCGCTCTACAAGTCGGATCCTGCTCTCCGCGAAGCCCACCGGATGTCGCCGTTCATCGTGACCATGGACGATCACGAGGTCGACAACAACTGGGCGGCAACGATTCCCGAGGACGGCATGGATACCGCACGCTTCATGCGTCGACGTGCCGCCGCCTTCCAGGCCTGGTGGGAGCACATGCCGGTCCGGCTTCCGGCCCCGAACGGTGGGCGCCTCCGGATGTATCGACGGTTCCGGTTCGGGACCCTCGCCCAGTTCGACCTCCTCGACACGCGGCAGTACCGCGACGATCAGGTCAACGGCGACAACGACACCGCGCAGAACAGCGCGACCGCCGATCCGCACAGGACCCTGCTCGGCTCGACGCAGGAACGCTGGCTGGCCGCCGGGTTGGACACGTCCACGCGTTGGTCGGTTCTCGCCCATCAGGTCCCGATCGCCGATCTGGCCCGCATCGACGACGGTGTGCGCTCGGTGTCCATGGACGGATGGAGTGGCTACCAGGCACAGCGCCGGCGACTGCTCGACGCGGTGCGTGCACGGCGGGTGGACAATCTCGTCTCGCTCGTCGGCGACATCCATCGCAACGTCGTGGCAGACATCCGGACCGACTACGACCGGGCATCGCCGACCCTGGGCGTCGAGTTCGCCGGCACGTCGATCTCGTCGGGTGGTGACGGCTCGGACAGTGATGCGACCGATCGCGCACTGAAGTCGGCGTCGCCACACGTACGGTTCGGCAACGCGCAGCGCGGATATGTCCTGGGTCGGATCACCGAGCGGGCGTGGGAGTCCGAGTTCCGGGTCTCTGACCGGGTCTCTGACCCTGCCGCACCCCTGCGACGCCGCGCCGTGGTGACCGTCCCGGCACGAGACGGCGGCGGGCGGGCGCCGGTCGTCGACGTCGTCTGACATCGCCCGGATCCGTTGACCGTGCGCTCGAATCCGTTGACCGTGCGCTCGAATCCGTTGACCGTGCGTTACCGGCAGTCGTCTACAACGCTGACGCCCGTCCAGCACGCCCGACTGAGAGGGTTCGAAGCGCAATCGACGCCCTGACACTGCACGATCAACGCTCTCGAGCGCACGATCGACCGTCTACAGCGCACGATCAACGCTCTCGAGCGCACGATCGACGCGAGGTGAAGGTCGGCGGAGCGGTGGTTCAGTCGATCGGCTCGAGTAGGAACACCGGGATCAGCCGCTCGGTCCGCTTCTCGTAGAGGTCGAAGTTCGGCCACACCGACCGCAGTTCCTGCCACGCCGCGTCCCGCTCGGCGTCGTGCAGCTCTCGAGGCGTGAACCGACCGGAAGAGGTGCTGTGCCGGACCTCGATCTCATCGGCCGCACGGACGTTGAACACCCACTGCGGCATCGTGGGACCGCCGAAGTAGGACCCAGCGATCAGCCAGTTCTCGCCGGACGGCACGGCCAGGAGTCGGGTCAGCCGAGGGACTCCCGACTTCCGGCCGGGCACCAGCATCACGATGTTGGGAAGGCCGGCGATGTCGAGCAGGGACACCCGCCGACCGCTCACACCTTGGATCGCGGCGTCCACCTTGACGATCTGCGGCAATAGCTTCGGCATCCAGCTGATCGAGCCGACCTTCACCGCCAGCGGAGTCAACACACCCATGTGCTCGAGTCTGTCACCCCGCCCCCGATCGCGTGCGCACACCCGTTGTGAGTCGATGTCAACACCGCGGTCCCCACCCGGTCCAGCTGTGGACGGATCAGTCGCGCCGACGAAGCTTCGCGCCGATCCTGTGCGCATGGCACCAGACGATCACACCGCCGCGGCGGACGACCTCATCCACACCCCGCTCACCGACGCCGAGTCGCTACGCGAGCGATGGGTCCACATCCTCAGCCCCCTCGGGTTCTCCGAGACGTTGCTGTGGTTCGCCTTCGTCGACGCGGACGGCACGTTGCTGCCTGCGCTCAACCAGTTGCCGATGTCGACGACGCCGGTCGCGGGCATGATCGACGTGCTCCTGTCGCGGCTCGCCGAGGTGGTCGACGAATCACCCGACATCTCGGTTGCTTTCCTGCTGAGCCGTCCCGGCCGCGACGGCATCACCGAGGCCGATGCGCAATGGGCGCGCCTGCTGGTGGAGTCGGCTCGGCGCCATCATGTGCCGCTGTACCCTGTGCATCGCGCCAACGGTACGTCGGTGGTCACGCTGTGGACTCCGACCGACGCCGCCGCGTGAGCCGCCCCTGAGGCGTGGCCGCCCCGAGCTGTTGCCACCCGCCGACGGACGAGTCTGCAAGGAGGAGTGGTGGTCCCGAGTTCGCACATCCTGGTGGACGCCGGTCAGACGGGCAGCCGGATCCGGATCGTGGCCGGTGGTCGGGTGGTGGATCATGAGGTCGACCCGGTACACACGGATCGTCCTGTCGTCGACCAGGTCGCCGAACTCATACGATCCGTGGTCCCGAAGACACAGCCCGGCGCGCAGCTCGCGGTCGGGGTGTCGGGCCTGACACCGGCCGCTACGAAACCTCAGCAACTGCTCGACCTCGTCGGGTCCGTGGGGGTCACCCGTGTCGTGCTCACACACGATTCGGTCTCGTCGTACCTGGCGGCCAACGCATTCGAGTTCGGGGCCGTGTGCGCTGTCGGCACCGGCGTGGTCACCCTCGGCGCCGGACCGTCGGGCACAGCGCGGGTCGACGGATGGGGTCACCTGTTCGGTGATGCCGGCAGTGCCTACTGGATCGGCCGGGCGGGAATCGACGCAGCGTTGCGGGCGTACGACGGCCGTGGTGGGGACACGACACTAATGGTCGCGGCAACCGAGCACTTCGGCTCCCTGCCGGAGCTGTACATGCAGTTGCAGGGCGACCCCGATCGTGTCTCCCGCACCGCGGGATTCGCACGATCCGTCGCCGAGTCGGCAGACGGCGGCGACCACATCGCCGGCGCGATCATCGACAGCGCAGCGGTCGAACTCGCGGACTCCGCAGTCGCCGCGCTCGGTCGCTGCGGTGCGCTGGGATCAGCATCACCCACCACCGAAGAGTCGGGGGCGCGACAGAGTCGGGTGAGTTGGACCGGCACGGTGCCCGCAGCGAATCGTAGGCTTCGGGAACGGTTCGTCACCGAGGTCACCACTCGCGCACCGCAGGTCGCCGTCCGCGAACCGCTGGGCGACACCATGTCCGGACTCGAACGGCTGCTGGCCGTCCCGGTCGGTCACCCGCTCACTGAGTTGGTCGCCGACGCCGGTTCCCTCACCGACGCCGGCACCTGATCAGCTACCGTCGAAGGTCGGCGTGCTGGCGCTGAGATCCACCTTGCCGCTGAGGTAGTCGGTGTCGGTGCTACTCGTGGAGCTCGAGTAGGTCGGGACATACGTCGCGCTCCACTGCACGGTTCCGTTGACCGAGACCGATGACGGGTCGGAGTAGTCGAGCCGGTAGGACAGACCCGACAGATCGGTCGGCTTCGTCCAGCGTACGGTCCCGGCCTGGGCGCCGAAGATCGACTGCGAGCATCCCGGCTTGTCGGTGGCGGCACGCGGTTGTGTCGACGTCGCGCAGGTGGTCAGGTAGTTGTTCACCGCGGTCTCGACGGTCGACTTGCCCTTGGGACTGAGCACCGCATCCAACGAGACATAACTGAACGCGCCCGGCCCCAGCGGGAACTCGCGACCGTTGCTGTTCTCTGCGGTGATGTTCTGGTTCGCCGATCCCCAGTCCTGCGGGCCGGGGAAGACGTAGATCTTGGTCTCGTCGGAGATGTCGACACCGAAGAAGGTCGGCTGCGGGATGCGCAGGTTCTCGACACTCAACGCGATGGCGCCGTCGTCGATCTGCCACTCGTCGCCGGACTTGTTGAGCCGGAAGTCGATGTCGGCGTTGCGATCACCGAACCGGTAGGTCGCCTTCACAACTGCCAGGGTCCCGGTGTCGGTGTCGGGCTCCCGGACGTCGATCTCGGTGATCTTGGCGATGTCCTGTTGCTTCTTCAGGATCTCGTCCGTGAGCAGATCCTCCGACGGCGGGGTCTTCATGACGCTCAGGGCCTTCTTCGCATCGCCGCCCGCAAGCGCCTCGAGATACGTCTGAACCGCCGCCTGAGGGGACCCGCCGGGCCCCTTGTCGCGCGTCACGACCAGGACGAGGGTGACGACGAGTGCGACCACCAGGACGGCCGCACCGATGGTGATCCAGAGGATGGTCTTCCGACGCCCGGACCCCGTCTGCGGCGGCAGGCCGCCGCCACCGCCGCCCC
Organism: Gordonia soli NBRC 108243; assembly: GCF_000334455.1. Taxonomy (GTDB): domain Bacteria; phylum Actinomycetota; class Actinomycetes; order Mycobacteriales; family Mycobacteriaceae; genus Gordonia; species Gordonia soli. The sequence goes on from NZ_BANX01000026.1 coordinate 96,910, forward strand.
ATGCTTGCTGCGGCTGCTGGCCCTGCGGGTAGCCCTGCGCGGGTTGACCGTACGGGGCCCCGTACTGGCCGCCGTAGTTCGCCCCCGGACCGGGAGCACCGTATCCGGGCTGTCCGTACTGTCCGCCGGGAGCGCCGTACTGACCACCCGCAGACGGACCCAGCTGGGTCTGGTCGTACGGGTTGGGGCCTTGCTGACCTGGAGTGTTCGGGTAACTCACGACTGCCTTTCGGTCGCGTCCCACGGGACGATCGGACTCACCATAAACGAACGTCGCCCGGATCGACGGTTCAGGTCAGTGCGGTGTCCCTCGTTCGGACGACCACGGCAGTGCGCACATCGAAACAGATTCCCTGGTCAGGGGGCTTCTGCGGCCGAATCATCCGGGTCGATCGTGTCGGTCAACCGTTGGGCCAGCAGTTTCGCGAAACCTGCCGGATCCGCCAGTTCGCCCCCCTCGGCGATGACGGCCATCCCGTGGATGAGCTGGGCGGTCGGCACCAGCGAGGAGTGGTCGTCGTCCGCGGCGAATGTCGCGTTGAGTGCGGTGACCAGTGGGTGATCGGCGTTGAGCTCGAGCGCGCGCTTGGATACCGGCACCTGCTGTCCCGACGCCCGGTAGAGCTTCTCGAGTTGCGGGGACATCGAGAACGTGTCGCCGACCAGGCAGGCAGGCGACTCGGTCAGACGATGCGACAGGCGCGCCTCGCTCACCTCGTCCCCGAGGGTCTCACCGAGCCAGGTGAGCAGGCCGGCGAACTCCTCGCTGCGATCGGTTCTGTCGGACTCAGAGCCGTCCGCGCCCTCGATCTCGTCGAGGTCCACGGCACCCTTGGCGATCGAGGTGAAGGTCTTGCCCTCGAAGGTCACGCCCGAACCGACCCACATCTCGTCGACCGGATCACTCAGCAGGAGGACCTCGATCCCCTTCGATCGGAACGCCTCGAGATGGGGAGAGTTCTCGATCTGCTGCCGGGACTCGCCGGTCATGTAGTAGATCGTGTCCTGGCCGGTGCGCATCCGCCCCAGGTAGTCCCCGAGCGCGATCGGCTCCGCGCCGTCGGTGGACTCGAAGGACGAAGCGGCCAGGATCGCATCCCGGTTGTCGGGATCGTTGACGAGCCCTTCCTTGAACACCCGACCGAACTGCTGCCAGAAGGTCGCGTAGTCCTCGGGGCGCGATGCGCGGATGTCGGCGACGGTACTCAACACCTTCTTGGTCAGCCGACGTCGGATCGCCCGGATCTGGCGGTCCTGCTGCAAGATCTCGCGAGAAACGTTCAGCGACAGGTCGGCTGCATCGACCACACCCTTGACGAAGCGCAAGTACTCGGGGATGAGTTCTTCGCAGTCATCCATGATGAAGACGCGTTTGACGTAGAGATGGACCCCGCCGGTGCGCTCTCGCATGAAGAGATCGAACGGCGCCTGGCTCGGGATGAACAGCAGCGCCTGATACTCGAAGGTGCCCTCCGCCTTGAGCGAGATGACCTCGAGCGGCTCGTCCCAGGCGTGGCTGACATGCCGGTAGAACTCGTTGTACTCGTCGGCGGACACCTCGTCTTTCGACTTCGCCCACAAGGCCTTCTGCGAGTTGAGGGTCTCCGACTCGACGGTGGTCTCCGACTCCCCCGCCTCCGTCTCGACCGTCGATGTGACATCCATCCGGATGGGCCAGGCGATGAAGTCGGAGTACCGCTTCACCAGCTGCCGGAGCTTGCCCGGATCGGTGTAGTCGTACAGGTGGTCGTCGGCGTCGGCGGGCTTGAGCGCCAACGTCACCGACGTGCCCTGCGGGGCGTCGGCGACCTCGTCGAGGGTGTAGGTGCCGTCACCGTTGGACTCCCAGCGCGTACCGGTGCTCTCCCCGGCCCGACGCGTGATCAACGTGACCTGATCGGCGACCATGAACGTCGAGTAGAAGCCGATGCCGAACTGACCGATCAGGTCGTCCGCCGCGGCCGCGTCCTTCACCTCGGCGAGGGACTTGCGCAGCTCCGCGGTGCCCGACCGCGCCAGGGTTCCGATGAGCCCGATCACGTCGTCGCGAGACATCCCGATCCCGTTGTCGACGACACTGAGCGTCCGGCCGGCCGCATCGGGGACGAGGTCGATGTGCAGATCAGTGGTGTCGGCGTCGAGGTCCTTGTCCTGCAGCGACTCGATGCGCAACTTGTCGAGCGCGTCCGACGCGTTGGAGATCAGTTCCCGCAGGAAACTGTCCTTGTTGGAGTACACCGAGTGCACCATGAGATCCAGCAACTGCCGGGTCTCCGCCTGGAATTCACGAACTTCTGACGGGGCGCTCATGCACGACCTCCACTCGACTGCTGGGCATGTGACGACGAAGCCGGATTCTACCGACGCCGTCAGCCGCTACGCTGAACTGGGTCAGACCGGTCGGGGGATCAGCGATGATCCCCGACCGCCGAAGGAAGCAGGTTGATGTCGCCTCCCCGACTGCTGTTCGTCCACGCTCATCCCGACGACGAGTCGTTGTGGACCGGAGGCACCATCGCACGGCACATCGATCGTGGCGGCGAGGTGGATCTGGTCACCTGTACCTGGGACGAGGGCACCCACCGACACGGCGAGTTGCTCGCCGCGACGAAGGCCCTGGGGATGGGGCGCGAGCCGATCATGCTCGGATATGCCGACGCGCAGGTGCCCGAGTCCGCGCCCGACTCCGAGCGCTTCTGCGACGTGGCTTTCAACGACCAGGTGCGTGAGCTCGTCACGATCATCCGCCGACTGCGTCCCGAGGCGGTCGTGACCTACGACCCGATCGGCGTCTACGGCCATCCCGACCATGTCCACGCGCACCGTCTCGCGGTGGCTGCCGCCGAGGCGTCCGGGGTCGGCGGACTACATCGATCGGCAGGCCTGCCCTGGCAGGTGGGCTCGGTCTATCAGGTGACCATCCCGGGATGGATGCTCGACATCATCTGGCCCGAGGTCTTCGGCGACACCCCGCGGGATGCGATGCCCGGCACACCTGACTCCGACATCGCCGTGACCAACGATGTGAGCGCTTGGCGTGACCGCAAATTCGCCGCCATCGAAGCGCACCGCTCGGAGATCGACCGGAGTCGAACGCTGAGCCTGCTGATGAACATGCCGACCGATCGTCGGAACCTGCTGCTCGATTCCGAGTGCTACATCCGCCGCGACCTGACCGCCGGTGGAGCCGACCTGGTCTGGTGACGCGTCGTTCACGCTCCCGATCGATGGGGACGCACGGCCGAGCGGAGCCCGCTCGCACGCTGTACCGGCAGTGAGACCGCTGCCCGCAACACCTCGACGTCACCGATGATCCGCACGGCTCGCCGCGCCCTCGTGACGGCCGTGTAGAGCAGTTCCCTGGTCAGCAGCTCCGATCCGGTGGGTGGCAACACGACGGTCACCTCGTCGAACTGACTGCCCTGGCTGCGGTGGATGGTCATGGCGTACACCGACACCACGTCCGCGAGACGGGTGGGATGCAGCGTCCGGATCTCGTCGCCCCGTCGGAACAGCACGTCCACCGGCCCGTGGCGGTCACCAGGATCGGCGGCGACCGCGACGCCGCTGTCACCGTTGAACACCCCCGCCTGCCGATCGGTGGCGGTCACCAGGACCGGGCGGCCCGGATACCACGCAGCGGGGTCGAGCATTCCGGACGGGATCCCGCCGTCGGCGGTCAACCATTCCCGGATGCGCTGTGACCAGCCGCTGACGCCCCACACACCGTCACGATGTGCACAGAGCACCCGATGCGACTCCAGCGCGGCGAGCGCGCCTTTCTGATCGCCCGCGATCCCGCTGCGGTACAACGCATGTCCCCACGTCGCGATGACCGGACGGAGGTCGTCGACATCGTCGGCGGACAACAGTGTGACCGCGTCGTCGTCACCGGCCGACACCAATTCGACCACGCGCTCCGCGTCACCACGGTTGACGGCCTCGGCAACCTCGGCGATCCGCCCCCCGAACCGGAAGCCGTGACGCAGTGTGATCACCCCCGATCGCAGGCGATCGATCTCAGCCCCCGAGAAATCCTGTGCGGCAGGGGCGACGACCTCGTCGAACACCGGGTTGCCGCTGCCGGAGGACTCGCGATCCACCAGGTCGGCGAGTACCGCGCCCGCCTCGACCGACGCCAACTGGTGCGGGTCGCCGACCAGGATCACCCGAGCGTCGGCGCGCACTGCCGACAGGAGGGCGCTCATCGCGGTGATCGACAACATCGATGTCTCGTCCACGACGATCACGTCGAAGGGCAGTTTGTCCGACGGGCCGTGGCGCGGGACCGACCCCGGCCGCCAGCCGAGCAGGCTGTGGACGGTCACCGCGCGGAGCCCTGCGGGTGCCAGCTCGTCGGCCGACACCTCCGACTGGAGTTGGGCCGCCGCCCGCCCGGTCGGCGCGCACAGACCCATCCGCGAGGCTCCACCGCTCAAGCGATGCAGGACGGCCAGGATGCGGGACACCGTATGCGTCTTGCCTGTTCCCGGGCCACCCGCGAGCACGGTCGTCCAACTCGTGGCGGCCAACGCAGCCGCGACGCGCTGACGGTCGGTGCGGCCACCGGGAGGAGCATCGCCGAACACCGCGTCGACAGCCTCCGCGAGCGCAACCGCATCCACCGTCGGCCGGCTCCCCGACCGACGATCCAGCAGATCGCGGATCGTGTCCTCCTGGCGGAAATACTTCTGGAGATAGAGCAACGGCCCGTCGTCGCTGTCCATCACCACAAGAGGTCGCAGCGGTCCCGCGGTACCACCGGCGACCAGCGGACTGCCGACCACGGCACGCACCAGTTCGGCAGGAGACGGGAGTGTCACCCCTTCGGCGCGGAGGACCTCGTCATCGAGTGGGATAACGTCCCGGTACCGGTCGAGGGTGAGGCAGGTGGACCCCAGACGGACGGCGCGAACGGTGAGAGCCGTTGCCAGCGCGGCCACCTCGCCGCCGGCGCCTGCATCACCCGGCCCGCTCGCTCCGCTCCCGGCGCCTGCATCACCCGGCCCGCTCGCTCCGCTCCCGGCGCCTGACATCCTCATGAGGCGCCGGGTCACGTGCAGATCAGCCGCTGCGAGGACGCCGAGTTCGTTCAGCACCCGGAGGGTTCCGGCCCCCGACTCCACCAGTTGGCCGGAATGCCGCTCGCGACGGGTCGTCACCTCGTCGACGGTCCCCGGATCGGTCATCGTTCTCCTCCTCCGGACGACGCCAACAGATCCGACAGCTCGGTCACCAGATCCGGTGGGATCTGCCAGCCGAACACGCCGCAACCGGGAGGAGTCGTGGGCCCGGCCATCCCCCGCACGAAGTGGTACTGCACCGGTCCCAGGTGTCGAGCCGGCGTGTACGCGGGCAACCGCCATCGCAGATATCGGTGCAGCGCAACCGAGTACAGCAGCGCCTGCAACGGATAGTGGGCGTGCATCATCTCGCCGGCCATCGCCTCGGCGGTGAAGTCCTCCGCGACCAGCAGACCGGGACGCAGTCGGTTGGTCTTGTAGTCGACTATCACGAACCGCCCGTCCACTCGCAGCACCGAGTCGATGCTCCCGGTGAGGAATCCGCGGAGGCGATCGTCCGGGAGATCGCCGACGACGTCCGCGTATGGGCGTAGCGGATCGTCGGCGCGCAGGTGTCGGCGCAGCAGGTCACCGATCGCAGTGATCTCCACTCCCGGGCGGCCCCGAGCACTCTCGCCCGCCCGGGCACCGATGCCCTGCCCGACGTCGCCGAGCGGGAACTCGAAATCCATCTCCGCGAGCCGATCCCGCGGTGCGACACCCCACAGGTCACCGAAACCCAGCGGCGTGGTGAGCACGGCGACCAACGCGTCCGCCAGGTCGTCGACGTCGACCTCGAGAGATTGTCGGGACACCGACGCCGCGCAGAGCTCGCGGACGTGGGCTGCGCGGTCGGGTGCGTCGGTGTCGACGTACTCGAGGACCTCGTGCACGAGCGTTCCGAAGGCAGCGCCGAAAGGCATCCCGTTCATCGGCGAGGGTATGCCGTCGGGCACCTCCTCGACCGGGGACGGGTCGACCAGGGATCGCTCGACCATTTCGACGTCGGCAGTGTCGGCGACCACCGGTTCGTCGGCGAGTACCGCATCCTCGGGCTCGCTCCCCGTGGTCAGGACAGGCGCGACCACGTGCCCGGCGGCTGCGACGATCGCCGAATACGACGTCCGACGCCACGACTGGTCCACCATCCGGTCGAACCGAGCGGCCGTCAACGGCTCGTCCGTGTCGGTGTCATCCCCGTGACGCCAGGGCTCGATGGCGCGATGCTCCACGGGTTCGACCGAGATCGACCGATGGCGTGCGGCGATCGACGACAGCGTCTGCAGACACTCGGCGTCGTCGGGGATCGGTACCGTCTCCGGGACCACTCCACCGTCACTCGCCCGGAAGAGCATGCGCTGCAACGAAGCAGAACTGCCGGCGTACGACGGCGCCCACCAGAGCACGACCTGCGAGCGTGCCCGGGTGAGGGCGACGTAGAGCAACCGCAAGTCCTCCCCCGCGTTCTCGCGTTCCGAAACGGCCAGTCGTTCACCACGTCCCGGAGCAGAACGACCACCGACATCGAGCTGACGAACACCCTTTGCATCGTGAAAGGTGAAGGTCGCCGGATCCGACAGACGGGAGGCATCCCATCCGAACGGGACGTAGACGATCGGGAACTGCAGCCCCTTGCTGGCATGGACGGTCATGATCTGCACCGCGTGCGTGTCACGATCGAGTTTGCGGATCTGGTCGTCGTGCCGACGCCATCGCGACCCGTCGGCGACCCGATCCGCCAACCACTGCGCCAGCGCTCCGAGACCGCAGGCCGTCTCCATCACGTGCGCGGTACACAGCGCCGACACCTGGATCAGGTCGGTCAGGACGCGTTCACCGTCGACTGTTCCGAGTACCCGGCCCGCGACGTCGTCGGCAACCATCAGTCGCTGCGAGAGCGCTGCGAAGCCGCCGGTGTCGAAGACGCGGCCCAACTCCTGAAGTCGCTGGGCCAGCGCCGACAACGGATGTTCGTCGGCGGCGGCGAGATCGTCGGGGGCCCAGCCGATCAGCGGCGTCAGCGCGGCGAGTCGCACACGATCGCTGCGGGCCGGCTGCTCGATGGCGCGGATGACCCAGAGCCAGTGCATCGCGGACGCGGTGTGGAAGACGCTGGTGCCCGACCCGACGACCGCCGCCACCCCGAGGTCCTGCAACTGCTCCTGCAGGGGTCCGATCGTCTTGTTGGTCTTGGTCAGGATCGCGATGTCGCCTGGTGTGACCGCCCGCGGACCCGAACCGGTGTCGATGGTGGCCTCGGAGGCGAGGAGCCGGGCGATGTCGGCCGCGACGTCGGCGGTGACCCGTTCGCGGATCGCCGCGACACCCGGGTACCCACTCGCGCCGACGACCGAGAAGTCACCTCGTACGAAGGTGCGGATACGCAGTGGCGCAGTACCGGTGAGTCGACTCCCGCGGTGCGACGCGACCACCGGCAGCACCTCGATGTCGGGGTGCCCGAGTTGCGCGCCGCCGTAGATCTGGCCGAGGGCGTCGACCAGGTCGCCATCCGACCTACGGTTGACGTCGAGCACCCGGAAGGCGTCCGCGTGTCGCACCGCACTGAGGTAACTGAGCACCTCTGCCCCGCGGAAAGCATAGATCGACTGTTTGGGGTCACCCACCAGGACCAGTCGCCGGTGTCCGTGAAAGCACCGGCGGACGATCTCCCACTGCTGGGGGTCGGTGTCCTGGAACTCGTCGATCAGCACCACGGCGAAGGAGTCTCGGATGCGCTGCGCAGCGGTCTCGCCCACCTCCGGATCGGTCAGGATGCGGAAGAGGATCTGCTGCAGATCGTCATAGGTGCGCAGGCGGGCGGTCAGCTTACGGGACTCCGTCTGTGCGCGGACCGCGGTGGCGAACCGCACCCGCAGGGCGGCGATCGCCGCGGACGAACGGTCGTCCATGGCGTGATCCTGCTCGGGCCGAGGGGCGAGATCGACTGCCGGCGCACGCACGGCCGCCAGCGCCGTCTCGCTTGCCTCCGCGAAGGTGATCGGCGGCCTCTCCTGACCGGCGAACCCACGCAGGTACAGATCGCGAGCGGCCTCCTCGGTCAGTTCGTCCGTGTCCTCGACGATCTGGTGCGCCCACTCCCGCTCGCCCAGGAAGCCCAGGGCCTCCAGCATCCGGTTGCAGAAGGTGTGGGTGGTGGCGATCGTCGACGCATCGAAGTCGGAGAGCGCACGGGCGAGGTTGGTGCGGCGCTCGACGACCGTCTCCTCGGACCCGTCGGCGAGCAGACGGGTCAACTCGTCGTCGGATGCCCGCGCGACCGCGATGTCGCCGAGGTCGGCGACCAACTGTCGCACGCGATCCCGCATGCGTTCACGCAGCTCGGCGGTCGCTGCACGACTGAACGTGACCAGCAGCAGCTCGGAGATCGGCACACCGTCGGCGAGATGCCGTGCGGCGACGCCGACGATGGCGAAGGTCTTGCCGGTACCCGCACTCGCCTCCAGGACGGTGGTGCCGTCGGCGGTCGGTTCACCGATCTCGAACGGCGACGGACGTTCGCCACGTGGGGTCATATGCGCGTCTCCTGTTCGATGGCCGGGGTCCAGAGCGTACGGGCCAGCGCACAGAAGAACGGTTCGCCCGGGGCGGCGTCCAGAACTCCTGCAGCGGCCTGCGGTGCTGGGCCGAGCAGATCGTCGAACGCCACCGGCGACGTCGGATCGCCCGCAAAGGTCAGTCGCAGGTACGAACTGGTCGACTCGAAGCCCCGCTCGTACTCGTTGCGCGCCGCGGCCAGCGCCTCGCGCGGGTCGCGTGTGCTCGACAGGCGCTCGGCGTACACCGCCCCCGGCTGTAGCGGCAAGGGCAGCGGAACCCGGAGGCCCAGATCGCGGATGCCGACCAACGAGGTGATCTCGGCGAGCGGGTCGGCAGGGACGGTGAACTCCGACCGGGCGACCCGGCGAGACCGTGAACTTCGGCGACCGACGGCGACACTCGAGTCGACGGTGGCAGCGGTCGTCCCACCGGCAGCCAGCGCCAGCAACCGGACCCACGCCCCGAGTCGTTGTCGTGGCCGGAGGGTCGAGTACGTGGCGGTGGAGATCCGCCGCCCGAACACGTCGCCGATCGTGCCCTGCACGCGACGACCACCGGTCAACGTGACGACGATGTCACGACTCTCCCGCTCCCCTGATCGCAGGGACACCGCTGCGTCGAAGACCGCACCCACGGCGTCGACCACGTCGCGGAGCTCGGCGGTACCGAGGGCGAACGGCGGCAACGTCCCACGGCGGAGCTCGGCTGCCTGGCACGCCACCAGATCTGCGCCGGCGAGCAGACCGGCCAGCAACCGGTCCCCGACGGCCCAGCGGTCGAGTGGTTCGAGAGCCACGTCGAGGTGATCCGGATGCGGTTGGTCGTCGTCGGGTATGCGGGCACCGAGACGCTGACGCAGGAAGCCCGCGATCGGGTCGTTGAGGAAGGTGATCAGGTCTGCGAGATCGACGTCGCCGGCCCCCGGACTCCCCACCACTGCCGTGCTGAGCGGCGGCACGCGCTGCGGCTCTTCACGAAGCGCTCGAGCGCCTGCGGCGAGGGCACTGTCGAACCCGAACGGACCGTCGACACCACGCACCGCGCCGGGGCGGAAGTTGCGCGCGTCGAACGCGTGCAGACTGTGTCGACGGACCAGCCCGGCGTCGTCGGGTTCCGCACCGACGAGGGCGGCGACGGTGTCCACCAGTTCACTCACCACCACCGCTGGTGGTGTCCGTACGCCGGAAACAGGATCGGCGCCGCTGTAGAAGACCAAGAGGTTCTCTGACGCCGCACCGATCGCGTCGAGGAACAGTTGGCGATCCTCGTCGCGCGGGCTCCGCTCACCGACGAGCGGATCGCGTCCGAGCAGGTCGTCACCGTCGATGCGTTGCACCCGGGGGAAGCTGTCCGCGTCCACGCCGAGCAACACGACGACCCGATGTGGCACTGCGCGCATCGGCACCATGGAACACACCGTCAGTTCACCGGTCCGGAAGTTCGCCCTGGTCGGTCGGCCGGCGACGAGGGCGGTCATCATGTCGCGGATGTCGGCGAGTCGGATCCGCGTCGCTTCCGAGCCACCAGCCGCCGGAGCGTCGACACCCACCGCACCGCGATCGGCGACTGCGTCCGGATCGCCGCCGGTGCCGTCGGTGGATTCGGTGCCCAACATCTCCGAGATCGCGCGGATCGCCTGTGCGCGCTGCCATTCCTCGCCGGTGTCGGGCAGCGTCAGCTGGTCGATGAGGTCCACGATCGACGTCCGCCAGCCCGCAGCCGATCTGGGTTGGGCCATGGAGTCGACCACCGAGCCGAGTCGCTCGACGAACTCCATCAGTCGTCCCGCCAGATCGATCGATGTGCTGTCCACACCACCGAGCGGGAGCGAGGTGTCCAACCACTCGCGGTCACTCTCGTCGGCCACCACTCCGAGCGCGATCCGGTCGAGACCGCTCGCGAAGGTTCCCTGGCGGAAGCCCTTGAGTCCATATCGATCACGCTGGGTGTCGTCGATGGCCCATCGGATCTGGCCTGCCGCCACCCACTCCCGGACCACGTCGAGGTCGTCGTCGGTCAGCGCGAAGCGGGCCCGGACCGGCGGTCTGCCGAGCAGGTCGACGACGTCACCGGCCGACGCGCGACCGGCCGCCAGTTCGACCACCGCCGCGACCACGTCGAGAATCGGGTTCACCTGTCGGAGACCGCGGTCGGCGAGCCGCACGCGGAGCTGGAACGCCGGGTGGCCGATGGGCCCCTCTCCCAACCCGGGTTGACCGAAGGCGCCCCGGATGAGCGGTGCGAACGTCTCCACGTCGGGGCACATCACGACGACGTCACGCGGCTGCAGCGTCGGATCGGACTGGAACAGGTGCAGCAGACGATCCCGGAGTACCTCGACCTGGCGTTCGGGTCCGTGGCAGGCGTGGATCTCGACCGTGTCGTCGGCGTCGACCGAATCAGTGTCGAGGCGGTCGGCGGCGATACCGCGCTGCAAGGCCGCCAGCACGGTGGCGGGCGTGTCCGGTCGCGCCGGATGGTGCTGATCGACGTCGACGACCGGGAGCAACCGGAGCTGGAGTTCCTGCACGTCCCTGGACAGGCTGGCCACGAGTGGGTGACGCACCGGCACCGCGGGGCGTTCCGATCGACGTGCGGCCGCCCTCGTCCCATGTGTATCGGTCGACTCGCCGATCGTCTGCCACAACGACGGCGAGGGATGCGGGACGAACAGGTGCACGTCGCGATGTACCGCGACAGCCGACAGGACCCGCAGCGCGGTCTCGGACAGCCGGGTCGGTCCGACGACGGCCAGACGTTCCGGCAGGTCGAGTGCCTCCGGTCGGTCTCGCACCAGATCGCAAGCGCGACCCAGGATCTCAGCGGGATGGGGCTTGCCGACGAGGTCACGCACGCGGCGCCAGAGGTCGGGTTGCCACGACATGTCGGCGGGCACCGGTGCACCGGCACCGTCGGTGTCCGTGCCGGCCGCCCAGTCCACGATGACGTCCGGGCGTTGCCTCCCGTAGCCGTGGAATAGTCCGGCGATATGGCGTGCGGTCGCATAGCGGCGGCCGATCCGGTGGGCGTCGGGACGCGCGGCACCCGATCCCAGGTGTCGTGCGAGCACCGCCATCCGCGGATCGTCGAGCATGTCGTCGACCGCACGCAACACCGGCCAGCACAGGGCATCCGGTCGCCACGGATCGCGTTCTGCGGCAGCCAGATCGACATGGCCGCCGGCGATGACGGCCGCGTCGATGACCGCATCGGCCACCGCGTTCGGTGACGAGAAGTCGATGTTCGCCGCCACCCCGTCGGCGAGGCCGCTGCCGCCGAGTCGCACCGCCAGGTGCTGCTGCAGCCACCGTTCGACGCCGCGTGCTGGGACCGCCACGATCTCGGTCGCCATCACGTCGGCGAGTGGCACGGCGAGAACGTCGGTCAGCGCATCGGCGAGGACGTCGGCGCGCTCCGCACGGTGGAGGTGGAACATCCTGGTGGCCTCTCGATCTCGAGACGGACTACGTCGTGGGCGATGTCACCGGCGATCGTGGAACGGTGCGCGCGGGCCCCGCCACCGCTCGAGTTCGGAGCGCAGATCGTCCTCCATCGGCGTGGGCCGTCCGGTCGCGGGATCGACCACCACCATCGTGGTCTCGGCCATCGCACAGGTGGTGCCGGACGCGTCGTCCAGGATCAAGGTCATGGTGAACGACGACGTACCCAAGCGACTCACCGACGCGTGGACCACCACCGGATCCGGGCTGTAGTCGAGGGTCGCGGTGAACTCGATGTCCTGCCGCGCGACGAGCATCGACAGGCGTGCCGGGCGCGTCGGGAACCAGGTGCTGAAGGCACGGACACGACTCTCCTCGAAGAGCCGCGCGAACTGGACGTTGTTGATGTGGTTGTTGATGTCCATGTCACCCCAGCGGAGCTGGATCGACACGTCGAGAGACTGGTCCGTCACGGTCAGCACACTATCCGGCGGTGCCGACGCACCGCCGAGGACAACACGCTTCGCGATGTCGCGACCAGCGCGGGGCCGAGACCGTAGACTCGCGACGAACGGTCGGCGACGCCGGGGGGCGTCGTGAGCAGGACGCGGCCGATCGGATGCGGGAGCGGTCGGCTCCGCCGTCGGTCGCGATCCACCGGGCGCCGGTGGCCGACGGCGACGACGCAGTGCGACGGGGGGACGCGTGATCATCGAGACGGCACGGATGTGGCTGCGCCCGGTGACCGTCGCCGATGTGGAGGACCTGGTCCGTCTCGACAGCGATCCCGAGGTCATGCGGTACGTCAGCGGCGGTGTCCCGACCCCACGCGAGGTCATCGAGAACTGGGTCGTCCCACGCGCCGAGGCCGAACGTCGCTCACACTCCACCGGGATGTGGGCAGCCATCGGCGGCTACGACCGGGCATTCCTCGGCTGGTTGTCGCTGCGAGCACCTCGGCACAGCCGGAGCTCCGAGCTGGAGTTGACCTATCGGCTGCATCGCTCGGCCTGGGGTCGCGGACTGGCGACCGAGGCGGCGAGTGCCCTCATCGCGACGGCCTTCCAGCAGATCCGCGCCGACCGCGTGTTCGCGAGCACCACCGCGGCCAACGTCGGCTCGCGGCGCGTCATGGAGAAGGTGGGCATGCGACTCTCCGCGATCCATCTGTCCGACGCATGGGTGACCGGGGACGCCTCCGACGACTGGTCGTCCCGCGGGCACGGAGAGGTCGAGTACGAGGTGCTCAGGACCCACTGGGAGACCACGACCATGACGTGGTCGACGGCTGTTTCTCCCGACCGCTTCGGACATTCCGGCCTGACCGCCTGACCGTTCGTCGACTATTTGTCCGGACAAGGGGTCCTCGGCGCGACCTGCGCGCGATGATTGTCTACCGTTGAGGGTGTGCGGCAGTGCATGCCGACAACCGATCCAGGAGGAGATGTTTCTCTCATGAGCAGCCCCACTCTCCAGACGCCGGCACGCCGACGGGTGGTCATCATCGGATCCGGGTTCGGGGGCCTCTTCGCAGCCCAGCGCCTGAGAAAGGCCGATGTCGACGTCACCCTCATCGCCCGCACGACCCACCACCTGTTCCAGCCGATGCTGTACCAGGTGGCCACCGGCATCGTCTCCGAGGGTGAGATCGCCCCGGCTACCCGCGTCATCCTGCGCAAACAGCGCAACACGGCGGTCCTGCTCGGCGACGTCTTCGCGGTCGACCTGGAGCAGAAGACCGTCACCTCGCGGCTGCTCGAGCGCATCACGGTCACCCCGTACGACGACCTGATCATCGCCGCGGGCGCCGACCAGTCCTACTTCGGCAACGATCACTTCGCCGAGTACGCCCCCGGCATGAAGACCATCGACCACGCGCTGGAGCTCCGCGGCCGCATCCTGGGCGCCTTCGAACAGGCCGAGCTGTCCGACGATCCGGAAGAGCGTGCCCGGTTGCTGACCTTCGTCGTCGTCGGCGCCGGACCCACCGGTGTGGAGTTGGCGGGCCAGATCTCCGAGATGAGCGACAAGACCCTCAAGGGCACCTTCCGCAACATCGACCCGACCGAGGCGCGCGTGATCCTGCTCGACGCCGCGCCCGCGGTGCTGCCGCCGTTCGGTGAGAAGCTCGGCACCAAGGCCGCCCGACGCCTGGAGAGCATGGGGGTCGAGATCCAGCTCAACGCGATGGTCGTGGACGTCGACTACGACGGACTGGTCGTCAAGGAGAAGGACGGCACCACCCGCCGGATCGAATCCCAGTGCAAGGTCTGGTCGGCAGGCGTGCAGGCCAGCCCGCTGGGCAAGCAGTTGGCCGAACAGTCCGGGGTCGAACTGGACCGAGCGGGCCGCGTGAAGGTCCTCCCCGATCTGTCGATCCCCGGCCACCCCAACGTGTTCGTCGTCGGCGACATGATGGCCGTCGACGACGTGCCCGGCGTCGCCCAGGGCGCGATCCAGGGTGGACGCTACGCGGCCGACGCCATCAAGGCCGAGATCAAGGGACAGACGCCGGACCAGCGCAAGCCGTTCAGCTATTACGACAAGGGCTCGATGGCCACGGTCTCCCGGTTCAGTGCCGTGATGCAGGTGCCCATCCCGGGGACGAAGAAGAAGTTCGAGACCGAGGGTTACTTCGCATGGCTCGGCTGGCTGGCCCTGCACCTCGTGTACCTGGTCGGCTTCCGCAACCGACTCAACACGTTGATCAACTGGTTCTTCGCCTTCAGCACCCGCGGGCGCTCGCAACTGGCCGTCACCGAACAGCAGGTGTACGCGCGGACAGCGCTCGGCCAGTTGAGCGAACTGGAGAAGAAGTCGCTACCCGAGGTGGAGGCAGGCGCACTGGGTGCCGATCAGGCACCGGCCGCACCGTCGGAGACCACCAGCGAGGCCGACCGCGACGAGGAGCCGTCGACCCGGGCCGGCTGACCCGTACCACCTGATCGGTTCTACCTCGACGTGCCCCCGACCAGGGGCACGTCGAGTTCGTCTCGGAGCCGTCTCGCCGCCGTCGCCGTGTCGGCGATGGAGGTCGTCAGGCTCCCACCCCCGGCCAGGGTCATCCGACCGACGAGGTCGGTCGGCGAGACCGCGTCCGGTCGATGCTCGGGGTGGCGGAAGGTACTGCTCAGCCCCCGCGGCCGGGCATCCGCGGCGGACATCCGCAACCGGTGGCGCAGCACCGGCGCCGATCCGATGTCCACGTGAAGTGCCCCCTCCCACAGAGCATCCCGGGCATCGCCGTCACGCTCGAGGGTGCGTCCCAACTGGACGTGCTCGGCCACCGACACGTCCGACCCGGGATCCGCGTGCAGTTCCGTGGTGGTGCGCAGCACCGCATCGGCGGCGACGATGGTCGGCTCGGGCTCGACGACCAGTCGCGCGCCGGCCCCGACCTCGATGTGCCATCGGATCTCGGAGTCGGCGCGGTCGAGCGCCGGGAGTGCGATCGTGGCGGCGACGCTCCGCATGGTCAGCCGGGCTCCCGGATGGACGCGGACGTCGACAGTGACCAGGTCGCCGCCCAGCGGAGTCGCCGCGGTCCCGATCAGATGCACAGTGTGGGCGCCGGTGCGCCGGACGGCCAGCCCCCCGACGCTGCGGAACCGTGGGGACCGTCCGGGTTCGGCGACGATCTCGACCTCGGTACGCACCGCGCTACGGGGCGGCGACGGCCGCCGCGGCCAACTGTGCGCGAACCCAGTCGAGCACGTCAGTCGCCGATGGATCGTCGGTGAGCGAGATCAGGGCTGTCGGTCGTCCTTCTCGGACCTTCTCGGCATCGCGTCGCATCACCGAGAGGTCTGCGTTGACGCGTTCCGCGAGGTCGGTCTTGTTGACCACCAACAGATCCGAGAACGTGACCCCAGGACCGCCCTTCCGCGGGACCTTGTCCCCACCGGCGACGTCGATGACGAAGATCTGCACGTCGATCAGACCGGTCGAGAAGGTGGCGGTGAGGTTGTCGCCACCGGATTCGACCAGGATCAGATCTAGAGGTGGGTTCGCCGCCACCAGATCATCGATGGCGTCGAGGTTCGCGGTGATGTCGTCGCGAATCGCCGTGTGGGGGCAGCCGCCGGTCTGCACCGCGGTGATGCGTTCGTCGGGCAGCACCGCGTGACGGCGGAGGAAGTCGGCGTCCTCGGTGGTGTAGATGTCGTTGGTCAGCACCGCCACCGACAGTTCGTCACGCAGCTCCCGACACAGGGCTGCGACCAGTGCGGTCTTGCCGGAACCGACCGGACCACCGATCCCGATCCGCAGCGCCTCGCCGGGTTCGCGGTGTCGTCGCGGTCGATCGTGGTCGTGGGTGTGGGGCTGTCCGTCGATCAGATGCGGAGGCAACGGATCTCCTCTCCTCGGGTCGACCGGCACCGTGCCGGTCCTCAGTCGATGTGGTCGGTGAACAGATAGTCGGTGGTGGCCGGGCGGTCGGGGTGGACGGGATGGACGATCAGGACATGAACAGCGGCATCGGTCGACGTTCGTGGCGTTCGGCGAGCACGTCGAGGGCCGGGTCGCTGAGGTCGGCGAGTCCGACGGCCGCGGCGGCGGCAACCCGTTCACATTCCGCGCCGAGGTCGGCGATGAGGATCGCCACGTCGGCCGGGTCCAGTGCGAGCAGTCGTTGTCCGGCCGTCGCCGAGCCGCTCACCGTGGTGTAGACCAGCACCAGCGCGGTGTGGAACCCGGAGAGGCGGCACGCCCGCCCGACTGCCCCGGAGATCACCGGCAGGTGTGTGGTCGGTGCGTGCGCCGTCCAATCGCGCTCGGGCCACATCCGGCGGGCGAGGCGGGCCATCCCCCGTCCCTGCGCCAGCGACGCCTTGCGGGCGGCGGGCGACGGTGTCCGAGCGTCGGTCTCGACCTGTGCGCGACCGACATCGACGACATCGTCGGCAACCGCGGCGGCGATCGAGGCGGCCACCAGACCGCTGGTGGTCAGCCTCCGATGGAGATGGTCGGCCAACGAGGGCAGGCCACGGATCAGCCCGTCGGCGATCGCCTGCTCGACTCCACCGGAATGGACGTGGCCGCCCACCGGCAGCCGGGAGTCGGCGAGGGTCAGCATCATGGCGAGCGGTGAGTTCGCGTACCGCCCGGGATGTGCTCCCTCCGAAGGGATCTGCTCTGTGGTCATGGTGTGCTCAGAACAGGAAGTACCGCTGGGCCATCGGCAGTGACCCCACCGGCTCGGAGTCCCAGACCTCACCGTCGACGCGGACGGTGAAGGTGTCGGGATCCACCCGGATGTCGGGTAACGCGTCGTTGTTCGGCATGTCGGCCTTGCCGACCGACCGGGTGTCGGTGACCGCCACCAATCGACGGTCGAGTCCGAGTCGGTCGGCGAGCCCGTCGTCGAGGCCGCCCTGAGCGACGAAGGTGAGCGACGTGTCGGCGGCCGTCTTGGGTGCGGCGCCGAACATCGGGCGCGGCAACACCGGCTGCGGCGTCGGGATCGACGCATTCGCGTCACCCATCGCGGCCCATGCGATCGCGCCTCCCTTGATGACGAGCTCGGGTCGGACGCCGAAGAACGCCGGATCCCACAGGACGAGGTCGGCGAGCTTGCCGTCCTCGATCGATCCGATCTCGGCGTCGAAGCCGTGCGCGACGGCGGGACAGATCGTGTACTTGGCGATGTAGCGCTGAGCGCGGACGTTGTCGGCCGGACCGTCACCGGGCAACGGTCCGCGCTTGCTCTTCATGACATGTGCGGTCTGCCAGGTGCGCAGCACGACCTCGCCGATACGGCCCATCGCCTGCGAGTCCGAACCGATCATCGAGATGGCGCCGAGGTCGTGCAGCAGGTCTTCTGCAGCGATGGTCGACGGCCGGATCCGACTCTCCGCGAACGCCAGGTCCTCAGGGACCGTCGGGTTGAGGTGATGGCACACCATCAGCATGTCGAGATGCTCGTCGAGCGTGTTGACCGTGTGCGGACGCGTCGGATTGGTGGAACTGGGGAGGACGTTCGGACTCGCGGCAACCGTGATGATGTCGGGCGCGTGGCCGCCGCCGGCCCCCTCCGTGTGATACGCGTGGATGCTGCGACCGGCGATCGCGCCGAGCGTCGTCTCGACGAATCCCGCCTCGTTGAGGGTGTCCGAGTGCAGTGCGACCTGCACGCCGGTCTCGTCGGCGACGCGCAGGCAGGCGTCGATCGCGGCCGGCGTGCTCCCCCAGTCCTCGTGCAGTTTGAAGCCCGACACCCCCGCCCGAATCTGCTCGTGCATCGCGGCGGGGTTGACGGTGTTGCCCTTGCCGAGCAAGGCGATGTTCAGCGGCCAACCGTCGGTGGCGCGCAAGATCGACGCGAGGTGCCAGGCGCCGGGCGTGACCGTCGTCGCCTTGCTGCCCTCCGCTGGGCCCGTGCCGCCGCCGATCACGGTGGTGATTCCATTGCCGAGCGCCTCATCCATGATCTGCGGACAGATGAAGTGGACGTGGCAGTCGATGCCGCCCGCGGTGAGGATCTTGCCGTTGCCCGCGATGATCTCCGTCGACGGGCCGATCACGAGGTCGGGATGGACACCGTCCATCGTGTCGGGGTTGCCCGCCTTGCCCATCGCGACGATTCGACCGTCGCGAATCCCCACGTCCGCCTTGATGACCCCCCAGTGATCGAGGACGACGACACCGGTGATGACGGTGTCGGGAGCCCCCTCCGCGCGGGTCGCACGGCTCTGCCCCATCGACTCACGGATCACCTTGCCGCCGCCGAAGACCGCCTCGTCGCCCGCACGTCCGGGACCGCCGCTGCGATCCTCGGTGACCTCGATCAGGAGATCGGTGTCGGCCAGCCGGATCCGGTCGCCGACGGTGGGTCCGAAGAGTTGCGCGTAGCGGTCTCTGCCGAGTGTTGCCATCAGTCGAGCCTTCCCGGCGCGTCGAGGGTGATCCCGTACACCTCACGGGTCCCGCCGATCGGGACCAGCGTCACCGACATCTCGATTCCCGGCTCGAAGCGGACGGCGGTGCCGGCCGGGATGTCCAGTCGTCGACCGTGTGCCGCTGAGCGATCGAACTCGAGAGCGGCGTTGGATTGTGGGAAGTGCACATGACTCCCGACCTGCACGGGACGGTCCCCGGTATTGCGCACCTCGAGGGTCAACGGGTCGGCGCCCTCGTTCAGCTCGATGGTGCCGGCGACCGGGATGATCTCCCCCGGCACAGGTCCCGACCGTGCCGATGCTGCCGAGTCCCCGGGTCCCGATTCTGCGACGCGGGGGTGTGCATCGTCGCCTGTGACGTCCGACATGGGCCCCTCAACCGATCGGCTCGTGCACGGTGACCAGCTTGGTGCCGTCCGGGAAGGTCGCCTCCACCTGGACGTCGTGCAACATCTCGGGGATGCCGTCGAGAACGTCGGCGCGGGAGAGCACCTCCCGCCCGGAGGTCATCAACTCGGCGACGGTCCGACCGTCGCGTGCACCCTCCAGCACGTGGTCGGTGATGAGGGCGACGGCCTCGGGATGGTTGAGCCGCAGCCCCCTGGCCTGCCGCCGCCGCGCCAGTTCGGCGGCGTAGGAGATCAGCAGCCGTTCCTGCTCATGCGGCGACAGTCGCACCCGTACCTTCTCTCTCCGTCGGCCGTTGTACGACCACCGCCCGCCCGGGCGTAGCCGACATCCTGCCACGCGGGCCGTCGCCGGGCGCGGCGAGCGAATCCGATCGCACCGTCAGTTGCGGATCACGCACAGCAGCGAGAGCAGCACGGCGAGTGCGAGGTTCACCGGAAACGTCGGTCCGGGGTCAGGAACCGGTCGAGGACGCGGGGAGCTCGATGTTCTGCAGACGCACCTGAGATCGCGCGAGTGTCGCGCCGTCGTCGGCGACCATCTCGACGAGCCACAGCTGCTGGCGCCGACCCCGGTGGATCGGGGTGCTGCGTGCGGTCACCGTGCCCTCGCTGCGCGACTTGAGGAAGTCGGTGTTGTTGTTGACCCCCACGGCCGTGCCACCGATCCCGGTCTGCTGCAACCAGGTGTAGCCGCTGACGCTCGCGACACTCTCGGCGACGGCGCAGTACACCCCGCCGTGGACGATGCCGAACGGTTGATGGTGCGCCGCGGTGATCTCCAGGGTCGCCACCACCTCATCGCCGGTGACGCTCTCGAACCGGAGTCCTAGCCCCTGGTCGAATCCCATACCGAAGAACTCCGCTGCATCTCCACTGTCGATGTCCGTCATGAGAGCAAGACTGGCATGTGGCCCACCGACGGTGAGCCTCGGCCCTGACCTGCCCCGAGAAACCGATAGGCCCCACGTTCGCAATGAACGTGGGGCCTACCGTGGCGTGGACCGGGGGTCTCTGCAGCCCTCAGGACTCTCGCGCGGTCCGACGTGTCATTAATGTAGGCTAGCCTTACCAATCCTGTCAAGCGGCGGGAATACGGCGATTTCGAACACAGGTTGAGCGCTACATGGGCCGGCAGGGAAAGCAACGGTAAAATGCGAAGAATGAATGGACTCGGTGATCTCGAGCGCGCGGTGATGGACTCCCTCTGGGCCAGTCCCACACCGCAGACGGTGCGGCAGGTCCACGCCGAACTGTCCCGGGATCGGTCACTGGCGTACACCACCGTCATGACCGTGCTGCAGCGTCTGGCAAAGAAGAGCCTGGTCACCCAGATCCGTGACGACCGTGCGCACAAGTACGTGCCCACGCATCCGCGTGAGGACCTGGTCGCGAGCCTGATGGTCGACGCCCTCAGCGAGGCCGACGCCCCGGGTTCCCGGCATGCCGCGCTGGTCTCGTTCGTCGGTCGAGTCGGAGCCGACGAAGCAGCCGCTCTGCGGAGCGCGCTCGATGAACTCGAAGCCGCCCGGGGTTCGACGGACTCCGGATAGATTCGGGTCCGATCCACCCACCGCATCACCAACAGCCCACGCAAGGACCGCTTGATGACAGCCCTGCTCTTCGGGATTCTGACGCTGGTGCTCATCGGCCCGGCGCCGGAGGCCCTGTCGCGGGCTCGATGGCCGCTGCGCGCACCGCGCGCTGCCATGACGCTCTGGCAGGCCATCGCACTGGCCGCTGTGCTGTCTGCGTTCAGCACCGGACTGGCCATCGCGGCCAATCTGCTCGCGCCCGGTCCCGACGGTGCCCCCACCACCAATCCGCTGGCCGAGATCGACCGCATGGGTCTGCCTCTCTGGCTGATCTGTGTCGGCGTCTTCGCCCTCACCCTGATGGTCGGCGCCCGACTCTTCTACACCGGCATCCGCGTCGGGTTCCGCACCCGCGCACGTCGCGCCGTCCACCGACAGTTGATCGACATCCTCGATCGCTGTGACCGGACCGACGCGACCCACCCGTTGTTCGCCCGCGACGTGCGGATGATCGATGTCGCACAACCCCTCGCCTATTGTCTGCCCGGACTCCGGCAGCGGGTGGTGGTCAGCGAGGGAGTCGTCACGCGTCTCTCCCGCGACGAGCTGACGGCCGTCATCGCCCACGAGCGCGCCCACCTGCGGGCACGACACGACCTGGTGCTGGAGGCGTTCATCGCTCTACACGAGGCTTTCCCGCGCGTGGTCCGCAGCCATTCCGCCCTCGGCGCAGTCGAGTTGCTCGTCGAGGCTCTCGCCGACGACCAGGCCGTTCGCGCGACGGCTCCCACCACCCTGGGACGCGCCCTGGTCGCGTGCGCCGACGCCGTGGCCCCGCGGGGCGCGATGGCCGTCGGCGGTCCGACCACGTTGGCCCGTATCCATCGCCTGACGCGCGGACGGCCGGCGCCGTGGATCGCCGTCACCGCCTACGCGGCCGCGGCCGCGATCCTGGTCGTGCCCACCCTGGCGGTGGCGATCCCCTGGCTGACCGAGCTGAGTCGACTGATCTCCGCGGCGTGACACAGTCACGCCTGCACCGAGGCAGCGAGTCGGTCCGGTCGAGTTCGGGTATCCACCCCGACCATTCGCTCACCCGGAGGCCCTAGGCTTGGGAACCATGAACACCGTCGACACCTCCTCTGCGTCCGGCAGCGCCCAGATCGGGGTCACCGGCCTCGCGGTCATGGGCTCCAACATCGCCCGAAACTTCGCTCGGCACGGACACACCGTCGCCCTGCACAATCGCAGCATCGCCAAGACCGACGCCCTGCTGGAGAAGCACGGTGACGATGGGTCCTTCGTACGGACCGAGTCGATGGCCGAGTTCGTGGCCGCGCTCGAGAAGCCACGGCGGGTGCTGATCATGGTCAAGGCCGGCGACCCCACCGATGCCGTGATCGAGGAACTCGCCAACCTGATGGAGGAAGGCGACATCATCATCGACGGCGGCAACTCCCTCTACACCGACACCATCCGCCGCGAGGCCGCGATGTCCAAACGCGGACTCAATTTCGTCGGCGCAGGTATCTCCGGAGGAGAGGAGGGGGCGCTCAACGGACCGTCGATCATGCCCGGCGGGCCCAAGGAGTCCTACGAGTCCCTCGGCCCGCTCCTCGAGTCGATCTCAGCACATGTCGACGGGGAACCCTGCTGTACCCACATCGGCCCCGACGGGTCGGGCCACTTCGTCAAGATGGTCCACAACGGCATCGAGTACGCCGACATGCAGCTCATCGGTGAGGCCTACGACCTGATGCGCAAGGCGCTCGATCTGCCGGTGTCGAAGATCGCCGACGTCTTCCGCGAGTGGAACTCCGGCGATCTCGACAGCTACCTGGTCGAGATCACCGCCGAGGTGCTGTCCCAGGTCGACGCCGAGACCGGCAAGCCGCTCGTCGACGTCATCGTCGATGCCGCCGGCCAGAAGGGCACGGGCCGCTGGACCGTCAAGTCCGCCCTCGACCTCGGCATCCCGACCACCGGAATCGCCGAAGCGGTCTTCGCGCGGGCGCTGTCGAGTGCCACCGACCAGCGCAAGCAGGCCCAGGGGTTGGCCTCGGGCACCCTCGCCGCGGCCCCCACCGACACCGACACCTTCATCGCCGACATCAACAAGGCGCTCTACGCGTCCAAGGTGGTGGCCTACGCACAGGGCTTCGATCAGATCGCCGCGGGCAGCGAGGAGTACGACTGGGACGTCCATCCCGGCGACCTGGCCACCATCTGGCGCGGCGGCTGCATCATCCGCGCCAAGTTCCTCAACCGCATCCGCGATGCCTATGCCGAGAACCCGGAACTCCCCAGTCTGCTGCTGGCCCCGTACTTCCGCGACGCCGTGGAGAACGCGGTGGACAGTTGGCGCCGCGTGGTCGCGACGGCCACCACGCTCGGCATCCCGGTCCCGGCGTTCTCCTCGTCGCTGTCGTACTACGACGCGCTGCGGAGCGAACGCCTGCCCGCCGCGCTCACCCAGGGACTCCGCGACTTCTTCGGCGCGCACACCTACCAGCGCGTCGACAAGCCCGGCACCTTCCACACCCTGTGGAGCGAGGACCGGTCGGAAATCGAAGCCTGACAGGAGCGTTCACCCACATCGTGAGATTCCTCGAGGGCCATCGGCCCGCCCATGACCTGACCTACGACGATCTGTTCATCGTGCCCAACCGGTCCGACGTGACGTCACGTTTCGACGTCGACATCTCGACGCGGGACGGCAGCGGCACCACCATCCCGCTGGTGGTGGCGAACATGACCGCCGTCGCCGGCAAGCGGATGGCCGAGACGGTGGCCCGCCGCGGTGGGTTGGTGGTCCTCCCCCAGGATCTGCCGATCGCCGCCGCGCAGGCGTCGATCGCCTTCGTCAAGTCCCGTCATCTGATCGCCGACACACCGGTGACGTTGACCCCGGAGAACTCCGTCGCCGATGCGCTGACGCTGCTGCCCAAGCGGGCACACGGACTCGCGGTGGTGGTCGAGGACGGTCGGCCGATCGGTGTGGTCACCGAGAAGCTGTGCCGCGACGTCGACCGGTTCACGAGGGTCCGTGAGGTCCTCGATCCGGACATCACCACGATGTCGGTCCACACACCGCCACGTGAGGTCTTCGACGCGGTCGGCGATCGACATGTCGGTCTGGCGATCCTGACCGACGACGACGGTCGGCTCGCCGGGGTGTTGACCCGCGTCGGCGCGCTGCGGCACGGGATCTACCAGCCGAATGTCGACCAGTCCGGGCGTCTGCGGATCGCTGCGGCGGTCGGCATCAACGGTGACGTGGTGGGCAAGGCACGTGCCCTGGTGGAGGCCGGAGCAGATCTGCTCGTCATCGACACCGCACATGGCCACCAGGAGAAGATGTTGACCGCGTTGTCGGCGCTCGCCGAGAGCGATCCGGGCGTGCCGATCGTGGCGGGCAACGTGGTGTCGGCGGACGGCACGTTGGATCTCGTGGAGGCCGGTGCGTCGATCGTGAAGGTCGGGGTCGGCCCCGGCGCGATGTGCACCACCCGGATGATGACCGGGGTCGGCCGACCGCAGTTCTCCGCGGTCGCCGAATGTGCCGCCGTGGCACGCGAACACGGCGCCCACGTCTGGGCCGACGGTGGCGTCCGCCATCCTCGGGACGTCGCTCTGGCGCTGGCGGCGGGCGCGTCGAACGTGATGATCGGTTCGTGGTTCGCGGGTACCTACGAGTCCCCTGGCGACCTCCATCGGGACTCGGACGGCCTCTACAAGGTGGGGTTCGGGATGGCATCCAAACGTGCGGTCGCCGCCAGGTCGGCGGGCGACGGCGCGTACGACCGTGCCCGCAAGGCGCTGTTCGAGGAGGGCATCTCGAGTTCGCGCATCCAGCTCGATCCGGAACGCCCCAGCGTCGAGGACCTCATCGACCACATCTGCGCAGGCGTACGCAGCACCGCGACCTACACCGGTGCCCGCAGTCTGGACGAACTCCACGATCGGGTGGTGCTCGGCGTCCAGACGACGGCAGGCTTCGCCGAAGGACGCCCGTTGCCGGGCGGGTGGTGACGGGTGGAATACCTCGTCTATGCGGCCGGACTGATCGGGTTCGTCGCACTGACCCTCGGCACGGCGTTGTTCGTCGCAGCCGAGTTCTCGCTCACCGCTCTCGAGCGATCGACCATCGCCGACGACGTGGCCACCACCGGCGACCGTCGATCCCGATTGGTCGAGCGAGCGCATCGCACACTCTCGTTCCAGTTGTCGGGCGCGCAGCTCGGCATCACCATCACGACGCTGATCACCGGTTACATCGCCGAACCGGTGCTGGCACATCTGTTCTCACCAGCGCTCGAGGCGATCGGCCTCGGTTCGTCGGCGGTGTCGGCGGTGTCGCTGATCCTCGCTCTGGTGATCGCCACCTCGTTGTCGATGGTCCTCGGCGAGTTGATCCCGAAGAATCTGGCCATCGCCCGCCCGCTCGCCGTCGCCCGCGCGACCGCCGGTCCGATGACGTTCTTCTCCGCGGTGTTCGGATGGGCGATCAAAGGCCTCAACGGCTCGGCCAACTGGGTCGTACGACGGCTGGGCATCGAACCCGCCGAGGAACTCCGATCGGCGCGGTCGCCGCAGGAGTTAGTCTCGCTGGTCCGGACCTCGGCGCAGCAGGGATCGATCGACGCCGACACCGCTGCGCTGGTCAACCGCTCGCTGAGATTCGGTGAGCTGACCGCCGAGGACCTGATGACGCCCCGGGTGACGGTCGAGTGCCTCGACCGCGAGGACTCCGTCCGCGACCTCGTGATGGCGTCGTCCCGCACCGGGCATTCCCGGTTCCCGGTCGTCGTCGACGGCGACCTCGACGACCTGATCGGCGTCGTCCACATCAAACAGGCCTTCACCGTCAGCCCCGAGCGTCAGGCGCAGACCCCCGTCGCATCTCTTGCGCGGACCGTCGCACGCGTCCCCACCAGCCTGGACGGCGATGCACTGATGGAGCAGATCCGGGCCGACGGCATGGAGGTCTGCGTCGTCATCGACGAGTACGGCGGCACCGCCGGCATCGTGACCACCGAAGACCTCATCGAGGAGATCCTCGGCGACGTCACCGACGAACACGACAACGAGCGTGCCGACGTCCAGGTGGACGGGGACGGCTATCTGTGCGCGGGCCTGCTGCGCCTCGACGAACTCGCCGACGCGATCGGCTATCGCGCGCCCGAGGGGTCATACGACACCCTCGGCGGCCTCCTCATGTACGAACTCGGCCGGATCGCCCGCGTCGGCGACTCCGTGGATCTGCCGCAACGACTGCCCACGGTCGAGTCCGACGACGACGACGAGTTCGCAGCCGCGGGCGATCCGGAGTGGAAGGCGATCGTCATGCAGATGGACGGTCGACGGATCGACGTGGTGTCCCTGCGTCCGCGATCCTCCGGCGTCGGATCGGACGACGAGTCATGAGCGGGGACATCTGGGGCGTCGTGCTCGCGCTGGTGCTCCTCGGCGGCAACGCGTTCTTCGTCGGCGCCGAGTTCTCCCTCATCTCCGCGCGGCGCGATCGCCTCGAAGCACTGGAAGAGAGCGGCAAACGCCGTGCCCGCACCGTCATCCGCGCGGGTGAACGGTTGTCACTCATGCTCGCGGGAGCTCAACTCGGCATCACGATCTGCTCGATCCTGCTCGGCCGGGTCGGTGAACCCGCGGTGGCCCACATCATCGAGGAGCCCCTGCACCTGGTGCACGTGCCGGACGCGCTGTTGCACCCGATCTCGTTCGCCATCGCATTGTCACTGGTGGTGGTCCTACACATCCTCATCGGCGAGATGGTGCCCAAGAACATCGCACTGGCGGGTCCCGAGTCGTCCGCGATGCTGCTCGTGCCGGTGCACCTGGCCTTCATCCGTCTGGTGCGGCCGCTGATCGCCTTCTACAACTGGACCGCGAACATCTCCCTGCGTCTGCTGCGGGTGACGCCGAAGGACGAACTCGACAGCACGGTCTCCACCGGCGAACTCGCCCAGATGATCGGTGAGTCGAAGCAAGAAGGTCTGCTGGACGCCGAGGAACACGAACGGCTCACGCGCGCGCTCGTGTCGGTGGGTCGCGCCGTGACCGAGGTGATGATCCCGCTGGAGGAGATGCGCAGTGTCGACACCCAGCGCAATCCGAGCAGCGGTGGCAGCGGCCCGACACTCGGCTCCGTCGAGGAGGCGGTGTCGGAGACGGGGTTCTCCCGATTCCCGGTTCGCGGCTCCGACGGCACATTCACCGGCTACCTGCACCTCAAGGACGTCCTCGACGAGATCCTCGACGAGCGGATCGGTCCGTCGACGATCATCGGCGTCGACAAGATCCGACCGTTGCCGGTCATCGCGTCGACGACCCTGCTCGACGAGGCGACCGGCGCGCTCCGACGCACGAGTTCGCATCTCGGCGCGGTCGTCGACGACAACGGGCGGACCATCGGCATCGTCGCGCTGGCCGACCTGGTCGAGGAGTTCGTCGGTACGGTCCGGGACGAGACCCATCGGGTCTGACATGACGACCGAGACGACTCACGGCGCGACCCCGACACTTCTCGCACCCGAGCAGTGGACGGCCCGCCGTGCCGACCACGAACAGCGCGTCGGCGACCTCGTCGGCCCCTATCTCCGTCGGCGACGCGCGGGGGCCGAACACCAGGTCATCGATTTCCTGTTCACGTACTACTCGTCACGTCCCGCCCATCTGGAACGTTGGCACCCGGGCTTCGGGGTCGTCCTCGTCGAGGATCGGCAGCACGCCGCCGACGAGTTGCTCGCCACCCGCGGGTATCACCGATCGACGGAGGGCGTGACCGCGTCGTCGGAGTTCCTCGACAGCAGGATTCGGGCGCTGCGGCAGACGGTCAACTTGTTGTCGGCGACCGCGGCCCGCCCTCCCCGGATGGGATGCTTCGGGCTTCACGAATGGGCGATGGTCTATCGCACCGATCGCCCGCGGCACTCTCTGCCGCTGCGGCTCGGGGCGGCCGGGACCGACGCCGTGGTGGAATCGATGCCACTGCGGTGCACGCACTTCGACGCGTTCCGGTTCTTCACCGATCCCGCCCGGGGCCGCAACGAGCGGTCGCTGACACGGGCCGATCAGCTCGACGTCGAGCAACCGGGGTGCCTCCACGCGACGATGGATCTCTATCGCGCGTGTTTCACCCTCGCTCCCCTGCTGCCCGCCGAGCTGACCGCCGACGCCTTCGAACTCGCCTTGCGCGCACGTGAACTCGACATGCGGGCCAGTCCGTACGACGTGACCGGGCTGGGGTACTCACCGGTGCCGATCGAGACGCCCGCCGGACGAGCCGCATACGCGCGGGAGCAGACCACGATCGCGCACGCCGGAGCACTTCTCCGCGACCGCATCGTGTCACGGTGCGCAGAGTTGATCGATCGCAAAACGGGTTGACAGAACTCCGCAGATGACCATGCAATGACGGTCACGAACAGCCCTGACCGGCCCGGAACGTCCGGTAGCCCGGGGGCGGAACCTGTCCGAGACGTCAGGTGATCCGGCAGATTACCGCCGAGTAGCATGGATGCCGATCGCCACCGGCCGGCTCGATGGACAGCGGCGTGGTGGGTACTCGAGAGGAAGGCTGACATGTCGGATCGCGTCACCGTCGACGGCTTGCAGGTCGCATCGGTCCTGTACGACTTCATCGATTCTGAGGCGTTGCCCGGCACCGGTGTAGACCAGGACGCCTTCTGGTCCGGCGCGGCCTCTGTGATCGCCGACCTGGCTCCACGCAACCGCGAACTGCTGGCCGTCCGTGACGATCTGCAGGCCAAGATCGACCAGTGGCACACCGAGCACCCGGCCGGTCCGGGTGAATTCGACCACGCCGCTTACAAGGCGTTCCTCACCGACATCGGCTACCTCACCGAGGTGCCCGAGGACTTCCAGATCCGCACCGCGGGTGTCGATTCGGAGATCACGAGCACCGCCGGTCCGCAGCTGGTGGTCCCTGTTCTCAACGCCCGCTTCGCGCTCAATGCGTCGAACGCACGCTGGGGCTCGCTCTACGACGCGCTGTACGGCACCGATGCCATCTCCGAGGCCGACGGCGCGGAGAAGGGCACCTCGTACAACAAGGTGCGCGGCGACAAGGTCATCGCCTACGCCAAGGACTTCCTCGACAAGGCCGTGCCGCTCGAGCAGTGCAGCTACACCGACGTCGTCTCGTTCGCCGTCGGTGACGGCGGTCTCACCGTCACGCTGGCCGACGGTGCGACGTCGACCCTGGCCGATCCGTCCGCGTTCGTCGGCTACCGCGGTGCACCCGACACCCCGACGTCGGTCCTGCTGCGCCACAACGGGCTCCACCTCGACATCGAGATCGATCCGGAGTCGCCGATCGGTTCGACCGATCCGGCGGGCATCAAGGACGTCGTAGTCGAGTCGGCCATCACCACGATCATGGACTTCGAGGACTCGGTGGCCGCGGTCGACGCCGACGACAAGGTGGTCGGCTACCGCAACTGGCTGGGGCTCAACCGAGGCGACCTCGCCGAAGAGGTGTCCAAGGCGGGCAAGACCTTCACCCGTGTGCTCAACCAGAACCGCGTCTACACCGCGCCGGACGGTTCCGATCTGGAACTCCACGGCCGGTCGTTGCTGTTCGTCCGCAATGTCGGGCATCTCATGACCAACGACGCGATCCTCGACGCGGACGGCAACGAGGTCCCGGAGGGCATCCTCGACGGGCTGTTCACGTCGCTGATCGGTATTCACGGGCTGTCCCGCGCCGGGGGTGAGGCGAACGGGCCGCAGGGTGCGCAGGCCGCGGGCCTGCAGAACTCTCGGACGGGGTCGATCTACATCGTCAAGCCCAAGATGCACGGTCCCGACGAGGTCGCGTTCACCGTCGAGCTGTTCGGTCGTGTGGAAGAGGTGCTCGGTCTTCCCGAGAACACCCTCAAGGTCGGGATCATGGACGAGGAGCGCCGCACCACGGTCAACCTCAAGGCCGCGATCAAGGCCGCGCAGGACCGAGTCGTGTTCATCAACACCGGATTCCTGGACCGCACCGGCGACGAGATCCACACGTCGATGCGTGCCGGCGCGGTGGTCCGCAAGGGCGAGATGAAGGCCCAGACCTGGATCAAGGCCTACGAGGACTTCAACGTCGACACCGGTCTGCACGCCGGCCTCCAGCACAAGGCACAGATCGGTAAGGGCATGTGGGCCATGCCGGATCTGATGGCCGACATGCTCGATCAGAAGATCGGCCATCCGAAGTCGGGCGCCAACACCGCGTGGGTGCCGTCCCCGACGGCCGCGACGCTGCACGCGCTGCACTACCACCTGGTGGACGTGTTCGAGCGTCAGGACGAGATCGCCAAGCGCGATCCGGCGACGGTCGACGACATCCTGACCATCCCTCTCGCACCCAAGACCGACTGGTCCGATGAGGAGAAGCGACAGGAGCTGGACAACAACGCGCAGTCGATCCTCGGCTACGTGGTCCGCTGGATCGACCACGGTGTCGGTTGCTCGAAGGTGCCCGACATCCACGACGTGGCACTGATGGAGGATCGCGCGACCCTGCGGATCTCGAGCCAGCTGCTGGCCAACTGGTTGCACCACGGGATCGTCTCGTCCGACGACATCGTCGCCGCGCTGGAGCGGATGGCACCGGTGGTCGACCGGCAGAACGAAGGCGATCCCTCGTACCGCCCGCTGGCCCCCGACTTCGACACCAACATCGCGTTCCAGGCCGCGAAGGAACTCATCCTCGACGGAGCTGCTCAGCCGAGCGGCTACACTGAGCCGATCCTTCATCGCAAGCGACGCGAGTTCAAAGCCGCCAACGGTTAGCAGTGCGTCCGGGCAACCGGTCGCCTGCATGGGGCGACCGGTGGCCCGAGACGGAAGGTACGGGGGTTGGCACATCACCGTAGTAGCGACGGCCGACGTGGCGTGAGCCGCGGCGTGGTCGCAGTTCTCCTCGCGTTGGTCCTGGTCGGAGGCCTGGTCGTCGTCTGGCGCCAGCTGGGCGATCACATCGCGCGTCAGGGTGACGCGGCCGCCGGCGTGTGTGTCGAGGGCGACACCACCGTGTCGATCATCGCCGATCCCGGGCTCGCCGATGGCCTCGGGACGATCGCCAAGCAGTACAGCTCGGATCGGCCCATCGTGCGAGACCACTGCATCACCGTCGCGGTCCGCGCCGGTGACCCGAAGGTGACGCTCGACGGGCTGGTCGGCGGATGGGATACCAAGTCACTCGGTGCCGAACCATCGGCATGGGTGCCGCAGTCCTCTGTCTGGTCGTCGGAGCTGACCACCGCACGCCCGGACGCGGTGGAAGGTGACGCCCGTTCGCTGGTCACGTCGCCGGTGGTGCTGGCCACCGCCCCCGATCTGGCCAAGGCGGCCGCCGCGAGTGGGCTGGACTGGGGCCAGCTGCCGACCCTGCAGCGCCGCGACAACAGCCTCAGCGACCTCGGGTTGCCGAAGTGGGGATCGTTGCGACTCGCGATGCCGACCGGGGCGCAGTCGGATCCGACTGCGCTGGCCGCTCAGGCGGTCGCGACGCAGGTGACCCGCTCCGACAGTCTGACCGCCGAAGACGCCGCGCTACCTCGTGTGGCATCGAGTATCGAGGCCCTCACCGACGGTGCACCATCCTCACCCGACGGCTCGGCGAGCGGCGCGGTCAAGCAGATCGCCGAGGCAGCCGACGACTCCGCGGCAAGCATCCACGCGGTGCCGATCACCGAGCAGCAGCTGTACCAACTGACCCGCGGTGACAACGAGGAGAAGGTGTCCGAGGTGCTGCCGTCGGGTCCCACCCCATTCGCCGACTTCCCGGTGGTCCGCCTGGCCGGTTCCGGGGTGTCGGCAGTCCAGACCGACGCGGTCTCCGACTTCTTCGACTACGTGGCGAAGCCCGAACACCTCGCGACCCTGACGGCGTTGGGATTCCGCGGCGATGCCCCGTTGCCCGAACCCACTCCGACCGTAACCTTCCCGGTGACCCGCGAGCCGCTACCGGTGCCACCGGCACCCGCGGTCTTGACCATCAACCGCCTCGTCTTCGGTCGTGACTTCGGTCCGCCGGCGAGTTCGGCCGAGCCGTCGTCCGCGGCGACCAGTCCCGCTGCCGGAGGCTGAGGCTGCGGCGCGCTCGCATCCCATCGGCCGGCGGACCCACGCAACCGCCGGCCGCATTACTCAGCTGCTGAAGGCCTCGATGGGCGGACAACTGCAGACGAGGTTGCGATCACCGAAGACGCCGTCGATGCGTCGGACGGCGGGCCAGACCTTCGGTCGTGCACCCGCTGACGGAAGCCCCTGCGGGTAGACCGCGACCTCTCGCGAGTACGGGTGATCCCACTCCCCGACCAGGCTCTCCGCCGTGTGGGGCGCGCCCCGGAGCGGATTGTCCTCGGCGGGCCACACGCCGTCACCGACCTGGTCGACTTCGCCGCGGATCGCGATCATCGCGTCACAGAAGGCGTCGATCTCGTCGAGGTTCTCGCTCTCGGTGGGCTCCACCATCAGGGTCCCCGCCACCGGGAAGCTCATAGTGGGCGCATGGAAACCGTAGTCGGCGAGGCGCTTTGCGACATCGTCGACGGTCACGCCGGTGTCCTTGGTGAGCGGGCGGAGGTCGAGGATGCACTCGTGCGCGACGAGGCCGTCGTCACCGGTGTACAGCACCGGGTAATGGTCGCCGAGCCGTCGTGCGATGTAGTTGGCCGAGGCGATCGCGGTCAGGGTCGCCCGTCGCAGGCCGTCGGCACCCATCATCGCGATGTATGCGTAGGTGATCGGCAGGATGGACGCCGAGCCGTAGGGTGCCGCCGAGATGGTGATGTCGCCGGGCAGTTCGGGGGCGAGCGGATGCCCCGGGAGGAACTCCGCGAGGTGCTCACGGACGCCGATGGGACCGACCCCCGGGCCGCCGCCGCCGTGCGGGATACAGAACGTCTTGTGCAGGTTCAGATGGCTGACATCCCCGCCGAAGTGACCTGGCCGAGCGACACCGACGAGAGCGTTGAGGTTGGCGCCGTCGAGGTAGACCTGTCCCCCGGCGTCGTGGACGGCGGCACAGATGTCACGGATGTCGTGCTCGAACACTCCGTGGGTGGATGGGTAGGTCACCATGATGGCGGCCAGGGTCCCGCGGTGCTCGTCGATCTTGGCTCGCAGGTCGTCGACGTCGACATCACCGTTCGTCCGGCAGGCGACGACCACCACGCGCATCCCCGCCATCACCGCGGATGCCGCGTTGGTGCCGTGCGCGCTGGACGGGATCAGGCAGATGTCGCGGCGGTCGTCACCGCGGCTCTCGTGATAGCGCCGAATGGCCAGCAGCCCCGCGTACTCTCCCTGCGATCCGGCGTTGGGCTGCAGACTCACCCGGTCGTATCCGGTGATGGAGACCAGCCAGTCCTCGAGGGTGCCGATCAGTTCTCGGATTCCGCGGGTGTCGTCGGCGGGTGCGAACGGATGCAGGTCGGCGAAGCCCGGCCATGTGATGGGCTCCATCTCGGCGGTGGCGTTCAGCTTCATCGTGCAGGAGCCCAACGGGATCATGCTGCGGTCGAGTGCGATGTCCTTGTCGGACAGCGAACGCAGATAGCGCAGCATCGCGGTCTCGGTGCGGTGCCGGTTGAACGCGGGGTGGGTGAGGAACTCCGACGTGCGGGTCTCGATGGGCTGTGAGAACGGCTTGCGCACAACGCCTTCGGCG
The DNA here is from genome assembly GCF_000334455.1 of Gordonia soli NBRC 108243. Lineage (GTDB taxonomy): Bacteria > Actinomycetota > Actinomycetes > Mycobacteriales > Mycobacteriaceae > Gordonia > Gordonia soli. Next base: position 130,515 of record NZ_BANX01000026.1, read on the forward strand.
CCGAAGGCGCGCAAGACGACGGCCAGGTCGGCGTCGGTGGTGGTCTCGTCACAGCTGATCGCCACCCGGTCGTCGTCGACGCGACGCAGATTGACGTTCTCCTCCTTGGCGTAGGCAACCACGGCATCCGATCGGCCTGGCGTCCGGACCAACACGGTGTCGAAGAACGTGCCGTGCTCGACCTGGTGTCCGGCCGCCGCCAGACTGTCGGCGAGCGTGACGGCCGAATCGTGCACACGGCGGGCGATGGCCGTGAGGCCCTGCGGACCGTGGTAGGAGGCGTACATCGCCGCGACGACTGCGAGAAGCACCTGCGCCGTACAGATGTTGCTGGTCGCCTTCTCCCGGCGGATGTGCTGCTCCCGGGTTTGCAACGCCAGTCGGTAGGCGAGGTTGTCGTCAGCGTCCTTGGACACCCCGACCAGTCGGCCGGGCAGCTGCCGCGCGTGCTTGGAGTGCACCGACAGGTAACCCGCGTGCGGGCCACCGAAGCCCATCGGCACGCCGAATCGTTGGGTGCTGCCGAAGCAGACGTCGGCGCCCTGCTCACCCGGCGGCGTGACGAGCGTGGCGGCGAGCAGATCGAGGCCGACGGTCACCAGCGCACCACGTTCGTGTGCGGCGTCGATGATCGGCGCCGCGTCGAGGATGCGTCCCGACGCACCGGGCACCTGCAGGATCACACCGAAGAAGTCGTCGTCGGGCAGACCGCAGCCGGGCAGACCGGGATGCAGTGCCGCACCGACGACCTCGATCCCGAGCGGCCTGGCGCGCGTCTCGATGACCGCACGCGTCTGCGGGAAGAGGTCCTCGTCGACGATCAGCCGCGCTGATGCGGACCGCTGTGCGCGGCGCATCAAGGTCATGGCCTCCGCAGCCGCGGTGGCCTCGTCGAGCATCGACGATCCGGAGATCTCCATACCGGTCAGGTCGGCGACCATCGTCTGGAAGTTCAGCAGCGCCTCGAGGCGTCCTTGGCTGATCTCGGGCTGATAGGGCGTGTACGCGGTGTACCAGGCCGGATTCTCGATCACATTGCGGCGGATGACCGCCGGGGTGTGGGTGCCGGAGTAGCCGAGTCCGATCATCGACCGGGCGACGGTGTTCCGGGACGCCAGCTCACTCAATCGATCGGTGACTTGTTCCTCGGTCAGCGGCGCCGGCAGTGTCGCGAGGCCGTTGTCCGCGGGATCGTCGGCGATGGCAGCCGGGACGACCCGCCGGGCCAACTCGTCGAGAGAGTCCACGCCCAGGACCGACAGGATTCGCGCCGTCTCGTCGGCGTCGGGTCCGACGTGTCGGTCGACGAAGGCCGCGGTTACGGCATCGGGAGAGGACGGAGACGGTGCAGGAGAGGACATGAGTCACCCTTCGCGGGCCGATGCGGTGCATCGGTCGGATGGCCCTCCCCCTCTGTCATGTCCATCGCCGCACGGGTGCGGACCGGACGCCTGAGAGATTCGGTTGCCGGCGACAGTGCCTGCGACCTTTCACCGTGGGCGGACGGGCGTGAACCCGTCACTTTCCAGAGACGTCGTCAGTATCGCGGTCCTGGGTGCCTGAGAGTTTGACGAGGAGGTGTTGCTCCTTCGGCGGCCACCTGACGTGACGCTCTCCCGTGATGCTGCGACGTGCCGACAGTCTACCGGGTCGGTGGGAACGATCCCGACCACCGCGACTGCGACTCCGATCACTCGGCGAGAGGTGGATCAGCCGGTGCGACGTGCGCGGTTCTTGCGACGAGCCGCGAGCTCGTCCTCCGGCGCGGTCTCACTGACACCGCCGTCGGCCCGCTCACCCGGGAAGTCGGCGATGGTGCCGGTGAGTTCGCGCATCGCACCGCTGACGGCGATGCCGAACACACCCTGGCCACCTTGCAGGAGGTCGACGACCTCTTCTGCGGAGGTGCATTCGTAGACGGTGGTGCCGTCGGAGAACAGGGTGATCCGCGCGAGATCCTCCACGCCGCGCTGGCGGAGATGATCCACGGCGACGCGGATGTTCTGCAGCGAGATGCCGGTGTCGAGGAGTCGCTTGACGATCTTCAGGACCAGGATGTCCTTGAAGGAGTAGAGCCGCTGGCTGCCTGAACCGGCCGCGCCGCGGATGGACGGGACCACCAGCGAGGTCCGCGCCCAATAGTCGAGCTGCCGATAGGTGATCCCGGCGATCTGGCATGCACTGGGGACGCGGTATCCGATCAGTTCGTCGGGGACCGTGTCGTTGGGGAACAGTCCGGGGGCGATGTCGTCGAGACTCCCCTGGGTCGCCGTCGGGCGTGCCGACCGGTCGTCATCGGTGGCCACCGTCGTGGTGTCCGGACCCGATGGGCCGTCGTTGTCGATCGGCTGATCGCCCACTGCACACTCCCTCGCAACGCTCGGACGGCCTCAGATCGACGAGGTCGGTGGCGTACCCCGCTCAGAGTACGCGTCCGGAGGCCGGTCATATGTCATCGCCACGAGGTTCGGGCGATGTGGGTGACGGTATGTCCGGTCGGGGAGGCAAATCAACGCGACGCGCGGTGAGCCTCAACCTCTACTTGAGATGGAGGTGAACGGTTACCCGGCGGTGTCCATTTCGTGACATAAGAGGCTAGTGTGACTCGTGTGACTGATGTGACTGCAACTGCGCGCCCTTGGGGCGTCAGGCGCCGCCGCTGGCCTTGAAGTCGTCCGGCGAGACGTTGTCGAGGAACTCCTTGAACTTCTCGACCTCGTCCTCCTTGGCGTCCGGCCCATCCTCCGACTCCTCGTCCGGGATCAGCAGACCTGCCTCGGCGAGGACCTCCTCGTCGGCGATGATCGGCACGTCGGCGCGCATCGCCACGGCGATCGAGTCCGACGGTCGAGCCGAGATCCGCAGGTCGTTGGCGAACACCATCTCCGCGTAGAAGGTGCCCTCCTGCATGTCGACGATCCGTACCTCGACGAGAGTCTGACCGAATTCACCGATCAGATTCACGATCAAGTCGTGGGTGAGCGGGCGAGGAGGCTCGATCCCCTTCTGGCGCAGAGCTATCGACGCGGCCTCGCTCTGCCCGATCCAGATCGGCAGATAACGTTCGCCGTCGACCTCGCGGAGCAACAGCACCGGCTGGCTCTGCGGGGGCTCGACCCGAATGCCCACCACTCGCATCTCGCTCATCTCGCACCCGCTTCCTTCTCGGCCGCCGCCTGCTGTACGGACACCGGGACACCGGGTCCGGTCAGCGGACATCGTATTGCACGAGCACCCCGATCCGGTCCGGGAAGGGGCGCTCCGGGACCCGACGAGGGCGCATCTCCGACGCTACACCCGCACCGGCCCGCGAGCGGTGCGTGCGATCCCGCCGACAGCGGTGACACGGCCTCGGAGTGGGGATCAGTCGAGGACGCCGCGAACCGCAGCCTTGACCAGCTGGGTGTGCAGGGTCACCGACAACGCCGCGATCTCGCGGACGAGCTCTTCGGCACGATCGCGGGCACCGGTCCCCTTGCCCTTGGCGATGGGACTCGCGATCTGGGCGACCAGACCGGCCTCGCGGTCCGCGGAGACCTTGAACGCCCGCAGATGTCGGGTCTCGACACCGTAGTTCGCGAGTGCCGCGGCCGCCTCGACCAGGCGCACCGCGTCCTCGTCGAAGAATCCCGCGGGACCGGCGGTGAGCAGGCCGTTGCGCTGCAGTTCGGTCACGAATGCGGAGTCGGCCCCGGTGCGCTCGATGAGCGCATCTCGCGACACCCGTCCGCCCCGTTCGCCGAAATCGGTGGCCGGCGCGACCGCCCCGCGGGCACTCGACAGGAGCCGGGGGCCGCCGTTACCGCCCGCGCCGCCGGCATCGATCGCCTCGAGCTGCTCTTTGATCACCTTGAGCGGAAGGTACCGATCACGCTGTGCGGTCAGCACGAACCGCAGACGCTCACAGTCGGATTCACTGAACCGCCGGTATCCCGACGGCGCGCGCTCCGGCGTGATCAGACCCTCGGCCTCGAGGAATCGGATCTTCGAGATCGTGACATCGGGAAAATCCTCGCGCAGCAGGGAGAGGACCGACCCGATGGAGATCGATCCCTGCCCGCGCTGACCTGCCGACGATGCCGACACGATGCTCAGGCGTTCTCGCCGTCGCGGGGTCCGCTGAGGAAGACCAGACGGAACTTGCCGATCTGGACCTCGTCACCGTTGCTGAGGGTCGCGGTGTCGACCGGCTCACGGTTCACGTATGTGCCGTTCAGGCTGCCCACGTCGACCACCTGGAACTCGTTCTCACCCAGGCGGAACTCGGCATGACGCCGGCTCACGGTGACATCGTCGAGGAAGATGTCGCTGTCGGGGTGTCGACCGGCCGAGGTGGTCGGCTGATCGAGCAGGAATCGCGAACCGGCATTCGGTCCGCGCTTGACGACAAGCAGCGCCGTACCGGGGGAGAGTCGCTCGACCCCGGTGTCGGCAGGTTCACCCGAGGTGGTGGCTCCGGCATCGAGTTCGTTGATGAACTCCTCCCGGAAGACCGAGGTGGTCTCCACCGGCGCCTCGAGGCCGTTGTCGTTATCGCTCACCAGTTCTCCTTCGTCGTCTGCAGCCGATCCATGCGCTGCCGGCGGACGCGCAGTTCACGTCTGCCTGGGTCGGCGGTCGCGGTGCGATGCCGTGTGAGCTGCCCGCTCCCCGCCCATGTCGTGCAGGCCACTGATGGTCCCGGGGGCCCACCGGTCTGTTGCTGTAAACCGTACCGTGCCGTGCCGATATCGCCCGCGCGGGCGTCGACCAGGACACGACGATCATAGCCCTCGGTGGGCCGTGGCCCAGCCCCATGCGAGCGGCGTTGTCGGCTTGTTACTCGCCGGTTCCGATCGGTCACGGAACGTTAGGCGTCAGCCCTCGGTGATCGCGCTTCAGCCCTCGATGATCGCCCGGTAACCGGCCGGATCGAGCAGTGCGGCCAACGTCGCATCCAGGCCGTCGGCGTCGGCCACGGTGATCTCCACCAGCCAACCGCGACCGTACGGGTCCGAGTTCACGAGCTCGGGAGCACCGTCCAACTCGGAGTTGACGGCCGAGACCGAACCCGCGATCGGGCCGAAGATGTCGGAGACACTCTTGGTGGACTCGACCTCGGCGAAGGACTCGCCGGTCTCGACCGCCGCGCCTTCCTCGGGCAGCTGGACGAACACGACGTCTCCGAGCTGGTCCTGGGCGAAGTCGGTGATCCCGACGCGCACCGTGCTCGGACCTGTCTTGTCGATCCATTCGTGCTCGGCGGTGTATCGGAGTCCGGAAGGGAGATTGCTGTCGCTCACGGGTGGCACCTTTCTCGTCGCAGGCGACTCTAGGTCATCTCGCCGCGCGATCGCGCGGCGACCGGCGGCATGGCGCGGACCACCAGGATGGTCTGCCACCAGTACAGGACGAACGACCAGACATAGAGGGCGACACCCCAGATCAGGAACGCCCATCCGATCGGATAGCAGATCGTGCCGACCACGGAATCCAGTTGCCCGGCAAGCAACCACGGGAAAGCACTCATCAAAGCGAATGTCGCGGCCTTGCCGATGTAGAGCACCGGTAGCGCGAACAGGCCGCGGGTCCGCAGGATCGGTCCGGTGGCGAACAAGAGCACGTCCCGGGCGATGATCACACCGATCAACCACCACGGCACGAAGTCGCGTAGCCCGAAGGTGATCGGGATGACCACGATGTACAGCCGGTCGGCCGCGGGATCCAGCAACGCGCCGATGCGCGACGACTGCCCCAGGAGCCGTGCCAGCTTGCCGTCCAACCAGTCCGAGAATCCCGAGAACATGAGGATGGCGAAGGCCCACCCGTCGGCCTCCTCCACGAGCAGCAGCCAGATGAACACCGGGATGAGCAGCAGCCGGAGCACGCTGAGTGCGTTGGGAACGGTGACGATGCGGTCGGAGACCGGCACGTCCGGTTCGGAGTCCGGTTCCGGGGCCACCGCGGGGTCCGACTGGTCGCTCATCGGAATCCGGCCCCCGTGCCGATCACCGGAAGATGCCGATGATGCCCTGCAGCGTCTTCGCGCCACCCGACGAGAACAGGTTGTCGTGGACCATATAGGTCCAGGTCGTGGTCGACCGGCGCAACTCCGAGGTACCGAGGTCGACACCGTCGGCGGTGATCGACACCTCACGGAACGTCTTGCGCGCGTTGGTCTGAGCGTCGGTGGGCAGCGTGCTGAACTCGTCGAGGATCAGCTTGTGGAACTCGTCGAGCGGGCTCTCCTTGCCCAGCGAACGCAAGTGGATGCTCGCCCGCACGTCGGATACGAACGCGAGGTGATCGGCCCACGCTCGGTCGAGATGGTAGAGCGTGATCTCACGGGCGGCCTGCACCAGGACATCGCGGTCGACCGGTTCGACAACCTCCGCCACGTCGGCGCTCGACTCGTCGGTCCCGTCAGCGGTCGCTCCGTCAGCCGGAACACCGTCTGCCTGCGCCTCGTCGGTGTCCGCCGCCTTGTCCTCGGTCGTGGCCTTGTCCTCGGTCTTGTCCTCGGCCTCGGTCTTGTCCTCGGCCTCGGTCTTGTCGCCGTCGGTCTTGTCGGCAGCCGTCGTCTCGCCGTCGGTCTTCTCACCGTCGGCCTTCGGGGCGCCGATCAGCGCGGCGTAGCGATCGAGTTCGAGGTCGGCGAGCTCCTCGAGCGCCACCTCGGTCGTCAGCACCTCGGTGCGGCGCTTGACGACGATCTCCCGCTGCTGGTTCACCAACGTGTTGTAGCGCCAGGTGTTCGCGTGCAGCTCCAGTCGCACACCCTCGGCGATCCGTTGAGCCTGTTCGATGAGGTCGATGCCCTTCGCGCCCATGGAGCCGTCCTCGTTCGGCGACACCGGATCCCGCTTGAACGCCAGGTTCTTGACGACGACCGGGTCCTCGAGCGAGGAGAAGAAGACCGAGCGACCCGGGTCACCCTGTCGTCCGGCACGACCACGCAATTGGTTGTCCAGCCGCTCGGTGTCGTGTCGGCCGGTCCCGACCACGCACAGCCCGCCGAGCTCGATGATCTCGTCGCGGGCCTTCTCGTCGTCCGCCGATCCACCCAGGCGGATGTCGGTTCCGCGCCCGGCCATCTGGGTCGAGACGGTGACGGCATCGAGCGCACCGGCCTCGGCGATGATCTTCGCTTCCTCGGCGTCGTTCTTCGCGTTCAGCACGACGGCGTTCACGCCCGCCTTGTCGAGAAAGTAGGCGAGCTCCTCGGACTCGGCGACATCGTGGGTACCTATCAGGATCGGCTGGCCCGTCTCATGGACCTCCTTGACGAAGGCGACCACGGCCTCGACCTTGTTGGCCTTGGTGTCGTAGACGCGGTCGGGCAGGTCGTCGCGGATGTTCTCGGTGTTGGGCGGGATTTGGCTGACGCGCAGGTCGTAGAACTGGCGGAGCTGCTCGCCGGCGGCGAGGGCGGTTCCGGTCATCCCGGCCACCTTGGGGTAGCGGCCGATCAGCGCCTGCACCGTGATGGTGTCGATGACCTCGCCGGAGTCGGTCTGGCTCAGGCCTTCCTTGATCTCGACCGCGGCCTGGACGCCGTCGGGCCAGCGCTGGAGTTGCGCCACCCGTCCGCGTGACGCGTTGATCAGTTGCACCCCACCGTCGCGGACGATGTAGTGGATGTCGCGATCGAGCAGGTAGTGGGCGTGCATCGCGATGTTCACGTGCACCAACGTGGTGCCGACGTGTTCCTCGTCGTAGATGTCGATCCCGCCGAGTTCTGCCTCGACGAAGGCTGCGCCCTCGTCGGTCAAGGTGACGTTGCGGCCTTCGGTGTCGATCTCGTAGTGCTTCTTCTTCAGCCGGCCGACGACGTCGTGGATCGCCTGATCGGGTACCTCGGACTCGGTCGAGCCGGCGAGCACCAGCGGCACCAGGGCCTCGTCGACGAGTACCGAGTCGGCCTCGTCGATGATCGCCACGTCCGGTTTCGGCGACACCAGATCGTCCGGTGTCAGAGCCAACTGATCACGCAGGACATCGAATCCGATCTCGTTGACCGAACCGTAGGTGACATCCGCCGCGTAGGCCGCGCGGCGCTCCTCACGCGTCGAGTTCTCCGAGACCGCCCGCGCCTCGAGTCCGAAGAAGCGGAACAAGGGACCCATCCACTCGGCGTCGCGGGTGGCCAGATAATCATTGACGGAGATGACATGTACCCGGTGCCCCTGCAGGACGTAGCCGACCGCTGCCAGTGCACCGGCGAGGGTCTTGCCCTCACCGGTCGCCATCTCGATCACGTCCCCCTCGAGCAGTCGGAGCGCCCCCTGCAACTGGACGTCGAAGGGGCGGAGGCCGAGGCTGCGATCGGCGGCCTCGCGCACCAGCGCCAGGAACTTGGCCCGGTCAGCGGGCTTTCCTTCCAGGTCGAGTTCCTGAGCACGGGCCGGGAAGTCGGCGTCGTCGAGCTCGGCCGCCCAGTCCGTGTGGCCCGCGGCGTCTTTGATCACCGTGAGGGACTTGGACTGGTTCCGCGAGGTCTGCGAACCCAGTAGTCGCCACATGCTGTTGGTCAGCTTTCCCACCGAAACACTTCTCCTGACTCGTGCTGCTCATCCGCTGGTCGGATCGACCGGGTCGGAGGACCCGGTGACCTGCGACCACGCGCTCTCGGCTCAGATCGTCGTCCACGGTACGCGGACCTACCCGGCATCCGGCGATCAACACTATGATCGCAGCGATCGGCGCCACCGCCTCCCCGGCGGACAGCAGGCGCCGGTAGCGCAGCGAGCGGGTCGGATGTCCAACCGCTCCTGCCCGACGGGCCGGAGAGGGACACCGCCGATGAATCGCACCACGCGTCGGGTACTGCGCGCCGCACTGGCCGGCATCCTCATCGCGCTCGGGATCGGGTTCGGCGCGTTCAACGCCTGGTGGGTCGCCCTGGTCATCGGTGTGCCGCTGGTCTTCACCGGCCTCGCGCTGACGCCGCGGCCATCCCGGATCTCCGAACTCGACGTCTGGCGTCGGGGCACCACCAAACAGGCCGTTCCCATCGAGGTCAGCGCCATCACCCGCAGCAGTCTCAGCGCAGACGACCTGCAGCCGACCCTGGTGACAGCCACCGTGCGACCGCGCAACGACACCGAATACGAGGCCCGGTGGATCACGTCGATGGGCAAGGGCCATGCCCAGGACCTGATCTCGGCACCGTTCAGCACGATCCCACCCGACCTGCTCCCCCGCCGGTCGGTCCGCGAGGTTCCCGAGTTCCGCGACCACCCCGGTGTGTGGGCGGTCGTCTACCCCGCGATCACGGCGCTGGTGGCCGGGGCACTCGTGTTCGGCATCCCGGCGTCGACGTGGCACGTCGACGTCGACCTGACATCGGTGTCGCTGCCCGGCTCCGGTGAGCCCAGTTCTGCGGACAAGGTCGCCGGGCTCGACGAGCGTCGGCACGAGGTCCTGGCCGAGGTCGCCAAGATCAGCCCGACCGCCTCGACGAATCTGCTGAACATCAACATCGACGAGAACGGGACGTCCCGAGCGGAGGTGTTCGATCCGACGACCGGCGACGCCATCCGACTCTCGTCCTCGGGAGGCTGGAGCACGTCACGCTCGGACACCCGGCTCCGTAAGCCGGACACCTTCACCGCCGCCGAGGTCGCGGCGGTCGACCTGTCCGCGATGTTCGGCACCATGGAGCAGCAGTCGCGGAAGAGTCCCGAGTATCGCCCCGAGAAGAAGTGGAACTGGGTCGATCTGGAGATCAAACGACCCGAGCGCGATCAGCAAGTGGTGATCACGGGCGGCTTCGGGGAGAGCATCATCGCCTCGGTCGACATCGAGGGACGGACCGACGGGACGATCGCCGAGTTCTTCGATCCCGCCGACTTCGCGACCTCCTTCCGACTGGCCCGGCCCGCGCTGGCGGCCGCCGGCTTGTCGGAGGATGCCAAGGTGTTGGAGCGCTTCGAGATCCGCGGCATCGCGAGTAACACCCCTATCATCCGGGCCGGACAGATCCAGAACAGCGGGGGCGTCCTGCTCGAGTTCACCGCTCCTCGGCGCAGTGGGACCATCACGATCGCGCCGGGCGCGTTCCCCCAGATCCGCGAGTACCCGACCTCCGCGACCTCCGAAGGCGACTTCGCGTTCCGCGATGTCTCCGAGGCAGTCTTCGAATCGGTACGTGCCCAGGCGATCCGGCGGGGCGGTGTCGATGCCTTCGACCGTGACGCGGTGGACATCGAGATGCGCACCACCAGCAGCATTCTGGACTACCAACTCGCGATCTTGATCGAGATGGCCGACGCCGACGGCGCCTCCGGCACGTATTCACCGCAGGGACGATTCCTCCGGCCGCAGACGTATTAGGTCGTCCCCCGGTCCGACGATCGGGAGCCCGATCGGGTCAGGGTTCCTGCCGGGACTCGATCGCCCGGCGGGTGACCGCGTGGAGTTCGGCGACCGCGGGCTCCGGAGGATGCAGCACTCCGCGATCGGTCATCGTGGTCACGATGTCGCGGACCCGACCGTAATAGGTGGCCTGCTCGGCGGGTGCCGTGCTGCTCTGTGCGTGGTTGTACAACTTGAGCGCGCGATCGAGATCGGCTTGGTCCGACGCCTGGAAATAGCTGGTCTTGATCTGTTTGCCGTTGGTCTCGCACGCGATCCAGCGGCGCCGCAACACCGCGACCGCCTGCTGGTAGGCGTCGGCGCGGGCACGCGATCCCGGATACCGGTCGGTGCGGAGTGCGGTCGCCTCGTCCAAGGCCAGCTGGAACTCCTGCACCGGCTCCAGCGTCACGTCCGTGACCGCAGGGAACCGCAACAGCAGATCCGGGGCCAGTTCGTACGCACCGTAGTCGCGCAGGATCTCGTCGTGGCGACGCGTCGCCTCCTCCCACAGACGTTCGGCCGCCTCGTCACTCCCGGCGTCCACGATGCGTGGTCCGGACGGCGGTACCGGGCGCTCCTCATCCGTGCGAATCGACTCCGCGCTGGGCCCCGTCTGCGTGGGCCTCGTCTGCGTGGGATCCCCCTGCCTGGGATCGGGCCGGGTCGGATCGGGCTTCGCCTCGGGTGCGACCGATCGGAGTCGGTCGACGACCTCGGCCGCAGCCGGGTCGCTGTGCACGACCCCGACGCGCCAGGTCTCCGCCGGCACCGCTTCTACACCGTGATCGTCGACCTGTGGTCGGAACCCGAGAACGAGAAATCGCTGTCCGGTGATCCGGAGGTCGTGGTCGGCGGCACCACGCATCGGATCGGTCTCCTTCGCGGGTCCCCGCAACGACACCGACTCCAGCAGCGCGAGCGGCCGACTGACGATCCCGTTCCGCTCGTTGCCGAGATAGACCGTGTCGGAGTCGACGGTCAGCACGACGGCGCCTCGCCGACCGAGTCGCCCGAAGGCCGCGAAACCGAGACACGCAGCGACGCCGGCAAAGGCCACCGCGGCGCTCAGTCGTCCCGACCCGGTCGTCGCGTTCAGCACGACGAGGGCGACCAGGCCGATCGCCATCGACCACCAAGCGGCGTTGGCGGCGAGGTGGTGTCGGGGACCCAAGTATTCGGTCCTCGTGGTCACAGCGACCGGTGACGTCCCGACTCGACTCAACGCCCGACCGCCTCTCGCCGACCGCCCGTACGTGGGCGGCGCTCCTGATCCGCTCGATCCGACCAGGTCACACCGGTCGTCATCTTCGGAGAGTGTACGGGGCGCGGTCCGCGATCGCGCCCGGTCGCCGACGACGAGGCCACTGTGGCGAATCTGCTCGACGAAGCCGTGTGGCTGCCCGAGGGCCGGTTGCGCGGCGACTCGCGTCGAGCGCTTGAGCCGCGCCCGAGATGCGATCCGTCATAGGCTGACGCGCATGTCGAAGAACGCCAAGAACTCGGCGAAACGGGCGAAGCTGTCCAAGAAGGTCTACGAGGCCGAACTCTTCCGTCTGCAGACCGAGCTGGTCGATCTGCAGGAATGGGTGCGCGCGACCGGAACCCGGGTCGTGGTGATCTTCGAGGGACGAGACGCCGCCGGCAAGGGTGGCACCATCAAGCGGATCACCGAGTATCTCAGTCCCCGGATCGCACGCGTGGCTGCGCTGCCCGCGCCGACCGATCGAGAGCGCGGCCAGTGGTACTACCAGCGCTACGTCGCGCACCTGCCCGCCCCCGGCGAGATCGTGCTGTTCGACCGGTCCTGGTACAACCGGGCCGGCGTCGAGAAGGTCATGGGCTTCTGCACCCCGGAGGAGCACAGCCGATTCCTGCGCCAGACCCCGATCTTCGAGCAGATGTTGATCGACGACGGGATCCTGCTCCGTAAGTACTGGTTCTCGGTCTCCGACGACGAACAGCTCAAGCGGTTCCGATCACGGATGAACGATCCTGTGCGCCAGTGGAAGCTGAGCCCGATGGACCTCGAGTCGGTGTACCGGTGGGAGGACTACTCGCGTGCCAAGGACGAGATGATGGTGCACACCGACACTGCGCTCAGCCCCTGGTACGTCGTGGAGTCCGACGTCAAGAAGCATGCGCGACTGAACATGATCTCCCACCTCCTGTCGACGATCGACTATCACCAGGTGCCCCGGTCGAAGGTCACGCTGCCGAAGCGGCCGATCGAGAGCGGTAACTACCACCGACCCCCGCGGTCGCTGTCGAAGTACGTCCCCGATCACGTGGCTGATCTGGTGGGCGACGTCGAGGACTGACGGCGCCGGGCTGCTCGTCCGCCGACGTCACATGGTCGCGGCGCGGCCTGACATCGACGCGGCGCGGCCTGATCGGTTCGATGCCGGGCGGGTCAGCCCGTGAGCGGTGTCGACTAGCCTTGTGCGGTGAGCAGCAGGTGGTCCCCACGCACGATGTCGCGTCGGGTGCACGAACGACTGGATCGATCGGAGATCATCTACCTCGTCGCACCGTCGGGACATCCCAACTACGGCGACGAGGTGATCGCACGGGCCTGGCTGCGGCACCTGGCCCGGGCCCGCCCGCATGCGACCGTGGTGCTGGATTGTCACAGTCCCGGCCAGGCGGCACTGTTGCTGCGGTCGACGCATCCCCGCCTCGTGGTCACCGACACCCTGTGGCAGTTGTCGATATTCGCCGACGAGGCCGATCCACCCCCCGACCCTGCCATCCCGCCGTGGGAGTGGGTGTCTCAAGCGGCCACCCGCCTCGGTATCGCGCCCCGGTTGTCCGAGGGCGTCGGCATGCTCGCGGAGGCGAGCAGCCTGCATCTGCTCGGCGGCGGATACCTCAATCGGCTGTGGCCGCATCACGTCTCGTTGGCGACCGCGGTCGCCGCCGTGTCCAAGGCCACCGGAGCCCCCGCCCACGCGACCGGCCAGGGACTCCTGCCGGTCTTCGACCGGCCTCGCTTCGACGCTTTCCTCACCGCAGCCGACGAGTTCGCGGTGTTCGACGTCCGCGACTCCGGCTCACGCGATGCGATCGCCGATGTGTCGGGTCTTCGGGACAGCGGTGACGATGCATGGCTGGCGGTCGGGATCGGCGACGGCGGCCCGATCGCAACGCCCGACACCCCGGTGCAGACCGACTCCGAGACGGTCATCCTCTGTGTCCAATCCGATCTCACCGAGTCCTTCACGGTCGGCGGCACCACGGGGCCCGACGCCCTCGCGCTGCGTGTGCGAGAACTGCTCGACCATTGGGAGGTCCCCGGGACCGCGGTGGCGGTGGTCGAGGGCATCCCCGGTGAAGACGCTCGAGTCCCCGGGCTGCTCGCCGACCGTCTCGAAGGGTCGACGTTCTTGTCGTTCCACGATGTCTGGCGCAAGGGCCTTCCGGCGGGCAACGGATCCACGTGGATCAGCTCGCGGTTCCACCCCCATCTGATCGCGGCAGCAGCCGGGGACTCGGGCGTGGCCCTCGTCGCCAGCACCGACTACTACGCGACCAAGCACCGGTCACTGGTCGAGGCGGGTTCGGCCTGGTCGGTACTCGGTGCAGACGGTGCACTTCCCAGCCGGCCCGATGCCGGCGGATTCGCGCCAGCCGATCGAGCTCGCGCCATCGCCGCGAAACATGTTGTCGCAGAGGAGTTGTATCCGACGCGGACGCCGAGGCAGGCCATCGTGGACCGTGCGGCCGCACATGCGATCGATCGGGAGGCGGCGGCCCTGCGGCCCGGGACCGTAGACTGAGCACCCTCATGTGGATCGGTTTCGCAGACTTCGACTTCCTGCTCGGTGACGTCTCCTCGCTCAAGGAGAAACGGTCGGTCGTCCGTCCCATCGTCGCCGACATCCGCAAGCGGTTCGCGGTGTCGGTCGCCGAGGTCGGTCATCTGGACAAACACCGTCGCGCCGAAATCGGCGTCTCGGTGGTCGCAGCCGATCGCGCACACGTCGACGAAGTGCTGTCGGGTATCGAGCGCGCGGCCGCCGGCCGGCCAGAGGTCGAGTTGCTCTCGGTCCGACAGCGGATCATCGAGGCCGACGACATCTGACCCGCGAACTCAGGGGCGTCGGTCGATGATTCCGGCCGCGCTGGCCGCGGCCCGATACGCCTGTGCCAGTGACTCCACGGTCTCGTGCGCGTTGAGTCCGCTCGGGTTGGGGACCACCCACACCTGGGCGCCGTCCCACTCGTCGGGCTGACGCCCGAGCACCGCTCGTCGATTCGCGAACGCGGTGCGATACGCGGTGATCCCGGCGACCGCCACAACCCGAGGCGCCACGCGGCGCACGGTGCGACGCAGCTGCCGGCCGCCGTCGACCAACTCGGTCGGGTCGAGTTCAGCAGCAGTCGCGGTCGCGCGCGACACCACGTTGGTGATCCCCACCCCGGCATCGAACAGCGCTGCGTTATCGGCATCGCTCATGCCTTCGGAGGCGTCGATCAGGTGGTCGGTGATGCCGGCGCGGAACAGAGCCGGGTAGAAACGATTGCCGCGCCGGGCGAAGTGGGCGCCCACCGCAGCCGTCCACAGGCCCGGGTTGATGCCGACGAACAGCAGTCGGCATCGCGGACCGATGAGGTCGGGAACCTCGCTGCCGCGGAACGACTCGAGTTCGGCGCGTGTGAAGCCCATGTCGGCCATTCAACCCTCGACCCGACCCTGGCGCACCGGTACGGAGGTGTGGCGTCAGCCGAAGAACTCGGCCTCAACCTGTGCCTCGGACACGCAGAACTGATTTCCGTCGGGATCGGCGAGCGTCACCCACCGGAACCCCTCCATCGCATGCTCGTCGACGACCGTCGCGCCCACCGAGGTCAACCGAGCCACCTCGGCGGTCAGGTCCGGTGCGGTCAGATCGAGATGGATGCGGTTCTTGCCCGCCGTCGGTTCGGCGACCTGCTGGAAGGCGAGGCGGGGCGAATCGGCCACGACCACGACGCAGAATCCGCCGTCGTCGTGGACGACGCTGCCGCCGGTCTGCTCGGCCCACCACCGTCCCAGTGTCGAGGAGTCGGCCGTGTCGACCGTGATCATCACAGGTGAGATCGTCATGACACAGACGGTATCGATGACCACCGACGCAACCGGGGTGATTACCGTGATCGCATGCGGCTCTTCCTGGTGCGCCACGCGCAGATCCAACCCAACGTCGACCTGTTCCTCGAATCGACGGTGCCCGGCCCGGACCTCACCGAGGAGGGCAGGCGCCAGGCGGATGCCGTCGTCGACGTCTTCGACGGTCGATCCATCGACGCCGTCTACGCGTCGTCGATGATCCGGACCCGTCAGACCGCCGAGCCCCTGGCCGCCGCCCGCGGACTCGACATCCATGTGCGCGACGGCCTCCGCGAGATCAACTCCGGCCACTACGAGGGCGTCTCGTATCGCGCGGACATCGAGGGATTCATCTCGACGATCCGGTCGTGGGCCGAGCGCGACCTCGACGTCCGGATGCCGGGCGGCGAGACCGGGGCGAAGACCATCGACCGTTTCACCGCGGTCGTCGACGAGGCGGCCACCGGGGCGCAGGATGTCGTCCTCGTCAGCCACGGCGCCATCATCGCGGTGTGGTGTTGTGTCGTGGCCCAGAACGTCAGCACGGCATCACTGTCGGAACACCTGGCCATCCCCAACACCGGCGTCGTGAGCCTGTGCGGCGACCCGACCGACGGTTGGCGGGTCGAGAACT
This sequence comes from Gordonia soli NBRC 108243, assembly GCF_000334455.1. Classification (GTDB taxonomy): domain Bacteria; phylum Actinomycetota; class Actinomycetes; order Mycobacteriales; family Mycobacteriaceae; genus Gordonia; species Gordonia soli. The sequence continues at coordinate 146,576 of NZ_BANX01000026.1, forward strand.
GGGCCGGTCAGGCAGTCGACTCGTGACCGGACAGGGCTCCTGACCGGCCAGGCTCCTGACTGTCGGGCTCCGCGCACCACGAGGGCCAGACCTCTCGTCGCCGCGATCATGCAAGTCTGCTCCAAGTCACCCCCAAGCGTCCGGGGAGATGGTTCTCTCGAACCGACCACAGTCGGCACCATCTGCCGACCACACGCGAGGACCAGACCATGACCGTGAATTCCCCGCTCGACGACCACCCCACCGTCTCCTCCCCCGTACCGACATCCGGGTCAGGTCTTCCGGAACACGCTGAGCTGACCGAACTGCACGAGCGGATCGAAGGACACGTGGTCTCACCCACCGACGACCGCTACGCTGCGGCGCGCTCAGGGTTCAACGTGCTCGCGGATCAGCGGCCGGCCGCGATCGTGCTCCCCACCAATCGCTTCGACGTGGTGGAGGCGGTGCGCTTCGCTGCCGAGCAGGGGCTGCGAGTCACTGTGCAGGCGACCGGGCACGGGTCCGGTACATGCACCGCCGACACCCTCATGATCAACACGTCCACCCTGACCGGAGTGTCGGTCGACCCGGTGGAACGCACCGCGGTTGTCGCGGCCGGCACCACGTGGGGGCCCGTACTGGCGGCTGCCGCCGCGCACGGGTTGGCTCCGCTGGTCGGTTCGAGCTCCGGGGTCGGGGCAGTCGGGTACACCCTCGGGGGCGGCTTCGGTTGGCTGGGACGCAGGTTCGGGTTGTCCTCGGACGCTGTGCGCTCGTTCGACGTGGTCACCCCGGACGGGAACACGTTGCGTGTGAGCACGACGAGCTATCCCGACATCTTCTGGACTCTGCGCGGTGCCGGCGCAGGCAGCATCGCCGTCGTCACGGCGATGGAGATCGAGCTGTTCCCCGTCACCACCGTCTACGCGGGCAACCTCTTCTACCCCGCTGCCGACGCGGGCGACATCCTCCGACGGTTTCGGGACTGGGCGCCCGAGCAGTCCGAGGAACTCACCTCGGCGGTGACCCTGATCAATTTCCCGCCGCTCGAGACTGTCCCGGAACCGTTCCGCGGCAAGAGTTTCGCAGTGGTACGCGGTTGCTGGTCCGGTGACCTGGACACGGGGCGATCGGTGATCGACGAGTGGCGGGGCTGGCGCCCACCGGTCATCGACATGTGGTGCGACCTGCCGTTCGCCGCCGTCGACGCGATCAGCATGGACCCCACCGAGCCGGTCCCGGCGATGACCACCACCGAGTGGTTCGACACGATCTCGGACGAGGCAATCGACATCCTGACCGCGCGGGTGCAGCCGAGCACACCGGATGCGTCGCCGGTCACCATCGGCGAGGTCCGCCACGCCGGGGGTGCCGTCGCACGTCTGGCCGACGACGCCGTCGACGGGCGCGGACGATCCGGTCGATTCCTGCTGTCGTTGGTCGCCATGGTCGGTGACCCACGATCGGCTCCGGTGGTCGAATCGTGGCTCCAGGACACCCGCGACCAACTCCGTCCACACGTCACCGGCGCGACCTTCCTCAACTTCACCGATGGCGCCGAACGGACCGCTCGGTCGTCGAGCTCCTTCGCCGACGAACCGCTGCGGCGTGCGGCCGCGGTCAAAGCCGCGCTCGATCCCGACGATCGGTTCTGTCACGGCATCATCCTGCGGTGACCGTCGACTGCGGTCGGTCTGTGTCGCTCGGCGACCGCGGGCGGTCGGTGGACGGACGTAGGCTTCGACCATGACGGAGATGAACAGCAGACATCTGTCCGTGGTGATCGACGCACCCGCCGACACCGTCTACCGATTCGCCGCCGAACCCGACAATCTGCCTCGATGGGCCGCAGGTCTGGCCTCCGGGGTGAGTCGACGAGGGGACCTCCTGGTGGTCGACTCCCCGATGGGTGAGGTCGCCGTGCGGTTCGCGCCGACCAACGACTACGGGATCCTCGACCACGACGTCACCCTGCCCAGCGGCGAGGTGGTGGCCAATCCGCTACGGATTCTCCCCCACCCTGACGGCGCCGAGGCGATCTTCACCGTGCGCCAACGCGACATGTCCGACGACGACTTCGCAGCGGATTGTGCTGCGGTGCGACGAGATCTGGAATCGCTGCGCAGCGCAGTGGAATCCACTGCGACGACCACGCCGTGACCGACCCGACGCTCGTCGTCGTCGATGCCGCGAACGTCGTCGGTTCCGTCCCCGACGGGTGGTGGCGGGATCGCCGGGCCGCCACCGAACGCCTCCGCGACGCCCTCGCATCGACAGCCACGACGGGTGTGACCGTCGCCCCCGGACCGGTGGAGATCGTGCTGGTGGTGGAGGGGCGGGCTCGTGGGGTCGAGAGCTCGACAACAGTCCGGGTCATCGCGTCCCCGGGTTCGGGTGACGATCAGATCGTCGAGGTGGTCGGCAAACATCCGAATCGACGTCGGGTGGTGGTGACCGCCGACCGCGGTCTGCGCGAGCGCGTGCAGCGGTTGGGTGCCGAGGTCACCGGACCGTCTGCGGTGCCACGTCGGGTCGACCGCGACTGAGCATCACCTGAGGCCGGACCGATCCGCGGGAGCCGGCTCAGGGTCCGACGCTACTAGCCAGATCGACGACCTCGGCGCGTGCACGCTCCAGCGACTTCTCCGACTCGGCGGCCAGCGACGCCAACGGCGCGAGTCGATTCGCGAGTGTGAGGTCGGCGGTGACCACGGTCGTCGGCATACCGAGGGCGGTCTCGAGGACGCGACAGATCGGCGGGATCGTGTGATCGTCCTCTTCGTCGGGAGTCCCGGGACCGTAGGTCAGTCCGCGAGACGATATGAGCACCACCGGGATTCCCGCGAAGGGCTGTTCTGGCGTATCGAATGGCGCGGTGACACCGAGCACGTGGATGTGATCGATCCAGGCCTTGAGCGTCGACGGGATCGACCAGTTGTACATCGGGGCGCCGATCACCAACGCGTCGGCCGCGAGGATCTCACCGATGAGTTCGTCTTGCACGGTCTCCGATTCGGTCGGCGGCTGCTCCGAGTCGATCCGGAGCCGTGGTGCATAGTGCAGGCCCGGATCGACCAGATGGGGCGGCGGCGCAGCATGCAGATCCCGATCGATCACCGCTCGCTCTCCGTCGCGTGCCGACCAGGTGTCGACGAACAGTCCGGTGAGCGCACGCGAAGTCGAGTTCGCGAGATCGGCGGACGAGTCGATCCGCAGCAGGGTCGGCACGTGAGGGCTCCGTTCTTCGACGGTGGTCGCGGTCGCCTGCCAGCTTAGGCGCCCACCGAACCGGGCTGCCGGGGCCCGACGGTACTGCGCACACGTACCTCGTGATCACGGCGCATGTGTTCGAGCATCAATGATCTCGCGGCCTCGGCGTCTCGGGCGACGACCGCCCGGAGGATCGCTTCATGCTCGTCGCACCTGTCGTCAAAGGAGCGATCCTTCTCGTCGGGCCGCCACGGCGCAGACACCTTGGCCTGAGCATCGAGGGTCTGCAGGAGTTCAGCGATGGTGGCGTTGCGTGCGGCAAGACGTAGGGCCTCGTGCCAGCCGTTGAACAGGCGTCGCACCTCTGTCGGGTCGGACTCGGTACGGGCCCGTTCGGTGAGATCGTACAGCCGATGCAGATCGATGTCGTCGCGCCGATCCGCGGCCGCGGCAGCGGCTGCGGCGTCTAGCACCCCGCGGGTCTCGAAGATGTCCACCAGTTCCGACTCCGATCGGCTCCGGAGGACGAATCCGCGCGAGGTCGCACGGAGGAGGCCCTCCTGCTCCAGCAATCCGAGCGCTTCACGGACCGGCGTCCTCGACACGTCGAACTCGGCGCTCAGGACGCCGGGTACCAGGGCTGCGTCCGCGGAGTATGCACCTGTGGTGAGCCGTCGACGTAGTTCGGCGTAGACGATGTCACGGGCGGTGCCGCCACGGACGGCTCCGAGCGAACTCACACGTCGCCCGAGAGTCGGGGTGACGTGGCCAACGGTCGCGATCCGTCGGCGCGCCACTCGGCGAGCGAACCGTCGAAAACCCTTGTGGCGACGCCCTGCTCGGCCAGCGCCAGCGCCAGGCCGGCCGCGTTGATACCCCCACCGCAGTACAGGATCGGTGAGTGCTTCCCGCTCACGCCGACAGCCTCGATGAGTCGTCGAGTGGCTGCGGGGTCGTGGCGACCGTGCGCGTCCAGGGTCTCGGGATAGGGGACGTTGATCGAATCGGGGATCGACCCGGTGCCGGGGACCGCCGGGTCGCCGGCGAAGTCGATCGCACGCAGGGCACAGATCACCGGCACCCGGTCGTCACGCGCGTCGGCGGCCCGCGCGGTCTCGTCGATGTCGGCCACGAGGTCGGGCACCGCGACTGCTGCGAACTCCGTTGTGCCGGTGAACGGACGTCCTGGTCCGACCTCGAGCTGGCGACCTGAGGTCTCCCATGCCGCCAATCCGCCATCGAGCACTCGCACGTCACGATGGCCCCACGAACGCAGAACCCACCAGATCCGAGCGGCCCATGCACCATTCGACCGGTCGTAGACGACCACAGACGAACTCGACCCGACGCCGACAGCCGCTGTCGCGGCCACGATTTGGGAAGGCGTCGGTCGGGTGAACGGGATCGGCGAGTCGGGGTCGGAGAAGCCGGCGAACAAGTCCGCGAATCGCGCGGACGGAATGTGCCCCGACTCGAAGAGATGGCTGCCGTCGCTGTACCGAGGGTCGCGATCGTCACGCTGCACCGTCGCATCCAGCACGACTACGTCGTCGAGGTGCGCGGCCAGCCAGTCGACGTCGACGAAGTGCCCAGTTGCCGCCGTCACGAGAGCTCCTTCGAGCGTTGGGATCCCGCACGTTGGCGCCACTCACCCGGTTCCGGGCGCCGGAGCCCGAGATGATCACGTAGTGTCGTGCCGCTGTAGTCGGAGCGGATCAACCCCCGTCGACGCAGCTCTGGCACGACCTCACCGGCGAAGTCCCCGAAGGCTGCGGGGACATGCGTCGCCTGGATCATGAACCCGTCGGCGGCACCCGCTTCCAACCAGCGCTCCATCGTGTCGGCGATGTCGGTGGGTGAGCCGACCATGTTGCCTTCGGTACGAGCCCCGTACCACTTGCCGATCTCACGTATCGTGAGCTCCTCGCGACGTGCGAACTCCAGGATCTCGCGATAGTGACCGTCCACACCCACCTCCTCGAGTTCCGGCAGCGGGCCGTCGAGGTCGTATTCGGTCAGGTCGACATTCACGTGGTACGCCATCCGCGACAGGCCGGCCTCGGGGGCCACGAGGTCGACGAATTCCCCGTGCCGTCGCCGTGCATCGCGCGCATCCGATCCGACGACCGTTGTCGCGGCAGGCAGGATTCGTACCTGCTCCGGGTCACGGCCACGAGCGGCCACCCGGGCACGAATGTCGCGAGCGAAATCGACTGCGGATTCCAGTGATTCGTGGCTGCAGAAGATGACATCAGCCCAGCGGGCGGCGAAATCCCGACCGGAGGGGGACGCTCCGGCCTGGATGACCACCGGGTATCCCTGCGGCGGTCGCGGTACGCCCAGTGGTCCGCGCACACGGAAGTGCGCGCCATCATGGTCGATCGCGGACACCTCCTCGGGCCGTCCGAACGTGCCCGACCCCTTGTCGCGTATCAACACGTCGTCGGACCAGCTGTCCCACAGACGTGCGGTCACCTCCAAGAACTCCTCGGCCCGGTCGTACCGGGCCGTCCGGTCTGGGAGCGCATCCTGTCCGAAGTTCTGTGCCTCGGCGTCCTGGAAACTGGTCACCACATTCCATCCGGCGCGGCCGCCGGTGAGGTGGTCGAGGGTGGCGAACGTGCGCGCGAGGTTGTAGGGCTCGTGGTAGCCGGTCGAGACGGTGGCCGCCAACCCAAGGTGTCGGGTGGCCGCGGCCATGATGGTGATGACCGGCAACGGGTCGAGTCGCGGAGTGCCGGTGCCCCATCGGACGGCGGGATCGAAGGTGTCACCGAGGCTTCGCGGCACCGCGAGCGAATCCGGGACGAATGCGAGGTCGAAGCAGGCGTCCTCGAGGATGCGCGCGATCTGCACGTAGTGTTCGGCGTCGAGGAATCCGTCCCCGGCATCGGGGTGACGCCAGCCGACCGTGCCCTGCGGCCCGGCGTTGAGGAAGGCGGCCAGATGCATCAGTTGGCCAGCTCCCACAGTCCGTCGACGAGGGCGGTGGCAAACGATCCACTTCCGCCGCGTGGCCCCAGCACTGCGGCCGCCTTGTCGGCCGCGCGCGCATATGCGGCGTGAGCGGCGACCGCCGCGTCGAACGGATCATCGGCCACGGCCGCCACCGCGGCGTTGAGCGCGCCGAGGCTGCACCCGGCACCGGTGACCTGTGTGAGACGGACGTCCCCGCCCTCGACGGCGACGACGCGCCGGCCGTCGGTGATGTAGTCGACCCGGCCGCTGACCGCAACGACTGCGCCGGTACGAGCGGCGAGATCGGTGATATGGGAGATGGCATCGGTCGAGTCGGCGGTCGTCTCGACCCCCTTGCCGAGCGCATCGCCACCGGCGAGGGCGATCAGTTCACTGGCATTGCCCCGGATGATGGTCGGCCGGTGGTCGAGCAGCGAGCGGACGAATGCGTCGTATTCAGTAGCCCCCGCACCGTTGGCGACCGGGTCCAGCACCCAAGGGGTACCTGCGCGGTGGGCGGTGCGAGCGACGGTGGCCACGGTCTCGAGGTCGTTGCTCATCACCGTCGCGGTGTTGATCCACACACCCCCGGCACCAGCCGGGAAGATTCGAGGCCAGTCGGCCCCCGCGCCGATGGCAGGCCCCGCGCCCGCCGAGAGCAGGACGTTGGCGCTCAGGTTGGCGGCGATGTAGTTGGTCAGCCCATAGACAAATGGGGCCTCCGCTGCGACACGTCGGAAGATCGCGGCGACAGACGCGTCGTCGAACGATCGTCGTTCGACGGTGGTCGCGTCGATCGTGGTGGTCTCGGCCATGGTGCTCCTCGGTGAGCGATGTGCGATCGGTGCGGCACGGTCATCCGCTGCCGCGGTGCTGTTTCTGTATACATCTGAATACAGACCGCCCATCGACTTGTGATCATCGCGATCGCAACCCTGCGCGGCAGGAGTGCGGATTCGGCGACCATCCCCAGCGGACAAGTGCGATGCTGAGCTCCGGAGAGGTCAGCTCATGCGTCGATCAGCTTCGCTTCGAGTCCACGATCACCGCCGCCTGCGGCGGTCCCGGAGGTGCGACGCCGCGACCATCGCGGTCGCAGTCGGCGTCGTCACCGCATGCGGCACCGACAGTTCGTCGAACCCGCCGAGCGCGAGTTCCGCCGGGAAACTACTTCCCGTCACGCCGAGCAGTTCACGCCGGCTGTGATCAGTGTGATGTCCACACCGCGGTGGTTCACGGGTTCCGACGCCCGGCGGCACATCGTCTACGAGGTCCACCTGACCAACGGTTCCCCGTCCCGGTGACGGTCACGCGTGTGGAGGCCATCGGCCGCGACACCGGTCGTGCTCTCGCCACTCTGGCCGGCGCGGATGTATCGGCGTCGATGTCCTTGCTGGCGACGGGTTCGGTGCCGACACCGACCATCGGGCCGTCGACGGTCGGCGTCGTGTGGATGGACATCCCGATGGCGGAATCCGCACCGGTCCCGGCGCACATCGACCATCGGGTGACCGTCTCGGTCCCGCCGGGACTGCCGGTACCCGAATCGATCGGCTATTCCGGCGGTTCCGCCGACGTGGACAGGGACGATCCCACGGTCATCGCCCCGCCCGCTGGCCGGGTCAGGGTAATTCGCGGTCGGGAGTTGTTGCGACGGCCCGGCCCGACGTTCTGTCCAGCCCATCGACGACAACCTCTGGCTGGCACAGCGTTTCGCGATCGACTTCAACCGATTGGATTCACGGTCCCGCCTCGCGGGAGGCGATCCCGCCGTCAATTCCAACTTGTTCACCTTCGACCAGCCGGTCCTCGCTGTTGCCGATGCACGAGGTGGTCGCGGCAGCTGACGACTACGCAGACCAGGTCCCCGATGCGCCACGTCCGGTGGGGATCGAGGAGGCCGACGGCAATCACGTGATCCTGAAGCTCTCGAACGGCGTCTACGCGTTCTACGCGCACCTGAAGTCCGGCACCGTCGGAGTCCGGGTGGGACAACGGGTCACATCCGGCCAGGAGGTCGGCCGGATGTGACCCCGGTAGCTCGACCGGGCCGCATCTGCATTTCCAGCTGATGGACCGGCCGTCAGCCCTCGCGGCCGACGGCCTCCCCTATGTCTTCGACTCGTTCGTGGCGGCCGGAACAGGCCCGGCGATCGATCAATTGGTCTCTGCCGATCCCGGTGCACCGGTGCCCGTCGATCGTGCGGAATCCGGCCCGCGCACCGACCAACTCCCGCTGGGCGGCACCGTGGTCGACTTCCCGACCCGGTGACCAGACCGACGGCGTCAGCGCAGCCCCGGCACCCGGCTCAGGTCGGTGCGGATCAGCATCACGTTGTAGTCACTCCACCGAGAGGCATTGAAGTACAACTCCTTCCCGGTGCCCGTCAGAGCAGGCGACGTCGGTAAGACCATCGGTCCGTACAGGACCGCTGCGCCCGGCGGCACGATGTAGGTCGGTCGACTCCACGGGCCCTGCGGATGATCGGCGGTCCGGATCCGGATGCCTACGTCTCCGTCGAGCATGACGTACTTCTTCAGGTACGGGCTCCACGACACGGACAGCTCGGTGACCGGCGCGGGAACGACGATCGCCGTACCGTCATCGGGGATCTGACCGATGTCGTCGACCCAGCCGCGACCCGAACCGGCCCAGTACTGGTAGGCATCCAGATCGAGGATCTTCGACTCCGGCACGCGACCGAGGAAGCCTGCACCGAATCGGCCGTTGGGCGTACCGAACTGGTACACGTAGTCGCGATCGGCCGCATCGTCCGCACGTCCGCGGACATAGGCGCTCTGCTGGAACTTGCCGTTGTTGCGGTCGACCTTGGGCAAGCCGTCCGGTAGTGCCAGGGTCAGCGGCGCGTTCACCAGGACGGTGGAGATGTCGGTGTTCCACGACTGACCGTTGTTGTCGGAGTACGCGATACCGGAGAAGTTGGTGACCCATCGACCGGCCGCGCCCCAGGATCGCACAGACATGTAGTTGATGATCTGTCGGGTCCCGTTCGGCCCCGGCACCGCGATCGCAGCGGTCGGGATCGTCGTCACCTCGATGTTGGAGATGCCGAGCGACGGGATCAGTTCCTGCGCGAATCGAGGACGATCAGCGCTGACGACCGAGCCGGACCGCACGTCCCCCGGCACGCCGTCCCGAACCAAGATCCCGTTGTCGAGGTCGGTATCCGACGTCCGCAGCAGCACGTTGTGTCGCCACTCCTGACCCGCCACCGCGCAGTTTCCGAACGTGTCACCGAACGCCATCAGGGTCTGTCCGCTGCCGTTGTCCCAGCTGATCCCCAGGTCGGTGCCGGATATGCCGAACCTGTTGTAGGTGCTGTTCTGGCTACGTGGTCCCGTGACCCAGGCGACCGCCTTCGACGCAACGCCTGCATACACGGGGAGTGATCCCTGCGGCACCTGCGTCGAGCGCGATCCCGACGAGCCGGATCCGAGGGAGCCGAGCGCGCCAGATGATCCGGGGAGTCCGGCGGAACCGAACAGGCTCGAGCCGGTACCGCCGTTGCCGCACGGTGCTGCCGATGCTGCTCCGGAACCGAGGGTCACGGCGACGCCCGATGCCGCGGCGAGACCGCCGCACAGCAGGATTCGTCCGATCATGGCGAGACGGGTCGAGGGCATCGGTCTCCTGCTCCTGGGTGTTCAGGTCCTGGGATGTGGCGCGGCCGACATCCCGGCAGGGTGCGGCAGATGTTACTCAAGTGATTAGTGTGAATGAAGTGACGACAGTTGTCCGCACCTCCGCCATCACGATCCGGCAACACCTCTGATCGTGGCAGCATCGGGATCCCCAGAGAAAGGCCTCACTCGTGGCAACCACCGTGGCCGACACAATGGTCGAGATCATCAAGAACGCCGGCGTGCAGCGCGTCTACGGCATCCCCGGAGATTCGCTGAACGGCTTCACCGACGCACTACGCAGGGACGGCAGTATCGCCTGGCAGCACGTCCGGCACGAGGAGGGTGCTGCGTTCGCCGCGTCCGCTGAAGCGGCGCTGACCGGCGAACTCGCGGTCTGCGCGGGTAGTTGCGGCCCGGGCAACCTACATCTGATCAACGGCTTGTACGACGCGCACCGCAGTCGGGTGCCGGTGCTGGCGATCGCCGCTCACATCCCGGGCGGCGAGATCGGCAGCGGCTACTTCCAGGAAACCCACCCGGAGCAACTGTTCGCCGAGTGCAGTTCGTTCTGCGAGATGGTCAACACCCCGGAGCAGATGCCGCGGCTGCTGGAGATCGCCACGCGTACGGCCGTGGAGACGCGTAGGGTGGCCGTCCTGATCATCCCCGGTGAGACATTCCTGGCCAAGAGTGCCGGACGCCGCAGCAGCGCCCCCATCCTCCCGATCTCGCGGGTGACGCGACCCACCGACACCGAGCTGGCCCGTGCAGCGGCTCTGCTGAACGGCTCCGAGAAGGTGACCATCCTGGCCGGCGCAGGCGTACACGGCGCGCACGACGAGCTCGTGGGACTCGCGGCTGCCCTGCAGGCGCCGATCGTCCACGCTCTCCGCGGCAAGGAGTTCGTCGAGTACGACAACCCCTTCGACGTCGGCATGACCGGCCTGCTCGGCTTCTCCTCCGGTTACCGCGCCATCGAGGCGTGCGACACCCTGCTACTGCTCGGCACCGACTTCCCCTACCAGCAGTTCTATCCGTCCAAGGCCACGATCATCCAGCTCGACCTCCGGGGCGAACAGATCGGCAGACGGACGCCGGTGGACCTCGGGCTCGTCGGCAGCGTCGCCGACACGATCCCGGCACTGCTGCCGTTGATCGACCGCGGACGCTCGGAGAAGCACCTGTCGACGGCGCGGTCGCATTATGCGACCACGCGCGAACGGCTCGACGACCTCGCCGTCAACGACCGCAACCGGACCCCGATCCATCCGCAGTACCTCGCGAAGCTCCTGAGCGACAACGCGTCCGACGACGCCGTATTCATCCCGGACGTCGGGTCACCGGTGGTGTGGGCCGCGCGATACCTCAGGATGAACGGATCCCGTCGTCTGATCGGTTCCTTCACCCACGGGTCCATGGCGAACGCGGTCTCCCAGGGAGTCGGTGCGCAATCGGCATTCCCCGGGCGCCAGGTGATCGCACTCGCCGGAGACGGTGGCCTCGCGATGCTCCTGGGGGAGTTGATCACGCTGACGCAGAACTCGTTGCCGGTCAAGGTGATCGTCTTCAACAACTCGTCGCTCAACTTCGTCGAGGTCGAGATGAAGGCGGCCGGCTTCGTCAACTACGGCACCGACCTGGAGAACCCCGACTTCGCCGCCCTCGCGAACGCCATCGGCATCTTCGGACGCCGAGTCGAACAACCCGATGATCTGGCGGGTGCCGTGCGAGCCGTCCTCGACCACGACGGGCCGGCACTGCTCGATGTCGTCACCGCGCGGCAGGAGCTCTCGATCCCGCCGACAGTCACCGCCGCACAGGCCAAGGGCTTCACCCTCTACGCCCTGCGCACGGTGCTGTCGGGCCGGGGCGACGAACTCGTCGACCTGGCCGAGACCAACCTGTTCCGCCGATTGTTCGACTGAGTCCCACCGCAGCATCGCCCCTCGGATGATAGGGGCGATGCCGCGTGTCGACTACTTGCCGAAGCCGGCGTCGCGCAGGGCTTGTGCCATCGACCCCGTCGGCGCGGATTCGCGGCGGTCGCCACCCCGCCCACGGCCGTTGCCCTGCCGGTTGCCCTGCTGGGCGCCTCTGCCCTGCTGGGTGCGGTTGTTCTGGCCGCCCCGTCCCTGACCATCACGTGCCTGGGCTCCGCCGCGCGGCTGATCGGGACCTCGTCCACCGCCGGCTCCCGATGTCTTTGCAGCCGAGCCGGTCTGCGGATCGTCGTCGAGGCGCAGGCTCAAACTGATGCGCTGTCGTTCGACGTCGACTTCCATGACCTTGACCCGGACCACCTGCCCGGAACGGACCACCTCGTGTGGGTCCGAGACGAAGCGGTGGGCCATCGCCGACACGTGGACGAGTCCGTCCTGGTGGACGCCGACGTCGATGAATGCGCCGAAGGCCGCCACATTGGTGACCACTCCCTCGAGCACCATTCCGGGGCGGAGGTCGCCGACCTTCTCCACACCGGCGGCGAACGTGGCCGTCTCGAAGGCGGGGCGGGGATCACGCCCCGGCTTCTCGAGTTCGCCGATGATGTCGACGACGGTCGGCAGACCGAAGCGGTCGTCGGCGAACTCGGCGGGCCGCAGGGCGCGCAACGACTTCTCGTCGCCGATGAGTTGCGCGAGCTGGACGCCAGATCGATCGAGGATTCGGCGGACCACCGGATAGGACTCCGGATGAACACCGGATGCGTCGAGCGGATCGTCTCCGTCGCGGATGCGGAGGAAGCCGGCGCAGAGCTCGAAGGCCTTGGGTCCGAGACGTGGGACATCGAGCAGCGCAGCTCGACTGCGGAAGGCCCCGGCGCTGTCTCGATGGGCGACGATGGCCTCGGCGAGCGTCGGCGTCACGCCGGACACCCGCGACAACAGCGGCACCGAGGCAGTGTTGAGATCGACACCGACCGCGTTCACAGCATCCTCGACGACGCCGTCGAGGCTGCGCGCCAAGGTGCCGGGCGTGACGTCGTGCTGATACTGGCCGACCCCGATCGACTTGGGTTCGATCTTCACCAATTCGGCCAGGGGATCCTGGAGCCTGCGCGCGATGGAGACTGCGCCACGGAGTGAGACATCGAGCTCGGGCAGTTCCCGGGAGGCGTACTCGGACGCCGAATATACCGACGCGCCCGCCTCGCTGACCACGGCCTTCGCCGGCGGGGTGGCTCCTGCGGTACGGATGTCGGCGACGAGTTCGGCTGCCAGCGAATCGGTCTCCCGTGACGCCGTGCCGTTGCCGATGGCGATCAGTTCGACGCCGTGCCGTGCCACGAGTGCGGCGAGGGTGGCCTTGGCGGTATCCCATTGCTTCTGCGGTTGATGCGGATATATGGCGCAGGTGTCGAGAACCTTGCCGGTTCCGTCGACCACGGCGACCTTGACGCCGGTCCGGAAGCCGGGGTCGAGACCGAGGGTGGTGCGATCCCCTGCGGGTGCAGCGAGCAGAAGGTCTTTCAGATTCTTCGCGAACACCGCGACGGCATCCTCTTCTGCCTTCTGTCGCAGCCGGATCCGAGCATCCACCGCTGCCGTGACGGCGAGTTTGACCCGCCACGCCCAACGCACGGTGCCCACCAACCATTGGGTGCCCGGCCCCGGATGCGACGCGTCGACGCCCAGGGTCGCGGCGATCATCGCGCGGTAGTGCTCTTCATCTCCCCCGTCGAAGGCGAGCGACAGGACTTCTTCCTTCTCGCCACGCAGGACGGCGAGCACGCGGTGTGACGGCATCGCGTCGAGCGGCTCGGAGAATTCGAAGTAGTCGCGGAACTTCTGTCCGGTGGGGCTGTTCGCGACCTGCTCCGAGCGCGGCGACGTCCGGATCTCGCCGTTGGTCCAGAACCGCTCACGAACCGCGCCGACGAGTTCGGCATCCTCTGCGGCCCGTTCGACCAGGATGTGCCGGGCGCCCTCGAGGGCGGCAGCGGCATCGGCGACCTGATCCGAGCGGAACTCCGCGGCAGTGGCCTCGGGGTCGAGCCCAGGATCGGCGAGCAGTCGGTCGGCGAGAGGTTCCAAGCCCGCCTCGCGCGCGATCTGTGCCTTGGTGCGCCGTTTGGGCTTGTAGGGCAGGTAGATGTCCTCGACTCGCGACTTGGTCTCCGCGGCGAGCAGCGCGGCGCGCAGATCGTCGGTGAGTTTGCCCTGCTCGTCGATGGACGCGATGACCGCGTCCCGACGCTCGTCGAGCTCGCGGAGGTACCGCAGGCGCTCGTCCAGGGTGCGCAGCTGGGCGTCGTCGAGGCTGCCGGTGACCTCCTTGCGGTAGCGCGCGACGAACGGCACGGTCGCGCCGTCGTCGAGGAGCCGGACGGTCGCGCTGACCTGGTTCTCCCCGACCCCGAGTTCCTCGGCGATGCGGGCGTTCACGGACTTGATCGGAGAGCTCGGATTCACTCGGAGCACCCTACCCAAGCGTCGTGACAGCGCCCCCGCGCGGAGCCGTCGCGTGTCGCCTCGAGCCGTCAGGTCTGCGCGGATGCGAGGTGGTCGGTGATCGCTGTCTGCAGCGAGTCGGCGCCGGGCCCCAACCACGCCGACAGGTGGGTGCCGACGTCGACCGTCACGAGACGGGCACCGAGAACAGCGCCGACCGCGTGCTCACTCTGGTCGTACAGCACGTCGGCATCGGTACGCGCGTGGATGAGCAGAGTCGGTGCGCGGACATCGGCCAGGGGCAGCTCGAGGTCGGCGAACTGCCGGAAATCGTTCTCGAATCCGGCACGCCGAGCACCGGTCACGGTGTCGAACATCGCGACGGCGAATGCGGCTTGCTCATCGTCGGCCACGATCTGAGCTGTCAGGTCTCGCGCCTGGGCGCGCGTCAGGTCCCCTCACCGGCCAGCGGTGTGGACATCGCGGTGGCGGGTGCACGCTCGGCGAAGGTCGTGGTCAGCCACCTACCCACACCCGTGAACAGCATCCTCTCCTCGACCAGCTCCAATCGTCCGCGTAGCGTGCCCGCCGGATCGAAGGAGGCGCTGACCGCTGCCACACCGACGACTGCGGTGACACGGCCCGGATATGCGGCTGCGAGCGTGTAACTGGCCGGCCCGCCGCCGGACCAGCACACGATCGAGTATCGGTCGATCCCCAGGCCGGACATGATCTCTGCCGCCATCGTCGCCTGTGCCGACGGACCGGCGGACTCGGCCGAGAGCGGGGTGTTGCGATGGCCCGGGCGTGAGATCGCAACAACCCGACGCGAACGGGTCAGGAAGTCCGACGTGAGTGCACCCTGGTCGCGGCCTCCGGGTGAACCATGGACGAAGAGCACTGCCGAGCCTCGTCCGCGGTCGGTGTACTCGACCGTCCCGAATGATGTCTCCGTGGTCTGCTCGCCGACGTCACCGGTCGACACGGCACCACCTCGGCAATCCGTTGGCGATCCACACACTGTAGTCGCGCACGCACTGTCTCCCGGCCGTTTTCACCGACGCCGATCTCGCAGATCTCCGACGGTCGGACACGTTCAGTGTCCATACTCCTCCTGAGAGATAGGGGTCCTCCATGACCGACATCGATGTACTCGTCGCCGGCGCCGGACCGATCGGATTGGCCGCGGCCGTCGAACTCCGTCGACGCGGGGTGCGGGTGCGCATCGTGGATCCACTTTCCGAACCGCCGCTCTACGCGAAAGCTGTTGGCGTGCAACCTCGCACGCTCGAAGTATTCGAGGGAATGGGGGTGCTCGGCGAGATCCTCGCGGCGGGCGTGGAGATGCGCGGGCAGGTCGTCTACGTCAACGGCGATGAGGTCTCGCGGATCGATCTCGTACTGCCCGAAGAGATCCCGTTCCGCTTCTTGGCCATTCCCCAGTATGAAACCGAGCGGGTCCTGCGTGAACGGCTCGCCGAGCTCGACACGACGATCGAGCGCGGCATCGCGGTCTCGGGCTTCACGCACGACGACTCGGGAGTCACCGTGACCCTGACCGGTCACGACGATGCCGGCCGAGAATCCGAGGCCCAGGTACGCGCCGCGTACCTGATCGGCGCCGACGGAGCCCACAGCATCGTCCGCAAGACACTGGGTCTCACGTTCGAGGGCGGTGCGCTCGCCGATCAGTACATGCTCGGTGACGTCGAGGTCGACTGGTCTGTGCCCGCGGGCTACGGCGTGCGGTCGATGCACCGCGGCGAGAACGGGGTCGACGATCTGCTGGTGTGCATTCCCCTGCCCGGCCACGGTCGATACCGGATGTCGATGCTCGTGCCGCCCGACCTCTCGTCGGCGCCCGACGCCGGTGGCGACGGCATCACACACGGCTTCGAAGGTGCTTGCGCGCCAGAGCTCTCACACATCCAGGCCGTCCTCGATCGCCTCTCACCAGAACCCACCACGGCCCGCAACCTCCGATGGTCCTCGGTGTTCCGGATCAGCCATCGAATCGTCGACGCGTACTCGCGCGGTCGGGTGTTCGTCGCAGGCGACGCCGCGCACATCCATCCGCCGACCGGCGCCCAGGGCATGAACACCGGAATCCAGGACGCCCACAACCTCGCTTGGAAGATCGGGCTCGCGGTGGGCGGGTTCGCCGCCGAGGGGCTCCTGGACAGCTACGACGCCGAGCGTCGGCCGGTCGGCGAAGAGGTCGTCGGCCGAACGGTTCGCAGCGCGAAGGACGGCATCGGTGCCGACATCACCGACCCGACTCAGATCGTCCTCCGGGAGGCCCAACTGCTCATCGACTACACGGCCAGTCCGATCGTCTCTCCTGCGTCGGGTGACGGTGTGCAGCCGGGTCATCGGGCACCGGACGCCACCGGCCTACGACGCGATGTGGTCAACGGCCCCACGCGGCTGTTCGCACACCTCGACCGACGGAGACACAGCGCGCTCGTCTACACCGACACCTCTGGTGCCGCCGAGATCAGCGTTCTGGAGTCGCTCGCGGAGCGGTTGCGGGATCTGATGCACGACCAGGTCCAGGTCCACCTCGTCGTCGCGGACGGCATCGATGTCGGTCAGACGACATTGTCGATCCTCCGTGACCAGGACGGCGAGTTCGCCAGATCGTATTCACCGCAGGGGAACTCGCTGTTCCTCATCCGCCCCGACGGGTACCTGGGACATCGCGGCACGACCGCCGACGCCCAGGCCGTCGAGGCGTACGTCCGAACCGTGTTCAGCTGACCGGGCGCACGGCGGTCGCTTCCGCCCGAACCTCTGCGTAACGACCGCGATAGAGCTCTCCCCAGCTCCGGAGGCCGATGAGCAACGGTTCCAGCGTGCGGCCGAGTTCGGTCAGCGAGTATTCGACCTTGGGTGGCACCTCCGGATACGCGGTTCGGAGCACGAGTCCGTCGTCCTCGAGTTCACGGAGTTGCCGGGTCAGCATCCGCGGGGTGACGGGCGGCAGGGCTCGATGGAGCTCACCGAAGCGATGGATTCCGTCGGCCAGATGATCGAGGATCATCAGCTTCCATTTACCACCGATGATCTCCACCGCGAGCTCCGTCGGACAGTTCTGTTCGGTCCGATCGACCTGATCGCGCATCACTGACCTCCTCGGTATCCGATCGGATAGTACTGGTCAACAAAGACCGTACTTGCCGAAACGTAGCTGCGGGTCGAGGGTGATCCCATGACCGAGACGACGACTCCGTTCACCCAGATCGCCACCGCCCCCGATTGGTATGAGCCCTACGCCATCTCGCAAGCAATCGAGGTCGGCGGCCTGATCTTCGTGTCCGGCCAGGCCGGCATAGACGAGTCCGGCACCACCGTCGCCGGCGGATTCGAGGCCCAGGCACGACAGGCCTTCACGAACCTGCGCCTGGTGCTCGAAGCGGCCGGTTCCGATCTCGCGCACGTCGTGAAGGTCACCATCCTGGTCACCGACATCTCCGTGATCGACACGGTCATCAAACTGCGCCGGGAGTACTTCACCCACCCGTACCCCGCCGACACCATCGCGCAAATCGACGCCCTGGCCGCACCGGAGTGGGAGATAGAGATCGAGGCCATCGCGGTGGCGTCACCGACGGCATGACCAGTTGTCACCTCGCCTGATCGGGCGTCGAGCCCGGGATGGTCCGGTCATCCCGGTTTCGGTGGTACCGGCAGTCTCCTCGTCTGCTCGCGAGACGTGCCGGCGCTTCGATATCCCACCGTCGATCGTGCGCTCTGATCCGTCGATCGTGCGCTCGAAATCGTTCATCGTGCGTTGCTGTGGCCGCGGATCGGCGAGACGTCCGGCGGCGAGTGCACGGTCGACGTTTTGGAGCGCACGGTCGACGTGGCCCGTCTCGGCCTCGCCTCGCATGCCGGTCATCCCGGTTTCGGT
>NZ_BANX01000025.1 GCF_000334455.1 Gordonia soli NBRC 108243
CCTGGCTGCAACAGCGGGTCGGCTGAGCGCTCCTCTGTCCCCGTGCGGGCGACACCGAAGCGGGACTCCGGTGTTCGGTGCGTTTCTGCTAGGCCGTCGGCGCGCTGGCTCGGAATCGACTCGCTCAGGTGAGCTCTCGCGAGAGAGCTCCCGAGTAGAAGGAGTCTCTGCACGGAACGTCTTCGGCCCCGTGTGGTTCCGGATACGAAACAGCCCCGGTGATCGACGATCACCGGGGCTGTTCCCTGGTCTGCTGTGATCAGTCGATCACAGCGGGATGTTCTTGTGGCGGCCGCGCCGTGCCGGCGCCTTCGCGAGTGCCTCGGCGATGATGCTGCGCGTCTTTGCGGGATCGATGATCTCGTCGACCACCCCGATGGACTGCGCGCGTCCCACGCCGCCTGCGATGGCCTCGTGCTCCACGGCAAGACGCTCGTGCAGCGCCTCGCGCTCGTCGTCGGGCGCGGCGGCCAGTGCCTTCTTGTGCAGGATGCCGACCGCGGCCTTGGCACCCATCACGGCGACCTCGGAACCCGGCCACGCGAACACGGCGGTCGCGCCGAGCGCACGCGAGTTCATCGCGATGTAGGCGCCGCCGTAGATCTTGCGCGTCACCAGCGTGACGCGCGGGACCGAGCACTCGGCGAAGGCGTGCAGCAGTTTCGCGCCGCGTCGGACGACACCGTTCCACTCCTGACCCACACCGGGCAGGTAACCCGGGACGTCGGTGAGGACGATCAGCGGTACGCCGAAGGCGTCACACAGGCGGACGAATCGTGAGGCCTTCTCAGCACTCTCGGAGTTGAGGCAGCCGCCCATCCGCAGCGGATTGTTGGCGATGACGCCGACGCTGCGTCCGGAGAGTCGACCGAAGCCGACCACGATGTTCGGAGCCCACTTCGCCTGGATCTCCTCGAAGGTGGAGATCTCGGTCTCGCCGTCGGCCGCGAATTGGCGGTCGAGGAGGTTCTCGATCACCGGATGGACGTCGTAGGCCCGTCGGTTGGACTCGGGGAGCAGGGCCTTGAGGTCGGTGTCGCCCGCCTCGGCCTGCTCGCGGTTGAAATGGCCCTGCTGGTTGAACGTCGAGACGAGTCGGCGTGCACGCCACAGGGCGTCGGGCTCGGAGTCGGCGGTGATGTGGCTGACGCCCGACTTCCTGCCGTGCGTCAGCGGGCCACCGAGCGACTCCATGTCGACCGACTCACCGGTCACGCTCTTCACGACGTCGGGACCGGTGACGAACACCCGGCCGGCCGGCGCCATGATGACGACATCGGTGAGCGCGGGACCGTAGGCGGCGCCGCCGGCCGCGAAGCCGACGACGACCGAGATCTGCGGGATGTATCCGGAAGCTCGGACCATCGCCTCGAACACGCCACCCACCGCATGCAGGGCCTCGACACCCTCGGCCAGGCGCGCGCCGCCCGAATGCCAGATGCCGACGACCGGCGCCTGCTCGGTGATGGCGGTGTCGATCGCGTTCACGATGTGAGCACAACCCACCACACCCATGGCACCGCCCATCACGGTGCCATCGGTGCAGTAGGACACAGTTCGGACTCCGTTGACCAGGCCGACCGCGGCCTGCACACCCGATTTGTCTCGGGGGTGCAGGAGCGACACCGTTCCTTCGTCGAAGAAATTGGTGAGTCGCAGCAGCGGATCCCGCGGATCTGCTGCTTCCTCACGGCCGGTGATGGGGGCCAAAGTAGTCATCGCTAGTCTCCTGCGTCCCGGTGGTTGATGTTGCTCAGTAGCGACCGAAGGCGAGCGCCACGTTGTGCCCACCGAATCCGAACGAGTTGTTCAAGGCGTAGTCGAGCTGTCCGTAGCGAGCCTCGCCATGGACGACATCGACGTCACACTCCGGGTCCTGGTTCTCCAGGTTGAGCGTGGGCGGGATGACCCCGTCCTCGATGCTCTTCACCGTGATGACCGATTCGAGTGCACCGACCGCACCGATGGAGTGTCCGAGAGCGGACTTCGGTGCGTAGACGGCCGCGTGCTGCCCGACCGCGGAATTGATCGCCGTCGCCTCCGCGGTGTCGCCGACCGAGGTCGACGTCGCGTGTGCGTTGACGTGGGCGATGTCGGACTTCTGCAGACCCGCCGACTGCAGTGCCCGGGTCATGGCCCGGGCAGCTCCGGTTCCCGCGGGATCCGGGGCCACCAGGTGGTAGCCGTCGGAGGTGATACCCGCACCCAGCAACCGGGCGTGGATGTGTGCCCCGCGAGCCTTCGCATGCTCTTCGCGCTCGATGATCATCAGCGCGGCGGCCTCGCCGAAAACGAAGCCGTCACGATCGGAGTCGAACGGACGAGAAGCTGCAGCCGGATCGTCGTTGCGGGTGCTCATCGCACGCATCATCGCGAAACTCGCGATGGGCACCGCGTCGATGTGACCCTCGACGCCACCACAGACGACCATGTCCGCGTCACCCATGACGATGTGCCGCCATGCGTGGGCGATGGCCTCCGAGCCCGACGAGCACGCCGAGACCGGGGTGATGACGCCTGCCTTGGCGCCGACGTTCAGACCGATGACCGCGGCCGGCCCGTTGGGCATCGACATCGGCACGGCCAACGGCGACACCTTGCGGTAGTTGCCGGTGGACTCCATGGCCTGCACGGCGTCGACCATCGCGTCTGCGCCGCCCTGACCGGTACCCATGACGACGGCCAACCGCTCGGGGTCGACCTCGGGTTCACCGGCCTGCGACCACAGCCGCTTGCTCATGACGTGAGCCATGCGCTCGACGTATGCCATCCGTCGGGCTTCCACGCGGGTGACCTCGTCGGTGGGGTCCTTGACCAACCGGCCGCCGATGCGGACGGGGAGATCGTATTCGGACACCCACGGATCGGTCAGTTCCCGGATGCCGGACTCACCGGCAACCAGGTTCTTCCACGTGGTGTCGAGATCCTCGCCCAGGGACGTGGTGGCCACCATGGAGGTGACCACCACGTTGGGGAAATTTCCCCCCAGCGTGGAGTACTCGCGGAGGGAATCGGTCACGAATCCGCCTTGTCGGCGTCGACCTTCGCCTGGATCGCGGCGGCGGCCTCGGGGTTCTCGGACTCGAGCTTCTGGATGTAGCCGACAGCGTCACCGACGGTACGCAGTCCGGCCAGATCCTCGTCCGGGATCTTCACGCCGTACTTGTCCTCGGTCTGCACGGCGATCTCGACCATCGACAGCGAGTCGATGTCCAAGTCGTCGACGAACGACTTCTCCAGAGTCACCTCGGACGGCTCGATGCCGGTGACTTCCTCGATGATCTCGGCGATGCCGGCAATGAGTTCTTCCTGGGTGGCGGCCACTGTGTGGCTCCCTTCTTCGCTTGCTCTGCGTTGTGTCGTTCCGGAGCACCGTGGACGCTGAGCCCACGCGTGCTTGGACAACCGGGGGTTCCGGTTTTCCGGGGGTCAGGGCCGGATGGGCCCGTGACCGCTATCCAAGTTCGGTGAGGGCGTCGAGGTCCTCAGGCGTCTTGAGCGCCCGTCCGGGCGTTCCCTTCAGCTCGCGCTTCGCGATGCCGACCAATGTGCCGGCCGGTGGCAGTTCGACCACCGAGTCCGTCCCGTGCTCGCGCAGGTAGGCCGAGCACAGATCCCAACGCACCGGACGGGTCACCTGACCCACTAGTTTTGTCAGGGCTTCGGCACCGTTCGTTACAGGCTGCCCATCGGAGTTGGACAACAGTGTCCGGTTCGGGTCGTTCGGCGTGATCCGATCGGCGGCCTTGGCGACGGCCTCCTGCGCCGGTGCCATGAACCGCGTGTGGAAGGCCCCGGCGACCGCGAGCTTGCGGATGCGGGCCTTCTGCGGCGGGTCGGCGATCAGCTCGTCGATCTTGTCGACCGCACCCGCGGCGACGATCTGACCGACGGCGTTGCGATTCGCGGGGATCAGGTCGAGTTCGTCGAGACGCGCCAACACGGTGGCTTCGTCGCCACCGAGGACCGCGGCCATGATGGTCGGCTCGAGTGCGCACGCCTTCGCCATCTCGGCACCGCGGATCGCCGCGAGTGAGACGGCTTCGTCGGAACTGAGCACGCCGGTGATGGCGGCCGCCGCGAGTTCGCCGACGGAATGTCCCGCGACGATGGTGTCGGCCGGCAGCTCACCGCGTTTGGACAGTTCGTCGAAGGCGAGCAGTGCGGACGCGACCACGAGTGGCTGGGTCACCGCGGTGTCGGTGATCTCCTCGGCGGTCGCAGTGGTTCCCAGACGCTCGAGATCGAGCCCGGTCAGCTTCGACCAGGTGGCGAGCTGATCACGCGCACCGGCCAATTCCAACCAGGGGATCAACATCCCCGGAGTCTGTGAGCCCTGTCCGGGCGCAAGCAACGAAAGCACGTGACCAGGGAACACCCTGAGGGCCTCTCGTGTGGGTGTTGCTGCCCATAGACCTTGCCGCAGAGTTTTGTGGGGTTCCCACAAACGTGTCGCTTCCCGTGCTGATCCCTTTATCACTCCGAGATTCGTTACCGAAACGTGTCCGCGGCGCGTTCAACAGCAGAAATAGAGATCATTGATGTTACGCAAGATGCTCAAGTGCCTTGTGAGGGCGTTTCGTTGGCGAAGTGTGTCAATCGACCCACTGTCGCGGCGACCCGTAGGACGTATGCGTCGCGCGGGTTCGTGGGATCCCGACCCGTGATATCTGACACTTTCTTCAGTCTGTACCTCACCGTATTTGGATGGATGAACAGTTCGCGCGCGCACGATTCGACCGATCCGCCCGAATCGAGATACGTCTCCAGAGTGCCGCTGAGGGTGGCGCCCCCCTTGAGCAACGGCCGGACGAGTGACTCGGTCAGCGCGGTCACCGCCGACGAGTCACCGTTGAGAGCACGCTCGGGCAGCAGTTCGAGACTGTGGACGGGCCGGGGTGCGCTCGGCCAGCCGACCACCGCGGCCACCCCGGCCATCGCCTCGGTGGCGCTGCTGTGCGCGCTGCCCAGGTTGGGGGTGGTCGGTCCGATGACCACCGGCCCCTCGGCGAAGTGGTCGAGCAACTCGGTGAGGAAGCGGTCGGTGGTGCGGATCTCACCGCTGATGATCGCGACCAGGAAGCTGCCCTGCACCACCGAGAGTGCGGACCGATCGTAGGAGCGGGCCGTGTTGTGGATCGCCAGCGGCACCGAGACGTTCTGCTCGGGCGGTGGCGTCCCGACGATCACGGTCGCCGGGGCGTCGGAGTCCCAGTTGAGTGCGGCGGCGCGCGACAGCAACTGCGGGCCGGTGTCGCCACGGACCACCGCATCGACGACCAGCGCCTCGAGTCGGGAGTCCCACGCGCCGCGGGATTCGGCGGCGGAGGCGTAGATGGAGGCGGCCGCGAACCCGATCTCACGGCCGTAGCGGAGCACCGACTCGGTCAGCGCACGCAGCTGGGCGTCGTTGCGGGCGAGGAGCGGCAGCCACTTCTCGAAGAACTCCATCGCGACGCGGACCATCTCGACGGTCTGCAGCAGTGTGATCCGACGTGCCAGGTCTTGCGGAACCACCTGGAAGGCCTGGACCGTGAACTTCACGTTGCCCTCGGGGTCCTGGATCCACTCGACGAAGTTGACCACCGCGGTCTGCACGACCAGTTGCACACTGGCTCGCTGCGCGGCGTCGAGATCGCCGAAGTAGGGGAGTTGGTCCTGCATCGAGTGCACGGCCTCGGTGGCGAGCCGGCCGCTGTACTGCTTCACCCGGCGTAAGAGGGTGTCCGGCAGTGCGTCGTGGACCGTGGCGGGCGCCGGCACATGGGCGCCCCGCTCACCGAACACATCGGAGGGCGGTGGCGGCTGGTTGAACCGGGCGTCGGACACCCATCCAATCTAGCCACCAGGGCACTGCCGAGGTGCGCGGACGGCGCGGGGGCACCCGACCGTCCGCCCGACCGACAACCGCCACCCGAGCAGGAGGGCGTCGGGTGGCGGTGTGTCGTCTATTAGCCGGATCAGCAGCCGGACCTCAGCAAGTGGACCTCAGCAAGCGGGGCCTGCGGGTGGGGTCAGGCGGGTGGTTCAGGCGTATGGGTTCAGGCCACGCCCGGGTCGCTGGTGTCCTCCGGCGCCGCGGCGACATCGGTGATCTGGTACTTCTCGGCGGCCTGTGCCGCAACCGAATGATCGATGTGGCCGTCGTCGGCCAGTGCGACGAGCACCGCGACCGCGATGGACTGCGCATCGACGTTGAAGAAGCGTCGAGCCGCGGTGCGGGTGTCGGAGAAGCCGAAACCGTCGGTGCCGAGCGTGCGGTAGGTGCCCGGCACGTAGGCCCGGATCTGCTCCTGTACGCCGCGCATGAAGTCGCTGGCCGCGACGAACGGTCCCGGCACCTCGGCGAGCACCTCCGTCAGGTACGCCCGCGCGGGCGTCGACGACGGTTCGCGCAGAGCCGTCCGATCCGCTTGCGCGCCGTCGCGGGCGAGCTCGCTCCACGACGTCACCGAGTACACGTTTGCGCCGACATCCCATTCGTCGGCCAGGAGTTCCTGTGCGACGAGTGCGTCGTTCATCGTGACGCCGGAGACCAAGATGCTGGCCGGATGACTCTTGCCCGCGGGGGCATCGGCGAACCGATATATGCCCTTGAGGATGCCGGCGACGTCGAGGTCGTCGGGCGCCGGCGGCTGCACGATCGGCTCGTTGTAGACGGTGAGGTAGTACAGGATGTTCTCCTGCTTCTCGCCGTACATGCGCTCGAGTCCGTCGGTGATGATGTGGCCGAGTTCGTAAGCGAAGGCCGGGTCATACGCAGCCACCGCCGGGTTGGTGGCGGCCAGCAGCAGCGAGTGACCGTCGGCGTGCTGGAGCCCTTCACCGGTGAGTGTGGTGCGGCCTGCGGTCGCGCCGACCAAGAAGCCGCGCGCCATCTGATCCGCGGCCGCCCAGAAACTGTCGCCGGTCCGCTGGAACCCGAACATCGAGTAGAAGATGTAGAGCGGGATCATCGGCTCGTCGTGGGTCGAGTAGGAGGTACCGACCGCGGCGAAGGAACCGGCCGAGCCCGCCTCGTTGATGCCCTCGTGCAGGATCTGCCCCGCGGTGCTCTCCTTGTAGGCGAGCATCAACTCGGCGTCCACCGATGTGTAGAGCTGGCCGTTGCGGTTGTAGATCTTGAGTGTCGGGAACCACGAGTCCATACCGAACGTACGTGCCTCGTCGGGGATGATCGGCACGATGCGGTGGCCGATCTCTTTGTCGCGCAACAGGTCCTTGAAGATGCGGACCAGCGCCATGGTGGTCGCGACCTGCTGCTTGCCCGACCCCTTGCCTGCGGTCTTGAGTGCCTTGGAGACATCCGGGCGCAGGACCTTGGTGCCGCGCCGACGTTCGGGGACGAAGCCGCCGAGCGCCTTTCGGCGATCCAGCATGTACTGGATCTCGGGCGCGTCGGCTCCCGGGTGGTAGTACGGCGGCAGGTACGGGTCCTTCTCCAACTGCTCGTCCGTGATGGGGATCCGCTGGGTGTCGCGGAAGTCCTTCAGGTCGTCGAGGGTCAGCTTCTTCATCTGATGGGTCGCATTGCGGCCCTCGAAGTGCTTGCCCAGCGTGTAGCCCTTGATGGTGTGGGCCAGGATGACCGTCGGCTGGCCCTTGTGCGCCAACGCCGCAGAGTACGCCGCATGGATCTTGCGGTAGTCGTGTCCGCCGCGCTTCAAGTTCCAGATCTGGTCGTCGGTGAGGTTCTTGACCAGTTCCTTGGTGCGCGGGTCGCGACCGAAGAAGTGTTCGCGGACGAAGGCGCCGTCGTTGGCCTTGTAGGTCTGGAAGTCGCCGTCGGGGGTGGTGTTCATCAGGTTGACCAACGCGCCGTCGCGATCGGCGTGCAGGAGTGCATCCCACTCGCGGCCCCAGACGACCTTGATCACGTTCCAGCCCGCGCCGCGGAAGAACGACTCCAGCTCCTGGATGATCTTGCCGTTGCCGCGCACCGGGCCGTCGAGACGCTGCAGATTGCAGTTGATGACGAAGGTCAGGTTGTCGAGGCCCTCGGTCGCGGCGACGTGTGCCAGGCCGCGGGACTCCGGCTCGTCCATCTCACCGTCGCCGAGGAACGCCCACACGTGCTGGTCGGAGGTGTCGGTGATGCCGCGGTCGTGCAGGTAGTGGTTGAACCTCGCCTGGTAGATGGCGTTCATCGGCCCCAGGCCCATCGAGACCGTCGGGAACTGCCAGAAGTCGGGGAGCAGGCGGGGATGCGGGTACGACGGCAGACCGCCGCCCTCGCCCGCGTGGCTGTGCTCCTGGCGGAAACCGTCCATACGCGCTTCGTCGATGCGGCCCTCGAGGTAGGCGCGCGCGTAGATGCCCGGTGAGGCGTGGCCCTGGATGAAGATCTGGTCGCCGCCGCCGGAGTGGTCCTGGCCGCGGAAGAAGTGGTTGAAGCCGACCTCGTACAGCGCGGCCGACGAAGCGTAGGTGGAGATGTGCCCGCCCACACCGACACCCGGTCGCTGGGCGCGGTGCACCATGATCGCGGCATTCCATCGGATGAAGGCACGGAAGCGACGCTCGACGTCCTCGTCACCGGGGAACCACGGTTCGCCCTCGGTGGGGATGGTGTTGACGTAGTCGGTCGAGGTGAGCGCGGGGATCGACACACGCTTCTCGCCGGCACGCTCGAGCAGTCGGAGCACGAGGTAGCGCGCACGGGCGGGACCGGCCGCATCGAGCAACCCGTCGAAGGACTGCAGCCACTCGCTGGTCTCGTCGGGGTCGATGTCGGGCAGATACGAGGCGACACCCTCGCGGATCACCCGCACGCGATTGCCGGACTGGTCGTCGGAGCGCGTGGGGCCGGAGCCGTTCGCGCCCTCGGACGTTTGCGCAGCGGGGTCGGGTCGACTCCCTGTCGCTTCCTGCCCGGTACCTGTCCGTCCCGTCACTGCCTGTTCGGTCACTGTGTTGCCTACTCCCTCGATCGTCCGGTGTCACGGTGGTGTCCCGGGATGCGATGTGCGTGGCCGAGCCGCTCCCGATGGTGGATAGGGCGTCTTGGTCCACCTTCATCGTGCCCCATGTGACCTCTGTGGGCATCGGGTGGGACTGCGGTGCCCGACACAGTTCTGGTCTGAGCGTCACCTGCGCTAGGTTGCTGGTGGAACTGACTCGCGCGTAAGGGAGGGCGACGATGCAGTTGGGGGATTGCGCACTCGCCCGCGACACCGCGCCGGTGGGGGGCCGCGGCGCCGTGTCCCGGCGTGGCGGTGTCGCGCTGGCGCTGGTCGCGGGGGCAGTGATCGTCGGTGGTTGCTCGAGTGTCGACGGGTCCGGAACGGCTGCGTCCGGGCAGGTGGCGGCCTACCGAGCCGAGGTGACGGCCTCGCGTGCCGAAGCCGTACAGAAGGCGGGGACCGACGTGTGCTCGACGAGCACGTCGGCGATCGTCGTGATGGTGCAGGGATACAACACCTTCATCCGACAGTTGAACGCCACACAGTCCTACGACCGGATCGGCGATTCCGACGAGAAGGCCCGCGCCGGTCTGATCGCCGGAGCCGATCAGATCCGCGGCGCCCTCGGCGACCGGACACCGACCGATGTCGGAGACCCGGCCCGTACGTTCCTGAACACCACCGGTGAGTTGGGCGCGCTGATCGGCAAACGCGAACTCGGAGGACTCAACCCGATCTCGGACCGGTGGACACGCGAGAAGAACGCGGTGTTGGCAGTGTGTGGGAAGTATCGGCCGCTGCCGCCCGCGACGCCGAGCGATCAGGGCACGGCACCGTCGAGCGGCGCAGTTCCGCCGCCCTGACCTGCGGCCGGTGTGTACGGCGCGGCACCGCATCCGGCGACCCGAGCGGTGGGGACGGTGGGGCCACCGCCCCGTCGGACAGGTTTCGGTGACGATCTCGACCGAACACGGCTGTTCGGCTTGCGTTGGGACGCTCTAGGCTGTTCCCTAAGCTGACAGTCGAGTCGCATCTGCAAGGAGGTCGTACGCGGTGGTTGCCGCCACGGAGTCGGACAACACCGGGGGCAGTGCTGCCCAGAAGCTCGGGTTCACCTCGGGCCTGGTGGTACAGGAACTCGGATGGGATGAGGACGCCGACGACGATCTGCGCGCCGACATCGAGGACGCGATCGGCGCAGACATGCTCGACGAGGACGCGGACGACGTCATCGATGTCGTGCTCCTCTGGTGGCGTGACGACGACGGCGATCTCGTCGATGCGCTGATGGACGCGATAGCGCCGTTGGCGGACGACGGTTTCGTCTGGGTCATCTCGCCCAAGACCGGCACGACCGGTCATGTGGACCCGAGCGAGATCGCGGAGGCCGCTCCGACGGCCGGTCTGACACAGACCACCGTGGTCAGTCTCGGGAACTGGTCGGGTTCACGGCTCGTGCAGCCGAAGGCCCGACCCGGCAAACGCGCATGACCGACGGAGCCGACCCGAACGTCCCCATCGCCCCACTCCCGGTCGGCAGCAGCGCCCCGGACTTCGCACTGCGCGATCAGAACAATCAACTGGTCTCGCTGCGTGACATCCTGACGACGCGGCGGGCTCTCGTGGTCTTCTTCCCGCTGGCGTTCACCGGCACGTGTGAGGGCGAACTCGGCTACATCCGAGACCACTTGCCCCAGTTCGCCTCCGACGACCTGCAGACGGTCGCGGTATCGGTCGGCCCGCCGCCCACGCACAAGGTCTGGTCGTCGGCGCAGGGGTTCCTCTTCCCGGTGCTCGCCGACTTCTGGCCGCACGGCGAGGTCGCTCGCTCGTACGGCGTCTTCAACGACCGCAACGGCTACGCCAACCGCGGTACCTTCTTGGTCGACCGTGACGGCACGATCCTGTTCTCTGACATGGTCGGGCCGGGGGAGTCACGCGAGCACGCGCTGTGGGAGAAGGCTCTGCTCGCACTCCCGTGAGAGCAGGGTGCGGTGTCGTCGTTTTGGACGGGACGCCGTTTCCGTTACATTCAGTTCTTGGCGTCGGGCGCCGTGATCTCTCGCAGCACATCCCCGGCACGCCGGCGCGTATAGCTCAGCGGTAGAGCTCTGGTCTTACACACCAGCGGTCAGGGGTTCGAATCCCTTTGCGCGCACCATCACATCCCGCCCCGAATCCGTAGCGCGAACAGTGCGGAATCCGCGTGTCAGAGCTACAAGAGCGCGCGAGGAACGGCGGGTCAGCCGAAGATCGGCGGCAGGGCGAAGAGGACGATCGCCGCCCAGACCACGTGGGTGCAGATCGGGGCGAGCACACCACCGGTCGCCCGACGCAGGATCGCGCAGACGATACCGAGGATCACCGCGGCGAATCCCAGCATCGGGTTGCCGCTCGCGAGGGTGGCGATGACGTAGAGCACCGTCGAGGTGAGCAGCGGTCGGTATCCGTGTGCGGCCGAGTAGACGGCTCCGCGGAAGAACAACTCCTCGGCCACCCCGTTGCCCAGGGTGATCAGCGTGACGACCACGATGCTGCCGTAGTCGGCGAAGTCGAGTACCTGGACGACGAGCCGGCTCAGCGTCGGGATCTCACGGGTGATCAACGCGCCCACCAGGAATGCCCCGCCGACCGCCGCGCCGACGACGGTGCCCAGTGCCACCGCGCCGCTCGTCGTCCGATACTCCGCCACGCGGCCCGCGGGGGCGATGTCACCGCTGACCCGACGCCGGATGCCGAAGCGACCCATCGAGACATGTCCCGATGCCAACGCGCCGATCACCCAGATGAGCGCCAGTCCGATGGTCAGTGGGTAGAACGCGGTGTCACCCGGATCCACCGACAACGAGAACCCCAGTGTGACGGCACCGGCGACCAGGAACACGGTCGCCACGATCCGTCTACGGCGTAGCGCCGCGGGAGAGTCGATGTCGCCGGGCGCCTCGGTGAAGACTGCCGATACGATGCTGCGGACCAGGCCGGTCGACGCGACGGGTTCGGTGGTGGTGGTGCTGGGCTCAGGGGTCATGGACTATCGGTTCCTCCGGATTCGGGTGTCGGGGAATCGAACGGATCAGGGCCAGGAGGCGAGCGAACTCGCCAGCCGGATGGGGGCGGTGGCCGTGTCGATCACGCCGCGCACGCCGTTGCGCACCCCGCGGCGGAGGCGAACCCAATCGCCGCCGGCCCAGTCGGGGTCGGTCTCGGCCAGGTGATGGACGTCGGCGAGCTCGCAGACCGGGCGCGGATAGCGACTGTGCACCGCGGCGCGCACGGCGACCCGGATCGGCAGCAGCCCGCCCGGCGGGTCGGGGACGATCGATCGGATGCGGTTCTCGCTCGCGTTCATCGGATGGTCCAACGACGTCACCAGATCGGCGGTCAGCGCGAACGGCACCGGGATGACGGCTCCGCCCACGGCCCCGGCCAGCCGGGTGGGCACCGGCGGTGCCCACACCCGCAATCGTGGGTGGGGGATGGCGCGCAGGTATTCCTCGATCATCGTCCGGTACTTGCCGCGGTCGGGTCCGGCGATGTCGTACGCGCCGGCGGTGACCACCGGGTCGGCGACCTCGGCGAGGTAATAGAGGACGTCCCGGATCGAGATCGGGTCCATCGGGTTGTCGATCCAGGACGGCAGCGGGATCACCGGCAGGCGGTCGGAGAGGTAGCGGATGATCTCGAACGAGGTCGAACCGGCGCCCAGCACGACCGCGGCGCGCAGCCACACGACGTCCGGACCGTCGGGAACACTCAGCGCATCGCCGACCTCGGCGCGGCTCGCCAGATGCGTCGACAGTCCGTTCTCGCCGCCATCCGGGACGAAGCCACCGAGATAGATGATCCGTCCGACACCCGCGTCGCGGGAAGCCTCGGCCACGGTTCGCGCCGCGGCTCGGTCGGCATCGCGGAAGTCGGCCTCGCCGATGCCGTGTAGGAGGTAGTAGAGCGCGTCGACATCGCCGGCCGTACGCAGGGCCGCAGCGACGGAATCGGCGTCGTGGGCGTCCATCGCGACGGGCGTGACGCGGTCGTGCCAACTGAAGCGCCGCAACGAGTCGGCGTTGCGGGAGGTGACCACCACTTCGTGTCCGCGGCCGAGCAACGTGCAGACCAGGCGGGAGCCGACGTATCCGGTGGCTCCGGTGACGAGCAGGCGCATGCGCTCCACCATAGGGAGACATCGCCGGACTCGCGCGCCCGCACACGATCTCCGGTGGATGCGAGCAGGTCAGCGGCGCATGTGGTGATCGTCATCCGATCGTCGCCGATGCTGTGTTCGTCCACGGGACGGCGTCACTCGGCAGCGGTCGGAGATGCCGCGTGCCGGTACCGCTCGGCCATTCGCAGGTGGTACTCGGCCACCTCACGACATTCGTCCCGGAGTCGAACGGGCTCCAGGATGGTGAAATCGGCGTCGAACGCGCGCAGCCAGCGAGCGATCGAAGTCAGCGAGGTGCTGAACAGCCGCAGTTCGCACGTGGTCTCGTCGCCGGCCTCGACGGTGCCCCAGTCCTCGTGGACCATCGGCGCGACCGTTGCCAGCGGTGCGTGGATACGGACCCGGGCGGTTGCGGCACGGTAGACGGCACCCAGGCTGCGCTCCAGGTAGCCCGCCGCGCCGCCCTCGGGCAACTCGCGCGGCACGAAACGAGGTCCGGTCGGTGTCTTCGGCTCCATCCGGTCCACCCGGAACGAGCGCCAGTCGTCGCGAGCCAGGTCCCATCCCACGACATACCAGCGCTGCCCGCTGCGGACCAGGCGATACGGTTCGATCTCGCGGCGACTCTCGGTGCCGTCACGGCGCCGATAGTCGAAACGCAGGCGTTCGAGTCGGTGGCACGCGGTCGCGATGTCGGTCAACGTCTCCGCCGACACACTCGTCCCGTAGTCGCGCGGGACCGCGTCCATCGACAACGCGTCGAGTCGATGACGCAAGCGCGACGGCATCACCTGACGCAGTTTGGTGAGCGCACCCGCCGACGCCTCCGCCATGTCGGTGACCGACCCGGTGGTGATCGCGTTGAGGCCCAACGCGACTGCCACGACCTCCTGGTCATCGAGCAGCAGCGGTGGCATCTCGGCGCCGGCGCCGAGCCGGTAGCCGCCACCGACGCCGACGGTCGCATCCACCGGGTAGCCGAGTTCACGCAGCTTGTCGACGTCGCGTCGCACCGTCCGTGTGGTGATCTGCAACCGGGCGGCCAGGTCGTTGCCCGACCATTCGCGTCGGGTCTGCAGCAACGTGAGCAACTGCAGCAGTCGTGCCGATGTCTCCAACATGAGAACCATCGTGCCGCACCTTGCGGACCATATCTGTCCGCAATCGTTTCTAGCGTCGTTCTCACCGACTCCACAGCGAGACCCAACGACGAAAGGACGGCCCGCTCATGATCACCACGACACGCGACCTCTCGACCCGCCCCGGTGACGAGAACACCGGCAACGTAGGCACTGGTAACGGCAGCACCGGAAGCGAGGATCGGGGGCGGCGCCGAGGGGCGACGGACGGAGTGCCCGCCATCGAGGTGTCGGCACTCACCAAGACGTTCCGCCAGGGCAAGAACACCGTTGAGGCGGTGAAGGGAGTGGACCTCGCCGTCGCGAGCGGCGAACTCGTCGCCCTCCTCGGCCCCAACGGTGCGGGCAAGTCGACCACGCTGCGGATGCTCACCACACTGTTGCGTCCGACCAGTGGCAGCGCGCACCTCGGCGGCTGGTCCATCGCCGACGATCCCGAGCGGGTCCGGTCGGTGATCGGGTACGTCGGCCAGGGCAACGGCGCCGGCCACAACCAGCGGGTTCGGGAAGAACTGATCACCCAGGGGCGGTGCTACCGACTATCCAAGGCGGAAGCGGTGTCCCGCGCCGACGAACTGATCGACGCGCTCGATCTGCAGGCTCTCGTCGACCGCAAGGTGGGCACGCTGTCGGGTGGCCAGCGCAGGCGCCTCGACATCGCGCTCGGCATCGTCCATGGGCCGTCGATCATCTTTCTCGACGAGCCGACCACCGGAATGGATCCGCAGTCGCGCGCCAATCTGTGGGATCACATCGGGCGCGTCCGGGATCGCACCGGCGCGACCATCGTGCTGACCACGCACTACCTCGACGAGGCGGACGCGATGGCCGAACGGGTGGTGGTCATCGACTCCGGCACGGTGATCGCCGACGACACCGCTCGCCACCTCAAGGACACTCTCGCAGGTGACCAGATCATCCTCCGCACAACCGATCCCGAGGCAGCGACGGCGGTCGGGGAGATCGCCGCCCGCTTCGGCGGGGTGACCGTCGGCGCCGTCGACGGAGATGTCGTGACCCTGCGCGCGTCGGGCGGAGACGCGCTACTGCCGGTCGTCCTCCGCAGCGCAGCCGACGCCGGCGTGGACGTCCGCGCGGCCGAGCTCATGCGTCCGACCCTCGACGACGTCTTCCTCGCGCTCACCGGCCGCTCGCTGCGGGAGTCGGGAACGGCAACCGCCACCGGCTCGGCGCCCGCGGCCTGACCGCGGAACCCGGAGCGAGCGCGAAAAGCACAGCATGACCGACCGATCACACCCGAACCATCTCCGAGGAGCCTCATCATGACCGCAACGATCGTCGACCAGCCGATCACCACCCATCGCGATCGGATCGGACGACCGCCGAACCGACTGCGCGCCATCGCGTCCGACAGCACATTGGTGATGGTCCGAGAACTGCGCCCGACGGTGCGCGATCCTTTCACCGTCATCTTCAGCCTGGTGCAGCCGCTGATCCTGCTGGCCCTCTTCGGTCCGCTGCTCGACGGGGTCCCCGGGGCCACCGAGGGCGGCAACGTCTGGAACTGGTTCATCCCCGGGGTCCTGGCGATGATCGCCATCTTCGGGACGTCGATGACGGGGTCGAACCTGCTCGCCGAGATGCAGCAGGGCAGTCACGAACGGATGTTGGTGACGCCGCTGAGTCGCAGTGCGTTGCTGATCGGCCGCGCCCTCAAGGAGATGGTGCCCCTCGCCGCACAGGCCGTCGTCATCGTCCTGATCGGCCTGCCGCTCGGATTCGGCCTCAACCTGTTGGGTGCCGCGATCGGCATCGTGCTGCTGGGTGTCTTCGGCATCGGACTCGGTGCGTTCTCGTACACTCTCGCGCTGGCGTGCAAGGAGCAGGATTGGGTGTTCTGGACAGTCCAGCAGACGATGATGTTCCCGATGCTCATCCTGTCCGGGACGATGCTGCCACTCGACGGAGCACCGACCTGGATGCGTGTCCTGGTGGACGTCAACCCACTCGCCTACGTGGTCGACGCCGAACGGACGTTGTTCGCAGGCGAGTTCGACGGGGCCACGATCGGCGCCGGTGTCCTCGCCGCGTTCCTGGTCGCGGTGGTCGGCATCGGGGTCGGCGTGCGGGCGGTCTCGTCCGCGTCGCGTCGCTGATCCGAGACCCCTGACCGCTGGTCCGCTTCCGAAGACGGGCCGTCGAGCATCGACGATCCACCGCCCATCCCGACCGTCTCAGTCCTCCGGTGCGCCGAGGGAGAGATCGTCGGGGTGGGCTCCGGTGCGCTCACCGGTGTCCAGGGCGGCGATCTCGGCGAGATCGTCAGATGTCAGCTCGAGGTCGAGGACGTCGATGTTCGCGGCGATGCGCTCGTCGTGGACCGACTTCGGGATCACGATCAGGCCGGACTGCAGATGCCAGCGGATGATCACCTGAGCCGGTGTGACGCCGTGTCGTTCGGCGATCCGGGCGAGTACCGGCTCGTCGAGCAGTGTGTTGGGTCGCGAGTCGGCGCCCCAACCGGAACCGCTGCCGCCCAAGGGACTCCACGATTCGACCGCGATGCCCCGGTCGGCGCAGAAGGCTCGCAACCCGCGCTGCGCGTGGCGCGGATGGAGTTCCACCTGATTCACCGCGGGCACCACGTCGGAATTGTCGATCACCAGTGAGAGATGGTGCGGCTCGAAGTTCGAGACACCGATGGCGCGCGCCTTGCCGGTATCGCGGATCTCGATCAGGGTCTGCCACGTCTCGATCAACCGCCGCTCGTCCTGCAGCGGCCAGTGGATCAGGTAGAGATCGACGTGATCGAGTCCCAACCGGTCCAGACTGGCGTCGACAGCAGCGAGCGCACGATCGCGACCGTGGTCGGCGTTCCACAGTTTGGTGGTCACGAAGACCTCG
This sequence comes from Gordonia soli NBRC 108243, assembly GCF_000334455.1. Taxonomy (GTDB): domain Bacteria; phylum Actinomycetota; class Actinomycetes; order Mycobacteriales; family Mycobacteriaceae; genus Gordonia; species Gordonia soli. The sequence continues at coordinate 17,070 of NZ_BANX01000025.1, forward strand.
TCGCGGGGGACACCCGACGTCGCGATCGCCCGTCCGACCGCGGCCTCGTTGCCGTACGCGGCGGCGGTGTCGATGTGTCGATAACCCGCCTCGGCGATGGCATACCGGACGGCATGCTCGGTCTCGGCGTCTTCGGCCTGCCAGACACCCAGTCCCAGTTGCGGGATGACGGTTCCGGAGCTCAGCTCCACGGTCGGGAGATCGGTGCTCATGCTCCCAGGCTAACCGTTGCCCCGACCGTGCCGTGGCGCGGCGGGCGCGCAGGCCGTGCCGCTCAGGCCTTGGGGTGGGCGGAGAAGAACTGCCAGACCAGCGAGGACGCTGAGATCGTGTCGCTGCGCTTACCGGCGCCCGGGTTGCCGGTGGACCCGGGCCACCGGTGTCCGCCGCCGTTGATCCGATAGTGGGTGACCTGATGCCCGGCAGCGCCGCACACCGGCCAGTCCAGGCGATCGACGTCGGCGGTGATGCGGGTGGAGATGGGGGTACGCACGCATCCGGCCTTGCGGATCCATCCGTCCAACCACCCCTGCACGGCCGCATAGCGGCCGCCGAAGCGCACGCCGCCCTTGTACTTGATGATCGGATCGGCCGTGCCGTGGAACTCCAGCACCGACACCGGCGGTGAGGTCGCGCATCCGGCGCCGTGGCCCGCGTAGAAGGCTCCGCTGATCGCGGCGTAGGCCGCGAAGTCGGAGGTCATCTGGCAAGCGAGCAGGCCCACGAACCCGCCGCCGTTGGATCGGCCCACCGCGAAGGTGCGTGTGCGGTCGACGCAGGTCATGGTGCGGACCTCACGCAGGATGGTCCGCGTGAAGGCGATGTCGTCGGCTTGTGGCGACGAGTACGGCGCACCCTGCCAAGCGATCTGACCGTCGGTGCCGGGGAGCCCGGCCGGGAAGACCACGATCGCCGGCAGCGCCGACAGTCGGGTGTAGCGCTCGAAGGTCGTGCTCTTCTCCGCGCGGCCGTGGTAGGCGAGGATCAGCGGGTAGCGACTACGGCCGGTGAAGTCGGCGGGCACGTGTACCCGATAGGTGCGCTCGACGCCGTTGACCTCGGTGCGATGGACCGACGTGGTTCCGGCGGCGAAACCGTCGACGCCGGTGCACGCCGCCTGGGGGACCGGGGTCAACGGTTCGGCGGACGCCGACGGCGTTCCTGTCGCCCAGACGAGCCCACTCGCCAGGATCGAGACCACCACCGACAGCACGCACCACACCACACGACGTCCGGACACGCGGACAAGCCTAAGGGGTCACCGGAAGGCTCGTGCACGTCGTACCGGTGAGAACCCGAGGTGAGGGCGATCCCGATCTGCGATCATGTGGCGCGTGTCACTGAATCGGGTGCTATGGACGGGTTCGAGGCGACGTCTTGTCGCGGTCGTCGCGACGATTGCGAGCGCAGTTGCAGTGCTGGTGGGTGGCCCGGTGGTCCCGCAGGCACGGACCGCGCCCGCCCCATCACCCGCCCCGTTGCCGGCCGACTTCTCGTGGGGCGTCGCCTCGTCGGGCTTCCAATCCGAAGGCTCGTCCCCGGACAGCAATTGGACGCGATACATCCGTGCGGGCCGAACCCATGAGCCGATCGGCACCTCGGTCGACTTCCGGCACCGCTACGCCGACGACATCCGACTCGCGGCCCGGCTGGGTACTCGGGTCTACCGGGTGGGTGTGGAGTGGGCCCGGCTGGAGCCTCGACCGGGTGTGGTCGATCCGACCGCGATGCGGTACTACGACGCGGTGGTCGACGAGATCCGCGCCCAGGGGATGCGGCCGATGATCACGATCGACCACTGGGTCTACCCGGGCTGGGTTGCCGACCGCGGCGGCTGGGCCGACGCGCGTACGCCGGGATGGTGGCTGCGCAACGCTCGTCGCGTGGTCGACCACTTCGCCGATCGCGACCCGCTGTGGGTCACCATCAACGAACCGACCGCCTATGTGATGCAGGAGCTGCGGATGGGCGGTATCGCCCCGGCGCGGGTGCCGGCCATGCTCGACGGTTTGGTGGCGGTACACCGGGCGATCTACGATCACATCCACCGTCGGCAGCCGAACGCCATGGTCACCTCGAATGCCGCCTACATTCCGGCCGCGGAGTCGGTGCTGGACACCGGATTTCTCGATCGGGTGCGGGACAAGCTGGACTTCGTCGGCATCGATTACTACTACTCGGTCTCGCCGGCACGGTCGCAGACCTGGCGGGTGGCAACGGACGAGCCGTGGGCGGCGCCGGTCGCTGCTGACGGGTTGTACTACGCGCTGCGCTATTTCGGTCGCCGACATCCCGGGAAGCCGCTGTACGTGGTGGAGGCGGGCATGCCCACGCGCGACGGTGCCGCCCGTCCGGACCACTACCGCCGCGCCGACCATCTGCGGGACGAGGTGTACTGGCTGCAGCGGGCACGGGCCGACGGTCTCGACGTGATCGGGTACAACTACTGGAGTCTCACCGACAACTACGAGTGGGGCAGCTACACAACACGATTCGGGCTCTATACGGTGGATATCGGATCGGATCGATCGTTGACGCGGCGCCCGACGGATGCCGTCGCCGCGTACCGTTCGTTGATCCGCGGCAACGGGGTGCCGGGCGGGTACCGACCCACACGACCCGCCGAGGTCTGCTCGCTGGTCGATGCCCCGACCAGCTGTACGCAACCGGTGCGATGACTGAGCGCCGCCAGATGACAGGAGGACGTCGATGAGCGGCACCATCGTGCCCCGGGCCGAGATCGTCGACGAGTTGTCGACCCAATGGGCCGCGATCGCCGAATTCACGGCCGCGCTGACAGACACGCAGTGGGCGCAGCCGTCGATCCTGCCGGGCTGGTCGGTCGCCGATGTGGTCGCCCACGTGATCGGAACCGAGAGCATGCTCGAGGGGCGCGAGGTCACCGCCGGTCGCGACGTTGCGGCACTCGACCACGTGCACAACGCGATCGGGGAGTTCAACGAGAACTGGCTCGACCACTTCCGGACTCGTCCCCGGGACGAGGTTGCGGCAGCCTACCGGGAGATCGTCGAGACACGATCGGCTGCGCTGGCTGCGATGTCGCAGGAGGACTTCGACGCCGAGACCGTGACGCCCGCGGGACGGGACACCTACGGACGCTTCATGCGCATCCGCGTGTTCGACTGCTGGATGCACGAGATCGACATCCGCGACACCATCGATTCGCCCCCGCCTGTCGAACCCACGACCGCCGCTCGCGCACTGGACGAGATCGCGGCGTCGCTGCCTTTCGTGATCGGTAAGCGTGCGGGCGCGCCGGACGGCAGCCGCGTCCTCGTCGATGTGACGGGGGTGGGAGGACGACGCCTGCACGTGGCGGTCGACGGACGCGCAGCCATGGTCGACGACTTCGGCGGAGTGGAGCCCGACGTGACGCTGCGCCTCGACATCATCGATCTCGCCAGGTTGATCGGCGGCCGTGCGACCGCGGACCCGTCACGGGTCGAGATCACCGGCGATCGCGCGCTGGGCGAGCAGATCGTGCGGGTGCTCGCCTACACGATCTGAGTCGTCTTGCAGAGGGCGTGCGGGCGCTGACGAGCTGACCGACGTGGTCGGCAGATCTCGCTCAGTGGTCGGGCAGGTCGAGGTTGTCGCGCAAACGCCGCAGTCCGTCGCGGATACGCGACTTGACCGTGGGCAGCGAGACGGTCAGCCGTTCGGCGACCTCGCGATAGCTCAGACCGTGGTAGTAGGCGAGCACGATGGCCTCACGCTGCAGTGCGGTGAGTCCGGCGAGTCCGGCGAGCATCCACGTCCGCATCTCATGCCGCTCGACGACCTCGCCGACGTGCTCGTATGCCGACGGCCACGTCCCGACGCCGTACTCGAGGTCGCGGCGGGTGGCGGCGACCTCGGATCGGACCCGGTCGACAGCGCGGCGGTGCGCGAGTGTGATCAACCATGACAACGCCGACCCCGCGGTGGGATCGAATCCGCTCGCGGTCCGCCAGACCTGGAGATAGACCTCCTGTGTGGTCTCCTCGCTGTATCCGGGATCGCGGAGTACCCGCAGAGTCATCCCGTAGACACGATCGCCGGTGCGGTCGTAGAACTCCCGGAATGCCTCGGCATCCTGCTCGGCGATTCGTACGAGTAGGTCGGCCAACGGAACCGGGGTGACGACGAGCGACTCCGGAGTTGATGGTCGGGACGCTGCGGAGTCGACGGGACCGACATCGGCCCAACGGACTTCGTGGGTGGCGCGAATCGCGGGTGCGTCGTCGAGGAGAGTCATGGGTGAGTACCCGGCGTCTTGCTGGGTCCGTACGCGTTCCGACGGGGCTCGAGCACGCCGATCACCTCCTCGCACCGGTGGTTCGATCGACGCGACCCGTCAGGTCCCGACCTCGCCACACTCAACTGGTGTGCTGTCCGAGATCGACGTTATGCGTGAATCAGTCACAGTCCCGGGTCGCAACGCGAAGTGCGATTCGATCGCAACGCCGGTAACGGCCAGATAACAGCGCGGCGCTGGAGTGGAGGATGTCGGCGACGAAGGGGCCGAGCTAGGCCGGTTCGGCGACGGCTGCGGGGGTGGTCGCGGCCGACGTGAAGCGGGTCAGGATGGTGTGCACCGCCTGGGTGACCGTCATCCGGTCGAAGGACTGGATGAAGTCGAAGGTGCGCTCGAGGTCGGGACCGTTGTCGTGCAGGTCCCGGGCGGACAGCAGAGCCGAGAAGTGGGGCCCGAGGACCGCGACGGTCCATTCGTTGACGAGGTCGTCCTCGGGGTCGAGCGGCGCGTGCTGGATGTTGCCGTCCAACATGTGCGAGAGGCCCACCCCGTAGACCCCGGCGAAGCCGGTGATGTCGGCGAGGCGGTGCCACCGCTCGGAGGTGAGGGCGGTGAAGTGCTGAGCGTGCTGGAAGGTCCCGACGACGATCATCGCCTGTCCCACCGCAGCGGCCTGGGCCTCCAGCGACTTGCTCATCTCGACGAGCAGCCGCTTGGTGCCCCGGCGCGGGGTGCCCACCCGGCTGGCCAGCGCGTACGGGGTCGCCGCGAGTGCATCGGGGGTCGACCAGACCGGTGCGCCCGGCAGCGGGACGATCGTCTCGTCGACCAGATCGGCGGGGTCGGCGACGGGCGGGTACAGGGCGCCGATGCCGTAGGTGGCGCCGATGGTCATGGCGGCCAGGCGCAGCTCTTCGGTGTCGACGCCTTCGGCGACGATGACCGCATGACTGCGTTCGACGTGAGCGGCGAGCGCATGTGCGACCTCGGCCATGTCGGGATCGGTCGTGCGGGTGAGCAGGTCCGGCCCGGTGATGATGATGTCGGGCTCGACGAGTGGCAACAACGTCACCGCGTGGTGGTCGACACCCATGCCGTCCACGCAGATCATCCGACCTGCTGCTCGTGCTTCGGCGACGGCCGCGAGGGTGCGCTGGGGATCGGCGATGAGTCGATCCGGCGACACCGACAGCACGAGTCGCTGCAGCGACTCGTCGGTGGCCGAGAACGCTGCGGCGGTGGACGGATCCGTCTGGATCGACTCCATGTCGAGCGTGACGAGCAGAGGCAGAAGGTCGGCGACGGCGCGGGCGGGGGCGGAGCCGCTGAACTCCACCTTCTGGCGGTCGAAGGCGGGCTTCTGTTCCATCAGCCGAGCGGCACGGCGCAGGGAGTCGGGCGTGTTCAAGGCGGATCCGGCGAGCCCACGTAATTGGAGTTCGGCTGCGGCGAGCGACCCGTCGTCGAGCCGGCGGACCGGAGCGAACTGCATCACGACCTCCACCCGCACATCACCCGCGGTGATCATCGACGACAACGGTCGGCGCGAAACATGGCCCATTGGGCCACCTAACCACAATCTGCGCGCACGACGACAGGTCCCCGTGGGGGAGGCCTCGACTGAGCTTGATGCCTTCCCGGTGACTATCCCAGGACCGAGATCGATCGGAGACCCTACCGTGACCCTAGCGTTACGGTCATCGCGGTCACGTCACGAATGACGTGAAGCCGCAGGCAGGGCAGCATGCCGACCATAACGTTGTGATCACGAAAAGTCAGGTGGTGGACTCGACCGGGGGGGGCAGAACCGATGACAAAGCTCGTGGACTGGGTACCGGACTCGCAGCGCATGCTCGTCTTCGCGCAGCGGTGGGTGCCCTTCGGCGGGGGCAGCGCCGACGACATCTTCACCGAGTTCGGCGTGACCGAACGCGTCTTCTTCCTCCGGCTGCGCCACCTGACCCGATCGCTCGCACCCTCGGCCATCGACGACGTGACCCGGCGATCGCTGGAGCGGATCTGTTCGGCGCGTCTCGACACCGGAGCGGTCCGCGCGCGCACCATGTAGGTGTGACAGACGACCAGACCGCCGCGGCGGCACAGAACGGCACCACACCCGACGCCACCGATTCCCAGGACGCGGTGATCGTGGTCCTCTTCGGATCCACCGGAGACCTCGCGAAGCGCATGGTGTTGCCGTCGCTCTACGAGTTGCACCGCCGACGACTCCTTCCGTCCGAGTGGACGCTGATCGGTAACGGTCGCGGCGATCGCACGGACGACGAGTTCCGTTCGCACGTCCACGACTCGATCGTCGAGTTCGGCGACGACGGCCCACCGTCGGAGTCCGATTGGCAGAGCTTCGCCGACCGGGTCCATTACGCGGGTGGCGGTTTCGCCGTCGACGATGCCGGGCAGTTGCCCGATGTCATCGAACGGGCACGGTCCGAGATCGGTGCGGACGCGACGCTGGTCCATTACCTCGCGTTGCCGCCCACGACCTTTGCCGCCTACACCGAAGCCCTGGCGGCGCATGATCTCGCAGCGGGCGCCCGGGTGGTCTACGAGAAGCCGTTCGGTACGTCGCCGGAATCCTTCACCGAGCTGGACGAAGCGGTCCACCGCGCCCTCGACGAAGAGCAGGTGTACAGGATCGACCATTTCCTCGGCAAGGAGAGCACGCAGAACCTGCACGTGTTGCGATTCGCCAACGGACTGTTCGAGGGTGCGTGGAACGCGAAGCATGTCGAGGAGATCCAGATCGACGTCCCCGAGACCCTCGACATCGCCGATCGGGCCGGGTTCTACGACGCCACCGGCGCATTCCTCGACATGATCGTCACCCACCTGTTCCAGGTCGCCGCCGAGGTCGCGATGGAGCCGCCGACCAGTCTGGGAGCCGACGACCTCCTCGACGCCCGACAGGCCGTGATCGCGGCGTTCCGGCCCCTGGATCCCGCGGAGGTGGTCTACGGACAGTACGAGGGTTATCGCGCCACCGAGGGGATTGCCGACGACTCGTCCACCGAGACCTTCGTCGCGGCCAGGCTGTGGGTCGACACCGACAGGTGGCACGGCGTCCCGTTCCTGTTGCGTACCGGCAAGATGCTCGATCGGAGTGCGCAGCGGCTGAGCGTCGTCTTCCGTCGCCCCGATGGTCCGTTGACGAAGCTCCCCGCCGACGGCACCGTCCTCACCTTCGATCTCGCGGGCGACGGTGCGATTCAGCTCACCCTCACGGTCAAGCGCCCCGGGTCGGGTACCGATCTCGACGTCGCGCGAATGGAGGTGCCACTCGACACGCTCGGAGACGGACTGCCCCCGTACGCGCGGCTCATCGCCGACGTCCTGCGCGGGGATCGCTCGCTGTTCACCCGGCCCGACGGTCTGGCGCATGTATGGGAGGTCGCCACGCCGGTGCTACAGCATCCGCCGGAGGTGCACCCGTATCCGGACGGATCGCGTGGCCCGGCCGCGGCGGCCGACCTGGCGGGTCCCGGGGGCTGGCTCTGACCTGACCGACAGTCGCGCCCTTCGTTGCCCGGGCGAGGCCCTCGCGGCGACGCGTCGGACGGTCAGGAGTCCAGTCTCCGGTCGAGATTGGTGGCAGCGCTGATCAGCGCGAGGTGGGTGAAGGCCTGCGGGAGGTTGCCCAGTTGTTCGCCGGTGAGACCAATCTCCTCCGCATAGAGCCCGAGGTGGTTGGCGTGGGTGAACATCTTCTCCAGGGCGAGACGCGCATCCGCCAGCCGTCCGGTGCGGGTGAGCGCCTCCACGTACCAGAACGAGCACAGCGAGAACGTGCCCTCTGAGCCGCTGATGCCGTCTTCGCCGTCGGCGGTCTGGTAGCGGAACACGAGTGAGTCGCTGACCAGGCTCTCCTCAATGCGCTCGAGCGTGCTGAGGAATCGGTTGTCGGTGGGGGCCAGCAACTTCACTGCCGGGATCAGCAGCAGCGAGGCATCGAGGCGATCCGAGTCCAGGGTCTGCACGAACGCCTGGAGATCGTCGTTCCACCCGCGCGTCATGATCTGGTGGAAGATGTCGTCGCGCGCGGCCATCCAGCCGACGACGTCACCGGGCAACCCGCGCTGGCGGCTGACACGGATCATCCGTTCCAGCGCGACCCACGACATCACCCGCGAGTACACGTAGTCGTCGGGATCGGTGCGAACCTCCCAGATGCTCTGGTCCGGCCGGTCCCAGTTCTCCACCAGCCAGCCGGCGACGTCGCAGAGCAGTTCCCACGAGCCGAACGAGATCCCCGGCCCGTATTTGTTGAACAGGTACACCGAATCGATGAGCTCGCCGTAGATGTCGAGTTGCAACTGGTCGGCGGCGGCGTTCCCGATCACCACCGGCCCGGTCCCGCGGTAGCCCTCCCAGTGCTCGAGCCGGGTCTCCGGGGGCGGCGGATCGCCATCGAGCGTGTACATCAGCCGCAGGGGGCCGGTGTCCTTCTCGAGATTGCCGTCGTTCTTCGGGTCGCCATCGGCTCCGGACTTTCCGTCGGGGTCGAACCGGCACGTCAACCAGTTCATGAACGCGCCGGCTTCGTCGGTGAACCCGAGCCGCAGCAGCGCGTACAGCGTGAAGGCGGTGTCGCGGATCCATACGTATCGGTAGTCCCAGTTGCGCTCTCCGCCAATCTCTTCGGGCAGACCCGCGGTGACCGCCGAGACCACCGCGCCGGTGGGTTCGTGGGTGAGCAGCTTGAGTGTCAGCGCGGAACGGTTGATCATCTCCCGCCACCGACCGGTGTAGGTGGATCGGGAGATCCAGTCCTGCCAGAAGGCGACGGTCTCCGCGACGAGGGCCGACGAGCAATCGTGTTCGGCCAGTTGGTCGGTGATCTCGTCGGGTGCGAGCACGAAGGTCACGCATTCTCCGGTCCCGAGGGTCACCGATGCCTCGACGTCGCGATCGGCGACGATCTCCAGGTCGGTGGTGGCGGCCAGGTACAACCGTTGCTCCCGGCTGACGAACACGGCCTCGCGGTCGCCGTCGAGCGAGACCTCGTGTTCGGCACGGCCGTAGTCGAAACGCGGTGCCACCCGCACCCGGAAGCGCACCGTCCCGCGAACTGCTGCGATGCGCCGGACGATGCGGGTTCGATGGTCTGGGTCGTGCGCCTTCACGACCGGCATCAGATCCTGCACCTCGGCGACTCCGTCGTCGCTCATGAAGCGGGTCACCAGCACATTGGACTCGGGCAGATAGAACTGTCGGGTGGTGATGTCGCCGTCGAACTGTTCGATGGTCCACGCCCCGCCGCCCTCGGCATCGAGCAATGCCCCGAACACGCTGGGGGAGTCGAACCGTGGGCTGCAGAACCAGTTGATCCGACCGTCGACCCCGACGACCGCGGCCGTCCGCATGTCACCGATGACGCCGTGATCGGCGATCGGCAGGTAGTCGCCCGCGCGCGACGAGGTCGCTGTCCTCGAGCCGTCACCGTCGTTGGTCATCGGATCACTCCCGCCTGCGCCGCGCCGTGGTGGATCGACCACGTCGCGCCGACACGGCGGTGCGTCGACGGGCCGATCCCGACGCTACCTGCGCGGTCGGTCTCGCCGGTCGAACCCGGCCCGCGCCGTGCGGTGGCCACACGGCGAGGTGAGATCGCCTGGGGCCGAGTACGTTCCGCGCCGGGCGACGGCCTGAGTCGGCTCGCGTCGGCGGCCGACCGCTACACAACTGCCCGCCCGTGACCTGCGGTGATGCGTCCGATCAGACTTGCCGAGACCGCATCGTGATCAGCATGCGGCGATCGGATCTCGATTTCGGGAGCAGGGCTCTCACTCGACCGTTGCGGTCGAGATCACCACCGACTGATTGGGGCGGCCGTAACTCACTCCCGGTTTGGCCGGTGTGTAGCCGGCGGCGGCGATCTTGTCGAGGACGTCGAGGCCCGCGGTGTCCACGGTGCCGACGACGGTGAAGTACGGCACCAGCGTGATCGGCTTCATCACCATGAAGAAGGTGCTGGCGCCGTCACTGTCCTCGGGATTCTTGCGCAGCGTCGGGTCGATGTTCGTGACGGCGATGGTGCCACGCGGGTAGAGCACACCCTGGCGACCCTTGTCGTCGACGGCGCCGGGTGCAGGGGTGAGGTTCTTGGGCGGCTCGTCGGGACTGGCCCAGCCCGGACTGGACGCCTGGGTGCCGGTCGGGTCGCCACAGATCAGCGACGAGGATCCGGCCGTCGCGGTAAGTCGATGGCAGGTGGTGTTGTCGTAGAAGCCGCCCTTGATCAGTGAGACGATCGCGCCGACGTTGCACGGTGCGGCGGTCCGGTCCAGGGTGAGGCCGATGTCGCCCTGGCTGGTCGCCAACGTCGCGGCCACCGAGCCCGAATCCGGCTGCTGACCATCCGGTTTAGGCGCGGTCGGTCCGTTCTCGTCATGGTCGCGATAGGTGCAGGCGATCGTGTCGGCCGCGACAGCCGACGACGACGCGGCCGAGGTCGTCGGCGGGCCGTCGGCATCCGATCCCGAGCTGCGTCCCAGCGCGACGACTCCGACCACCACGAGGATCACGACGACGACCGCCACCGCGGCCACCGCCCCGATGATCTTTCCGCGCCCGGAACGCTGCGGCGGCAGACCGGTACCGCCCGGCGACTGCGGCCAGCCCTGCGGTCCGTACAGGCCCTGGGGCCCCGACGGTCCGCCGGGAGGTGGGGGTGGGGTGCCGAATCCGCCACCGTGACCGTAGGACGGCGGGGTTCCCGGTCCGACCGGCCCGGAGGGCACGACTGCCGGACCCGAGACCGTCGGGCCTGCGGGGCCCGACGTCGTCGGACCGAATGTGGCCGGCCCGCTCACCGTGGGGCCGGAGACCGAACCCGCTGCGGGAGAACGGCCGACCGCCGGCGAGGGAAGAGTCGGTCCCGAGGACGTCGGGCCGGAGGAACTCGGTCCGGGATGTCCGGCTGGACCGACGATCGTCGCCCCCGAACCGGAGTACGGCGGCGGCACCGGCGCGCCCGACCCGGGACGCCCGGGCGGGAACTGGCTCGGTCGGGGACCGGGTGTGGACAGTGCGACAGAGGCCGCCTGCGCGAACTCGCGAGCGCTCCCGAACCGATGCGCCGGGTCCTTGGCCATGCCGCGGGCGATGACCGCGTCGAATGCGGTGCCGGTCGTCGGTGGCGGGGCGGTGATGTGGGCGGTCATCAGGCCCTGCATGCTCGTCGTCGCGAACGGCTGTGCGCCCGTGAGAGTCTCGTAGAGCACGCACGCGAGTGAGTAGACGTCCGACACCGGCCCCGCAGGCTGGTCCCCGAATCGCTCGGGTGCCATGTAGGCGAGTGAGCCCAGCGCCGACCCCGCGACGGTCAGCCGGGTCTCGGTTGCGCCGTGCGCGATCCCGAAGTCGACGAGGTAGGCGAAGTCGTTCTCGTCTATCAGGATGTTGTCGGGTTTGACGTCGCGATGCACCAGTCCGCTGGCGTGGGCGGAATCGAGCGCGCTGGCGATCTGGGTGAGGATCTGGACGGCTCGCGATGGTGCCAGCGGCCCTTTCGCCAACTCCGCCCGCAGATCTCGACCGGTGACCATCCGCATGTCGATGTAGAGCAGACCGTCGATCTCACCGAAGTCGTGGATCGGGATGATGTGCGGTTCGCTCAGACGGGCGGCGGTGCGCGACTCGCGCAGGAACCGCTCGCGGAAGTCGTCGTTGTCGGATAGCTGCGGGGGGAGCAGCTTCAGTGCGACCGTACGGTCCTTCTTGCTGTCGTAGGCCTCGTAGACCTCCCCCATCCCGCCCCGGCCCAGGAGTGCGCCGATGCGGTACGGGCCGAGGGTCGTTCCGGTCCTCGACGACTGTCCGGTCACGATGTCCCCTGATCCTCTGCGCTCCTGCGCCGCTGCGAGTGCCCACGTCGCGCGGCGAAACGATGGGGTCAGCCTATTCGACGTGTCCGATCCCCGTCGCCTCCCCGTGGTCCGATCGTCCGACGCCGGCCCGTGGAGACCGAACATCTGTACGAATCTGCTTCGCTGTCCGCAGAGTGGGATTCACTCAACAGAATTTGATGTCATCTGAACGTATGACACAGCGGTGTCGCCGACGCGCGGCGGCCGGCCCGATGCCCGCAGTCGCCGACTCCGGTCCCGCGGTACGGGTCAGTCGAGGATCGGAGCGGCGGAGGCGAACTCGGCCGCGGCGCGTCCGGAGACGACACGCGAGGGCAGCGGATCGCCGAGCAGCGTGCGGGCCAGGGCCGCCGAAGGCTCCCACGCGCGATCGGTCCCGACCAACACGACATTGCCGGTGCGCCGTCCCTTGAGCATCGACGGGTCCGCGATCAGTGACAGATGGCCGAAGACCTCGCGGATGGTGGCCGCCTCCGCTCGCACCCGACGCAGGTCACGCGTGTCGCCACAGTTCGCCAGGTAGACGCCGTCGGACCGCAGCACCCGACGGACGGCGCGGACGAAACCGGTCGTCGTCAGGTGGTCGGGCGTGAAGGAACCGGCGAACGCATCACGCACGATCACGTCTCGTGAACTGTCGGTGAGCGACTCCACGACCTCCCGGGCATCGCCGACCCGAATCCGCAGGCGAGGCGCACGCGGCAGGTCGAACCAGTCCCGGACCAGTGTCGCGAGAGCCGAGTCGACCTCGACCGCGACCTGTCTGGCGGACGGGAAGCGGTGCGCGAGATACCGCGGCAGCGCGCATGCGGCAGCGCCCAGGTGGAGTACTCGGAGGTCGGCGTCGAGTGGATCGGTCCCGAGCGGGCGCGCATCCTCGCCGAAGATGTCGGCGATGACGGCAGCCATCTGCCGCATGTACTCGAACTCGAGGTCGAGGGGGTGATCGGGATCGATGTGCGAACTCTGTGCGCCGTTGATGGTCAGCAGCCAGCCGCCGGCGACCGGATCGGGGTGGAGTTCGCAGCTACCGGTGTCGATCTCATAGGTGCCGGCGACGGGCTCGGCGTTCTGGCGGGGCATCGAGACAAGTCTAGGAACGCCGCACCGATACGATCACCCGGTGCCCGTGACCGTGCGAACCCGACGTGCTGCGGCGCCACGCCATGGGGCCCGACAATCTGGGGCCCGACAGACCGGAGTGCGACGTCCTGGGCCCCGACGGTCTCGGACCCGACGATCTCGGGTGCTACCCACCGGTGGTCGACGAACCCCGGCTCCCGAACTCGCGTCGGGTCTTCTCCTCGGGCTGCTCGCCGACCGCCTGCTCGCCGATCCTCGCCGTCTCCACCCGGTGGCCGGTCTCGGCATGGCGGCCGGCGCGCTGGAACGACGGTGGTATCGGGATTCGGTCGTCGCCGGGGTCGCACACACGGCAGCGTCGGTGGGGATCGCCACGGCTGCGACGGCTCTGATCCGACCCGGGTGGATTCCGATCGCGGCCGCCACCTGGTCGGTCGTCGGCGGAACCTCCCTCGCGAGGGTCGGTCTGGCCATCGCCGATACGCTCGACCGCGACGACGTCGATGCTGCCCGGGCACTCATACCGAGCCTGTGCGGGCGCGATCCCGATTCCCTCGACGCCGACGGGATCTGCCGAGCAGCAGTCGAGTCGATCGCGGAGAACACCTCAGACGCCACCATCGGACCGCTGTGGTGGGGGGCGGTCCTCGGCCTGCCGGGACTGGTCGGATACCGCACGGTCAACACACTCGACGCGATGGTCGGATACCGCAACGATCGGTACCGCCGATTCGGCTGGGCCGCGGCGCGACTCGACGATCTCGCGAACGTGGTGCCGGCTCGGCTGACCGCCCTCCTGGCCGTCACGCTGGGGGAGCGGAGCCAGGCGTCGTTGGCTGCGTGGCGACGCGACGCCCCCGCACATCCGAGTCCCAACGCCGGCGTCGTGGAGGCGTCCTTCGCGGGCGCGCTCGGGCTCCGGTTGGGTGGTCGGACGGTCTACCGGCACGGCGTCGAGGACCGTCCGCCGATGGGCGACGGAGGTTCCCCGGGTCCTGCGGATCTGCGTGCCGCGGTCGCCCTGTCACGGCGTGTGCAGGTCGCCGGCGGTGTGGTCGCCGCACTGCTCGCCATCGCCCTGCGGCGCGGTGGACCTCAGTTGCCGTAACGCTTGCTGAGCTTGTCGCGGACCGCCGCCGGCGATCCCTGCGTGGCCGGTCCGGCGCCGATCTGACCGCGACTGTGCGCGCTCGAATCGGTTCCCGCTGCCTGCAGGTCACTGCGTAGGCGTCGGCGCCGCGACAGCGCGGTCGTCGGGTGCGCGGTGGCGGGTTCAGGCGATGCCCCGGCCCGACGCGATCCGTCCGGCCCGACTCCCGCCGGAGTCTTCTCGGACCCTTCCGTGTTCTCGGACCCCGTCGCTTCATCGGACGCCGTCAGTCCATCGGATTCAGTCGGGCCATCTTCGTCTGATCCAGCGGCGAGCCCGTGGTCATCGACGGGATCACGCCGGCGGCGTTGCCGGAACTCGGAGTACACGAAGTAGCAGGCGCCGAGCGGCGCCATGATGCCGAACGCGAGCCACTGCAACCCATACGACAGGTAGGGCCCGGAGTCGAGTTGGGGGAGCCCGATGGTGCCGAGGGAACCGGGCTGATCGGCTGCCAGTTGGAGGTAGTACGGGTCGAGTCGGCTCCCGACCATCGTCCCGACCACGCCGGGGTCGATCGTGTAGACCGCACGCACCCCGTCCTCGCTGTGTGCACCGCGGCCCGGGCTGGTGCCTTCGCCGGCACGGATGCGCGCGGTGATGGTCACCTCGTCGGACGGGGCCGTCGGAACGGCAGGCGTCGTCGATCCCTGCTGCGGACGCACATATCCGCGATCCACGAGCACCATCCGGTCGCTGCCGTTCACCGCGAAGGGGACGAGCACCTCGACGGCCGGTTGGTCCTCGACCGACCTGAGTCGGACGAGCACCTGGTCGTCGGGCAGATAGCGACCGGTCACCGTGACCTCGCGCCATTCGGTCGCCGGGTCGAAGGCCGCACCGGTGCGGGTGACCTGGTCGAGGGGGACCGCCGCCGTCCCCACCGCATCCTTGATCAGCTGGTTGCGGTGCTCGGTCGACGAGTTCTTGCCCAACTGCCACGGAGCGAGGATGGAGAAGCAGAGCGCAGCGAACGCCACGACCACGACCCCCAGGGCGATCCACCCGGGGCGCAGGACGGTCCGTAGCGCGCGCACCCCTCCACGGTACCCAGGCGTCGACAGGTGACCGCCGACACGCTGCACAGACGACTCGACCGGTGCTGCCCGCGCCGACCTCTCCGACACTCGGTAGCGTCTGCGCCATGCGAGATTTCCACTGCCGTACGTGTGGCCAGCGGCTCTCCTTCGAGAACAGCCTCTGCCTGCACTGCCGCAGCGATCTCGGCTTCTGGCTGCCGACCCGCACGATCTATTCGCTGGACGACGCCGGCCGCGTGGTCGTCGACGGTGAACTCCTGGAGCGATGCGCCAACACATCGGTGGCCAAATGCAACTGGCTGGTCTCGTGGACCGGTTCGCCGACGCTGTGCGCGTCGTGCCGTCTGACGCGCACGCGGCCCGCCGACTCCGACACCGATGCGCTGGTGGCGTTCGGCGCCGCCGAGAAGGCCAAACGCAGGTTGGTCCTCGAGCTCGACGAACTGGGCCTGCCCATCGTCGACCGGGAAGCCGATCCGCAGACCGGTCTCGCGTTCGACCTGCTCTCGTCGGCGGGGCAGCACGTGGTGACCGGTCATGCGAGTGGGCTGATCACCCTGGATCTGGCCGAGGGCGACGACGTCCACCGCGAGCAGATGCGGGTGGAGTTGTCGGAGCCGTACCGGACGCTGCTGGGACACTTCCGCCACGAGATCGGCCACTACTACCAGCTCGCACTCATCGACGATGCCCACCGACCGGGCTTCGTCGAGCTGTTCGGTGACCCCGCCGACGACTACCAGGCGGCGCTCGACCGCCACTACTCAGAGGGCGCGCCCGACGGATGGCGCAAACGCTTCGTATCGTCCTACGCGACGATGCATCCGGCCGAGGACTTCGCCGAGACGTTTGCCCACTACCTGCACATCCGAGACACTCTCGACACCGCCGCGGCGTTCGCCCTCGCCCCGTCGGGGGCGACGCTCGACCGCGATCTGCCCGGCGACGTGGGTTTCGACCAGCTCGTCGACTGGTGGCTGCCGCTGACGTGGTCGCTCAACCAGATCAATCGGTCCATGGGGCAGCCCGACCTCTATCCATTCGTGCTCCCGGCTGCGGTCCTGGAGAAGATCCGTTTCGTCCACAATCTGGTCCGCCCTGCGGACCGGACATGAGCTGACGGGCTACGGACGAGCGGACCCGGCCTCGGCGACTCAGTCGTCGGCGAGCGTGGCGTGCACCCAGGCCAGCAGTCCGGGTACCGCGGCCTCGATCTGCTCCCGGGTCCGGACGAAGTCGTTCGGTGTCCCGTAATACGGGTCGACCAGATCGAGATCGTCGGGATCGGCCTGCGGGTCGAAGCTGCGCAGCAGGCGCACCTTGTCGCCCAGGCGCTTCCGTTCGAGCTCCTTGACGTGCCCGGCATCCATCGCCACCAGCAGATCGGCATCGAAATGTGGTGGTGACAACTGCTCGGCCACGTGCCCGTCCGGGTACCCGTGTGCGAGCAGTTCGGTGCGAGCCCGGTTGTCGGCCGGTTCGCCGACATGCCAGCCGCTGGTGCCACAGCTGGACACCACCACCGCCCCGCTCAGACCGGCATCGTCGATCGCCGCCCGGAAGATGTTCTGGGCCATCGGTGATCGACAGATGTTTCCGGTACAGACAAAACAGACGTTCAGTTCCTCAGACATCGAGTACCTCGCGCAGATGTGCAGTATTTCCGACGGTCCAATTCGCCGCGTCGGCCTCCCCATCGAGAGCGTAACCCCAACCCACGACAATCGCTGGGATACCGAAGCGTGCGGCACCCTCCACATCGTGTGATCGGTCACCGATCATGACCACCGGAGCCTCCGGCGTGCCGGTCTCAGGGTCGACAGCGATGCCGAGCCGCTCGAGCGCACTGTCGATGACCTGCCATTTTCTACGGCGGGTACCGTCATCACTCGCTCCGGCGATGACCTCGAAGTGGTCGGCGAGCCCGAAGTGCTCGAGGATACGGATCGCCGTCGCCTCGTTCTTCGACGTCGCGACGGCCAGTCGCCGACCACTCGCGGCCAGGTCGGCCAGAACGCCTCCCATGCCGTCGAACACGGCGTTCTCCAGCCACCCCACCGAGGTGTAGCGCTCGCGGTAGGCCGCCATCGCGCGGTCGGCGGTCGCGGGGTCCAGGCCGATCGCGCGCAGCGTGTCGATCATGGGCGGACCGGCGATGCCGACGACCACGTCATCGGCCGGCGCAGGCGCACCGACCTCTGCCAGCGCGTGCCGGAAGCTGGCGGCGATACCGGCGAAGCTGTCGGTGATGGTGCCGTCGAGATCGACGAGCAGAGTGGTCGAGACGGCAGCCGGATCCGGGGTCGGGGTCACGGATCCATCGTGCACGTAGGCTCTTGGGGTATGACATCGGGGCTGTTCGCGCTGGATCGTCACGGTGACCGTGACGCCGCCGACGGGATGGTCGATTTCGCGGTCAACGTGCGCGATCGGCCGCCGTCGTTCGTCGTCGACGCGCTGGCCGCCCGGCTGACCGACCTCCATCGGTACCCCGCGGCGGCCGACGAGGAGGCCGCTGTCGACGCGATCGCGGCCATCCACGGTCGGCGTCGCGACGAGGTACTCCTGCTCGCCGGGGCCGCAGAGGGTTTCGAGCTCCTGGCGCGCCTCGCGCCGAAGTCCGCTGCGCTGATCCAACCATCCTTCACCGAGCCCGAGATCGCACTCCGCGGAGCGGGTGTCCCGATCACGCAGGTGGTCCTCGATGCGCCGTGGCGTCTCGAGGCCGCCGCCGTCCCCGAGGACGCCGACCTCGTCGTGGTCGGCAACCCGACCAACCCGACGTCGGTGCTTCATCCGCGGGCGAGCATCGAGGCCCTCCGCAGGCCGGGGCGGATCATCGTGGTGGACGAGGCGTTCGCGGATCTGACCGTCGACACGCGGACCGGCTCGGCGGAGCCCGAGTCGTTGGCCGGGACCCCGCTCGACGACGTCGTCGTGATCCGCAGCGTCACCAAGACCTTCGGGCTCGCCGGACTCCGGGTGGGTTATCTGCTGGCCTCGTCCGAGGTCATCGCCCGGCTGTCGGCCGGGCGGCGGCACTGGCCGCTGGGCACTCTCGCGCTGGTCGCCCTGCAGATCTGCCTCGGCGACGCCGGGCAGTCGTATGTCCGTGCGCAGGCGCAGATCGTGTCGGACCAGCGCGCCGCGATGGTGGCCGCCCTCACCGACGCCGGGATCCGGATCGCGGTGGCCCCGTCGGCGCCGTTCGTGTTGATCGAGGAACCCGACGGTCTCCACGTGCGGGAGCGGTTGCGCGCCCGCGGTTTCGCCGTCCGCAGCGCGGCCAACTTCGTCGGACTCGGCGGCGATCATCTGCGACTCGCGGTGCGGGACCGCCACACCGTAGGTGACCTGCTCGACGCCCTCGCCCAGGTTCGGAAGGAGATCGTCCGATGAGTGACACCACCGCCGTTGCGCTCGCCGATGTGATCGGCACGCTCGACCAGGTCTACCCACCGGCACTGGCCGAGTCCTGGGACTCCGTGGGCCTGGTCTGCGGGGATCCGGCCGACCCGGTGACCCGCGCGGTCGTCTGCGTCGATGTCACCGAAGAGGTTGTCGACGCCGCGATCTCCGCCCGCGCGGAACTGGTGGTCGCGCATCACCCGTTGCTCCTGCGCGGTGTGGACACGGTGGCCGCGTCGACCCCCAAGGGGCACATCCTGCATCGTCTGATCCGCTCTGGTGCAGCGCTGTTCACCGCCCACACCAATGCCGACAGTGCGCGACCGGGCGTCTCCGACGCGCTCGCCGACCTCCTCGGCATCACCGACACCTCGCCGCTGGCACCCATCCCCGCCGCGCCGATCGACAAATGGGTCGTGATGGTGCCGGAGGGCAACGCCGAGCAGGTGAGTGAGGCGATGTTCGCGGCGGGCGCCGGTGCGATCGGGGAGTATCGGGACTGCGCGTGGTCGGTCGTCGGGACCGGGCAGTTCGAGGCCCTCGATGCCGCGAACCCTGCCATCGGGGAGATCGGGGTGCGCGCTCGCGTGGACGAATCCCGCGTCGAGATGGTCGCGGCCCGCCGACTTCGCAGTGCGGTGCTGACCGCACTGCGTGCCGCCCATCCCTACGAGGAGCCGGCGTTCGACGTCCTCGAACTCGCCGACATCGCGAGCGACGTGGGTCTCGGCCGGATCGGGACGCTGCACACGCCGACCACGGTCCGTGAGTTCACCGAGCTGGCACAGGAACAGTTGCAGAGCCCCTGGGGAGTCCGTGCGGCGGGCGACCCGGATCTGCCGATCCGGACCGTCGCGGTGTGCGGCGGCGCAGGCGACTCGCTCATCGATGCCGCCACCGCAGGCGGCGCCGATCTCTATCTCACCGGCGATCTCCGGCACCACCCGGTCGACGAGAGTCGGCGTGCGGGGGGACCGGTTCTCGTCGACGCCGGACACTGGGCGACCGAGTTCCCGTGGTGCCGGCAGGCGGCGACCCTGCTGACCGATCACCTGGGTCTGACCGTCGACGTCCATGCTGCGCCGACCGATCCGTTCACCGTCCACGCGCGTCCATGAGTCATGCGAGATCGCCGATCAGGCGCGCGCAGGCAGTGGTCGGGTGCCGCGTAGCGTATGGGGGCAATCCGACGAATGGAGCCAGGGATGAGAGTGGATTCGGGACGGCAGCGCGTGCTGCTGGATCTGGCCGAGGTCGATGCCCAGATCACCCGACTCGATCACAGCCGTACCCATCTGCCCGAAGACGCCGAGATCGCCGAGATCGACCGCAAGGTCGAGGTTGCCCGAGATGACCTGGTGCGGGCCGAGATCGCTGCCGAGGACCTGGGTCGCGAGTACAAGCGGATCGAGGGCGAGGTGAACGGGATGAGCTCCCGGGAGGCCCGCGACTCGCAGTTGCTGACCGCCGGTGGCTTGGCCGCCAAAGCGCTGTCGGAGTTGCAACACGAGCTCACCGGGCTCGCCCGTCGTCGGGGGATCCTCGAGGACGAACTGCTGTCGATCATGGAACAGCAGGAGGCGCTCTCAGGCGAGGAGCAGCGGGCGGCGGCCACCGTCGACCAACTCGGCACCGACCTCGCGTCGGTCCAGGAGCGGCGGGCCGCTGCGTTGGCGACCCTCGACGAGGACCGCGCAGTCGCCGACACCCGGCGGGCGAGCATCGTCAGCGAGGTCGACCCGGAACTGCTCGCGATCTATGACCGACAGCGATCGGCAGGCAAGGTCGGTGCCGGGCTCCTGCGTGCGCGACGGTGTGGCGCGTGCCGGATGGAACTGGACCGTGGCACCATCGCCGGGATCGCGGCGGCGGACCCGTCCGAGGTGATCCGCTGTGAAGAATGCGGTGCTGTGCTGGTGCGCACCTCGGAGTCGGGTCTGTAGATGGCCGACGCCCCGCGGATCGTGACCGGCGACCGGCCGGCGGCCGGTGCTTCCGATGGTGTCGGGACGACCCCGGCTGCGCGCGGGACGACACCGACCTGGCAGGGACAGCGTGCGGCTCCGACCCGCCTGATCCTGGTCCGACACGGTCAGACCCCACTGTCGGTCGACCGGCGCTACTCCGGTCGGGGCAACCCGGATCTCACCGAGGTCGGGCGTGGACAGGCGGCCGGCGCCGCGCGCCGAGTTCTCGCCGAGATCGGAGCCGACCGGGACCCGATCTCCGCGATCGTGTCCTCGCCGCTGAGCCGGGCCCGTGCGACAGCCGAGGCGATCGCCCAGCAGATCGACGTCCCCGTCACGGTCGACGAGGATCTGACCGAGACCGACTTCGGTGCCTGGGAGGGCCTGACCTTCACCGAGGCTGCCGGTCGGGACCCGCAACTGCACCCGCGATGGTTGGCCGACATCACGGTGCCCGCGCCGGACGGAGAGAGCTTCGCTGACGTCGGACATCGCGTCGAACGTGTGAAACACAGACTGCTGCGGCAGTATCCGGGCCAGGTGGTGGTGGTCGTATCGCATGTCACGCCCATCAAACTCTTGCTTCGTGAGGCTCTGCAGTCGGGGCCGGAGATCCTCTTCCGGCTGCATCTGGATCTCGCCTCGGTCTCGGTGGCGGAGTTCTACCCCGACGGTGGTTCGGTCGTTCGCCTCGTGAACGACACCTCGCACCTGCGCTGACTAGCCGACCTCGGCGGTCGGCGGGTGCGCAGCGGCGATCGGCCGTGGGCGTCGATGTTTGTCGAAATCCGTCGACCCCCGGCTATCCTGATCGAGCGAACGAGTCGGCCGGGCGGCCGCGGTACGCGGAACGGCCGGTCGCCGGTACGCCGCGGACCGAGGAAAGTCCGGACTCCGTAGAGCAGGGTGGTTGTCAACGGCAACCCGGGGTGACCCGCGGGACAGTGCCACAGAGAACAGACCGCCGTCGGTTCGCCGACGGTAAGGGTGAAACGGTGCGGTAAGAGCGCACCAGCGGTTCGGGTGACCGGGCCGGCTAGGTAAACCCCACCCGGAGCAAGGCCAAAGCCCGGACTCGCGATCCCTCGAGGATCGGGTCCGGGTGCGCGGGTGATCGAGGACTGCTCGTCCGAGCCCGCGGGTGGGCCGCTCGAGGCACCCGGTGACGGTGTGTCCAGATGGATGGTCGCCACCGGTCTCTGAGACCGGTACAGGATCCGGCTTACACGCCGGCTCGTTCGCCCCACGTCCGATCAGATCTCGGATGGATCCGGGATCTCGTTCCGGCGATAGTTCGGCAATCGAGTCGCCGGGATGATGGCTGTCGCGCTGACACCTGCGAGGAACAGCAGCCCGAACTGCAGGGTGCGGAGTCGTACGTCTTCGTTGATCTCGACTGCGGCGTCCACCTGTTCCGGGCTGGCGTCGGTGCGCGCGAGTGTTTCCCGCAGGGCATCGTTGCTGACGAAGTTGACGTTGTCCAGATCGACCTGGTCGATCAGGGAGTCGGGAATGCGAGGATGGGCGGTCACCGCCGACGCGACCGTGAACCCCAGGATCGTGACCAGCAGCGCTCCGACGACGGCTGTACCCACCGCCGACGCCAGATTCTGTGTGGTGCCGCGGATCGAGCCGACATCACCCGCTGCTCTGGTGGGCGCGGCGGTGACGAGGACGTTGAAGACCAAGGTGACCAGCGCCCCCTGCCCGATGCCGAACACGATGAGTCCCAGGATGGTCGGCAACGTCTCCCAGTTGTTGTTGACCACATATGCGAGCCAGGTCAAGGCGGTGGTCGTGAGCACGAACGAGAACGTGCCGATGACCCGCGGACTGTATCGCTTGTAGAACCGGACGACGAGCATCGCGGTGACGAAGACGGTGAGGTTGAACGGCATCATCGCCAGTGCGGTGTCGAAAGCTGTTCGCCCCTGGACGATCTGCACATAGAGGGGCACGGTGAAGTTCAGCGCCGCCTCGAGAGCCACGACGACGAACATCGCGTACACCGCGGCCCGCTCGCGTGAGCTGCCCAGCACGGTGAGGTCGACCAGAGGCACCCTGTCCGCGCGAACCCGTTGGCGTGTCCACAGCACGAAGGTCTGCCCGAGAACCAGTCCGGCGAGGATCATGACCGGCGCCGGCGACACCCCGAGAAGATCGAAGGGGGCTTTCGGATCGGCGAAGAACACGCCCCACGAATTGAGGTTGTTGAACCCCAGGGTGAGCAGGACGATGGCGGCACCGATGAAAATCGCGGCGACGACATCGATCTCGACGGTCCTGTCACCCCGGTCCGATCGCAACGTGAAGCTGAAGGCGAACACGATCACCGCCAGCGCCACCACTATCCCGAAGACCGGACGCCACCCGACGAGGGTTCCGAGCGAGCCGCCGAGGAAGAACGCGCTCACCCCCGAGATGGCTCGGGCCGAGCCGAGTGAGCCGATCGCCGTGGCCTGCTGGTCTCCGTGATAGTTCTCGGCTATCAGCGCGACCAGCGACGGCACGATGACTGCGGCCGACGCACCGGCCAGGGCCTGCCCGGCGATGGCCCAGCCCACCGAGGGGGAGACGATCATCAGCACGGCGGATGCGCCGAAGCTGATCACGACCGCACGGAAGATGGTCACCCATCCGACGCGCCGACCCAGCTTTCCGCCCAGCATCACCAGCGCCGCCACGGCGAGTCCGTACACGACGATCGTGGTCCCCACCGTGGTCGGCGCGACGTCGAAGTCGTCGACCATGCCGCCGATCGACACGGGCAGAGCGGCGACGTTGAACGACATCAGCACCTGCGCGAAGAACAGACTCACCATCGGCAGCCATGACCGACGTTCGATGTCGGATGCGGCGGCGCCGATGTTCGTCACGGGTTGGGCCTCTCGTCGTGATGAGCGGTGGTGGCCGGCGCGGCCGCGCCGACCATCGGATTCCTCGCGGCCGAAACCACATCGCCCGCGCCCGGCGTCGGGTCACGCATCTGCACGGTAGCCCGGTTGTCGGACGCGGCGCGGTTCTTTGCGTCAGTGCATCCACCCGCGACATCAGGCGATGGACAGCCGTCACGGCTGTTGCCAGGCGCGTCCGCCCGCCCACACGGTGCGACGGGCGGTGCGCCATGCGCGATCCGTCGACTCCTCGAGGCGGAATCTCGGCAGACGACCTAGGGTCGAAGTCGTGCAGAGAAAGCTGTCGGCGCCCGCGCTCGACTTCGACGCCATCCGTACCGAACTCGGGATCGCCGAGGACTACGGTGCCGACGCGCTCGCCGAGGCCGAGCATCCGGTCGATCGCTTCGCCGACGACCGTGCCGACCACACCGACATCCCGCTCGTGACCATCGATCCACCCACCTCCATGGATCTCGACCAGGCCGTGCGGATCGATACCGACGGCGACGGTTTCGTCGTCGACTACGCCATCGCCGATGTCGCTGCCCTCGTGGTACCCGAGGGACCCTTGGACCAGGAGAGCCGTCGCCGGGGCGCGACGATCTACTTCCCGGACCGATCGGTTCCGCTGCATCCACGTGCACTCTCGGAGGGGGCGGGATCGCTCCTGCCCGAACAGATCCGACCCGCAGTGTTGTGGACCATCCGCGTCTCTGCCGACGGCCTGCCCACCGACGTCCGGGTGCGTCGTGCGCGGGTACGGTCGGTGGCCCGGCTCGACTACGTCGGTGTCAGTGCGGACGCCGACGCCGGGACGCTGCACCCATCCATCGCGGCACTGCCGGACTTCGGGATCCTGCGGGAGCGTGTCGGTCTCGAGCGGGGGGCGGTCGAGCTCGAGCTCCCCGAGCAGGAGGTGGTCCGCGACCGAGATGGGGCATGGACGGTCCGTCAGGCGCCGCGTACCCCCGCCGACGCCTGGAACTCCCAGTTGTCGTTGCTGACCGGGATGAGCGCGGGCCAGATCATGGCCGACGCCGGCGTCGGGGTGCTGCGGACGCTGCCGCCCGCGTCGTCGCAGGCGCTGGCAGACCTGCGAGCGGTGGTCGCGGGGTTGGGCATCACCTGGCCGGCCGAGCAGGGGGTCGGTGTGTTCCTCGCGGGGCTGCCGCACGATGATCCGACGACGCTGGCGGTGATGTCGGCGGCCGGGGCATTGCTGCGCGGCGCCGACTATCTGGCGCTCGGTGTCGACGGTCAGCCGATGCCGGACGATCCCGACCGCCTACGACATGCTGCGATCGGCGGCGTGTACGCCCATGTGACCGCTCCGCTGCGACGCCTGGGTGACCGCTTCGCCACCGAGGTCTGCCTCGCGGTGATCTCGGGTGCAGCGGTGCCGGACTGGGTGACCCGCGCCGTGCCGACGCTGCCCGCGGTGCTGCGTTCGGCCGACTCCCTCGGCGCCACCGCGGACCGACGCAGCGTCGACCTCGCCGAGTCGGTGATCCTCGCCGATCGCGTCGGGGAGCGGTTCGATGCCGTCGTGGTCCGTCCGGCCACCGACAAGCGTGATGCGCAGGTATTCCTCGGGGAGCCCGCTGTCATCGCCCCCTGCGCCGGGAACCCTCCCCAGGGTGTCCCGGTGTCGGTGGTCCTGGAGTCGGTCGACCCCGTCGCGGGCAAGGTCGCTTTCCGGCTCGCCGATTCCTGACGCGATCGAGGCGCGAGGCGCGCTTGACTCATCGGGGTGATGGGGGCGGACGGGACCTACAGCCTGCGACATCCGGCATGCACCGACCACTTGACGCTGACCAGTTGACAACGTCGTTCGAGTCCCTCCAGGACCCGCACATCTGGGATTCGGCGAAGACGGGCCAGAACTTGCATCGTCAACGTGTGGTCCCTGCCAGTGCTGCAATGGTCACGTTCGCCTGACGTGTCGAGGCGCTCAGTGTGCCCTCACCGCCGGCGCCACCCATCTACGAAGATATGCGCGCAACTGTGCGGCCGTCCGTTCGGGCGAGCCGGGGGCAAGCACGAACGATTGGAGGGTGCGGAGTACGTGCTCACCGAGAGCGCTGAGATCGTCATCGCTCCAACCGTGTCGTCGCCAATCCACATCGAAGGTGCGAAGGACGTCCCGCGCACGTGCGTTGGCCGCATCCGAGGTGATCGCCGAGAAGACGTCTGCGTCCGAATGTCCGAACAGCGCCGTGAATCGCGGACGTGTGGTGAGCTGATCGACCACGAAGGCGAGCGCTTCGACCACCGCGTCCGCCGGATCATGCAGTCCGGCAACGCAGGTCGTGAGTGCGTCGAGTAGCTGTATGCTCGCGCGATCGGCCGCATCCTGGAGGAGGGAATCGATGTTGGGGTAGTAGCGGTACAGCGTCTGGCGACTGATCCCCACTGCTCGCGCGACCTGGATCATGCTGAGATCCGCACCCTCGTCCAGCAGCGCGCCCGTCGTCTCGACTATCTGCCGCCGAGCGTCGTCGTCGTTTGCGGGCAAGGCTCCGGCCCAACCGTGGGTACGCACTGCGCCCTCCGTCTGCACAACAGTATGGATCGTCCATGATAGCTGGCGGTACGCCGTAAAGAGCTGGCGCTCACGGGTAGTGGCGAGCGTTCACGGTGCAGTGGTGTTCGATGCGCCACAACACCGGCTCGTCTCCCCTCGCACTCCGCGCAGCTTGGCCGGCAATCGCCGCTGTCCTGGTGTAGAACTCTCGAGGCCGGAGACCGAAGGTGGTGAAGATGTCGTCGGCACCGGCGCCACCGAAGGTCATCCATCGCCAGACAAAGTCGATCTTGGCTTGATCATCCTCGGTCATGCGAGATGACTCCTCCCTCGGGCGCATGGTGACACCGCGCTCATGGACATTTGGTCGCATGGATGTCCATCCGTAGTTTGTCTGCGAGGTCGCCCTCGGTTGCTCAGATCGCATCGTCAAACAATGCCCTGGGTTGACATTAAATGGTCCACTTGTAAAGTCAACGCTTGGGGTGTGGTGGTCAGGCCTGAGGGAGGAGTCCTTGATCGCCGCATCCCCTCGAACGGGTGAACACACGGAGAAGGGGGACGATGTCGACGGATGACGATTCGCAGCCCCATCTCGCGGACGACTATTTGTTGGTGCACGGGGTGGCCGATTGGGAATTCTCCTGGGCGGCACTGGTCGAGTGGCTCGACTCGCGAGGGTTCATCGTCCATCCCGCGTTGCTGGGTCGCTGGTCCAACGGGCTGTCACGGATGACATCTCGCGTGCATCCCGACATCTTGTGGATGCCTCGCGAGAACCGGGTGGTCGCCCCGCACCGGTTCGGAGAGGACCGGCTGCGTAGCTGCATGTTCGACGGTGTCTCGCGCTACACCGGATCACGGATGGAGGACCACGCCTCCGGCTACCTCGGCCAGTGGTCACGGAGACGCGACCCCGACACGCAATGAGTCAACTCCGTGGCGCGACAGCGCCACTGCTCCCCGACTGAAAGGTGCTGGATTTTGTCCATCCTCGAGAGCAGTTGCCCGTTCGGAGCAGACTGGGACTTCACCAACCCGGACGTACTCGCTACAGGCTTGCCCACAGAGGAGTTCGCGTACCTACGAGAGACGGCACCGGTGTGGTGGAATCAGCAACCAGTCGGGGCGACCCCCTTCGGCGACCACGGCTACTGGGTGGTGTCCAGACACGAAGACATCCGAGCTGTGTCCAAGAACTCCGAGCTGTGGTCAGCCCATCGCAAGGGGGCCATCATGCGATTGCCGGACGGGGTGGGAGAAGAAGAACTGGAACTCACCAAGGCGCTGCTGATCAACCATGATCCGCCCGAGCACACGCGACTCCGCAAGGTCGTCTCACGACTGTTCACTCCCCGCGCGGTGCGCGAACTTCACGACCATCTGACGGTGGTAGCTCGCGACATCGTCTCTCGGGCCGCCGAAAAGACAGGGGGCAACTTCGTCGAGGATATCGCAATCGACCTGCCCCTGAACGCGATCTTCGATCTCATCGGAGTTCCGGAGGCCGATCGGCCCCGGCTGTTCGAGATGTCCAACATCATAATCAACACCGATGACCCCGACTATCAGGGGAGTATCAGTGCGGAGGAGGCGAACGCCGAGATTCTCGGCTACGCCTACAACATGGCTGACGAGCGCACACGGTGCCCTGCAGATGACATCATCACCACACTGGTACAGGCCGATATCGATGGTGAGTCGATGGATCAGACCGAGTTCGGATTCTTCGTCATCTTGCTGGCGGTCGCCGGTAACGAGACCACGCGCAACGCGATCACTCATGGCATGAATGCCTTTCTCGACCGTCCGGACCAATGGGAGCTGTTCCGGCGTGATCGACCGTCGACGACCTACGACGAGATCGTCCGATGGGCAACTCCGGTCAACTGTTTCCAGCGCACCGCAACCCGCGATACCGAGCTCAGCGGTGTCCGTATCGCCGAAGGTCAACGTGTCGGATTGTTCTACGGTTCGGCGAATTACGACAGCAGCGTCTTCGATGAACCTTTCACTTTCGACATCAGCCGGAACCCCAACCCTCATCTCGGATTCGGCGGGAGCGGAGCGCACTACTGCATTGGCGCCAACCTGGCGAAGATGGAAATCGAGATCATGATGAACGCAATCGCCGACACCATCCCCGACATCAGCAAGGTCGCCGAACCCGTACGCATACGATCGGGATGGCTCAACGGGATCAAAGAACTCGAGGTTTCATACCGTCGCCGGTGACCGCGCCGACTCACTGCGCTTGGCGTCTCCGACGCAGCGCGAGTGTCTGATCGTCACCGGCCGATCTCTTTCCGTCGCAAGGGCGGTGCCAATGTCGACACCCCTGGTCGCCGATCCATTCACTCGGACTGGGCGTCACGCGGACCGCCGATGATGCAGCGACGCAACCGAATGTCCAACAGTCAGTCCACGACGCGTCGCCGGGCTACCGATGCGCCGACAGGGCCTCGAGCCCTGCCTGTGCGATCGTCTGGTCTTGCTCGCCAGACCCGCCGCTGACCCCTATTGCGCCGATGACATGGCCGTCGTCACGTAGGGGAATCCCCCCGGCAAACACCGTGACTCGCCCGCGGTTGGTGTTCTGGATCCCAAAGAACTGGGTGTCAGGTTGTGCGTACTCGGCCAGATCGCCGGTGCTGATATCAAAAGCGCGAGCGGTCCACGCCTTGTCGATCGAGATGTCGATACTGCCGATCCAAGCGTCGTCCTGACGGACGTGGGCGACAAGATTGCCACCCGCGTCGACTACTGCCACGTTGACGGGCTGATCGATCTCGTCGGCGCGGTGTAGCGCGGCCGCGATGACTTCCTGTGCCTGCGAGAGCGTAACAGTCTTCGTCATGTCGGTACCCCTCTGTCGCAACAGATCTCAATTTCTGATTCCATGAGAGTTTACCAAGCAAGTGCTTGGTAAACTCTCATGGAATCGACTTGACCGCAACCGTTGAAAGGTTGTGGTATTTGCCGTTTCACCGTCTTCGACGACGGCGTAGGCGCCAAACGCTGGATTCACCCGACTGTGATGCTCTCGAATGGGGCGCACCAAGGCCACAGCCGTGTGGCGGGCGACCTGTTACTCGACAAGGTCGAAGTCGTCATTGTCGAAGAAGGCGACGTGTCCATCATCCAGGAGAACCGCATATCGACGCTGACGTAGGAGAGTCGGTTGTGGGCATCCGGCGTCCGCGATACCCGCACCGAGGTCCTTCAGGATGACTCCTGTTCCACTTCCAGCAGCTGCCGAAATCACAACGGTGCTGCCGATTCGAGGTGCTGCCGACAGGGGACGGTTGCTCAGTGACCGGGGTTGCGATTCACAGGCTTCACCTGTGCGGCGGAGCATGGTCCCATCGTCGCTGTCAGGCATTCTTCTCGCACTCCCGATGCATCCAGCGCAGTGTCAGGTCGTCGATCTCAGGTAGAGGACATGTCAACTGATACCGCAGCAAGACTCGAAACTGCTTCATGGTCAACCCAAACCGCTGCCGGACTGCTTCAGGCAAGGGTTCGTCACGGCAGCGATGAGATAGCGCAAAGTGCGTGATGTCTTGCAGCCTGAAGGGCGCGTTAGTCGTCATCAGGCGACCCTGTGGCTGAGGATGTGCAGTTGCTGCCATGCGGTTCCTGCAGCAGTGCTGGGTTCCGCCTCGGGCATTGATCGACGGGCGCGCCCTTGCGTAACTGCTCCAAAAGGAACTCAAGTGCTCGTGCCATTTGGTTGCTCCATCCCGCCGACCCTTGCCGACGCTCGCTCTTCGAGCTTTGCGCCAGCCTGCCCAGGGCGTAGATCGTGGTGCCATCAGTGGTTCAGGCGCGCATCGGTACGCAAGCGCGGCGCGCAACTGAGAACATGCCGAACTTTACATCAGGTCGCACATGTGTCAAGTGAAGAATTCATGCAATCCGTCGATCATCGAAGCCGCACATACTACTGGGTCCAGCCCTGGACCGCAGGCCGGATTTCTCTGGGCCGGTTAGGCTTTGGCTCTTGTGAGATGTGCAACGCCGTCTGGAGCGACTGCCGCAACGGGTTTGCGTGGACCCGAGGATTCCTCGTGTGGCTTTGTCACGCCACTATTGATCGCCGTGACTGGACAGATGATGGTCTACGTTGTCAGCAGAGGGTGAGTTCCAGTGCGCTCGTCGGAGTCCGGTGTGTCGGGTCGGGTGTCGTAAGTCAGTTTGTGCAGCCTGCTGTTGCCGTGAGGCGCTTCAGTTCGGAGAGGGCGACAGTATTGGCCATTGCTTGGTAGCCGGTCGTGTTGGGGTGTAGGCGATCGGGACTGGAGTAGCTGGGTCGGAGTCGAGACGGCGCTTCAGGATCGCGCAACGACCGATCGAAGTCGACCACTCGGTCGGCGACGCGCTGAGATCGGATCCAGGCGTTGATCTGTTGTCGTTGACGTTCCGCAGCAGGTGCCAGCACACCGTTGACCAATGCATCAGACGCTGGAAGTAGCGTCCCGAGCCAGATCTCGAGTCCGCGGTCATGTGCCATGGTGATCAGCTGCCGGTAGCCGGCGATGATGCGTGCGGCATCGGATTGAGGTGGCAGACCGAGGTCGTTGATTCCTTCTTGCACGAGAACAGCGGCTACACCCGGTTGGTCGAGCGCGTCACGCGTGAAGCGAGCGATGCCTGAGGGGCCTAGCATCAGTGGTTCGCCGCTGGTGAGAATCCGATTGCTACTGATGCCGGCATTCACGACTGACACCGGAATTGCGGCATCGTTGATGCGCCGTTGCAGGAAGTCCGGGTAGCGCTGGTCGGTGTCTGCGACGCGTCTGTCTGCCGGGATGCTGAGCGGGTTTGCGCCTACGAAGCCGTCGGTGATCGAGTCGCCGAAGGCGACCAATGAGCGAGTGGTTCGTGAACTGAGTACCTCGAGTCCGGTGAGGAACGGCCACGAGCCGGTTGTGGAGGTGAAGGCTGCCCGGCCGCGATCGTGAGTGTGGTCGCCACTGCCGGGGGCGGTGTAGCGGGTGGTGGCGTTGGCGTTCCAGTGTTTGGTCGGTCCTGTCGCGGTGCCGGCGACGTAGACGGTGACGACCAGTGGTCGCATGGAGGTCACGGGGAAGGCGATCGGATCGCTGAGGACCTCGTGTCCGGGTGCGACGGTCGTTTCTGCCCGTCCCTCGAATGGCGCCGGGGTGGGTGGGTGGAGTCCGCCGGTGGGCTCAAGGGCGGCAACGGTGACCCGCCCGAACGTGACCGGGGTCTGCCCGAACCGATTCGACAACCGCACGCGTGTGGTGGCGCCACTCAGGTGAGGGGTGATCGTCATTCGAAAGGTTTGATCTCGCACTACGATAGGCAGTTTGCCAGTTGCAGCGGCGTCGATGGGAACTGACGCGTCAGTTGGGCTTGCCGCCCACGAGCCGACATAGTGCCGATCAGCACACGACGGGTGGGGTGGCGCCGCAGTCGCGCTGGGCGTTGCACCGCCTGCCGACCCGATCATCACGCTCACTGTTGCTAGAACGAGTGTGTGCACGCGTATCAAGTGTCGCCGGGAAGGCGTTGCCCGACTGCGCGGGTCTGGGGTTGCGTCGTGCCGTTGGCGGGGCATTGCCGGTGGTTTCCTCCGCTGATAGCGCAGTCAGAAGTGGGTGCCGAGGTCGCGGGCGACGATGTTGTCGAGCGCTCGCTCAGCGACCGCGGCGATGGTCATCGAAGGGTTGCAAGCGGCGCTGTTGCCAGGCATCAGCGCGCCATCGACAACGTAGAGTCCGCGCTGGCCGTACACACGGCCTTCGAGATCGCACACAGTGCCCATAGAAGCCCCACCGAGCGGGTGCCAGGTGGATGGCTCGATGCCGTTGGTGTCGATGAGGATTCCGCTCGGGCCGGCGATCTTGCGAACCGTAGGGCCGATCTGGGCGTTCTGGATGACGGAGTCACCTTCGTGCGGCCAGTGCAAGACAGCGTCGTTGAGACGGGAGTCGAAGGTGAGATGGCCGCGGCGTCGGCTGACGCCGTATCCGACGAGCATCGTGGTCTTGGGCCCGATCGGGTTGGGAGGCATGGAAGCCTGGATCACGGTGAACGCCGAACTCGGGTTGGACCAATTCTTGCTCCCGTACACCACTGGGCCTCCCTGGACGAGGCCGAAGTCGTCGTCAGGACTGGTCCAGGTGTAGATCCGGTCGGCGTTGGTGCCCCATCCTTGCCCTAGCTTGTCGGGCAGATCTTGGATGGTGTCGTGGGCGTCGGCGCGTAGGAGCAATTTGGTGGTGTTGATGCTGCCGGCGCCGAGGAACACCGCTTGGGTGGTCAGTTCCTTGTGCTCGAGGACGCGACCGGTCAGGTCGGTACGATCAACAGAGACTATCCATGTGTTCCGCAGGCCGCGGCGGATCCCGGTTACCGTGTGCAAGGTATGCACGGTGGCACGGCCGGTAGCTTCGGCGGCGGCGATGTAGGTGACATCGACACTGTGTTTTCCGCCGTTGTTGACTCCGAGCGCTCCCGAGCCGTCGGTGTAGGAGGGGGCCATTTTTCCGCGTAGCTCGGCCAGCGCGTAGTTCCAATCGATGGGCATCGGGATCTTCGCGACGGGTAGTCCGGCCGCGCGGGCGCGACGCGCGAACACGCGTGGCGCCCGATACGGTGCTGAATCAATCAATTCGTCTGGGGCTGTGGAAAGTCGGAGCATCCGAGCCACGCGAGGGTAGTGGATGCGGTTCATCCGCTGCCAGTCCAGACGCTGAGGAAAGTTTGCGTTGAAAACCGCCTCGTCTGGCTGCAAGGTCATCCCCTGATAGACCAGTGAGCCGCCGCCGACTCCTGCAGCGCACAGCGCAGTCATGTTCGCCCCGATGACAGCTTCGAGCAGGCCCACGTAGGGGTCGAAAATCATTGTGCGACCGAATAGGCGCGGGTTGGACCCGTGCCACAAGATCCGCTTGTCGGGATTGGTGGCATTGGGGAATGTCGTCGAGTTCGGTCCGGTCTGCCAGCGCCGACCCCGCTCGAGGACTGTGACGTCGACACCAGCCTGGGCGAGCCGCAGCGCGGCCACACCGCCACCGAAACCGGTGCCGATGACAACGACACGATGATCCTCGCGCGTGATGCGGATACGTCGGCGCGGAGCTGACCGAGCTGAAGAAGTGGTCGTGCCCACCCCGACGGTCGCCACCGCTGCGGCACTGGCAGCCAAAAACGAACGCCGCGTATACATCGACACAGCGATACCCCCGGATGTCGTCTCAGTCATTGAATGTGATGCAGCTCATTGCTGTCGCGGCGATCGCCACGCATCACAAACTAGACACTGGGTGTCTACTGTGTCAATGTTTCGATCGCGGGTTCCAGCCAGCGGGTGAGGAACTCACGCAACTCTTCGTCGCTCTTGTCGGAGTCGAAGACCACGACAGCCAGCCCGAGATGCAAAGCCATTTCCGCTATCTCGTCCGTTGAGTCCACAGATGGCGCCAGTGACGCGGCGGGTGCCATCAATGTTCGAGTGACCTCGCGAGCACGGTGCCACATTCCGTCGTCGAAGAGAGGATTCGACAGCGTGCTGCCGAACACCCGAGACACCACCGGGTTGGACCGGGTCAGGGTTCGGCTGGCGACGATCAACTCCACCACGTACTCAGACAGAGTGGTTGCGGCCGACAAGTGATCGCGCAAATCACCCAGGATGGTGATCGTGAGGTCCGCGACCGCCTCCGACACCAAGTCCTCGCGACAACCAAAGATCGAGTACACCGTCTGTCGCGAGACACCCGCCCGCTGTGCCACACCCGCAATCGAGACACTGTCAAAGCCAGCCTCGGCAATCTGCTCCTGAGTCGCTGCCACAATTCTACTTCGCGAGCGCACCCACCTATCCTCCCGCACACCACCCCACGTCGCACATTCATCGCACCGATCGAAATCGATTGCTGTGAATCAATGATTGCTGTGAATCAATGACCCGCGAAGTCCGAAACAGGTGACGATGAGGCGCAGAAGCCGGTCGAGGGCGAGTCAGAGGCGACGCGCCGCCGAGCGGTAGGCCGAGATCGCGCGCTCGCCGTCGAACTCCTGGCGTGCGTCGATCCGACCGAGCACGAACATGTCCTGCGGACCGAGCGAACCGGTCGCAGCTATCTCGGCCAGCCGCGCGCGGTTGATCCGTGAGTCGTTGAAGTCGCCGAGAGCGGACTGGACCTCCTTGGCGGCCTTCGCGACGGTGCGGTACTTCTTCTTGTCCAGCGGGTCGGCCGCGTCGGCGCGATAGCGCATCTGCTTGGCGCGCTTACGGATCGTGTGGAGGTGTTCCTCCCACTCCGCCGATCCTTCCCGCAGACGAGACAGGTCGGCCCGATCCTGGGCGATCTTCTTGCGGCTCTTGGCGATGGCCTTGTCGACCGCCTCCGACGCCGCCACCTCTGCCTCCGGACCCGGTAGCGGGTCGGCGATGAGTTCGTCGATGGCGTCGAGGAGGGCGAAGTACCGCGTCGACTCCATCGCTGCCTGGGCGGCGCGGATCGCACGCGCATGCGCCGACTCCTCGGCATCGATCAACGCCGCGTGCAGATCCGGCGAGGCCGGCTCGTCACGCAGGAGCTTGGCCCCGATCTCGATCTGGACCTCCGAGTCGCGTGCGTCGCCGAGAATTCTGGCGAGCAGCTTCAGCTCGTCGTTGATGTGCGCGGTGTGCTCGGTGTCGAGCACACCCGGGTATCCGGTCAGGATGCTGCGCAGGCGGCGGGTGGCGACCCGCATCTGGTGCACCGCATCGGGTGCGTCGATGCGTACCAGCGGGTCGTAGGCGATCAGCGAGTTGCGGTGGATCGCGATGTCGGTGATCACCAGATCCAGTGCGGTGGGCCGCTTGCCGAGGTGTGGCGCGACGACGTCCGGCGTCGTGCCTATTGCACGGGCCAGCTTCGACGCGCTCGACGCCTCGCGTGCACCCGCCTTCTGCAGGGCCCGGCCCGCAGCCTTGAGCAGCTTGGTGTTGTCGGTGTCGCCGACCAGTTCGAACTCCCACTCCGACCACTCCTGGTGCCGACCGTTCGGCAGTAGCGATCGCGCGGTGACGAGGTCCTCGCAGAGGACCGCGATGGGGTGCTGACCGGCGCCGAACAGAGTGGTCACGGTGCGCGAGGTGGAGATCGCCGCGACCGGGATGAGATGGCGCGTCCGGATGAGGGCACGCACCGGCAGGGTGAGTTCGTCGGGGACGTCGCCATCGGCCGACGCGGTGTCGAAGCCGATCTGCGTCTCGCGTCGGGCACCCGACGGTCCGGCGGGACGCTTCAGGTGCCATCCCTCGTCGGTGCCACCGGTCCTGCGCCGCAGTGTGACCCGGTTGCTCGCGAGGTCCAGGTTCTCGGTGTCGAAGTAGGTGGCGTCGAGCGCAAACGTCTCGGGCTCCGAGGTCGCGACGACCCCGGGGAGCACCCGTAGGTCGGGCGCGGGATGTCCCGCATCGACGTCGAACTTGAGCTCCACCTCGAGTTGCTCGGATGCCGGCACCGAAGTCCTGCCTTTCACGCTGTCGCCCGACATCGTGCCGGGTGGGGGCGCCGACGCCGGATGACGTCGGCCGGTCGACCAATTCTAGGGATGCTGCGCCGATCAGCCCGCGAAGCGATCGGTGGCCTCGATGAGGCGGTGACGGATCCCGGGTTCGTAGGAGGCGTGTCCGGCGTCGTCGACGATGTGCAGGTCGGCACCGGGCCAGGCCCGGTGGAGATCCCACGCGCTACGTGCCGGACACACCACGTCGTAGCGTCCCTGCACGATCACACCGGGGATGTCGGCGATCCGGTCGATGTTCGCCAGGAGTTGCCCGTCGGCGATGAAGCCGTGGTTGACGAAGTAGTGGTTCTCGATGCTCGCGAAGGCGAGGTCGAACCGTGCGTTCCCGGCGTCGCCCTCGTCGGGGCGGGGGAGCAGGTAGCTGGTTTTGTGTTCCCATGCCGTCCACGCCGCCGCGGCGCGTTGCGCCACCTCCGGGTCCTCCGAGGTCAGCAGGCGATGGTAGGCCGCCACCAGGTCGCCGTCGCGCTCGCCGACCGGGATCGGTTCCAGATAGGACTCCCAGAGGTCGGGGTAGATGTGCGCGGCGCCGCCGTTGTAGTACCAGTCGATCTCGCTGCGCCGCAGCAGGAAGATGCCACGGAGGACGAGTTCGGTGACTCGTTCGGGATGGGCTTGGGCATAGGCGAGTCCGAGGGTGGATCCCCACGAGCCGCCGAAGACCTGCCAGCGGTCGACGCCCAGGTGCCCTCGGAGTGCCTCGATGTCGGCGATGAGGTGATCGGTGGTGTTCACCGACAAGTCGGCGCCGTCGGCGATGTGCGGTCGGGAGCGACCGCAACCCCGCTGGTCGAAGAGCACGATGCGGTATCGCGTGGGGTCGAAGAACCGGCGCTGATCGGGGGAGGTGCCGCCGCCCGGACCGCCGTGGACGAAGACGACGGGTTTGCCGTCGGGATCTCCCGAGGTCTCCCAGTAGATCTGCTGGCCGTCGCCGACGTCGAGGTGGCCCTGGTCGTAGGGCTCGATCTCCGGATAGAACTCCCGCATGTCCCCAACCCTATTCGGCCCGCGGTGCAACTGCGTGGGACACCGTTGGCCCGCGTGCACAGGCAGCGTGGACGGACGGACGCGGGTGGATGGACGGGCGCGGGTGGGCGGGCGTGGACCGGCAGCGTGGACCGGCAGTGCCGGCGGGGCGAACAGGACATGGGGACCGACGAAGCGACCCGACCGGCCTTCGACAGGCCGGTCGGGTCGATTCAGGTGATGCAGAGATCAGTAGCTGTGTTCGGGGCCGGGGAAGACCCCGCGGCGCACCTCGTCGGCGTACTGCTCGGCGGCCGTGCGCAGTTCGCCGCCGACGTCACCGAAGCGCTTGACGAACTTGGCGGTCTTGCCGTGGGTGAACCCGGCCATGTCCTGCCAGACCAGCACCTGCGCGTCGGTCTCGTTGCCGGCGCCGATACCGACCGTCGGGATGGTGAGCTTGCGGGTGATCTGGGCGGCCACGTCGGCGGGCACCATCTCCATCACGACCGAGAAGGCTCCGGCCTCCTGGACTGCGATGGCATCGGCGATCAGCTGGTCGGCTGCGTCGCCACGTCCTTGGACGCGGAAGCCGCCGAGACCGTTGACACTCTGCGGGGTGAAGCCGATGTGGCCCATCACCGGGATGCCTGCGGCCGTGAGGGTCGCGATCTGGTCGGCGATGCGCTCGCCGCCCTCGATCTTGATCGCGTGGACGCCGGCCTCCTTGAAGAAGCGCACGGCGGACTCCAGGGCCTGCTGCGGTCCCGCCTCGTAGGCGCCGAACGGCAGGTCGGCCACGACCAGAGCGTGCGGGGCGCCGCGAACGACGGCGCGGGCCAGCGGGATGAGTTCGTCGACGCTGACCGGGATGGTCGTGTCGTAGCCGTACACCACGTTGGCCGCCGAGTCGCCGACCAGGAGTACGGGTATCTCGGCATCGTCGAAGATGCGTGCGCTGGAGTAGTCGTACGCGGTGAGCATCGACCACTTCTCGCCCTCTGCCTTCATCTGCGCGAGATGGTGCACGCGCGTGATGCGGCGAGGCTTTGCGGTGGAATCGGCGGAGGGGCGCAGAGCGCCATAGACCGAGGAATCGGACATCGTCGTCTCTTTCTGCCTCGAGTCCCGCATGGCGGGTACCCGGGTGGGTGTCGGACGTGTCCATTGTGGCACTGGTCGGCTACCGGCAGGCCGGCGTGACCTGTGGTTTCGGTCACAGACGAGGATCACTAGGATTCGGTCATGCCCGGGTGTCCGCCGCCGACCGGCGCCGCTCCCGCGGTGCGCCGACACCGCTTCGCCCTCCGTCGCCGACGCTGGTCGGTGACGGGCGCGACGCTCGTCACCGCGCTCGCGGTGGCCGGGTGCGCCACCGTCCCCGACTCGTCGCCCGCAGCGACGTCGGGCCCGTCGATCACGGAGCGGCAGACAGCGGCTCCCGTGATCCCGATCGAGTGGAAGGCGTGCGGGGGCACCGGCGACGTCGACGACCCCGCGATTGCCCGACGACTGCAGTGCGGCACGCTGAGTGTGCCTGTGCGGCAGTCCGATCCGTCGGCCGGGACGTTCTCCGTCGCGGTCGCTCGACTGGCCGCGGGTGGCCCGACACGGCGGGGCTCGGTCGTGATCAATCCCGGCGGTCCCGGAGCGTCCGGAGTGGATCATCTCATCGGCGACGCCGAGAACCTCGCCGGACAGACATTCGCCGGCGAGTTCGACGTCGTCGCCTTCGACCCACGGGGCGTCGGCCGATCGGAGCCGGTGGTCCGGTGTCGTACCGATGCCGAACGTGATGCCGAGCGCGCCACCGACTACGGCGATCGATCACCGGGTGGGGTCGCACGGGTCGAGGATCACCTGCGCGACGTCGTCGCCGGCTGTCGGGAACACACGCCCGCAGCACTGCTCACATCGGTCGGGACGAGCCATGTGGTCGACGACCTGGAGGTCCTGCGCGCTGCACTCGGTGACGAGCGGCTGACCTACGTGGGGTTCTCCTACGGCAGTCGGATCGGACTGGAGTACCAGCGCCGACACCCGGATCGCGTGCGGGCTCTCGTGTCCGACGGTCCGGTCGATCCCGACGCCGACCCGATCGGCGCATCGACCGCGCAGGCCGCCGCGTTCCAGCGCGTGTTCGATGCGTTCGCCCGTGACTGCGCGACCGCTCCGGACTGTCCACTGGCGGATCGTCCTGCCGGCGCCTTGGCCGCGTACCACCGCCTCGTGCGCCCCCTGGTGACCCGCCCGGTTCCGGCAGGTGCGGGACGTGTGCTGACACAGGCGGACTCGGAGACCGCCACCAGTGCCGCGCTGTACCAGCGATCGCTCTGGCCGGTGCTCCGACTCGCGCTGAGACGCCTGGCCGACGGTGACGGGACACTGCTGCTGGCGTTGGCCGACCGATACGAGGGGCGGGGTGACGACGGTCGGTACGACAACTCCCAGGACGCCTTCACCGCGATCCGGTGCGCCGACGACCCGCGGCTGCCGGACCGTGCAGCCTATGACCGACTGGACGGCGACCTGCGTCGGGCGGCGCCGTATCGCGACGACGGTCGGGGGACCGGCCGCGGAGTGCTGAGCATCTGCGCCTTCTGGCCGGAATCCGGCGCCGGCTCGCCGGCAACGGTCCCGTCGAGCAGCGCCCCGTCGGACACTGCCCGGTCGAACAGTGCCCCGCCGGGCAATGACCCGTCGAACGCCGGCCCGGCCGGTGGTGCCGTCGCCGGGCGTGGACTGATGATCGCCACCACCGACGACCCCGCCACGCCCTATGCGACAGGGCGTGACCTGGCCCGCTCCACCGACTCGGTGCTGGTCACCGTCAAGGGGGCCGGGCACACCGCGTCGCTGCGCGGTGACGCCTGCGTCGACCGGGTCGTCAACGACTACGTCGTCCGTCTCACGCTGCCGCCAGCGGCTCTCACATGCTGAGATTCGCGCTGTAAAGCCGCAGCATATCGAGTTCGAATTGCAGATGTAACACGGATTTAACAGGCTACTTCTAATGTCCGGGACATGGATCGCCAAAAGGAATTCGTGCTGCGGACCCTCGAAGAGCGCGACATCCGATTCGTTCGATTGTGGTTCACCGACGTCTTGGGATACCTGAAATCCGTGGCGATCGCGCCGGCCGAACTCGAAGGCGCGTTCGCCGAGGGCATCGGCTTCGACGGCTCCGCGATCGAGGGCTTCTCGCGGGTGTCCGAGGCCGACACCGTCGCCAAGCCCGATCCCTCGACCTTCCAGATCCTGCCCTGGACCACCTCCAGCGGCCGCCATCACTCGGCGCGCATGTTCTGCGACATCGCGATGCCGGACGGTACCCCCAGCTGGGCCGACTCCCGACACGTGTTGCGCCGCCAGCTGAACAAGGCCGCCGACCAAGGCTTCAGTTGCTACGTCCACCCGGAGATCGAGTTCTTCCTCCTCAAGGAGGCGCCCCTGGACGGCAGCGTGCCGGTGCCCGCCGACTCGGGCGGCTACTTCGATCAGGCAGTCCACGACTCCGCACCGAACTTCCGTCGCCACGCCATCGACGCACTGGAGTCGATGGGCATCTCGGTGGAGTTCTCGCATCACGAGGGTGCGCCGGGACAACAGGAGATCGACCTCCGGTACGCCGACGCATTGCTGATGGCCGACAACGTGATGACCTTCCGATACGTCATCAAGGAGGTCGCGATCGGCGAGGGCACCTGGGCGACCTTCATGCCGAAGCCGTTCAGCGAACACCCCGGCTCGGCGATGCACACGCACCTGAGCCTGTTCGAGGGTGACACCAACGCCTTCCACAACCCCGACGACCCGATGCAACTGTCGACGACCGGCAAGAAGTTCATCGCCGGCATCCTGCATCACGCACACGAGATCAGCGCTGTCACCAACCAGTGGGTCAACAGCTACAAGCGACTCATCCACGGCGGTGAGGCCCCGACAGCCGCCACCTGGGGTGGAGCCAACCGCTCGGCACTCGTGCGGTTGCCGCTGTACACCCCCAACAAGGCGTCGTCGCGACGCATCGAGGTCCGCAGCCCCGACTCGGCCTGCAACCCGTACCTCACCTTCGCTGTGCTGCTGGCCGCGGGACTCAAGGGCATCGAGGAGGACTACGACCTGCCCGACGAGGCCGAGGACGATGTCTGGGCCCTCACCCCGGCCGAGCGTCGGGCGATGGGGTACCGCGAACTGCCCGGCAGCCTGGCCGATGCGCTGAACGAGATGGAGAAGTCCGAACTGGTCGCCGAGGCCCTCGGCGAGCATGTCTTCGACTACTTCCTGCGGAACAAGTGGGCCGAGTGGACCAACTACCGCAGCCTGGTCACGCCGTTCGAGCTCCGCAACTACCTGCCGCTGTAACCATTTGCCGCGGTGACGGCGCCGACGGTTCGCCGCTCGACGGTATAGGTGGCCGCTGACCGGTCGCGTACACGCCGGTAGGAGCACCGCCAGGTGACATCTGGCCCGCGCCCGCTACCTTTTGGGTGTGACATCGATTCCTGGACGGGGGCGCGCCCGCGTGCCCAGCGCCGGCCGCCTCGGGCTGTTGGAGCCGTCGGCGCGCGCCGACCTCGCCGACCTCGGGTGGTCCAACGAAGAGAGCGTCGACGTCCTGTGGTCGTTGTCGAGGGCACCCGACGCCGATCTGACGCTCCGCACCCTGATCCGGCT
This sequence comes from Gordonia soli NBRC 108243, assembly GCF_000334455.1. Lineage (GTDB taxonomy): Bacteria > Actinomycetota > Actinomycetes > Mycobacteriales > Mycobacteriaceae > Gordonia > Gordonia soli. The sequence goes on from NZ_BANX01000025.1 coordinate 58,481, forward strand.
GCACGCCGCGCTGTCGGCACAGGAGTGGTCGGAGATTGACGAACTCCTGCGGACCGACAAGGGTTTCCGCGGTCGACTCTTCGGGGTGCTCGGGTCCTCCGACGCCCTCGGCGACCACCTGGCCGCCGAGCCGTCGGGGTGGCGACTCCTGGTGCCCGCCGAACTCCCGGACATCGACGAGGTCTACCGGCGGATGCTGGGTGCGGTCGACGCGCAGCCCGACACCACGGGGCCTACCGGTGCCGGAGATCCCGAGCGGCCCGACAAGATCTATCGTGCAGGCGTCACCGGGCCACCCGCGGTCATCGCGCTACGGACCGCCTACCGCGATCTCGTCCTCCAGTTGGCCGCACACGATGTCGCCCCGACGGTCGAGGACGAGCCCGTCATGTGGCTGTCGGAGGTCGGCGGACGCCTGTCCGACCTCGCCGACGCGGCCCTCACCGCATCGTTGGCCGTCGCGATCGCGGAGGTGTGTGGTGACGACCCGCTGTCGGTGCGGCTGGCCGTCATCGCGATGGGCAAATGCGGTGCCCGCGAACTGAACTACGTCAGCGACGTCGACATCGTCTTCGTCAGTGAGCCGGCCGACGGGACCTCGGCGCGCATCGCGGGTGAGTTGATGCGAGTCGGTTCGATGGCGTTCTTCGAGGTCGACGCCGCACTGCGCCCCGAGGGCAAGGCCGGTGCACTGACCCGCACCCTGGAATCGCATCTGGCCTACTACAACCGGTGGGCCAAGACGTGGGAGTTCCAGGCCCTGTTGAAGGCCCGCGCGATGACCGGCGACCTCGCCCTCGCCCAGCAGTACATCGATGCCGTGGAGCCGCTCATCTGGCATGCCGCCGAGCGCGAGGACTTCGTGCCCGAGGTGCAGTCGATGCGCCGGCGTGTCGAGTCGCTGGTGCCCGAGGATCAGCGGCATCGCAATCTCAAGTTGGGCAGCGGCGGCCTGCGCGACGTCGAGTTCGCGGTGCAGCTCCTGCAGATGGTCCACGGTCGGGTCGACGAGTCCCTGCGCGTGCAGTCGACCGTCGACGCACTGGGGGCGCTGACCGCCGGCGGTTACGTCGGTCGCGACGACGGCGCGAATCTCGCTGCGTCGTACGAGTTCCTCCGGCTGCTGGAACACCGACTGCAACTGCAGCGGCTGAGTCGTACGCATCTGCTGCCGGAGTTCGACGACGAGGCGAACATGCGCTGGCTGGCGCGCGCCGCGCACATCCGTCAGGAAGGCGAGCTCGACGCGCCAGGGGTGCTACGTGAGGAATTGCGCCGGCAGAGTCTCCGAGTGCGTCGACTACACGAGAAGCTCTTCTACCGACCGCTGCTGGATGCCGCGACGCGGTTCAACACCGACGAGTTGACGCTGTCGGACTCGTCGGCCGAACGTCGCCTGTCCGCGCTCGGCTACGCGATGCCTGACCGCGCGCTCAACCACATCCGGGCACTGGCGTCGTCACCGGGCCGCCGCGGCCAGGTGCAGTTGCTGATCCTGCCGGGGTTGCTCGAATGGATCGGCCGCACACCGGATCCCGATGCCGGACTGTTGAACTACCGTCGTTTGTGCGACGAGATGTCGAATGCGGACTGGTTCCTGCGGTTGCTGCGCGACGACGGTGTGGTGGCCGAGCGCCTGATGAAGGTGCTGGGCACGTCGGAGTTCATCGCCGACCTGCTGATGCGCTCGCCCGAGGTGATCCACCTGTACTCCGACGGCGCGAACGGACCGAAGCTGTGCGACACCCGTCCGTCGGATGTGGCTCGGGGTCTGATCGCCTCCACGGTCCGCCAGCCGGATCTGAAACGTGCCGTCGCCGCGGCACGTTCGCATCGGCGCGCCGAACTCGCGCGCATCGCGTCGGCCGACATCCTCGGCATGATGGACGTCCCGGACGTCTGCGAGGCCCTGTCCCGCGTATGGGCCGGCGTCCTCAACGCCTCGCTGACCGTGGTCATCGCGGAGTCCGAGCGGGAACGGTCGGAACCCGCGCCCGCGCAGATCGCGGTGATCGGGATGGGACGACTCGGCGGTGGTGAACTCGGCTACGGCAGTGATGCGGACGTGCTGTTCGTCTGTCGACCGAATCCGGACGTCGACGAGTCCGCGGCGGTGCGGTGGTCGCAGACCATCGCCGAGAAGGTCCGCACCATGCTGGGTTCGCCGAGTGCCGACCCGCCGCTGGAGGTCGACACCGGCTTGCGGCCCGAGGGCCGCAACGGCCCGGTGGTGCGCACTCTCGCAGCGTATGCGGCCTATTACGAGCAGTGGGCGCAGCCGTGGGAGATCCAGGCGCTCCTGCGTGCGCACCAGGTGGCCGGCGACGAACAGCTCGGCATCGACTTCCTGCACATGGCCGATCGCATCCGCTACCCCGAGGGCGGGGTGTCGGCGGATGCGGTGAAGGAGATCCGTCGGATCAAGGCGCGCGTCGACTCCGAGCGTCTTCCGCGCGGGGCGGATCCGGCCACCCACACCAAACTCGGCCGTGGTGGGCTCGCCGACGTCGAGTGGACCGTCCAGCTGATGCAGCTCCGGTACGCGCACAGTCATCCGACGCTGCACAACACCTCGACGCTCGAGTCGCTCGATGCCATCGGGTCGGCGGAGCTGCTCTCGGAGAGCGACGTGAGCTTGTTGAAAGAGGCATGGCTGACCGCGACCAAGGCGCGCAATGCCTTGGTCCTGGTGCGTGGCAAGCCGGTCGATCAGCTACCCGGTCCGGGTAAGCAGCTGCGTGCAATCGCCTACGCGGCCGGATGGCCGGAGGACCAGGCTCCCGAGTTCCTGGACAACTACCTGCGGGTCACCCGTCGTGCGAAAGCGGTGGTACGCAAGGTGTTCGGCGCATGATCTTCCGAGCTCTCGGGTTCCTGACCTTGATGGTCGGATGGGCTTTGGTGGCCGCCACCGGCCTCGCGATCTGGTTGCACTACTACCCGTCACGCGGCGATCTGGCGCTGTACCTCACCAGCGCGGTTCCCTTCGCCCTGGTCGCCGGCGCCGTGGCGATCCTGCTGTTCGCAGCTTTCCGACGGTGGTTCATGTTGCTCATCGCGCTGGTCGTCACGGCGGGCGTCGCATTCACCCAGGCCCCGCTGTTCATCGCGCGGACCGCGCCCACCGGAGGTGAGCCGATCACGGTGATGTCGTCGAACGTCCTGTTCGGCGGCGCCGACATCGACGAACTCGCCGAGCGTGTCCGCAGCGAGGACGTCGACTTCCTCTCGCTGCAGGAGGTGACCGCCGAGACACTGGATCGCGTCCGGCGCAGTTCCATCGGTGCCCAATTGCCGCACATCCACGCGATTCCCGGCGTCTACGCGGCCGGGACGGCGATGTTGAGTCGGTTCCCGCTCACCGAGCAGGCCGAGGTGCCCGACACCGTGTTGCGTAACCTGACCGCCCGCACGGATCTGCCCGGTGCGCCGGCGACCCAGATGCTCGCGCTGCATCCGGCAGCACCGTTGCGTGGCAAGGTGCACTACTGGGTCGAGGACATGGAGAAGCTCGACGCGCACCTCGCCGCAATGCCTGGCGGTCGCGCGATCGCGGCGGGCGACTTCAACTCCACCTGGGATCACGCCCGATTCCGCGGTCTGCTGCGGCACGGGTTCCAGGACGCGACGGATCAGTCCGGTGCCGGATTCCAGCCGAGCTATCCCACTGATCGTCTCGGTCACCGGCCCTTCATCGCCATCGATCACGTCATCGTGCGCGGATTCGTCGCTACCTCCCTGCACACGTTCACGCTGAGCGGTTCCGATCACCGCTCGGTGGTGGTAACACTGGTGCCATCATGACGACGTCCGCCGAGTCCACCTCCATCTCGGCCGGTCTGCGCGCCGCGACCGCGGTGGCGCACGAACGCGCCGAGAGCGCCACGTTCGTCGACGATCTGCTGTCGGGACGCGCGGACCTGGACGCGTGCCGCCAGCTGCCCGGGCAGCTTTACTTCGTGTACCAGGCATTGGAGACCACCGGCGATGCACTCGCCACGGACCCGATCGCGGGGGCGGTGGTCGACGAGCGCCTGCGTCGGGTACCCGCCCTGCTCGCCGACCTCGCGGCGCTGGGGGTCGACCCCGACGCGTTGCGGCCGCTGCCCGCCGTCGCACGCTACGCGGCCGCGATCGAGTCGACCCGGGACGATCCTGCCCGGTTCGTCGCACACCACTACACGCGCTACCTCGGCGACCTGAGCGGGGGACAGGTGGTGGCGCACCGGATGCGCCTGCACTACGGACTCGGTGACGACGCGGTGAACTTCTATCGGTTCGACGGCATCGACAAACTGAAGCGCTACAAGGACTCCTATCGCGACCGCCTCGATGCGCTGGACATCGACGACGCTGCACGCGATCGGTTGCTGGCCGAGGCCGTACGGGCCTTCGAGTACAACGAGGCGATGTTCGCCGACCTGTCTGTCGGGGAGTCCCGCCCGGCGTGATGTCGCGGCGTCCGGGTGTCGGTGCCGGTTCTGTTGGGCGGTCGTCGGGGCACAGGTCGCGGTTCTCGGACTGGTGACACCGGAGCGGTCTGAGCTGTGCGCATTCCACAGCGTGGCTCGCTCAGGTGTCAGAAATCCGGCGGAGCGAGGGCGCGGCCCCGTTCCAGGGTACGAGCTGCCATACGGTCCGGGGACTGCGGGACATCGTCACCACCGCGGTGTGAGCGAGAAGCCGCGACGATTATTGTCGCGGCCTGCCGCTCACACCGTGCTGACGACCAGAACCCCCGACAACGCCGAACGCCCCGGAGCGGACTCCGGGGCGTTCGGTTGTGGCGCGTCAGATCACACGTCGTAGTAGAGCGAGAACTCGTACGGGTGCGGACGGATCTGCACCGGCTCGATCTCGTTCTCACGCTTCAGCGCGATCCAGGTCTCGATCAGGTCCTCGGTGAACACGCCACCTGCGGTGAGGTAGTCGTGGTCCTGCTCGAGGCGGTCGATGACCGCGGGGAGCGAGGTCGGGGCCTGCGGGATGCCCTTGGCTTCCTCCGGCGGGAGCTCGTAGAGGTCCTTGTCGACGGGCTCGTGCGGCTCGATCTTGTTCTTGATGCCGTCGAGTCCGGCGAGCATCTGCGCCGCGAAGGACAGGTACGGGTTGCCCGAGGCGTCCGGCGCGCGGAACTCGAGGCGCTTGGCCTTCGGGTTGTTGCCGGTGATCGGGATGCGGACGGCGGCCGACCGGTTGCGCTGGCTGTAGACCAGGTTGATGGGGGCCTCGTAACCGGGGACCAGTCGCTTGTAGGAGTTGATGGTCGGGTTGGTGAACGCCAGCAGCGACGGTGCGTGGTGCAGGATGCCGCCGATGTAGTAGCGCGCCAGATCCGACAGACCTGCGTAACCGGCCTCGTCGTGGAACAGCGGCTTGCCGTCCTTCCACAGCGACTGGTGGGTGTGCATACCCGAGCCGTTGTCGCCGAAGAGCGGCTTCGGCATGAAGGTCACCGACTTGCCCTGCTGCCACGCGGTGTTCTTGACGATGTACTTGAACAACTGGACGTCGTCGGCGGCGTGCAGCAGCGTGTTGAACTTGTAGTTGATCTCGGCCTGACCGGCGGTGCCGACCTCGTGGTGCCCGCGCTCGAGGATGAACCCGGCGTTCTGCAGGTTGGTCGAGATGTCGTCACGCAGGTCCACATAGTGGTCGTAGGGCGCGACGGGGAAGTAACCACCCTTGGGGCGGACCTTGTAGCCGAGGTTCGGGCTGCCGTCGGGATCGGTCGGGGAGCCGGTGTTCCACCAGCCCGACTCCGACTCGATCTCGTAGAAGGTGCCGTTGATCTGGGAGTCGAAGGACACCGAGTCGAAGATGTAGAACTCGGCCTCGGCGCCGAAGAAGGCGGTGTCGGCGATGCCAGTGGAGGCCAGGTAGTCCTGCGCCTTGCGGGCGACGTTACGCGGGTCGCGGCTGTAGGCCTCGCGGGTGAACGGGTCGTGGACGAAGAAGCTGACGTTCATCGTCTTGGCCTTGCGGAACGGATCGATGCGCGCGGTCGCCGGGTCCGGCAGCAGCATCATGTCCGACTCGTCGATCGACTGGAAGCCGCGGACCGACGACCCGTCGAACGCCAGGCCGTCTTCGAAGACGTCCTCGTCGAAGGCCGATGCGGGGATCGAGAAGTGCTGGGTCACACCGGGCAGGTCGCAGAAGCGGATGTCGACGTACTCGACACCTTCCTTCTTGATGCCCTCGAGGAGTTCTTCTTTACTGCTGTACACCGTGCGGTGCTCCTTCTCTGTTTCGCGGGTGGCAGGGACTCTGACACGCCTCAGCCGCCACCGGGTTACAGCAGCGGACCTCAGCCATGAACCGTATGGACGCGAGGTTGCCCAGGCGTCAAGCCCGTGTTTCTCCTGTGTTACACAGACCGGCGTCGGGACACCTCTACTATTGCCGATCGCCTGCACGGCGTATGCGGTAACCCCGTCGAGGTGTGATGTGGGCCCCGGCGAGCGGGTCCCCGACAGCGAGTCGGCGACGTCCGATTCGCGACATCTACGATGGTCACATGGGACGAATCACCGGATCGTGGCTCTCCGGACCGCAGGCCGGAGCAGGTAACCAGCCCGACGTCGAGTACCGCGGCGAGGACCTGGGCCTGCCCGAGTCCGGACCGGGTGCCCTGGCCGGCGGTTGGCAGCGCGTGCTGGCGCTCATGGTCGACTGGCTCCTGTCCGGCGGCATCGCGCTGTTGTTCGTCGACTTCGGTTCCCCGATCATCGGCACCACCGTGCTGGGCGTGTGGTTCGTGATCGGCGTCGTCTCGATCACCTTCTTCGGTTTCACACCGGGACAGTTCGCTGTCGGGCTCCGCGTCGCGCGTGTCGACCACGGTCCCGAGCGCGGCGCGGCAGAGGCCAGGGGAGAGGTGCCGCCGGCAGCCGTCGGGATCATCCGGGCACTCGCCCGTCAGGTGTTGATCGTGTTCCTGGTGCCTGCGCTCATCAACGACTACAACGGGCGGGCGATGCACGACCGCGCGACCGGGACCGGGCTGGTCCGCACCCGCTGAGTCGTGCCCGCGGTTGGGGCATCAGTCGGTCTTGCCCTTCAGAATCTCGTCCTCGATGGTGCCGCCGAGTCCTTCTGACTCCGGGTCGAACCCGTGCAGGCCGCCGGTGACCGCGTACTCCTCCTCGGGGGACAGCACCAGCCGGTGCCGTCCGTACAGTCCGAAGACCAGCAGCCCGATCACGTAGAACACGACGATGGCGATCACCGCGGACCGGTAGTCGGGATTGATCAGCACGCCGACGAAGGTGATCGCGGCGATGACGAAAGCAACCACGGCGCCCGCGATTCCGACCGGGCTCCGGTAGGGGCGTCGGGCCTTCGGGAACTTCCGGCGCAGGAGCACGAACGACACCATCTGCAGCATGTAGGCCAGTACCGCGCCCCACACTGCGATGTTGAGGACGATGGCACCGGCGCCGGAGATCCAGTACTCGATCACCAGCAACGCGACGAAGCCGATGACCGCCCCGGCCAGCAGGGCCACATAGGGCGTCTGCCGGGAACCGGTCAGTGACAACACCTTCGGGTAGTAGCCCGCCCGACTGAGTGAGTAGAGGTTGCGTCCGTAGGCGTACATGATGCCCTGCAGGCTGGCGAGCAGACCGATCAGCGCGAAGGCCGACAACACCGATGCCCATCCTGACGGCAGGAACGATCGGAAACCGTCGAGCAGCGGCTCGTCGGAATCGCCCAGTGCAGCCGACCCCGTGACCGCCGGGTTGAGGAAGAACACGATCGCGGCGCAGCCGACCAGCGTGACGAGTCCCCAGATCCCGGCGCGCGGGATGTCCTTGGTCGGCTCGTGCGCCTCCTCGGCAGCCAACGGCAGTTCCTCGATGCCGAGGAAGAACCACATCGCGAACGGCAGGGCATACAGGATGCCCATCACGCCGAACGGCAAGAAGTCGCTCGCACCCGCCTTGCTCTCGTCCGGTGCGATGTCGAGCAACTTGCCGAAGTCGATCGCGCCGTGCGCGACGGCCAGGATCGCGAAGAGCACCAGGATGCCGATGGAGACGACGGCCACGATGATCGCGAACCGGAAGGACGCCTCGGCGCCCCACGAGTTCAGGGCGATGAATATGGCGTAGAGGATGATCCACCACACCCAGGCGGGCAGGCTGAGACCGAACAGGTCGTCGGTGATCGCGTTCGCGTAGGACGCCGAGAAGTAGACGACGACGCCGGTCGTGAAGACGTACTCGATGGTCTCGGCGAAACCGGTGATGAAGCCGCCCCACGGGCCCATCGCGGCACGCGCGAACGAATACGCGCCGCCGGTGTGCGGCATGGCCGCCGACATCTCACCGATCGAGAACAGCATGCCGAAGTACATGATCACGATGATCAGCGCGGCCACGCCGAGTCCGCCCCATCCGGCCTGGCCGATCCCGTAGTTCCAGCCCGAGAAGTCACCCGAGATGACCGCCGCGATGCCGATACCCCAGATGCCCCAGAACCCGGCCGTCCGCTTGAGCTGGCGCTTCTCGAAGTACCCTGCCTCGGCCTGGCTGTAGGTGGCACCGGCCGAGGTCATCCTCGATGCGCCCGGAGAGGGCGTCGATGCGGCGGCGGACGTGTCTTCTGCCATGGGTCGCTCCTCGCAGGTGCCGTTGAGGGCATTCGTGCCCCGCGGGCCCGGCATGGCTCCGCTGCTAAGGCAGAATAGGGCTCCAAAGGTCGGCTCACCCACCTTTGACGGAAACAATCCCGTTAAATTCGCCGAGCTGACCGCGGTGACGAGGTGTCCAATGGTTGACTGTGGCCACGCCCGGCCGCTGTCGCCGGAGTACATCCCGACAGCGGCCGGGTCCAGATGACGGGTATCCGGCGACGAGGAGAGCTGATGGCGGGCGGTACCGGTGGGCTGACCATGATCGAGCTGCAGACGATGGTCGACGCGGGCGAGATCGACACCGTCATCGTCGCCTTCCCGGACATGCAGGGGCGTCTCACCGGCAAGCGGGTGTCGGCCCGTCTGTTCGTCGAGGAGGTCGCCGCACACGGCGCCGAGTGTTGCAATTACCTGCTCGCGGTGGATGTCGAGATGAACACGGTCGACGGCTACTCGATGTCGAGCTGGGAGACCGGCTACGGCGACATGGTGATGACCCCGGACGAGTCGACCCTGCGTCGGCTCCCCTGGTTGCCGGGTACCGCGTTGGTGATGGCCGATCTCAGCGGCACCGACGGTCCGCCGATCAGCGTCGCGCCGCGGTCCATCCTCCGTGCCCAGATCGACCGACTCGCCGACCGTGGGCTGGTGCCCTACGTCGGCACCGAACTCGAGTTCATGGTCTTCGACGACACCTATCGCGAGGCGTGGGCGAAGAAGTACCACGATCTGACACCTGCGACCGACTACAACGTCGACTACGCCATGCTCGCGTCCACCCGCATGGAGCCCCTGCTGCGTGACATCCGGCTCGGGATGGAGGGCGCGGGGCTCTACTGCGAAGGCGTGAAGGGGGAATGCAATCTCGGTCAGCAGGAGATCGCGTTCCGGTATGACCACGCCCTCACCACCTGCGACAACCACACGATCTACAAGAACGGCGCCAAGGAGATCGCGGACCAGCACGGCAAGAGCCTCACCTTCATGGCGAAATACGATGAACGCGAGGGCAACAGCTGCCACATCCACATCAGCTTGCGGGACGCCGACGGCGCTGCGGTGTTCGCCGACGAATCGGCACCGCACGGGATGTCGACGATGTTCGGGCACTTCGTCGCGGGCATCCAGGCGAGCCTGCGGGAACTGACGCTCTTCTATGCGCCGAACATCAACTCCTACAAGCGTTTCGTCGACGGGAGCTTCGCGCCGACGGCAGTGGCGTGGGGGATGGACAACCGGACCTGCGCGCTGCGTGTGGTCGGTCACGGCCCGGGGATGCGGGTGGAGTGTCGGGCGCCCGGCGGCGATGTGAACCAGTACCTTGCGGTGGCGGCTCTGATCGCGGCCGGCCTCGACGGCATCGATCGCGAACTGCCACTGGCCGACCCGGCTGCGGGCAATGCCTACAGTGGCGGGGCGGAGCGGCTGCCCACCACCCTGCGGGAGGCGGCCGAACTCTTCGCCGGATCGGAGCTCGCGGCCGCGGCGTTCGGCGCGAACGTGGTGGAGCACTACCGGAACAACGCAGCGATCGAACTCGCCGCCTACGATGCGGCGGTGACCGACTGGGAGAGGGTGAGAGGGTTTGAGCGACTCTGACCGGCCGCCGCTCGTCGGGCTGACGACCTACCTCGAGCAGGCTCGGACCGGCGTCTGGGACGTCAGCGCCAGCTTTCTGCCGCGGATCTACTTCGACGGCGTGACACGGGCCGGCGGTACCGCGATGCTGCTCCCGCCGCAGCCCGTCGACACCCCGATCGCCGAGCACGTGGTCGCGCGGCTCGACGCCCTGATCCTCACCGGCGGTAAGGATCTCGACCCCTCGAGTTACGGACAGTCGGCGCACCCGACCACCGATGAGCCGCGGACCGATCGCGACGCATGGGAGTTCGGACTGCTCGACGCCGCGTTGCGACGCGGACTCCCGGTGCTGGGCATCTGCCGCGGCGCCCAGGTGCTCAACGTCGCTCTCGGCGGAACCCTGCATCAGCACCTTCCCGACGTACTCGGACACTCGCGCCACCAGGCGGGCAACGCCGTGTTCACCACTTCGCGCATCACCGTGACCGCGGGCACGCGCCTCGGATCGCTGCTCGGCGACGCCGTCGAGGCGCAGTGCTACCACCACCAGGCCATCGATCGTGTCGCCGACGATCTAATCGTCTCCGCCGTCGACGCGGAGGGAGTGATCGAGGCGGTCGAGCGGCCGGGTGAGCAGTTCGTGCTGGCCGTCCAATGGCATCCGGAGGAGACGCTCGACGACCTCCGACTGTTCCGAGGGGTCGTCGACGCCGCTGCCAGACACCTGGCGACACCCCCGGGCAACCGCGCGAACGACCATCAGGAGGTGGATGCGTGACGACGATCGACATCGTCAACCCGGCGACCGAGGAGACGATCTCGGTACTCGAACTGCTCGATGCGACCGCGGTCGACGAGGCGGTCGCTCGCGCGACGTCGGCGCAGCGGATCTGGGCGGCCCTTGCACCGGCCGAGCGAGCTGAACGGCTTCGGGGTTTCGCCGACACCGTCGCTGCGCATCAGGGCGAGCTCGCCGACCTCGAGGTCAGCAACTCCGGACATCCGATCGGGCAGGCGACCTGGGAGGCCGGGCACGTCCGCGACGTCCTCGAGTACTACGCGACGGCCCCGGAGCGCTTGTCGGGCAGACAGATCCCGGTTGCCGGAGGCATCGACATCACCTTCGCCGAGCCGATCGGGGTGATAGGGGTGATCACCCCGTGGAACTTCCCGATGACGATCGCCGCATGGGCGTTCGCGCCCGCACTCGCCGCCGGCAACGCAGTGCTGGTCAAGCCGGCCGAGTGGACGCCGCTGACGATGCTCCGGCTTGCAGAGCTGGCCGTGAGCGCGGGACTCCCGGACGGGTTGTTGCAGACACTGCCGGGACGGGGAGATGTCGTGGGGGACGCACTGATCACGCATCCCGGTGTCGGCAAGGTCGTGTTCACCGGATCGACCGCGACCGGCACCCGGGTGATGGAGCGGGCGGCCGAGAGCGTCACCCCGGTGACCCTGGAACTCGGCGGCAAGAGTGCGAACATCGTCTTCGCCGACAGCGACCTCGAGCGTGCCGCCGCCACCGCTCCGTACGGGGTGTTCGACAACGCTGGTCAGGACTGCTGCGCCCGGAGTCGAATCCTCGTGCAGCGCACCGTGTACGACCGCTTCATGGAGTTGTTCGAGCCGGCGGTCGCCGGTGTCACGGTGGGCGATCCGCGCGCGGAGTCGACCGAGATGGGACCCCTGGTCTCCCGGGCGCACTGGGAGAAGGTGTCGTCCTATGTACCCGACGATGCTCCCGTCGCCTTCCGAGGAAGTGCCCCGACGGGACCTGGTTTCTGGTTCCCGCCCACGGTGCTGACCCCGGCGGCGTCGGATCGAACGGTCCGCGACGAGATCTTCGGTCCGGTGGTGACCGTCCAGACGTTCGCCGACGAGGCCGAGGCGATAGCGCTCGCCAACGACACGCCCTACGGTCTCTCGGGATCGATCTGGACCGAGAACCTGTCCCGGGCGCTTCGGGTCACGCGGGCGGTGGCGGCCGGCAACCTGTCGGTGAACTCGCACTCCTCGGTCCGATACTCGACGCCGTTCGGTGGCTTCAAGCAGTCCGGGATCGGCCGTGAACTCGGCCCCGACGCCCCGTTTGCCTTCACCGAGACCAAGAACGTCTTCATCGCCGTCGCCGACGCATGACGATCGCACGCAGACGGCGCAGCATCACCGACGAAGGGAAACCATGAGCAACACAGTCGATCTCACCCAGCGACTCGCGGGCAAGGTCGCGGTGATCACCGGTGGTGCCAGCGGCATCGGCCTGGCCTCGGCCCGTCGCATGCACGCCGAGGGCGCCACCATCGTCATCGGTGATCTCGACCCGGAGGCCGGTGCGCGGGTCGCCGATGAACTCGACGGTCTGTTCGTGCCGGTGGACGTCGCCGACGGCGACCAGGTCGACGCCCTCTTCGACACCGCCGCCGAGCGATACGGCAGCGTCGACATCGCATTCAACAATGCCGGTATCTCGCCGCCCGAGGACGACCTCATCGAGGTCACCGGAATCGACGCCTGGCAGCGCGTGCAGGACGTCAACCTGACGTCGGTGTACCACTCCTGCAAGGCGGCGCTCCGGCACATGACCCCGGCCGGTCGGGGATCGATCATCAACACCGCCTCGTTCGTGGCGGTGCTGGGCTCGGCGACATCGCAGATCTCGTACACGGCGTCCAAGGGTGGTGTGCTCGCCATGTCCCGCGAACTGGGCGTCCAGTACGCCCGCCAGGGCATCCGGGTGAACGCTCTCTGCCCCGGGCCGGTGAACACCCCGTTGCTCGAGGAGTTGTTCGCCAAGGATCCCGAACGCGCTGCGCGACGGCTGATCCACGTGCCCGTCGGGCGATTCGCCGAACCGGAGGAACTCGCCGCATCGGTCGCCTTCCTCGCCAGCGACGACGCGTCGTTCATCACCGCGTCGACCTTCCTGGTCGACGGCGGGATCAGTTCCGCGTATGTGACCCCGCTGTAGTCGACCCGGTAGCGGACAGGCCGATGGCGGATAAGTCGATCGCAGACAGGGTGGGGACCGACTCGGGCCCGGAGGAGGTCGAGGCGACGCATGCGTCGGTCGGGGCCCCGCTGTCGGATGCACTGCTCATCCCGGTCCGGCCCGCGAATGCCTTCGAGGAGACCGTCGGTCGGCTCCTGCAGATCATCCGACTGGGCGTGGTGGCGCCGGGTGGGTCGTTGCCGCCCGAACGTGAGCTCGCGGGTCGGCTCGGTGTGAGTCGGGATACGGTGCGCGAGTCGATCAAGTCGCTCACCGAGGCGGGTTACCTCACCTCCCGCCGTGGCCGGTACGGCGGGACCTTCCTCACCGAGACGCCGCCCACACCGCGCACCGAGCCGGCGGCGGTGGATCAGGAACCGATCAGTCGAGCAGCCATCGACGACGTCTTGCGGGTCCGGGAGATCCTGGAGGTGGGCGCGGCGCGGATGGCGGCGACCCGGACCTTCACCGCGGCCGAGCGAGAGCAGCTCTGGTCACGGCTCACCGACCTCCGGGGCGCCACCGACGCCGACTACCGCCGGCTCGATTCTCGTCTGCATCTGGCGATCGCGGAGGCTGCCGGGGCCCCGAGTCTGGTCGGCATGGTGGCCGACAACCGGATGCGACTGAACCGGATGCTGGACCAGATCCCGCTGCTCACCCGCAACATCGCCCATTCCGACGAGCAGCACGAGGCCATCGTGATCGCGATACTCACCGGCGACGCGGAGTCGGCGGGTGCAGCCATGGCGACCCACGTGGACGGCAGCGCCACGCTGTTGCACGGTTTCCTCGACGAGGTCTGACCCGGTTTGTGGCACCGCTGCGCGAATCGGTGCCGTCGCTCCCGAGTCGACCCCCGTGCGGCGTCGACTACCGGTAACGGGTGTCGGCCGCCCGCTCGGCGTATGCATCCAGCTCGGTGCGCTGGGATGCCAGCTTGGTGCGAATCCGTTCGATCGCCTCCGGACCGAGCGGAAGTCGCAGCGGCGGTTCGGGCTCGGCCAGTACGTCGACGATGATCTCGGCCGCTCGGCGTGGGTCGTTCGGCTGCTTGCCGTCCTGCTCACCGAATCGGGCGCGCAGGGCGCCGGCGGGGGAGTCGGCGTAGTCGGCGATGGGGTCCGCATGCCGGATCGAGCGCCCGGCGAAGTCGGTGCGGAACGGACCGGGCTCGACCAACGTGACTCCGATGTTCCAGGGTGCGACCTCACCGGCGAGCGCCTCGGACAGGCCCTCGAGCGCGAACTTCGACGTCGCGTACGCCGCATGGCCCGGATTCCCGACGACACCGCCGACGGACGACATGGCGACGATGTGCCCCGATCGTCGCGCACGCATGTGGGGGAGCACCGCGCGAGTGGTGCGGAGGACGCCGAACACGTTGGTGTCCAGCACGTCTCGCAGGTCGGTGTCGGACAGCTCCTCGACGGCGCCGATGAGGCCGAACCCGGCGTTGTTGACCAGGACGTCGATCTGTCCGTGGCGGCTCAGCGTCGCCTCGACGGCTGCGTCGATCGATGCCTGATCGCCGACGTCGAGCGCGAGTGCGGTGTCGAAGCCGGTGAGGGACGACGGATTGCGAGCGGTCGCCACCACGGTGTGCCCGCGCTCGGCTGCCACCTCGGCGATCGCGCGTCCGAATCCGGCCGACGTGCCGGTGATCAGCCATACCTCGCCCATGGTGACGCCTCACTCTCGTTTGTTGTCGTCGGAGATCGCCGGACGAGACTCCGACATCAGGTACCTTGACATTCAAGCAATGCGATACCTTGAGTGTCAAGGGAGATGTGAGTGAGTGGTCAGGACGCGATCGACGGTGCCGCTGAGGCGCGCTCGATCGAGCGACGAGGTCTTGGGATCCCGCGCGATGCGGTGGATCTGAGGGTTCCGCTCGACACCTCGGACCTCCGACCGTCCGCGGACACCGCGGAACGGGTGGGGCCGGTCGATTCCGTGAGTCGGGAGATAGCGGAATGGGTCGACGTCATGGACGATGTCGACCGGCCGGTGGAGGAGGCGCGGCAACGCATCGGCCGTCTGGCGCGGCTTTTCGGCGCCACCATGGAGGACATCGCGAGCGACTGCGACCTCAGTCTGGGGGATTGCGAAGCTCTGTCGGTGATCGTGCGGGCCGGTGGGCGATGCACCCCGACCGAACTGGGTCAGACGCTCGGCCTCACGTCCGGCACCGTGGCGACGCGCCTGCGACGGCTCACCGCAGCCGGTTCTGTCGAAGCGGATACGTCTGCGGCAGATGGTCGTTCGCGGCCGATCGTCGTCACCGCGGCCGGACGGGAGCGGTGGCGGGCCGCCACCCGACGGCGAACGGATGCCGAGGCAGCCCTGTTCGCGACACTGTCGTCGGCCGATCTGGACACCCTGAACGCGCTGTTGCGTACGCTGCTGGCGAGGTACGAGGCGACGCTGGGACCCGCCCCGCGACACGATGGGGGGAGAACCCGCGGACCGTCGGCGCGCTGATCACGGGGCGCTCGTCGGACAACGAGCGGGGCAGTGGTCCAGCGGACCGCGAACCGGCCGTCGGATGTGGAGGAAGAGCCGCGGAGTGTCGGTCAGCGACGCCGCGCGGCACGCTGCATGCTGCGCATCTTGGCGTTCGACGGCAGCGGTCCCTTCGGCATCCCGGGACCGGGAGCCCGGCCGCCCAGCGCGGACAGCCGCCCCTCGAGCGCGTCCATACGCTTGCCGTCGATGTTGCGCGGCAGCTTGTTGAGATGGCGCTCGAGCTTGCTGAGAGGGATCTGGCCGTCCTCGTTACCGACCTGGATCTCGTAGATCGGGGTGTCCCCGACGACGCGGGCGACCTTCTTCTTCTCCTGCGCGAGCAGCGAGCGAACCCGGGTGGGCGCCCCTTCGGCGACCAGGATGACGCCCGGCTTGCCGATGACGCGGTGGATGGCGTCGAGGTGTGCGGTGCCGCTGACGGCCTGTGCGACCCGCCACTGACCGCGCATGTTGCCCAGCGCCCAGCCCGCAGCTCCCGGCTGGCCGTCGGCCTTGGTGTACACCGACTTCTGCACGCGACGTCCGAAGAGGATGAACGCTGCCAGCAGACCGAGCACGATGCCGAGCGGAAGGAGCAGCCAGACCGAGCCGATCAGCAGGCCGATGACGACGAAGACCGCGACGATCAGCGCGAAGAGGCCGACCATATACGGGATCAGCCGCTTGTCTTCCTTCCGCTGCATCTGGAAGGCCTGCCACAGTTGGGAGCGCCGCTCCTTGGAGGCCTTACGCCGAGCAGCTTTCGCCTCGGCCTTCGCCTCTTTGCTTCCGGATGACTGCGCCTTTGCCATGTGCCCAGTTTACGTCGCGCTGATCGGTGGTCAGCGGGCGAGGCGGGTCAGCAGGCTCGAGGCCTCCTGGCTGGCCGAGCCCTCATCGGCGAGATGCGCCATCGCGGGTGCCAGTGGCCGTCCGTGACGTGCCATCGCCTGGGCGTACAGCCGACCGGCACGGTACGACGACCGGACCAGCGGACCGGCCATCACACCTGCGAAACCGATCTCCTCGGCGAACTCCGAGTGATCGACGAACTCCTCCGGCTTGACCCACCGCTCGACGGGATGGTGTCGCGGCGAGGGGCGCAGGTACTGGGTGATCGTCAGGATGTCGCAGCCGGCTTCGTGCAGGTCGACGATGGCCTCCTGGACTTCCTCCGGCGTCTCGCCCATGCCGAGGATCAGGTTGGACTTGGTGACCAGACCGTCGTCGCGCGCCGCGGTGATCACGTCGAGGCTGCGCTGATAACGGAACGCGGGCCGGATGCGCTTGAAGATGCGCGGGACGGTCTCCACGTTGTGCGCCAACACCTCCGGCCGCGAACCGAAGACCTCGGCGAGCTGGTCGGGCTTCGCGTTGAAGTCCGGGATCAGCAGCTCCACACCTGTGTTCGGGTTCAGTTGCTTGATCGCGCGCACGGTCTCCGCGTAGAGCCAGGCACCGCCGTCGGGCAGGTCGTCACGGGCGACGCCGGTGATCGTCGAGTAGCGCAGCCCCATTGCCTGCACGCTCTCGGCGACACGTCGCGGTTCGTCGCGATCGAGGTCGGCGGGCTTGCCGGTGTCGATCTGGCAGAAGTCGCATCGGCGGGTGCACTGCTCGCCGCCGATCAAGAACGTGGCCTCGCGGTCTTCCCAGCACTCGTAGATGTTGGGGCAACCGGCTTCCTCGCACACGGTGTGCAGGCCTTCGCGCTTCACCAGACCCTTGAGTTCGGTGTACTCCGGGCCCATGGTGGCGCGGGTCTTGATCCAGTTCGGTTTGCGCTCGATGGGGGTCTGCGCGTTACGGACCTCGAGGCGGAGGAGCTTGCGACCGTCGGGGGCGGTCGGAGTCGCGCTCGGTGTGCCCGGGGCAGGGGACTGGGTGGTGGTCTCGGGAGGCACGGTCACTGCTCCGATCCTACGCCGGAGGAGATGGTCTCCCGTGGGGGCGAGGCGTCGGCGCCCATCGGGATCCGATCGTCGAGTGCGCTCGTCACCGCAGATCCGACCGCGGCGAGCACCGACGCGACGGTGATCGTCCAACCGAGTTCGTGTGTGAGTGAACTGACACCCGCGTCGGCGATACCGCAGGGGACGATCGCAGAGAACGCCGACAGATCCGGGTCCGCGTTGAGCGCGAAGCCGTGCAGAGCCACCCCGCGTGCCACCCGGATACCGATCTGGCCGAGCTTGCGCTCGCCGGACTGATCGATCACCCACACACCGGAACGGCCGTCGACACGAGTCGTGGACAGTCCGAGATCGGCGCACACCCGGATGAGGGCCTCCTCGAGACGGCGGACGTAATCGACCACGTCCAGCGGCTCGGCCAGCTTGACGATCGGGTAGCCGACGAGTTGTCCGGGCCCGTGCCAGGTGATCCGGCCGCCTCGGTCGACATCGACGACGGGTGCGCCGTTGGTCGGACGGTCCGCGTCCTCGGTGCGCTTGCCCGCGGTATAGGTCGGCGGATGCTCGAGCAGCAAGAGCACGTCGTGGTCGAGCGTGCCGTCCGCGCGTTCGGCCGCCAGTCGGTGTTGGAGGTCATAGGTGGTCGCGTAGTCGACGACGCCCAGGTGTCGGATCTCGACCGGCGTCGAACTCGCGCGTGACGAACGATCAGTTCGTGGCATATCGGAGTCCTGTGGAGATGTCGGGGTGGGTGAAGGTGAACCCGTGCTCGGTCAGCACCTCGGGTACAACGCGCTGACTGGCCAGAATCATTTCCTCGGCCATCTCGCCGCCGACCGTGCGTGCCGCGAAGGCCGGGACGGAGAAGATGGTGGGGCGGTGGACGGCCCTGCCGAACTCCGCGGTGAACTCGCGGAACGGCACCGGATCGGGTGCGGTGAGGTTCACCGGCCCGACGATGTCGGTCCCTGCGCCGTCGAGGAGGTAGCGGATCGCGCGTACCTCGTCGGTCAGGGTGATCCACGAGAAGTATTGGTGCCCATCGCCGATCGGGCCGCCGAGTCCCAGCTTGAAGATGGGGCGCAATCGGCTCAGGAGACCGCCGCGTGGCGCCAGCACCGGCGCGGTGCGGAGGAGGACGAGACGGGTGGACTCGTCGACTCCGCCGCGCGCCGCCGACTCCCAGTCGACGACCAGCCCGGCGAGGAACCCGTCGCCTGCGGCATCCGACTCGGTGGCCGCATGCTCTCCGGTGTCGCCGTAGAAACCGGTGGCACTGGCGCTGACGAAAGTCGGGATGTCGGCGTGCGCGACCGCTTCGGACAGCACGGTTGTCGGCGTGATCCGAGAATCGCGCAGCGCCTGTTTGAAGCGACCGCTCCAGCGTTGGTCGCCGACGCCGACCCCGCCGAGGCCGACCACCGCGTCGACACCTTCGAGACTCTCCGGCGGCACGCCGAAAGTCTCGGGGGCCCAGCTGAACTCGTCTGCGGACAGCGACTCGCGCCGGACCAGGCGAACCACATCGTGACCGTCGGCCCGCAGGGACTCGACCAGTGCGTTACCGATGAGTCCCTGCGAGCCCGCGACGGCGACGCGCATCGCTGCCTAGAGGCCGAGATCCGCGGCGAACTCCGCCTGCTCGAGTCGCTTCTTGACGGTGGTGAGGAACCGACCGGCATCGGCACCGTCGACCAGCCGGTGATCGTAGGTCAGCGGCAGGTAGGACAGTGACCGGATGGCGATGGAGTCCGAGCCGTCGTCGCCGGTGATGACCGCCGGACGCTTCACGATCGCACCCGTGCCCAGCATGGCCGCCTGCGGCGGGACCAGGATCGGGGTGTCGAACAGCGCACCCTGGCTGCCGATGTTGGTGATGGTGAAGGTGCCACCGGCCAACTCGTCCGGCTTGAGGCCGTTGCTGCGAGCGCGCTGCGCGATGTCGGCGATGGCGCGGGCCAGTCCGGCGATCGACAGGTCGTCGGCGTTGTGGATCACCGGCGACAGGAGTCCCTGCTCGGTGTCCACGGCGATGCCGAGGTTGACCTTGCCGTAGTAGGTGATCTCCTTGGCGGCCTCGTCGATCGAGGCGTTCACGTTCGGGTGCACCTTGAGCGCCTCGACCACTGCCTTCGCGATGAAGGGCAGGTAGGTGAGGTTCACTCCCTCGTTGGCCTTGAAGGTCGCCTTGGCGGCGGCGCGCAGCGCGACGATCTTGGTCAGGTCGACCTCGAAGACCTGGGTGAGCTGCGCACTCTCCTGCAACGACTCGCGGGTCTTCTTGGCGGTGATCTGACGGATCCGGTTGATCTTCTGCGTGGTCCCGCGCAGTGCGGCGAGCTCGGGACGGACCTCCGGACCCGGGCCCGATGCGGCCGGTGCGGCTGCCGGTGCAGCAGGTGCCTGCTCGGCGGACTGGGCGGCCGGTGCCTTCGCGGCCTCCGCGGCGGCGAGCACGTCCTGCTTGCGGATGCGGCCACCGACACCGGTGCCGGTGATCGAGTTCAGGTCGACGTTGTTCTCCGACGCCAGCTTGCGCACGAGCGGGGTCACGTACGGGGTCGAACCGCTGTCCGAACCGGCCTTCTCCACCTTGACCTCGGGCGAGCTCGACTTCTGTTCGGCGGCAGCAGGCTTCGCGGGCGACGACGGGGCGGGCTCGGACTTCTTCTCGGGCTCGGGCTCCGGTTCGGCGGCCTTCTCCTCGGCCGGCTCTTCCTTCGGGGCCTCGGCCTGCTCGGTCGGCTCGGGCTCGGGCGCCGACTTCGCCGGAGCCGCATCGGCCGAACCGATCACGGCGAGCTTGCCGCCGACCTCGACGACGTCGTCCTCGTTGGCGACGATCTCGAGCAGCGTGCCGGCCACCGGAGAAGGGATCTCGGTGTCGACCTTGTCGGTGGAGACCTCGAGCAGCGGCTCGTCCGCAGCGACCTCGTCGCCGACCGACTTCAGCCAGCTGGTCACGGTGCCCTCGGTGACGGACTCGCCGAGTTCCGGCATCAGCACGTCGGTGCCCTCGGCGGAACCGCCGCCGGAGCTCGCCGCCGGTGCGGACTCCTGCGCAGGCTCGGCCTGAGTCTCGGATTCCGGCGTCGGGGAGTCCTCGGAACCGGCCGAGTCCTCACCGGCAGGTGCCTGTCCCGCGTCGGCGGAGTCGCCGCCACCGGAAGAGTCGTCGCCCGAGGAGTCTCCGGACGAGGCTTCCTCGCCCTCCTCACCGATGAGTGCGAGTTCGCCGCCGATCTCGACGACGTCGTCCTCCTGCGCGATGATCTTCGTCAGCACACCTGCGGCGGGCGAGGGGATCTCGGTGTCGACCTTGTCGGTCGAGACCTCGAGCAAGGGCTCGTCGGCCTCGACGGTGTCCCCCTCCTCCTTGAGCCACCGGGTGACTGTCCCTTCGGTGACACTTTCACCCAGGGCGGGCATCTGGACGGAGAAGGCCATCGTTGTTGACTCCTCAACTCGACATGGTGGTCTGTGTGGTTTTCGGTGTACCGCGGTGTGTGCGCCGACGATGCACGGGCGGGCGGCGGGTGGCCGTCCATCCTCGGGACAACCCTACCCGCCCGGTCCCGTGCAGACGTCCTGTGCCCGGCAAAGTTCCGGCGCCGGGATCCGACCGGTCATCCGTTGGCCGAGATGTCCTCCAGGACGCGTGCGATGGTGCGGACCGGCACCCCGGTGCCGCCCTTGGGGGTGTACCCCCACGGGCCTCCGCTGTTGAACGCCGGACCGGCGATGTCGATGTGCGCCCAACTGACGCCGTCGGCGACGAACTCGCGCAGGAAGAGACCCGCGGAGAGCATGCCGCCCCACCGGTGGTTGGTGACGTTCGCGAGGTCGGCGACCCGGGACTTCAGGTCGCTGCGCAGCTCGGTGGGCAGCGGCATCGGCCAGGCGTTCTCGCCGATCTCGGTGGACAGTCGTGCGATGCGGTCGCGGAACTCGTCGGTGCCCATCACGCCTGGGGTGCGGGTGCCCAGCGCGACCATCTGCGCGCCGGTGAGTGTCGCGGTGTCGATGAGGTAATCGGGTTCGTCCTCGCACGCACGCACGATGGCGTCCGCGAGGACCAGACGTCCTTCGGCGTCGGTGTTGAGGACCTCGACGGTGGTGCCGCCGTATTGGGTGAGCACGTCGCCGGGCCGCTGGGCGGTTCCCGACGGCATGTTCTCGGCCATCGGGACGGTGGCGGTCACCGACACCGGGAGGTCGAGTCGCGCCGCGAGGATGGTCGCCGCGATGACCGCCGCCGCACCACCCATGTCCGAGGTCATCTGGTCCATGTTGGCGGCGGGCTTGATCGAGATACCGCCGGTGTCGAAGGTGATGCCCTTGCCGACCAGCGCGACCGAGGGCGAGTCCTTGCGGCCGGTGTGCACGAGCCGGACGAGGCGCGGGAGTCGGGAACTGCCTTTGCCGACGCCGATGATGCCGCCGTATCCGGCCTTGTCGAGTGCGGCGTCGTCCAGGATCTCGACCTTGAGGCCGGCCGCGGCAGCCAACGTGCGGGCGCGGTCGGCGAACTCCTCGGGGAAGAGATGGCTCGGCGGGGTGTTGACGAAGTCGCGGGCGATCGCGACGGCGTCGGCGACGGCCGCGGCACGGGCCAGTTCGGCCTTGGCGTCCTTGTCCTTCGTCTCGACGAGGAGGGTGACCCGGGTCGGCGGGGACTTCCGCGGCCGCGACTTGTCGGAGCGGAACTCGTCGAATCGATAGGCGCCCAAGAAGAATCCCTCGGCAGCGGCACCGAGGTCGACGGTCGACAACGTCGTCGCGATCTGGTCGATGCCGTCGAGCTCGCGGGCCACGATGCCCGCGGCCTGTCGGAGCAGTTCTGGTGAGTCGACGTCGGCGGTATCGCCCAGTCCGACGGTCACGACGATCTCGGACGGCAACGATGCCGGCGCTCGGAATCGCACCACCTCGCCGTGCGAACCCCGCGCCCCGAGTGCGGTGACCGCGGCCGAGATCTCGTCTGCCTGGCCGTCGTCGAGCAATCCGTCGCCGATCACCAGCGTGGGCTCGCCCGAGTCCTCCTCGGGCGCGATCAGGCCGATGACCACGGCCCGGTCGTTCTTGCCGACGGTGGTCGCCAACTCCAGCTCAGGACCTCGGACCCGGTTCACGCTCTCGTTCTTGCTCACCCGGTCAACTCTGCCACAGGCACAGGCGGCGCTCCGGAGTCCCGATCGCCGTGGATCGGAGCGCATCGCGGGCAGTAGCGTTGTCGCCATGACCGAACTGCTGGCCGGACCGATCACCGACCGACACGCCGCCCTGGGCGCGTCCTTCGCCCCGTTCGGAGGGTGGGAGATGCCGGTGTCCTACGAGGGCACCGTCGCCGAGCACGCCGCGGTCCGCAACGCGGTGGGGATCTTCGACGTCAGCCACCTCGGCAAGGCCCTGGTCGCCGGTCCCGGTGCAGCCGAGCTCGTGAACGCGACGCTCACCAACGATCTCGCGAAGATCACGCCCGGCAAGGCCCAGTACACGCTGTGCTGCAACGACTCCGGCGGCGTCATCGACGATCTGATCACCTACCTGGTGTCCGACGACGAGGTGTTCCTGGTGCCCAACGCGGCAAACACCGCTGCCGTGGTGGCTGCACTGTCGGCTGCTGCGCCCGCCGGCATCACGGTCACCGACCTCCATCGCGACTACGGGGTGCTGGCCGTCCAGGGTCCGCGCTCCACCGAGGTGCTCGCCGGTCTGGGTCTGCCCACCGACATGGAGTACATGGCCTTCGCCGACGCGGACGTCGACCTGGACGGTGTGCGGGTACCGATCCGGGTTTGTCGCACGGGGTACACCGGCGAACACGGGTACGAGTTGCTTCCTCGCTGGGCCGACACCGGACCGGTCTTCGATGCCCTGTTGGCGGGCGTCACCGCGGCCGGGGGTGCGCCCGCAGGCCTTGGTGCCCGCGACACGTTGCGCACCGAGATGGGCTACGCGCTGCACGGCCACGAACTCGGCCCCGACATCACCCCGGTCCAGGCGCGGTCGTCCTGGGCGGTGGGATGGAAGAAGCCGGAGTTCTTCGGTCGGTCGGCGTTGACCGCCGAGCGTGAGCAGGGGCCCGCGCGCCGTCTGCAGGGTTTGCTGGCGACCGGACGCGGGGTGCCCCGAGCCGACTGCGACGTGCTCGCCGGAGCAGGTGGTGCCGTCATCGGCCGCTGTACGTCGGGCACCTTCTCGCCGACGCTCAAGCAGGGGATCGCCCTCGCGCTGATCGACACCGATGCGGGTGTCTCGATCGGCGACGAGGTGGTCGTGGACGTGCGCGGACGTCCGTTGACCTGTGAGGTCGTGCGCCCGCCCTTCGTCGAGTCGCACGTCTAGCCGGACACACACTTCTGCGGGGGTCCGATCGCCTCGCGTCGGACCGCGTGGTGCGCCGAAAGAGGTTTGCGTCCCGGCGGTACGATTGATCAATGACCTTGCAGTTCACCCGCACCGAGCACCCTCATCCGGTGTCGGAGTCCCGGCGTGCCGAGATCCTCTCGGCACCCGGCTTCGGCCGGTACTTCACCGACAACATGGTGCTGGTGGACTACGACGTAGACCGTGGCTGGCACGACGCGAAGGTCACCCCGTACGGGCCGCTGGCGCTCGACCCGTCGGCGATGGTGCTGCACTACGCCCAGGAGATCTTCGAGGGCCTCAAGGCCTACCGTCAGCCCGACGGCTCGATCGCGGCCTTCCGACCGGAGGCGAACGCCGAACGTCTCGCCAACTCCGCATTACGTCTGGCGATGCCGGAGTTCCCGGCGGAGGACTTCGTCGAGTCGTTGCGCGCGTTGCTCGCCGCCGACCACCTCTGGGTGCCCGATGCCGGCGGTGAGGAGTCGCTTTATCTGCGGCCCTTCGTGTTCGCGACCGAACCCGGACTGGGTGTGCGCCCGGCCAACCAGTACCGCTATGTGTTGATCGCGTCGCCGGCCGGTGCCTACTTCGCCAAGGGCGTCAAGCCGGTCAGCGTGTGGCTGTCCACCGAATACGTGCGCGCGGCGCCGGGGGGCACCGGAGCCGCCAAGACCGGTGGCAACTACGCCGCCTCGCTGCTCGCCCAGGCGCAGGCCGCCGAGCAGGGCTGCGACCAGGTCGTCTGGCTGGATGCCGTGGAGCGTCGCTTCATCGAGGAGATGGGCGGCATGAACCTCTGCTTCGTCTTCGGGTCCGGTGCCGACGCGCGCCTGGTGACACCGGAACTCAGCGGGACCCTGCTGCCGGGGATCACCCGCGACTCCCTCCTGGCGCTGGCGGCCGATGCCGGCTTCGCCGTCGAAGAGCGCAAGATCAGCACCGAGGAACTGCGTAAGGGTGTGGCCTCGGGTGACATCACCGAGGTCTTCGCCTGCGGTACCGCCGCCGTCATCACGCCGGTCGGTCGGGTCAAGGGCGAGGTCGACGACTACACCATCGGCGACGGCACCACCGGAGAGGTCACCCAGGCTCTGCGGGACACCCTCACCGGGATCCAGCGTGGCACCTTCGCCGACACCCACGGGTGGATGACCGAGCTGTACCGCGGCTGACCGAGACCGAACGCAACGCCGTGTCCGCCCCGCGCGGACACGGCGTTCGTCGTCTGCGAGCCGTCGGGCGTCACCCAGGCCGGTGCCTCTGGTCGCTGGGTTCTGACCGTTGCCTCGGGGCGCCTACTCGCCGACTGCCTCAGACCAGTAGACCGATCAGCATGATCGCGGTGCCGATCTCGATCACGGCACCCAACACATCACCGGTGAGCCCGCCGGCCCGGCGGGCACTGTGCCGGGTCACCTGCCACGCCACCGCGACCACGACAAGGACGGCGACGACCGCGGTGAGTGCGTCGGCGATTGCGAATCCGGTTGTCGGCTGCGGTGATCCGGATGGAGGCGAACCGGCGAGCGCCGGGAGGCCGACGAGGAGGGCCGCGCCGACGGCGCCCAGCGTCCACACGGCGACCGATGCCCGCTGCGTCCCGGCGACCAGCGAACCGAAGCCGTCCGCGTGCGCCGGGGTCAGGCCCCGGCGACAGCCGACGACCGCGGCCAGTCGGCCCACCGCCACCGCCAGCGCGATCTCGTAGTACCGGTGGTCGTCGACCAACGCCGCGAAGCCCGTCCACTGCACACCGAGAACGGCGACGATGGCGACGACGCCGAACGGACCCACCGACCCACTGCGCATCACCTCGGCCACGCGTTGGGGTGGGCCGTAACAGCCGAGGCCGTCGGCGGTGTCGGCGAGACCGTCCAGATGCATGCCGCGGGTGCCGCCGGCGAGGATGATCATCAGGAGCACGCCGATCAGCGCGCTCGGGAGATCGGTGTGCGAGAGGCCGGCCGCGACGGCCGCGGCCACCGCGCCGAGCAACACACCGACGACCGGGGTCGCGGCGATGACGGCGCCACCGATCCGTCGGTCCATCTCGCCCCGGGGGTACGGGAGCGGCACGACCGTCAACCACGACAGGGCGACGTGCACGGCACGTACGGGGGAGACCACGCGCGCTGTCAGGTGGCGGGTACCGGCTGCGAGCCGGAGTCGGTGACACCGGCCTCGGCGAAGGTGGACATGGAGCTCAGGATGTCGACTGCGGCTCCGACGGCGGGCAGGGCGAGCAGGGCGCCGCTGCCCTCACCGAGCCGCAACGACAGGTCGAGGATCGGTTCGAGATCGAGATGATCCAGTGCGATCTGATGCGCGGGTTCGGTGGAGCGGTGTCCGGCCACCCACCACGTCGTGGCGCCGGGCGCGAGCTCGTTGGCGACCATCGCTGCGGCCGTCACCACCACGCCGTCGAGGATCACCGGGGTCCGGCGGATCGCGGCCTGTGCGAGGAAGCCCGCCATCGCGGTGAGGTCGGCACCGGCGACCGCGGCCAGCAAGGCGAGGGGATCGTGGAGGATCGGCCGCACCCGGTGCATCCCGTCGCGGATCGCGGCGGTCTTGCGAATCCATCCCGCGTCGTCGATCCCGGTGCCGCGCCCGATCACCTCGACGGGTTCGCGGCGGGTCAGTGCGCCGATGAGAACCGTTGCCGGCGTGGTGTTCCCGATACCCATCTCGCCGGCGATGAGCAGGTCGGCGCCACTGTCGACGAGGTCGTCGGCGATGGCACGCCCCGCCGCGAGCGCACTACGCGCCTCGGCCAGCGTCAGCGCATCGGTGACCCGGAGATCGCCGCTGCTGCGCCGCACCTTGTAGCCGGAGATCTCCGGGGCGGTCTCGGCGTCGACCGACATGTCGACGACGCGCACGGTCGCGCCGGATCGTCGGGCCAGGATGTTGACCGCAGCGGTGCCCGACGCGATGGTCGCGACCATCTGCCCGGTCACCTCGGGGGGATAGGCGGAGACCCCGCCCGCCGCGACCCCGTGGTCACCGGCGAACACCACGACCGCCGGGTTCTCGATCTGCTGCGGAGGACAGACACCTTGGCAGGCCGAGATCCAGATGCCGAGTTCCTCGAGCCGGCCGAGCGAGCCCGGCGGCTTGGTGAGATCGGCATGGCGCTCGCGCGCCGCACGGGCCACCGACGGGTCCGGCGGCGTCGGTGTCGCGAACACCTCGGCGTCGGTCGGGTCGATGGGGCGCGGTGCCAGTCCGGCGGCCGGCGTCCCGGCGACGCCGGGCCGATCGGAGAGGTCACCCGCAGCCGTGTCGGTGACGGCGCTCGCGGTCGGTCCGGACGCGCTGCCCTCATCTGCCGGGATGGTGTCGGGAGTGGTCGGCGCCGATGCGACCGTCGTTGACGCGACCGGCGCTGGCGCAACCGCCGCCGGGAGGCCGACACCGCTTGCGACACCGGGCAGTTCGAGCACGCGACCGGCGACGACGAGGACCACACGATCGCAGACCGCGGCGATCGCGGTGTTGAGCGCGCCGAGGTCGTCCTGGAAGCGTCGACCGGCAGGTGTCGGGGCCACCGGCGCCAGACCGACCTCGGGACTGATCAGGACGAGGTCGCCGCGGTGGTCGCCGACCGCGGCGGCCAGCGCCGATCGTGCGTCGGCGAGGTCGACGCCCGGATCGTCCCAGGCGCCGTGCGCGTCGAGGGTCGCGGCGAGCCAGTTGCCCAGGTCGTCGACGAGAGATGCTTCGTCTGCTTCGGCGCGGAGTGCTTCGGCGACCTCGATGGTCTCGATCGTCGTATATCGCGCGTCGCGACGCCGACGGTGCTCGGCGACCCGTGCCACCCACTCGGCGTCGGTGCTCGTCGTCGGACCGGTGGCGATGTAACGGACCCGTCGGTGTGGCGCGAGCAGGGATTCGCCGTACGCAGACTTCCCGGATCGGACACCACCGAGTACGAGTGTCCGCGTCCCCCGATTGACCATCCGCGCTAGACCGCGTCGCCAGCCGACACCTGCGGTTTCGGAGCGCGCATCTTCCGCAGCTGCATCGCGCGCGTGAAGGAGTACCAGCCCAGGCGGAACCCGGGATCGGCACTGTCGGGATACCGTTCGCGCACGCGGCGGTTGACGAGCCGGCCGAGGATGACCGCGTCGATCGCCATGAACACGACGAAGACGAGCAGCACGATGTTGGCGTAGACCGCGATCGCGGGCAGGAACATCACCACGATCAGGACGATGGCGAACGGCATGAAGAGACCGGCGAAGTTGCGGCGCGAGTCGACGAGATCACGCGCGTAGCGGCGCACCGGGCCCTTGTCGCGCGGCATGAGGTACCGCTCGTCGCCCTCCATCATCTTCTCGCGCTGGACCTGCCGCTGCGTGCGGCGCTCGGCGTTCAGCTTCTGCTTGTCCTCGCGGGACAGCGATGTCCGCAGCTCCTTGCGTCGAGCCCGGGCCTCGGAACGGGTCGTCGGGGGCGGCGCCACGGGCCCCCGTTTGCGGCCCTCGGCATCACGTCGGGACGGTGTCGGTCGTCCCTTGCCCTCGGTGTACGCGCTGCCCTTGGCCGGTGCCGAATCCACGGCTTCCTCGGTCGTCACCGTCGCGTCGGCATCCCCGACAGCGGTGTCCTCGTCCTTTTTCCATGGCAGCCTCACACCGTCGAGGGTAGGCGATTCCGCGCTGCCGCGAATCGCCGACCTCCCTATACTCACGACTCCGGGCACGGCGTGGCGTGCGGTCGGTATCGGACCGGCGCAGGTGAGTCCACCGTCGGTGACAGTCGAAGCGGAGAGGCGAAGAAGATGCGGGTGGTGATCGCGCCGGATTCGTTCGGCGACACGTTGTCGGCGGTGACGGCGGCGCACGCCATCGGGCGTGGGTGGCTTGTCGCCCGGCCCGGCGACGAGATCGTGGCGGCGCCGCAGTCCGACGGCGGCCCTGGATTCGTCGACGTCCTGGCGAACCGGTTCGGAGAGGTCCGCGTCGCCGAGGTGTCCGGTCCACTGGGAGCAGGGGTGAGCGCCCGCTGGTTGTTCGACGACCGCGGCGGCGACGCCGTGGCCTACCTCGAATGCGCACAGGCGTGCGGGCTGCATCAACTCGGCGGTCGGCCGACCTCGGAGACGGCGATGTCAGCTTCCACCCGCGGCGTGGGCCGGCTGCTGGATGCGGCACTCTCCGCCGGCGTCACCACGGTGGTCGTCGGTCTCGGTGGCAGCGCGACCACCGACGGTGGCCGGGGTCTGGTCGAGGCCCTCGGCGGTCCGCAGGCCGCGGTCGACCGCCTGCGGTCGGTCTCGCTGGTGGTCGCATCGGATGTCGAGAACCCGCTGCTCGGGGAGTTCGGCGCAGCGGCGGTCTTCGGTCCGCAGAAGGGAGCCGATCCGGCGACGGTCGAGCTCCTCGAACAACGGATGACGGTCTGGTCGCAGACGTTGTCGGAGATGGCGGGCCGCGATGTGTCGGCCGAGCCGGGTTCCGGCGCGGCCGGCGGCCTGGGGGCGGCCCTGCTCGCTCTGGGGGGTCGGCGGGTGTCGGGGGCGACCGTGGTCGCCGACGCGACCGACCAGCAGAAAACCGTCGCCGGTGCCGATCTCGTGATCACCGGGGAGGGCAGATTCGACTCCCAGACGCTGCGCGGCAAGGTGGTGGCCGCCCTCACCGGGACCGCGGCGCAAGCCGGGGTGCCGACCGTGGTGCTGGCCGGGCAAATCACCTTGGGCGCCGCCGAGATCACGGAGGCCGGCATCCGGTCCGCCCACGCCGTCGTCGACGTCGCCGGATCCGTCGAGGTCGCGATGGCGGACGCGGAGAACCAGCTCGCCATCCTCGCGGAGAAGGTCGCGCGCGGCACCTCGTGAACCAGCGCCGGTACGCGAACCGATCGGGTCGGGAAGATCTGTCCGGTCGGAATCCGGCGCGCGCACCCGGCTCGCAGGCGGGAATAGCGGGTGGAGGAGTACCGTTGGACTCGCACGGACGCGCGCACGTGCACGCGTTCCACGGACATCGGGATGCCGACGCCGTCGGAGAACCGACGACCCGACATCCCACCCCTGACGACCGTCAGCGCAACGACTGAGTCGACCGTCAGAGCACGACCGAGTCAGAAGCAACACTGAGGAGCATCGATGACCGTCCAGAACGAAGCCGGCGCCGCCACCACGACCGGGGTCAACCTGACCGATGCGGCCGCCGCGAAGGCGAAGGGCCTGCTCGACCAGGAGGGCCGCGACGACCTGTCGCTGCGCATCGCCGTGCAGCCGGGTGGTTGTGCCGGTCTGCGCTACCAGCTCTTCTTCGACGATCGCAGCCTCGACGGTGACCTCACCGACGACTTCGGCGGCGTCACCCTCGCGGTCGACCGGATGAGCGCGCCGTACGTCGGCGGAGCCACCATCGACTTCGTCGACACCATCGAGAAGCAGGGCTTCACGATCGACAACCCGAACGCGACCGGCAGCTGCGCCTGCGGCGACTCGTTCAACTGACGTAGATCTCCCACCGACCGCATCCCGTACTCGGGGTGCGGTCGGTGTCGTTTCGAGCCGTGGGTAGCGTGAACAGCTGTCCAACGACCCATCTCGAGAGGCTGACGCTGCAGTGAGCATCGTTGTGTGCGGTTCCATCGCCACCGACCATCTGATGACCTTCCCGGGCAAGTTCTCCGAACAACTGCTGGGGGATCATCTCGAACACATCTCGCTGAGCTTCCTCGTCGAGGACCTCGTGGTCCGTCGCGGCGGCGTCGGCGGCAACATCGCCTTCGCCATGGGTGTCCTCGGCGGTGCGCCGACGCTGGTCGGTTCCGTCGGCTCCGACTTCGCCGACTACCGTGCGTGGCTCGAGGAGCACGGCGTCGACACCCGGGGCGTCCGCGTCTCCGACACGCACCACACCGCCCGCTTCATGTGCACCACCGACGAGACGATGGCACAGCTGGCCACCTTCTACGCCGGTGCGATGAGTGAGGCCAGGGAGATCTCCCTCGCGAGCGTCGTCGGGGAGATCGGCCGACCGGAGCTGGTGCTGGTGGGCGCCGACGACCCGGCCGCAATGGTCCGCCACACCCGGGAATGCCGCGAGCTCGGCGTCCCGTTTGCCGCGGACCCGTCGCAGCAGCTCGCCCGCCTCGACGGTGAGCAGACCCGCTCGCTGATCGAGGGCGCCGACTACCTGTTCACCAACGAGTACGAGTGGGGTCTGCTCAAGCAGAAGACCGGCCTGTCCGATGCGCAGGTCGCCGAGTTGGTCGGAACCCGCGTGACGACCCTCGGCAAGGACGGCGTCGAGATCGTCGGCAAGGACGGAGATCGTCTCCGTGTCGACGTCGTCCCCGAGACGGAGAAGGTCGACCCGACCGGCGTCGGCGACGGTTTCCGGGCCGGTTTCCTGACCGCGCTGTCCAAGGGGCTCGGGTTCGAGCGGGCCGCGCAACTGGGATCGATGGTCGCCGTGCTGGTGCTCGAGACGGTCTCCACCCAGGACTGGAGTTGGGACCGCGACGATGCGCTGCGCCGGCTGGCCGGTGCGTACGGCGACGAGGCCGCCGCAGAGTTGGCCGCCGCCTTCTAGTCTCCGGCGGCGCGGCCGCGCCGACGATCGCCGTTCGGGCGCAACGTCTTCACGGGGGCAACGTCGTCACGAGCAGGGCCCGGTGGCAGATGCCGCCGGGCCCGCCCACTTCCGGCGATCGGGTCTAGAGCCGGACCGGGTAGGTGTGGTCGGAGATGCTCGGCGCCAGCGTCTTCTCGACGAAGATCGCATGCCAGACCATGAACACCAGCAACGTCCACAGTCGACGACTGTTGTCGACGGTCCCGGCGCGGTGTTCGTCCAGCATCGCCAGTACGGCGGTCTTGTCGAAGATGTGGTCGGTCTGCGAGTTGCGGATGGTTTCGTGTGCCCAATCGAAGAGCTCCGGACCTGCGAGCCAGTGGCGGATCGGCACCGGGAAGCCCAGCTTCTTCCGATGCAGCACATGGGCGGGGACGATCTGCTCGAGCGCCTTGCGCAGTGCGTACTTGGTCGTCCCGTGTGAGATCTTCTCGTCGAAGGGGAGACCTTCGGCGACCGCGAACACCTCGGGATCGAGGAAGGGCACCCGTAGCTCCAGCGAGTTGGCCATCGTCATCTTGTCGGCTTTGACCAGGATGTCGCCGCGGAGCCACGTGAAGAGGTCGACGTGTTGCATACGGGCCACCGGATCCCAGCCCTGCGAGCGCGCGTAGATGGGCGCCGTGACGTCGGTGTGCGTCCACTCGGGCCGATAGTCGCGCAGCACCGCACGCAGTCGCGCGTCGTCGAAGCTGCGGGCGTTGCCGTAGTAGCGCTCCTCCAGGGTGAGCGAGCCGCGATGGAGCAGGCTCTTGCCGCGGGTGCCCTCGGGGATGCGGTCGGACAGCCGGCCGGCGAGACGACGCAGAGCGGTGGGGAGTTTGTCGAAGCCGCTCAGGGAGAGTGGCTCCTTGTAGATGGTGTAGCCACCGAACAACTCGTCGGCACCCTCGCCGGACAGCACCACCTTGACGTGTTTGCGGGCCTCTTTGGCGACGAAGTAGAGCGGCACCAGTGCCGGATCGGCCACCGGATCGTCGAGATACCAGACGATCTCGGGGATGGCCGCCACGAACTCCTCGGGCCCGACCACCTTCACGATGTGGCGCGCCCCGATCGCCTCGGCCGACTCGGCCGCGACGTCGACCTCGGAGTACCCGTCCCGTTCGAAACCGGTGGTGAAGGTGATCAGGTCGGGGTTGTGCCGGATCGCCAACGCGGCGATGGCCGTCGAGTCGATGCCACCGGACAGGAACGAACCCACGGTGACGTCGGCCCGCATGTGCTTGGCGACCGAGTCGGACAGGACGTCGGCGATCTGGTCGTAGCGCTTCTGCTCCGATCCGGCCGCGAACGGCCGGACGCCGAACTGGGGAGTGAAATAGCGACGGATCTCCGGCGCCGAGCCGGGACGGATCGTCGCGTGGCAGCCCGACTCCAGCCGGCGGATCGCCGCGTGCAGCGTCTCGGGCTCCGGGACGTACTGCAAGACCGTGTAGTGCTCGATGGCACGCGGATCGAGGTCGTCGGCGAGCCGCAGACCCTCCAGCAACTCCAACAGGCTCTTCTTCTCGCTGCCGAAGGCCGTGCCGGCCGGTCCGGTGGCGATGAAGAGCGGCTTGATGCCGAACGGATCGCGCGCGAGGAACAGCGATCGGGTCTGGGTGTCCCAGACGGCGAAGGCGAACATGCCCCGGAGTCGGCGGACGGCGTCCGGACCCCAGTGGTGGAACGCGGCGACGATCGCCTCGCCGTCACCCTCGGTCGCGAAGACAGTTCCCTCGTCCCGGCTCAATTCCTCGCGGATCTCCAGGTAGTTGTAGATCTCGCCGTTGAAGACCAGTGCGTAGCGGTCCGGGGCCTCGGGTGGTCCCCACCGCAGCGGCTGATGCGAGTGCTCGATGTCGATGATCGAGAGTCGGTTGAACCCGACCACGAGGTCGTCGTCGTGCCAGGTGCCCGGTTCGTCCGGACCGCGGTGCCGCATGCAGTGCGACGCCGCGGCGATGGCGTCGGCGTGAGCCGCCGCCGATCCGTCCGCGGTCAACAGACCGAGCAAACCACACACAGGCAGGGCTCCATTTCGCAATCGACGCCGTAGTCACCGGGGGTTCCGGCCGGGTCCGAGTATGCCCCAGGTGCGGGTGTCCCGGCACGCTCGCCCCGACCGCCCACGGGCCCTGTCGACGGGCCGACACCCGAGGGCAAACCCCAATTCCGACAGGTTCGCCGTGTTGGTCTACGCTGCGTAGTACTAGGTGCAAGAATTGCACCGTGCAGCTCATGTGGCGTGCGACTCGACCGGTGGATGGGTGCCGCCGTCGAGCGAGCAGGAAGGCGTGAAATTGACACACGGTGGACGGCCCGGGACGCGGGGTGAGGGCACCTCGTCGCGGATGATCAAACGGGTCGGGTTTGTCGCCGCTCTCGCTGTCGGTGCGATCGTTATGACCGGTTGCGATGCCCGTGACGTGATGCGCTTCGGTTGGCCGGAGGGCGTCACCCCGCAGGCCAAGCTGATGGGTGACCTGTGGACCTGGTCGGTCATCGCCGCCCTGGTGATGGGCATCATCGTCTGGGCGCTGATCTTCTGGACCATCACGTTCCATCGCGCTAAGAAGAACCAGGACGACGTCTTCCCGCGCCAGACGGCATACAACGTGCCGCTCGAGCTCACCTACACGGCGATCCCGTTCGTGATCATCGCCGTGCTCTTCTACTTCACTGTCGTGGTGCAGAACCGCGTCGAGGCCAAGACCGACAATCCGTCGGTGGTGGTCGATGTGACCGCGTTCCAGTGGAACTGGAAGTTCGGCTACCGCGAGGTCGCACTCGCCGACGGCGAGCGCTACAACGGATTCGAGCGCAACGGCAGCCCCTTCGATCTGCAGGTGCCGCAGTACCGCGAGCACGAGGGCGAGAAGGTCGAGATCCTTGGCCCGGCCGGCGGTCGCGACGACGACATCCGCAACTACCTCAAGTTCAACCAGGTCGAGACGGTCGGTTCGTCGTCGGAGATCCCGGTGCTGGTGCTCCCGACCGGCAAGCGCATCGAGTTCGAGATCGCGTCCGCCGACGTGATCCACTCGTTCTGGGTGCCCGAGTTCCTGTTCAAGCGCGACGTCCTGCCGTTCCCGAAGCAGAACCACAGCGACAGCCGATTCCAGATCGACTCGATCGATCGGGCCGGGGCGTTCGTCGGACGGTGCGCGGAGATGTGCGGCACGTACCACTCGATGATGAACTTCGAGGTCCGCGCGGTCAGCCCGGAGAAGTTCGACTCCTACATCCAGTACCGACGCGACAATCCGTCGGCCACCAATGCGCAGGCGCTGCAGGACATCTGCGAGGTCCCGCAGTCGGTGACCACGGTGCCGTTCGACACCCGTCGTGCCACCAAGGGCGACACCCCGAAGGATCTGGGTGACGCCAACAACACGTCCTTGCCGAACTGCACGGTAGGAGCCAATCGATGAAAATCGAAGCCCGGATCTTCGAGCTGCTGACCGCGTTCTTCTTCGTCGCGGCCATCATCTACACGATCTGCACCTTCTTCTCCGGCCGCGGCGTGGAGTGGGCCGGTGTGACGGCGATGTTCTTCACCGGTGGCCTGACGCTCATCGCGGGCACCTACTTCCGGTTCGTCGCGCGTCGCGTCGAGATCCGTCCCGAGGACTACGAAGAGGCGGAGATCGAGGACGGGGCCGGTGAACTCGGCTTCTTCAGCCCGCACAGCTGGTGGCCGTTGCTGCTCGCCGCCGGTGCCGCGCTGTTCGCAATCGGTTTCGCGACGGGCAACTTCTGGTTCGCCATCTTCGCCGCCGCGGTGATCATCGCATCGGCCGCGGGATTGGTGTTCGAGTACCACGTCGGACCTGAGAAGCACTGACGAGAAAGCTCTTTCGGCGTCCCGCGGGACGACCGCCGAACGGCCGCATCCGATCCGGATGCGGCCGTTCGCGTGTGCGGGTATCCGCGTGTGCAGGTCTTCCCGACTGTCAGCGGGACGGGGCGAACACGGTGAGCGCCCGATAGTCGACCGTGAAGCGGGCCGACTCCCGGTACTCGCCGAGCTCGCCGTCGTGGGCGATGAGGGTCGGGCCGTCGACGGCGGTGAACTCGAATTCGGGTACTGCCATCTCGTGATACGAACCCGACCGCTGCAGCCGGCCGGACAGCAGCGAGCCGAGCAATCGCAGGGTGGCGAATCGTCCGCCGCGGTCGAGGATGCGTACGTCGATCAGCCCGTCGTCGAGGCGGAGTCGGCGAGACGGAGCGAATCCCGACGGACGGTAGAGCGAGTTGCCCAGGAGGAAGAGCGAGGTCTCGATGCGCCTGCCGTCGACGACGATCGACACGGGGTCGCTGCGCCGTGCCGTCTGGATGGTCGCGTACGCGGTTGCCAGCGGTCGCGGGACACGACGCCCCTGGAGTCGGGTGCGTCGACGCACGAACTGCGGATAGGAGCCGATGCTGGCCGTGTTGATGATGGTCTGGTCGTTCAGACGCACCACATCGACCCGGTGTGCGCTACCGGCTCGGATCGCGGCGATGGTCGCGTCCGCCGACGCACAGCCGAGGTCCTTCGCGAAGTGGTTGAAGGTACCGCCGGGGAAGACGGCCAGCGGGATGCCGGCACCGACGGCGATGGCCGCGGCGCACGCCACCGTCCCGTCGCCGCCCACCACCGCGAGGACCTCGGCCCGTTCGGCGGCCGCCTCGAGCGTCGCGGCGATGTCGTCGTCGGGCCCGAGTTCGATGATCTCGGTGTCCGGCAGCTGCTTTCGGATCTGGTCGCCGATACGTGCGCCGGTGCCGTCGCCTGATGCCGGGTTGATCACCGCGATCGCCCCGGCGCCGCGCGGGCGCTCCGGGGTGTCGACGATCGACACCGGGGCCACCGGTACCGACGGCACGGTTATCGGCGGGACCAACCGTGCACCGACCACCGCGATGGCTGCGCCGATGCCCCAACCGATGACCACGTCGCCGGGGTAGTGGGCGCCGGTGACCACCCGTGACAGACCGACCAGTCCGGCGAGCCCACCCAACACCAGGCCGGTGGGTGCGTGCTCGGCGCCGACTGCGACGGCGAAGGCGGCAGCACTGGCGGAGTGTCCGGAAGGCAACGAGTTCGAGGTCGGACGGCGGCGGGCCCGGCGGTTGAGCGGGATGAGGGTGACCCCGGGTCGGGGGCGTCGACGGATGCGTTTGGCCACCTGATTTGTGACCAGACTCGTCACCGCCAGGGTTCCGAGGCCGCGGACGGCGGCACGCTGTGCGGTCGGCCGTCCGGTCAGCGCCATGCCGCCCGCGATCCCGATCCACAGTTTCGAGTGGTCGGCCGCGCGGGTGAGGGGCGGCATCGTGGCGTCCAGGAGGGGGCTCGGTGAGCGGGCGATCGAGTCGAAGATCTCTGCGTCCAGGGTGCCCAGGCCGCGGGTGATCTGGCGGAGTCCGGTGAGTCGCCGGGGGAGTGCCGTCATCACTCAACCGTAGTCGGGTACCGAGAACGTCGGGGCCGGGGTGCTCGTCGGATACGCAGTGCAGATCGCAGCGCGGTCAGGTCGTGGGTGCCCGGCGGCGGTCGTGCGAGCCAGGTCGGGATCGTCGACCGGACAGACGAGAACGGCTGCCGTCGCAGATGCGACGACAGCCGTTCTCGTGGACAACCGACCAGGAGTCAGTCGAAGGGATTGCCTCCCTTGGCCTGCAACTCCTGCAGGGCCTTGCGCTCTTCGAGGTGCTTCTCGTGCTCGAGCTCGACGTTGCGCTCCTGCTGCTCCGGCGGATCGGCCACCATGAGCGACCCGGTTCCCGGCGCACCCGCGGACCCTAGCTTGTTCATCCGTTTCGGGATGGCCGCGCCCTCGTAGGGGAGCGGGATCGGGTGACCGTGGTCGTCGACCGGGCCGAGCGGCTGGTGGACCTCGATGTACTCGCCCTGCGGCAGACGCTTGATGATGCCGGTCTCGATGCCGTGCTCGAGGACCGCGCGGTCACTGCGCTGCAGCGAGAGAGCCCAGCGGTAGGCGATGAAGTACGCCAGCGGCGGGATGACGATCAGGCCGATACGTCCGACCCAGGTCGTCGCGTTGAGCGATACGTGGAACTTCAGCGCGATGATGTCGTTCATACACGACAGCGTCATGATGACGTAGAACGACAGGGCCATCGCACCGATACCGGTACGGACCGGCACGTCACGCGGACGCTGCAGCAGGTTGTGATGCGCGTCGTCACCGGTGAGTCGTTTCTCGATCCACGGATAGGCGAACATCAGACCGAAGATGATCGTGATGACCACGACGACCCAGAAGATCGCCGGGATCGTGTAGTTGCCCAGATACAGCTCCCACGCAGGCATCAGACGGGCGAGACCGTCGGTCCATTGCATGTATATGTCTGGCTGGGAGCCCGCGGACACGTGGGCCGGGTTGTACGGACCGAGCACCCAGACCGGGTTGATCTGGAAGATGCCGGCCATGATCGCGAGGACACCGGTGGTGACCGCGAAGAACGCACCCGACTTGACGGCGAACACCGGCAGGATGCGGACACCGACGACGTTCTTCTCGGTGCGACCCGGGCCGGGGAACTGGGTGTGCTTCTGGTACCAGACGAGTGCCAGGTGAGCGCCGATCAGCGCGAGGATGATCGCCGGGAACAGCAGCACGTGCAGGATGTACAGGCGCGGGATGATGATCTCGCCCGGGAACTGTCCTCCGAACAGCGCCCAGTGGATCCAGGTGCCGACCAGCGGGATGCCGAGGACGATGCCGCTCATCGCGGCGCGGACGCCGGTGCCCGAGAGCAGGTCGTCGGGGAGCGAGTAGCCGAAGAAGCCCTCGAACATCGCCAGGATCAGCAGGAAGCAGCCGATGATCCAGTTCGCCTCACGCGGCCGCCGGAAGGCGCCGGTGAAGAAGATGCGCATCATGTGGATGATGATCGAGGCCGCGAACAGCAGGGCGGCCCAGTGGTGGATCTGGCGGACGAACAGGCCGCCGCGCACCTCGAACGAGATGTTCAGGGTGGTCTCGTAGGCTTTGGTCATCATCACGCCGTTGAGCGGCTGGTAGGCGCCGTCGTAGATGACCTCGCTCATCGACGGATCGAAGAACAGGGTCAGGTACGTGCCCGAGACCAGCAGGATGATGAAGCTGTAGAGGGCGATCTCGCCCAACAGGAACGACCAGTGGGTCGGGAAGACCTTGTTGATCTGTCGGCGCACGCCGGCCGCGAGGTGGTACCGCGAGTCCACCTCTCCGGCTTGCGTCCCGAGACGGTCGGCGATGGTCATGATTTACGCTCCCAGAATGCGGGTCCGACGGGCTCGATGAAATCGCCCGCAGCGACCATGTAACCCTGATTGTTCACCGTGATCGGCAGTTGCGCCAGGGCTCGCGCAGCCGGACCGAAGACCGGCTTGGCGTACTCGAGTGCGTTGAACTGCGACTGGTGGCACGGGCAGAGGATGCGGTTGGTGCGCTGCTCGTAGAGCGACGTCGGGCATCCCAGGTGACTGCAGACCTTCGTGTACGCGAAGTAGTCGCCGTAGTTGAAGCTCTCCTGGCCCTTGCGCTTGATCGCCCGCGCGGCGTCCTCGGTGCGCAGTCGGATCAACATGACCGGGTTGCTGACGTAGCGCAGCCCCTCGATCAACTTGTGACGGGACTCCTCGGTCTCGCCGAATCCGTCGGAGACACGCCACGGGAAGACAGTCTCCATCGCACCCGCGTCGAGGTCCTCCGGGCGGACCAGGGCGACCTGAAGCGGGTTGCCGGTGTCGCGACGGAGAAAGACCGTCTCGTTCGGATCGCCGGCCGGGTTGTAGATCGGCGACCAGCCGGTGTGCCACAGCGGTGAGTTGCCGCGCTCGGCCCACGGGTTCTTGATGATGCCGCCGAGGGCCGCGATCAGACCGGTGAACGCGAACGCACCGAGTCCGAATGCCGCCGATCCGATGATCATCTTGCGGCGGGGCAGAGTCGAGGTCTTCAACGAGTCGTCGAGCTCGGCGACGATCGTCTTCTTGTCGACCTCGGTGGAGCCGCCGTCGTGACGGTCCTGCACCGACAGCTCGGCCGGGATGAATTTCTTGGTGAACTGCACCGCGCCGATGCCGATGGCCAGCACGGCGAGTCCGAAGGTCACGCCCAGCAGCGGGGTGTTCAGCGTGTAACGCCAGTAGTTGTCGTCACCGGGGAGTGCGAACTCCCAGTGATTCCAGATGAAGATGATGAAGCACGCGATGGCCGACAGTCCTGCGATGAGGAACCACACGGCAACCGAGCGCTCGGCGCGCTTCTCGGCCTTGCTACCCGGCTCCGGGAACCGCTCGGCGCGATGGATGATCTGGACACCGTCGAGATTGGTGCCGAGTTTGACCAGCTCTTCCGAACTCAGCTGGTCGAGTTCTTCCTTGGACAGGTTGTCCTTGTCGCCGGCTGCACTCATGTTCGCGATCCCATCCACATAGCGCCGGCGACGATTGCCACGACTCCGACGACCCACATCACCATGCCCTCGCTGACCGGGCCGAAGCCGCCGAGACCCAGGCCACCCTGCGGCTTGGACTCGGTGACGTACTTGATGAAGCCGATGATGTCCTTCTTCTCGTCCAGCGACAGCTGACGGTTGGAGAACTTCGGCATGTTCTGCGGACCGGTGAGCATCGCCGTGTAGATCTGCTGCTCGGTCACGCCGTCCAGGTTGGGCGCGAACTTGCCCGAGGAGAGTGCGCCGCCACG
The DNA here is from genome assembly GCF_000334455.1 of Gordonia soli NBRC 108243. Classification (GTDB taxonomy): domain Bacteria; phylum Actinomycetota; class Actinomycetes; order Mycobacteriales; family Mycobacteriaceae; genus Gordonia; species Gordonia soli. The sequence goes on from NZ_BANX01000025.1 coordinate 98,779, forward strand.
ACCGGTGAAGTTGTGGCAGGAGGCGCAGTTCAGACGGAAGAGCTCACTGCCGCGACCCAGGTTCTGACCACGCAGCGAGTCGGAGGCGACGACCGGGAGGCCGTTCTCCTTCTTCACGCTGCCGTCGGGGTTGCGCTCGTAGATCACCTGCGGGCCACCGCCCTGCGACTGGATGTAGGCACCCAGCTGGTCGATCTGTGCCTTGGTGAACTTCGGCGGCTTGCGCAGTGCCTGTGCCTCGCCGCGGGCCGCAGGCATACGTCCGGTGGAGACCTGGAAGTAGACCGCCGCGTCGCCGACGCCGATCAGCGCGGGACCACGGTCGGGCACACCCTGCAGGTTGGCACCGTGACAGGTGATGCACGAGGTCTCGTACAGCCGCTTGCCGTCGGTGATCAGCGCGGCGTTGGACTCGTCCGCGGTGGCGACCTGTGGCTTGGGGGTCAGCACCGACGCGAGCACGCCGGCGAAGAGCAGGCCGGCGAGCAACATGACGGTGCCGCTGGCGCGACGACGCAGTTTGCGACGCGAACGGGCCTTGCGAGCGGTGGTCGCCGAGGCCGAGGCAGACGGTGTCACTGCGGCGTTCTCGCCGGTAGCCACGTCGTCGCCATCCGACGGTCGCGGTGGAGATGAACTCATCTGTGACTCTCTACTAAGCGGATGGACTGGTGCGACAGGTCGAGCCCGGGGGCACTACCTGATGAAGTAGATCGTGACGAAGAGGCCGATCCAGACGATGTCGACGAAGTGCCAGTAGTAGGACACCACGATCGCCGCGGTGGCCTGGGCGGGCGTGAACTTCGAGAGCTTGGTGCGGATCAGCAGGAAGATGAATGCGACGAGACCACCGATGACGTGCAGGCCGTGGAAGCCGGTCGCCATGTAGAAGGTGGAGCCGTAGGTGCTGGACGACAGCGTCGTGCCCTCGTGCACCAGGTGGTAGTACTCGTAACCCTGGCCGGCGACGAAGAACGCACCCATCAGGAACGTGATGATGTACCACCGGCGCAGGCCGAAGACATCGCCACGCTCGGCGGCGAACACACCCATCTGGCAGGTCACCGAGGACAGGATCAGCACGGTGGTGACCGGGATGGCCAGATAGAGGTTCAACTCGGTGGGCGGCGGTGGCCACCCCTCCGCCGGATTGGCGTTCGCCCGCGCGACGAAATACATCGCGAACAGTCCAGCGAAGAACATCAACTCACTGGACAACCACACGATTGTGCCGACGCTGACCATGTTGGGCCGATTCAGCGAGTGCACGCGCGAGGTGATGGCTGTCCCAGTGGTACCCACAGCGCTAGTCACCACTGAAGTATGACGGTTCGTAGTAAGCGCTGACCACTTGGGTCCAGAATTCGTGGGAACTTTTTGCGGCGACCCTGGTGGCGGCCCACGACGGTGCTCTCACCGGCGTGTCCCGTGGCCGTGATTTGCTGGGCACATGGGTTCCGACGACCACTCCGAGACGCCATCGCGACGCGATCTGAACGGTCGCCCGGTCCGCCCCGGGCGGCGGGAACGGATGGCGGGGCTGCTCCGTCGCAAGGCAGTCGCCGACACCCCGCTGGAGCTGACGGAGACGGTCGAGGTGGTCGCCGAGTCGTCCGACCACGCGGCGTCGAGTTCGTCGGTACTGGAGGGCTCGGAATGGCGTCCCGACGACCAGGTGATCGTGCGACACCTGCTGGCGATCCCCGCCGATCGGGTCGCGGCGGCGATCGAGGTGGCCGGGCTCGACGAATACCTCGCAGTCGACTCCGCTCCCGCGGCGCACCTCGGGTCCGCGGACCGACCGTCGGGGACGGAGCTGGTGGCGCTCGCGCGGGTACAGGCCCTCGACCCGATGCATCTCTCCCAGGAGCGGTCGCGGATGGCGAGCCTGGCGTCGCGGCATTCGGGCCAGGTTCTCGGGTGGCAGGTGGCGCAGCGGCCGCTCGATCGCTGAGCCGGTCGGGTTCCTCATCGCGGCCGGCCGGACGCAAATGGGATCCGGGCCGGTCGGCGCACTAGGGTTCTCGGGTGTGAGCAGCACGCAGACCGCGCACACCTGGCCCCAGATCCTCGGGACGGTCACCGACGGCGTCGACCTGACCGCCGACGAGGCGGCCTGGGCGATGAACGAGATCATGACCGACAGCGCGACACCCGCCCAGATCGCAGCGTTCGGGGTCGGCGTCAAGATGAAGGGCGCTGCCGCAGCCGAGTTGCGGGGCCTGGCGTCTGCGATGCTCTCGCACGCGACACTCGTCGAACTCGACCGGCCCGCTGTCGATGTCGTGGGGACCGGCGGCGATCGGTCGCACACCGTGAACATCTCGACGATGACGTCGATCGTCATCGCGGCGGCCGGTGTCCCGGTGGTCAAGCACGGGAACCGGGCCGCGTCGTCGAAGAGTGGTGGCGCGGACGTCCTCGAGGCACTCGGCGTGACCATCACCCTCGGCGCCGAGGGCGTGGCGCGCTGCGTCGCCGAGTTGGGTATCGGGTTCTGCTTTGCGCCGGTGTTCCACCCCGCGTTCCGGTTCACCGGACCGCCGCGCAAGGAGATCGGCATCCCGACGGTGTTCAACGTCCTCGGGCCGCTGACCAATCCGGCCCGTCCGACCCGCGGTCTGATCGGTTGCGCCTTCGACGATCTCGCGCCCGTCCTGGCCCGTGCCTTCGCCGAACGGGGCGACTCCGTCCTCGTCGTCCGCGGTGACGACGGACTCGACGAACTCACCACCACCTCGACATCGACGGTCTGGCAGGTCGTCGACGGAACCGTCACCCGATTGTCGGTGGACCCACGCGATCTCGGGTTCGAGCGTGTGGAACTCAGTGCGTTGCAGGGCGGCGACGCCTCGGTCAACGCCGAGATCGCACGTGGTCTGTTCGCCGGCGCGACCGGTCCGGTCCGTGATGCGGTACTGCTGAATGCGGCCGGGGCGATCGTCGCCGCCGAACAGGCCGCGCCACTGACCGATCAGGGTCTCCGCGACGCTCTGGCCGACGGCGCGCGACGGGCCGCGGAGGCGATCGACGGGGGAGCGGCCACATCCGTGCTCGACCGATGGGTGGCGCTCAGCGGATCACTCTGACGGCCGGTCTCCCGATTCGCAGTACCGCGTCGATCGTGCGCTCTGGATCGTTGATCGTGCGCGCTGGATCGTTGATCGTGCGGTGATCATCGTGGCGGATGCACGATGAACGAGTTCGGGCGCACGGTCGACGCTTTCGGGCGCACGGTCGACGTTCTTGAGTGCACGGTCGACGTTTTCGGGCGCACGGTCGACGCTTTCGGGCGCACAGTCGACGATGTCACTCGCCGATAGAGAAGCCGCCCTCGACATCGGAACTGGAGTAGCTGCGGAACGCGATGTGGGTGGCGCTGTGCGTCACGCCGGGCAGGCGGTTGATCCGACCGGTCACCACATCCGCGATCTCCTCGTGTCCGCGCACCCGGATCTTCGCGATGAGGTCGACGTCGCCGGCGCAGGAGTAGACCTCGGCCACCCCCGGGATGTCCGCCACGGCCTGCGCGGTCTCCGGGATCTGGTGGACGTCGGCGGAGATGAGGACGATGGCGGTGATCATGCGTCTCACCCTAGTGCGCCGCGATCGGCCTGCCGCTCAGCTCGCGCGTGCAGTGATCTCGCGGGCTCGCCGGGCGCCGGCCGACCACGTCAGCCATCGTTCGGTACCGCCTGCGGGCAGGGCGAAGGAATCGGTACAGGCGACGATCCGCGCTCCGGGTTCGGTGATCCACCGGTACAGCAGTGCGGCTTCCTCGGTAGGCGCCCCGAGCAACGGGCCGGCGCCCGGGATGACCGTCTCGGCCGACGCGATGAGCGCTTCGGCGACCGGCATCGGTGCGACTCCGCGTCGCGCGACGCCCGCACTCGCCAACCGTCCGTGCCGGAGGACCGCGAGCTCCCACCCGCCGCGGTCGTCGGGGCGGGCGACGACCAATTCCGCGATCCGACACAGCGCCGACAACCGTTGGCATCGGGAGACGACGTCGATGAGCGTCGTCAGCCGGTCGCGATGCCGCGCCGCGGATTCGAACATGTGGGCCGCCGACAACGTCTCCAGTCGTTCGGTGAGCGTGCCCATCAGCCGGTCCGACTCGCCGAGTAGCAGTTCGCGCGCTGCCACCGCGCGGGGCAGGTACTCCGAGAAGGTCTGCGGTCGAACGGATCCGGCGTGACAACCGCTGATCAGCCGACCTCCCGCGGCATCGGCCCGGCACCAGTGATGGGTGGCGGACCCGAGTCGGATGGTGCAACTGCGAAGGCCGGCCGCCTGTGCGATCAGGTCGGCGACGGTCGTCGCGGTCGTGCGGTTCCCGATGGGGCCGAGCGACTCGGGCTCCGGGGTACGGGTGACCTTGAACCGCGGGAACCGCTCGGCCGTCAGCACGATCCACCATCCGCGATGCGGTTGGGTCGAGCGACGGTTGTATGCCGGAGCGTGTGCCCCCAGCAATCGGAGCTCTCGGACGCCGGCCTCGAGGGCATGTGCGCACTCGATGTGGTCCACCCTGGTGGCCAGCGCGACCATCTCGCCCATCCGTCGGCGGGGATCTGCCCCGGTGAAGTACGACATCACGCGCCGGCGTAGATCCACCGCGGTCCCGACATAGAGGACCTCGTCGGACGGACCGCGGAACAGATAGACGCCGGGCCGGGCGGGGACACCCGCGGCGATGTGTCGTTTGGCGCGTAAGCGGGGGTCGGTGCGCCGGGGGAGGAACCCGGTCAGGTCCTCGTAGCTGGTGATGCCCTGGTTCCCGACACGTTCGAGCAGCCGGTGGAACACCTCGACGGTGGCCCGCGCGTCGTCGAGTGCCCGGTGTGTGGGACGCACGCTCACGTCGAACAGGTCGGCCAGCGCCGACAACCGGACCGACGGAGCCTCGTCGCGGTCGAGGATGCGGCGTGCCATCGCCACGGTGCACAGCGATGCGGTGAACGGCCAGTCGATGCCGAGGCGGGCGGCGTTCTGCCGGAGGAAGCCCATGTCGAAGCGGGCGTTGTGCGCCACCAGGATCGCTCCACGGGCGAACTCGACGAACGACGGGAGCACCTCGGCGATCCGCGGGGCGTCGGTGACCATCGCCTGCGTGATGCCCGTGAGGGTGACGATCTGAGGAGGGATGCGGCAGCCCGGGTCGACGAGGGTGGCGAACTCGCCGATCACCTCACCGCCGCGGATCTTCACCGCCCCGATCTCGGTGATCTGATCGGCCTTCGCGCTGCCGCCCGTGGTCTCGAGGTCGACGACGACGAGGGTGGTCTCGAACAGGGAGCGATCGGAGAACTCCGCCCCGTCGGCATCGAGATCGGCGAACGTCAGCTGCACGAGACGAACACTAGTTCGAAGCAACGACAGTGTCGGGTGTGACAGGCGGGAAGCATGGGATCTTGTCTCGACCCGCGGTCGCGGCATCGAGTTTGTCGGTACCCACTCCTACTGTCTGCCTCAGGTCGAGATCGGCTCCGCGGAGCCGGCATGACGAGCCGACAGTGCGGAGCAACTGCCCGTCGGGTCGGCCTCGCTCGACACGACGCTCGACGTCGCCGATCCCGGCGACTCGGACATCCCGACATGCCCGCCCACCCAAATGAGATGGAGATCACAGATGTATATCGACTGCAACTCCTGCCCGGGCCGTCGACGTGCCTGCGACGGATGCATGATGCAGGTGTTGTTCGACCCCCTCAACAGCGGAAACGATGGGGTCGACGCACGTCCACCGGTCGCTGTGCCGATGGTCACGGCCGACGACGAGATCGCTTCTGCCATCGATGTGTTCAGCGCTGCTGCAATGGTGTCGAACGCCACTGCAGTATCTGCAAGAAGCAACATCGGTCCAGTTCAGAGGGGTCGCAGGGGGCCTGATCTGTCGGTTCTGCGCGCTGGCTGAGCGGAGTTCTCCACACCCTGCCGCCAGCTGTGGTGGACAGACCCGCATCTGATTTCGTAACCTTTCCGAGACATTTGCGGAGCGTCCCGCTCCAACCGGAGTGGTCCGCATCGGTCACCGCTCAATCGTCCATCTGGACGAACCGGGGAACCACAGATTTCGGAGCGATCCGAATTGGGGTGAATCTCGCGTGCCTTCTACCCGATGGTGCGTGCGTAGGGCCATTCTCTCGGCCCGAACCCGACAGCTAACTCGGTCGGCGGTAGGGAGAACTAAAGGAGAACGCACTTCGTGGCCAAACATCGTTTGGAACAGCCCAACCGCGGCAGCAAGGTCGCCAAGAAAGCGGTGATCGCTGGGTCGATTACGGTCGGCTCGCTCGCCGCCGCCGCGGGTCCGGCGCTGGCCGCCCCGGTCCACGTGCCCAACATCGGTACCTTCGAACTGCCCGGCGTCGCCGAGAAGCAGATCCCGAAGGAATTCCAGCCCGAGGCGCAGAAGCCTGCCGCTGACGCCGCCGCGCCGAAGCCGGCCGCGAAGGCTCCCGGAGCTTCGGTCGAGATCCCGAATCTCGGCAAGTTCACGGTTCCTGGGCTGAACCAGGACCAGATCCCGCAGCAGTTCGCACCCCGTGGTGGCGGCGCCCTGCCGGGTATCGGACAGCCGACCCAGGCCGAGAAGGCCGTCAGCGCCGCCGAGAGCAAGATCGGTTCGCCCTACTCGTACGGCTCTGCCGGCCCCAACGCCTTCGACTGCTCGGGACTCGTCTACTGGTCGTACAAGCAGGCCGGCAAGGACATCCCGCGTGACAGCTACGGCCAGCTGGGCGGCGGCCGTGCGGTTGCCTACCAGGATGCCAAGCCCGGCGATGTGCTCATCTTCAACGGTGGCGGCCACGCTGGCATCTATGTCGGCAACGGCAAGTTCGTCCACTCGTCGACCTACGGGACGCCGGTGGCCAAGAGCAACGTCAAAGAGTGGTCGCTGACGGGCGTCCGGCGCTACTGAGCGTCGACGCACAGCGACGAAGTAATACCAGTTTGGGCGGATTGCGCGAACCAGCGTGATCCGCCCAAACCAGTCATCGACCCCGGTGGGCGGCCATAGAGTGGGACCCGACCTCCACCGGGTGGTCGGGGGGTGGCTGTGACCTGGCAGAGGAGTGGGTGACACCGTGGTTTCCGCATCCAGGACCGCACGTGTGCGGTCGGTGCCGGCGATGGCCGCGGCGGGGTTGATGGCGTTCGTCGTCGCGCTCGCCCCCGGTGCATCGGTCTCCGGCGCGGGTAACGCGTCGGCCGAGCCGGTGCGGTCGGCAGATCAGTTGCTGACCAAGTACAAGAAGCTGAGCCAGGATGCCGAGCAGTCGGCCGAGGCCATGCACAACGCGCAGATCGAGTACGACAAGCAACGTTCGATCGTCGACGGGGCCAAGAAGGCGTCCACGAACGCGCAGCGCGCACTCACGTCGACCCAGTCGCGGCTGGACAGCTACCAGCGCCGGGTCGATGCCGTGGTCCGCGCCAGCTACAAGGGTGCCCGGGTCAACCGCCTCTACGCCGTGTTGGTCAGCGACTCCCCACAGTCGCTCCTGGACCAGATGTCGGGGCTGGAGCTCATCTCTCGACAATCGGCTGCGGATCTCAACGGACTCCGCGAGACCCGCAAGAAGACCATCGCGGCCAAGAACTCGGCCGAGCGCACCGCCGCAGCGGCCACCAAGGCCGTCGCTGCTGCCGAGCGCACCCGAGGTGATCTGCAGGCCAAACAGTCGAATCTGCAGCTGCAGGCGGTACAGATCCGCGCCGTCTACCAGTCGATGACAGGCAAGCAACTCGCTGCCCTCCGCGGTCCGAAGTTCGACTTCGACCCGCGTCTGGTGCCCAAAGGCACCTCCGCGGCGTTGGTCGCGGTCCAGGCCGCGTTGACCCGCATCGGCGATCCCTACGTGTGGGGCGCCACCGGGCCGAACTCGTTCGACTGCTCCGGCCTGATGGTCTGGGCGTTCAAGCAGGCCGGCAAGACCCTGCCGCGGTCGAGCGAGGCCCAGCTGGGCGGCGGCCAGGCCGTCTCCCGCAACGACCTCAAACCGGGTGACCTGATCATCTATTACTCCGGTGCCTCGCATGTCGGTATGTACGTCGGCGACGGTTACGTCGTCCATGCGTCGACCTTCGGGGTCCCGGTGAAGGTCGTGCCGATCGACGAGGCCGGTCCGTACAACGCGGCGCGCCGGTACTGATCGCGCGGTGACACCGCTGCAGGCCGCTTCGGCGGTCGACTCATGATCGCCCGCAACCGCTTCCGCGGTGCGTCCACCGTGGCCGCCGTCCTGGCTCTCGTCGTGTCGGCGACGCTGCTGACCGCATGTACCGACACGCCGCCCGTCTCCGAGGACACCGCTCAGTCGGCGACTCCGAGCAGCGCCTACGAGGTCAGTCGCAGCGAGGGGGCCCAGCGACTGCTCGACGCGCTCGGTCCGGCCATCCGGGACGGTGACCGTCGTCGTCTCGACCCCCTGATCGACCCGTCGGCGTCCCCGAGCTTCCGGGCGACCCTGACGACCGCGGTGGACAACCTGGCTCCCGCCGACACCGGTCGCCCATCGTCGACGGCGGGGCAGACCGGGGCCCCACCGGCAGCCGGTGAATCCGATTCCGCCGGCGAGCGGCGTGGTGGTCGTCTGCGTCCGCGGTTGCTGGAATATCGCCTGACACCCGTTCAGGAGACCGAGCCGCTGGTGCCTCCGGAGATCCAGGCGCGACTCGACGAGCAGGGCAGTTCGGATGCCTGGGTCGCGCCCGTCGAGATCCACCACGCGCTCGGCGGGTCGGCGATCCCGGGCATCGACGAGCCCGAGATCGTGTCCACCACGACGATGATCCTGGCCCGCTACGGCGACGACTGGAAGGTGGTCGGCGACTACCGGGGCGATGGCGCGGCGCCGCCCCCGGTGCAGCTCTGGGAACTCCCGGGGGTCCGTGCCGCAGATGTTCGTACTGCCGGCGGTGCATCGGTCATCGCGTCCTATCCCGACACCGCGGACACTGTCACCCGGGTGCGAAGCCTGTTGCCGAACGCAGTCGACGCGGTGACCGAGTTCTGGGGTGATGCGTGGCCGCGCCGGGCCGTCGTCGTCGCCACGGGTGACAACGACCAGTTCGGTGCGCTCACCCGGAGTCTCGGATCGGATGTCGCTGCGGCGGCGGCCGCCACCGTCTATGCCGATCTCGACAGCGCCGCACGGACCGTCACCGGTCAACGTGTGGTGCTCACGCCCGCGGCCGGGACGCTGTCTGCCCCTGCGCTGGGTGTGGTCCTCAGACACGAGCTCACACATGTCGCCGCGCGAACGGCCACGGCACCCGGTGCGCCGCTGTGGATCACCGAGGGCGTGCCCGAATACGTCGGTCGCCGTGGCACCTACACCCGGTTCGCCGACGCCGCACCGCAACTAGCGGCACGTGTCCGCGCGGGCGAGGCGCCGACCGCGTTCCCGACCGACGCCGACTTCGCGGTCGACTCGGAGCAGGCGACGATCGCCTATCAGTCGGCCTGGTCGGTCGCGGCCTTCGTCGCCGACCGTTTCGACGAGACCGTCCTGCGTCGCCTGTACATCGGGGTCGCGGGCACCGACGATGTGGGCCGTCAGGACGCTGCCATCACCAACACGCTGAAGATGTCTCGCGCCCAACTGGTCGAGCGCTGGCGCGCGTGGCTCACCGAGCAGGTCCGCTGATGCGGCGAACACTGTTGGTGACCAACGACTTCCCGCCGCGCCCCGGTGGCATCCAGTCGTACCTGCAGAATCTGGTCGACCTTCTGCCGCCCGAGCAGGTCGTCGTGTACGCGCCCAGGTGGCGTGGTGATTCGCATGTCGAGTTCGATCGCAGCGTGCCGTACACCGTCGTCCGGCACCCGACCACGCTGATGTTGCCCACCCCCGCGGTGGCACGTCGAGCGGCCCGTCTAGTCGCCGAACACGACATCGAGACGGTGTGGTTCGGTGCAGCCGCACCGCTGGCGGTCCTCGCGCCGGTGATGCGGCGTGCCGGTGCGCGGCGCGTGATCGCCTCGACCCACGGCCACGAGGTCGGTTGGTCGATGGTGCCGATCGCCCGTCAGATCCTCGGGCACATCGGAGCGCACACCGATGTGGTGACCTTCGTCTCGCGGTACACCCGTGGCCGGTTCGCGGCCGCATTCGGTGCGCAGGCCGCTCTCGAACATCTGCCGCCGGGTGTGGACACCGATCGGTTCGCGCCGGACCCTGCTGCCCGACAACGCATCCGCGACCGACATGAACTGGGCGACCGGCCGACGGTGCTCTGCCTGTCCCGTCTCGTCCCGCGCAAGGGCCAGGACGTGTTGATCAAGGCCCTGCCGGGCATCCGCATGCGCATCCCCGACGCAGTGCTGGTGATCGTCGGTGGCGGTCCGTACGCCGAGACGCTGCACCGGCTCGCCGAGGAGACCGGCGTCGCCGATCACGTGGTGTTCACCGGTTCGGTGCCCGCTGACGAACTACCCGCCTATCACGCCATCGCCGACGTCTTCGCGATGCCGTCTCGCACCCGAGGCCGCGGCCTCGACGTGGAAGGGCTCGGCATCGTCTACCTGGAGGCGTCGTCGACCGGCGTCCCGGTGGTGGCCGGGCAGTCCGGAGGCGCGCCGGAGACGGTGATCGAGGGAGTCACCGGAACGGTCGTGGACGGCACCGACATCGATGCGGTCGCCCTCGCGGTGATCGACATCCTCAGCGATCGCAGGCTCGCCCGACGTATGGGTGAGCGCGGCCGCGAGTTCGCGGTCGAGCGGTGGCAGTGGCGCGCGATCGCGAGCCGCCTCGTCCAACTCCTGTAGCGACAGTCGCCGGACGCGGCGGGCCCTGATCGTGCAGTGGCTCAGCGGGCGTAGATGGCCGAGATCTGGTCGGCGTACTTGTCGACCACCACGTTGCGCTTGACCTTGAGTGTCGGCGTCATCTCGCCGGTCTCCTCGGTGAAGTCGGCAGGCAGGATCCGGAATTTCTTGATCGCCTCGGCGTGCGAGACCGTCTCGTTGGCCGCGTCGATTGCCGACTGGATCTCGGTGCGCAGATCGGCGTCGTCGACCAGATCGGCCACCGTGGCATCGTCGGCCCTGCCGTTGCGGCTCTTCCAGGCCGGGAACGTCTCGGGATCGATGGTGACCAGCGCGCCGATGAACGGCTGGTTGTCGCCGACGACGAGTGCCTGCGACACGAGGGGATTCGCGCGGATGACGTCCTCGAGTCCGGCGGGGGAGACGTTCTTGCCGCCCGCGGTGACGATCAATTCCTTCTTGCGCCCGGTGATGGTGATGAAGCCCTCGTCGTCGATCCGGCCGAGGTCGCCGGTGTGGAACCAACCGTCCTCCAGCGCGGAGGCCGTGGCCTCCGGATTCTGCCAGTAACCGTCGAACACGACGCCGCCCGACAGCAGCACCTCGCCGTCCTCACCCAGCCGTACGGAGTTGCCCGCCAACGGCTTGCCGACGGTTCCGACCTTGTGTTCGCCGGGGGTGTTGACCGCGAATGCAGCGGTCGTCTCGGTCAGTCCGTAGCCTTCGTACACCGGGATCCCGATGCCGCGGAAGAAGTGCCCGAGTCGCGCACCCAGCGGTGCGCCGCCGGAGATCGCCAGCTCGCAGTCGCCGCCCAGGGCCGCGCGCAACTTTCCGTAGACGAGGGCGTCGAACAGGCGATGCTTGGCGCGCAACACGATCCCTGGTCCGGAGTCGGTGCCGAGTGCTTCGGAGTACTCGACCGCGGTGGTGGCGGCGGCGTCGAAGATCCGACCCTTGCCGTCGTCGTGCGCCTTCTGCCGTGCTGAGGCGAAGACCTTCTCGAACACCCGGGGCACCGAGAGGATCAGAGACGGTTTGAACACCGCGAATTCCGGTACGAGATTGGGGATGTCGCTGGTGAAGCCGACCTCGACACCGGCCTCGATCGCGACCAGGGTGATCGCGCGGGCCAGCACGTGTGCCATCGGCAGGAACATCAGCATCCGACGTCCCGGGGCGAGCAATGTGCTCAGGTTGCCCTCGAGCACGGCGTAGATCTCCGAGAGCAGATTCGCGTGGGTGAGCATGCAGCCCTTGGGGCGGCCGGTTGTTCCCGAGGTGTAGATCAGCGTCGCCGGGTCGGCGGCCGACAGTGCGGTGCGCCGCTTGGCGACCTCGTCGTCGTGGATGTCGGCGCCGGCGGCGATCAGTTCGTCGACGGCCCCCGCCCCGTCGGTGGCGTCGATCTGGAACAACCGCACGCCCTTGGACGGACCCGAGGTGGTCTCGTAGGCCTTCCGGTGCGAATCGTCCTCCACGATGATCGTGGTGGCCCCGGAATCACTGAGAATCCATTCGATCTGCGGACCGGACGACGAATCGTAGATGGGGACGGTGGTCGCGCCGGCCGACCAGATCGCGAAGTCCAGCAGCGACCACTCCAGGCGGGTTCGGGAGAGCAGCGCCACCCGGTCTCCGGGGCCGACGCCGGAGGCGATCAGCCCCTTGGCGAGAGTGGTCACTCGATCGGCGGCATCCTTCGCCGACACCGGGGCCCAATCGTCACCTTCCTTGTGGCGGAACACGGTTCGCTGGGGGGTGTTCTCGGCGATGCCGAAGAGGATGCCGGTGGCATCGGAGTCCTCGGCTATCGAGAACCGGGCCGGCACACTGAACTCGGTCATCGCAGTCCCTTTCCTGGGCGGGTGGATCTGGGGTGGGCCCGACAGATGTCGGTACGTCTCACGTGGCCGGGGCACCTTGGCTCGATGGTATCGCCGAGGACCCTATCCAGGTTTCGCGGGAGTATGTGAAGCTAGGTGCGTGACGAGCATCCAGGTTGCCGACGAGACGTTCGTCGCCGCTGCGCCCGCTCTGGTCGCCGAGGTGGTCGGCGAGCGGGCCAATTGGCGACGCTGGTGGCCGGACCTGCGCCTGGAGGTCGTCGAGGACCGGCATGAGCAGGGCGTGCGCTGGCAGGTGTCCGGGCCGGTGACCGGGACCATGGAGATCTGGGCCGAGGCGGTGCTCGACGGCGTGGTGCTGCATTACTTCATGCACGCCGAGCCGACCGACGCGTTGCCGTCGGCGCCGCGTGCCCGGATGGATCGTCTGGCGGCGCTGAACCACGCTCGCCGGGTGGCGGGTAAGCGCATGTCGTTCGAGGTCAAGGACCGCGCGGAGGGTGACCGGGCCCCGGGCGCCCCAGCGGTCACCGCCGACGGCGTGGGTGTGTGATGGCCGACCACACCGAACGGTCCGTCGTCGTCAACGCCGACGCCGCCGACATCATGTCCGTGATCGCCGATTTCGAGCACTATCCCGAGTGGGTGACCGCCGCCCGCGAGGTGGAGGTCACCGAATCCGGCGCCGACGGCCGGCCGCGGGTGGTGCGCTTCGTCCTCGACGCGGGCGTGCTGCAGGACACCTATGTGCTGGCCTATGAGTGGGACGCGGACGGCGCGGGCGTGTCCTGGCAGTTGGTCAGCAGCGATCTGCAACGCGATCAGCGTGGTCGATATGTTCTCTCCCAACAGGTTCCGGGTTCGACCAAAGTGACCTATGAGCTGATGGTCGACCTCCTGGTGCCGATGATCGGCCAGTTGAAGCGACGGGCCGAGAAAGCGATCACCGAGACCGCGCTGAACGATCTGAAGAAGCGAGTCGAAGGCTGATCGATCTGACGCCCATCCACCTGGTGCTCGGGCCCGGAGGCGCCGGCGTGTCCGTCGTCGCGGCTGCCGGGGCCCTGGGGCCTGCCCGCGCGACCAGGCGGCGCAACGACGGTGGTGGACGGACTCCGACGCGGCTGACCGGCGTTCCCGTGACACGTACCGAACACGACACGTTGCTGATCACGATCGATCGCACATCGCCCGCCACCCAGATGCTGGGTGTGTTCCGGGCACCGGACGAGCCGGTCGCGGTGTCGGCGAACCTGCATCTGCTCGCGCTGGATCGGCTCGAGCTGTTGGAGAACACCTGGGAGGTGTTCACCGACGTGCTGGCCGCGACCCTGACCTCGAGCGCCGCGGTGATTCCCGGCGTGGGGGCGCTGGCCGAGGTCGCGTCCGGCGAGTTGACCACACTGCCCGGGATCGAGGACTTCCTGGCGCTCCGCCGGATTCGCGACGAGGCGATCAGCGGACGCTGGCGGCGGATCATCGTGGACTGTTCCGGTGGTACCGATCCCTTCACGTTCCTGCGGGCGGGCGCGGTGCTCGGGCAGGCGTTCAACCGGCTCTGGCCGCGACACCGCCGGTTGGCCGCGGCGGCCGAGCGCCCGGTGGTCGCGCAGTTGACCGCCGCCATCGACACCATCGATCGCGACTGCCACGACGTGACTGAGTTGTTCGCCGACGCGCACGCGGTCGCCGTCCACCTGGTGGTGCCCGACGACGCCCGCGGGACGCGCCTGACCCCGCATCTGCTCGGCACCATCGACATGATGGGTCTGGCGCTGCGGTCGGTGATCGTCAATCGCGGCACCGGGGCCCGTACCTCGACCATTGCCGACTCCCGCCTGTCGGCCACCCAGGACGCCCGGGACACCCAGGACGCCTCGGCCACCGGGGATGCCGAGGGCACCGAGAGCGCCGAGGCATCGGTGGTCTCGGCGATCGGTGAGTTGCCCCCCGGTGTGGACCTGCGGATCGTCGATCCGATCCCGGAGCCGATCGATCGGGCTGCCCGACTGCGGCGACTGGGTGTCGAGCTCGGCGACCCCAGCGGTCGTGCCCAGGGGGCCGCAGCCGCGACGGTGGTCTCTCTCGGCGGTCCGGGACCGGACGGCGAGTACGAGATGCGCTGGCGTCAGCGACTACCCGACCCGGGCTCGCTGAGACTGGGGCGCGTCGGCGACGACCTGCTCGTCACCGTCGGCGGATTCCGGCAACCGGTCACCTTGCCATCGGTGTTGCGGCGGTGCCGGGTGGTCGACGCCACCTGGGACGGCACGGTGATGGTGGTCCGATTCACGCCGGACCCGGCCGTGTGGCCGCGAGCCCGCTGACCGGGCTCGACCATCGTTTAGCGAGCTCACGACCGCGACGATCGGATCACCGGGGGCCGATGGCGTGGCAACCGGCGACCGGGTAGCGTCGTTCACCGCATGTGTCGGCGTCGCGGTCGTTCCGTGGCGCCGTCGGTGGTGACCGACCCGCGGGGGTCGTCGGTCCCGCCTGAACACGCAGCCGGACAGGAGCAGCCACCCGATGACATCCGACGACCACACCGATGGCCGCCGCGCCGACGAGGCGGGTCCGGGCGGCGTGGACCCCATCCGGGAGTTCCTGTTGGGTGTGGCAGCGCAGATCGATCAGCTCGCCGGGCTCATCGCCGGTCCGCGTGCCGCGACGTCCGCCGGAACCGAGCGGGTGGGACTCGAGGTACCGGGCGAGATCACGACTCTGCTCACCGAGATCGGTGATCTCATCGCACGGTTGATCGCAGCGGTGATCGCGGTGCTCGAGGCGATCGCGACGGCCCTGCGGTCGACACCGGGCCCCGGGGAGTCGGCCGGTCCTGACCAGCGCTACGAGCCCATCGCGGTCCGCATCGACGTCGGTGCCGCCACCCGCACTCCTGTCGGAGAACCGGAAGGAGACCGCTGATGGCCGACCTCAGCATCGGCATCGACATCGGCGGAACCAGCGTTCGCGCCGCGGTGGTCGACGAGCACGGGGCGATGCTCGACACACTGCGCGCAGCCACCCCGCCGACCGCGAACGCGCTCGAGCACTGTCTCGACCGACTCGTCGGAGAACTGGTCTCCCGGTGGGCGGCCACAGCGGTCGGTCTCGCCATCGCCGGTTTCCTGACCCCCGATCGCAGCGTCATCCGATTCGCACCGCACCTGCCGTGGCGGGAGGCCCCGGTGGCTGCCGAGATGACTGCGCGCGTGGGTATCCCGGTGTTCGCCGAACACGACGCGAATGCCGCGGCGGTCGCCGAGTGGAGGTTCGGTGCGGCGGCGCGGGGCCGCAACTCGCTGGTCCTCGCGATCGGCACCGGGATCGGTGCCGGCCTGCTGCTGGGCGGTGAGATCTACCGTGGCAGCTTCGGGGTCGCACCCGAGCTCGGACACCTCACCATCGTCCCCGACGGCCGTCAGTGCTCCTGCGGCAAGCAGGGATGCTGGGAACGGTATTGCAGTGGAACGGCTCTCGTGGACACCGTCGTCGAACTCCTCGCGGACGGTGACTGGGGACGCAGTCAGCTCGCGGCCGACGTGGCCGCCGACCCGGGCTCGCTCACCGGCCGTCGCGTGGCTCGTGCGGCCGCGGACGGGGACGCGGTCGCGGTGGCGGCTTTCGCGCAGTTCTCCGCATCGCTCGGGCAGGGCCTGGCGATGATCGCCGACATCTTCGATCCCGATCTGATCGTGCTGGCCGGCGGTGTCGGCGCGGCGTCCGGCTTGTTCCTGGACGAAGCCCGCGAGCACTACGCGCGACTGGTGACCGGTGCCGGCCATCGACAGCTCGCCCGCATCCGGGGCACGCAGTTGGGTGAGGCCGCGGGCGTGATCGGGGCCGCCGAGATCGCCCGCCGCGGGGTCGGCGCACTCGCCGCCGAGCGCGAGGTCAATCCACTGCCGTGAGTCGAATCGCGTGGGTAGAGTCGGGCGCGGGTAAGGTCTCCTCGAAAGGGTCGTAACCCTCGGTCGCCGTCGGCGGTCCGGGGCCCGGTCGCTGACCGGGACGCCAAGGCGCGCAGCGAGTTCGGAGTGTTCGATGTGGTACTGGACGTTCAAGTACATCCTGTTGGGACCGCTGCTTCGCCTGACCGGCCGTCCGCATGTGGAGGGCTTGGAGAACTTGCCGGACCGCGGGCCGGCGATCCTCGCCAGCAATCACCTCGCGGTGATGGACAGCTTCTTCCTGCCGCTGATGGTGCCCCGGCGCATCTACTTCCTGGCGAAGAGTGAGTACTTCACCGGTACCGGCCTCAAGGGCGGGTTCCAGCGGTGGTTCTTCTCGGCGGTCGGTCAGATCCCCATCGATCGGACGGGGGCCGAGGCCGCGGCCGGAGCACTGACCGCGGCGCGGCGACAGCTGGAGGCCGGCGAGCTGATGGGCATGTACCCGGAGGGCACGCGCTCACCCGACGGTCGCCTGTACAAGGGCAAGACGGGCCTGGCCCGCGTCGCCCTCGACACCGGCGTGCCGGTGATCCCGGTGGCGATGATCGGGACGGACACCTTCAACCCGCCCGGCACCTCCATCCCACGACCGACCCGGATCACCGTGAAGATCGGCAAGCCGCTGGACTTCTCGCGGTACGAGGGCATGCAAGGCAACCGGTTCATCGAGCGCGCGGTGACCGACGAGATCATGTACGAACTGATGCAGCTCTCCGGCCAGCAGTACGTCGACATCTATGCTGCGTCGCTCAAGGATGCGCCCGCGTCGGGACCCGCGACGCGCGAGACAGACGCACCCGCCGCCTGAGCCAGGACGCCGAGCGCCGGACCCACCGAGCGCCGGACTCACCGAGCGCCGGACTCACCGAGCGCCGGACTCACCGAGCGCCGGACCCACCGAGCGCCGGACCCACCGAGCGCCGGACCCACCGAGCGCCGGCACCGTAGCCCGCCTGGGCGGATCGGGCCGCGCGCTCAGGAACGGGCGTCGGCCAGTGCGGGTGCGCTGTCCCGACGTCCGGGCCCGTTGGCGCGGAACGGTAGGCGCCACACCGCGACCAGCACGGCGAGCCCCCACAGGGTGTACGAGTTCCCGACGACGTGGTCGAGCGGCGACCAACCGAGAAAGGCCGGACGGAGCAGTTGGAACGGCCCGACCGTGAAGATGACCGCGCCGACCAGCGCAAGTGCGAGATAGACGGTCTGCGCTGATCGCTGGGCAGACCGTGCCGCCACGGTCACCAACGCCACGATGATCGGGATGGACCAGACCCAGTGGTGTGCCCATGACGTCGGTGAGACGAGCAGCCCCCAGATGGCGACGACTGCGAGGGCGAGGACCGCGTCGACCCGTTGACCGGGTGTGGCGTCGGCGGCGAGGGCCGCGACCGGTCGGCAGGCGAGGACGGCGACGATCGCGAGGGCCGTGACCGCGAGTGAACTGACCAGCCACATGATCTGCTCGGTCGTCGCGTCGGCGGGCAACAGGCGAATCCAGAACGCATTGAGGTTCTGGTTGATCCGTCCCGCCGGATCACCGATGCGGGTGGTGTGGAACAGGGTGTGCGTCCAGTACCCGAGCGAGTCGGACGGCAACCAGATCCAGGCGATCGCGCCGGCCGCGACGAAGGTCGCGACGGAGACGACCGCGGCCCGCCACCGCCGCGCGGCGAGGAACACGCCGACGAAGACGAGCGGGGTCAGCTTGATCGCCGATGCCAGACCGATCAGGACCCCGCGGAGCGGCCCGGTCACCGCCCACCGACCGCGGCCGACGACGAAGACGTCGACGACGATCGAGGTCATCAGGATGACGTTGATCTGACCGAATCCCAGTGTCATCCACATCGGGTTGGACCACAGCGCGGGCGCCGCGACGGCGAGTGCGAGCCACCAGCGGTTCGCGCGGTCGCCGACCGACAGGACACCCATGACGATGTGCAGCACCACCACGAGCAGTGCGGTGGTCAGGAGCGAGATGACGATCCCCGCGATCAACAGACCCATCGCGCCGAGCGGCACGAAGGTGAGCGCGGCGAACGGGGGATAGGTGAACGGCAGCCAGATGCCGTCGCTGGTGAACGGCATCGACCCGTCCGCGTAGAGGCTCTGCCCCTGCTGCCAGATCTGCCCGCCGAGTCGGTAGACGTCGAGGTCGATGCGTGTGCGGGTGCCGAAACTCGAGGTGAACGGCACCCCCACGATCTGCAGGGCGGCCGACACGGCAAACGCCAACCCGATCAGCGCGCGGGCCCGGACCGTGGGACGCCAACGGTGCAGCCAGGCGTCGGCGGCGGCCAGCGGTGTCTGCATTGTCGGCACTCTTTGCTGCTCGTGGTGGTTCTCGGCGGGCGGGGTGTCGGCGGGGGCGTCGCCATCGGCATCCGGGTCAGGGCGCCGTGGTGGCGTCCCGGACCGTCGGCCGGAACGTCGGTGACGAATACTTGCCGTATGCGGTTCTTCTACGACTCGGAGTTTATCGAGGACGGCCGGACGATCGATCTGGTCTCGATCGGTGTCGTCGCGGAGGACGGACGTGAATTCTACGCGGTGTCCACCGACTTCGATCCGGGCCGGGCCGGTGACTGGGTCCGGGCCAACGTCCTGCCCAAGCTGCCGTCTCCGTCCTCGCCTGCGTGGCGGGACCGGCGGCGGATTCGCGACGACCTCCTCGACTTCCTCACCGCCGACGGTGACGACATCGAACTGTGGGCCTGGGTGGGTGCATATGACCACGTCGTGCTGTGCCAACTGTGGGGTCCGATGACCGCGTTGCCACGGGTGATCCCGCGATACACGCGAGAGCTGCGTCAGCACTGGGACGCCGCCGGACGCCCCACGCTGCCGCCCGCACCACGCGATGCCCACGACGCGCTCAGCGATGCTCGTCACAATCTCCGCAAGTGGCAGGCGATCGAGGAGGCCACCGCCCGCTGATCGCGCCCGGTGGTCCTGCCCGCTGATCCCGCCTGCGGTCCACCGAAGGCGCGGGTCAGCGGCCCCTCACGGCCTGTCGGCGGTCCGCCGGACTACGCTGACGAGCGTGGTGAATTGGACCGTGGACGTACCGATCGACGACCTCCCGGAGCTCCCGCCCCTGCCGGGCGAGCTCGAGCATCGCTTCGCCGATGCCCTCAGCCGGCCCGCGGTGCAGCAGCCGTCCTGGCCTGCCGACGCCGCCGCCCGGATGCGCACGGTCCTGGAGAGTGTGCCGCCGATCTGCATGCCCGCCGAGGTCGAGTCGCTGTCGGCGCAACTCGCCGAGGTCGCACATGGTCGAGCCTTCCTGCTGCAGGGCGGCGACTGTGCCGAGACCTTCGCCGACAACACCGAGCCGCACATCAAGGGCAACATCCGCACGTTGCTGCAGATGGCCGTCGTGCTGACCTACGGCGCGAGTCTGCCGGTGGTCAAGGTCGCCCGGATCGCCGGGCAGTACGCCAAGCCGCGGTCGTCGGACACCGACGCCCTGGGGCTGCCGTCCTACCGCGGCGACATGGTCAACGGGTTCCCCGCGGATCCGAGTGTCCGTGAACACGACCCGTCGCGGTTGGTCCGCGCCTACGCGAACGCGGCTGCGGCGATGAATCTCGTGCGCGCGCTGACCGGCTCGGAGGCGAACCTGCACAAGGTCCACGTCTGGAACCGCGAGTTCGTCCGCACCTCGCCCGCCGGCGCACGGTACGAGGCCCTCGCTGCCGAGATCGATCGCGGCCTGCGCTTCATGGATGCCTGCGGGGTGACCGACTCCAGTCTCGAGAGTGCGGCGATCTTCGCCTCTCACGAGGCGCTCGTCCTGGACTACGAGCGGGCGATGCTCCGCCTCGCCACCGATCCGGCCGACCCCGACAGCCAGGTGCTCTACGACCTCTCGGCGCACTTCCTGTGGATCGGGGAGCGCACCCGCCAACTCGACGGTGCCCACATCGCGTTCGCAGAACTGATCAACAACCCGATCGGCGTGAAGATCGGCCCGACGACGTCACCCGAACAGGCTGTCGAGTACGTCGAGCGGCTCGACCCACGCAACACCCCGGGCCGACTCACGCTGGTGGCGCGCATGGGCAACGGCAAGGTCCGGGAGGTGCTGCCCGGCATCGTGTCCGCGGTCGAGGCCACCGGCCACAAGGTGATCTGGCAGTGCGATCCGATGCACGGCAACACCCATGAGTCGTCGACCGGATACAAGACCCGTGACTTCGACCGGATCGTCGACGAGGTGCAGGGATTCTTCGAGGTCCATCGCGCACTCGGCACGCATCCCGGTGGGGTGCACATCGAACTCACCGGCGAGGACGTCACCGAGTGTCTCGGCGGCGCGCAGGACATCTCGGATCTCGACCTGGCCGGGCGGTACGAGACCGCGTGCGACCCGCGACTCAACACCCAGCAGTCGTTGGAGCTCGCGTTCCTGGTCGCGGAGATGTTGCGCGGCTGACCCCGCCACTCCTCGCGGCGAGGTAGCCGACGATCCGCGAGGCCAGGGTGTCGTCAGCTGAGCACGGTGGCGCCGACCCACCAACCGGCCGCGCCGACCGCGGCGGCGATCAGCAGGACGACGAGAATCCAGACGAGCGCCCGGACGCGCCCGCCCGACGGTTCGTCGAACACCGCCACCGCGGACGACCGCGTGCGGTCGAACGCGGGCCGTGGCCGGTACCGCCCTCCGCCGTCGTGCTCCTCGCGGTCGCCGAACCCGTCGTGGTCGTACCGATCGTCGTGCTCGTCGACCGAGCCGACGCCGGCCCCTGGACCGCCGGGAGCACCCGGATCGGTCTGCACCCGCGTCTGGCGTGGGGTGTCGACCGGCCGCCGATCCTCGGCCCGCATCCGCGCCATGGTGGACCGCTCGGCCGAACGTCGCGGCGCGGGCACCGTGAACGGCGGCAGATCAAGGTCCTCGGCGACTGCGAGCAGGGCCTCGCGCATCGCGAAGCCGTCGGCGTAGCGGTCGGCCGGGTCGCGTTCGGTCGCACGCAGCACGACCTCGTCGAATTCCTCGGGGACACCGTCGATCACGTCGCCGGGTGCCGGGACGTCGAAGCTCAATCGCTGATATGCGAGGGCCAGCGGGGAGTCTCCGCGGAAGGGTGTTCGTCCGGTGAGCAACTCGAACATCATCACGCCCATCGAATAGACGTCGCTGCGTGCGTCGGCGTGTGTGGACTGCACCTGCTCCGGCGACAGGTATGCCGCTGTGCCCAGGATGACGCTCGCGGACGTGACCCCGGCTTCGGCGACGGCGCGCACCAGCCCGAAGTCGGCGACCTTCACCTCGCCCGAATCGGAGATCAACACGTTCTCCGGCTTCACATCCCGATGCACCAGACCGGCGGCGTGCGCGGTGCCCAGACCGCCGAGCACGGGGTCGGCGACCGCGACGACCGCATGCGGCGGCATCGGTCCGCGTTCGCGCAGCAGCTCTCGGAGGCTCCCACCCTCCACCAGTTCCATGACGAGGAAGGCGGTTCCGCCGTCGATGCCCTGGTCGTAGACCGCGACGAGTCCCGGGTGTTTGAGCCCGGCGACCGCACGTGCCTCGAACTCGAAGCGCCGCAGGAAGGTCGGGTCGCCGCTGTAGCGCGAATCCATCACCTTGACCGCGACGGACCGGCCCAGGCGCAGGTCCTCGCCGACATAGACCGCCGACATCCCGCCGCGTGCGATGGGTGCGTCGATCCGGTACCGGTCCTCGATGACCGTGCCCAGGACCGCGTCGACAGGACTGTTCACGAGTCCCGAATCTACCGGCCGCACCGCCCGGTCTGCGGGATCGACGCCCGTCGCGTCCACCGATCGAGGTGTCGGGGAGCCGTACCCGACCCGGGGCTGCGCCCCATCACGGTTGCGGCGTATCCGGCGGGAGCGTTTCGGTGGCGCGGCCGAGCCGGTAAGCTGACCGACGTGGGATCGCTGCCACTGTCTCCGAATGTCCTGCCCGCCGACGCCGACACATACACCGTGGACGAGGTCGCGGCTCGTCTCCGGGTATCTCCGGGCCGGGTACGTACGCTGATCAACGACCATCATCTGCTCGCCGTCTCCAAGGACGGTGCGCCGGCGGTGCCCTCGCTGTTCTTCGACGACCACGGCATCACCAAACATTTCAACGGCCTCGTCGACGTCCTCCTCGACGGCGGATTCAGTCGGGACGACGCCCTCGCGTGGTTGTTCACGGTGCAGGACGACCTCGGCATCCATCCCGCTCAGGCCCTGCACACGCACTCCGCTCGCGAGGTCATCCGGCGCGCGCAGGCCGAGGCCTTCTGAGCCGACGGTCACCTCGCCACCGCCACGGCACCCCGGTGTACTACGCCCGACGCCCGACCGGCCGCCTGACGGCTGATTCCGACGACTAGCGTCCGACGACTAGCGTCCGACGGCTAGCGTTTGACGACGCCCTCGGTCGCAGCGCTGCCGTCCCTCTCGTTTCCGAGACCCGCCGCATCGGCGCGCGAACCCCACAGCCACGCAACCGAACGTCGTAGCCGCAGCGGATCCACACGGAGCACCGACCAGGCCGCCAGGACCGAGAGCGCAAGCGCCAGAAGCGTTTCCGGCACCTTGTAGAACACGATCGAGTCGTCCGGCTGGAACACGATGAGCATGAACGTCGACACCCCGACGATCAGGGCGCGAACCCGAGGGGGGAGGGTGAAGGCGACCAACACGCCCAGCAACCAGGTGTAGTACCAGGGCAGGGTCGACGGCTCGAGGACCAGCACCGCGGCCATCGCCCATGCCATCCCGACCATCGCCGACCGCGCATCGCGCCGATACCGCCACCACAACCACACCAGCAGGACGGCGAGCACCACCTGCGCGACGAGCCGGGTGACCGACAGGACCGGTTGGATGTTCAGCGCCGTGAACGGTGCCGCGATCAGCGTCACGGCGTGCGCGACGACCGTGGGGACCGTGAACCAGTTGATGATCCGGTCGGCCCAACCCAGGCCGGTCAGCCAGCCGAGCCCGAGTCCGAGCGCCACCGTGCAGACGGCGAACACCGCCACGGGGATGAGCGTCACCGCGGCGAAGACGCCGACCACCGTGCGTGTCGAGATCCCGGTCGGCTTCTCCCCACCAGCCACCCCGACAGCTGCCTGTCCGTCGGCCGGCCCTGCGTGGGCGGCCGCCGCGGCGTCGGGATCGCCGTCGGCAGCGGTGCGCTGATCGCGGAGGTGCGACAACCAGATCCACACCACGAACGGGATCGCGATGCCGGCCGTGACCTTGATCGAGACGGCCAGACCGAGGACCGCGGTGCCCAGGACGTGTCGGCGCCCGAGCACCAGGGCGAGGCCGGTGACGACCACACCCAGCAGCAGGAGTTCGACATGCGGCCCTCCGACGAGGTGGATCACCACCATCGGGTTGAACAGCACCAGCCACAGCCCCATCCGGGCGGACGCGCCGAAGGTCCGGGCGATCCGGGGGATCGCCCACAGCGCCAACAGGAGTCCGGGCACCATGACGAGGCGGACCGCGATGACGCCGAGGATCACATGATCGCCGGTCACCTCGACGACGCCGCGGGTCAGCGCCATGAAGAACGGTCCGTACGGTGCGGTGGTGGTCGCCCAGACCTGCGCCATGCTGTCGAGCAACGGGCCGGGGTAGTGCGCCGGTCCATCTGCGTACGGGTCGAACCCGGCGCGGAACACCGCCGCCTGTGCTAGGTACGCATAGACGTCGCGACTGTAGATCGGGACCGTCACCAGCATCGGCACCGACCACATCAGCGCCCACCAACGCAACGCGCGCAGTGATGGTGCCGGCGTCGTCGGATGCTCAGTTGCCGGTCCGTCGGATCGTTCCGGGCGGACGGCGAGTCGGCGACCGAGTCGTATCCACGCGATCACCATCGCCGCGACGCCGAGCCAGAACACCGTGGCCGACAACGTCTTCCCGTGCCCATACGACATCCAGGCGAATCCGGCATCGGCTGCGACCGGGTGCGCGCGCGGGATGTCGGCCACCCCGAAGGCGCCGATGGCCACGAGGACCGACCCGACGGCGCCGACGATCAGGTCGAGCCGGGCCGAGCCTCCCATGACCCCACCTCGGGTGGTCTGGCGGTCGTCCTCGACGGGCGCGTCATCCGACGGCGGCACGAGGCTCACGATTCCCGGTGTGCGATGCGGGTGGCCAGCGCCACCAGCTGGGCCCGGATGTCGGCGCCGAGATCGGCATCGTCGAGGGTGGCGGTGGCGGACTCGACCAGACCCGCGATACGCGTCTCGATCTCGTCGACCGCGCCGACGTCGTGGAGGATTCCGCGAGCGGTCGCGACCTCGTCGTCGGTCAGGGGCCGACCGATCAGTGTCCGCAGGCGGCCGGCGAGTTCGGGGTTGCGGCGGGCCGCGCGGTCGAGTCCGATCGCGACGAGGACGGTCTGCTTGCCCTCGACCAGGTCGTCGCCGGACGGCTTGCCGGTGCGCTCGGGATCGCCGAACACCCCCAGCAGATCATCACGCAGCTGGAAGGCGATGCCGAGATCCTCACCTGCGGAACGCAGGTCGTCGATGAGCGACTCCGGAGCCCCGGCCAGTGTCGCGCCGAGCTGCAGCGGCCGGACGACCGTGTATGCAGCGGTCTTGAAGCGCATCACCCGGTAGGCGGCCTCGACCGTGTCGTCGCCGTCGGCCTCGGTGATGATGTCCAGGAGCTGGCCTCCGAGGACCTCGGTCCGCATCGCCGACCAGACCGCAGCCGACGTCGCCGGCAGTGACCGTCGCCCGGCGCCGGGTTCGGTCCCTGGCACGATCCCGTGCACCAGGTCGTCGGCCCAGGCGAGCGCCAGGTCGCCGACCAGGATCGCCGACGCAACGCCGTGATCGGTGGCATCGCCGGACCAGCCGGCCGCCCGATGTCGGGTCTCGAACCGTCGGTGCAGTGTCGGACGGCCGCGGCGGGTGTCGGAGTGATCGATGATGTCGTCGTGGATCAGCGCGCAGGCCTGGATCAGTTCCAGTGCTGCGCCGACCCGCAGCACGTCCGTCTCGTCCGGCGTCCCGGTGGAACCCCCGACCGCGATCGGTGGGCCGCTGCGTTGCGGCGAGGACACCCCGGCCAGCCAGCCGGCATGGGCGAAGACCGGCCGGATGCGCTTGCCGCCCTGCAGGACGAAGTCACGTAGCTCTTCTCCGGCGGCGCCGACGACCGGCGCGACCATGCCGGCGGCCGGGACCGCGGAGTCCAAGACGGTGCGCAACACCGCCTCGACAGCGGTCGGAACGTCGTCGAGTGAGGTGATCGGCTGGTGCGGGGCGGTCACCCAGCCAGGCTAGGGGACTCGCGCGCATCCGCGGGCGCGAGGTCGGCCGGTGCAGCCCGATCCGCTCCGGCGCAACTCCGTATGCTGTTGCCGTGACCTCCGCTGCCCACTCGCCGTCGATCGTGGACCGGCTGTCCGCGCCACATCGCGGTCCGGTGCCTTTCTCGGTCGAGTTCTTCCCGCCTCGTGACGACGAGGGCGAGATGCGGCTGTGGCGTGCGGTGCGGGTGTTCGAACGACTCGGCCCGGCCTTCGTGTCGATGACCTACGGTGCCGGCGGCTCCACCCGTGACCGCACCGTGCGCATCACCGGCGAACTCGCCGAGCAGACCACCCTGCTGCCGGTCGCCCATCTCACCGCGGTGAACCACTCGATAGACGAGTTGCGTGCGCTGGTCGGCTCCTACGCCGACCGAGGCATCACCAACATCCTCGCGCTGCGCGGTGACCCGCCCGGTGACCCGCTCGGCGAGTGGCATGCCCACCCCGAGGGCGTCGAGTACGCCCAGGAACTCGTGCGGCTCATCGACGAGCTGGGCGACTTCCACGTCGGGGTGGCCTCGTTCCCGGAGGGCCACCATCGTGCCCGCGACCTCGACCACGACACCGAGACCCTTGTCGGCAAGCTGCGGGCCGGCGCCGAGTACTCGATCACCCAGATGTTCTTCGATGTCGAGCACTATCTCCGCCTGCGCGACCGACTGGCCGCGGCAGACCCCGAACAGGCGGCCAAGCCACTGATCCCGGGCATCATGCCCATCACATCGTTGGCGAGTGTCCGACGCATGGTCGAGCTGTCGAACTCGGTCATCCCGCCGTCCGTCGACGCCCGTCTCGCGGCGGCTGCCGGTCCCGGCGACGAGGAGGACCGTGCAGCCGTGCGTGCGGTCGGGATCGACCTCGCGACGGAGATGGCTGAGCGACTCATCGCCGAAGGTGCACCCTGCCTGCACTTCTGCAGCCTCAACTTCGCCAAGGCGACCAGCGAGGTGTTGCAGCGACTCGGTGTCGATGTCAGCGCGGCGGTCCCGGTGGCCACCCCTTCCTGACTCGCCGCTCGCCGACCGCGCCGATCACTCAGCGCGAGACGGGGTCCCGCTTGCTCGGTGTCGAGCGGCCGCCGTCGCGCGGGCGCCCCGGCCGCGGACCGCGGTACCGGGATACATACGCCAGTCGCACGATCACGGCGATCACGACCACGCAGATGATCGCCAGCAGCCAGGTCCAGCTCCCGACCGCGGCGGTGGCCGGGTCGGCGTAGGTGGAGTCCGCGCTGAAGTCGGAGGGCTTGCGCGGCTCGGGGGTCCACGTGACCGCGTACTCGCCCGTCTGGTCGCCGTTGGTCGCCGACACCGGGCCGTCGAAGACCACCGAGAACTGGACGTAATCGCGACCGGGGACCAACTCGGTGAGGTCGGCGGTCCCGCGGAAGCGCACGACGTCGCCGCTGCGCTTTGCGGTGAGGTCCATGCTCATCGACGAATCGCCGAAGGCTCCCGCGACGATGTCGCCGAGCTGACTGAACTGACCTGCGGTGAGGTCGGTGAAGCTGGCACGGGTGCCGATCCGTGCGGGCTCCTCCGCATCCTGATCGTCGGATGATCCTTGGGCGTCGTCGGCACCCGAGGTCGGTGCCCCCGACTCGCCGGCCGAGGGTGCCTCCGACTCCGCGGTCGACGACGGCGAGCCGCTCGTCGAATCGCCGTCGCCGGGACCGACCCGGTAGTCGCTGAGCGTGACCCGACTCGACATCGACTCCGGGACGTCCAGGCGCGGTGCCCCACGCGGATTGTCCGGGGACGTCGCGACGATGATGCTGCCCGAGAACCGGTCACCGACGGTGGTCGAGCGCTCCAGACATCCGGTCAGGAAGAAGGATGCGGACAGCATCGCGAGGACCAGGACGACGGGACCGAGACGGCGGGGGAACGATCGCACCCCGACATCGTGCCAGATCCGACCCGGTGTCCCGGGGTGCGCCGTGCCCGCGCTCATCCGCGTGTTGCCGACCGGAAGCCGCGTCGGCCGAGGATCCGCTGCGCCGCGACCCGACCACTGGCGCCGGTCACACCGCCGCCGGGATGCGCCGACGCGCCGGCCAGGACCACGCCGTCGGCGCCGGGTATGCGGGCGTCGGCGAGGTCGGGGTGCGGACGGAACATGAACATCTGGTCGATGGTCATCTCCACGTGCATGATGTTGCCGCCGATCAGACCCAGCTCGGACTCGAGGTCGGCGGGCGTCTGGACGTGCACGTGGTCGGTGGCCGCGGTGATGCCGGGGGCGTGCCGTTCGAGTTCGGCGCGGACCGCGTCCCCGGCCTCGGTGGCCAGATCGGCCCAGTCCCGCCCCTCGGAGAGCCGTCGAGGATGCCACTGCGCCCAGAGCGAGACCTGGTGCGTTCCGGGAGGAGAGATGGTCGGGTCGAGGGCCGAGAAGCTCATCGCGATGCAGGCCGGACGGTCGGGGAGCTCGCCGACCTCGGCGGCCGCGTGCGACCGGCGTAGCTGCGCGCGGTCGGTGACGAGCAGTCCGAGTGCCGAGTGGACACCGTGTGCGGGGAGATCGCCGGGGAGGTCGCGGTAGGTGGGGAGCGCGCTGGTGCCCAGGCGGACCGCCATGCCGATCCCGTTGCCGACGATGATCGCCGATCTCCAGGCGTCCACCATGTCGCGGTCGTGCCCGCCCGCTGCCAGCAGGTCCAGGGTGGTCAGGATGTGGCACGCGGCGACGATCGACCGCGCACAGTGGGTTCCGCTCCCGGTGCCGTCGGGCTCGCCGGTGGTAACGCGCCAGTGGTCGCCGCAGCGGGTGAGTGCGGTCGCAGGCGAACCGGTGTGCACCTCGCCACCGGCCGCCTCGATCCGGTCGATCAGGGCGGTGGTCAGAGCGCCGCTACCGCCTACCGCCCGTCCCGGCGGGATATCGTGCATCAGCGCCGCGAACCCGACCATCGGTGCGGTCGCGGGCGCGTTCATCGGCGGCCCGGACTGCGCGCCGAACCATGCGAGGGCGGCCTTCAGGTGCTCCGACCGGAACCACCGGTCGAGCAGGGCGTCGCCGGAGGACATCAGGTCCTGGGTCACCGACGTCAGTTCGCCCGCGCGTCGGCCGATCTGGCCCGTTCGCGCCGTGGACGCCGTTGTACCCAACCCGGCGAAGACACGGAGGAAGCGACCAGGGGTCGCGGGCTCGTAGAAGGCATTCATCACCGCTCGCGCCCGTGGCCGCCAGACGTCGACGAACCGGCGGTAGGCGTCGGCATCCGCAGGGCCGCAAGCACGTTCGATGGACGCACAGGTGGCGTCCAGATCCGTGCGGAAGACGATCGGTGGCGCCGATTCGGTTGCGGGTGCGAACGCCCACGGATCGCAGTCGAGGTAGCGCAATCCACCGTCGGCGAGTGACAGCTCGTCGGGGATCGGGGAGTGCCGGATCATCAGGTGCGCCGACGATCCGCGGTCGACCCGGTGGCCGGGGAAGCGCTCGACCGTGGACACCGCACCACCCGGCACGGTGTCGCGTTCGAGTACCCGGACCGAGCGTCCGGCGCGCGCGACGTAGGCGGCTGCCACCAGACCGTTGTGACCGGCGCCGACCACCACGGTGTCCCACACCTGGTGTGTGGGGGTGTGGCGACGGTCGGGGGCGGCGGGCGTCACCGCGGGTCAGCCCCCGGAGTCCACGGGGCCGGCCGGCCGGGCGCCTGCGGCTGTTGCGGTGAGGGCGCCTGCGGCTGTTGCAGTGAGGGCGCCTGCGGCGCGGGCTGCAGGGGGAGCGGACGACCGAGGAATGCGAACGGTCGCGGGTCGCCGGTGAAGGTGAAGTGTCGCAACACGTCACCGAAGCCCATGCGGCGGTACAGCGACCATGCGCGGTTCTCCTCGCCGGGGACCTCCGGGGTCGAGAGCAGGACCCGACGCTCGACACGTCCCTCGAGGAGTCGGGTGAGCAGCCACTGGCCGATGCCGCGGCCCTGCGCGGTGGGGTGGACGTGCAACTCGGTCAACTCGAAGTAGTTGTCGGCGACGTCCTCGATGGCGTGGGCCGGATATCCCGACAACCGGAGTCCGGTGCGCAGCTGCTGATTCCACCACTGGTCCCGACCACCGCGGTAGCCGTAGGCAATGCCCACGAGGACCTCGTCGTCGGCGACCGCCACCGGCGGGCGGACCCTGCGGACGGCGGTCGGCGCCGTTCGCGCGGCCGGCCCGACGGTTGCGACGGCACCCACCGCGCGCCAGCCCGGCCGGGCGATGTGATCGCGCCACAACGCCGACCGGTGGATCTCCGTACCGCGCGGGTATTCCATCGCGGTGACGTAGATGTCGAGCGCGGGATCCAGCCAGATGCGGGCATCCTGTGCGGTCAGGTCGACGAGACGGATGGTCACCGAACGCCAGTCCTCTCGTCGAACCCGCGACCACCCGTACCGGTGGCCGTGCATCGTTCACTCGGATGCCGCCTCGGTCGCCTTGAACCCGACCGCTGCGCTAGCTATATTGAATCTGTCGAACGGGTGTTCGATGAATCAGCCTCCGCAAGCTGTTCTGACCCACCCCGACGACGATGTCCGGTCCGGTGGTGGACGAGGGAAGCGTGCGTCACCGGGCCGGGCGCCCTGACGGGCCGCGATCGGGCATGATCACCCGTCTCGCAGCGTTGATCACGAAGACGCCCCAGCACCGGGCGGGAACCGAGGAGGGGACATGGCAGACACGACCGTCACCATCGATCCGGTCGTGGTCCAGCGCGGCCGCGACCTCCTCGAGCGCGCCGACATCCTGTTCGAGAACGCCGATGGGGTCCCGGACTCCGCCGAGCGGTTCCGGCAGTACTACCTCGCGGCGCTGCGAGGGGCCGGTGCGGCACTCGCACTCCACGAGCCGCGTACGCGCCCTGCCCGTCGGGTCGGCTCACGCGACGCCTGGAGTCGTATCGCGACGACGGTTCCGGCCCTCGGTGACCGAGCCGGCCGTTTCGCTTCGCTGTCGCGGACGCGCATGGACATCGAGTCCGGTCTCGTTCGTTCGGTCGACGAACAGACCGTCGTCGGATTGCGCCGGCAGGTCGCCGAGTTCCTGGATCTCGTCGAGCGCCTCGTGATCGCCTATGAGCAGGGCAAGTTGGCCCATCAGACCGTTCGGCACGACCGAACCGCGTGATGCTGCCCACGTGCCGACGGTTCTCAGCACGGTGGTAATCGACGTAACCGGAGGTAATGGTGGTCGCGGGGTGATTCACCTCGTATCATTGACGGCAGACCGGCCGTATACGACGGCCAGGGGCACCGACACCCGTCACCGAACCTCCGCGTTCGCCACCGTGCGATGTCCCGCAGATCAGGAGGAGAAGGAGGGTCGGTGCCACTCTCGGAGCACGAGCAGCGCATGCTCGAACAGATCGAAAGCGCTCTGTATGCCGAAGACCCGAAGTTCGCGTCGAACGTCAAGCGTCGGCGCCTCGGCAAGACGAACGGACGTCGGCGGTTGCAGGCCGTCGCCGTGTTCGTCCTCGGCCTCGTACTGCTGATCGGCGGACTCATCGTCGACGTCCACATCGGCGGATTCCCGATCATCAGCCTCGTCGGCTTCCTGGTCATGTTCGGCGCCGGCCTCCTCGCGCTCTGGGGCGGCGGTTCGGCCGAGCGAGCAGCCGCGAAGGGCGGTGCCGCCTCTGGTGGCAAGGCGCCGCGGGCGGCCGGGCCGAAGCGTAAGTTCACCGAGCGCATGGAGGAGCGGTTCAACCGCCGGTTCGAGCAGGAATGATCGGACCGGGCCCGGTGATCGTCGCCGAGCGCCCCTGACGCCCCCTCCTCGCACACCCATACAAACAGAAGGGCCGCACATCGCATCCGATGTGCGGCCCTTCTGTCTGTCCGACGCACGACATTCCGCTACACAGTGGGACCAGTCGGCCGGGACGTGGCCACCATCTCCGCGCGATCACCCCCTGCGATCCCCACGGTCACCCACCCCGATCCCCACTGTCACCCACGGCAATCCCCACTTCGCCCCACAGTGGCCGATACGCATGCCTCACCAGCCACTTTTGTCTAAGTACATCCCTCTGGCATCGCAGATGATCGATCGTGACGCGCCGTGTGGCGGCGGTGAACTCCGGATCAGCACCCCTGTGAACTGCACATATGTGCTGCGGTGGGGAACTGGGGGCGTCAGAGGGTGGAAAGTGGTGGAAAGTGGGGTACAGTGGCAGCACTGGGTGAGGAGATCCGGAACTCCACTCTCAGTGGGCAGGAGGTGTCGACATGTCCGTGCGATTCGTCGGCACCTACACGCCCAAGTTGGACGACAAAGGGCGACTCACGTTGCCCGCCAAGTTCCGTGACGCAGTGGCAGGAGGCGTGGTGGTCACTCGAGGCCAGGACCGCAGCCTGTCGGTGTATCGGAACGAGGAGTTCGATGTGTTGGCGGAGAACACGATGGCGGCATCGCGCAACGATCCCGAGGCGCGGGCATACCAGCGGTATTACTTCGCCAGCGCCGACGAACAGCGTCCGGACGGACAGGGGCGGGTGACGTTGTCCGCGGGGCACCGCGACTACGCCGAGCTGTCCAAGGAGTGTGTGGTGATCGGCGCCTTCGATCATCTGGAGATCTGGGACGCGCAGAGGTGGCGCGAATACCAGAGCGAGCACGAGGAGAACTTCTCGGCCGCGGGCTCGGCTGCGCTGGACGCGCTGCTGTAGCGAGCGGGACGCAGACGTGACGAGGGCTTCGGACGGGACGAGGCCCCGGCCCGGTGCGACCCTGGCGTACTTCCCCAACGCCAGGTGCGCAACCGGACCGGGACCCCGATCCGTCGGACGCCTCCGCCATCGCCGCAGCGGAACCACGATCCACACCGGATGCGCCGAGGCGGTGTCGACTCCTTCCCCGACGGCCGTCGCGCCGACGTCTCTCCGCGGCCGATCGCCCATCCCGAATCATCCGAGTGACCATCGTGACGTAGTGGAGGAATCCGGCGCGTCGTGCAGTGCGAGGAAGAAGCCGGTGAACGCAGACCCTGACGACCAGCCGGCCGACGGTGGTGCGGAGGCGCACGGCGAATCGGCCGAACCGCGCCGATCGGGCCCGCACGGCCACATCCCGGTGATGGCCGATCGCATAATCGAATTACTCACTCCTGCACTCGGTTCGGCCGAGCGTCACTCTCCCGTCTTCGTCGACCTGACCCTCGGCGCAGGTGGTCACTCCGAGCTTGTGGCGGACACCTTCCCGTCCGCGCGGGTGATCGGCGTCGACCGAGACGAGTCGGCCCTGGGCATCGCACGCGAGCGTCTCCGCGCCCACGGTGACCGGATCTCCTTCCATCAGGCCCGATTCGACGAGTTGCCGCGGGTTCTGGTCGACGCCGACGTCACCTCCGTCGACGGCGTCCTCTTCGATCTCGGCGTCTCGTCGATGCAACTCGACCGTGCCGCACGCGGATTCGCCTACGCCACCGACGCCCCGCTGGACATGCGGATGAACTCCGACGACGAGCTGACCGCCGCGGATGTGTTGAACACCTACTCCCACGGTGAGTTGGCGCGGGTCTTGTCGGAGTACGGCGAAGAGCGTTTCGCCGGCCGCATCGCCTCGGCGGTCCTGCGGGAACGCGAACGTGAACCGTTCACCACCAGCGCACGTCTGGTGGAGTTGCTGTACGCCTCGATTCCGGCGGCGACGCGACGCACCGGAGGTCATCCGGCGAAGCGGACCTTCCAGGCGCTGCGCATCGAGGTCAACCACGAACTGGACGCACTGATCGCCGCGTTACCCGCCGCGCTGTCGGCGTTGGCCGTCGGGGGACGGGTCGTGGTGATGAGCTATCAGTCACTCGAGGATCGGATCGTCAAGCGCGAGTTCGCTCGTCAGACGACCTCCACCTCCCCGGCCGGCCTTCCGG
Organism: Gordonia soli NBRC 108243; assembly: GCF_000334455.1. Classification (GTDB taxonomy): domain Bacteria; phylum Actinomycetota; class Actinomycetes; order Mycobacteriales; family Mycobacteriaceae; genus Gordonia; species Gordonia soli. The sequence goes on from NZ_BANX01000025.1 coordinate 132,550, forward strand.
TGGAACTGCCCGGGACGGCACCGCGATTCCGCCTCGTCACCCGGGGCGCTGAGCGGCCCACGGAGGCCGAGTTGGCACTCAACCCCAGGTCCGCGCCGGTGCGCGTGCGGGCCATCGAACGCGTCGAGGAGGATCGGCCATGACGACCGTGTACGACGACACGACCATCGACGAGGGTTTCGACGATGCGGACCTCGACCGAGCCCGACCGGGCGCCGGCCGGCGTGAGCGCACCCGGGTCGACCGGGATCGCGCGACGCGTTCTCGATCGGCGCAGCGGGCGATCGACCGGCGGCGTCGGCGGATCGAGCGCGAACACCGCGCTGCGATGTCCGCACCGCAGGTGGCCGAACGTCCGACCCGGGCGATCGGCGTCCGTAGAGCGACTCTGCGCGAGCGTGTCTCGACTGTCCCGTTCGTCGTCCCCGTCATCGCGCTCCTGGTCGTCGGGCTCGGTCTGAGCCTGTGGCTGTCCACCCGGTCGGCTCAGGACTCGTACCGCATCGGCATCGAGCGGGACCAGAACCAATCGCTCCTCGACCGTCGCGATGCGCTCAAGCGAACCTTCGACTCCGGGGACTCCGCGCCCGAATTGTCGGACAAGGCTTCGCGACTCGGCATGATCCCGGCGCAGAATCCGGCCCGGATGGTGGTCGATGCGAACGGTCGTGGACGGATGATCGGTGACCCCACCCCCGCGGAGGGCAAGGCGATGGGGTCGATCAACCCGTCGACACAACCGGATCCGGCGAAGTCGATCGACACCTCGAAGGTGGACGACTCGCGTGGACTGGGCGGCGACGCGCCGGCCGATCCGGACGACGGCACCGCTGCCGGCGCGGGCGGTACCGGGAGAGATTCCGCGGCCGCCGATCCCGGTGGAGCCAATTCTGCTGCGCCGCAGGACTCGATCGATCCCGGCGGGGCAGCTCCGACCTCGCCGGCGCCCGATGTCGCCGCACCGAACGGGACCACGCCGGGTGCGTCGGTGGCCCCCGGGGCCGCACGTCAGGGCGATCCGAATCGCCCGGCGCCGAACGTCCTTCCGCCGAATGGCAACTCGCCGGGCGCCAATGCGGCTCCCACACGCTGATCACGGGAACAATCGGAAACCATGACACGTGCCGATTTCCATCGTCTCGGCGGCCGCCCCCCGCGGCCGTCGGGGCGTCCCGATGGCGGCGGTGGCGGTTTCACCCCGATGCGGGATCCGCGGCAACCGCACAAGTTCGTCTTCCGCGCCCGCATCGCCGGTGTGGTGGTGATCCTCGCGGTCGTCGCCGTCGCCGTCCGGATGGTGGTGGTGCACACCATCGAGGCCTCGTCGATCTCGGCGCAGGCGGCACAGCAACGCGAACACACCCAGGTGATGACCGCGAAACGCGGAGCGATCCTGGACCGTAACGGCCGGCCACTGGCCTACACCGACGAGGCGCGCGCATTGACGTTCCTCCCGCAGGCGGTTCGCAAGTCGTTGGACGAGGCACACCGCAAAGACCCTTCCGTCCCGGATGCGAACATTCGGCTGGATGCCATCGCCAAAGGGGTCTCATCGGCTCTGGGCGGTTCGATCAGCGAAGACGATCTCCGCGAGAAGCTGACGAGCAAGGACACCTTCGTCTACCTCGCGCGGTCGGTCAGTTCCGACGTGGCCGCGAAGATCATGGAGGACTACCCGGAGGTCGGTGCCGACCCGCAGAACATCCGCCTCTATCCCGGCGGGTCCTTGGCGGCCAATGTGATCGGCGACGTCAACTACGACGGCAACGGACTCATCGGACTCGAGGCCTCGATGGACTCGGTGCTCGCCGGCACCAACGGTTCCAAGACATACGACCGCGGCTCCGACGGCGCGGTGATCCCGGGCAGCACCCGCAACGTCCATCCGGCCATCAACGGCTCGACGGTGCGGTTGACGCTCGACTCCGACGCGCAGTGGTTCGTCCAGAGTCAGGTCTCGCGGGCCAAGGCACTGTCGGGCGCACGCAACGCGTCCGCGGTCGTGCTCGACGCCCACTCCGGTGAGGTCCTGGCGATGGCCAACGACAACACGTTCAACGCGTCCAAGCCGATCGACGAGCAGAAGGACTCGGATCTGGGCAACCGGCCGGTCACCTCGCCGTTCGAGCCGGGCTCGGTGAACAAGATCATCACCGCGGCCGCGGCGATCCAGTACGGGATCACCACCCCGGAGCAGGTCCATCGCGTTCCCGGGAGCATCCAGATGTCCGGGGTGACCGTCAACGACGCGTGGGCGCACGGAGTGGAGCCGTTCACCACCACCGGCATCTTCGGCAAGTCGTCCAACGTCGGCACCCTGATGCTCGCGCAGAAGGTCGGGGAGAAGCGGTTCGCTGACCTGGTCTCCGCCTTCGGCCTCGGTGCCCGCACCGGCGTTGGCCTGCCGGCCGAGAGCGGCGGAGAAGTGCCTGCGCTGAGTCAATGGTCGGGCGGTTCGTTCGCCAACCTGCCCATCGGACAGGGACTCTCGATGACCCTGTTGCAGATGGCCGGCATGTATCAGGCGATCGCCAACGACGGGCTGCGCGTCCCGCCACGGATCCTGATGTCGGAGCAACGCGACGGACGCGACGTCGAGGAGGCGTCGAAGCCCGATCCGGTGCGGGTGGTGAGCCCGCAGACGGCCACCACGGTGCGCAACATGTTCCGCGCGGTGATCCAGGACGACCCGACCGGGGTGCAGCAGGGCAGCGGCAGCAAGGGCGCCGTGCCCGGCTACCAGGTGTCGGGTAAGACGGGCACCGCCCAGCAGGTCGATCCGTCCTGCGGCTGCTACTCGAATTCGCGCTACAACATCACGTTCGCGGGGATCGCGCCGTCGGACTCACCGCGGTACGTGATCGGCATCATGCTCGACAACCCGCGGCGCAGCAGCGACGGTTCGGGCGGCCAGTCCGCTGCGCCGCTGTTCAGCACCATCGCGTCGTGGATGTTGCAGCGCGACCGGGTGCCGCTGTCGGCGAGGCCGACGCCGAGGTTGATACTGCAGGCCCAGTGAGTCGACGATCACCGGTGTGCGGCGGGGGAGCAGCCGAGCGCTGACGGTATCGTGAGTGCGTTCCGATGCGGGTCGGTCATGCCCGCCCGGCGTCGCCGGTCGCGGTGTGCGAAGACGACGACCAGGTCGAATCGGTGACCTGACCGGCATGCGCCACCCACCGGGCGGCCGTGCACATTCGGCCGGGCCGGTGGCTCGACCGGCTTCGGCCGGGTGCGTGACCCACCCGACCGACCCCAGCGACCGAGCGAGACGAGGAGGCGGAGACCCATGGCGTCCACACGTCCCGACCGATCCGGCACCGGACGACGCCGCACCGGGCGTCTGGTCCCCCGCCATGTCGACCCGACTCCGGTGTCGGTCCTGTCCACAGCCACGGGGGCCCGCGTCGACCTCATCGGGATCGCCGCCGACGACATCGCCGTCCAGGGCGTCACCCTGCGGGCTCAGGAGGCCTCGGCGGGCGATCTCTTCGCTGCCCTTCCCGGCGGTCGTGCGCACGGCGCCCAGTTCGCCGACCAGGCGATCGCGGCGGGGGCCACGGCGATCCTCACCGACCATGCCGGTCGTTCCCTGCTGTCCGAGGTGCTGCCGCCGGACGCGGCGTGCGCGGTCCTGGTCCACCCGAATCCGCGGGCCGTGCTCGGTGGCGTGAGCGCCCGCATCTACGGCTACCCGTCGCAGCGGTTGAAGCTCATCGGCATCACCGGGACGTCGGGTAAGACGACCACCGCCTACCTGACCGAGGCGGCGCTGCTCGCCGGGGGACACTCGGTCGGGCTCATCGGGACGGTCGAGACCCGCATCAACGGGGTCGCCCAACCCAGCTCCCTGACCACCCCGGAGGCACCGACTCTCCAGGCGATGCTGGCCGCGATGCTCGAGGACGGTGTCGACGCGGTGGTGATGGAGGTGTCCAGCCATGCCCTCGCGCTCGGTCGTGTCGACGGTGCGCACTACGCCATCGGCGCCTTCACCAACCTGTCGCAGGATCACCTCGATTTCCACGAGACGATGGCGGCCTACTTCGATGCCAAGGCTCAGCTGTTCGCGCCCGGATCGTCGACGCAGGCCGTTCGTTCGGTGGTCTGCGTCGACGACGACTGGGGCCGGCGGATGGCGGCGATCGCCGGCGCCGACGGGAAGTCGGAGCCGATCACGGTGGCCACCGGGGGCACCCCCGCGGCCTGGCGAGCCGGACCGTCGCGTGTCGGCGACGACGGCTCGCAAGGCGCGGACGTGACCGGTCCCGGTGGCGTGCACGCCGATCTGCGCGTGCCGTTGCCGGGGCGATACAACGTGGCCAACTCGCTCACCGCGCTGGCCATCGCGGTGGCTGCCGGTGTCCCGACGACGACGGCCGTCGACGCGATCGCCTCGGTGTCGGTGCCCGGACGTCTGCAGCGGATCGACGAGGGACAACCGTTCCTGACCGTCGTCGACTACGCACACAAGCCCGCGGCCGTGCAAGCGGTCCTGGAGACATTGCGGGCCCAGGCGCGTGCGCGGGTCGCCGTGGTCCTCGGCGCCGGAGGCGACCGCGACCGCGGCAAGCGACCGCTGATGGGTGCGGTCGCGGCACGGGGCGCCGACCTGGTGATCGTGACCGACGACAACCCGCGGACCGAGGACCCGGCCGACATCCGGGCGGCCGTGCTCGCCGGTGCCCGCGAGGTGCCTGCCGCAGAGCGTCCACCCGCCGCGGAGGAGATCCGGGAGATCGGCGACCGCGCCGACGCGATCGCAGCCGCCGTCGCGTGGGCGGACGACGACGACATCGTGCTGATCGCCGGCAAGGGACACGAGACGGGCCAGGAGATCGACGGCGTCAAGCATCCGTTCGACGACCGGGTGGTCGCGGCCGAGGCCATCATTGCGCGGGTCGGTGGCGGGTCGAGCCCGGCGGGAGCGCCGTGATGGCGGGGGATCACACCGCGCTGACGGTGCTGAGTTCGCGCGTCGACGCCACCGACGCGGACATCCGTGATCTGCTGCGCCGGGTCGCCGAACTCGCGTCGACGCCGCGCGGTGCCGATCGCGGCGCTCGACCGCGTACCTTCGCGATCCTGGGTGACCTGGTGGTCCCGGATGCGCCGACGGCTGACGCGACGGTCGTCGCACACGATCGGATCGGTCGGCTCGCCGTGCGCCTGGCCATCGACAAGACCTTGTGCATCGGGACATCTCGCGCGGTCCGAGCGACCTACCAGGGCGCCGTCATGGAGGGCTCCTGGGGCGACGAGGCCCTGGCGGTCGCCGACATCGGTGCGGCTCTGGAGCTCATCGGATCGGACGAGTCGTGGTTGCCCCGCGGCGGTGACGTCGTGCTGATCGCCGGCTCGGTCGGGGACCGGGCGGTCCTGGCCGACGCGTTCCGGGACAGGTCCGGGGCCGAGCTACACGAGATCGGGCCGGGGGAGGTCGGGTCCGGTGCGGTCGGTTCATGCGACGCGGACGCCGACGCGACGAGCGGGCGCGCGGACGCCGATGTGACCGAGCAGGACGAGAAGGGGAAGATACAGCGGTGACTCAGATCCTGATCGCGGGGGCGATCGCACTGGCGGTGTCGATCCTGCTGACACCGGTCCTGATCCGGGTGTTCTCCCGGCAGGGCTTCGGGCAGGAGATCCGGGTCGAGGGGCCGCAGAGTCACCAGACGAAGCGCGGCACGCCCTCGATGGGCGGCGTCGCCATCATCATCGCGCTGTGGGCCGGCTACGGCGGCTCACACATCGCGGGCTACTTCTTCGACGGCACCGGACCGTCGGCGTCCGGCCTGCTGGTTCTCGGCCTCGCGACCGTTCTCGGCGTGGTCGGCTTCCTCGACGACATCATCAAGATCCGCAAGCACCGCAACCTCGGGCTGAACAAGACGGCCAAGTCGATCGGTCAGCTCATCGCCGCGCTGCTGTTCGGTGTCCTGGTCCTTCAGTTCCGCAACGACTCCGGCTACACACCGTCGAGCACCCACCTGTCCTACGTCCGTGACATCGACGCCATCTCGATGGGGTCGGTCGCATTCGTGGTGTTCTGCTGGCTGGTCGTCGCCGCGTGGTCCAACGCGGTCAATTTCACCGACGGTCTCGACGGTCTGGCTGCCGGCTCGATGGCCATGGTGTTGGGCTCCTATGTGCTGGTGACCTTCTGGCAGTACCGCAACGCATGTGCGGGCGGACCCAAGGCCGCCGGTGACATCACGCCTGGCTGCTACGTCGTGCGCGATCCGCTCGATCTCGCGTTGATCGCCGTCGCGGGCGGCGGCGCATGTCTCGGATTCCTCTGGTGGAACGCGGCGCCGGCCAAGATCTTCATGGGCGACACCGGGTCGCTGGCGCTGGGCGGCATGCTCGCCGGACTCTCGATCACCACTCGTACCGAACTGCTCGCGGTCATTCTCGGCGCGCTCTTCGTCGCCGAGATCGTGTCCGTGGTCATCCAGATCGCCTTCTTCCGGACCACCGGACGCCGCGTGTTCCGGATGGCCCCGTTCCACCACCACTTCGAACTGGGTGGCTGGGCGGAGACGACGGTCATCATCCGCTTCTGGTTGCTGACCGCGATCGCCTGCGCCCTGGGGCTCTCGCTGTTCTACAGCGAGTTCCTCGCGGTCAGTGGCTGATCCGGTGGGCGCCACCGTGCCGGACCTGTCGACGGCAACCGTCGTGGTCGCCGGTGCGGGCACGGCCGGCCGGTCGGCGGCCGACCATCTGCTCGCGGTGGGTGCTCGGGTGGTCCTCGCCGACACCAGATTCGGATCGGCGGCCGACGGCCCCGCCGTGGATCGACCGGTCGCGGATGATCCGGTCGCACCGTTGCATGAGCGCGGCGCCCGACTGGTGTCGATCGATGCCTTGACCGACGATCCCTCTTGGACCGTCGACACCGACCTGGTGGTCGTGTCGCCCGGGTTCACACCCACCCACCCGCTGGCCGAGCTGGCGCAGGCGCACGGGCTGCCGGTGTGGGGTGAGGTCGAACTCGCCTGGCATGTCGACTCCGCGGGCGTCCTCGGGCCGCCGCGGACGTGGTTGGTGGTCACCGGGACCAACGGCAAGACGACCACCACATCGATGCTGGAGCAGATCGTCACCACCGGCGGTCGAGAGGCGTTGGCCTGCGGCAACATCGGTCTGCCCGTCCTCGATGCCCTCCGTCGGACACCGCGCGTCGAGGTGCTGTGTGTCGAGATGTCGTCGTTTCAGCTCCACTGGGCGCCGTCGGTGCATCCGGCTGCGGGCGTGGTGCTGAACGTCGCACCCGATCATCTCGATTGGCACGGGACGTTCGCCGCCTACGCCGAGGCGAAGGCGGGAGCGCTGCGCGGCGAGGTCGCGATCGTCGGCCTCGACGACGAGGTCGCCTCCGGACTCGCCTCGCCGGCCGGTGCGCGGCGCGTCGGCATCACGCTCGCGGAACCTCGAGAGGGCCAGGTCGGCATCGTCGACGGTCGGATCGTCGACCGTGCCTTCGACGCGGGCGACGACCTCGCCGATGTCGAGGTGATCCATCCGCCGGGTCCGTCGGGTCGCACCGACGCCGTGGCGGCTGCCGCACTCGCCGCCGCCATCGGAGTCGGTGCCGACGCGATCCGTACCGCCCTGGCCGACTTCCGGCCGGCCGCTCATCGCGGCGAGGTCGTCGCGGTGATCGACGGAGTCGCGTTCGTCGACGACTCCAAGGCCACCAACCCGCACGCCGCCCAGGCGGCCGTCCTGGGCCATCGACGGGTCGTGCTGGTGGCCGGCGGACTCCTCAAAGGTGCCGACGTCACCGACCTTGTGATCGGCACGCGAGATCGCCTCGCCGGTGTGGTCGCAATCGGCCGAGACCGCACGCAGATCGTCGACGCGATCGCGCGACACGCCCCAGAAGTCCCAACAGTCACACTGTTCACAGGGGACGATGGCCGGGTGACGATCCAGCGCACCGCCGTAGCCGTTCCGGGGGCAGCACCGCTGCCCGCCGACCCGCCTGTGACCGGTACATCCGCGGTCACGGATGTGGATCGCACGAATCCGTCGCAATCCGTCATGAACGCAGCGGTCGCCGAGGCGTGGACTCTCGCGGTCGGTGCCGACGACCGCCCGGACGCGGTACTCCTCGCGCCGGCCGCCGCCTCGTTCGACATGTTCGCGGGCTACGGCGCCCGCGGCGACGCGTTCGCGGGCGCCGCGCTCGCACTGCCCGGCGCGACGCGGCCGGGGGCGGGCCGGTGAGCCGCGACGGTTTCGACGCGGACCACGCGACCGCAGACGAATCGACCGCAGACGACTCGACTGCCGACGACGCCACCGCGGAAGACACCAGGGCGGACGGCTCAGACCCCGACGACCTCGATCGGGACGATGATGCCGGGTGGGAAGACGCCGCGGGGGGCGAGGAGCGGGAGGACGATGACGAATCGTCCACTCGCACCGCGCGATCCCGCCGCGACAGCGGATCGCGGAGCCGGACCGGACGGACCGCTCGGACGCGGACTCCCGCGTCGTCGGTTGCACGGGCCGTGCAGACGGACCTGGCCGCCTGGCCGGCCGCCGCGCTCGAAGGCGTGCGCAGCCTCCTGCGCCGACCGCTGGCGTCGTTCCACCTGATCCTCACCATCGCCTTCCTCCTGACGGCATTCGGTCTGGTGATGGTGCTGTCGGCATCGTCGGTCGAAGGCTATTCCAAGGACGGTTCGGCCTACGGGTTGTTCGCCACCCAGTTGACCTTCGCCCTCATGGGCCTGGTCGTGTTCTATCTGGCCCTTCGTGTCCCGGTGCGTCTGATCCGACGTGCCGCCGCGCCGATGATCGTGATCACCACGATCCTGCTGGCGCTCGTCCTCGTCCCCGGCATCGGCACCCTGAGTCAGGGCGCCCGCCGCTGGTTCGTGATCTCCGGCCTGTCCGTGCAGCCCTCGGAGCTGGTCAAGGTGGCGCTCTGCGTGTGGGGCGCACACCTGCTCGCATCGCGCCGACGCGACAATGCCTCCCTCAAGGAATTGTTGATCCCGCTCCTGCCGGTGGCGTTCCTCATCTGCGTGCTGATCATCCTCGAGCCGAACCTGAGCACCACGATCACCATCGCGATCATCGTCGGCGCGCTGCTGTGGTTCGCCGGTCTCCCGGTGCGGGTGTTCCTCACCTTCGCCGCCGCCGGCGTGGCCATCGCGGTCGTCCTCGCGCTGGTCGAGGGTTATCGGTCGCAGCGCGTGATGAGCTTCCTCGGCAACATCAACGATCCGCAGGGTGCCGGATACCAGGCGCGGCAGGCCACCTACGCGCTGGCGAACGGCGGGGTGTTCGGCGTCGGCCTCGGTCAGTCCAGTGCCAAGTGGAACTATCTGCCCAACGCGCACAACGACTTCATCTTCGCGATCATCGGCGAGGAACTCGGCCTCATCGGTGGACTGTTGGTGGTGATCCTGTTCGCGATCCTCGCGTTCGTGGGACTGCGCATCGCGCACCGCTCCACCGACCCGTTCCTCCGGCTGATGACCGCGACGATCACCGTGTTGATCACCGCGCAGGCATTCATCAACATCGCCTACGTCGTCGGCCTGCTCCCCGTGACCGGCATCCAGTTGCCGCTGCTGTCCGCGGGCGGTACCTCGACGCTCACGATCCTGGCGATGCTCGGCCTGATGGCCAACGCCGCACGTCACGAGCCGGAAGCGGTGGCCGCACTGGCAACCGGCCATCCGGGCCGTTTCAGCCGGTTGTTCCGGCTCCCGACGCCGGTGCCGTACAGCAAGACACGTGCCGAGCAGCTGCGTGACCGGCTCGACGGGCGTCGGCCCGGGGGTGCGCGGCGCGGCGGCGCCGCCGCTGCCCCGACCTCTCGCCGAGGTCGGCGGCCGGCCCCGGCCGCACCCGC
>NZ_BANX01000024.1 GCF_000334455.1 Gordonia soli NBRC 108243
CCGGCGCGAACTTCGCGCTGGTATGCGGATCGGTGCTCGCGGTGGTGCGTGCCGTCGGCACCCCACCGCGCACCACTGCCGTGATCGGGGCGTTGGTCATCCTGGCGTTCGTGGTGCTGGTGCGACCCTCGCCGAGCGTGCTGCGCGCGGCCATGATGGGCGCGGTCGGCATCCTCGCGCTGGCGTCGTCGCGCCGGTCCCAGGCGATCCCCGCGCTGGGCACGGCGACCATCGTCGGCCTGCTGTGGTGGCCGGGCCTCGCGGTCTCACCCGGCTTCGCCCTGTCGGTCGCCGCGACCGGGGGACTCGTCGTGTTGGGTGCACCGATCCGTGATCGGCTGACCCGGCGTCGGGTCCCGCGAGGACTCGCCGAGGTGCTGGCCATGGCGATCGCTGCCCAGATCGTGACGGCGCCGATCATCGCCGGGCTCAGCGGTTCCTACAGTGCCGTGTCGGTGGTCGCGAACGTCCTCGTGGCACCGGTGGTCGGGGTCATCGCCATCGCCGGCACCGCGGCCGCCCTGGTCGGTGCGATCGGTCCGCCGTCCGGGATATGCGCCGACGTCGCACTGGTGGTACTCCGTGGCTTGATCCCCGAGGTGTGGTGGATGCTGGCTTGCGCCCGCACCGCCGCGAACACACCGTGGGCGCGGCTCCCGGTTCCCGACGGCGCAGTCGGCGCGGTGGTGGTGATCGCGGTGACCGTGGTCGTGGTCCTGGTGGTGCGCAACCGGCACACGCGGCGCCTGCGATCCCGTGTCCGTCGGGTCTGGCAGCATGAACGCCGTGAGCGAGCGACTGCATCTGCTGCTGGGCGATGACGACTTCCTCACCGGCCGGGTGATCGGCTCGGTGACCGGTGGTCGCGTCACCGACGTCGGGTCCGAGTTGCCGGTGACGAGGGTGCGGGCAGGCGATGTGAGCGAGCACGAGCTCGCCGAGCTGCTCAGTCCGTCGCTCTTCGCCGAAGAGCGCGTCGTGGTCATCGAGTCGGCCGCCGACGCCGGCAAGCAGCCGGCGGCATTGATCGCCGAGGCTGCGGCCAACCTGCCCGAGGGCATCACGCTGATGGTCGTCCACACCGGCGGTGGGCGCGCCAAGCCCTTGGTCGGCGACCTGAAGTCGGCAGGGGCGACCGAGCACGACTGCGCGGCACCGCGCTGGCCGTCCGAGCGGATGGACTTCGTCCGCAAGGAGTTCCGCTCGTTGGGTGTGCGCGTGAGCGCCGATGTCGTCGAGCAGGTGGTCGAGGGCGTCGGCTCGGAACTGCGCGAGCTCGCTGCCGCATGCAGTCAGCTGGTCGCCGACACCGGCGGAAAGATCGACCGCGATGCGGTTCGACTCTACTACGCGGGTCGGCCGGAGATCACCGGCTTCGAGGTCGCCGACAAGGCCGTCACCGGTGATCGTGCCGGGGCGCTGGAGTCGCTGGCGTGGGCCCACCACCACGGCGTGCCACGGGTCCTGCTCGCCGACGCCCTGGCCGAGGCGGTCCACGCCATCGCCCGGGTGCGGGCGATCGGTTCGATGGACCAGTACGCGGCCGCCTCGGAACTCGGCATGCCGCCCCGGCGGGTCAAGAAGGTACAGGCACAGGCTCGAGCGTGGGATTCTGCGTCCATCGCCGAGGCGGTCGTCGTGGTGGCGACGCTCAACGGTGACGTCAAGGGACAGGCCGCCGACGCCGATTACAGCCTCGAACACGCGGTCGGCCGGGTGGCCGATCTCCGGCCGTCATCCGGCCGGGCAGCACGCGCCTGACCGACCCGTCGACCGACGACACCCGAGCCGGCGGCAGATGGGGGAGCGCCTCGTCTGCCGTCCGTCGTGGCCCGACAACGCAACGCAGCTCACCCCGGTGACCGCGTGGAGGTCGCCGGGGTGAGCTGAAGAAGTGTGTGTCTAGGTCAGAGCTTGTTGACCGCGACGGCCATGGCCGACTTCTTGTTGGCAGCCTGGTTGGCGTGGATGACGCCCTTGCTGGCTGCCTTGTCGAGCTTGCGGCTGGTGCTGGTCAGCAGCTCGGTGGCCTTGTCCTTGTCGCCCGCCTCGACGGCCTCACGGAAGCCACGGATGGCGGTGCGCAGCGACGACCGCACCGACTGGTTGCGGAGCCGACGCACCTCGTTGGTGCGGTTGCGCTTGACCTGGGACTTGATGTTCGCCACGCGTGTATACCTCGTCTATCGCTCGGATGGTTCGCTGTCTGTGTCCAGGCGTCCATCGTTGTTCGTACTGCGAGGCGCCTGAGCAGGTCGGATTCGATGGGCACGGCCATCGGCGTCTGACACTGCGACAGCGGTCGACTCTACCAGTCGGCGACGTACCGCCCCAAATCATCGCCGGTCGTCGGGCGAATCGCGGCCGACCGCCCGCGGTGATCGCGACTTCCGACGGTATCGCCGAACGGATGCTCGGACGCACCGATGCCGACGGTACTGTCGATCTCGTCATGCAGCGCGTATTCCTCCACCTCGGACTCCCCAAGACGGGGACCACGAATCTCCAGGACCGGCTCTGGCGTAACCGGGACACCGCGCTCGCCGACTTCGGCCTGCTCTATCCCGGCAACCTGATCTCCGATCACTTCCACGCTGCCGTACACCTCCAGCCCGACCGGTATCTCGACTGGGTCGATCCGGCGTTCGCGGGTAGTTGGCCGACGATGCTGGCGCAGATGAAGAACTGGCCGCAGACGTCGCTGGTGTCCCACGAGTTGTTCAGTACCGCGACACCGGAGACCGTCGACCGGATCCTCGCCGACCTGTCGTTCGCCGACGAAGTGCACGTCATCGCCACCGTCCGTGATCTGGCACGCCAGCTCGCGTCGGTGTGGCAGGAGAACGTCAAGAATCAGCGGGTCGCCACCTTCGGCGAATTCGTGTCATCGGTGCGGGCGCACGCCGGGCCGCCCGGTGACGGGTCGCTGACCCCCGGCTCCGAGGGACGTCTCCTGCCGGAAGCCATCGAGGAAGAACCGTTCTGGGAGTTCCAAGATCACGTCCGGATCCTGCGCACGTGGTCGGAGCGGCTGGGCGCCGCGCGCGTACACGTCGTCACGGTCCCGGCGCGCGGCACCGACGGTTCGCTCTGGGATCGCTTCCTGAGCGTGTTGGAGGTCGATGGTGCCGCTTTGACCGCGCAGGTGCCCGGCACCAACAGTTCACTCTCCGCCGCGCAGGCGGAGTTCCTGCGACTGCTCAACCGCCGCCTCGGTCCCGATCAGATCCCCTGGGAGCGATACGAGCGGGTGGTCAAGGGGCAGCTGGTCGGCGAGATCCTCTTCCGTTCACAGGAGGGCGTGCCTCAGGGGCTCTCCGCCGACCAGCGGGTATGGGTCTCGGCCCACGCTGCCGCGATGACCGGTTCGATCCGCTCGGCGGGGTATCGGGTCGGGGGTGATCTCGACGACCTCACGGTCAGCCGGGTCACCGGTCCCGATGCGAAACCCCCGACCGGACAAGCTGTCCTCGACGTCGCTCTGGACACGTTGTCGGAGATGGTGCGATCTGCTCCGCTGCCGCGGACGCGGCCGCGTTGGCAGACCGAGGCCAAGAACGTCGCCCGTCGTATTCGGCGGCGTGCGCTGTCACTCAGGACGCGCCGTACCGCGCACTGACCCCCGGCCGGTCGGGTCCGACGCGGTTCCCGCTGTGGGACGGGCGAATCGGGCGCCAGGAGGCGCAGGCTCGCCTCGGAGATGGTGGCTACATCGAGCGAGCATCCTGCCGCGTGCCGGATTTTGTAGCACCATGGCTCACTATGACTCCCGCTCCAACCGCCTCGTCCACCAAGCGCGCGTCTCGCAAGAGCACGGCCACCACCTCGGATCAGCAGCGGGCGGCGAAGTCGAAGAAGTCCGACGGCTCGGCGAAGTCGGGGAGGGCGGAGCCGTCCTCCCGTGGCAAGGCCAGATCGACGTCGGCGACCAAACGATCACGACCCTCGTCCACCGAGGTCCGCGCATCCGCCGACTCCATCTTCGGTGCCTACGCCGGAGGCACCGGTGCCGCGGCGTTCGACGAGATGTTCGACGACGACGGGTCGGTGCGCTCGGCCTACCGGGGCATCTTCAAGGCCATGAGTGCATCCGAACGCGCCGACCTCGAGGTCCGGGTCGACGCGCTCGGTCGTGCGTTCATCGATCAGGGCGTCACCTTCTCGCTGTCGGGTAAGGAGCGCCCGTTCCCGCTCGACGTCGTGCCGCGCGTCATCTCCGCCTCCGAATGGACCAAGCTGGAGGCCGGCATCACCCAGCGGGTCGCAGCACTCGAACTGTTCCTCGACGACATCTACGGCGAGCAGGAGATCCTGCGCGACGGTGTGCTGCCCAAGCGGCTGGTCCACTCCTGTGAGCACTTCCATCGCCAGGCTGCGAACTTCAAGCCACCCAACGGTGTCCGCATCCATGTCGCCGGCATCGACCTCATCCGCGACGCGCAGGGCGACTTCCGCGTACTCGAGGACAACCTCCGATCGCCGTCGGGTGTCTCCTACGTGATGGAGAACCGTCGCACCATGGCGCGGGTGTTCCCCGACCTGTTCTCGTCGCATCGAGTTCGCGCCGTGGGCGACTATCCCAGCCATCTGCTCCGCGCGCTGCGGGCGTCGGCAGCGTTCAACGAGGCGGACCCCAACATCGTGGTGCTCACACCCGGTGTCGCGAACTCCGCCTACTTCGAGCACTCCCTGCTCGCGCGGCAGATGGGAGTGGAGTTGGTGGAGGGGCGAGACCTCTTCTGCCGCGACAACATCGTTTACATGCGCACCACCGAGGGCGAGCAGCGCGTCGACGTCATCTACCGCCGGATCGACGACGACTTCCTCGACCCGATGCAGTTCCGGCCCGATTCGATGCTGGGGGTCGCCGGGCTGCTCAACGCAGCGCGGGCCGGCAACGTCGTCATCTCCAGCGCGGTCGGCAACGGGGTCGGCGACGACAAGCTGATCTACACCTACGTGCCCGAGATCATCGAGTACTACCTGGGCGAGAAACCGTCCCTGGCCAACGTCGACACGTTGCGATGTTGGCTCGACGACGAGCGTGAAGAGGTGCTGGACCGCATCGACGAACTGGTCGTGAAACCGGTCGAGGGGTCGGGTGGTTACGGGATCGTCTTCGGCCCGGATGCGACCGCAGCAGAGCTGGACACGCTGGCCCGCAAGGTTCGTAACGACCCGCGGGGCTGGATCGCCCAACCGGTAGTGCAACTCTCGACCGTCCCGACCAAGATCGGCGACGACCTGTGTCCGCGCCACGTCGACCTGCGGCCGTTCGCGGTCAACGACGGCGAGTCGGTGTGGGTGCTGCCCGGCGGACTCACCCGTGTCGCGCTCCCGGAGGGTTCGCTCGTGGTGAACTCCAGCCAGGGTGGAGGATCGAAGGACACCTGGGTGCTCGCCTCTCGGTCGTCCGAGGCCGAGCAAGAGCTCGCAGGCGACCAGGTCGTCGCCGCATCCGGGGTCGCCAATGCGCGCCCGGCCGAGAGCGCGCCCGAATCGTTGCGGACCCAGACCCAACAGCAGCAGCAGGCAGGTGATCTCGGATGATGCTGGCGCGCAATGCCGAATCGCTCTACTGGATCGGTCGCTACGTCGAGCGTGCCGACGACATGGCCCGCATCCTCGACGTCGCCATCCACCAGCTGCTCGAGGACGCGACGGTCGACGTCGACCGCGCCGCCCGGCTGGTCATCAACGTCCTGGGACTCGATCCCGGTGACGCCGACGGCGACATGGACGTCTGGTCGCTGACCGAACGTGTGGCCTACGACAAGAGCTCGATCGGCTCCATCGTCGACTTGATCGGGGCCGCACGCGAGAACGCGCGTGGCGCACGGGAGGTCACATCCAGTGAGATGTGGGAATGCCTCAACACCACTTACAACGGGCTCGGCGACGCCGAACGTCGTGCGCGCCGACTGGGGCCGCACGAGTTCCTCTCGTACGTGAAGAACCGGGCCGCGATGTTCGCGGGGCTGGCCGATGCCACCCTCAGTCACGACGACGGTTACCGCTACCTGCTGCTGGGCCGGTCGGTGGAACGTGTCGACATGACCATCCGGATGTTGCTCTCACGCGCCGGTGACCGCGTGAGTTCGCCTGCGTGGGTGAGTGTCCTGGTGTCCGCGGGCGCGCACGACACCTATCTGCGGACCTATCGCGGAATCCTCGACGCCGAACACGTGGTCGAGTTCATGCTTCTCGACCGACTCTTCCCGCGGTCGGTGTTCCACGCGTTGCGGGTCGCGGAAGGCACGCTCAGCGACCTCGAGACTCGCACCAGTCGTGTCGGCGCGCAGGCCGAGGCGTTGCTGCTGCTCGGTCGGGCGCGGAGTTCGCTAGAGTTCCTCGAACCCGGGCGTCTGCTCGACGATCTGCAGACCCGACTGCTCGACCTGCAGGACACCTGCCGTGCGGTGAACGAGGCCGTCACCGCCCAGTACTTCCATGTGTCGCCGTACGTCTCGTGGGCCGATGCCACGGTGAGCGACGGCGAAGACCACGTGATCGAGGAGAGTGAGCTGTGAGCTGGCGTCTGCGAGTGGTGCACTCGACGGGGTTCGCGTACAAGAGTGCGGTCACCTCGTCCTACAACGAGGCTCGGCTGACGCCACGCAGCGACACACGCCAGAACGTGATCGTGAATCGTGTGGAGACCGTGCCCGCCACCCGTTCCTACCGGTACACCGACTACTGGGGCACGGCCGTCACGGCGTTCGATCTGCACGCACCGCACGAGGAACTCGAGGTGTCCGGATCGTCGGTGGTCGAGACGGAGGCCGGTGAGCGACCGGATGTCGAGCAACAGCTGACGTGGGACGACCTGTTGTCGGAGTACGTCGTCGACCGCTACGACGAGATGCTCTCCAACACCGCGTACGTCCCACGCAACCGGCAATTGGTCGCCGCCGCCAAGCGTGTCGTCAAGGGACTGGGCCCAGAGGAGGCGGTCGAGGCGGTGTGTCGGCACGTCCATGCCGAAATGCAGTATGTGCCCGGCACGACCGGCGTGCACACGACCGCGGTGGACGCCTGGAACGAGCGCAAGGGGGTGTGTCAGGACTACGCCCACTTGACGCTGCTGATGTTGCGCGGCCTGGGAATCCCGGCCCGCTACGTGTCGGGATACCTGCATCCGAAGCGCGATGCCGCCGTCGACGAGACCGTCGAGGGGCAGAGTCACGCCTGGATCGAGGCATGGACCGGCGGTTGGTGGGGGTACGACCCGACCAACGACACCCCGATCACCGAGCAGCACGTGTCGGTCGGCGTCGGGCGCGACTACTCCGACGTCTCACCGTTGAAAGGTATCTACACCGGTGGCGGCGCAACCGATCTCGACGTCGTCGTCGAGATCACCCGGCTCGCCTGAATCGCTCGACACCGCGCCGATCCGTAGAAGTTGTTCCCGGAATCCGGGAACAACTTCTACAAAAACGGGGGGCGGAATGGTCGGAGTCAGTGCCACCCGTGATGTCGACGCAGCAGATCGGCGACCTCGTCGAACCTGCCGCGGTCCAGGATCGCCCCTTCGCGGCGGATCCCGTGTTCCTCGACGACCAGGACGCGGTCCAGCCGGACGAAGCTCTGGCGTCCCTGACTGTCCCAGCTCCCGCTGCCGATCGGGTACCAGTCCGGGTCGTCACGATGATACTCGCGGCTGGAGAGCATGAGTCCGAGCAGCGTCCGGTCGTCGCGCCCGACCACCAGCACCGGCCGGTCCTTCCCCTGATCCGGATGGTCCTCGTAGGCGACCCAGGTCCACACCACCTCGCCGGGATCGGCGGCGCCGTCGAGGTCGGGTGCGTAGGCGATCTCGCGGGCGAATTCGTTTGTCGGACGCGAGTTCTGCGGATGCGGGGTCATGCTCCCACCGACCAGAACTCGTCCACCGCGTCTGCGGCGAGCGGTGCGGTCGGTGTGCGATCGGGGCGCAGATCGTGTCCGGCACCCCGGATCTCGACGATCCGGGTGTCGGAGGGGATCAGTGCGACCGCGTCGGCGAGTTCGGTCGAGGTGGCGAACGGGTCGGAGTGCCCGTGGACCACGACCGTCGGGACCGCCAACGAGGGCAGGTGTTCGGTCCGCAGTCGGTCCGGCTTTCCCGGCGGATGCAACGGATAGGACGAGAGGAGCAGCCCGTCTGCCACCGACGCGTCCTCGGCCACGAGCATCGATGCCTGCCGTCCGCCGTAGGAGTGACCGCCGGCCAGGACCGGTCCCTCCGTGTCACCTCGGAGTGCCTCGATCGCCGTGCGTATGCCGTCACGATCGGCAGCCGCGGTCGACGGGCTCGGCGGTCCCTTCGGGCGGCGGCGCCGGTAGGGGAGGTCGATGCGGGCGACCACCCAGCCCCGGCTCGACAATTCATCTGCGTACGCGCGCAGGATCGCGGAGTTGCGATCACCGCCGGCGCCATGGGCCAGGACGATCGTGCCCCGGGCACCGCCGGCCGGCCTGTGGACGTCCGCGAGGAGCTCGTCGGAGTCGATCGTGACCACCGTCATGGTCGTCAACGGTAGCCCGCGGTGAGGCAGTCGGCGGTCCGGGGAGCCCGCGCCGAGCCGCTCGAGAGGCCGGTGTCCGGCGGCCGGTGTCGTGGACATGAGAAAATGGTTCCCAACACGACGTCAGCAGCACCCGCACGTCTCGTCCCGAGGAGCAGTTCGATCACCACCTTCGCCGACACCACCTTCACCGATCCGGCCCGGATCCGGAACTTCTGCATCATCGCCCACATCGACCACGGGAAATCGACCCTGGCCGATCGCATGCTGCAGCTCACCGGTGTGGTCGAGGAACGGCAGATGCGCGCCCAGTACCTCGACCGGATGGACATCGAGCGTGAGCGCGGCATCACCATCAAGGCACAGAACGTCCGGTTGCCGTGGCAGGTCACCGAGGCCGACGGGAGCACCACCGACTACGTGGTCCACCTGATCGACACGCCGGGCCACGTCGACTTCACCTACGAGGTGTCACGCGCCCTGGAGGCGTGCGAGGGTGCCGTGCTGCTCGTCGACGCCGCACAGGGCATCGAGGCGCAGACGCTGGCGAATCTGTACCTCGCGATGGAGAAGGACCTGACGATCATCCCGGTCCTCAACAAGATCGATCTCCCCGCCGCGGACCCCGACCGCTACGCCTCGGAGATCGCCCACATCATCGGCTGTGAGCCGGACGAGGTCCTGCGGGTGTCCGGCAAGACCGGCGTGGGCGTCGCCGAACTGCTCGACGAGGTGATCCGGCAGGTACCCGCCCCCGAGGGCGACCAGGAGGCTCCCGCCCGCGCGATGATCTTCGACTCCGTCTACGACACCTACCGTGGCGTGGTGACCTACGTCCGTGTGGTCGACGGGAAGGTGTTGCCGCGCGAGAAGATCCAGATGATGTCGACCGGCGCCACCCACGAACTACTCGAGGTGGGCATCGTCTCGCCTGAGCCCAAGGCCACCAAGGGCCTCGGTGTCGGCGAAGTCGGCTACCTGATCACCGGGGTCAAGGATGTGCGGCAGTCGAAGGTCGGCGACACCGTCACGACCGCCAAGAACGGTGCGACGCAGCCACTCACCGGCTACCGGGAACCACGACCGATGGTGTACTCGGGTCTCTACCCGGTCGACGGTTCGGATTATCCGGTGCTGCGCGAGGCGTTGGAGAAGTTGCAGCTCAACGACGCCGCTCTCACCTTCGAGCCGGAGACGTCGGTGGCACTGGGCTTCGGTTTCCGCTGTGGCTTCCTCGGCCTGCTGCACATGGAGATCACCCGCGAGCGGCTCGAGCGCGAGTTCAACCTCGACCTCATCTCCACCGCACCCAACGTGGTCTACCGCGTCCAGATGGAAGACGGTGCCGAACACACCGTCACCAACCCGTCGGACTGGCCGGAAGGCAAGGCGCGCCACATCTTCGAGCCGATCGTCAAGACCACGGTCATCGCGCCGAGCGAGTTCGTCGGCGCGATCATGGAACTCTGCCAATCGCGCCGCGGCGAGTTGGGCGGCATGGACTACCTCTCGGAGTCCCGCGTCGAACTGCGGTACACGCTCCCTATGGCGGAGATCATCTTCGACTTCTTCGATGCGTTGAAGTCGCGGACACGCGGCTATGCCAGCCTCGACTACGAGGAGGCGGGGGAGCAGGAGGCGGACCTGGTGAAGGTCGACATCCTGCTGCAAGGCGAGGCGGTCGACGCCTTCAGCGCGATCGTGCACCGCGAGGCCGCCTACGCCTACGGCAACAAGATGGCCACCAAGCTCAAGGAACTCATCCCGCGCCAGCAGTTCGAGGTACCGGTGCAGGCGGCGATCGGGTCGAAGGTCATCGCCCGCGAGAACATCCGCGCGATCCGAAAGGACGTGCTCGCCAAGTGCTACGGCGGTGACATCAGCCGAAAGCGCAAACTGCTCGAGAAGCAGAAGGAGGGCAAGAAGCGGATGAAGACCATCGGTCGGGTAGAGGTCCCGCAGGAGGCCTTCGTGGCCGCTCTGTCCACCGATGCCGTGGGAGACAAGCCGAAGGGGAAGTGACGGTGACGGGTACATCGCAGCAGGGGCGATCATCGCAGCACGATCCGGTCGGGAACGAGCCGCCGACCGGGGTGAACCCCGTTCTCGCGCACAGTGATCTGCCCCATGGGCTACCTGACTTCGGAGCGATCTCCGACGCCGACTTCCTGCCAGCCTTCGAGACCGCGATGGCCGATCACCTCGCCGAGGTGGACGCGATCGCGAGCAACCCGGATACGCCGACGTTCGCCAACACCATCGCGGCACTGGAGTTCTCCGGCCGATCCCTCGCGCGGGCATCGGGGGTGTTCTTCAACCTCGTCGGGCCGGACACCAACCCGACACGTAACGAGATCGCCCAGCAACTCTCGACCCGTCTGACCGACCACGGCAACGAGATCGCTCTCGATCCTCGCCTGTTCGCCCGTATCTCTGAGCTGTACGCACAGATCGAGACCCTCGACCTCACCGAACCGCAGCGTCGTCTCCTCGCGCGTCGGTACCGTGACGCGGTGCGATCGGGCGCGGGCCGCCAGTCGCCAGACCAGGACGAGATGCGGACGATCTCGTCGCGGCTCGCCTACCTCACGACCGCGTTCTCGCAGCGCATTCTCGACGACACCAACGCATCGGCCGTACTCGTGGAGTCGGTCGCCGAACTCGACGGCTTGTCCGCCGGGGAGATCGCGGCTGCTCGACGCGCCGCGATCGACGCGGGGCACGGGTCCGGTCATCTCCTGACGCTGGAACTGCCGACCAGCCAGTCCGTCCTGACCTCGCTCTCCGACCCTGCCGTCCGCCGACGGATCTTCGACGCCTCGGTCCGTCGTTGCTCCCGTGGGAACGACTTCGACACACGAGAACTCGTCCTCGAGATCGTGACCCTGCGGGCGCGCCGTGCACATCTGCTGGGGTACCGCGACCACGCCGAGTACGTGATCGCCGAAGAGACCGCGCCGGGCCCAGCCGCGGTCGAGACCCTGCTGCGCGAGCTGGCCGCATCGGCGACCCGTGCCGCCGAACGCGAGATCGCCCAGTTGGATACGTCCGACGGCCCGATCGGTCCGGCGGACCTGACCTATCGCCTCGTGCGCGAACGGCGGTCGCAGGCGGCGGTGCCGCTCGACGACTTCGCCGACTACTGCGAACTCGACACGGTGATCGAGAACGGTGTCTTCCATGCGGCGAAGGTCCTCTACGGGTTGCGCTTCACCCCGCGGCCGGATCTGCCCGCCTATCACCCGGACGTGCGGGTGTGGGAGGTCTTCGACGAGTCGGACACCAGCATCGGGTTGTTCCTCGGTGACTATTACGCGCGCCCGTCCAAGCGCGGCGGCGCCTGGATGAACAACATCGTCGACCAGTCCGCGGTGCTCGGCGACCGGCCGATCGTGGTCAACGTGCTGAATCTGACCGAGCCCGACGCGGGGGAGCCGTGTCTGCTGACGATGGACCAGCTCACCACCCTGTTCCACGAGTTCGGCCATGCGTTGCACGGGCTGCTGTCCGCTGTCGACTACCCGTCGCAGTCCGGGACGTCGGTGCCGCGAGACTTCGTCGAGTTCCCCTCTCAGGTCAACGAGATGTGGGCGCTGCACCCGGACGTCCTCGCGAACTATGCGAGGCACCACCGGACCGGTACGGCGATCCCCGCCGAACTCGCCGAGGCCGCACGCGAATCCGTTCGGACCGAGTCGGCACATTCGACCGTCGAATACCTCGCGGCGGCGATCCTCGACCTGGCCTGGCATCGCGTGACCGTCGACGACACCGTGACCGACGTCGAAGCGTTCGAGGCACGTGTGCTCACCGACGCTGGACTCGATCCCGAGCTCATCCCGCCGCGGTACCGCAGCGCCTACTTCAACCACGTGTTCGGTGGCGGATACTCGGCCGGCTACTACTCCTACATCTGGTCCGAGGTGCTCGACGCCGAGACCGAGCAGTGGTTCCTCGCCGAGGGCGGACTGCGTCGGGAGAGCGGTTCCCGATTCGCCGCATCGACGCTCTCCCGTGGCGACAGCGTGGACCCGTTGGTCGCGCATCAGGGACTGATCGGTCGGACAGCCCGGATCGAACCGCTGCTGCTGCGGCGCGGACTGCTCGAGGTGCCGGGGTCCGCCTGAGCCGGGATCCACACGGTCGTTCGCCCGTCGAACCGTCGGACGGGGCACACGCAACGGCGCGCTAGGATCGGGGATGCGCCCGGTTGCGCATCGCGGTCGCCCGACAACCCTCGAGTAGGGGTCAGGGGCGGTCCCGACGGTTGAAATCAGACTGAGAAAAAGTCACCGGGAGGCCCGGTAAGACGAGGTGATGGCGGTGTCGGCAGTGTTGTCCTGGTGGGACGGGGTCGAGGAGTGGTTGACCGGCCTGTCGTTCGTCCCGCAGTTGCTCGTCACCCTCGTGGTGGTGGTCCCTCTCGCCGTGTTCGTCGCGTTCGTGCTGAATCTGCTGGTGGAGGGTGTGGTCCCGCTGTTCGACCGTCGCCGCCTCTCCGACGACGACGGATCGGGGCTGTGAACTGATGATCCGCTCGCGCGTCACGCTCGCCCTCATCGCCCTGGTGGTGCTGGTCGTGTTGGCCTGGCTGTTGGCCCGTTAACACAGTTCGAGCACCTTTCACGCTCGGTGAATGACACCGTTGGCGCCCCTCTCCGCTGTTGTTAGCGTTAGCCGGCCGGATGAGGCCGGCCCACCGAACGGGGGCCGTCGGGGTGCTGGAGGTGAATGGTGAGACGGGACAGATCCGCGCGCCACAGAGCGGGGATTCTCGCCTGTGTGGCGATCGTCGGAACAGCTCTGGTGAGTGCGTGTGGGGGAGGCTCCACCGATGAACCCGGTGGTGCCGACATCTCGACCGGCAGTCGACACCTGAACCTGGTCGCGTACGCGGTCCCCAAGACGGGTTTCGACGTCATCATCCCGGCGTTCCGGAAGACCGAGGCCGGCCACGACGTCGGCTTCTCGCAGTCCTACGGCGCATCCGGTGACCAGTCGCGCAAGGTTGCACGTCGGGTTCCGGCCGACGTCGTCAACTTCTCCGTCGAACCCGACGTGACCCGCCTCGTCAAAGCCGGTGTCGTCGACAAGGACTGGCAGGAGCAGGCCCCCAACAAGAGCACCCCCTTCGGTTCGGTGGTGGCGCTCGTCGTCCGTAAGGGCAACCCCAAGAACATCCGCGACTGGGACGATCTGCTCAAGCCGGGCGTCCAGGTCGTGACGCCCAACCCGGGCAGCTCCGGTTCGGCCAAATGGAACCTGCTGGCGCCGTACGCCGCCAAGAGCAACGGCGGTCGCGACGACAAAGCCGGCCTCGACTACATCTCACAGCTGGTCCGCGACCACATCACCGTCGTCCCGAAGTCGGGCCGTGAGGCGACCACCGCGTTCGAACAGGGTCAGGGCGATGTCCTGATCAGCTACGAGAACGAGGCGATCATGCTGCAGCGGCAGAACGCGACCGCGTCGGCCAACAGCCAGGTCGACTACGTGCTCCCGCCGCAGACCTTCAAGATCGAGAACCCGGTCGCGGTGGTGAACTTCTCCGAGGACAAGGCAGGCGCGAAGTCATTCGTGGACTTCTTGTTCACCGACGAGGCCCAACAGCTCTGGGCACAGCAGGGCTTCCGTCCGGTGGTGCCCGAGGTCATCGACCGCACCCGGTCGTTGTTCCCGGGTGACATCCAGAAGCTCTGGACCATCGACGAGGTCGGCAAAGTCCTGGGCAAGGGGACTGCCGAAGACAACGACGGCAAGGATCTGAAGGGATGGAAAGCTGTGGACCAGAAGCTCTTCGGGTCGAAGGGCTCGATCAGCAAGATCTATGACTCTGGGGGCCGGCAATGACCACCGAGACACCTGAGAAAGGTGCGCCGACCGGCTTCCTCGGTCGGTCGCGCACCTTCAGCGGGGTCAGCCCCATCGGCATCGGGGTGACCTGGCTGTGGCTGAGCATCATCGTCCTGCTGCCGCTGGCCGCCATCACCGTCCAGTCGTTCGGTGACGGATGGAGTGGGTTCTGGGACGCCATCAGCAGTGAGAACGCGATCGACGCACTGTGGATCACGGTGCTCGTCTCGCTGATCGTCGCCCTGATCAACGTCGTCTTCGGCACCATCATCGCGTGGGTCCTGGTCCGGGACGAGTTCCCCGGCAAGGCGTTCGTCAACGCCATCATCGATCTGCCCTTCGCGTTGCCGACGATCGTCGCCAGCCTGGTGTTGCTGTCGCTCTACGGACCCAACAGTCCGATCGACATCCAGCTCAACGCGACCAAGCCGGCGCTGGTCATCGCACTCACCTTCGTGACCCTCCCGTTCGTAGTCCGTCAGGTGCAGCCGGTGCTGCTCGAGGTCGACAAAGACGTCGAGGAGGCCGCAGCCGTGTTGGGGGCGAGCAACTGGACCACCTGGACCAAGATCCTCTTGCCGGCGCTGCTGCCCTCGATCCTGACCGGCGCCGGACTCGCGTTCACCCGCGCGATCGGTGAATTCGGTTCAGTGGTCCTGATCGGCGGCAACATCCCGGGCGACACACAGGTCGCCTCCCAGTACATCCAGCAGCAGATCGAGATCGACAAGCCCGCAGCTGCCGCCGCGGTCTCCGTGGTCCTGCTGCTGATCGCCTTCGTCGTGCTGTTGGTGCTGCGCATCGTCAGCCGCCGACAGGCCGTGCGAGAGGAGGACTGACCCGATGAAGCTGTCACCGTTCACCCGCTATGGTCTGCGGGCCGTCGCGCTGATCTACTTGTTCGTCCTTCTCGTGGTACCGGTCGGGCTCATCTTCTGGCGATCCTTCCAGCACGGTTTCGGCCAGTTCTGGGAGTGGATCACCACCCCAGCAGCCATCTCCGCGCTGCAACTGAGCCTTCTCATCGTGGTGATCGTCGTCCCGTTGAACGTCATCTTCGGCATCGTCACAGCACTCGCGCTGGTCCGAGGAAAGTTCCCGGGCAAGGGATTCCTGCAAGCCGTCGTCGACCTTCCGTTCGCGGTGTCGCCGGTGGTCGCCGGTGTCGCCCTGATCCTGCTGTGGGGCTACGGCGGTTGGTTCGGCGGTGTGGAGAGTCTCGGGTTCAAGGTGATCTTCGGATTCCCCGGGCTGGTGCTCGCCACGATCTTCGTGACCCTGCCGTTCGTGGTCCGCGAAGTGGAGCCGGTCCTGCACGAGATCGGCACCGAGCAGGAGCAGGCCGCTGCCACCCTCGGCGCCAACGGCTGGCAGACCTTCGGCCGGATCACGTTGCCCGCCATCCGCTGGGGCCTGACCTACGGCATCGTCCTCACCATCGCGCGAGCCCTCGGTGAGTACGGCGCGGTCACGATGGTGTCGTCGAACTTCCCGGGCATATCGCAGACCCTGACGCTGCTGGTGCATTCGCGCTACACCGACGACTACAACGAGTTCGGCGCCTACGCAGCGGCGACGCTGCTGATGTTCGTCGCGATCGTGGTGCTCGTCGCGATGACGCTCATCGAGCGTCGGGCCCGTAGCCGCCTCGCGGAGGCCAGTACCACCTACACCTCCGAGGACGAAGTGGTCGAGCCTGCCCTCGCGGTCCCGCACGGACCGGCCGCGGTCGACGCAACTCAAGAGGTTCGGGTCCGCCGCGACCCCCACAACGACAGCCGAGCCATCGGCATCGACACGGAAGGCGTGTGACATGTCCATCTCGGTGATCGGCGCCAACAAGCGCTACGGCGACTTCGCGGCACTCGACGACGTCTCCATCGACATCCCGGCCGGGTCGTTGACCTCGCTGCTCGGTCCGTCGGGATCGGGGAAGTCCACCCTGCTCCGTGCGATCGCGGGACTCGACTCCCTCGACTCGGGCACGGTGGTCATCAACGGCGGCAACGTCACGGGCCTCTCGCCACAGAAGCGGGACATCGGGTTCGTGTTCCAGCACTACGCCGCGTTCAAGCACCTGTCGGTTCGCGACAACGTCGCCTTCGGCCTGAAGATCCGTAAGCGACCCAAGCCGGAGATCGACAAGAAGGTCGACGAGCTGCTGGAGATCGTGGGGCTCACCGGGTTCCAGCGGCGCTTCCCGGCGCAGCTGTCGGGTGGTCAGCGTCAGCGCATGGCGCTCGCCCGCGCGCTCGCCGTCGACCCCCAGGTCCTGCTCCTCGACGAACCGTTCGGTGCGCTCGACGCCAAGGTCCGTGAGGATCTCCGGAAGTGGTTGCGGCGCCTGCACGAGGACGTCAACGTCACCACCGTGCTGGTCACCCACGACCAGCAGGAGGCCCTCGACGTCAGCGATCGGATCGCGGTGCTCAACAAGGGACGCATCGAGCAGGTCGGCGCACCCGACGAGCTCTACGATCGTCCGGCGAACGTCTTCGTCGCATCGTTCCTCGGTTCGACGGTGCGGGTCAACGGAGAACTGGTGCGGCCGCACGACATCCGCATCGGACGCAATCCGGAGTTGGCGTTGCCGGCCGCCGACACATCGCTGGACACAGGTGTGATCAAGGCGCGCGTCGTCCGTGTGGTGAACCTCGGCTTCGAGACGCGGGTCGAGCTCGTCGCGGCGACGACCGGTGAGGAGTTCCACGCCCAGGTCACCCGCGGAGACGCGAACGCGCTCAACCTGAGTCCTGGCGAGGACGTCTTCGCGCGCGCGACGAAGGTGCCGGAACTGGTCGCCGACTGAGGCGACCGAGAACGAGAACAGTCAGGGCCCCGTGGTCGATCTCCGACCACGGGGCCCTGGCATGTTCGCGCCGGTCGGCAGTATCGCCGCGGCAGTCACCGGCGTCGCGGGTCGGGAGAATGCTACTGCAGCAACCCGATGGGAACGGTCATTCCGACGAACAGCACGAGCTGGTAGGCCGAGTTGATCGCGGTCAGCGCGGCTGGCTTCAGCTCGAATCCATTGTGCTGCGCCAGAGTTGTCAGAGAGAACCCCAACCACGCGGCCGCTCCGACTCCCACTGCGAGCCACAGGGAGTCGGTTTCGAAGAAGCCTTCCGCGACGGAACTGGCTGCGGCGAGGGCGATCGCGGTGACCACGATCGATGCCACCAGGATCACGAAGGGCGCCTTGCCGCCTCGCGCCGAGTCGTCTGCGGTCACCCCGGTCAGTCGTCGCCAGGTGCTGCCGACCAGGCCCCAATCGCTGTACCAGACCCATGCGACGGCCATCCCGACCACGATCGCGATCACCACGGCCAACCAATCGATGTTCAGCTCCACTGGAACCCCCTGGGTCTCGCCTCGACGGTGTTCTGGTTGATAGAATCAACTGCGATGGAGAAAGTCAATCAAAACCCGAAGGGGTCGCGCAGTTACGGGCAGTTCTGTGCGCTCGCCCGCTCCCTCGACATGGTGGGCGAACGGTGGACGCTGCTCATCGTGCGCGAGTTGCTTCCCGGGCCGATGCGGTACACCGACCTCAAGAACTCGCTGCACGGGATCGCGACGAATCTGCTCGCCGATCGTCTGCGAACGATGGAGGCGAACGGGATCGTCGAACGACGTCTCGAGGACACGGGGGTGGCCTACGCGCTGACATCGTGGGGTCAGGGGCTACGGGAACCGATGGAATCGCTCGGTCGCTGGGGGGCGCCGCTGCTCGCGTCCGGGCAAGGGGATGATGCGTTCCGGCCGCGGTGGCTCACCCTCGCGTTGCCCGCCCTCTTGCGCGGCGCGACCGCGTCACCTCCGGTCGAGCTCGGAATCGAGACCGACGGGTTCGTCATGGTGCTGCGTGTCGACGAGAACGGCCCCGATGCGTTCGTCAGTTCCGACGTGCCGGACACCGTGTTCGTCGCCGCGCCAGAGGTCGTCGTCGCCCTCGCAGCAGGTGGGATGGGCGTCGAGCAGGCCATCGCGGTCGGTGAGCTGCGCGGCGACCCAGGCATTCTGCGGGTCGTGTTCGGCGCCGGTTCGTCTGGCGACGAGTGACCGTAGGGGAGATGTCGTCGCCTGTGGTTCGCGCCGCGGCGTGAGCGCGAGGCCGCGACGATTATTGTCGCGGAGTCTCGCTCACGCCGCGTTCGTGACCACTCCGGATCCCGGGACCGGATCAGCGAACCGTGAGCGACGCCCCGACGGTGGCTGCGACGCCGGGCCCGACGGAGCGGAGGTAATGGCCGACGATCGCGGTCACCACGTCCGGGTGAGCCCCCAACGGAGCGGCCACCAGCGCCCCTGGCGCGATGACGTCCAGCGCACGTTCCATGCGCTCGATGAGCAACCCGGCCGACAGGAAGTACGGGGACAGCGCGATCCGAGCGGCTCCGCGTCCCCTGAGGTGCTCCACCGCACCGGCGACCGCAGCCGCATTCTCACCCAGTCGCGTCGCGAACACGGTCACGACCGGTCGGCCAACGAGATGTGTGAGTTCACGAGCCCGTCGGCGGACATGGTCGTCGGCCGCCGGGTTGGATGACCCCACCGCACACAGGATCACGCCGTCGTCGTCGCGGAGACCGGCCGAGTGCAGCCGGTCGGCGAGTGCCGAGGCCAGGGGATGGGTTCCGATCACGGGGCTCTGGGTCACCCGCGCGCCCGGCAGACGCCGCTCGGTGATGATCGAGGGCAGGTCCACGCTGCTGTGATAGCCGTCTGCGAAGAGCAACGGCACGACGACCTGGTCGCCGGCCGTCTCGGCGATGACATCGCCCACGGTGGGGGAGTTCAGGTCCAGGTACGCGGGACGGACGGTGATCCCACGCAGTCGGGCGCGAACCGCTGCCGCGACGCGCTCGGTGGTGGCAGCGAAGCGCGGGTCGCGGCTGCCGTGCGCGGCCAGGACCAGCGTCGGTCCGTCCCCGAAGCCGGGGGTGTGCATCAGACCGGGGCCGGCGACGCGTTCAGGTGCAGCTCGGCCAGAGCGTCGCCGACGAGTCCGGCGCCCAGGGTGTTGCCACCCTGCGGGTCGATGAGCAGGAAGCTGCCCGACTCGCGATTGGTCTGGTAGTCGTCGGCCGCGATCGGCTCGGCGGTCTGCACGGAGATCCGGCCGATCTGGTTGAGCTCCACCGACTCCGGTGCATCGACCAGCGACAGGCCCTGCTCGTCGAACAGCACATCGAGCGACCCGATGATGGCTTGCGTGGTGCGCGTGCCGTGCTTGAGGAGCAGGCGGGCACCGGGGCGAAGCGGCTTCTCTGCGAGCCAGCACACCGTCGCGGTGAACTGCTGGGTGGGTTCGGGGGCGTCGACCGCCGCCGCGATGACGTCGCCGCGCGACACGTCGACATCGTCGGCCAGCAAGAGGGTGACACTCCGACCGGTATGTGCGGTCTCCAGATCGCCGTCCGCGGTGTCGATCTTGCTGATCGTGGTGCGGGTTCCCGACGGGAGCACGACCACCTCGTCGCCCACCGACACACGGCCGGCGGAGATCTGACCCGCGTAGCCGCGATAGTCCGGGAACTCGGGTGTGCGCGGGCGGATCACGTACTGGACCGGGAACCGGAGTCCGACCGGACGGGGGTCGGTGACGTTGGGGACCGTTTCGAGATGCTCGATGAGTGCGGGCCCGTCGTAGAACGGGGTGCCCTCGGACCGGCTGGCGATGTTGTCGCCGTGCAGTGCCGAGACCGGGATCGAGATGACCTGGTCGGCCGACCATCCGAGTGAGCGCGTCAACTCGACGAAGTCTGCGGAGATCTGACGGAACGCCGTCTCGGCGTCGTCGACGAGGTCGATCTTGTTGACCGCGAGCACGAGTTGCGGAACGCCCAGCAGCGCCATCACCGCGGCGTGCCTGCGGGTCTGTGCCACCACGCCGTTGCGGGCGTCGACCAGCAGGATGACCAACTGCGCGGTCGATGCCCCGGACACCGTGTTTCGCGTGTACTGGACGTGCCCTGGGGTGTCGGCGAGCACGAACGACCGTGTGGGCGTGGCGAAGTAGCGGTACGCGACATCGATGGTGATGCCCTGCTCGCGCTCCGCGCGCAGTCCGTCGACGAGCAGCGAGAGATCGGGCCCGTCGAGGCCGCGATCGACCGATGCCTTGGTGACCGCGTCGATCTGGTCGGCGAGAACCGATTTCGTGTCGTAGAGCAGACGTCCGACGAGAGTGGACTTGCCGTCGTCGACGCTGCCCGCCGTGGCGATTCGCAGGAGGTCAGGGGCGTGCGTCATCAGAAGTATCCTTCGCGCTTGCGGTCTTCCATCGCGGCCTCGGACACTCGGTCGTCGCCGCGGGTGGCGCCACGCTCGGTGAGCCGGGACGCCGCGACCTCGTCGAGAACAGCGTCGTTGTCACGGGCCTCGGACAGGACGGCGCCGGTCGAGCTGCCGTCACCGACGGTCCGATACCGCACCCAGCGACGCTCGAGGGTCTCGCCGTCGCGCGGTCCACCCCAGACCCCGGGGGTCATCCACATGCCGTCGCGCTGGAAGACATCGCGCTCGTGGGCGTAGTAGATCGACGGCAGGATGACCTGCTCGCGGGCGATGTAGCGCCAGATGTCGAGCTCGGTCCAGTTCGACAGCGGGAACACCCGGACGTGCTCGCCCGGCGCGTGCCGACCGTTGTACAGGTTCCACAGTTCCGGTCGCTGGCGTTTCGGGTCCCATTGGCCGAAGGCGTTGCGCAGCGAGAAGATCCGTTCCTTGGCGCGCGAGCGCTCCTCGTCGCGCCGGCCGCCGCCGAACACCGCGTCGAAGCGGTTCTCGGTGATCGCATCGAGCAGCGGGATGGTCTGCAGCGGGTTGCGGACGCCGTCGGGACGCTCTGTGAGGCGACCGTCGGCGAGGTAGTCCTCGACGCTGGCGACGTGCAGCCGCAGGCCGTGCCGTTCGATCACCTGGTCTCGGAACTCGAGTACCTCGGTGAGGTTGTGACCGGTGTCGACGTGCAGGAGCGAGAACGGCAGTGGCGCAGGCCAGAAGGCCTTCAGGGCGACATGCAGCAACACCGTCGAGTCCTTGCCGCCGGAGAACAGGATCACCGGCCGCTCGAACTCGCCCGCGACCTCGCGGAAGATGTGGATGGCCTCGGACTCGAGAGCATCCAGGGTGGTGAACTCGTCGTCGGTCACCGGGATCTCGCGGGTGGCGGCGTCGGAGGTGATGGTCATGCGTGCAACCCACATTCTGTCTTGGCTCGGCCGGCCCAACGGCCGCTGCGCGGATCGGATCCGGGTTCGGGCTTCGCGGTGCACGGGGCGCATCCGATCGACGGATACCCTTCGTCCACCAGGGGATTGACCAGGACACCGTGTGTGTCGATGTAGTCCTGCATCGTCTCGTCGGACCAGGCGGCGATCGGGTTGATCTTCACCAGTCCGAAACCCTCGTCGAAGGTGATCAACGGGGCGTTGGCACGGGTCGGGGCCTCGACGCGGCGGATACCGGTCACCCAGGCGTCGAAGCGCGACAGGCCACTCTTCAGCGGCACGACCTTGCGGAGACGGCAGCATTCACCCGGATCGCGGGCGAAGAGGTTGCGGCCCAACAGTTCGTCTTGCTCTGCGACGGTGTGCTCTGGGGTCAGGTTGACCATCTCGACGTCGTAGATCGACTCGACCGCATCGCGCGTGCCGATCGTCTCGGCGAAGTGATAACCGGTGTCGAGGAAGAGGATCTTGAGCTTGTCGCCGTCCAGGAGTTCGGAATCGACGTGCGTGGCGGCGAGGTCGACCAACGCGGCATCCTGCATGTTCGATGCGACGACGAAATTGTTGCCGAAGGTCTGCGCGGTCCAGCGCAGGAGTTCCTCGGGAGTCGCGTCTGCTCCGAGATCCGCGGCGCCGCGTTCGGCGATCGCGCGCAGTTCCTCGGCGCTGTGTGTGCGTCCGGTCGAGGTGACGGAAGTGGTCATCGCAGAGCCTCCTCGTCTGCGCGGACCGCCCACTGGGCGAACCGCTCTCCCTCGTCGCGCTGGTCGAGGAAGTTGCGCACCACGCGGTCGATGTAGTCGCCGATCTCGGTGGCGCTCACCTTGTGCTGACGCAGCTTCCGGCCGAACCCGGCGTCCTGGCCGAGGCTGCCGCCGAGGTGGACCTGGAAGCCATCGGTCGGGCGGCCGTCCTCGCCGTCGATGAGCTGGCCCTTGAAGCCGATGTCGGCGATCTGGGAGCGTGCGCACGAATTGGGGCAGCCGTTGATGTTGACCGTGATCGGCACGTCCAGGGCGTCGTTGATGTCGGCCAGCCGCTCCTCGAGTTCGGGGACGAGCCGCTGCGAGCGCTTGCGGGTCTCGGTGAACGAGAGCTTGCAGAACTCGATACCGCTGCACGCCATCAGGTTCCGGCGCCAGTTCGTCGGACGAGCCGACAGGCCCAACTCGCCGACCTCGGCGATGAGCTGCTCGACCTTGTCGTCGGGGACGTCGAGGACGACGAGCTTCTGGTAGGGCGTGAAGCGGATTCGGTCGGAGCCGACGCGCTCGGCGGCATCGGCGACAGCGGTCAGGATCGTGCCCGAGACGCGTCCGGCGATCGCCGCGAAACCGACCGAGTTCTTACCGTTCTTGAGGCGCTGGACGCCGACGTGGTCGCGGGGCGCGGTCAGCGGTACCGGAGCGGGTCCGTCGATCAGCTTGCGGCCCAGGTACTCGTCCTCGAGCACCTGGCGGAACTTCTCGATGCCCCAGTCCTTGATCAAGAACTTCAGGCGTGCCTTGGCGCGGAGGCGGCGGTATCCGTAGTCGCGGAAGATGGCGACAACGCCCTCCCAGACGTCGGGGACCTCGTCGAGCGGGATCCAGGCACCGACGCGTTGAGCGAGCATCGGGTTGGTGGACAGGCCGCCGCCGACCCACAGGTCGAGGCCGGGGCCGTGCTCGGGGTGCTCGACGCCGATGAAGGCGACGTCGTTGGTCTCGTGGGAGACGTCCTGCAGACCGGAGATCGCCGTCTTGAACTTGCGCGGCAGATTCGAGTACTGCGGGTCGCCGATGTACCGGCGCACGATCTCGTCGATTGCCGGTGTGGGGTCCAGCACCTCGTCCACCGCCTCGCCGGCGAGCGGCGAACCGAGCACGACGCGCGGGCAGTCGCCGCAGGCCTCGGTGGTCTTGAGGCCCACGGACTCGAGACGTTCCCAGATCGTCGGGACGTCCTCGATCTTGATCCAGTGGTACTGGACGTTCTCGCGGTCGGAGAGGTCTGCGGTGTCGCGGCCGAACTCGGTCGAGATCTGGCCGATGGTGCGCAGCCGGGCGACGTTGAGATCGCCTGCGTCGCAACGCACCCGCATCATGAAGTGGTTGTCCTCCAGGATGTCGATGTTGTCGTCACCGGTGAAGGTGCCGTCGAATCCCTTGGCGCGCTGGGTGTACAGGCCCCACCAGCGCAGCCGACCGCGGAGGTCCTGCTTGTCGATGGAGTCGAACCCGCGTTTGGAATAGATGTTCTCGACCCGGGCCCGGACGTTGAGCGGGTTGTCGTCCTTCTTGACCTGCTCGTTGGGGGTCAGTGGCTCGCGGTAGCCGAGCTTCCACTGGCCCTCGGCGCGACGCTTGGTCGGGCGCGGGCGGGCGGTACGGGCCGGTCGGTCGCCGTTCGCGGCGCCACCGCGTGCGCGGGCGGGCCGAGTGGGCTCGCCGCCGGACTCGGCGGTGCTGATCGCGTCAGTCGTCGACGTCATGAAATCTCCTGAGTCGGCGCATGGAAGCGCCGGGCACTTGCACGGTTGGGCTGAATCACGTGCCGGCATCCCCGCGAAGAAGGCAGCGGGAACTGTCTCGGGGCCAGTACGTCGTCTACGGACGACAGAATGCGCTGTTGACGCGCTTGAGATCGATGTGGCGGCGAGCGGCCAGCCACACCCCGGGGAAAATCACGGTGTCCATAGTGCCACGTGCTTCCTCGCGGAGTCTACTAGGGGTTATTTTGCATCACGGTGATGCAAAGAGGCCGATGGTGACCTCGTTCCAGTTCCAAGGGCCTCGGGATGGCCGATATTCCCGGCGCCCGATGGTCGGCGCACAATGGTCGGGTGAGTTCTGCAGCCCCCGACACGTCGTCCCGACCGGGTACGGCGCTGTCCGCCGACCTCCGCGACGGCCTGTCGTCGGTCGACCCGACCACGCCCCTCGGGCTCTACGTACACGTGCCTTTCTGTGCCACACGCTGCGGATACTGCGACTTCAACACGTACACGGCAGGGGAGCTGGGCAGCAGTTCGTCGCCCGAGTCGTGGCGCACCGCCGTCCGTGCCGAACTGGACCTCGCGGCCGAGCTGATGAGTCCGCGACGTCCCGTCTCGACGATCTTCGTCGGTGGCGGCACCCCGTCGTTGCTCGGCGCGTCCGGACTGGGTGGTCTGTTGGACGACATCCGGGAGCGGTTCGAGTTGACGGCCGACGCCGAGACCACCACCGAGTCGAATCCGGAGAGCACCGATCCGGAGTTCTTCGCCGGCATCCGTGCTGCGGGTTTCACCCGCGTCTCACTCGGGATGCAGTCCGCGGCAGCACATGTCCTGGCCGTCCTCGACCGCACGCACACCCCTGGACGGGCGGCTGCCGCTGCTCGCGAGGCTGCCGCGGCGGGCTTCGACCACGTGAACCTGGACATGATCTACGGCACACCGGGGGAGACCGACGCGGATCTGCACGCGACGCTCGACGCGATCCTGGGCGCACCGGTCGACCACGTGTCGGCATACGCGCTGATCGTCGAGGACGGGACCGCGCTCGCCCGGCGCATCCGACGTGGTGAGCTGCCCGCACCCGACGACGACGTCCTCGCGCGGCGCTATCAGATCATCGACGATCGGCTGACCGAGGCGGGTCTGCGCTGGTACGAGGTCTCCAATTGGTCTCGCCCGGAACCGGAGTCCTGGTGTCGGCACAACCTCGGCTACTGGTACAGCCACGATTGGTGGGGGGTGGGGCCCGGAGCCCACTCGCATGTGAACGGTGTGCGGTGGTGGAACCACAAACATCCGGCGCGCTACGCCGATTCGCTGGCCGTCCGCGAGCTGCCGGTGAACGGTCACGAGGTACCCGATGGTGACGAGTCCCACACCGAACGCGTGATGTTGACCGCGCGCTGTGCCTCGGGATTGGCGGATGCCGATCTGGACTCGGCCGAACGCCGCCGTGCCGCCCGCCTGGTCACCGACGGACTGCTCCGGCGTGTGGATGACGAACGCCTGGTGCTCACCGACCGGGGACGGTTGCTCGCCGACGGTGTGGTGCGCGACATCCTCTGGGGCTGACCTCCCGCGCGGCGGCGGTCACGCCCTGCGTCGGTACCGAGGATCGTCCGTGTTCACCACACGCGCGGCTGTGAGCCGCTCGGCGGACCGGGCGGCGGGGTCCAGCCGGTCGAGCGAGCCGGCCGGCGGGTTGGCCCGGTGACCGCGGGCCTCGCAGGTGTCGGGATCTCCGCCGTGTCCAGCTGATCGTCGAGCGATGCCGCCGGGTCGTCGAGGTCCAGGGCGTCGAGGTCCAGCATCCGGGCATGGATGATGTGCCGGTTCCGCAGCGCCGAACGCACGGCACGGTGGAGCCCGTCTTCCAGGTAGATCTCGCCCTGCCACCGCACCACGTGCGAGAACAGGTCGCCGTAGAAGGTGGAGTCCTCACTGAGCAGGCGGTCGAGGGCGAGCACGGTGGTCACGGTGGTCAGTTCGTCGAGCCGGAACTGGCGTGGCGGAATCTTGGCCCAGCCCCGAGCGGACAAGCCGTGGTCCGGATACGGTTTGCCGTCCCGGACGCCCTTGAAGATCATTCCCCGATGACTTCCTGATAGCTGCGCCGAGGTCGGTCGGCGGGCTCGGGGCGTGCCTGGACGCTCGCCTCCCGCTTCTGCGCACGGCGGTTTCGTAAGATGGACGACACCTACTGTATGGCAGTCGCCGGGTACTGGGAGGAGTGTCGCGTGTCGAGTACCGATGACCGACGGTTCGAGATCCTGCGTGCCATCGTCACGGATTTCGTCGACACCCAGGAGCCCATCGGTTCCAAAGCGCTGGTCGAGCGCCATCAGCTCGGGGTCTCCAGTGCGACGGTCCGCAACGACATGGCGGTCCTCGAGGCCGAGGGATACATCGCCCAGCCGCACACCAGCTCCGGACGCATCCCCACCGACAAGGGATACCGGATGTTCGTCGACCGGATCAGCGAGATCAAACCGCTGTCGGGTGCCGAGCGCCGCGCGATCCTGTCGGTCCTGGACTCCGGAGTCGATCTCGACGACGTCCTGCGTCGGTCGGTGCGGCTGCTCGCGCAGCTGACGCGACAGGTCGCGGTCATCCAGTATCCGGTGCTCTCGACCGCCACGGTCCGTCACCTCGAGGTGGTCTCGCTCTCGCCGTCGCGGCTGCTCCTGGTCGTCATCACCGACAACGGCAGGGTCGAGCAGAGGATGGTGGTTCTCTCGGAGGATGTCGACGACGACGACCTCAGCCGGATCCGCGACATGTTCTCCGCGGCACTGCACGGTCAGCGGCTCGAAGCGGCCTCCGCCGCGGTGGCCGAGGTCGCCAACGGGACGCCGGCAGACATCCGCGGAGCCGTGGTCAACGTCGCGACGGTCCTGGTCGAGACACTGGTCGAGCGGGGTGACGACCGACTGGTGCTGGGTGGGACGTCGAACCTGACCCGGTCGGCGGCCGACTTCGCGCCGGTCCTCGGCGGTATGGACACCGTCCTCGAGGCACTCGAGGAGCAGGTGGTCGTGCTCAAGTTGCTCGCGACGACGCAGCGTATGGGACGGGTGACCGTCCAGATCGGCGAGGAGACGCAGACCGAGAACCTCCGTGGAACGTCGGTGGTGTCCACGGGGTACGGTGCATCGGGCACCGTGTTCGGGGGCGTCGGTGTGGTCGGGCCCACCCGTATGGACTACCCGGGAACAATCGCCTCCGTGGCGGCCGTTGCCAAATATGTCGGCGAAGTGCTGGCCGAACGCTGAACGCTGCATCCGCGCGGTGCGATCGGAACCCTGCCGCAGACGGCGGAGATCGCCGAACACCCGACCGATGCGAACCACCGGCGCTGCCGGTGACGACTGGTGAGACGAAGGACCGAGACAACCGTGGCACGTGACTACTACGGAATCCTGGGCGTCGCCCAAGGGGCGACCGACCAGGAGATCAAACGCGCCTATCGCAAGAAGGCACGTGAACTCCACCCGGACGTCAACCCGGGTGAAGAGGAGAAGTTCAAGGAGGTGAGCACCGCCTACGAGGTGCTCACCGATCCGGAGAAGCGACGCATCGTCGACGCGGGCGGGGATCCCCTGGCCGGCGCGGGTGCCGGTGGCTTCGGCGGCGGCGGCTTCGGGAGCGGCGGTCTCGGTGACGTCTTCGAGGCCTTCTTCGGCAACGGAGGCGGTTTCGGTGGCGGTGGATTCGGTTCCGGTCGCGGACCCAAGAGTCGGGTGCAGCCCGGCGAGCCGGCGCTGGTCGCGATGGAACTCGATCTCGAGGAGTGCGCCGCGGGGGTGGCCAAGGAGATCACGGTCGACACCGCCATCCTGTGCGATCTGTGCCACGGTGCGGGCACGAACGGCGACTCGAAGCCCACCACGTGCGACACGTGCAAGGGCGCCGGTGAGATCCAGGCGGTGCAGCGCTCGTTCCTCGGTCAGGTGATGACCGTGCGTGAATGCCCGACGTGCCACGGCACCGGCGACATCATCCCGGATCCGTGCCGTAAGTGCGGTGGTGACGGGCGCGTCCGGTCGCGTCGCACGATGACGGTGCGCATCCCGGCCGGTGTGGAGAGCGGCATGCGTGTCCGTCTCGCCGGCCAGGGAGAGGTCGGCGCCGGTGGCGGCCCCGCGGGCGATCTCTACGTCGAGGTCGCCGAACGCGCGCACGACGTCTTCGTCCGCGACAAGGACGATCTGCACTGCACCATCCGTGTCCCCATCGCCGACGCCGCGTTGGGCACCGAACTCACGATCGACACCATCCTCGACGGCTCGGCGACGATCACGATCGCCGCCGGTACCCAGCCCGGACAGGTCGTGAAGGTGAAGGGTCAGGGCGTGCCGCACCTGAACACCGGCGTCCGCGGCACCTTGCACGCGCACCTGGACGTCGCCGTCCCGACGCGACTCGACGCCGCGCAGACCGACGCGCTCAAGCGATTCCGCGAGGTGTCCGGCGACGCCTCCGAACTCGTCAGCACGAGCGCGGCCACGGCACCCGGGGGCCTGTTCTCCCGTCTGCGCAACGCTTTCGCCGGTCGCTGAGCGCAGGCGTCGGCCGATGAGCCCTCCGGTCTTCTGGGTCGACCAGGTCCCTTCTGCGGGAGCCGATGTCGTCATCGACGGCCCCGAGGGCAGACACGCGGTGACCGTCACCCGACTCAAGGTCGGGGAGGCCGTCGTCGTCTCCGACGGTCGTGGCGCACGCGCTGAATGCGAGGTCGTCGCGGTCGAGGGCAAGGACCGACTGCGCGGACGCGTCCGGACCTTCGTCTTCACCGACCGCCCGCGTCCGGTGGTGACCGTGGTGCAGGCCCTGCCGAAATCGGAACGGTCGGAACTCGCGGTCGACCTGGCCACCGAGGCCGGTGCCGACCGTATCGTCCCGTGGCAGGCGGCGCGGTGCGTCGCGCGCTGGTCGGGCAAAGCCGACAAAGGGGTGGCCAAGTGGCGCTCCGTCGCCGCAGCGGCGGCAAAGCAGAGTCGGCGATCGTGGATTCCCGAGATCACCGAGCTGGCGAGCACCACCGACGTCCGGGCCCGGGCCGCCGACGTCCTGGCCGGCGGAGGCAGGGTCCTCCTCCTGCACGAGGAGGCCGCAGAGCCGCTTCGCGACATCCCACTGGCCGGGCTCCCGGAGATCTTGCTGGTCGTCGGGCCCGAAGGCGGCCTCGACGACGCCGAGATCGCCGATCTCGTCGCGCTCGGTGCGCAGCCGGTCGTACTCGGTCCCGAGGTGCTCCGGACCTCGGCGGCGGCAGTAGTCGCACTGGGAGCCATCGGCGCCCTCACCGACCGCTGGGTTCGGCGATGAGCGGTCGCGTCCATCGCGTGAAAGTGCACTATGGTTCGGCGCCTTCCCAATTCGGTCACGTCTATCATCCCGTCGATGACGAAGGGGGCTCCGATCCGACGGGTGGAGGCGAGACGGTCCCGCTGATCGTGCTCGTCCACGGCGGCTACTGGACCACCGAGTTCGCGCTGACCATCGAGACCGCCATCGCCCGGCTGCTCGCCGCGCGTGGATGCGTCGTCTGGAACATCGAGTACCGCCGTGTCGGTGAGCCGGGTGGTGGGTGGCCGTCCACCGGACGAGACGTCGTCGCGGCGATCCGTGCACTCGACGGTCCGGTCCCCGACGCACTCCCGTCGCCGATCGCCGAACGGTTGGCCCGGAGATCGGTCGTCGTCATCGGCCATTCCGCCGGCGGTCAACTCGCGGTCTGGG
Source organism: Gordonia soli NBRC 108243 (assembly GCF_000334455.1). Taxonomy (GTDB): domain Bacteria; phylum Actinomycetota; class Actinomycetes; order Mycobacteriales; family Mycobacteriaceae; genus Gordonia; species Gordonia soli. Next base: position 29,820 of record NZ_BANX01000024.1, read on the forward strand.
CGACCGCCCGACTCGGAGCGCGCACCGACACCTGCACCATCACCACCGTGGTCGCGCAGTCTGCGCCACTCGACCTTGCCGATCCCGATGCCGGCGACCGACCGTCGCTGGTCGGGCTGCTCGGCGGTCGCCGAGCCGACGTCCCCGACCGATACCGCGACGCATCGCCGGCCCACCAGCCGGCGTTTCCCGCACGCGTGGTCGCCGTGCACGCGGGGGAGGACCGCGCCGTACCGGTCGAGGCCAGCCGCCGATTCGTGCGGGCGGCGGCAGCGCGCGGTCAGGACGCGGAGTTGCTCGTGGTGCCCGGCGAAGGACACGACGCCTTCGTCGACCCTCACAGTCAATGCACCCGACAGACCATCCGCCTGCTCGGCGTCTGATCACCCGAGGTCGAGGCACGGAAATATTGCCTGCTGATCGCGGGTTCAATCGCGATAGAATGAACCGGTCATCGGCCGATCGAGCCGACCGACCCCACCTCCCCGACACCGGGGACACACCACCGAGGAGTGATCTCATACGTGAGTGACGACAACACCGGCGCAGCCAGGACGACCAGCAGGACCGGCGCGGGCGCGAGTGTGGTCACCTCCACTGTGGAGATCTCTCCCGAGGCGGTGTTCGGCCTACTCGGGGCGAGTGACGTCAATCTGCGCTCCCTCGAACAACTCCTGCCCGCCGACATCCATGTCCGCGGCAACCAAGTGACCCTCACCGGGACCCCCGCCGACGTCGGCGCCTCCGAGCGGGTCGTGGCCGAACTCGTCGATCTCGTCGGACGTGGCACGCCGTTGACGCCGGATCTCGTGCGTCACAGCGTCTCGATGCTGTCGAAAGGCGACTCGGAGTCACCAGCGGAAGTGCTGTCCCTGGACATCCTCTCGCGCCGCGGCAAGACGATCCGGCCGAAGACGCTGAACCAGAAGCGGTACGTCGACGCGATCGACACCAACACCATCGTGTTCGGCCTCGGTCCGGCCGGTACCGGTAAGACCTATCTGGCGATGGCGAAGGCTGTACAGGCGCTGCAGAACAAGTCGGTCACCCGGATCATCCTGACCCGGCCGGCTGTCGAGGCAGGGGAGCGGCTCGGCTTCCTGCCGGGCACGCTCAGCGAGAAGATCGATCCGTACCTGCGCCCGCTCTACGACGCGCTGCACGACATGATGGATCCGGACTCGATCCCCAAACTGATGGCCGCCGGGGTGATCGAGGTCGCGCCGCTGGCGTACATGCGGGGGCGGACCCTCAACGACGCGTTCATCATCCTCGACGAGGCACAGAACACCACCGGCGAGCAGATGAAGATGTTCCTCACCCGGCTGGGTTTCGGTTCCAAGATCGTGGTCACCGGTGACACCACCCAGGTCGATCTGCCGGGCGGCGCGCAGAGCGGGCTGAGCACGGCGACCCGAATCCTGGACGGGGTCGACGACATCCACTTCTCGCAGCTCACCAGTGCCGACGTGGTCCGCCACCGACTGGTCGCCGACATCGTGGACGCTTACGGCCGAGCCGAGGAGAACGCCCGCGCCGCGAGCAATCTGCGTGATGCCGACCGTCTGCCCGGCAACCGGGCGGCACGGCGTGCGGCCGGACACGGACGTCGTTCATGAGCATCGAGCTCGCGAACGAGTCGGGTGTCGAGGTCCCCGAGGGCCTGATCATCGAGGCTGCGCGCTTCGCCATCGCTGCGATGGACGTCCACCCGGCCGCCGAGTTGTCGGTGGTGCTCGTCGATCTCGACACGATGGCCGACCTGCATGTGCAGTGGATGGATCTGCCTGGGCCCACCGACGTCATGAGCTTCCCGATGGACGAGTTGTCACCGGGTGGGCGGCCGGATGCCGCCGACCCGGGACCCGCCCTGCTCGGCGACATCGTGCTGTGCCCCGAGTTCGCGGCAGACCAGGCCAAGGCGGCGCATCACTCCTTCGATCACGAACTGGCCGTGCTCACCGTGCACGGTGTCCTGCATCTCCTCGGCTACGACCACGCCGAACCCGAGGAGGAGAAGGAGATGTTCGGTCTGCAGGGCCGAATCCTCGAGGACTGGTACGCCGATCGTCATCGCCGTGCTCGTGAGCAACGTCAGTCCGATCGGGACTCGCGACTGCTGACCAACATCGGCTTCGCCGATCAGCAGGCGCCCGGAGTCGGACGAGAGGGCCGTACCGCGGCCGAGGAGGAGTGAGCGTGCCACACGACGTGTGGTTCGTCGTCGCAGCGATCGTGCTCATGGTGGTCGGTGGCGTCTTCGCCGCAGTCGACACCGCGGTGTCGACGGTCTCTAACGCCCGCGTCGACGATCTCCTCAAAGATCATCGCGCCGGTGCCCGCCCGCTGATGACGATCCTGCGATCACGGGGGACCTACGTCGGTATCGCCGTCCTGCTGCGCGTGGTCTGCGAGACGGCCGCCGTGGCTCTGATCGCGGTCGCCGCAACGGATTCCATCGGGGTGGGGTGGGGTCTGCTGCTCGCCATCGGGGTGATGGCGGTGGTCTCCTACGTTGCGATCGGGGTCGGACCCCGGACATTGGGCAGGCAACACGCCTACAGCATCGCCCTCGCGTCCGCGGTCGTGTTGCAGGCGTTGGGTGTCCTGCTGACCCCGCTGACCCGCCTGTTGATCCTCATCGGTAACGCACTCACGCCGGGTAAGGGATTCCGCAACGGCCCGTTCGCGACCGAGGTCGAGTTGCGCGAGGTCGTCGACCTCGCCGAGGCGAGTGGTGTGGTGGCCGCCGACGAGCGGCGGATGATCCAGTCGGTCTTCGACCTCGGCGACACCAACGCGCGCGAGGTGATGGTGCCCCGACCGGAGATGGTCTGGATCGAGGTCGACAAGTCGGTCGCGCAGGCGACGAGTCTTGCCGTGCGATCCGGACATTCGCGGATCCCGGTGATCGGCGAGAATCCCGACGACATCCTCGGTGTGGTCTATCTCAAGGACCTCGTCGCCCATTCGACGCGCGGTGAGGCGTCGTCGATCCTGGTCCGCGAGTTGATGCGTGATGCCGAGTTCATCCCGGACTCCAAGCCGCTCGACAAGGTCCTCGCCGACATGCAGCGCACCCGCAACCACATGGCACTGCTGGTCGACGAGTACGGCGGGATAGCGGGTCTGGTGACCATCGAGGACGTGCTCGAGGAGATCGTCGGTGAGATCACCGACGAGTACGACCTCGACGAGGTCGCGCCGATCGAGGAACTCGACGACGGTCGTTATCGCGTGTCCGCCCGTCTCTCGGTGGAGGATCTCGCCGAGCTCGTAGGCATCGAGATCGACGAGGACGAGGTCGAGACCGTCGGCGGACTGGTCGGACTCGCACTCGGCCGCGTGCCGCTGCCCGGCGCCGACGTCGAGTCCAACGGGCTCCGGCTCACCGCCGAAGGAGGCCCCAATCGGCAAGGGCGTCAGCGCATCATCACCGTCCTGGTGACCAGACTGGCGCAGGACCCGGACGACGAGGACGCCGAATCCCGAGATGGCGGCGACACCGACGACGAGACCGACCGCGATGCCGGTGGCGAACAGAGATCCCGCGGTGAGGGATACTCCGGGGCGGACGATCGCCGCGACCGCGAACGCGGCTCGCGCCACCGTGACCGTGACCCCAGCCGTGCAGGCAGCAAGGATCGATCGTGACTTCTGAGGTGATCCTCGACGACGAGGACGGCAAGCTCGTGACGCTGGCGCGTGGTGCGCAGGCGCGCGCCGATACGGCGCAGGGGGCTGCGGTGCGCGACGGTGACGGCCGCACGTACGCGGGCGCTCCGGTGACCGCTCGAACCCTGTCGTTGAGCGCGCTCCAGGTGGCGGTCGCGACGGCACTGTCCAGCGGTGCAGACGCATTCGAGGCCGCGGTCCTGGTCGGTGGCGCCGACGACGATCCCGGTCTGGCCACGCTCGCCGAGATCAGCTCCGATGCCTACGCGATCCTGACCGACGGTCGGGGTGCCCCGGTAGAGCGCCTGGGTGGTCGATGATGTCGGAGTTCCGTTCGGGTTTCATCTGCTTCGTCGGCCGGCCGAACACGGGCAAGTCGACACTGACCAACGCGTTGGTCGGCGAGAAGATCGCGATCACGTCCAACCGCCCGCAGACCACCCGACACACCATCCGCGGCATCGTGAACCGTCCGGATGCGCAGCTGATCCTGGTCGACACACCGGGGCTGCACAAGCCACGGACACTGCTCGGGCAGCGACTCAACGACCTGGTGCGCGACACGTATTCCGAGGTCGACGTCATCTGTCTGTGCATCCCCGCCGACGAGGCGATCGGCCCGGGAGACAAATGGATCATCACGCAGCTGCGCGAGATGGCACCGCGGACCACCGTTCTGGGTGTGGTCACCAAGATCGACCGCGTCACACCCGACCGGGTCGCCGCCCAACTACTCGCCCTCTCGCAGATCCTCGGGCCGTCGTCCGAGGTAGTCCCGGTCTCGGCGAAGTCGGGCAAACAACTCGACGTGCTGTCCGATCTGCTGGTCTCACTGGTCGAGCCCGGCCCCGCGTTCTATCCCGACGGTGAGCTCACCGACGAGCCGGAACAGGTGCTGATGGCCGAGTTCATCCGCGAGGCCGCTCTCGAGGGAGTCCATGACGAACTGCCCCACTCTCTGGCGGTGGTCATCGAGGAGGTCATCCCACGAGAGGAACGCGACCCGGAGCCGCAATCCGCGCCGGGAGCAGGCGGAGGATCGAAATCCGCGCCGGGAGCGGGCGGAAAGCCTCCCATGGTCGATGTCCATGCGATTCTCTATGTCGAACGTGACAGCCAGAAGGGCATCATCATCGGGCACCGCGGAGCACGCCTGAAAGAGGTCGGTACGGTGGCTCGCGCACAGATCGAGAAGCTGCTGGGTGTCCGGGTCTACCTGGATCTGCACGTGAAGGTCGCCAAGGACTGGCAACGGGACCCCCGCCAGCTCGGCCGACTGGGTTTCTGACGAGACGACCGCCGAGGTCGACGAACCGAGAGGTGGCGTGGACATGGCCGGACCGGACGAGAGCAACACCTACGGCAACGGGTCGGGGACGAGTGGCGACAGCCCGGCGACTCCCGACCCGGTAGCTCCCGACACCGCCGACACCGCCGACGCCGGGGTTGCCGACGTCGGCGCCCCAGAGACCGGTGCACCGGGAGCGTCGACCCGTCACCACGGTCGGCACGAGGCTCCCGAGTCCGATTTCGACGAGTCCGATCCCGATGTGCCCGCTGCCGACGTGTCCGCTGACGGCGTGCCCGTCTCCGGCGAGTCCACTGCCGGCGCGGAGCAGACCCCGCCCGAAGAGGACGAAGAAGAGGCCGCCGGGACAATCGCCGCCGTGATCGGCTCGCCCAGGTTCTGGCTCGCCCCGCTGGTGCTCGTGCTGATCCTCATGTCCCTGATGGCCGCGCTCTACATGGGCGCCGTGGCCAGCCCCCGTGAGAACCTGCACGACTTCCCGATCGCACTGGTCAACGCCGACCGCGGCGCCGAGGTCGACAATCCCGACGGCAACGGCTCCACCGAACAGAACTTCGGTGATCAGGTCGCGGCGGGGATCATTGACGCCGCACGGCCCAACGGGTTCGATGTGCACCGGTCCGACCGGACCACGGCCCTGAACGAGCTCAACGCGGGCAAGGTGTACGGCGTCATCGTCATCGGCCCGAACTTCTCCGAGCACGCGGTCAGCCTCGGTCGGGCCGCAGTGCTGCAGGCGAAGCCGGATGCGCCGTCGATCGACGTGTTCATCAACCGCGGGTCGGGGACGTTCGCGTCGTCGGTGACCACGACCTTCGCGCAGGAGATCGACAAACAGGTCAACTCCCAGTTCGGCGAACGGCTCACCGCCACGGTCCGCCAGCAGCTCGCGCGCGCCGACGTACCGTTCTCGGGCGCCGCCCAGTTGGCCCTGGCCAATCCGGTGAACGTGGCCGTGGTCGAGCCGACCCCGCTTCCCGACGGCGCCGGAAACGGGTTGTCGGCGTTCTATTTCACCCTCCTGCTGGTGCTCGCAGGTTTCACCGGCGCGATGATGGTCAGCGTCATCGTCGACGGGTTCCTCGGTCAGACCCCGGTCGAGTACGGCCCGTTCTACTCGCTGCGCAAGCGTCTGGCGATCTCTCGGTGGGGCACCCTCGCCGCCAAGTGGACGATCCTGTTGCTGGTCGCGCTGCTGCAGTCGGCGCTGTTCATCGCCGTGTGCACCGCCGTCGGGACCTCACTGCCGAACAGCTTCTTGCTGTGGGCCTTCTCGGTGCTGGTGATCTTCGCCGTCGGTGTCACCGCGAGTTCGGTGCTCGCGATCTTCGGCAATCCCGGTCTGCTGGTGAACCTGATCTTCTTCGTGATCCTGGGACTGCCCTCGTCGGGTGGCACGATCCCCCTCGAGGCGAGTCCACGACTGTTCAGCTGGATCGCGGCGTTCGAGCCCATGCACGTGGTGTACCTCGGGGTCCGGTCGATCCTGTACTTCGACGCCGACCCCGGCTCCGGCCTCGCCCGCTCGATCGTCCAGACGCTGCTCGGGTTGATCCTCGGTGCGCTCCTGGGTCTGGCGGTGACCAAGTTGTACGACCGCAAGGGCTGGCATCGCTACCCGGGCGGGATGACCCTGCCGCCCCGGCTGGCCGCGGCCGCGGGACTCTGACGTCCGGACGCATCGATCCCGACTCCGATCCCGGTATGTCGTGGTCGGTTGTGGTGGACGCCGGTGGAAGAATGTCGGGGTGAGGTTCTATCGGGATGAAGCCGTCGTGCTCCGCCAGCACAAGCTGGGCGAGGCCGATCGGATCATCACGCTGCTCACCCAGGATCATGGGCTGGTGCGCGCGGTGGCCAAGGGCGTCCGGCGCACCCGGTCCAAGTTCGGAGCCCGCCTCGAGCCGTTCGCCCACATCGACGTCCATCTCTATCCGGGTCGCAGTCTCGATGTGGTCACTCAGGTGCACAGCCTCAACGCCTTCGCGGCCGACATCGTCGCCGACTACGGCCGCTACACGACCGCCTGCGCGGTCCTGGAGACGGCCGAGCGTCTCGCCGGTGAGGAGCGGGCACCAGCGCATCAGCTGCACCGACTCACCGTCGGCGCACTGGAGGCGCTCGCCACCGATCGCCGACCGCGGGAACTGATACTCGACGCCTTCCTCTTGCGCGCCATGCACTGCGCCGGGTGGATGCCTGCCCTGGACGAGTGCGCGCGCTGTGCCCGGCCCGGCCCGCACCGTGCGTTCCACGTGGCCGCAGGTGGCGCCGTGTGCACACACTGCAGACCGTCGGGTGCCGCGACGCCGTCGCTCGGGGTCATGGATCTGATGGAGGCTCTCTTCCGCGGCGACTGGGACCACACCGAACTGGTCAGCGCCTCGGTGGCGCGCCAGGCCAGCGGGCTGACGGCAGCACATCTGCAGTGGCATCTCGAGCGTCAGCTGCGAACCCTGCCGCTCATCGAGCGCACGGCTCCCCATAGGCTGGTGGAAACCGCGTGAGGGGAGTCGGGTGATGGCACGTCGGCCGGGGTCTAGGTCGGCCGAATCGGTGGCGCCGCAGACTGTGCGACCACCGGATCCGCACCCGAGTGGCGCTCGTCCGCCGGAGATCCCCGCGCAGTTCGTGCCGCGGCACGTCGCGCTGGTGATGGACGGCAACGGTCGTTGGGCGACCGACCGCGGCCTGCCCCGCACCGAAGGACACAAGCGTGGCGAAGCCGTTCTGATGGATACCGTCTGCGGCTGTATCGAACTCGGTGTCGGATGGTTGTCGGCGTATGCGTTCTCCACCGAGAACTGGTCGCGCAGTCCCGACGAGGTGAAGTTCCTGATGGGCTTCAACCGCGACGTCATCCGGCGCAGGCGCGACGAGATGAACGAGATGGGCGTCCGGGTCCGGTGGGCCGGTCGCCGACCGCGACTGTGGCGCAGTGTGATCCGTGAGCTCGAGGTCGCGGAGGAACTCACCCGCGACAACACGGTCATGACCCTGACGATGTGCGTCAACTATGGCGGTCGCGCCGAGATCGCGGACGCGGCCAAGGAGATCGCGCGCCGCGCGGTCGCCGGCGAGATCAACCCCGACCGGATAACCGAGTCGACGTTCGCACGGTTCCTCGACGAGCCGGACATGCCCGACGTCGACCTGTTCCTCCGGCCGTCGGGGGAGCAGCGCATCTCGAATTTCCTGCTCTGGCAGTCGGCATATGCCGAGATGGTCTACCAGGAGAAGCTGTTCCCCGACTTCGATCGCCGCGACCTGTGGGAGGCGTGCCTCGAATATGCCCGGCGCGACCGACGATTCGGAGGGGTGGCACCGCGATGACCGCCGCCGGAACACTGCTCACACGTGTGGCAGCACTCGCAGCCGAGATCGGCACCGTCGACACCACCGACGACGAGTCGGTGGTGGTCCAGGTCGGCACCACCAGGGCGTCACTGCGGGTCCTCACACTGGCGCCCGGTCTCGAGGTCCTGTCGGTCACCCAGCTGATCGCAGTGAACCTGCCCAACACCGAGGCGTTGCGCACCGACGTCGAGAACTGCGACGCAGAGCTGAGTTTCGGGGCGTTGCGCCGTTCGGAACCGCAGGGGGTGACCACGGATGTGTTGCAGTACTACACGTTTCCGGCAGGATCCCTCGAGGACGTGCCATTGCTGACCATCGTCCACATCGTGTTGTCGGCGGGTTCGGACGTCGCCGATCGCCTCACCGGGGCCTGATCCGCAGGACTGCGCGGACTAGCGCAGCGCCGCCTGACATTCGGCGCAGTAGCCGAACACCTCGACGGTGTGGTTGATGTCGGAGAAGCCATGTTCCGCCGCGACCGTCGCGGCCCACCGCTCCACCGGATCGGCCTGGACCTCGACGGTGGTACCGCAGCGACGGCAGACGAGATGGTGGTGGTGACCGGTGGAGCAATGCCGGTACCGGGTCTCGCCGGAGCCGTCCCAGAGGGCGTCGATCTGGCCGGCCTGACTCAGGGCCTGCAGGTTGCGGTAGACGGTGGTGAGTCCGATCGACTCGCCCCGCGCCTTCAGTTGCTCGTGGAGTTCTTGCGCGGACCGGAAGTCGTCACCGGCGGCGAGGGCATCGGCGATGGCGGCACGCTGACGCGTCGAGCGCACACCCGTCACCGGGCGGTCGCGGGTGTCGGCACCGGCGGTCGGGTCCGCCGAACCCTGCGTGGTCATTCGACGACGGTCCGGCCGGACGTCGTCGGGGCCTGCGCGGAACCATCGTCTCGGGGCTCCTGCACGTGGGTGATCGCGTCGGTGACGATGTGTGCGAGGTGATGGTCGACCAACTCGTACATGATCTCGCGGCCGTGTCGGTGACCTCGGACCACACCCGCATCTTTCAGCACCCGAAGGTGCTGGCTGACCAGCGGTTGGCTGAGCCCGAGGAGACCGACCAACTCGTGTACGCAGCGTGAGTGCTCACGCAGGTTGAGGACGATCGCGATCCGCGTGGGCGCAGCCAGGGCGCGCAGCAACTCGCTCGCCGCCTCGCGCGCCTGCGGATCGGCGGCCTCGCCGGCGGGATGTCCCTCGACGACCTCGCCGGTCGAATGCTTGCTGACGGAATCGTCGACGGTCATCGGCAACCCTTCGCTCGTACTCACCGGCCCCCAGTCTAAGGGAAATGATTTTCAACCGGTGCCGTGGCGGGCGGGCCGCGATCGAGAACGAGCAGGCGGCTAACCTGTTGGGAGCCGACCGGTCGTCGACCGACGAACCGATCAGCACCTCCGCTGACCCCCAACACTCCGGGAGAAGAAGCTCATCGTGGCCGCTCAGACCAACCGCGTCGAATCCGTCGTCAATCTCGCCAAGCGGCGAGGTCTGGTGTTCCCGTGCGGTGAGATCTACGGCGGTACCCGCTCGGCCTGGGATTACGGACCGCTGGGCGTGGAGCTCAAGGACAACATCAAGCGGCAGTGGTGGCGGACGATGGTCACCAGTCGCGACGACGTCGTCGGCCTCGACTCCTCGGTGATCCTGCCGCGTCGAGTGTGGGAGGCATCCGGTCACGTCGAGGTGTTCACCGATCCGCTGGTGGAATCGCTGTACACGCACAAGCGCTACCGCGCCGACCACCTGCTCGAGGCCTACGAGATCAAGCACGGCCACCCGCCGGAGAACGGCCTGGCCGACATCAACGATCCCGACACAGGTCAGCCCGGCAACTGGACCGAGCCCAGGGCGTTCAGCGGTCTGATGAAGACCTACCTCGGCCCCGTCGACGACGAGGAGGGTCTGCACTACCTCCGGCCGGAGACCGCGCAGGGCATCTTCGTGAACTTCAAGAACGTCATGACCACGGCTCGCAAGAAGCCGCCGTTCGGCATCGCGCAGATCGGCAAGAGCTTCCGCAACGAGATCACGCCGGGCAACTTCATCTTCCGGACACGTGAGTTCGAGCAGATGGAGATGGAGTTCTTCGTCAAGCCGGGCGACGACGAGGAATGGCACCAGTACTGGATCGACCATCGCTTCGACTGGTACGTCGGCCTGGGCATCGATCCGGAGAATCTGCGTCTGTACGAGCACGCACCCGAGAAGCTGTCGCACTACTCCAAGCGGACGGTCGACGTCGAGTACAAGTTCGGCTTTGCCGGCAACCCGTGGGGTGAACTCGAGGGCGTGGCCAATCGCACCGACTTCGACCTCAGCACCCACAGCAAGCACTCCGGAGAGGACCTGTCGTTCTTCGACCAGGCATCGGGAGAGCGCTACACCCCGTTCGTGATCGAGCCCGCGGCCGGCCTCACCCGATCGCTGATGGCGTTCCTGTGCGATGCCTACACCGAGGAAGAGGTGCCGAACGCCAAGGGCGGCACCGACACCCGCACGGTCCTCAAGCTGGATCGACGACTGGCCCCGGTCAAGGTCGCGGTGTTGCCGCTGTCGCGCAACGAGAAGCTCTCGCCGAAGGCCAAGGATCTCGCCGCCGAGCTGCGCACCCACTGGAATGTGGAGTTCGACGATGCGCAGGGCATCGGCAAGCGTTACCGCCGACAGGATGAGATCGGCACCCCGTTCTGCGTCACGGTCGATTTCGACACCCTCGACGACCAGGCGGTCACCGTGCGCGAGCGCGACACGATGAGTCAGGAGCGGGTGGCGCTCGACAAGGTCGTCGAGTACCTGGGCGGAAAGCTCGTCGGCGCCTGATCGTCCGGTGCGGACGGCGCGCATCGTCACACCACATGGGTCGCGAGGTCGTCATCTCCGCGAATGGTCGCGACCTGCGCGGATCTGTCATAGTTGAGTGGAAAGTTGTCGCCGCGCGGGCACGGGGTCCGAGGTAGGGCGACGAAGAGAGTGAGTCTGTTGTGTCTGTCAGTGGGAAAGTCGTGCACTACGACGCCAATCGCGGTTTCGGGTTCCTCGCGCCGGAGTCCGGCGGAGCCGATGTGTTCTTGCACATCAACGACATCGACATCGACGAGAACTCGCTGAAGCCCGGCGCCAAGGTCGAGTTCGACATCGAGGAGACCGATCGCGGGTCCAAAGCGGTCAACGTCGCCGTGACCGAGGCCGCGCCGGCCGACGAGGCGCCCGCGGGTCGTCCGCAGCGGCGCGACAGCCATGATCACGGTCGGGGGCACGGGTCGGACCGCGATCGCGGAGACCGCGGTGATCGCGGTCGCCGTACGCGTTCGCACGGTGGCGGCGGATCGGGGTCGCTCGACGCCGCTGCCTTCACCGAGGAGATCACCGAGGTTCTGCTCGATTCGGCCGACGACCTCACCGCAGCGCAGATCGTCGCGATCCGGCAGCGCGTCACGGACTTCGCCATCGCCCGGGGCTGGGTGTTTGACTGACTCACCGTTGGTGGGCGCCCAGCGGCCACCAGGTGCGGCGTACGGAGACGAGGCGATCGAGCGTGTGGTCGCCGAGGACGCGAAGCTCGCGAGCCTTCCCGGCACCCGCACCGACCACCGCAGCGACTTCGCGCGAGACCGCGCGCGAGTGCTGCATTCCGCGGCGCTCCGGCGCCTCGCGGACAAGACGCAGGTCGTCGGGCCGCGCGAGGGTGACACCCCGCGCACCCGGCTGACGCATTCCCTCGAGGTGGGGCAGATCGGCCGAGGCATCGCCATCGGTCTCGGGTGCGAGCCCGATCTGGTGGAGTTGGCAGGTCTGGCGCACGACATCGGTCATCCGCCCTATGGGCACAACGGCGAACGGGCGCTCGACGAGGTGGCCGCCGAGATCGGTGGGTTCGAGGGCAATGCGCAGAACCTCCGCATCCTGACGCGCCTGGAGCCGAAGCTGCTCGACGACCAGGGCCACAGTGTCGGCTTGAATCTCACACGCGCGTCATTGGACGCGACGCTGAAGTACCCGTGGCGACGGACCGTGCCGTCGGGCAAGTTCGGGGCGTACGAGGACGACGCCGATGCCCTTGCCTGGATTCGGCGCGGAGCACCTGAGGGAGTGCGGTGTGTCGAGGCGCAGTTGATGGACTGGTCGGACGATGTCGCCTATTCGGTGCACGACCTCGAGGACGGCGTCATCTCGAACCGCATCGATCTGCGCACCCTCGGAGACGCCGACGATCAGCGTGAGCTCGCCGAGATCGGGGTTCGACAGTTCGACGGGCTGGAAGTGGAGGCGTTGATCGATGCGGCGCAACGGCTCTCGCAGATGGAGATCGTCGCCGCGATCGGTTCCTTCGACGGCACCCTCGATGCGTCGGTCGCGCTCAAACGACTTACCAGCGAACTGATCGGACGCTTCGCGTCGGCTGCGATCACGGGGACGCGAGCGGTGGTCGGAGACCGGTCGGTGTCGCGGTACGACGCCGACATCACGGTGCCGCCGCTGGTCGCGGCCGAGGTCGCCGTGCTCAAAACGGTCGCCTTGCGGTTCATCTTCTCCGACGCGCGGCACAAGTCGCACCAGGAGCGGCAGCGTGAGCGCATCCATCGGGTCGCGTCCTGGCTGACCGCGGCCGCGCCCGGTGGACTCGACCCCATCTTCGTGCCGATGTGGCACTCGGCGCCGGATGACTCCGCGCGGTTGCGTGTCATCGTCGATCAGATCGCCTCGATGACCGAAGGTCGTCTGGAACGCACCGACCGCCAGAATTCGGGCGCGCAAGCCCATCTGGGATGACGCATCTGGGATGGCGGTAGCGCCGGCAAAATCGGCTGGGTGCCTGCGCCGGTACATGGGTAGGGTGCAGGGTATGTCGAGTCCCGAAGCGTCCAGGTCGGGGTCTGTCGGTTCCGCCGCCGGCCCCGAGAACCCCTGATCTGACACATGATGCGTGGTGATCACCACGCATGACGCGGTTCGCGGTGCCCGGCCGCGGTGACGAGAAGCTCTCACTGCTCTCACTCATCCCGGAGACTCGATGCCTCTTCCGCTGTATCTTCTTGCTGCCGCCGTGTTCGCCATGGGCACATCGGAATTCATGCTCGCCGGACTCACGCCGGACATCGCCGCCGGGCTCGGTGTGTCCACCGCGACAGCCGGCTTGCTGACCTCGGCGTTCGCTGTGGGGATGGTGGTCGGTGCGCCGACCACTGCTGCACTCGCACGTCGCTGGCCACCCCGAGCCGCCCTGCTGACCTTCCTGTCCGTGTTCGCCGGCTGCCATGTGGTGGGTGCACTCACCGACGACTTCGGGATCCTCGTGGCGTCGCGTGTGGTGGCGGCAGTTGTGAGCGCCGGCTTCCTGTCCGTCGCCCTGAGTACCGTCACCGCTCTCGTCGCGCCCGATCGCACGGCTCGCGCTCTCGCGGTGCTGTTGTCGGGGACGACGCTGGCGACCATCGTCGGGGTCCCCGGCGGTGCAGCGCTCGGCTCCCTGCTCGACTGGCGCGCGACATTCTGGTCGATCGTCATCCTCTGCGCGTTCGCAATGATCGGGGTCGCCGCAATCGACATGCGACGCGACCAGGAGGCACCGCGATCGGCGGGCCCGCGCCTCGCGGACGAGTTGCGTGTGATCACGAGGCCGCGGTTGGTGATGATGATGCTGCTCGGTGTCCTGGTGAACGCTGCCACCTTCGCGACATTCACCTACCTGGCCCCGGTCGTGACCGACGTCGCCGGTCTGGGGGACCTGTGGGTCCCGTTGGCACTCTTCGGTTTCGGAGTCGGATCGTTCTGCGGCGTGACCGTGGCCGGACGACTCGCCGATCGCCGACCCTTCGAGGTGGTGGCGCTCGGAGGTCCGGCCCTCCTCGTCGGTTGGATCGTGCTCGCGGTCGGGGGCTCGGTGCCGGAACTGTTGCTGCCGATGACGTTCGTCCAGGGCACACTCTGCTTCGCGGTCGGGAGCACGGTGATCGCCCGGATTCTCGCGGAATCACACGGTGCTCCGACGATGGGTGGGTCGTACGCCACCGTGGCGCTCAACCTCGGTGCCGCTGTCGGCCCGGCTGTCGGTGGGGTGATGCTCGGAACCGCGGCCGGCCCGCTCGGTCCGGTGTGGCTGAGCGCCGGTCTGGTCGGTGCGGCGCTCGTCGTCGGGGCAGTGTGCTGGACGGTGATCCGGCGATCGTGCGCTCTGATTCGTTGATCGTGCGCTGGGAATCGTTGATCGTGCGTTACTGCGGCCGCGGGTCGGCGAGGCTTCTGGCGGCGAGTGCGCAGTCGACGTTTGCCGCGCACGGTCGACGTTTTGGAGCGCACGGTCGACGGGGTATGAGTGTGGCAGGTCAGTCGTGATTCGGTGGTTGGGCGCGTGTGAGTGCCCGGTCGGGGTGGTGGATGTTGTTGATGCGTGGTGTCGGTGGGCCGTTGATGGGTTGGGTGGTTGCTGGTGGTGTCCAGGTGACTCGTCTGGTGGTGCGGTCCAGGCGGGTGGTCCATTGGTCTCGGCGTGGGCCGGCGGCGCGGTTGTGTTTGGGGCATGCCACGCCGAGTTCGTTGATGTCGGTGCGTCCGCCTTCAGCCCAGTCGGTGAGGTGGTGGGCTTCGGAGTGCATGGCGGGTTGGTCGCAGTCGGGTGCGGTGCAGCCACGGTCGCTGGCGAACAGGGCCATGCGTTGGGCGCGGGATGCGGTTCGGCGTGCTCGTCCGAAGTAGAGGATTTCTTGGGTGTGATCGGCAAATACCGCCAGGTGCGGATCGGCGTGGGCGGCGAGGTCGACAACATCGCGCCACGGCAGATCAGCGCTGGTGGCGGTGACGCCGAGGCCGGCGGATTCGCGGAGTTGGGTTTCGGTGATGGAGATGATCAGCTGCGGTGGCAGTCCGCGATGACTCCCTCCCAAGGCCCCGCCGTCCAACACGCACTTGAGGAGGGCGTTCAGGGCGTCGTGGTTGCGCTGGGCTTGGGAGCGTGAGTCGCGTTGGGCTGCATCCTTGATCACCTCGGTGTCGGGGTCGGTGTCGTCGATGCTGCCTGATGGGGAGTGTGGGTCGTCGGGGTTGTTCATCCCGGGTGCTGCCCATTTGGCGAGGACGACGTCGAGCATGGCTCGGGTGATCGGGTCGAGGGTGGCGGTCAGTGTCGACATCAGCTGCGCGTCTTGGCGCGACAGGGTCATCGAGCGTTGCAGAGCCCGGTCACGCTCGTCGGTGAGTACACCATCGGGATTCAGGTGAGCCAACAATCTGACGCCCACCTGACTCAATGCGTGCAGCGACAAGGTCCGTGCGTGTTCGGCCAGCGCGACTTCGGCGGCCACCTGATCATCGACTTCGACGTGCGTGGGGATGCGGTTGGTGATGTCGAGGATCACCGACACGTGTTCGGGCGCGATCGCACCTTCGGCGAGTGCATCTGCTGTTGCCGACAGTTCCGGTGGCTGCTGGAGTCCGGTGATGGTGAATGTTTCCGACAGCGCTGCAGCGTGATCGAGGCGGCGTTTCACATCCGGCACACCGAGGTGGTTGGCCATAAACATCCGTATCGTCGCCGCACCGGTCAGCCGCCACGCGTCACGGTCGGCCACGTCCATCAGACGGCGATGCCCGATCGACTGCATCTGCCGAGTCAGTTTCTCGTGTTCGACAGCGAGATGCACAGTGTCGCTGTCGGTACAAGCATCGGCGTCGAGCTCCTGGATCCGTGCTACCGCTCGTGCCAGATCGGAATACGCATCGATCAACTCAGCGCGCACAGTCGCACTGCTCGTCGCAGTGGTCGGCGGCGGCGCAACATCTGTCGGCCGAATGGGTGTGGGTGGTGGCTTGTCGAAAGCCATGATCATCATCTCCTCATAGCTTCCGTTATCTGAACAGAACACTATCCCGACCCACCGACAATTCCGTTCGTCGACAGTTGTCGGTCACTGCCCACCGCGCAACTGACACGTGAGCGAACCACGCTGTGCACCAACCACACCGCGCCCCGCTGACGTGTCAGGAATCCGAACACCGCCGCGCCGAGATGCAGATTGCAGGGACGTGCAGCTGCCCCGCGCACGATCGACAGATCCGAGCGCACGGTCGACGGATCCGCGCGCACGGTCGACGAGTTGGAGCGCACGGTGGGCGACGAACACCTGGAGCGTTCGCGACTCCCGAATCGCGAACTGTGTCAGACTCGGAACCGTGGCGGACACGTCAGCAGGGGACCGGCTGCGAGGCAGAGTTGCTGTCGTGGCAGGTGCGACGCGCGGTGCCGGACGTGGCATCGCAGCGGCGCTGGGCGAGGCCGGGGCGACCGTGGTGTGCACCGGTCGCAGCAGCCGCGGCGGGAACATCGCGATCCGCTCCGATTACGACCGGGGCGAGACCATCGAAGAGACCGCCGAGATGGTCTCCGGACTCGGCGGTGCCGGGGTGGCGATCCAGGTCGACCATCTCGATCCTGATCAGGTGCGCCGTCTGGCCGATCGGCTCCGGGCCGATCACGGGCACATCGACATCCTGGTCAACGACATATGGGGAGCCGAGCAGCTCAAGGGGCCGCCACCGACCTGGAACACCCCGATCTGGGAACACGACCTCGACACCGGGCTACGCATCCTGCGGTTGGCGATCGACACACATCTGATCACCTCACATCACCTGTTGCCGTTGCTGGTCGACCGTCCGGGCGGACTGCTCGTCGAGATCACCGACGGCACAACGTCGTTCAATGCAGACAATTATCGGATCTCGGTGTACTACGACCTGGCGAAGGTGGCCGTCAACCGACTGGCGTTCTCGCAAGGACACGAACTCGCCGAACGCGGTGGCACGGCTATCGCGGTCACACCGGGATGGCTCCGGTCGGAGATGATGCTCGATGCCTTCGGCGTGACCGAGTCCACCTGGCGCAACGCCCTCGACGGTTCGGTCGACGGCCACCCGCAGGCTCCGCCCGGGTTCGCCGGGTCCGAATCGCCGCGTTACGTCGGCCGCAGCATAGCAGCCCTCGCCGCCGACCCCGACCGGGGGCGGTGGAACCAGGGGTCGGTGACCGCCGGCGAGCTCGCCCGTGAGTACGGGGTCACCGACCTCGACGGGACTCGGCCGGACAGCTGGAGTGACGAGTGACGCATACGAGAACGCAGAGCTCGGCCCCGACCGCCTGACGTCGTCGTCTGTGCGCGCGGCAGGTCGTCGTCGCCCGGGCGCCGGACGGTCTGCGACCGGTCGGCACCGGGACCGCTCACCGGTCACTACACTGGTCGCGTGCCAGGCCGAATCCCCGATCGCGACATCACGGAGATCCGTGAACAGACGCGGATCGAGGACATCGTCGGCGACTACGTGGCTCTGCGGCGGGCAGGAGCGGACAGCCTCAAGGGCCTGTGTCCTTTCCACGACGAGAAGAGCCCGTCGTTCCACGTCCGGCCCAACCACGGGCACTTTCACTGCTTCGGCTGCGGCGAGGGCGGCGACGTCTACAGCTTCCTGCAGAAACAGGAGCACATCAGCTTCGTGGAAGCGGTCGAGCAGCTCGCCGACCGCATCGGCTACCGGATCAACTACGAGGGCGGCGGCACCGCCATCAATCGCGATCGCGGGACCAGGGCACGTCTGGTCGCGGCCAATGCCGCGGCTCAGAAGTACTACGCCGAACAGCTGCGAACTCCTGACGCCCAGGCCGCCCGCGACTACCTGAAAGACCGTGATTTCGACGGCGCGACCGCCGTGACCTTTGGGTGTGGCTACGCGCCGGCCGGCTGGGACACCATGACCAAGGCTCTCCTCTCGCAGGGGTTCGAGTTCTCCGAGCTGGAGGCCGCCGGGTTGTCGAAGCAAGGGCGCAAGGGACCCATCGACCGGTTCCACCGTCGGCTCCTGTGGCCCATCAGGAACCTCGGTGGCGACATCATCGGATTCGGTGCCCGCAAGCTCTACGACGACGACAACCTCGGCAAGTACATGAACACGCCGGAGACGATGTTGTACAAGAAGTCTCAGGTGCTGTTCGGACTCGACCACGCCAAGAAGAACATCGCCCGCGGTCACCAGGTGGTGATCGTCGAGGGTTACACCGACGTGATGGCGATGCACCTGGCCGGCGTGACCACCGCGGTCGCGTCGTGTGGCACCGCATTCGGCGAGGACCACCTCGCGCTGGTCCGACGTCTGATGATGGACGACTCGTACTTCCGCGGTGAGGTGATCTACACCTTCGACGGCGACGACGCGGGTAAGGCGGCCGCGCTCAAGGCATTCGAAGGTGAACAGAGTATTGCCGGACAGACCTTCGTGGCCATCGCGCCGGACGGCATGGACCCATGCGAACTGCGGCAGGACAAGGGTGACGGAGCTGTTCGTGACCTGATCGCGCGGCGGGTCCCGATGTTCGAGTTCGCGATCAACGCCCTGCTGGGCGGACACGATCTCGACACCGCCGAGGGGCGAGTGCACGCGCTGCGCGACGCCGTGCCGGTGGTGGCCAGGATCAAGGACGTCGCCCTCCGGGACGAGTACGCCCGACAACTCGCCGGCTGGGTCGGTTGGGAAGACGTGGGGCAGGTCCTCGGTCGGGTTCGGGAGGAAGCCGCCAAGGCGGCTCGGTCACGTCCCGCCGAGTCGACCCGCGGTGGCCGGAATCGCGGTACCGCGACCCGCCCCCAACGTCCCGAGGCGACATCGGCCGCCGCTGCGCGGCCGATTGCCTCCGACCCGCGGCTGTGGCCCCAGCGCGAGGCGCTGAAGGCCGCGCTGCAGTATCCGGCGATCGCTGGGACCGTGTTCGACTCGCTGCCGCTGGAGTGCTTCACCGAGGGTGCCTACGGCCTGATCCGGACGGCGATGACCGACCTCGGTGGTACGTCGTCGGGGATGGGTGGCGCGGCCTGGGTCGATGCGGTGCGCAACGCTGTCGACGATCCCGTGATCGGACCGCTCGTCACCGAACTCGCCGTTGAGTCGATGCCGGTGGGGGAGAACAACATCCCGCGCTACATCAGCAGCGTGCTCGCGCGTCTGCAAGAGGTCTGGGTCGGTGCGCAGATCGCCGACATCAAGTCGCGCCTGCGACGGATGGCCCCCAGCGAGGATCCTGACGCCTACAACGCCGTCTTCGGAGATCTCGTCGCGCTCGAGGCGTACCGGCGGAGCCTGTTGGAGCAGGCCGTCGACCCTGACGCCGACGCCGGTTGAGCGGTCTGACGATCCGGTTGTCCTCGGAGTCGGTGGCGCACAGACACGTGATTTTCGGGCTTCGACCGATCGAATGAACCTCGGGCCCGAGCATGTCCTTGCGTGGCATTGGCCGAATACTCTGTGGCGCATGATGATGAAGCGTGCCGCGGCTGCGGGACTCATCGCCGCGGGGGTCCTCACCGGTGGGGTCGTGAGCCTCGTCGAGGCCGGTGAAGCCGATGCAACCGTCCCTCGTGTCGGCGCCCATTGCGACAGAGCAGAAGTCAACTCGTTGCGTCGGACGAAGGGCATCTCGGTGGTGTGTGCCCACACCGGTCCGCGCTCGGGCACCAGGTGGGTCCGTACCGCGCCGGCCGATCCCGTGGTCCGCTACGCCGGGCAGTCGTGCTCGGGGCGATATGCGGTCGCGGCCACCCGGATCGGTGTCGCACTCAAGTGTGTGGACGGCAGGTGGCGGTTCGGTCCGTAGCGGGATTCGATCAGCGCGCCGCACACGCTGCCCGGTCGCGGCGTAGGCGTCCCCGGGCGGCGCTGTCGGGTGCGGTAATCTCTCGGATCGGACACCACGGTGCCCGGTCGGGGCGGTAGCTCAGTCGGTTAGAGCCGCGGACTCATAATCCGTAGGTCGCGGGTTCGAGCCCCGCCCGCCCCACCCGCCCGCCCCACCCGCGCGCACAAGGCTCGAAACCTTGCCAATGGAATCGTTGACTGGGGTTCGGGCGTTGTTGGCGTTCTGAGCCCAGTTGAGGGCGTTGGCGTCCTTGGTGGAGGACCATCTCGCCTTCAAATCGAGCAGCGCCGCCGCTCGCGAGCACGTTCCGCGTCTCGTGACAACAGCCGAACGGATGATCAGAAGTGAGCGCCGGAACGATCGCGCCCAGGCACCCATCGTCCGGGCAACGCCGCCGGGCTCTTCGCACGAGCTGGGCTCTTGCGCCCAGCACCCTGCTTGCCGCGGTGGTGTGTTTCGTCGGTGTCAGCGGCGCGATGCTAGTGGCCCAGGCGGTGATGCTGGCGCTCGGGCTCGGCGGGATTATGCGGCACTTGCGCACGCTGCCCTCATGGCTGTCGCCCGACGAGTGGGGTTTGTGGGGCTACGCAGCGGGTCACATCGTCGTGGTCGTGCGGATGATGGGTATCGCGTTCGGTGTCGTGAGCCTGCTGGGCGCGGCAGCCTGCTGGGCGGTGGCGGTCCAGTGCCTTCACGGCCGTGACGCCGGGCGTTGGTGCGATCGCCGTCTCCGGCCGCGTCCTCGATGTCCTGGTCGGCCCGGCCGGTGCCGGGAAGACGACGGCGATGAATGCGTTGCGACGTGCCTGGGAGAAGAATCATGGCAAAGGCTCGGTGGTCGGGCTTGCGCCGTCCGCGGTGGCCGCGCAGGTTCTCTCCGAGGACTTGGGGATTGCGACGGAGAACACGGCGAAGTGGTGGCAGAACCACCTCACTCACGGAACCGACTTCCAGGCCGGTCAGCTCGTCATCATCGACGAAGCCTCCCTCGCCGGCACCCTCTGTCTGGACCGCATCACGCACCTGGCCGAATGAGCCGGAGCGAAGGTGCTGATGTCGGCGACTACGCCCAGCTCCAATCCGTCGACGCCGGCTGTGCCTTCTGACTCCTTGTGGGCGATCGCGATGATGCGCCCGAGCTGGTCGACGTCCACCGCTTCACAGGCGCCTGGGACAAGCCCCTTCCCTGAGGTCACGACATGGCAGTACGCAGGTGATCGACACCTACCTCGACCACGCCCGCATCCACGACGGCGACGCCGAGACGATGACCGATACCGCCTACACCGCCTGGCGCACCGACCGGCAACGAGGGTGAGGTCGGTGCTGATCGCCGAGACCCGCGACGACGTGACCACTCTGAACCAGCGTGCTCGTGCGGACCTGATCCTCGACGGCACGTTGACGCCGGGCCGAGAGGTCGAGTTCAACGACGGCACCCACCGCCGGGGTGGGGGACACGTTCATTACCCGACGCAACGACCGCCGCCTACGGTCCGGGAAGACCTGGGTGCGCAACGGCGATGCCTGGACCATCACTGGCGTTCGTGACGACGGGTCGGTCACGACAAGACCGGCCGCCGGTTCGGCGGTTCCATCGTCCTGCCCACGGCCTATGCGGTCGAGCATGTTGATCTTCGTTACGCGGTCACCGCGCATCGGGGCCCAGGGCGTCACGGTCGATACCGGGCACGTGCTTGTCGAGCCGACCACCACGCGGGAGAATCTCTACGTCGCGATGACCCGCGGCAAGCACTCCAATCACGCCTACGTGATCCTCGACCGGCCCGACGAGCACGCCCACCCGAATCCAGGCGACAACCCACACGCCACCGGCCGCTCCGTGCTGTTCGGAGTGCTCCAGAACGTCAGGGCGGAGCTGTCCGCGCACGAGACCATCACCGCCGAACAGGAGCAGTGGGGGTCGATCGCCCAGCTCGCCGCCGAGTACGAGACCATCGCCGCCGCCCAACGAGACCGCTGGGCCACCCTCATCGTGCCTCTGGTCTGACTGCCGAGCAAGCCGACGCCGCGATCGAGTCCGAGCGTTCGGTGCACTCACCGCGGAACTGCGCCGTGCCGAGGCCAACCACCACGACCTCGACATTCTGTTGCCGCGTCTCGTGGCCGCGCGCGGGTTCGCCGATGCCGACGACATCGCTCTGTCCTGCACTACCGGGTGGCGCGTGCCACCAGCCGCCCGACAGGCTCGGGCCGCACGCGGAAGGCGCCGCGGTTGATCGCCGGACTGGTCCCATCCGCGGACGGACCGATGACCAGCGACATGCGCCACGCGCTCGATGAGCGACGCGAGCTGATCGAGACCCGCACCGACGCCGTACTCGACACCGCCCGCGACGCCGCGGAGCCCTGGACGCTGTCACTCGGTGACCCGCCGCGCGACCCACGCAAGGCAGCGGCGTGGCGACGGCACGTTCGCACCGTCGCTGGCTACCGCGACCGCTACGGCATCACCGAAGACACGCCCCTCGTACAGGAACCGGAGGACACGGCGCAGAAAATCGACTTCGCCTGCGCAAGAAGTGCGCTCGCACGGTCACGCGCTATTGCTCGGCAGCGCCCGACTGCCGCCGAGCGACGACCTGTCGAGCCCGATGCCCCCAACCGGCGCCTGTGACGCCACCCTGCCCGGGTCGCACGCAAGATCCGACACGTCTATATGCGTCACAGAACTGACTCCAAGCGAGACAATCGTCAGGAGGGCGGTCCAGGTCTCCATCAGGATGGCCTAACTGCGTCAGGCGCTATCCCGACTACGAGGTGAGGAGGACGAGGCCGATGATGAGACAGCCTCGCTGGTGTCGGCGCTGGGGCGAGGGGCCGAGGCGGCAGCGATGACCGACATGCCGCCAGACCTCGGTGCTCTCTACCTCCGCCATCGAGACGCCATGCACAAGGTTGCGGCCTCAGTGCTGCGCGAGGCTGGTCGCGCCTCTGAGGCGGAGGACGCGGTGCAGGACGCGATCGTCTCCATCATGGCTTCGCCGCCGGGGAATGTGCGGAACTGGGAAGCATTTCTCGTGACCGCGGCGAAGCGAAAGGCGCTGGATCGAATCAGATCAGCAGAGGTACGGCACGCCGGACCTGAGTTCGTCGAAGCCGTCGATGACCGTGCCGATGACTCCGACCTCGCGGAAGACATTGCGGAAGCCATCGACCAACAGGAACGGGCAGGTCATGCGTGGGACTGTCTCACGATATTGGACGAACGCCATCGAAAGGCGGTGTGGGAGACCGCGGCGTTGGGGCGGCCGCGATCTGAGGTGGCAGCCGAAATGAACGTGAGTCCGGCGCGTGTGAGCCAGATGTCGACACGATCGCTAGCGCTCCTTCGAGAGGAAATGCACAGAAAGGAGGAAGGGAAATGAATGACGACGAACGCGACAGACTTGTCGCAGAGCTGCTTGAACGACCCCAAGAGCGCGAACTTATCCTGCGTGACGTCGAGCTGAACGACCGAGAGCGCGCAGAACTTGATGGCATCGTTGAGACGGCGGATGCACTCTGGCTCGCCGCCCGAGGCGCGCCAGCACTTGAAGATGACCCCGTGGCAGCGATGCTGGGTCTACTCCCTGACAGCGAATGCCGTCTCGACTCTGCCGCGTTGTCTCGTGTAAGAAAGCGTGCGCGACTGAGCGTCAGTGACGTTGCCGCGCGCTTGCATGAGCGAGGGTGGCAGTTCGACAAGAGCGACGTTTTCAGGTGGGAGACTCGTACAGCGGCTGACGTACCTCCCGCCGTGGTCCAGGCAATCGCTGACATCTTCGGAGCACGGGTAGACGACCTGATCTCAGCTCCGTCATCGGCGTCTCTGCCCGATCACGTAGGCGCTGTACGCGCGAATCCGCTGTTTGAACAGCTCGTCACGCGCTGGTCACAGGCCCGACGAGTGTCACGTGCCGTGGCTGCTGCGACGCTCGAAAGCCGGATGCTTGCGACCGTGCACCGAGGAGAGCGCCCCGACACAGAGCAACTGTTGCGCTCGCTCGACGCCCTTGTCGCTTCTGTCGAGCAAGCCGACCGTGGGTGATACCCGCATGAACCTGGAAGGTTGTGTTGACCAGGCACTGTCCCTGCTGACGGATGACGTCCGAGCCCGCTTCGCCGGGGACCCGTTTGGCGTCCTCCGCGACGAGCTTGAGCTGACTGTCAGAGCCGTCGAACACCTAGCTAGTTCCCGTGACGACGGTGGCGCGTGTGATGGCGTCTCGTTCCTCGAAGACGGGGTGATCCTGTATGCGCCCACGCCAGCGAGTCGGCGTGAGAACTTCACTCTCGCCCATGAACTTGGGCATTGGCTCGCCGAGAGGGCGCCGGACATCTATGACTGGATAGCCGACCAGGACGAGCCCGGCCGCCTTCTCGAAACCGTCTGTGACCGGATCGCCCAGCGATTGCTCTTGCCCGAGTCTGCGGCAACAGCGGTCATCGCCAACGGACCGATCAGAGCGCAGCACCTGGTCGACCTCTATAACGCCTCCCAGGCCAGCCGGCCGGTGTGTGCGATCGCTATCGCCAAGCACCTACCCGGCTTGGGGGCCATCGCCATCATCGACCGCTACACCGGCACCGTTACACACGCCAGCGTCAAGCCCGACCCCGAGCAAGGCTGGCCCACCGTTTTCCCTTGGCGTGACCAGAAGCTCACTGAACGCCACTCCCTACTGGGCCTGGCACCAGGAGCATCTGCGGCTCGGCGCCTTTCCTGGCGAACCCCCTGGGGCACGCAAGCAGACTTCTACGTCGACGCGATCGGGGACGACAAGCGCGTCGTGGCCGTGTTTTGCGATCGAGACATTTGGGAGGTCGAGCAGTTTCATGCGCCCATCCAACGCGACTTCGACACCCGCCCCCTGCTCACAGGGTCATGCTGCGGGACCAGTTTCGAGCGCCGAGGGTACCCCTGCTCGGACTGTGGCCAGCCGTTCTGTCCTCGTTGCGGCGACTGCCGTTGTCAGCGAGATGCCAAGCGCGCACTGACCTGCACCGAGTGCTTCCTTCAGTTCCAACCACACCTCGTTGTCGACGGCCTCTGCGTGGACTGCCGTTCCTGACGCTAACTCCACACAGCCCTATCTCGACTACTCAGTGAGAGCCCCCGCGCACGCGGATCTGGGCTGTCGGGACGGAGGTGAAGGAGATGGCCAAGAACACCGGACAAGGACACCGCGTCGGTGCCGTGAAGAGCCGGAGCGAGTTCAAGCGCGGCACCACATGGTTCAAGCGTGATACCGGCACTGGCCGGATTCTCAACGGCAGCCCCAACCAGCACAAGGGCGTCCGTAACGAGAAGTAGCCGGTGGGCCGGCGATGCCTCGGTGTCGCCGGCCTAACCCATTACACGTCAGGAGAAGAACATGAGCGCACTGCTCATCAGTTATGACCTCAACAAACCTGGACAGAAGTACGATGATCTCTACGAGAAGATCAAGGCGCTTGGCCCTTGGTGGCACTATCTCGACTCAACCTGGATCGTCGTCTCGTCACTCAGCCCGAGCCAAGCCCTCGACCGACTCAAGCCCGCGCTGGACGACTCCGACAGTGTGCTCGTCGTTGACATCTCGGGCGACAGCTACTCGGGCTGGCTCCCACAGAAGGCTTGGGATTGGCTCCGTAAGCATGTCTAGGCGGGGGAAGCCAACAAGCCGCGCATGCGGAGCCGACTGCTCGGCGAGCAAGGGCATGAGTACGACCGGTACGGCTCCGTCTCGCGCCTCGGTGGTGTCGGTGCGGCGGGCGCAAAATACTTACATGGGTGTAGTTCCTGCAAGATCGACCGATCCCGGAGGCGAGATGCTGCCCGGGCAGGCCGACGCGCCCGGACGGCAGGACCATCCATCCACGACGATCGAGCCGAGGCCCCCATCCGTCGATCGCTTCCAGATTCTCGCCCTCGATGGTGGCGGAGCCAAGGCACTGTTCACCGCTCACGTGCTGGCGCGGCTGGAACAGGACCTCGGTGTGAGCATCAAGGACTCGTTCGACTTGATCGCCGGGACGTCGGCGGGTGGCATCGTCGCGCTCGGGTTGGGTGCCGGTCTCACCCCGAGCGCGATCGTGGGGCACTACGAAGAACTGGTCGAGGCGGTCTTCCCGACCACGCGTCGGCGACTGTGGCGGCGGCCTCGCCAACTCACTGCACCCATCTACGACGGCGATGCGCTGCGCACCGCCTTGACGAAGGTGCTCGGTGTGCGGCTGCTTGGGGACAGCGCGAAGCGGTTGGTCATCCCGGCGTGGGACGTGCAACGAGGCTCCGTGCACGTCTTCAAGACGCCGCACCACACACGGCTCGCCCGCGACTGGCGCATCCCGATAGTGGACATCGCGATGGCGACCTCGGCGGCGCCGCTCTACTTTCCTGCCGCACGTGTGGATGGACACCGCCTCATCGACGGCGGCGTGTGGGCGAATAACCCCTCTGTCGTCGCAATCGCCGAGGCCGTGAGCATGCTCGACGTTCCGCTGGCCTCGATCAGGGTGCTCAACGTCGGCACCATCGACCAGCTCACGAACCACCCCAAGCGCCTCGACCGCGGCGGGCTGTTCAACTGGGCGAAGCCGATCGCGCCTCTGATTCTCACAGCCGGCAGCCGTGGCGGACAGGGCATCGCGGAGCATCTGATCGGCAAGGCCGCTTTCACCAGGTTCGATGCTCTCGTGCCGGGCGGACTGTACGCACTTGACTCGGCAGACCCGAGCGATGTCGCCGGCCTCGCCGCGTCGGTGAGTCGCGAGCTCAGCCCCATCTACACCGCGCGGTTCGCAGATCATCGCGCTGCCGAGTACGCACCGTTGATCGGAGACCGACACTGCGGCGACCCGACCAATACGACGACGGAGGTCTCCGATGAAGCTCACTGACTACTTCAACGTCCTGCTCAAGGACACCGTCAACCTCGGCCAGGTGAAGCTCGACTCGCTCGACTCTCGCGTCGAGGCGGTCTACAAGGCGTTGAAGGCCGACGAGCAGATCGGGCACCTAATCCTCGGCAAGACGCCTCAGGGCTCGTGGGCGCACAAGACAATTGTCAACCCGGTGGGCAGCAACGAGTTCGACGCGGACTTCATGCTCGACATGAGCGAGAACGCTGACTGGTCCGACGACCCAAAGAAGTACATCGAGGAGGTCTACGCGGCTCTGCACCGCCACAGCACCTACGGCAACATGCCGCACTCACGCAAGTGCCGTTGCGTCCGACTCGTCTACGCGAACTCCATGCACCTGGACATCGTGCCGCACCTCAACCTCGCCGATGGTCGCGAAGTCATCGTCAACCGCGACGACAACGGCTGGGAGTTGACCGATCCCCAGGGCTTCACGGACTGGATGAAGAGCAAGGACGCGCTCGCGAAGGGCAACCTTCGCAAGGTCATTCGACTGATGAAGTACCTGCGCGACCACAAGAACTCCTTCACCGGCACGCGGTCTATTCTCCTGACGACACTGCTCGGCGAGCAGGTCACCGAGCTGCGCACGCTGCTCGACCCCGGCTACTACAGCGACGTCCCCACGACTCTCCTGCACCTCGTCAAGGACCTCGACGCCTGGCTCCAGGCACGCCCGACCAAGCCCTCCATTCCAGACCCGTCGAGGTCGGGGGTCACCTTCGACCATCGGTGGGAGCAGTCCACCTACAGCTACTTCCGGGACCGCATTCATGTCCACGCCGCCGAAATCGAGGAGGCGTACGAGGAGGAAGACAAGGAGCGCAGCATCGAGCTGTGGCAGGGCATCTTCGGTGATGGCTTCAAGGCTCCGGCTACCTCGTCTAGCAGCGCGAAGTTCCCGGCAGCAGCTCCCGCGGCCGCTTCCACCGTGGGGCGGTCTGGCCGCGCGGGATGAGCCGACGCAACCGGGCCACGCTGTCGGCCTGGCAGAAGCATCTTGTTGACGAGTTGAGGTCACTAGCTAGGGACCATCCCCGCGACGTGCGGATAGCTCAGCAGCCTCAGGTTGGCACCGACGGCGACGCCACCCTCCGACTCCGGCTCCACACTGCCGACATCCCTCACCGTCCCGGCGGACTGGAACTTGGAGAAGACGAGGAATTCATCGTCAAGATTCGCCCCTCGCTGTTCTCGCCGCCGAGCGCGGAGGTTAAACACACTCGCTTCCTCGGTTTCCCGCACGTCCTCCAAGGGCAGCGGCTCTGCATCTATCTCGACCCCTCCCGTGAGTGGCGACCGTCTGCCGGCATGGCCGGATTTCTCAGCCGACCGTGGGACTGGCTTACCGATGCCGCCGGCGGAGCATTCGATCCCTCGACCGCGATGTACCACGCTGTCGGAGGAGTGCTCCACCACGCAGACGACACACCCACCATCGTCGTCCGCGAACCTGGGCCGCCGAAGCGGCAGCAGATCGCCCGGCTCCTCGCCCGCTCATCGCACCGCTACGACCTCACCTACTCGACCGACCACGACGGACACCGCACGCCCGTCTTTGTCCTCGCGAGCGACCTCCCGTTCGGCGCGGCATCCACCTTCGCGCTGTTCCTGACGCTCCTGGACGACCCGCACCTTCACCGCTCCGAAGGACGACCGCCAGAGGTCTCACCGCAGTCGCCCGCGTTCCTTACCTCGCTCCTGGCCAGCGCTCTACGAAACCCCGACGGCACCGAGCAGTACTTCGTGCTCGCCGTTCCGCACCCCGCAGGCGGACCGCATCATCTTCTCGGCGGACGCCTCCCCGCAACTACCGCCGACGCCCTCCGGCGACTCACCAAGAAGCACGGCACCGCGGTCACCCTCGACCCTGCGATCATCAACGCCGACATCCCCATCGAATGGTGCAACATGTCCGACGAACGGCAAGAAATCACAACCCGGCGCGACGACAACCGTCCCGTCAACGGCTTCCAAGGACGGACCGTCCACATCTGGGGCTGCGGCGGACTCGGCTCATGGCTCGCCGAATTCATCGCACGCGCCGGAGCCAGCACCATCACCGTCTGCGATCCCGGCACCATCACCGGCGGACTGCTCGTGCGACAGAACTACACCGAAGCCGACATCGGCCAGACCAAGGCCGATGCCCTCGCCACACGCCTCCGCGCGATCCGCGACGACCTGACCGTCACCGTCGCAGAAGGAGGCGTCCCCGATCCAGCCGTCTCCCTTTCCGCGGACCTCATCATCGACGCCACCGTCAGCCACAGCATCACCACCTACCTCGACATCCTCGTCGGCGAAGACCGCACGGCACTCATTGCCCAGGTCGCCACCGACGCCAGGACGGGAACGCTCGGTATCGCCAATATCTGCGCGCCCGGTGCCCCCTGTACGCCGTCTGAGCTTGACGACCAGGCAGGACGCTCGGTAGTGGCCGATGGGTTGGAGCTGTACCACCCACTCTGGGAGGAAGCGGCCGAAGGCGACGAACTAATCCCCACCAGAGGATGCTCCGTACCCACGTTCCACGGCTCGGCCGCAGACCTCGCTGCCGTCGCCGCGACACTCGTCAACATGATCGGCCTGCACCTCCAACAGACAGAGACACCCGTTTCAGGAACCCACCTCATCGCCCTGCCACACGCACCAGCCGGCCCACGGCATCACTTCCGCCCCGCGGCGTCGGACTCCCGCGAATGAGGTGGCACAGGGGTTACGTCTGTCCGGGCTCCGGCGTACGGTGAAGACCGAGGCAGGTTCTCCTCGATTGCGGGTCCTTCGGGACGGCCCAGCTTGGGCGCTCATACACGTACTGCCTCCTCGACGGAGAGACACGTGTGACGAGAGGCCCGCGATGATCCGCCTGATCTGGTCGTTCAGCGCGCACATCCGCTGCTACCTGCGCCGCTACATGCCCACCAGCTGGCTGCTCGACGCGATCCGACGCCGACGCAACTTGAAGTGGGGCATCCCCGCGATGCTCCTCGCCGTGCCCTACTTGCTCATCGCGAGCATCTGCACCAACGCCCTCGCTGACGGTGCCCCAAGCTGGCTGCATCTGGTCGTGCTGTGGGCGGTGTGGAACGCGCTGAAGTTCACCATCATGGGACCGGTCAGCCTTATCCTCCTGATTCACGCCCGGACCCAGGAAGCCATCGCCCGGCACCGCAACCGGCAGGCCACCTGTGACAGCTCGCAGTCCCAGGCGCCCATGACCGCAGGGGCGGTCCGATGAACGCCGCCACCTACACATAAGTTGCCCGCCCCACGCGCCAGGCGCACGAGCAGCAGCAGACCGCTTGCCTGGTGCTCGCCTGCGACCTTGATCTTGATGTCACTTGTAGCTATAGCGACGGGGCCGGCGATCGCTCGGAACTGACCCGATTGATCGCTGATACCGCAGCAGGCGTCTCGGGCGGACGATCCCGGCGGCCCCGCACGTCCTGGCAGACCTCGATGACGCTGGCGTGACTGTCTGTGCGGTCGATCTCGGCGTGCTCCCGCTCACTGACCCGGCCTCACTGGCAGGCGTCCTGACCGCCATGCTTCGTCCGTGCGCGTCCGGTCGGAACATCACGCGCTGACCTGAGTGCGGCGTCCGCTCGGCCGGATTAGGACGCCCTCCACGGCCAGTGCGCGTCGGACTGTCTGCTGGCTGACTCCGAACCGCAGTCCGACCTCCATCAGGCTCAGCTCTCCGGCATACAGATCGACCGCTTCGGCGAGGTGGGACTCCTTGAGACCGCGCCTGCGGATCGGGACCGAGCGGCGGACCAGATGTGCAGCAGCCGTTCGGCGATGCACGCCGAACTGCTCACCCAGCTCCACCAACGTCGCGCCCGCCTCGTGGAGGCCTACCAGCTCGTCCACCTGCGCCGGGCTCAGAAAGGTTTGAGTCATCCCAACTGTGCGTACCACTCGCTCTCGCGAGTCCATCACGGACGGCTCCAGCGGCCTCCGGTCGCCGGTAGACGCCCCGCGACCTGCGGGAAGCCACGGTTTCAAGGCCACGCAGGTTTTCGAACTCTCTACGGAGGTCCACCACCGACCGCCCGGCGACAAGGCGGGCACGCGACTCACATCGGGAGTGTCGCGACTCGTCCAGCCGTTTTGTTTCCGACTGTGGTCATGCGCTAGAGTCAGCTTTCGGTTCAGATGGTCCGGCCCTGGTCGGCGAGCCTGGATCGAGGACAATCCCCCATAGCTCAATTGGCAGAGCTTCCGACTGTTAATCGGACGGTTACTGGTTCGAGTCCAGTTGGGGGAGCAGAGTTCTTCCAGGTCAGACCCGGCATCCGCCGGGTCTTTCTTGTTTGGTCCGGTTGAACCGGATGGAATCGGCGTGGCGATCAGGCGTTCCTGTATGGACCGTGTCTGATCGCCGACCAGTTCCGGGCGCCGGTAGCCTGAGCGCGTGGACGACCTGGTTGATTGGATTGCGATCGCGATTTCGATTGTGGCCGCCTGCGTGGCTGGCGGGATCCTAATCCACAATCGAAGTGTGGAGAGGGCGCACGCCGCCAAGCTGAATATTTACTTCATCCACAAAGAGCAGATCCCCGTTCAGAAGGCAGCGAGTCTGCTCCTAACCAACCCGAGCCGCGAGCCGATATCTGTCTCAGCCATTCGAATTTCGGTCGTCGGCAGAGAACCTCGCTATGTGTTTCTTCAAGGTGCGGACGGGCTCAATCTTGGCGATGTGCACGGTGCGACGCTAGAGTCCCCGAACCTCCTAGCCTCCGCCTTATTGAAGGTGGAGCATTTGGATCTGCCACCCGGAGGTACCAATATACTTACGCTGTACGGTCCCAGCCTTGCTCTGGAAGCGGCATCGCATCGACTCCCGCTCGCAAATCTGTGTCTTGAGCTCATCACCGGATACGGGGCGTTCAAGATTCCACGAAACCAGGCGTTTCAGTCGACGCTGGTGGGGATGGTCGCGACGCTGGATCAACTCAACTTCAGCGATGTTCCGTTGAACTCTATGGACCCGACCGCGGTTCGGCTTCTGCAGTCCACGCTTTCAAATGTTCTTCACAAGCCAGAGGCCCACGATTTGGACGCAGTTAGCCAGTGGGTTCGCACCTTCCGCCGGGTTTGATCGGCAGGCGTCGACTGCCGAGCGCTCTCACAAGAAATCGATGGCGCAACGCGCCCTAGATGGTCCCGCACGACAGCACGAGGTCGGTTCTCGGGGCCCCGAGCTGACTCGGTGGCATCTCCGAGGGTTGCGGTGCACGTTGGCCGCATCCAAAGCGGGTAGCTCGGTTGCTTATAGCCGAGGAGCTCAAGATCCGACGGTCGTAATGACGAACCACCCAACCGGCAGAAGTAACGGGCGAGGCGTACGTCGGACCCATGTCAACGACCGTGGTCATTCGCGAGTTCTGGAATTGCTGCGAACCAAGTCTATCCGAGGCCCTCACCGACATCGTGGTCATCCAATTCGAGTCCAGTTGGGGGAGCCAGAGTTCTTCCAGGTCAGACCCGGCATCTGCCGGGTCTTTCTCTTTCTGCAGTGCCGTGTGGCCGCCACTACGGTTGCCAGAGCATGACCCCGTCGGCGGTGCGGTCCGGCACCGCGGTGAACCCGAGGGATTCGTACAGGTGTCGCGCGCGTGAGTTCCCGGCCTCCACCGACAGGCTGACTCTGCATGTGCGCAGAGTCGCCTCGGCCAGCAAGCCGGCGGTCAGCCGGCGGCCGATGCCGCGGTCGCGGTGGGTCCGGTGTACCCATAGGCTGAACTCGGGCGTGCGATCGTCGACGAATCCATAGCCCGCGTCGCGGGCGGACAGGGCGAGCGCCCACGCGACGCCGACCGCTCGACCATCGGCCTCGGCGACGACGCCGAAGTCGCCGCGAGACAGCGACAGCTGTGTGTACTTCGCGAATTCGGGTGATTCGAGGACGTCGGCGACGGTGAAGCGTGGAGCGGCCCAGTTGAGATTCTCCAGCGTCGCGGTCGCCAGGAGCGTGTCATCGGCGGCGGTCAGCGGACGCAGCCGCACGCGATCGACCATGTCGACCATCATGCCGCCCGGTGCGAAGGCCCGCATCGACGAAACTGTCGGTGGTCGCACCTACGGTGAAGACATGAGTCTCAGCAGAGCAGAACGCGAACAGTATCTGGCCCAGCCCAAGATCGCCTCGCTGGCTGTCGAGGCGGGCCCCGATCGTGCGCCGCTCGTGGTGCCGATCTGGTACCAGTACGAGGTCGGTGGTCAGCCATGGATTCTCACCGCCACCGAATCCCGCAAGTTGGACCTGATCCGGTCGGCCGGACGGTTCACGCTGGCTATCGACGACGTCGAACCCACCATCCGTTATGTCTCGGTGTCCGGCGAGGTCGACCGGTACGAGGACGGCACGCACGATGATCTCGTCGAGATGTCGGCGCGCTACCTGCCTGCCGACAAGGTCGAGGGATACGTCGCATTCGCCGAGAAGGAACACGGCGCACAGACCAAGGTCTATCTGCGCCCCCAGCAATGGGTTTCGGCCGATCTCGGCAACGTCTGACGGTGCCGTGCACGCCGACGAATGGCGGCCGCCCGACGCTTGATCAGGTGTCGTCGGAGACGTCCCAGATCCCGGTGCTCTCCAGGTGTCGGGTCAGCCGGGCAGCGCCGTCGGTGAACTGTCGACGGGTCTGCTCGACGACCTGATCGCGATCGCCGTCGCGGTAGGCGACGATCAGCCGCGAGTGGCTGTCGACCGCGACCGATCCCCAGTCGGGATCGGTCGCGTACAGCTGCGTCGGGGTGTAGCGGGTGGCACTCAACAGGAACCACGCGAGCTTGCCGCCGGACGCGATCAAGTTGTGGACCCGGTGGAACTCGAATTCGGCGTCGGCGACCTGCGTTCCGTCGCCGGTGCCCAACGCTGCGCGTAGTTGCTGGTTGTGCCACTCGAGGTCGGCGATCTGATCCGCGGTGATCGCGTCTGCCGTGCGCAGCGCGAGTTTCACCGCGATCTCACCCTGTAACCAGAAGAGATCTTCGACATCGGTCCGACTCAGCTCGGCGACCACGTACCCGCGGTGCGGGGCGAGGTTGACCATGCCCTCGCCCCGCAGCGTGAGCAATGCCTCGCGAACAGGGGTCACGCTGACGCCGAGACGTTCGGCGGTGTCGTCCATCCGGATGAATTCCCCGGGTCGGGTCGATGCGGTCATGATCTGCTCGCGCAGATGCGATGCCACCTCGTCGGACAACTGCGGACGCCTCCGCAACCGCTGTCCGGCGACCAGCGCGTCGTCGGCGCCCGAGGGACGCCGACGCTCAGAGCCCGTAGGTCTTTCCGATGATGTCGCGCTGGATCTCATTTGTGCCACCGTAGACCGTGGAGATGATCGCGCCCCGCATCAGACGCTCCGCGTCGAACTCGGTGGCGTAACCATAGCCGCCCATCATCTGCATCGCGTCGATCGTCATCTTCTTCGACGTCTCGGTCGCCTTCAGCTTGGCCATCGACGCCTCGCGGGGGAGAAGTCGCGTCGGGTCGGCGTCGGACTGCTCCGCCACGCTGTAGACGAGGAGCTTGGTCGCCTCGATCTCGGTCGCGTGGTCGGCGATCCGGTGACGTAGCGCCTGGAACGATCCGACCGGACGGCCGAACTGCTTACGTTCGGAGACGAACGCCAGCGTGTCCGAGAACGACCGCTCGGCGACACCGAGTTGCATGGCGGCGAGGATCAGACGCTCGGTGTTCAGACCGGCCATCAGCTGGTTCCATCCGTTGTCGACCTTGCCGACGACCGCCGAATCCGGCACCCGCACATCGGTGAAGTACAGGTCGTTGACCTCGCGGCCGCCCAGCGTGTCGATGCCCTTGATCTCCAGCCCCTCGGTGCCGGCCGGGATGTGGAACTGCGTGAGGCCCTCGTGCTTGGAACCGGACCGGCTGGTCCGGGCGATCAACAGGATCGACTTCGCGAAATGTGCATTGGAACACCAGGTCTTCTGGCCGTTGATCACCCAGCCTCCGTCGACCTTCTCGGCACGACAGGTCAGCGCCGCGACATCGGATCCTGCTTCCGGCTCCGACATCGAGATGGCCAGCGAGTCGCCGTCGGCGACACCGGTGAGCACCTCCTTCTTGAGCTGCTCGTCGGCGAACTTCGCGTATGCGGCGGCAGTGATCAGCGTCGGGCCGATGCCACCGATCGGGGCATTCCCGCGCATCGCCTCCTCCAGGAGGATGCACATCTCGACGTTGCCGGCACCGGCGCCGCCGTACTCCTCGGGGACCAGGATGCCGGTCCAGCCCAGTTTGGCCATCTTCGAGTAGAGCTCTTGCGAATGCAGCTCACGGCCGTTGTCGGTCAGCGCATCGCGCTGTTCGCGACTCCCGGACTCGCGTGCGCAGAAGTCGGCGACGGCCTGCGCGAAGGCCCGTTGTTCGTCGGTGAAGTTCACCATCTGAAGTCCCTGCTCTCTGTATGTGGCGACGTGATCGCGGCGTGCAGCCAGGTTCCCACATTATATATTTGATACAAAACCCCGTGACATGGACCACAGCGCCCACCGCTACATTGGGTGCCATGTCGAAGCCGCCGGAGTCCGTCACCGAACCCCGCGATCCGGACCAGCCGAACGATCAGTCCTCGCCGACGGGGCCGCCCTCCGCAGACGGGTCCGATCCGCGATCCTCGGTCACGAGCGATGCGGACACCGACGTCGCCACGGGGGAGACTGAGGAGTCCACCGACCGCGGCGACGCGGCGGACGGACCCGATGGCGACGTCGAGCCGAACTCGGACAGCTTCCTGGAGACCAATCGGCGCAACCGTGATCGGTACCGCGCCGAGGCCGAGGAGAAGGTGGACAAGGCTGCGCGTCGGCGGCGTGGTGCGGACGACCGCAC
This sequence comes from Gordonia soli NBRC 108243, assembly GCF_000334455.1. Lineage (GTDB taxonomy): Bacteria > Actinomycetota > Actinomycetes > Mycobacteriales > Mycobacteriaceae > Gordonia > Gordonia soli. Next base: position 65,624 of record NZ_BANX01000024.1, read on the forward strand.
GCCACGACGGATCGATGACAAGGTCCCAGCTCGGCGCCGACTGTCGACCACGACGACCCTGATCGCCGTACTCGCCGCGCTGGTGGTGGCGCTCGGCGCATCCACCACGGTGCTCGCGATCGCCTACGTCCGCAGCGACGACACCGCATCGGCGAGTGTCGTCGAACAGCGGCAGGTGATGGAGATCGCTCAGCGTTACGCGGCCGACATCGCGACCTACGATCCCGCCGACTACGGCGACCTCGACCGTCGGGTGCGCGCGATGTCCACTCCGGAGTTCGCGCGCACCTACATCGCGTCGTCGCAGGATGCCCGGCGCGGCAACGCGACCGCGAAAGGGACGTCGCGCGCGGAGTCGCGCGAGGCCGGCGTCCAGTCTCTCGCCGACGGGAAAGCCGTGGTGCTGGTGACGCTGGACCAGACGGTCACGTCACCCGAGGTGGAGAAAGAACAGCCGGAGGGGATTCCGTATCAGTCGCGGATCAAGGTGACCCTGGTCGACCGCGACGGGCGGTGGCAGCTCGACGACTTCGCGACCGTCTGACGCGGACCACCGACGCGGGCACGTCCGGTACAGGCTCATCGGGTGCAGGGTCAGCCGACCAGCAGCAGGCGGCTCCCCAGCGCCGCGACCGTCTCGGTGTTCGGTCGTCGATCGATCCGGGTGAGGTCGCCCACGACGTTCAACGCGGCGTGGACGAGGAAGCGCGCCCGCACCGGTGACACCTCTGCACGATGACGTGCGACCCACGCCGACCATTCCTCGACGTTGAGTCGCTGCTGATTGCGCAAAGCGGTCCGCTGACGCTTCCCGACGTTCCCGATCTCCGCCATGTACACAGCGATGAGCTCGGGATTGCCGTGGCACAGCTCCACATAACCCGCCACGAGCGCCATGATCGCCTCTCGTGGAGTCGTCGACGCCGCCAAGGCATCCGAGACGGCAGAGGTGACGCGGTCGGACGCGCGCCAGAAGGCGGCTTCGAGAATGTCGGTCTTGCTCGCGAAATGTCGATACACGCCGGAAGCCGGAAGGTCTGCGGCGCGGGCGATGTCGTCGATGGTGACGTCGTGGAACCCGCTCGCCGCGAACAGTCTGATCGCCTCACCGAGCAGGACCTCGCGTCGGGCTGCGGGCGGTAGGCCGATGCGTGGCGTCGCAGAGTCGGCGAGATCGTCGGGCAGGTCCACTGACTCCAACGCGAGCGCGGCGTCGGTGATGGTCGTCTCGATCTGTTTGCGGGACAGGCTCGCCCGGTGGGTGGCCGGACTGGCCACGACGCTCGTCATGGCGGCGGTGATGACGTCTGCGGTCCCGCGGTCGAGGTCGGGACGTCTGATCGTGAGTGCGGTCCGGATGCGTCGGTGTTGGGCGACGACGATGTCGCGTACGTACTCGGCGTCGTCCGGTTGCATGAATTGCGATTCCCAGCGGTAGATCCCACCCGTCCGACGGTTCTCGATCGCCGCGACCGTCAGCGCGGCGAGCAACTCGCGCAATTCGTCGGGTCCGCCCACCGGGATCGGTTCGACCGCTGCGGCCAGGGCGTCGGCCAGATGACGGGCCGTCTCGGCGAACAGGGCGTACTTGTTCGGGAAGTGCCGATACAACGCTGGGGTGGAGATCCCGACCGTGTCTGCGATGTCCTCGAGTCGCACCGCGTGGTAGCCGCTCTCGCTGAACGACTTGGCCGCCGCGCCGACGATCATCTGGCGGCGATCCGGAGGCCGTCGCCGTCCGGACCTGCCCGGCGCCGCGGCGGGTGACGCGACTGATTCGGGGCTCATGCTGGAGGAGTCTATCCGTACTCCACCTTCACCATTGCTATTCAGCTCGTATCGAGCAAAGCTGCTGTTCCACGCGGTAGCAGCGCCGTGTAAGTTAATCGGCATTCCCGTGATCTGGATCGCACTCACCAGGTAGTGTGGGCGCCGGTACCGGTGTGTGCGCAGTCGATGAAGGAGAAAGTCAGTGGTGAGCCAGGAATCTGCGTCGATCGGCGGGCTCCGAGTCGACCTCGACGATCGAGGCGTCGGATGGCTCGAGATCGATCGACCGGACCGGATGAACGCGCTCGACAACGCCACCTCCGCCGCCCTCACCGAGACCCTCCACCGCTGGTCCACCGACGACCGTGTCCGTGTCGTGGTGATCTCCGGCCGGGGTGGAGCGTTCAGTGCCGGCGCCGACGTGCTCGACATCCTGGAGTCGTCGTCGCAGTCGTCGGGTGGATTCGAGGCCGATCATGCGAGGGGTGTGATCGCCACGGGTTCGGCAATGGCACAGGCCGTGCGAGCGGTGCGGGTGCCGGTGATCGCCGCGGTCGACGGGGCCGCCGCGGGGATCGGTGCGTCGCTGGCGCTGGCTGCCGACCTCGTCTACGCCACGTCGCGATCGTATTTCCTGTTGGCGTTCATCAACATCGGGCTGATGCCCGACGGCGGCGCGTCGATGTTGGTGTCGGCGAGCATCGGTCGCGCGCGAGCGAACGCCCTCGCGCTGCTCGGCGAGAAGTTGCGTGCGGACGAGGCGTACGCGGCCGGTCTGGTGACCGGCATCGCAGCCGATCGATCCGAGCTCGACCGGACCGTGGACGCCGCAGTCACCAAACTCATCCGATCCTCCACCCGCGCACTGCGTCTCACCAAGGCTGCGTTGGACGCGGAGACGATGGCCGGGTTTGACGCGGCCATCGAACGTGAGCTGGACGGGCAGACCGAACTCCTGCAGACCTCCGACTTCCAGGCCGCGATAGCTGCATTCGCCGGCCCCAAGAGCCAGGGCTGAGCAGACTCCCACGGCCCTAGCCGCCCGACGCACCGCACTCCCTCCGGACCGAATCCGAAAGAAGGCCATCATGACCGCGACCCTCGATTCCACCAGCGACCTGACCACCGAACCGCTGCGTTCGCGTCGTAACCACTGGAACAACCAGGTTCGGCGCCACGCGTTGACCACCCCTGACCGCCCGGCGCTCAAGTTCCTGGGAGACGTGACCACCTGGTCGCAGCTCGAGCAGCGTTCGCGTGCGTTCGCGGCGGCACTGAGTCGGCGCGGGGTGCAATTCGGTGATCGCGTGCTGGTCGTGTTGCTGAATCGAAGCGAGTACGTCGAGGCGGTGCTGGGGGCCAACCTGATCGGCGCGATCCCGGTGCCGGTCAACGTGCGGATGAGTCCGGCCGAGATCGCCTTCCTCGTCAACGACAGTGGCGCGAAGGTGATCGTCACCGAGACGTTGCTGGCCCCCCTCGCCGATGCGGTCGCGGCGTCCACCGGCGCCATCGACCACACCATCGTGGTCGGCGACACCGAAAACGCGGATCACCTGCGGTTCGCCGACCTCGTCGCCGAGGACTCGTCCGATCTCCCGGAGGTCGACGTGCCGGAAGACACGGTCGCGCTGATCATGTACACATCCGGCACCACCGGAAAGCCCAAGGGCGCCATGCTCACCCACACCAACATGCAGGCGCAGGCCGTCACCTGCCTGCAGGCGCTGCAGACCCGACCAGACGACATCGGCTCGTGTGTGGCGCCGATGTTCCACATCGCCGGTCTCGGTGCGATGGCCCCGCTGTTCTATATGGGCGCCGTGTCGGTGATCCATCCGCTCGGGGCGTTCGATCCGAACGACATGCTCGACACCCTGGAGCGTGAGGGCACCACCTCCATCTTCCTGGTGCCCGCTCAGTGGCAGGCGGTGTGCGCGGCCCAGCAGGCCCGTCCGCGGGACCTGAAGCTGCGCGTCATCAGCTGGGGTGCTGCCCCTGCGTCGGACACCGTGCTCAACGCGATGAACGCGACGTTCCCCGACGCTCTCAACGTCGCTGTCTTCGGTCAGACGGAGATGTCGCCGATCACCTGTGTGCTCGACGGTGCGGACGCGCTGCGGAAGATCGGCTCGATCGGCAGAGTGGTCCCGGCGGTGACGGCGCGGGTGGTCGACCCGGAGATGAACGACGTCGCCGACGGCGAGGTGGGTGAGATCGTCTATCGAGGCCCCAACATGATGCGGGGCTACTGGCAGAATCCGCAGGGCACCGCGGACGCCTTCCACGGGGGCTGGTTCCACTCCGGAGATCTGGTCCGCCGCGATGCCGAGGGCTTCCTCTATGTTGTGGACCGCGCCAAGGACATGATCATCTCGGGTGGCGAGAACATCTACTGCGCCGAGGTGGAGAACGTGCTCTTCGGGCACCCGCGGATCGCCGAGGCAGCCATCATCGGTCGGGCGCACGAGAAGTGGGGTGAGGTCCCGGTGGCCGTGGTGGTGCTCGCCGACGGCGACGACCTCACTCTCGCGGAGTTGGAGCCGTACCTCAACGAGAACCTGGCCCGCTTCAAGCACCCCAAGGAGATCGTCATCGTCGACGAGCTGCCGCGCAACGCGGGCGGCAAGGTCGTGAAGCCGTCGCTGCGCGCCTCCTACGGCAGCAAGGACGCCGGACTGGCGAATTGATCCCCGTTGTCCCACAGGACGTCGTCCCAGAAGTCGTAGGAGGTCAGGCGGATCGGCGCACGGGTGAGTCGCGCGATGGGCGTGCCGCCGACGTCGCGAACGGTCCACCGGTCGGCGCCGGCGTAGTCCAGTAGGGCTAGGTCCGTGCCGTCCGCGCTGCGAAGTGTGAGGCGCTGGGCCGACGTGTCGTTGGAACTCGACCCAGCAGATGTCCGTCGGCGGTCACCTCGACGATGCGAGTGTCGGCGCGTGTCCGCCAGGCACTGAACACCTGTGCGTCCACGAGGCCGGCCGTGTCGAGGACGTCGGCGCGGATGTCGTTGCCACCGTCCATACCGGTGAGCGTCACGGTCTTGAGCAGTACGTTGCGATAGGCACGACGGGTCACGCCCAGCGGCGCGTCGTCGGCATCGGAGTCGACCATCTCCCAGTGATGACCGACCGCCGTGCGGCCGGGGACGAAGACCGCGGCCCAGTGTGTGCGATCGAGGACACTCATCGAGATGCTCCACATCTGCGCAGGTCAGCGAACTGACCGTCCGTGTCGTTGGGAGTATAGGACCGCTCGCGGTGTCGGATCGTGCAGTTCGGATACCGCTGCGCGAAAAGGTTGGCGACAACTGACTAGAACACGTTCCATTTTTGCTGCCGGATGACTAGTGTCACAGTTACCGTCCGGTCGTGCCGTCCGGACTCGCTGCTCGTCGTGGAGGTATGTGGAAGTGAAGACCAAGGGCGCTCTGCTGAGGGAACACAACAAGCCGTGGGAGATCGAGGAGATCGAGATCGGCGACCCGCAGCGCAGCGAGATCAAGATCCGCATGGAAGCCGCGGGGATGTGCCACTCCGATCATCACCTGATGACCGGTGGTATCCCGATGGCAGGGTTCCCGATCCTCGGCGGTCACGAGGGCGCAGGTGTCGTGGAGGAGATCGGGGAGGGGGTCACCGACTTCGAGGTCGGCGACCACGTGGTCCTGTCGTTCATCCCGTCCTGCGGCAAATGTCCGTCCTGCAAGGCGGGACTCGCCAACCTGTGTGACTTCGGTGCAATGCTCCTCCAGGGCGAGGCCGTGTCCGACAACACCTTCCGCATCCACACCCCCAAGGGAGAGAATGTCTACCCGATGACGCTCCTGGGTACGTTCTCGCCGTACATGGTGGTGCATGAGGCCTCCGCGGTGAAGATCGACAAGGACATCCCGTTCGAGGTCGCGGCCCTCGTCGGTTGCGGTGTCCCCACCGGCTACGGATCGTCCACCCGCAGCGGCGATGTGCGCCCTGGTCAGGACGTGGCGATCGTCGGCGTCGGCGGTGTCGGCACCGCTGCGCTGCAGGGTGCGGTGATCTCCGGTGCACGTCACGTCATCGCCATCGATCCGGTGGAGTGGAAGCGTGAGCAGGCCATGAAGTTCGGCGCGACGCACACCTTCGCCTCGGTCGAGGAAGCGGCGATGTCGATCGCCGAACTCACCAACGGACACATGTGCCACAAGGTGATCGTCACCGTCGGCGAGGTCCACGGCAAGGACGTCGACACCTGGATGGGCATCACCGCCAAGGCCGGCACCTGCGTGTTGACCGGCATGGGCAACATGATGGAGAACGAGGTGACGCTGAACCTCGCGATGCTGACCCTGCTGCAGAAGAACCTGCAGGGCACCATCTTCGGCGGCGCGAACCCGAAGCTCGACATCCCGCAGCTGCTGTCGATGTACAAGATCGGCAAGCTGAACATCGAGGACATGATCACCCGTCAGTACCGCCTGGACCAGATCAACCAGGGATACCAGGACATGCTCGACGGCAAGAACATCCGCGGCGTGATCAGGTACACCGACGACGACCACTGATCGCCTCGGACGCGTCGCCGGGTCGGTACGGTAGGACACCGTGCCCCTCCTCGACGCGCTCTCCGACTGGCCGGTCGACAACGTCGCCGCCGCAGTGATCGACCCGACCGGGGTCGCCGAGACATTCGGCGACCCCGATCGCGTGTTCGACCTCGCCTCGGTGACCAAACTGCTCACCGCGACCGCAGTACTACTCGCGGTGGAGGAGGAGGCGGTCGCGCTCGACGACCACGCCGGGCCACCCGGGTCGACCATCGCGCATCTGCTCGCGCACGCCTCGGGACTGGGGTACTCCGAGCCGACGGCCGAGGCCGGGCCGGGGGAGCGGCGCATCTACTCGAATGTCGGGTTCCAGTTGCTCGCCGAATCGATCGAAGCAGCGACCGACATCCCGTTCCCGGAATACCTGCGGCAGGCCGTGTTCGAGCCGCTCGGCATGTCGTCGAGCGAGTTGGCCGGACCGGCTGGGCATGCCGGTCGATCCACCGTCGCCGATCTCGCGCGGTTCGCGGGGGACCTTCTCCGTCCGCAACTGCTCTCGGAGGAGTTGTACGCGCGCGCAACGACCGTCGAGTTCGCGGGTCTCGATGGATTCGTGCCGGGGTACGGCAAGCATTCCCCAAACGACTGGGGCCTCGGATTCGAGATCCGGGCACACAAGACGCCGCATTGGACCGGGGAGTCGCAGTCGCCGGCGACATTCGGTCACTTCGGGCAGGCCGGGACGTATCTGTGGGTCGATCCGGGTCTCGACGCGGCATGCGTGGTCCTCACCGACCGCCAGTTCGGTGCCTGGGCGAAGCCGCTGTGGGCCTACTTCAACGAGACCGTGGCACACGAGCTACGCGATCGCTGACATCGCATCAGGAAATGCACACAGGAAACTAGCGCAACACGTGCATCATGAGGCACAATTGGTCACACGAGTGTGATATCCGGTATCGCGAGGTGTGTTGGGGAAGACGTTCCTCGTCGAGACCGGAGGTGAACAAGGTGCGCAATCTGAACCAGTTTGCGGACATGACGACTGGAGTGGTGTACATCCACTCGGCGCCGGTGGCGCTGTGCCCGCATGTCGAGTGGGCCCTGTCGTCGACCCTGAATGCGCGTGCCAACCTGAAATGGTCCGCGCAAGAGGCCGACCCCGGCATGCAACGAGCAACCGTCGACTGGGCCGGCCCGGTGGGTACTGCT
>NZ_BANX01000023.1 GCF_000334455.1 Gordonia soli NBRC 108243
CTGGAGATACGTTCGAGGTCACCGTGACCACGCTTGCTTCGGATCTCAACAAGTTGTGGAGCTGAGAGTTGCTTCCTTCACGCCCACGACTCCGAGGCTGGAATCCGTCGAGTCTTGGCACCGGCGGATCGGCGACAGGCGCCGCGGGCCGAGCGAACAAGTCGGCGGCTGCGGCCGTCGACGCGGCATGCCAGACACTTCCGGAGCTCCGCGGATGGTCGGGGACATCGCACACAGCCGCGGTTCAGATGTTCGGGCGCGCCAATTCCGCCGGCTCAGCCGTTGCGGCCTATGCGACGAGCGTCGCAAAGGCACTGTCGGATGCGGCCGAGCCCATCGGCACCGCCCGCACCAACCTGCTCACCAAGGCTGACGAGATCGAACTCGGCGATCTACACGTGACGAACGCGTGGGTGGTGTTGATCAAGCCGATCCCGATGACCGCCGAGAAGGCTGAGAAGCTCCAGAAGGACGCCATTGCAGCTCAATCCGTGGTCAATGGACTCCTGCTCGCTGTCGGCGACGCCGACGATGCTGCCGCGGCCTCTGTTCAGACCGCGGCTGAGGGGCACGGATTCGTCCTCAAGAACCCCACGATCCCTTTCCTGCCGGGCGCGATCAAACCGTCGGACGAGGTGCCCAACCCTCGATTCCCGACAGGACTGATGCAGCAGAGCCTCGTGAGGTCGGAGGACATGGGCGTCACGGTTCGCGAGACCACCAAACACGAGGACAAAGAAGGCAATCGGGTCACGACCATCCACATGCAGGACGGAAGCAAGCAGGTGACGATGGAGATGAATCCGTACCGAGGCCCCGTCGCGACCCAACGCGTCAACGAGGTGCAGGTCTCGCACATCGACAAGGACGGCAAACCCATCTCGAAGACCGTCTCCTGGGAAGAATTCACCGGAACCAAGGTCACCTCGACGACGTGGGCCGATGGCACGAACCTGTACGCGCAGGAATGGCCCGACGGTTATAGCGAGGCCCGGGTGACGACGGCTGACGGTCGAAGTGGTCTGGTCCCCAAGGACAGTCCGTTCTTCACACATCCGGTTGCAACGTCGGTCGGTGGTGCGATGAGCGGGATCGACGAATACGCAAAGCGCGGTGGCGGCATCCCGAGTGTCAGCGCGGACGACGTGAAGAAGATCGGTGTCGGAGCCAAGTTCGCCGGTCCGGCCATCGGCATTGGGACTGCCATTTATGACGTGGCCGCTGCCGGTGAGGGCGAAAAGTGCGCAGCGGCGATTTCTGGAGCATTCGGGGTCGGAGGCAGTGCACTCGGCGGATGGGGTGGCGCCGGGTTGGGTGCGCTGGGCGGCGCAGGAGTGGGCTCGGTACCTCTGGCGATCGGAGGCGCTGCGACCGGGGCGGTGGCGGGCAGCTGGGTTGGCGGCTGGGTCGGTTCGAAGGTCGCCGGGGTGGTCTGCCCGTGACGCAACTGGGACCGCCCGGTCGATGGTCGGACAAGACGAAGCGCTTTCAGATCAGCGTGGTGGTGTTCGCCGGTTTCGCGGTGCTGTGTGTCAATTGGGCAGTCCAGACTGCCGTGCGCGGCGAACTGATGACAACCGCTGTGGCGGTCGGACTGGGCAGCTTCGTCGTTGCCCTGACCGCGAATGCTGTGAGAGTGCGCTTTCGAAGGTCGGTTGTGCCGCGAGCGACATTGAGTGACGACGCGACTGTCATTCGACCAGATGCCCGCTGCGTGAGGGTGCTGATCATCGGATGCTTCGGTCTGATCGTCAGCGGCACACTCTTCGCGATCCTAGCTCCGCTGAACAGGATCGATCTCGAGCTCTCCGGCGGTCAGCGCCTCGTCTTCACCTTCGTGTCCGCGTTCGCCGTGTGTGCGACCGTGCCGTGGCTGATCCGTTCTGCATGGCGCGGTGGCCCCAGGATCGATCTCAGCCCGGAGGGGGTCGACTTTCACGTCGATGGCAAGGGTGCGTCGTTTCGTTGGGATGATGTCGTCGCGATCATCGATCACATTCCTAACGGCAAATCCAATACCGGACATCCGATCACGATCATCGGTGACAGTGATCGCACTTATACGTTTGACGGCGCTGACTCGTACACGCCCGGCGGGGCCGCCCTCTTCTGGTTCCTCCGGTTCTACTGGCTCACGCCCGACGGTCGGGCAGAGCTGGCAGGTGGCCGGGCGGTCGAAAGGTATCTCGCGGAGGAGCTGCCTGCGATCTGAGTATTGTTCCTTAGTCGAGAATTTGGACGGAGGCCGGATGCACTTGAGCTCCCGTCACGCTGGCACCGGCATCGTCAACGCGAGGACCTTGGCTCACTAGCCAAGACGGATGTGGCTCCAGTGACTCGCGCGTACGCCGTAGGCACGATCGGACACCGTGTCAGATCATATTCTCCGTCGGTTCGGTCCCATCATGATTCTGACAACGGATCACCACTGCCAGCGCAAGCCACTTCTGGTCTCCCGACAAGTGGCACGGCCATCGGTCTGGAAGACGATGGCGCGAGCTCCGAGCTGAGGGCACGGAGTGCCAATTCGCACCTTAGGTGCTCGCGATACAGCCTTGCTCTGCCATGAGTTGGTTAAGGCTGAGCAGTAGAGGGTTCCGTCGGACGAGTCTCGACCGAACTCGTGCACGTAGCACGGCCCGCCATCCCGTTGGACGGATGACGGAGCGGCGTCGGCGACGCCTGCGCCTAATGCCGCAACGACGGCGGCGCCGCTAAGGAGACTGACGCCGATCGCGCGGCTTAGTCCAGATGGCGATCGTGTCATCTCATAGCCCCTGACGAGTTGCCGCGGACGCTCTGAAGACGCCCGTCTCGAAAAACTCAACCTTGCCATGCGGATCGAACCGATGCGTACAAGTTGGAGTCATACGAATGATCGAAAATCCAAGGGTTGGAGATCTGTTCCCGACCGGACGAAGTGCGTGAAAGGCTCACTCAGATACGGCGCGAACCTTCCACTGAACCCGCCGCATCGCCTGATATGTCTGATCCGCATCGAACCCGCTGAAGTCGTCCCACTCGTGTCCCAGTCCGAGAACCTCACTGCCGAAAGCAACTTCAGCCGCACCCAGACTTCGCCGCCATTCTGCAGCGGTCAGGCCGAGGCCCTCGCTGATCCGTCCAGCGGCCGCGGCGCTGTCGGTGTAGAAATCGGCGGCGCCGCCGTAACCGAGGGCGCGGGCCAGGTCGTCGGTCATCGCGACCACGCCGCCCCACTGGAGCAGGCCGGTGATGAGGAAGTCCTTCTCGACGTCATCGAGCTCAATCGTGCGAAGCTCATCTGCACTCACGGTGCTCACGCTACCTCCGGAGGTCATGGGATCTTGGGTGCAGGGATGCCGGCGACGCCGGACAGGTCATCGAGCAGCTTCTTCGCGCCGAGACCATTCGATCGCAGGAAATACTGAGCGCCCTCGATCGGCTTGAACATCGTCGCCGGTGCGCCGTTGCGAGCGGCGAGGAAGATGCCCGACACCGGATCGAATGTCACGAGGCGCCCCTGGCTGCGGACGGTCCACCACGAGGCAGGCGGATTGGACGCCCACCGGTTCGCTCTCGCCGCGTACTGGCTCGCCGTCCAGCCGGGGAACTCTGCACGATGGTCTTGCCAGTGGGTCCACGCATTCTGAGCTGGCGTCCTGTTGTACGGGGACGAGCCATTGGTCCATCGGAAGTTCTGGCTCTGGAAGTTGGAGCCGAACTGCGGAGGCACCTGATAGGGACCCGGCTGGGGCCGAGCAGGTGGCGCAGGTTGTGCGAAGTCGCGCTGCGGATTCCGATTCTTCGGCGGCGTCGATTGCCTCGGAGACGTGATTGCCCCACGGCAGCTTTGCTTGGCGTACTGCAGGCGAGTGTTGTAGGCGTTGATCTGCGCGTTCACCGCGGCGACCGCACCCGGGTTCCGGCGGTCGGTCGCGGCCTTCAGCGCGACCAGTCGATTGTGCTCGACCTTCAGCTCGGCGGACAACTGAGCGCACTGGCTCTCCATGATCGCGTGCGCCTCGCCGGCATTGCCCGACATCACGCCCGCGGCAACTGCCAAGGCGAGGGTCGCGTACACGACCACTCGTAGCGCATTCACCAATCTGGTCATCCTGGTCTCCTCGGTCGGCTGTGGGTGTCACGCTAACCACGGATCACGACCGTCGTAATCGTTCACATGACCGATGCGCGTGCAGAACTGGGAGAACACATGACGTCATCGGATGACATCGACGCCATCGTCCGACTCAAGTACCGGTACTGGCGCGCGTCGGACGCCAAAGATCCGAAAGCGATTCGCGCGTGCTTCATTCGGGAGGGAGCGCGGATCGACTACGGGCCGATGGGCACCTTCGACGACGCTGATCAACTTACTGAGATGTTCAGTCAGGTTGCTTTACACAAGGTCCAGGGCCGGTACGCCGTTTTGGATATGCATCACGGAATGCACCCCGACATCGAGCGCACCAGTGCCACAACAGCTACGGGACGATGGTCGCTGAGATTCCGTCAAGTCAATCTGCTGAACGACACGGAGACGGTGATGATCGGTGAGTACGACGACGAGTACGTCATCGAAGATGTGGAGTGGAAGATCGCGGCGAGTCGTCTGACCGAACGATGGTCGATCAGACGTCCGTTTGGCAGTGATGCTCGGATCTCAGTCGGAACCTTCGCGGACGCGGACGAAGAGGATTGAGTGCCTATCGACGTCGACTGAGTTCGACGCGACGGTAGAACTCGTCCGACTCCGGGCGGTGCAGTAGTACTACGACTCCAACCGTGAGACCGGCCATCGCGAAATTGATTGCTGCTGAGGTAGGCATATCCGAACGGATCGCGTTGATGATGCTGAGCATCGCACCGATGAGACCGAGTACGGACGCAGTCGTTCTCGCCCACCCGATAGTTGGCTCGAGCCATCCAAATCCACACAGCAATACACGCTGCACTGACGGCGATGGCCAACAGCACGCTGACGTTCAAGGCGGTGTCGACATCACCGTCGACATTGGAAACCGCACCAGACGCCAGCCGGCGGCGAAAGCGCAGAGCTGCGTTGTTCATGGCGATCAGCGCCGCTGTCATGCCGACGAGCTGGAGCACCGCTCCGGCGTACATCAGGCCGACGCCGTGAGCAGTGTGCCCGGCCGTCTGGGCGAAACGGGCTCGGCAACGCGATGACCCCAGACGCAGGTTGGCCGTCCATTCGCATGGCGTTGAGCGTAGAGAAGTTGAGCGTAGAGAAGCTGTACGCGGGCGCTGGTCTGTCGGTCGATCAGTTGAACGACCTGGAGGCGCTTGCGGAACGGCGCGTACCTTCAGACGCCCGCAGGTGAGCGATGCGGTTGTGACAGCGGGATCGTTCCCGGGCGACGAGTGAGGACCCCCGACCCGCCGGCGAGCAGCGAGAGCCACGTCAGTGCCGCGAGCACGAGCGCGAAGCCCCCGGAGACGACGATGGCGGACGGCGCGGGGAAGTAGATCGCGACGGCGATGGGCGCAGCGATGACGATCAGGGCCGCGCCGAGACCTGCGAGCGGCACGGTCGCGCCGGACGTCCGCGCGGTGATGCGCGGGAGCAGAGCTGCGCACCCGATGACCAGGAGCGTCGAGATCATGACGTCGCTCGGGCGGTGCCAGCCGGATGCGACCAGCTGGAAGTCGATGACGACGGCCCAGGTGCCGGCCAGGGCGGCGACCCACGGACGGATGATCGTCGGCGACGCGAGTACCAGCGCGACGACTATCGCGGCGACCGCAGCGGCGTGACCGCTCGGAGCGGAGTTGCCGGCGTCGGTGATCCAGTCGTGCAGCTGCGGGCGCTCGAGGACGTGATCGCGCAGGAAGCGCACCACGCCGATAACGATCGGCACGTATGCGAGCAGCGCGAGAGTCGCGAGCAGGTGCCCACGCGTGATCCGACCGCGGGCGATCAGCGCTCCGACGCAGGCCAGGGCGGTGACCGCCGCTGCGACGCTCAGCCAGAGCGTGGGTGAGGTGACGATGTCGATCGACAGCTCATACGGGACCTCGGAGACCGGGTTGAGGGAGCGCACGATCTCGAAGAGCCGCTGGTCGACGAGCTGACCGGCAGACGTCCGAACTGCGACGATGTAGACCGCCGCGGCCAGCACGATCGACGTGGCTGCGACGGCCACGGATCGCCAGCTCACTGTCGACGTCGAGGTGGTCTGCGCTCTCACCGGCCCGACGGTAGACGGTCAGCCTGGGAAGCGGCTGGGAAACCCCTCTCGTGTCGGTCACGAAATGGATGCGGCGTCGCGGGGGTCGGTGAGGTCACGCATCGTGTCGAGCAGCGTCGTGTAGACCACCGAACCGTTCTCGCTGGTGTCGGCCGCGATCACCGGCGGGTTGTCTACCTCCGGCGCGAACAACCACCAGACGTTGTGCCACGGGTCGACGAAGCGGGCGATCGAGTAGCCCCCGTAGAAGGGGGCGATGTCGGTGACTACGCGAGCGCCGCGAGCCGTCGCACGCCGAAGAACGCCCGCTGCGTCGTCGACATAGACCTGCGTGAGAGCCGGCGTGAACGGCCAGTCGGATTTGCGGTCGGCGACCATCAGGATCGAGTTCCCGATGTGGATTTCCGAATGGATGAGAGTGCCGTCGGCAGCCGCATAGTCAGGCGTGTGCGCGTCCGGGTCCTCGACGGCATCGAAGACGGCGATGAGGAAGTTGATCAGGTCGGCTGCGTTGTCGGTGACGACGAAGCCGTTGACGGTGTTCGTGGTGGCCATGTGAGTGACCGTATGAGGGATTGAGGACGGTTCGTGTCCGTGATCTCGCACGGATTGTCAGTCCGATATGCGAGAGTTCACACGCAGCGAAAGGGAGGGAGCGCACCGATGCCGAGGATGATTCCCGACTCTCCGAAGTTCCTGAACACCAGCGAGCGGAAGATCTGGAAGTTGCTCTCCGAGCAGCTCTCCGACGATGACCTGGTCGTCTACGGGCAGCGCATCACCGATCACGACAAAGACTATGAAGCAGATTTCGTGGTGGGCATCGCAGGGGCAGGAATCGTCTGCATCGAGGTCAAAGGCGGCGAGGTCTGGCACAACGGGAAGGTCTGGCTCCAACAGCGTGGTCTCGAGGTCTCGCCTCGTCGCATCAACCCCGTCGAGCAAGCGCTGCAGGCGTGCTACGCCCTGCGCAATTACGTCGAGTTCGATCCGCAGTGGACGCACGGCCGCGTTCGATGGGATCACATGGTCTTGCTGCCTCATTCGACGGTCCCCAAGGACTTCGCACTTCCGGAGTGCCCACGTTGGAAGGTGATCGACCGAACGCAACTCGACGATCTGTTACCGCTCATCCGGCGCGTGCCCCTCGAGAAGACAACCAACCTCCCGATGGTCGACGCACAGGGAGTCGCTCAACTCGAGGTCGTCCTGAGTGGACGTGGGCTCCCGCAGCGTGACGTTGTCGCACGCGCGCTGCGCAACGAGAACGCAGCTGATGCGTTGTCCGAAGAGCAAGCCATCATTCTGGACGCCATCCGCCAATTGCCTCGCGTGGAGGTGCGAGGAGGAGCAGGCAGTGGGAAGACCTTCTTGGCTGTGGAGCAGGCCCGTCGACTGGCCCGTTCTGGGCAGCGCGTGGCGCTGATCTGTTACTCGCACGGCCTCGCCTCGTTCTTGGAGCGTGTGACCAAACTGTGGACGAAGTCGGAGCGCCCCGCATACGTCGGCGAGTTCCATGAACTAGGGATCAAATGGGGTGCGGCCCGAGGGCCGGACGAGAACGTCCGAACAGAAGAAACGTCGCGGTTCTGGGAACGTGAACTCCCGCAGCAGATGACGGAACTCGCCGATGGTCTGCCCGTCGATCACAGGTTCGATGCGGTTGTCGTCGATGAAGCGCAAGACTTCGCCGACGAATGGTGGCCACCGATCTTGGCGGCTTTGCGGGACTCGGAAGAAGGTGGGCTGTACGTCTTCAGCGACGAGGCGCAGAGGGTTTTCGACCGTCAGGGTTCGCCGCCGGTACCGCTGGTTCCGTTGGTCCTCGACCACAATCTGCGGAACACCAAGCAGATCGCTGAGGCGTTCAAACCACTTGTCGGGCAGCGGATGCAATTACGTGGCAGCGACGGACCAGCGGTGCGCTTTGTCCCTTGTGCTCCGGACGATGCACTGAACGTCGCCGATGACCAGATCGATCCGCTGCTGGACGAAGGGTGGCGACCCGAGGACGTCGCGCTGCTGACCACGGGCAGCCGACATCCCGAACAGGTCGCCCGGCAAGCCGAAGGACATCGCGCCTACTGGGGCACCTTCTGGGACAAGAAGCAGGTGTTCTACGGACATGTGCTCGGGTTCAAGGGTCTTGAGCGTCGAGTGGTGGTGCTGGCGCTCAACGAATCGGAGCCCAGGGACCGTTCACGGGAGCGCCTGTATGTCGGGTTGTCGCGTGCGCGAGATCAATTGATCGTGTGCGGTGACCCGGAGTTCGTGCGTGAGGTCGGGGGAGAGGAAGTCGCGCGGAGGTTGGGGTTGTAGTCGCGCCGCGCTGCCCGAATTTTGTCGGTTGCGTGGGGTATCTGTTCGGTACAGCCCCGACGAATCTTTGTTCATGGCCACCGCAGAATGGGAAACGGACTCTGACTCAACATCTACTCACTGCCAGTCGACTGGACGTCGTCGGCAACCAGATCGGGACGTGGGTCGTCGATTGCTCGTGCGGATGGACCAGCGGCAGGGCTCGACGACGCCGCTCTGGTTTCGAGATGGCCGAACGAGAACATCCAGTCGAGACCGATTTGCAGGTCGCAGCCGATCGAATGCCGCCGCCGGCGACCACGTGCCCCGTGCTGGGCAAGCGGCGGTTCTCGACGAAGCAAGGTGCCGAAGCCACGTTGAGCTCGTACTGGCGCAACCCGAACAAGCGCGGACGCATGCCGACTCGTGCGTACCAGTGCCGTTGTGGCTGCTGGCACATCACCTCACGGCCGTTGCACAATTAGTCGACCTTCGTCCACACCATGTCGAAGTCGGTCTCGAGCTCACCGCCGGACTTCGCGGCTTCCCATCGCGCGGTGATGGTCCGACCGTCGTTGCTGAAGCGTCCGACGAATCGTTGCTCGAAGGGCTCGCCCTGTCGCCAGAGTTGCCACTCGGTGTCGTCGATGGACATGTCGTAGATCCGACACACCCCGCGCTCGTCTGAATAGAGCTGCGTGAAGGTGCCTTTCGCGCCGTCGCAGCCGATGATCGCGACGCTCGCCGGTGCCTCCGGCAGGTCGATCTCGCCACGCTGGATGACGTGCGCGTGGTCGGGGAGCCACTCGATGACTTGCCGGCCGCCACCCGGCCACGGCGTGCCATCGGGCCAGGCAATCGCCAGGTCCCAGGTGCCGATCAGCGGTTCGAGCGCTCGCAACGCCGTCTCTGCGGTGGGCTGGTCCATGGTGTTCCTCTCGGCCGTTGGAGTCGCAGTATCTAAGATGCCGACCAGACATCGTCGAGGAACTCATCGCTGCGGCACACTTCGAGCATGACCTCGTCCGACGACCGCTGCGGGCCGCCACGCATAGACCGTGAGCGTCTCGATCGTGTGCTGGTGATCGTGTTCGCGCTCGTCGGGCTGGTGCAGACGCTGATCCTCACCGTGCTGCCGTTCGTCGCCGACCTCCCGCGCAGCACAGTCGAAGCGGCCTTCATCAGCGGCGTGAACGTGGTCGGCTACGTCAGCATTGCCCTCATCGCGGCACAGTCACTACTGCAGCGCCGCCTCCTCCGTATTGTCGCGTTGTCGATGATCGGGGTGACAGTGGCGACGGTCGCACTCGTCCTGGTGTGGTCGGACTCGGGGACCAACGGCACGACCGTGCTGGTCGCGATGTCGACGCTGATGGCGGTCTTCGTGCTGGTGTACTCGCTCGTCAGAGGGCGTGGCTGACCCCGCCGGCCGCGTCCCAGACCACTCCGCGTCCACGTGCATCGGGAATCACGGCGAGGATCGCCTCGCGTACCTCATTCACGGGATGCCCGAGTAGTACCCCGTAGGCGACAGCGACACTGGGCGTGCGCTGATGGCCGGCGACACAGTGCAGAAGAACGGTCTTCCCTTCTGCGCGAAGCCCCCGGACGGCGTCCGCTGTATCTGCCATGACGAAGTCGAGATGGGGGTTGTCGGCAGGGTCGTCGGAGTCCATCAACCGCGATGCGACGACATCGGTGGCGCCGGCGAAGCAACTCTGCGTCCGTCCGACGCGGCACATCGAGACCACCGCATCGGCGGCATGCTCGACGGTCGCGTGGGTGCCGAGCAGCACTCCGGCGTCGAACGGATGGGGTATGACGTCCCGGGACGCCCGCTCCGAGTAGCCGACCTCGTCGACTGTTGGCCACCCCTTCGCATCGGGGTTGCCACCGCGTGCCGCCAGGGTGGCGAGTCCGACGAGGTCGTGCGCGTCGCTGAATCGACCATCTCGCTTCGGCCAGCCATGCACCGCGCGTCGCCAGAACCACGGGACAGAGCCGGCGCCCCACCGCGCGCCGAGCAGACCGCCGGCGATGGCGGCGACGGTGTCGGTGTCGTTCCCGATGCGGACCGCCGCGTGGAGAGCGTCCTGAAAGTGTCGACACTCGGCACCCGTTGGCGCAGGAGTCTGCAGTACAGCAGAGGCCGCGGCTTGGAGGGCTGTGACAGTGAAACCGTTCGGTGAGAACGACTTCGGGTCATCGTGAGCGGCCGAGTCGAGCCAAGAGTCCCACTGATCGACACGGTCCGCCGGGATCAGGTCGAGGCCGGCGCGAACATCGAAGCGACCGTCCAGCACAGCGACGCGGATGGCCTCGCACCAGAGCACACACGAGTCGCCGGCCAGCGGATCGGCATGCGTCAACGACGCGACGAGGCGCGCCGCGTCGGCGAGCCGCCCTCGGTCGCCGAGGTGGGCCAGCGCAACCGGTGCAGTGCGCATCAACGCGCCGTTGCCGGCCGAGTGCGGATGCGAGGCCGCGTATCGCGCTGCCTCATCACGCATCACCCGACCGATGCCGCCTTCTCCAGAGCGCAGGCGCCGACGAGTGGCACTCAGGACAGCTCTGGTCTGAATGCCCACGTCGTCGGGATCGCCGTCGAACCATCGCATGAAGTTGTCGGCGATCGCATCCAGAGAGTCGGCGGCGGTCAGGACTGCGCCGGTTGCAGCGACGTCGGCGATGGCCATCGCCATCGACGTGTCGTCACTCCATTCGCCGGGCGCGAAGTTCCCGAGCCCACCGCCGAGCATCCGTGCCCGCTCGCCGTCAGCAGGCATCGGGATGGAATCGAACTCGTACGGCACCCCCAAGGCGTCGCCGACGGCGGTCCCGAGGACTACACCAGCCGCGCGATCCATCTGGGCGTTGGTCAATCGCAATCTGGTCAACTGGGGTCCTCCCGGTAGGTGTGAACGGCGAACTGCTGCAACTACTGCGGGCGGCGACGGCCGCGCTTGCGGTTCTGCTGGTGGTACGAGTCCCGCGTCATCTTGGACATGTACATCGCGCCCGACAGCTCGGACATCTCGCTCATTCGATCCACGTCGGCGAGCTCTACCCGGATCGCGTCCGCAGAGCCGGCCGGGGCGATGCCGACGGCGTCATTC
This sequence comes from Gordonia soli NBRC 108243, assembly GCF_000334455.1. Lineage (GTDB taxonomy): Bacteria > Actinomycetota > Actinomycetes > Mycobacteriales > Mycobacteriaceae > Gordonia > Gordonia soli. Next base: position 11,606 of record NZ_BANX01000023.1, read on the forward strand.
AGCCGCTCCCGTGATCGAGCGAGGAATTCGCCACCGGCCATCAGGTCGCCCGACTCAAACGCCTTCGACGCCTCGAGCTTCGCCGACTGCGCTTCCTGGAACAGCTTCTCCGACTGCACTGTCGGGTCGGGAATCCGATCTCCGAGCTCATCGCCGGGCACCACATTGACCGAGATCGGCAGCGACACCGTGTGCTCGACCAGATCGGGCATCTCGACGTACTGGAGGTCGAGTCGGGCGACCTGAACCACTCCGAGTGCTGCCATGCCGTCGACGCCCAGGCGCAGCAACAGCTTTCGCTCCTCTCGTGCATACAGGTCACCGAGATCGATCATGACCTGACCATCGCCGATCTGGTTGGCGGGTAGATCGTTGTAGAGCTGAAGCATCTGGACCTGCGGCTCGTAGTGCACAGTGATGCTGACTGCCTGGGCGACCTTGGAGAGCAGACCGTCGACTTCGCCGGCGATCGCGGTACTTGCCGCGTCGGGGTTCTCGGCAAACACGTGATTGCCGTTGCCGGAACGCGCAATCGCGGAGAGCATCGTCTCGTCGTAGCCATGCCCGTAGCCGAGCGTCGATGTGACAATGCGATCGCGAGACGCCTGTGCGGTCACGTCAGCCATCTGATCCGCGTCCCGGATGCCCGCATTCACGTGACCGTCGCTGACGACGAGGATGGTCCCGCCGCGAATCCCGGAGGCCTTGGTCGCTCGGCGCAGTTCGCGCAGGCCGCGCAGGTAGCCGGACGACAGATCGGTGCACCCGCCCGGGTGCACGCCGCGGATTCGCTCGATGACCGCCGGCTTGTCCGTGAGCGGACCGGCCGGGACGACGACCTGCGCGTCGTCGTCGAAGGTGACGAGACCGAAGACGTCGGTGGGCTCGAGGCGCTGCACCAACGTGATCAGAGCCTGCTTGGCCCCTTCGATGGGAGCGCCGTGCATCGAGCCGCTGCGATCGAGGACGATCTGCAGAGCGCTCGGCGCGCGGGCCGCCGTCGGCGGGCCGGCCGGGGCTTCGAGTTCGAGCATCACGGTCACCTCGTCGTCGGCCTCGTGAGCCACGACGTTCACATCCAGAGCGGCGGAGAACTTCATCGCTCTACTCCCTTCTCCGCTCCGGCATCCGACCGGAACGACTTTTCGCAAAACTGAGGTTAGCACTTTGCGCAGACATTCGAATAGTCTTCGAGGATGCCGAACGCATCCGACAACCGGCTGAGCGACTACCCGCGACCCAATGTGGCCGTGGACATCGCGGTCCTGACCGTCGTAGCTGGTCAGGTGCACGTGGTGGTCCAGCGCATGCCTGAAGGCGAGCAGGCGGCATTGCCCGGACGTTTCATCCGCGAGCGACGGACTGTCGGTGACACTGTTTGCGAGGTGCTCGAGCTCAAGCTCGGCCTCTCGGCTGATGACGTCCGCCCACACCTGCTCGAGGTGTTCAGCGAACCTGACCGAGACCCGCGAGGGTGGACTGTCTCGGTCGCGCACTCTGTTGCGCTGCCGTCCGACGAGCTGGCGCAGGTGATCGGCGAACTCCAGCCGCTGACCCTCGAGGGGGCGCTGGAGTCAGGCGAGCGATTGCTCTACGACCACGACCTGATAGTGGCAGCAGCCACCGACAAACTGCGCCGGCGCTACGAGGACCAACCGGATCCCGATCACCTACTTCGCCCGCCGTACACACTGACGGACCTGCGTGAACTTCACGAGGCAATACTCGGGCGGCGTCTGATGCGCGACTCGTTCAACCGTCGGGTCGAACCGTTGTTGGCTCCTCAAGTCGATGCGATGGGGAAGCCAGAGACCCGTCTCGGTGGCGGTCGACCGGCTCGGTTGTTCAGCCCGAGCAATCCGCCGACCGCAACATTCGGCTATCGGCTCCCGAGCGCAGATGAGAAATGACAGCGGATTCTCAGTAGAAACCGGAACCGAAGTCGGGCGGCAACCGTCTTATGGGTAACGCGTGATGCGACAGGGGTCTTCGACGATGGAGGCGTGTCGCGCGGGCCGACAGCCGGCTACGTGAGGGGTCGCCGGCTGTCGGCGCCCTATCGCGCGGTCGGGGCGCTGACCAGCTGCCAAGCTTCTGCCCGTTCGCGGGACTGATGCGTGGAGATTGCGTCCCGCCCACCGCTACCTACTGCAATGACGCGGGCGGAGCTATCCATTCGGGGAAGTTTGGCGGCAGTTGGTTGACGGAGACTTCAAGCGCCCAGTCGCCAACGTCGTGCCGGGGGTGGAAGTCCCACGGCCTGGACGACGGGAGAACCCAGCCTGGAAATTTCTGCTTCCACCAGCCGGTGCATGTCGGCTGGCTGTAATTGCCGTCAGGGTCATCTTCTAGTGCTGTGACGGTCCACCCGGAGAAGACATCCCAGTTGGGAACTTGGAGGCCGTTGAAGGAGTGTGACCGGGATCTGTCGGGAGTAGGGCGACCTTCTGCCGAATCGCGTGGGCGTTGTAGCTGGATGGTGAATGTCGTCGGATCGGTTTCGGTGGCGAATGTGCTGGTAGAGGGCATTGTAGCCCTGTGTGTGCGAAGCCATTGGCGAAGAGTGCAGACTGTCGCCTTGACCGATGTTCCCGAATGCTGAAGATGTGCCAGATGGTATGAATAAAGAACCGTCTGAGGGCCGTTGTTGCCGTTTTCGGGTTGATCCTTTGAGCCGAAGAGGGAACTGTACCGTTCCGCCGATATATCGGCGATCGCCGTTGCGTAACCGGGGAAAGATCGCTCGACACCCGCCCACAACGCCAGAGCTCCAGCCTCCAGAGTAGCCCTCACTAGCTCGGCAGGCCGAGATTGCAAGTCGACCTCAGGCACAGCCGACCAAACGGTCGAGTAGGGCGTGACTGTTTGAATGTCTGCAGGAGCGTTCTTACTGACGGATTCGCACGAAGACAGAACTAAGAGCAGCAAAGCGGCCATCGCGCACCGTAAAGTACACCGACTCAACGCGGCCACCTATCGCTGAGTTCGGGCGCCTCTCTCGTAACCTCGTCGCGCTTGGCTTCGAGCTTTGACTCATCGCTATTTCCAGATCGGTCTGCGAGCTGGTGAACAACAGTCTCCAATCCGGAGGTTATCTTCTGTTCTCCGTACTTGGGCTCACCGAACTCGTTCTGGATGGCGGCGATTTCGTCAATGCTCTTCAACCGACCGTCAGCGTGAAACCAATCCTCATGAGCACCGACGAATGCGGGGTCCAATTCGGACTCCGTGTCGCCGGGAATCGAGTCCGCGATTAGTCGTCGGATCGCAGCCATGTCCTGGGTGTCAGGTCCAGTGGGGTTGAAATCTGGCGCGAAGTCCTTCGGGTCGAACCCGGCGGCTGTTGGTTCCTTTCCTATCAAGGTCTGGACGAGACTGTCCTTTACAGCATTGGCCACTTCGGCGCCAGGACGAGGAATCGTGTCGAGGGTAGGCTCTCCGAGCTTCAGCACACCTTCGAAGAGGCCCTTCTTCGTTTGCCAGGCATTATGCGCCGCTTCGTAAGCGGAACCTGCTGCGTCGTCGGACGAGTATGCGATCCCCTCGTCTATCAAACCCCGCAGGTGTCCCAGCAAGCTAATCTTCTCGGCGGCGTTGCCGTCACTACCTGAGCCGAGTTGCTGCCCGTACTCGTCAGCGGCATGCTGCAGATCCTGAATAGCTTGGCCGTAGAACACTTTCGCGGACTCGTCACTTCCACCGAAGAGAGCGTAGATGCGTGACGCTCCCTCGAAGTCGCCGGGCTTGCCGGGGCTGTGGCGGACGTCGTCTGCATTGAAACCGAGCAAGCTATTGTCTTGCTTTCCAGCGAGGTCGTCTGCGTAGGGGGACATCGAGCGAGCCAGAGTCTCGAGGAGCTTCGGATTTACCTGGCCTACTGACTGTCCGTCGGTGTTCGGTATGTCTTTAAGGGCAAGCCAACCCTCATGCGTATGTGCATACTTGGCCACCTCATGCATCGTCTCACCCGTCAGACGAGATAGATGGACGTCGACGCGGTCGCTTGGGTCGTCGACGTGCGCTGCGTCTGGCGCGGTCTCGAACACCGCACCCGCGATAGCTCCCTTGTCTGGCCATTTCGTCGTTAGGAGATCATGTATGTAGTCTTGCCCATTCGGGCCGGCCAGCGCGTCACGAAGGGACACCTTGTCCATCGCGCCGGCAGTAACCACGTCTTGGATGTCTCCAGCCGCCGTGGCGCTGTGCAGGCGGGGCATCCCGCTATCGTCGTATCTAATTGCGCCATCGACGAACAGAGTCCGGGCGCCCGGTGCCGGTGCCCCGTCAGCAGTGTGTGTTACCCCAAGGTCTTGCTCGTAATGCGCCTGAGCGTTTGTGTATTGGCGACCAACTTCGAGGAGTCTGCTGTCGAGCGCGCTGCCCGCAGCGTAGCGGGAGTCACCGTCCTTCAACAGCTTTCCTATCGCTGAATTATCGGCTACGCCATTCATTGAGGTGATCGGACCTCGCTGCGAGACCAGATCTGGGCGAGTGAGCGAGTTCTTCATGGACTGTGGGAGCATAGCGAAGTTGCCGTTTCCGGATTCGCTGTGGACGTTCTCGTTCGAGATCACGCGAAGTCCGTTGGCCAACGCAGAGCGAAGCTCGTGATCACCCGGCTGAGTGCCGAATTCGCGAAATGCTTGAGGCCCTTTAACCTCTCCTGAGCCTACATCCACTGCACCAGCAGCCTGACGCATATACTTCATCTGATCAGTGCTAAGCTCGATGGCTTCGCCGGCGTTCAGCTTCGCGAGCTGAGCGGGAGTCAGGCTCATACCACGGAGAAACCGTGCCCGCTGCTCGGGACTCGCAGTGCCCGTCAAGATGGCTCTTGCGTCCGCTGCCGCCTTGGCAGGGTCGATCGAGCGACTGTTTTGAGCAATCGACGCGGGCGTCAAGTCAGCGATGGAATCCAGACCGGACTGAATGCTGCTGCTTGCCGCTCCCACTGCTTGATCAGCGGCTTCACCGAGACTCTTCAGCCGTCGGTGCCAATCGTTCGCCGTTTGCTGGTCAAATTCAACGTCGCCACGCGCACTCTTCTTGTCGAAGTCTACCGAGTACTCGCGATCGCCTGTACGCAATACGTATCCTGCATCAGCTGCGTCGCCTCTGGCGCCGCGCAGTGCCGAGATAGCGCCCGCGATCGAGGGGGCCGCATCCTCCATCGCGGTTGCCAGGTCTCCGTACTTGTCGGAGAGGTTTCGCATCCACCGTGTCTCGGCCGCTGCTCGTTCGTCGGCTGCAGTTCGGGCGGTCCCTTTCCACTGGGCATTGGTGAGATTGCGGACTGGATCACCGATCCTGGGGGCCTCGGCATCCAACTTTGCTTGGAGGGACCGAAGGCCCTTAGCAACGGATGTCAAGGTGCTCGGCCTCCACGACGTGATGGACGCGTAAGTCGGTGTCATCGTCTGTTATCGGGATCGACGGCAACCGCCGCGGGCAGGGGAACTGTGGCTCGGACGTCTGCCGCCGTGGAATCATCGACGCTGGCGACGATGTCACGGCAGCCGGACACCAATTCGGACCAACCTCGCACATGTTCGCCGCCATTACGCAGACTCGTCTTGATCTTTTGATCGCCGGTTGACGCGATACCATGCATATTGTTTGTTGCCCCGGAGAATGATCCATCGAGTAGCTCGAACGAGGGCGACATCCTGAGTAAATTAATCCGACTGGCTGCGCTCGCGATCTTCTTCGCAGAACCCGAGATTGCAGGCTTGTCTACGGTGAAATCGGACATCTTCCCCTCCCTAGTGCATGACAGTCTCTCATCTGTCAGTTTGACGCGCAGATCGGCGTGGCGGTTCCTCCATTCGAACGACTAGTTGGCCGATCCGAGTCGAGGTGGCGACGCTGAGGCGAGCCCGTTTTCCGGGCGGACCACAATCTGCCGCCCACCGGACCGCCGTGTGGATATTGCACGCCGCCCGCCGCTGGACGGCAGATTCTGGTCAGCCCCCAGCCCGGCAACCCCAGCCCGGCCCACCCAGCCCCCAGCCCCGCCGCCCAAGCCCCTGCACACACACCCACCCCGACCACTCACCGCCAGATCCCGACCACCCATCGAGCAAGCACCTCAATACTGAGGACAAACCAGCCCGGCATCGCGCAGACTGATCCCAACACGTGCATGCTTCGCTCGCCGAACAATCTGTGCGGACAGGTCGAGTTCACTTCTCCGCCACCGAGATTTCATCGCATCCGCGCGACAGCGGTGTCGCAGAATTCGCCATCGCACAACGCATCTGACGATCGCTATGACCGAATGTCAGGACAACGCGGGGCGCCCGGAAATCGGGTGCCAATACCGGATCGGTTACGTCCTCCTGGGACACAACCGTTCTGACGACCGCTTATGACACCTCACTGCTCGGCATCTACGGCTGTGATGTCGTCACCGACCGATATGTGTCAGTAGCAGAACCGCTTTCGCGATCGCAGAACCGCGTGCGTGTGTCCATCGACACAGCACCCACCGTCTTGTCGCTGTCGGTGTAGTCCTCTACCGTCTGTCGCTGTCATACGTGACAGTAAATTGCTTATGCACTTGCTTGTCCTCACCCGCAATCTTCTGGAGGAAGCATGCTCGAGATGACGTTGCCCGACGCGGAAGCAGCCCAGCCGCGCCCGGCTCCGCGTCCAGCCAGTTCGCCGAGAAAGGTCGACGGGCCCGTCTCGCTCGTGCTGGCAGGCGCGAAAGAGGCAGTCCGGCTTACCTTTTGGATCATCGTCTATGGCGTTCGCGCGGCTCTGACGCTGCGTGTCGCCCGTAATCGAGAAGTCGCCATCGCGCGACTCGTCCGTGGGTTCCTGCTCCGCATGGGCCCGATGTACATCAAGGCCGGTCAGGTGCTCGGCACCCAGACGGGTCTCATCACGGCGGCCGGCGCCGAGGAGTTCCGGCACTTCTTCTCGGGTGTCGACCCGATGGAGCGTTCCGAGCTGCACGCGGTTCTCGAGCAGGAGATCCCCGACTGGCGGACCCGCTACCAGACCTTCGACGAGGAGGCCATCGCGGCCGGCTCGGTCGCGCAGGTCCATCGGGCAACGCTGCGTGACGGCACCCCGGTCGTGCTCAAGATCGTGAAACTCGGTGTGCGCGATCAGCTCACGGTCAGCACCTGGACTCTCGACAAGATCCTGCGCGTCGCCAACGCGCTGTTCCCGGCTGTACGTGCGTACGACGCGGTGAACCACTTCGCCGAGATCCGTCCGCTGCTCGTCGAGCAATGCGACATGCGGGCCGAGGCGCAGAAGCAGCAGGCCATCCTCGACAACTTCTCGGGACACCCGTTCGTGCGGGTGCCGGCGGTGCACCACGAGGAGTCCACCGACGAGGTCCTGGTGATGGACTATGTCGACGCGATACCGGGCGAGCATGCCGAGCGCGTGCGGTTCCCGGCACCCGAACTGGCGCGTCGTATGCAGGACACCGTCTACACGATGGCGTTCTTCCACGGCCTGTTCCATGTCGACCCGCACCCGGGCAACATGATGTTCACCGACGACGGCGTGCTGATCATGCTCGACTTCGGGCTGGTCGGGCATCTGAGCGAAGACGACAAGTGGGCGTTGGCCTCGTTCTACTACGCCTGCATCCGCGGCGAGTGGCAGCTCGCGGTCGAACGCTTCACCAGTGCTTTCGTGCCGAGTGCACCGCACCTGCTCTCCGACCCGACCTACACCGAGGCGATGCAGGCAGTGCTCAAGAAGCACTTCGACGAGATCAGCGACCACTGGTCGACGATGGCGTTCTTCGACGACGCCACGCGGCTCCTTCGCGAGCACCGCGCGCGCGTCACCACAGCCTTCTCGCTGCTGGGTCTCGCGTTCCTGACCGGTGAGGGCGTCGTCTCCGTCATCGATCCGCAGATCAACGTCTGGGAGAACGCGCGCCGCTTCACCGACCGCTTTTCGCCGTTCATGTCGGACGACGTGAAGAACCGGTTCGACGACCTCATCGAGGCGCAGATCCCGCTCTCGATGGCGCACAAGAACGACCCCAACCGAAAGGTCATCGCGCCCACCCACTTCGACCGGTACGCGCTCCCGAGTGCCTACCCGCTGATCGTGGAGTCGGCCAAGGGGTGCCGCCTCACCGACATCGACGGCAACGAGTACATCGACCTCGCCAGCGGCTACGGTCCGCACATCCTGGGGTACGGCACGCCGGTCGCCATCGAGGCGATCTCCAAGTCGGTCAACCAGGGAGCGGTCAACGCGCTGGGCAACGTGCACGAGATCGAACTGGCCGAGGTCATCGCCGACGCCTTCGGCGGTGACACCCGTGTGGTGCTCTCCAACTCGGGCACCGAGTCGGTCATCATGGCGCTCCGCATCGCCCGCGCCCACACCGGCAAGCAGCGGGTGGCCAAGTTCGAGGGCCACTACCACGGCTTCTCCGACCAGGGCATGGTCTCGTCGTGGTTCCGCTACAGCGGCGCCGCATCCAGCCCGAACCCGATCAGCAACTCCGCCGGAGCCCAGGAGGCCCTGGTCAAGGACACGCTGGTGCTGCAGTACGGCTCCGAGCGCAGCCTGCAGCGCATCGCGCAGCACGCCGGCGAACTGGCCGCGGTGATCCTCGAGCCGATGCCCGCAGTCCAGGCCGGCTACAACGCGCAGTTCCTGACATCACTGGTCGAGACCTGCCGTCGGCACGGCGTCCTCGTCATCTTCGACGAGGTCGTGTCGGGCTTCCGGGTCGCCTACGGTGGCGCGCAGACACTGGCAGGCGTGACGCCCGACCTCACCTGCCTCGGCAAGATCATCGGCGGTGGGCTGCCGGGTGGCGCGGTCGCGGGACGACGGGAGGTGATCGAGACGGCACGAACATCGAACGATCCGTTCGTCGACCTCGAGACGCGCGCCTTCGTCGGCGGCACCATGAGCGGCAACTCGATCACCGCCGCCGCGGGAGCTGCGGTTCTCAAGCATCTGCGCGACAACCCGCAGATCTACGAGAACCTCGAGAGCAAGACCGAATACCTCAAGACCCGACTGGAGAAAGCAGCAGTCGAGGTCGGCGTGCCCACCCAGGTCAAGGGTGCACGGTCGGTCTTCTCGCTCAGCTTCGACTATGCGCGTCCCACCCTGGTCCGTGATCAGATGGCGGGCACGAACGTGAAAGCGACGCTGGCGCTCTCGTACTACATGCGCAGCCACGGGGTGTACCTGCCCGAGCTGCACACCATGCTGCTCAACGACGCGCACTCGATCGGTGACCTCGATATCGTCGCCGACGCGTTCGCCGAGTCGCTCAGCGAGATGGATTCCGAAGGGTTCTTCGTCCATTGACGACCATCGAGCTCCGGCGGGCCCGCCACCCTCACGAGGGTGGCGGGCCGTCGCCGGTCGATGACGAAGCGCCCACCGGACTGTTGAATCGGTGGGCTGCCTTGATCGTCCGTTGGCGCGTCCTGGTCCTCGCGGTGTGGGCACTGATCATCGCCTTCGGCGGGGTGTCGTTCCTCATCGTCGAGGAGGAGCTCGGCTTACCCGATTACGTCATCTACAACTCCGAGTCGGCGCAGACCGAGCAGCTGATGCACTCGGAGTTCCCCCAGTTCGGCAACGAGCAGGACGCCATCGTCATCACCTCACCGCGCGGTGGGGTGGACACCGACGCGGTGCTGCGCGAACGGACCGAGCGCATCGCCGAGGCCGTCGGCCGGGATGCGACGGTCACCAACGTCATCGGTCCGTACACCGACCTCACGACCGACCAGATCAGCAGCGACAACACCTCGACGCTCACCCTTGTCGCGCTCAACGGTGATGCGCAGGAGCGGTCGAAGGTCGCCGACCGTCTCCAGGGCATCGTCGACACCTACCTCGGCGGCACCGACTACCGCGGCTACCTCACCGGACAATCGCCACTGAACAACGCTCTCACCGAGGTCGAGAAGAAGGATCAGGAGACCGCGGAGATCATCGGTCTGCCGATCGCCTTCCTGGTGTTGCTGTTGACCCTGCGCTCGCTCGTGGCATCGCTCATCCCGCTGCTCGCGGCGGTCAGCGGAATCGTGCTGTCGAGCACTGTGATCCTGGCGCTCACCACTGTGATGAACCTCGACACCTTCGCTCTCGTGGTGGCAACAGTGCTCGGCCTGGGTGTCGGCATCGACTACGCGCTCTTCGTCGTCAGTCGCTTCCAGGAAGAACTCGCGCGCGGCAGACCCGTGCCCGATGCCGTCACCACCAGCATGCGCACATCGGGGCGGACCGTCCTCACCGCGGGCTTCATCGTGATCATCGCGCTCGGGTCGCTGCTGATCATGCGGGGACACCTGTTCGTCGAGCTCCCGGTGGTCTCGACCATCGTCGTGCTCAGTTCGATGATCGCGTCGGTGACGCTGCTGCCAGCGCTGCTCGCGACGCTCGGCCATCGGGTCAACGCACTCCGCCCACGGCTGCCGGAGCCGATCGCCCGACGACTCGCGGCCCGTCGAGCACAGGAGACAGCGCCGGTCTCATTCGACGACGCACTGCACACCGGGATCTGGGCACGGGTCAGCTCAGCCGTCATGCGGCGTCCGATCCTCGCCACCGTTCCGGCGCTGCTCGCGCTGCTGCTCTGTGCCGCGCCACTTCTCGGTATCCGCCTCGGACTCGACCTCGGTCTGTCGTCGCTCAACGACACCAAACCCGGCATCGGGCAACACACCATCAGTCAACAGTTCGGCGCGGGCGCGGTGTCTCCGGTACAGATCGCAGCGTGCGCGAAGAGCGGCACGCTCGACGACCAGGCCATCGCCGCCGTCGGTCAGTTCACCGACTCCGTCGACCAGGACCGCCGAGTCGTGTCGACGACATCGATCGTCCGATTGCTCGACGAGACGCCCGGCGGACGGACGCAGGCCAACCTGAGAGAACTGTCGGATCAACCCGGCTTCTCGCAGTTCACCGGCGCGCTGGTCGGCGAATCCGGCAGTTGCGCGTACATCTCGGCACAACCGGCATCGCCCGTCGACAGCCAGGAGACGTTGCAACTCGTCGACGACCTGCGCGCCATGAATCCACCGCTGCTCGACCTGAACATCGGCGGGATGTCGGCGCAGTACCGCGACATGGCCGGGGAGACGGCCGCCAAGCTCGGCATCGTCGTCGCGGTGGTCGTCGTGCTGTCGTTCATCTACCTGGTGATCGCCTTCCGCAGCATCGTGCTACCTCTCAAGGCGACCTTGCTCAATGTGCTTGCGACCGCCGCATCGATCGGGGTCACGGTCGCGGTCTTCCAGTTCGGCTGGGGCGAGAACATCTTCGACTTCGAGTCCGCGGGATCGCTGCAGGCCTTCTTGCCGGTGGCGTTGTTCGCGATCCTGTTCGGCTTGTCGATGGACTACGAAGTCCTCATCGTCAGTCGCATCCGGGAGCAGTACCTCAAGACCGGGAACTTGAAGACCGCTGTGCCGCAGGCGATGCAATCCAGTGGCAAGCAGGTCACCGCAGCTGCCGCCATCATGGCTGCGGTGTTCGGCAGCCTGGTCCTCGCCGATGTCCTCGAACTCAAGCAGCTCGGCTTCGGCTTGGCCCTCGCGGTCTTACTCGACGCCACCATCGTGCGAATGGTGCTGGTGCCGGGCGCGATGATGTTCTTCGGTGACGGCAACTGGTGGATCCCGAAGTGGCTGGAGAAGCGACTACCCGCGGAGCGTGCACATGGGTGAGCAGACTGTCGACCACCGCAGCGGACCCGACAGAGTCGACCAGGGGGCGACCGACGAGATCTCGATCGGCCAGGAGGCCGAAAGCGAGCGGTCGTCAATCGGTGTGACCGGCCGCCAGCTCGTCGGGCCGGCGCTGATCGTCGTCGGGGTGGCTGCGTCGACGGTGGCAGCGGTGCTGGCCCTGGGGGCTCTCGGAACCGCGCCCGGCATATCTGGCACATTCGACTACACCGTCACCGCGACGACGGGTGACTCGACCGACAGTCGAGCAACCATTTTGGACCCTTGCTCTCTCGACCGTCCCGTGGCCGCGACGATCGCAACGGAAGTGACCGAGAGGCAGCGTATCTCGTCGGTGGCGCCCACCGACGAGAAGCACGTGACCTTTCAGGCCGGACGCGTCGTCATCACCGGCGCCGCGGCACAGGGCATAACGGCGTCGACGAGTGATTGCCGATCCGGCTTGCTCGCCGCGTCGGTCGATCAGGTGACCGTCGATCGGAAGTCCGCTCTGCCACAGCAGGATCTGGTGTCGCGCGAGCAGTTGCTGCCGTCCAGTCAGGGCAACTCGGCACGCATGTCGCCCATAGCCGACCGAGCCGGGGTGCAGTACCAGCTCCCGCCGGGAACGTCGTCCTCGGGAACATATCCGGTGTTCGAGGCGGCCACCCGCACGACGAATCCTGCCCGCTTCACGGGCAACGCGACCATCGACGGACTCGAGGTCCTCGTCTTCGAGAGCTCCGTGTCCCGCCCGGCCGCCGAACCTGCAGAGTTGGCCGGGGTCGACCACCCGGCACGGGGGTCCATCACCCGACCGTCGAGCTGGTTTCCAGGTCTGCCGCGACCGGCCGACGGACCCGATGACATCACCGCACATGTGTATGTCCAGGACACCCAACGGATTTTCGTCGAACCACGCAGCGGTGTGATCGTGAACGTGGTCGATCGCATCGACCAGACGTTGCGTGTCGCGGATCCGAGGCTCCCGTCCGAGACCCGGGACGACTACGCGTTCCCGTACTTCCGCGGAGAGCTGAGCTACACCGGGGAGACACAGCGGTCGAGGATCGAGGCGGCCCGCGAGTACATCGCCGACGATCGCCTGATGCGCGTCATCACACCGATCATCGCGGCCGGCGGTGGAATCGTGGTGCTGGGCATCGGGGTGTGGCTGACCCGCCGACGCGTGACGCCGTGAGTCGAGAACGCCGACAGGTCAATCCAGTTGGGCCAGGATGCCGTGACAGGCGGCGACCACCTGGCGTCGACGGCGGACGTGACCGGTGGTCAGCTGTGCCCGGAACGCCCAGTACGCCTCGATGAGCGCCGTGATGCAGAACGCTGCGCCGGCCAACTGCTCACGGCCGGCCCCCGGATGCTCTGTTGCGATGAGAGCGCGGATCTTCGGCAACCACAGTTCGGTCCACAGCCAGTCGAGTTGGGTCTGAATACTCGGGTCGCGAGACGACGCAGCGACGAGATCCAGCCATACCGTGAGGTATTTGGGCTCCGGGTAGGCGCTCTCGTCGAGCATCGCGTGAAGAGCCTCGTCCACCGACCCCACGGCCGCGCGCTCGATCATCACCTCGCCGTAGACACCCACCGCGAAGCTCACATATTGCTCGATGAGCGAGTCCCGGCTAGGGAAATAGTGTCCGACCAGGGTTCGCTTCAATCCGGCGGCCTCGGCGACGCTGGTGGTGGTCAGTGCCGACAGGCCTTCGAGGGCGATGACGTCGGTGACCGCGCCGAAGATCTGCGCGCGCCGCTCGGCCGCCTTGCTCGGCCTGCCCACCTTGTTCACTGCCATTGTCGGCAGTCTATTCGACGCTGCTCTCCTGCGTGGCGGGTCGGACGTCTACTGATCGACCGGTCAGGTTGCGCGCGCATATCGCTGGCGGAGCGTCGACTCCGCGTACTCACGACGGAAGAGCCCACGTCGCTGCAACTCGGGGACCGCGAGGTCGACGAAACGTTCCAGGCCGTCGGGGAAGACATCGATGTTGACGTTGAAACCGTCCGCACCGTGCTCCTCGAACCATTCCTCGAGCGAGTCGGCGACGTCGTGCGGAGAACCGACCAGCGTCCGATGCGCTCCTGCGCCACGGCGGATGATCTCGCCGACCGGCAAGCGCTCGGCGACGTTCAGGTCGTGGAAGGCGGACGCGAACCCGAAACTGTTGGCACCGCTGGTCGGGTCGTCGAACTCCTCCGGGATCGGCTCATCCCAGGACAGTGCGTCGGCGGGGATGCCGACCCGCGCGGCGAACGAGCGCAGTCGCTTGTCGCGCGGGATCAGGTCGTCCAGCGCGTTCTTTCGTGCCCAGGCATCGGCAGTGGTCTCGCCGACGGTGATTTCGACGCCGGGTAGGACGGCGATGTCACCCGGATGGCGCCCGTACGCTTCGGCGCGAGCCTTGAGGTCGGAGTAGTAGCTCTGCGCTCCTGCCAGCGTCAGCTGGGCGTTGAACAACGCGTCGGCATGACGGGCGGCGAGGTCACGTCCCTCGGGTGACCCGCCTGCCTGCACCAGCAGTGGCCGGCCCTGCGCGGTACGGGGCAAGGCCAGCGGGCCGGCGACGGAGAAGTTGTCGCCGGAGTGGGCGGGTGCGGTGATCTGGTCCGGATCGGCGAACACAGCGGACTCGGGGTCGGCGATCAGCGCGTCGTCCGACCAGCTGTCCCACAGGGCACGCACGATGTCGGAGAACTCGGATGCCTGTGCGTACCGCTGCTGTTTGGGCGGCAACGGGTCGGGTCCGAAGTTGAAGGCCGAGCTGGGTTCGCTGGTGGTGACGAGATTCCATCCCGCACGGCCGTTCGATGCATGGTCGAGCGACAGGAAGCTGCGGGCGAGCGTCCACGGTGAGAAGAACGTCGAACTGGCGGTGCCGATCAGGCCGAGTTTCTCGGTCACCGCAGCCACCGAGGTCAAGATGACGACCGGATCGAGTGCCCATGTGGGTCCGGACTGGATGACGCCCTTCGGCAGCGCGAGAGTGTCCGCGAGGAAGATCGCATCGAGCTTGCCGCGCTCGGCGATCCGGCCGATCTCCTGGTAGAGGCCGATGTCGACGAAGCCACGTCGACGACCGGTCGGAGACCGCCATGCGGCCGGGTGCGAGCCCGACGGCAGGATGTTGATGTTCAGGTGCAGCTGTTCGCCGTCGTCGCGCCGACTCATCGCACGACGCCTTCCGTCGACGTCGACAGATCCGGTGTGGTCGCGATGATCCCGATGTCACCGGGTTCCAGACCGCCCAGCGACGGAGGCAGGATGCCGTTCAGCCGGAAGTTGCCGACCTGCTGCAGCCGTTGTCCGGCCGGGTTGTGGGCGCCGATGGTCCGGATGTTGCGCCAATGTCGGTCGAGCACCAGGTCGACACTGGTCGCCGAGGCACCGCCGACATCGAACAGGCGCGTCGCACCTCGCAGTGCGAGGTCGATGACCGGGGACTGTATCGAGTACACCCGGATCAGGCGTTCACCCGCAGCTGCAGATTTCGCGGAATCGTCGATGGTGTTGTCGTGCAGCAGAACCTGCAGCGCGTCGAGCTGACGGGCCTCCTCGAGGACGATCGAGCGCACCGACTGGGCGATGCCGTGCAGCTCGCCGACGACTTCTTGGACGAGAGGGTTGCGTCGCGGCTCGGCGATGGAGCCGACGCCGAATGTCCGCTTGCGCGGCCGCACGTACTCGACGGCGTCGCGTGCGACCGCCGCGCTGATCCCGGCGATCACCGAGAGCAGATAGACCTGCAGGAAGGCGATCTGATGCGAGTGGGCGGGGGTCAGCTCGGAGCCGGCGTCGACATGGTTGCGGTAGGCCACCGGTACGTCGGTGAATCGGGTTGTCCCGCTTCCGGTCAGTGTCTGACCGAAACCGTCCCAGTCGTCGACGATCTCCACACCTGACTCGTGAGCATCGACGATGACGTTGATCTGCTTGCCGGTCTCCACATCCCGGCCGGCGGCGACGATCCAGTCGGCGTAGACACTTCCGGTGGTGTAGTACTTGACGCCGCTCAGGTGGTAGACGCCCTCGCGCAGTTCGAGTCTCGCATCCTGCTCGGGTGCGAGCTTGCGTTCGGAGTACGCAGTGCCGACGAGATCGCCGGCAGCGAGCCGCGCGATGAGATCGGGGTGATGGTCGGGGGCGGCGAGGCGGGAGTCCTCGATGACGTTGAAATGTCCGCGGAGTGCGTGTGCCACGTGTGGGTCGGCAGCGGCGAGGTCGATGACGGCGTCGAGTGCTCGCGGTAGGTCCCAGCCGAAGCCACCCCATTGGCTGGGGAGACGGAGTGTGCCGAAGCCGAGGGCGAAGAGATCACGGATCTGCTGGTGTGGGAGTTCGCGCTTGCGTTCGCGTTCCACGGTTCCTGGCGCGATCTCGCGGAGGTAGTCGGCGAACCCGGCTGCGAATGCTGCCTCGTTGTACGTCATCAGCGGTGTGGCTCTTTCTTGGAGAATCGACATGTGCCTGGTGCGCCGGGATGGTCCGACGCACCAGGCACGTGCGGGAGAACGGTGTTCAGCCGAGCAGCGCGTGCAGATTGCCCGACAGCACGAGATCGCGATCGGACTCCGAGAGTCCTGCTGTCACCAGAGTCGACTCGGCGATCTCACGGGTGCCGTCTGTGTGGAACGGCCAGTCCGAGCCGAGCACGACGCGGTCGGCGCCGAGCACATCCACCTGGTAACGGATCGACGGCGCGTGGAACGACGTCGTGTCGATGTACACGTGCGGGCTGAAACCGAGATCGTCGCGCACCCGGGCGATGGGCTCGTGCGCGAACCACAACGATCCGACGGCGAGCCCGGTGATCACGATTGTGAGCTCCGGGAACGCCTTGACCAGTCCGGAGTTCACCAGGTTCAGCAATGCGAGACCGTTGCGGTACCCACGTCCGAACCCGGCAGCCTGCGGACCGATGCGCTCGCGCAGATCGTCGGCGTCCGGCGTCCACACGGGATGGACGAACACCGGGACGCCGCGGTGTGCGGCCGCCTCGAACGCCGCCCACGTCGGCTTGTCGCCGAGGTACTCGTCGCCGTGGACAGAGTCGATGACGATTCCGCTCAGACCCAGATCGTCGATGGCATGTTCGATCTGGCCGACCGCGTCCTCGGAGAATGCGTCGACCGATGCGAACGCGGCGAGATCGGCGCGTCCCGCAGCAGTCTCACCGAGGAACTCATTGTGCTTGCGCACCTGCGCATCCGAGGTCGGGGCCGTGCCGTAGAGGATCTCCGGCGGGGCGCTGAGCACCCGGGTGACATCGGCGTCGAGCTCGGTCAGCGCCGGGAGGTCGCTGATGAGCTGGTGCCGCTGCGCCTGATCGGTGCCGTCTTGCTCGAACCACCAGGGCGCCACATAGTGCGCGTGTACGTCGAGGAGGCTTGCGGAAGTGCGATCGTCAGACATCCGCGATCACCCCTGACCTGCGACGGCCGACGGCTGCGGGTTGCCCGCGGTCGACTTCGCGTTCGGATCGAGCGGCAGGTACAGCTCGGGGTGGACCAGCGGCTGATCGGTCGGGACATTGCTGATGACGGTCTTGTACTGCTGCCCGTCACCGGTCTTGAGCCACTCCTGGATACGCGGATCCTTGAACGCCCGGTAGAGCTTCACGATGTTCGGATCGGTCCGACGGTCCTCGGCGACGGTCAGGGGCGGGGAGTACGCCCGCGGCAGCGGGACGGTCGTGATCAGTGCTGCCGGGTCGACGCCGTCACCACCGAAGGTGATGTCGAAGTCCTGGTAGACCCGCGGCTGGCTGTTCAACTCGATGGGGGTGAACTGCCAGTTGCGCGGGTTTGAGGTGATGTCGCGCGTCGAGACGAACAGCGGATCGACCGACTTGTCCAGTTCGATGAAGCCGAAACCGGCGATGACGGCCAGCTGCTGCGCCTGCACCGACGGCTCCTGCGGAATGCTGACCTTGGCGCCGTTGGGGATCTGGTCCAGCGACCGGTACTTGCCCGAGTAGACCGGGCCGACCCATGTGTAGACCTCGGCGTCGGTCGCGAAGTTGTGTGTGCCGAGACGCTTGTTGACCTCGGCGGTCCAGTAGCGATGGGCGGTGAAGTGCGCGGCAGTCTTGTGCTCGTCGACGGACCGGTAGACGGTGTCGCCATCGCCGTAACCGACTGCCTCCAAGCTGATGCCGTAGTCGGGCGCGATCTCCTTGTTGACGTACTCGATGATCGCCTTCTGTGCGGGCGTCGAGGTCGCGTAGGCGATCTTCAGGTGGGAGTCGAAGCCCTTGTCGTCGTTGCCCGTCAGGGTGACCCCCAGGACGACAGCGATGATGACGATGACGGCGACCACGCCGCCGATCCACGGCCATTTGGACCGTTTCTGGATGGTGAATCCTCCCGGCGTCGCCGGCTCATTGGTGCTCACTGGGTGTTCCTCTCGTGTGCTGATCTGTGTGGGGTGGCCGGAGTGGCCGTCGGTGATGGCGAGATGCTCATGGTCGGGTCACCCAGCGGGCCAGCCGGTTTCCGACGAATTGGACGACCTGGACGAGGATGATGAGTGACAGGACGGTCGCAAGCATGATGTTGTCGTCGAAGGCTTGGTAGCCATAAGCGAGTGCGAGGTTGCCCAGGCCGCCCGCACCGATGGCGCCCGCGACGGCGGAGAACTCGATCAGTCCGATGACCTGGATGGTCGCGGCACCGACCAACGACGGCAACGACTCCGAGAGCTGAGCGGAGCGCACCGCCTGGAACTTGGAGGCGCCGGCGACGACGCTTGCGCGCACGATCTCGTCCGGGAGTCCGCGCAGTGCGTTCTCGACCAGCCGGGCGAAGTAGGGGATGCCGCCTACCGCCATCGGCACGATGGCCGCCTGGATGCCGACCGACGTACCGACGATGACCCGCGTGAACGGGATCATGAAGGCCATCAGGATCAGGAAGGGCAATGATCGACCGATGTTGACGACGAAATCGAGTACGCCGTAGACCTTCTCGTTGGTGAACAACGCGGAGTCGCGGCCCGACGTGTTGTGTAGCACCACGCCCACGATCAGGCCGACCACCAGGACGATCACCGAGGTGAAGAAGACCATCGCGATGGTTTCCTGGAACGCTGTCCAGAGGATGGCCGGGACCTCGTCCCATGGGGTGTTGAAGTCGTGGCCGGCGGCCACGTTCACGACGGTGCTCATTGGTCACCGTCCCGGATGACGGCGATGCCCTGCGTGGCGAGGTGCACCTTGATGTCGGGGATCTTGGCGTGATCGGAGATACGGATGCGCGCACGACCGAACTGCTCGTCCCGAATCGGCTCGACGAGCGCCTCGATCAGCTCGACCTCGGTGTCGAACCGCACGGTCAGGTCGCTGACCCACGTGCGTGGGACGCGGTCGGAGACGTAGAGGACATCGAGGAGTCCGGCCGGGTCGACGTGCGCCGAGAACGCTTCGGCACCCTGACCCCAGTTGAGCAGCTGCGAACCGACATGCGACGCCGGGTCGCGGAGAAGGGCTGCGGCGGTGTCGTACTCGACGACCTTGCCGTTCTCGAGGTACAGCACCTTGTCGGCGACGGCGCGGACCACGTCCATCTCGTGGGTCACCAGGACGACAGTGAGTTGCAGCTCGTCGCGCAACGCCTTGATGAGGTCGAGAATCGACGCGGTGGTCACCGGGTCGAGGCCGGAGGTGATCTCGTCGGCCAGCAGCACATGCGGATTGAGCGCGAGGGCCCGTGCGATGCCGACGCGTTGCTTCTGCCCGCCCGAGAGCTGACCGGGGTAGAAGTCGGCACGGTCGGCGAGACCGACCCGCTCGACGAGTCGCGCCGTCTGGGCGCGTGCCTCGTTCTTCTCGACGCCCAGGTAGTCCAGCGGCAACGAGACGTTCGCGTTCACGGTGCGCCGTTGGAACAGGGCGGCGGACTGGAAGGCGGTGCCGATCTTGCGCCGGGCATCACGCAGTTGTCGGCGACCGAGAGCGGTGAGGTCTTCACCGTCGAGGTAGATGGCGCCTGTCGACGGCCGTGTCGAGAGGTTGATGAGGTGCAGCAGGGTGCTCTTCCCCGAGCCACTCGGTCCGACGACTGCGAGGATCTCGCCCTTCTCGGCGCTCCACGACAGCGGCTCGAGAACCGTTGCGTCGCCGTACCGTTTGGACACGTTGTCGATCTGTAGGGTCATGAAGCCTTCCTGGGCATCGCCGTTGGAACAGGCGACGCGACGAGCTGGTGGACCGGACGATTCCGGTCGTGGCAGCACGCGCCGCTGATGCGCCCGCCGCCTGCGCAGTGATGTGGACAGCATCGGCCCAGTTGACGGCCAGGTGACCCCGTGGTCGGTCCCCGTCTCGACGCGTCGGAAGCGCGATGGCGCATGATGATCCGCGACTGCAGATCGGTCATTGCCGATGCATGTGCCACAACGGTGACGCCGCTACAGGACCGAGTGCAGGTCGTGATGGAGCGACGGCCTCGCTCACCTTACGGCGGACACCCCGGTGAGTCCCGTTGGGAATCTGCGTGATCCGGAGATTGACGACCTACGCTAGGTCGTCAATCATCCCCCTCTCGTCGGCGGGAACGAGCCTTCGGCTCGGGGACTCCCGTGTGGATGAGGATGTTGCACGGAGTGTCATATTATCCAGCTAGTCGGGCGCTAACCAATGTTCGACTCTCCGTGGTGCTAAATCCCCGACCTGCAGACAAGTGCGCAGAAGCGTTGGCGCGGGGCAGTTGTCGGAGTATGCCCCTCAGGCCTGACTCACTATCCCGGCCCACCACTCGGTGGAGTCCTTGCTCTGCGGCCGGGTGCCGATGGGGCGAGGGAAACCGAAGTAGTAGCCCTGCGCGTAGTCGCAACCGATCCGCGCGACTGCCTGCGCCTGGGCCTTCGTCTCGATGCCCTCGGCGATCACCTGGGTGCCGGTGGCGTGGGCCATCGACACGATGCTGGAGAGGATCGCCTCGGCGCGGTCGTCCTGGTCGAGGGCGTCGACGAAGGCCTTCGCGGTCTTGAGGATGCTGATGGGGAGCCGATAGAGCTCGCTCAACGACGATGCGCCGGTGCCGAAGTCGTCGAGTGCGACGTGGACACCGCGTTCGCGGACCGCGCTCAGTGTCGCCAGCGCCTCGCTGTCGCGGGCATCGAGCGAACTCTCGGTCACCTCGATGCACAGGCGTGAGGGGTCGTCGATGGTGTCGCGGAGCAGGCGGTCCAGCAGTCCGTCGAGTCGGGGGAGGAAGTCCTCTGCGGTCATGCCGCTGCGGGACATGTTCAACGACAACATCGCGTCGTCCGGCCATTCGTTGCTGGCGAGCGCGGTGGCGGCGGTGTCGAAGACGTGCGCACCGATGAGGTCGATGAGGTCGGAGCGTTCGGCGAGGGGGATGAACTCGGCCGGGGGAACCAACCCGAACACGGGATGCCGCCAGCGGAGCAGGGCCTCCATCCCGACGACGCGGTGGCCGATCACGCGCTGCGTGCTGGTCGCGACGATCGGTTGGTAGTCGAGTCGGAAGTGCTCGGGATGCTCGGTCAGCGACATCCGGAGATGTCGCTCGATGCTGCGCCGACGCTCGAGATCGCGACGGTGCCGCACCTCGAACTGCACATAGGACGCGCGCCCGTTGGTGCGCTTGGCCTCGTAGAGCGCGATGTCGGCATCGCGGAGCAGGTCCTCGGGCGTCTGCTGCTGGGCGGCGCTGGTCATCGCGACACCGATGCTGGTGGTCACCCGTTCCCGCCGACCGCCGATGTCGATCGGCTCGCTGACGACCCCGCGGATGTGGCTGATGTGGTCGCCGATCTGCTCGGCGGCCTTGCTCGACAGGGTTGCGGCGATGATGAACTCGTCACCGCCGATCCGGCCGACGACCGACGGTCCGCAGTCGACCATGTCATCGAGTCGTTGCCCGACGATCTTGAGCAGCTCGTCGCCCGCCGCGTGACCGCGGGTGTCGTTGACGGCCTTGAAGCCGTCGAGGTCGAGGTAGTAGACACCGACCCGTTGGTCGGGACCGCTCAGTGCGCGCAGGTGGTTGGACAGCGCGGCGACGAGCCCGGCGCGGTTGAGTAGGCCGGTCAGGAAGTCATGGGTCGCCTCCCACGCCAACCTCGACGCTTCCTGATGGCGGTCGGTGATGTCGACGATCGAGACGAGAGCCGCAGCTTCGTTGGTGTCGTCGTCGATGGGCCGGACGCTGCAGGAGAGCCATCGACGGCCCTGCGGGGTGGCGATGGTGGCGGTGATGTCGTGGATGACGGCCCCGGTGGAGAGGCACGCCTTGATCGGCGAGGTGTCGCCGAGGAAGTCGATCGAGAGTGAATCCGTCGACAGGCCCGGGATCTCCGCGTCCTCGAGGCCCAGCATCGCGGTCGCAGCGGGATTGGCGAGCTCGATGTGCCCGCCGTCGCCGTCGCGGACCACGATCACTGCCTGATGCAGTGCGGCGAGGATGGTGCCGAGGCGTTCGAACAGCGGCCGCCGCGCGGCCTCGGACACGATCAGGTACCCGTCGTCCATCATCGTCACGGCCATCCGCGCGGCGAACTCACGGCCGGTGTCGGCCCTACGGTGGATCTCGTCGACGGTGCCGCCCAAAGCGACTGCACCACTTGGCCGGATCGACGTGCCCATCGCCGATGTCATTGATGTGCCGATGGCCTCTTCGGCGACCAAGCCGTACATCTGCTCGGCCGCCGGATTCCACGACCGGATCCGCTGGTTCATGTCCACGGCGATGACCGCGTCGCTGACGTGGTCGACCAGGGCTGCCTGCGCGCGCAGCGCTGCCTCGGCTTCCTTCTGCGCGGAGATGTCGCGCATGATCACCTGATAAGCGGGTGCGTTGTCCCACTCGGTGCGCACCGAGGTGACTTCCATCAATTTCTCGGTGCCCGCACCGTTGCGCATCAACACGATCTCGGGCTCCGTCGACGCCCCGGGTTCGTCGCCCATCCCGAGTATTCGGTCGACCATTCTGGGCAATTCATCGGGGTGGACGTAGTCGCTGATGGGGACACCGATCATCTGATCGCGTGAATCCACCTCGGCGAATGCCAGTGCCGCGCGATTGACGTAGACCACGATTCCGTCCTGGTGGACCGCGATCGCATCCGGCAGGAGTTCGTTGAGCAGGCGATATCGCTCGGCGATGGACGCATCGGTACCCGGCGTCACCATCGACCCCGCCTCCGGCGCGACGACACGCGAGAACACCAGTGGATCAGCGTCGTGTGTGGTCATCCGATACCTGACTGTTCATCTGTTCCGACTACTTCCGCAGCCCTCCACACACGGTATTCCTCCAGCGCTCCGGAAACTTCTCCGTTGCACGCATCTGAGACCAATTCGACCGTGTATTCGCCATATCGGCGCTGGTCACGGATTGTTTATATCGGATCTCCAACGGCGATCCAAGGATCACAACACACTACAGGAAAGAAGATTATCGATGATGAACAATGCAGGCTCACGGGTGTCCGGTCTCGGTGCTGTCACGGGCTACGGCTGGGGACGCGAGCAGCTTTGGGAGGGTCTCGTCTCCGGTAAGTCGGCAGCCTCGCTGCAGGCCGGGTTCGGCGCGACCGCGAACGACCCGGGTTGGGTCGTGACCATCCCCGAGGGGGGTACGCCGTCGGACGGTCCGACGCGGTTCTCCCGGGCCATGCGTGCGGCCGCGCGCGAGGCCATCGAGGACGCCATGGCGCGCGGTTGGGTGCCCGGTCCGCGGGTCGGTCTCGTCCACGCCTGTGTGCTGGGCGACCTCACGATGTACCCGATGGCGACCCCGGGGCTGGCCGGCGCGTACACCGGAAGGCAGTACCTCGGCGTCACGCCGTCGACGCCGGTGTCGTTGCTGATGACCGAGTACGGATTCCACGGCCCCGCGATGAACGTGTCGGCGATGTGCACCTCGGGCTCCGCGGCGGTGATCACGGCGAAGTCGTGGCTCGACGCCGGGATGGTCGACGACGTCCTGGTCGTCTCCACGGATCTCTCGGCGACCCCGGAGGTGGTCGCGATGTTCGTTCAACTCGGCGTGGCCATCACCGACGACGAGGCGCTCAGTGCGTGCCGGCCGTTCCAGGAGGGCAGCCGGGGGTTCACGTTCGGTGAGGCCGCCGTTGCGATGCTCATGACCAACCGCGAGCACTCGGACGGATATGCGGACGTGCTCGGCGGGGCTATGCGGCACGACGCCTACCACGTCACCTCGGTGGACCCGGAGCTCACACACGTCCGGGGATGCGTCGACGACGCATTGCGGGCGGCCGGCGTCACCGGCGACGACATCCGCTACCTGAACGCGCATGGGCCGGGCACACGTCAGTGCGATGCCGCCGAAGGAGAGATCGCGAAGTCCCTGCTGCCGAACGCCGAGGTGTACTCGGTCAAGCCGCTGGCCGGACACTGCCAGGCGGCAGCGGGTGCAGTCGAGCTGGCTGCCGCGCTGCTGGGCTACGAGCGTGGTGAGATCCCGGCCAGTCCTCAGGTCGCGCCGGCGGTCCTGCCGCAGTTGCTGGACGGTCGGACCACGGCGGTCGAGGGGCTGACCCTCAAGTCGTCGCTGGGGATGGGTGGACACAACGCGGCCCTGGTCCTGGCGCCAAAGTCCTAAAGCGGGATGGAAGCGTGCCGGCGAGGCGGTGACGAAAGGGGGAACAACCTCCTCGCCGATCCCAGCAGTCGGAGGAGTGTGACGGTTCGGTGCTCGAACAGTGCCGAACATCCGGGGGATCGACCATCGCGGCGGCGTGACGGCGATGTCGATCCGTACCGGGTGCGCTGGCGTTGTGAGCTGACGTCAGCGCACCCGGACCCCTCGGATCGCCTCGATGAGAATCAGCGAGGACGTGTGGTGGAGTCGTCGGCAGCAGGGCGCGAAGCATCGTGCATCTGCCCCGTCGTCGAGGGTCGATGCGCAGGGGCGGTGGACGTGTCCGTGTGCACCAGCATCGGCACGGCCATGGCGAGGATGGCTGCGGTCTGTGCCAGGAGCAGTCCGATCACCACGCGGACACGGGACGCGCGCAGCGCTGTCCGCGGAGTGTGCGCGGTCGGTCGGTCCGGCAATGCAGAGGGAAGTACCTTCGAGCCCGAAAAGCCGTGGCGCCAGCGGATCTCGTCGATCAGCGGCGCATCGGACGGCTGGAGTCGACAGCTGGCCGGGTCGAATGAACGCATCGTGGCACGCGGGGATGATCGAACGGCGCTTCGCATCGGGCTCCCGTCGCGGTTGGGCGATTGCGCAGCCCCGAACACGCAGGTGGGAGCACCTGGAGTTGGGCTGCGGTCAACCGCCGGCGAAGGGATCGAGCCTGCGGGAAACGCTTCCGACCTGGTCGGGAGCGCTGCCCGGCGATCGTAGCCACAGCTGTGGTCGCCTGGCAACATTCGCGACATCACGTCGGGTGGCGCTGTGTATTCCTCAGGTGTGACGAGCACGCAGTCGGCTGTGGCGGCGGTCGGCGGGTGGACCGACGGCGCGGCGTGTGCGAGTGCCCGACGATTCAGTCGTGGTCGGCGTGGGGTCCGATCAATTGTGGTGAACCACATCGTTGTCCGGAGCGGAGATCTCGTCTGCTTCGAGTGGCCGGGCAGTGATCATGCCGCCGCCCGAAGCGCCCGGCATATCCGGGGTGAGGACGAACTC
The DNA here is from genome assembly GCF_000334455.1 of Gordonia soli NBRC 108243. GTDB lineage: Bacteria > Actinomycetota > Actinomycetes > Mycobacteriales > Mycobacteriaceae > Gordonia > Gordonia soli. The sequence goes on from NZ_BANX01000023.1 coordinate 36,931, forward strand.
TGCCCAGATCCAGGGACTCTCACCAAAGCGGACCCGCGCCCGGTACCGGACTCTGTCCAGTCCCTTGAGCAGCAGTGCCTGCTGGGCCTCGATGATCCGCGGCGTGTCGTCGGAGTGGAACTCCTCGTTGTGCGTCAACCACAGATCCAGTGGCCCCGGCGGATGTCGGAGCCACTCGGTGATGATCCCGGTGGCGAAATCGATGCGGCCGATGCCCATCTCGCGATCGTCGAGGTTCGCCACCAGGCGGGCGGTCTGGCGATCGAAGCCGCCCGCCTGCTGGCCGGGTTGGACATCGCTCACGTCGTGCACGACACCGCGTGCCACCAGCTTCCCGCTGACGGTGTCGCGCACCGCGCGGATCGTCATGAAGCACCGATTGCGTGCGTCGGGATCGTCGTCGCGTTTGACCACGAGATAGGACGAGAAGGTGTCGCCGTCCTGCGCGCCTTCGGTGGAGATCTCGATGATGAACTGCCCGAGGTCGCCCTCGCGCTCGAAGTCGGTGAAGTACTGGAAGACCTCATGGCTCACCCGGACGTCCTGGGCGTCGGCGATGCCGAGGATCTCTCGCTCGATGGTCGGACCGTGGTGGGTGAGTCGGGTGTCGGCGTGCCACTCGAAGGCGCCCACTCGGCGCGGTGCCGGCGGTTGGACGCCCTCGGGCGCGATCCAGACCTGTACCGCGTGAACGACACCGAACGGCCCGACGACCGGAATTCCGGTGATGGTCGTGGGTGCGGACTCCCGATCGATGGTGACGCGGTCGGTGGTCGGCTCACCACTGGATCGCGCCGCGTCGATGACAGAGCGGAGCACGCCGATGGCTGCTCCGTTACCGCGGAAGTACTCCCGGCGACAACTGTTCAGTGACGCGAACGACGCGGGGCGACCTTTGCGGAAGGTGATGACCGGTTCTCCGTTGCCCGTGGTCTCGACGAGCATCCAGGTGTCGGTCATGGGGGCGTCTCCTTCTGTCGGGCGGGCGGCTCGACCGGGGCATCGGTCGCGACGGTGCGGTGTCGTGGGCGGGCGAGCTGCTTCGACTCGGCAACCAATGCGTCGAACTGTGTCCGGTCGTGGGAGCAGAAGACCCGGAGGTCGGGGCGGGCAGCAGCATCGCGGAGAGCTGAATGGTTCGGGTTCAGGGCCGAGGCGTTCCACGCCAGCATGCGTTCGGCGCGCTGCGCGGTGCGTTCGTCTCGGCGGGCGCGCTCGGGCCGCAACACCGACCCGTGCATGAATGCGTCCCCGGCGTGGATGAGCCAGCCGCGATCCGGGTCGTGTACCGCGACCATCGCGTGGCCTGCGGTGTGACCGGGCATCGGGATGAGGTAAAGGTTCTCGCCCTGGTCGAGGGGATACGCACGGAACCCGACGATGGTCGCCGTCGGCTCGGCGGTGTGGGCCTGGACACGACCGTCGATCGCGCCGATGTGGACGGGCCGGTACCGAGATCGCTCGCGCAGGCTCGGCCGCCGGCGGGCGGCGTCGAGTTCGGTGCCGGTGACATGAACCGTGGCGGTGGGGAAGTCGGCGGCGCCGCCGATGTGGTCGTAATCCAGGTGGGTTGCGACGATCATCGACACGTCCGTCTCGGCGATCCCGAGAGCGTGCAGCTGAACGGCTGCCGGCTCGTCGGCACTCAGGACCGGCCGGACGCCCTTGGCTCCGAGACCGAGACGTCGGTACGGGTGTGCAACGTCGTCGCGGCCGAGGCCGACATCGACGAGGACGACGCCGTGTTCGTACTCGCAGAGCAACACGTGGGAGACGAACTCCGGCATGCGGAAGGGACGGAACGTCCCACAGTTGAGGTGGCGGACTCGGCGGATGGTTCCCAGCGACGGCGACACGTGGTTCCTTTGGACGAGGGACGGGATGCGGCCGCCCGACGCCCGGATGGAGCGCCGATCGTGCCGGTCATCCAGCGCCGACTGGTGCATCGAGGCTCTGGGAACTCCAGCGACCCTAACATCGGTCGAGAGCCGCCCGACCAGTACCGATGCCCTCTCGTGGACGCAACCGTGAACCGCACCGACCGCACCGACCGCGCCGACCGGAGTTGCCGGGCGTGCGGCGTGCGGACCGAGGCGATCGTCGAGAGAGCTCATCGTCTGTCAGACGCCCCGGAGGCCCAGCCGGTTCCCGACGGTCAGGCGGTCGCCGGCTCGGCGCTGGGGGTGACGTGCTTCTCGACGTACTCGCCGAGTGCGTCGAATGCGGTGTGCGCGGCTTCCGACCAGGGCATCAGGATCGGATAGACGTGGAACATGCCCGGTTCCTCGATCGCCTGGACCTCCACCCCGCCCTTCTCGAGCGCGGCGGTGAACTCACGGATGCCGTCGCGGAACATCTCATCACTGCCGCATGTCACGAACGTCGGCGGGAACCATGCCGGACCGAGGTCGGCGTACACGATCGACACCCGCTCGTCATCGGGTTGTACGCCGTGCAGGTACGGCGTGACCGGGACGTTCCACGGCAGGATGTCGGTAGCGGCGTTGTCGGTGATCGACGGATGGTCGAGATCCAGATCGATCTCGGGCGAGAAGAGCGCCACGGCAGCGGGTTTGGGGATCTCGTGGTCGCGCAGGTACGCCATCAGCGATGCGGCGAGACCGCCGCCGCCGGAGTCGCCGGCGACGATCAGGTGAGCGGGATCGACACCGCGCGCGAGGAGTTCACGGTAGACGTCGGCCGCGTCGTGAACCGGTGCGGGGAAGGGGAACTCGGGAGCCATGCGGTAGTCGGCGATGAAGATCTCGCAACCCGTCCGCTCCACGATGGTGGACGCGAACGCCGCGTACATGATCGGTGACGTGCCGATGTAACCGCCGCCGTGCAGGTAGAGAATCGTGCCGGTGATCTTCTCGCCGCCCTGACAGGCGTCCTTGGCGCGGCACCAGATGCCGGGGACGCCGGCCAGTTCGTCGTGGGTGAGGTCGACGTCGTCGATGCGCTCGACGAACGGCGGGATGACCACCTTGCAGATGTCGTCGAGGATCTTCTCGAGCGAGCGGAACTCGTCGATGGGCAGCGACATCGAATATCCCATGAAGCTGCGCACTGCTTGCCGGGTCACCGACTGGCCCAGGTTGTCGAGGATTCCGCTCGGACCACTGAACGGCCTGGTGAACGGAACGCGCGCGAGACCGGTGAGCATGGTGCTCGCGAGGCCGGCGACCGCCAGGGTCGTCACGGGCGTCGATGCGGTCTTCACCTCGGGTCGGTCAGCCATCACCATGGTGTTCAGGGTAGTGCCGAGCGTGGCGGTGAGGAGACGGGCGGGGAGCAGAGGGCCGGGTTGGGGGGCAGGTGCGGCGACTCCGGGCACTCCGGAGGTCGAGTCGGCCCCACGGTCGTGGTCGATGACTAGGTTTGAGGGGCGATGTATCGGGGATTCGTCAGGTCGGCCTGATGGAGAGGGATGTACACGTGACGACAACCGGCAGCCCGTTCGCCGCCGACTATCAACCGGACCCGCGTCGATGGAAGGCGCTCGCGGTCTGCCTGGTGGTCGGGTTCATGACGCTCCTCGACGTCTCCATCGTCAATGTCGCCCTACCCTCCATCGAGCAGGGACTCGGCGCATCGTCGGCGGACCTGTCGTGGATCGTGTCGGGCTACGCACTCACCTTCGGTCTGGTCCTGGTGCCGTCGGGGCGCGTCGGCGACGCGCGCGGACGGAAGACGACCTTCCTGGTGGGCCTCACGCTCTTCGTGGTGGCATCGGCAGCGTGCGGATTCGCCACCGGTCCGGGCATGTTGGTGATCTCACGGCTGATCCAGGGAGTCGCGGGCGGAATCCTCAGCCCGCAGGTGTCGGGATTGATCCAGTTGCTCTTCCGCGGGGCCGAGCGGGGCAGGGCGTTCGGCATGTTCGCCGCCACCATCGGGATCTCGACAGCGGTCGGTCCGCTACTGGGCGGCATCCTCATCCAGCTCGGTGGTGCCGAACATGGTTGGCGCTGGGTGTTCTTCGTCAACGTGCCCATCGGGATCGTCGCCTTCGTGGCCGCGACGAAACTGATCCCGGCGCGTCCGGCGGAGTCGAAGCAGCCGCTACGGGCATCGTCCTTCGATCCGCTCGGCGTGGTCCTGCTCGGCGCCGGTGTCGTGACGCTGATGCTGCCGCTCGTCCAGGAACGCCAGTGGGAGGGATCGGGCAAGTGGCTGTTGCTGGTCGTCGCCGCGATCCTGTTGGCAGCGTTCTGGTTCTGGGAGCGTCGACAAGCTCGTCGCGGGCACCAGCAACTCGTCGACCTCTCGCTGTTCTCGCTCCGCTCGTACTCGCTGGGCTGCGTGATCGCGCTCGTCTATTTCGCCGGGTTCACCACGGTCTTCTTCATCTACACGCTGTACGTGCAACAGGGACTGGGCTATTCGGCGCTGATGGCCGGTCTCGCGGTCACGCCGTTCGCACTCGGCTCGGCGGTGTCGGCAAAGATCGGCGGCAACATCGTCGAGAGGGTCGGTCGCAAACTCGTCATCATCGGACTGGTGCTCGTCGTCGTCGGCATGGTCGGGACCGTCGTCGCGTCGCTGCTCGTGCCTGGTCAGAACGTCGGGTTCGCCGCGGCGTTCCCACTCCTGATCGCCGGCATCGGCTCCGGACTGACCATCTCGCCGAACCTCACCCTGAGCCTCGACGAGGTACCGGTCACCAAGGCGGGAATCGCCGGTGGCGTGCTGCAGACCGGTCAGCGGATCGGCTCGGCGGCCGGTATCGCGCTGGTCGGGGCGGTGTTCTTCGCGCAGGTCGCCGGCACGAAGGGCGACTGGGCGCGGGCGTTCCAGCTCGGCTTGTCGACCGCGGCGGTATTGGTGCTCGTCGCCCTGGCGGTCGGACTGGCCGACCACGTCGCGAGCCGCCGCGAACAGCAGCGGGCCTCGGCGTAGGGAACACGTCGTTCTTCCGCCCCGAACTCGTTCTTCCGCCAACTGCAGGCGGCGGAAGAAGAAGTTCGGGGCGGAAGAATCGGCTTCCGAGAGCGGGTATCAGGGACGACGCCGCGGGGTCAATCGCTCGAGTTGGGTCACATGCTGCGGACCGAGTTCGTCCAGTGCGGCAACGCCCAGTAGCCGCATCGTGCGAGCGATCTGTTCGGACAGGATCGCGATCGCGCGGTCGACGCCCTTCTCACCGCCGGCCATCAGGCCGTAGAGGTACGCCCGGCCGACCAGCGTGAATCGGGCGCCGAGGGCCACCGCCGCGACGATGTCGGCCCCCGACATGATGCCGGTGTCGAGGATGATCTCGGTGTCGGCGCCCACCTCGCGCGCGACGTCGGGCAGCAGATGGAACGGGATCGGGGCGCGGTCGAGCTGACGCCCTCCATGGTTCGACAACACGATCCCGTCCGCGCCGAGGTCGGTGACAGCCCGCGCGTCATCGAGCGTCTGGATGCCTTTGACCACGAGCTTTCCCGGCCACTGGCTCTTGATCCAGGCGAGGTCGTCGAAGGTGACGGTCGGGTCGAACATCGTGTCCAGCAGTTCGGCGACGGTCCCCGACCATCGGTCGAGCGAAGCGAAGGCGAGCGGTTCGGTGGTGAGGAAGTCGATCCACCAGCGCGGCCGGGGGATCGCGTTGACAACGGTCCTTGCCGTCAGCGCCGGCGGGATCGACATGCCGTTGCGCTTGTCGCGTAGGCGTGCACCGGCGACCGGGACATCGACCGTCACCAATAGCGTGTCGAATCCGGCGGTTGCTGCACGATCGACCAGCGCCATCGAGCGTTCGCGGTCCTTCCACATGTACAGCTGGAACCAGTTGCGTCCGTGAGGGTTCGCCGCCTTCACGTCCTCGATGGACGCGGTACCCATCGTCGACAACGAGAACGGGATGCCTGCGCGGGCAGCAGCTCGGGCGCCTGCGTACTCGCCCTCGGTCTGCATCATCCGGGTGAAGCCGGTGGGGGCGATACCGAATGGCAGTTCTGAGCGTCCGCCGAGGATCGTGCACGAGGTGTCGACCTTGGAGACGTCACGCAGGATCGCCGGATGGAACTCGATATCGGCGAAGGCCTGGCACGCACGCGCGATCGAGAGCTCGGCCTCGGCTGAACCGTCCGTGTAGTCGAATGCGGCCTTCGGTGTCCGGCGCTTGGCGATGGCCCGCAGGTCGTCGATGGTGAGGGCCGCGTCGAGCCGCCGCATCGTGGCATCGAACTGCGGTTTCTTGAACTGCATCAGCGGTGCGAGGTCGCGTGGCCGGGGAACTCGGCGTTGCATGGCTTCCTTCCTGCCGACGTCCAACGGCGTGCTGCCGCGACCGGTCGTGAGGGGGCCGGCCTGTCGTCGGGCGTTCTCCGATGTCCAGGATTCCGTCTGCGAACCTCGAGCGCACGCTTCTCGCCGTGCTATTAATAGAGTGTGCAATCCACTAAAGCGCACCTGCTGATCGACGACCACCGTCGGCTCGCGGTGCTCGAAGAGCGAGGTCCGCGGACGACGACAGCCCGGCTGCTCATCGACGATGACGAGGTGGGGCAGGTCAGCGGCACGATGTGGGACACCAAGACCATCGAGCTGGAGCGGGAGAAGGTGCGGATCCGGTTCGGGCGGCGGCGCGAGGTCACTCGCGCCGAGCTGATGCAGGGAGCCGATGATGTCGTCGGCGGAGTGTGGTTCGAACCGCCGGCCGGGACGTCGGCGCACCGGCTCTGGCGGCTCCGGGAGGAACATCCGGGCGCATACGCGGCGCGACGTGTGGTCACCAGCGTGGTCGGGGCGGTCGCGGCCGTGTTCGGAATCGGCGCCCTGGTGAAAGCAGTCGTGGAACGGCTCGTCCCGGCCATCGATCTGCCGGCCATCGACATGCCGAGCGTCGACCTGCCGGACTGGATGCGCTACCTCAACCCGGGCTATTGGCTGCGCGCGCCGATCGAGATGGTCGGGTCTTGGATACCGAACGTCGATCTCGCGTTGCCCTCGTGGACGGGCATCGCAGTCCCGGTGGTCATCTCGATCGCACTCGCCTACGCCGAGGCGCGTCGTCAGCGCGCACGCCGGGAGCGGCAACAGAGCACGCCGGACTCGGACCGCGACGTGGCCGGAGGCGACGATGAGAACCGTTGACCCGATCAGACACGCGCAGCGGCGCGATGCGATCCTCGACGCTGCGGCAACGGCGTTCGCCACGAAGGGCTTCGACCCGACGACGGTGAAGGACATCTGTGCCGCTGCCGGGATCGGCTCGGGCACCCTGTTCCACTACTTCGCCGACAAACGGGCCATCCTGCACGCCATCATCGGCCGCGATGCCGATCGGCAGACCGTGGCTCTGGGCGGGATCGACCGTTCCGATCCGACGCAGTTGCTCTGGGACACCGTCGATCTCCTCACCGCCGACCTAACGGACCCGTTCGCCGGCGGAATGGTTGCCTGCCTTCTCCCGCAATTGATGGTCGACGAGCAGCTCGCGAGTCGCATGCTGGCGATGGATGCGGAGACCGGCACGGTGCTCGCCGATGCGATCCGGCGGCTCGACACCGATGTGGATCCGCAGGTCGGCGCCACCTGGATCGGGCAGTTCGTCGACGGCCTCTACCTGCGATGCGGTGATGACGGATTCGACGTCGACCGCGAACTGTCGATGCTGCGCCTGGTCATCGAGCGTTTCCTCGGACTGGCGAGATGACCTCGCCCAGCGGACCGTCGGCCGGGCAGCGCCGGACGACGGCAGACGGCAGACTGCGCGATCAGCGCGAGGCTCGACCGGAGGTCATCGACTCGCCGACGCCTCGGACGTCGACCGTCCGCGCACGAGAGCAGCAGCCACGATCAGTGCGACGGACAGACAGCCCGCCACGACGAAGGCGAGATGGATGCCGTCGCCCGCGGCCGACAGCGGATCTGCTCCGTCATCGACGGCCGATTGCGTACCCCGGGTCATCAGCGTGATGAACAGCGCGGTGCCCGCGGCCCCGGCGACCTGCTGGATGGTGCTCACCGTTGCGCTCCCGTGCGAGTAGAGCTCGGGGCGGAGCGAACCCAGCGCTGAGGTCATCAACGGTGTGAGGCCGAATGCGATGCCGGCGCTGAGGATCACGTGTGCGGCGATGACCATACCGATCGACGATGCCGCGTCGAGCGTGGTGAGCAGCCACGTGCCCGCGCTCACGGCAACGGTTCCGGGGAGCACGAGCGGGCGGGCGCCGAACTTGTCGAAGAGCGCACCGACGAACGGTGCCAACAGTCCCATGGTGAGGCCACCCGGCAGGAGGACCAGGCCGGTGGTGAGCACGTCCTCACCCATCACGTTCTGCAGGTACATCGGCAGCAGGATGAGAGCGCCGAACAGCGTGAGCATGAATCCGGCCATCAGGATGATCGCGAGGCGGAACGGTCCGACGGCGAATGTACGGAGGTCGAGGAGCGCAGTGCCGGAGTCGGCGAGCGCGAGTTGGCGCAGGACGAACAGTCCGAGCGCGATCACGCCGACCACCAGTGGAATCCACGGCGGCACCGGCGCGTGACCGCTCGCCGATTCGCCGATGCTGCTCAGTCCGTAGACCAGGCCTCCGAAGCCCAACGCCGACAACGGCACCGACAGCACGTCGAGACGTGCGGGGCGGCGTTCGGTGACATTGCGGACGAAGATGCCACCGAGGATCAGCGCGCCGATCGCGATGGGCAGCACGATCCAGAACATCGCGCGCCAGCTGAGGGACTGGAGGATGAGACCGGAGACGGTCGGACCGATGGCCGGCGCGACGGCGATCACGATCGAGACGAGTCCCATGGTGCGACCGCGGTTCTGCTCGGGAACCACGTTGAGGATGGTCGTCATCAGCAACGGGACCATCAGCGCAGTGCCCGACGCCTGAACCACTCGGGCGACGATCAGCAGCTCGAATCCCGGTGCGAGAGCTGCGACGAGTGTGCCGACGGTGAACAGGGTCATCGCCGCGATGAAGATCGCCCGCAGGGTGAACCGCTGCATGAGGAAACCGGTGATCGGGATGACGATGGCCATCGTCAGCAGAAAGCCGCTGGTCAGCCACTGGGCGGTAGCTGCACTGATCGCGAGGTCGGTCATGAGCGTCGGCAGCGCGACGCTCAGGATCGTCTCGTTGAGGATCACCACGAACGCGGCGACCAAGAGCACCCCGATGAGCAGGACGGCGCTGCGGTCTCGGACGGGGGCCTGCGCCGTGCCGGTGTCGGCGAGGGTTGGGTTCTGGGTCACGTTCGTCGTCGTCTCTGATCGTCGGGCCTGGTACTCCCGCGACGATAGCGAAACATGACAGTGACTGCCACTTTGGCAGCGCATGCCTAGAACGACATGACGCGCTAGTCTCGCCCCATGCCAGGCTCACCCGACGGTGGCGGCGGCCTCCGTGCCCGCCGTCGCGACGCGACACGGATGGACATCCACGAGGCCGCGGTGGACCTGTTCGAGCGCAACGGCTTCGACGCCACCACGGTCGACGAGGTGGCGGCCGCCGCCGGGGTCTCGCCGCGGACCTTCTTCCGGCACTTCGGGACCAAGGAGGAGTGCGTCCTCTACGACCGCTACGGATTCGACCGCGCCCTCGAGAACCGTTTGAGCGAGCTCGATCCCGACGAGTTCACGCTCGCGGACATCGAGGCCGTGTATCGATCGGTGATGATCGGGTTCGGTGACGAGGATCGCAGCGATGATGTGTCGCCGCACTTCCTGCGCGTCCGCAAATTGGTGTTGGCGACGCCGTCGCTGAGCCGTGCGGCACTGGGCCGTTATGCCGACGAGTCGCGGCGTCTGCCCGAGGCGCTCGGGGGTCGGAGTGTGCGCCGGACGCGTGCGCAGATCCGGATGATCCTGGAGGTCGCGAACCTCGGGGTGCAGTGCGCCTTCGAGGAGTGGGTGGAGGTCAACGAGGCCGACGGCACCGGTCGATCACTCGTCGACGTCTACGACGCGGTGTGTGAGCGTCTGCGGGGACTCTGACCTGCCGAGATCGGCTTCTTCGGTGCGCAGCCGGCCGACGACCGTCTGGTGCCGATCCGCGAGGACGGGATCATCGGCCGGACGGATCTGCTCTCTGACGACTGAGGGAGCGCGAGATGCGACCGCAGACAGGGGAAGTCCCCGCACCCGCCGCGAGGTCGGCGGTGGTGGGCAGGTGCGGGGACGTTTCTGTGCGTGGCAACGGCCACGCGAGTACTGCGCTACGTGATCAGGAAGCCGGCGGGGTCAGCACGGTGTCGATCAGGTAGACGGTCGCGTTGGCGGTCTTCACGCCACCGCACACCACGCCGGAATCGTTGACCTTCAGGTTGTCTCCCGATCCGGTAACGGTGACCTTCTTGCCGTCGTCGAGGGTGACGTGCTCCTTGACCACCGCGTCAGGCGCGGCCTGGCCCGAGACGACGTGGTAGGTCAGGATCGAGGTCAGCAGTGCCGAGTCGGTCTTCAGCTTCTCGATGGTCTCCGGCGGGAGCTTGGCGAAGGCGTCATCGGTCGGCGCGAACACGGTGTACTGGCCGTTGTTCAGCGTGTCGACCAGGTTGACCTGCGGGTTGAGCTGGCCCGACACGGCCTGCGTCAGCGTCTTCAGCATCGGGTTGGCGGCGGCAGCGGTCGCGACCGGAGCGGTGGCCATGCCGTCGACCGAGGCCGGTCCGCTCGGGTTCGCCTCGGCGTAGGCTGCGCAGCCCGGGCCGACGAGACCGGAAGCCATGGAACCGCTTTCGCCGCCCATCGCGCTCGACATCGGTGCGGCAGAGGACGAGCCGGAGTCACTGGAGGAGTCGTCGCTGCTGGAACAGCCGGCGACCAAGCCGATGGCGAGTACTGCTCCGGACGCGGCAACGGCGAGACGCTGCATTCCCTTGATGGCCATGATCAGTCCAATCTGTGGTTGTCGCAGGCGCGCCAAGTTGCCCGCCTCATCCAGCCATTCGCAGCCGTGTCCAGATCGGATGGGAACAGATTTCAAATCTTGTGGGGGATGCTCTTCTGTGAGTGCGGATGGCCCTCGGAACCCATCCGAGGCATCTCCGGTGACGAAGCACTCCCGAGCGAGCCGACCTCCGTCCTGGTCGTCGGATGCGTAGTGGCGAGGAGACGAAGTGCAACGGCAAGCTGTGAACACTGCGTTGGCAGCACTATCCGGGATCGTCGCGGTCATCGGTGGAGTCGCTGTCGGTGAGATCGCCGCGGCTGCGGTGTCCCCGTTGTCGGCCCCTTTCCAGTCAGTCGCCGCGGCGCTCGTCGACACCTCACCCGCTCCGCTCCGCGAGTGGGCGATCGACACCTTCGGCACCAGCGACAAACTCGCGCTCCGGATCGGCATCGGCGTCGCGATGGTGGTCATCGCTGCCCTCGCCGGCATCCTGCAGTCCCGTCGTCCGCATCTCGGAGCCGCCATCTGCATCGTGTTCGGAGCCGTCGGTGTCATAGCCGCTGTCACGCGCCCGACGGCGGGACCGACCTTCGCCATCCCGTCGATCCTGGCCGGCATCGCATCAGCGGCCCTCGTCGTCTGGCTGTGTCGGGCGCTGGGGTCGCGCGCGGCGGCAGACACCGATGACACACCGGCCGCATCGGCAGGCTGGTCACGTCGCCGCTTCCTGACCGTCAGCGGTCTGGTGGTCGCAGCATCGGCGGGAGTCACCGTCGTGGCCCGACAGCTCGCCGCCGCCGGCGGTGTGGTCGCCGAGCGCGCCGGCCTGAAGTTGCCCATACCTGCGTCGCCGGCGCAGCCGATTCCCGCCGGCGTCCAACTCGACATCCCCGGCGCGACGTCCTTCCTCACCGACAACCGGGCCTTCTACCGCATCGACACCGCGCTCATCGTGCCGCGACTGACCACGAAGGACTGGAGCCTGCGGATCCACGGGATGGTGGACCGTGAGATCACGCTGGACTGGGATGACCTGATGGCCATCCCGGCCCAGGAGCGGATCGTCACCCTCACCTGCGTGTCCAACGAGGTCGGCGGAGATCTCATCGGTACAGCCCGCTGGATCGGGTTCCCGATGCGGGACCTGCTGGCCCGGGCCGGGATCCAGGGTGACGCCGACATGCTCCTGTCGACCAGTGTGGACGGCTGGACGTCGGGGACGCCGCTCGAGGCGATCAACGACGGTCGCGACGCCATGCTGGCCGTCGGGATGAACGGTGAGCCGCTGCCGCTGGAGCACGGCTACCCGGTACGTCAGGTGATCCCGGGTCTCTACGGTTACGTGTCGGCCTGCAAGTGGGTGACCGATTGGGAGATAACCCGATTCGATCGAGCCCGCGCGTACTGGACCGATCGGGGATGGGGTGAGAAAGGGCCGATCAAGACCGCCTCGCGCATCGACCGGCCGGCACCGCTGTCGACCCACGACGTCGGCAAACCGGTCACCATCGCGGGAACCGCGTGGGCACAGCACCGCGGGATCCGGGCCGTCGAGGTACGGATCGACGACGGCCCATGGGAACCCGCGACCCTCGCGAATCAGTACTCCCTCGACACCTGGCGCCAGTGGAGCTACACCTGGCAGCCGACCTCGGCGGGCAACCACACCGTCTACTGTCGGGCGACCGACGCGAACGGCATCGTCCAGACCTCGGAACGGGTACCGACGGTCCCGGACGGTGCGACCGGCTGGCACAGCCGGGTCCTGCGCACGGCAGCGTGACGGCGCCGCGGCGCCGCTGAGGTCCTATTCCACCGGCGGTCGCGTCATCGGCGTGACAGTGTGGAACTCGACCATGAGGAGGACCAATGCGAGCATTCCGAGAAGCCGTCGAGCGTCGGGACAGCGCCGCCATCGAGGCGTTGCTGGCCGATGACGTGACCTTCGTGAGCCCGGTCGCCTTCGCGCCGTACCACGGCAAGGCCATCACCGCCGCGATCCTGCGCGGTGTCTTGCGCGTGTTCGAGGACTTCCGCTACGTGCGCGAGGTCGGCGCCGAGGGTGACCGTGATTCGGTGTTGGTGTTCGAGGCGACCGTCAACGGGCGACGCGTCACCGGAGCCGACTTCATCCAGGTCGACGAGCACGGCGCCATCGACGAACTGATGGTGATGGTGCGGCCGCTGTCCGCGGCAACCCAGTTGGCCGAGGCGATGGGCGCCCAGTTCGATCGCATCCAGCAGGAGGCGGCGGCCGCGATGGAGAAGGGTTCGGCCTAGGCCGGCGCCCGCTTTACCGGCGCCGGGCTCATTGGGCCCGCTCGCTGCGCTCCCGGCGCCGGGCTCATTGGGCCCGCTCGCTGCGCTCCCGGCGCCCGGCTCAGCGGGGGGAGTCGCTGCGGACGAACACCATCGAGTCCGTCCGGTCGCTCCGCCGATCGTCGACGGCGTCGGCGAAGTAGTTGTGCCGTACGTTCCACGGGCGCCGTGTCCCCGACTTCGGGAAGGCGTCGGGACGTCGGCGCACATATCCGGAGCGCAGATCCCAGAGCGGTTTCGACGGCATCGAGTCGTCGCGCAGATGTGGGTAGGCGCGGTCGATGCCTGCAGAGCGCATGTGGTGGAACAACTTCGCCGCGGCACGCGCACTCATGTCCGCTCGCAACGTCCACGACGCGTTGGTGTATCCCACCGACCATGCGAGGTTGGGGACGTCTTCCAACAGATGCCCTCGGTAGGCGAACCGGTCGCGCGGGTCGATCTCCGCATCGTCGATCACGATGCGGATTCCGCCGAAGGTCAACAGGTCCATACCGGTCGCGGTGACCACCAGATCGGCGTCCAGGTGCCTGCCGGAGCCGAGCAGGATGCCGGAGTCGTCGAATCTGTCGATGTGGTCGGTGACGACCTCCACCGACCCGTCCGAGATCGCTGCGAAGAGATCGCCGTCGGGGACCATGCACATGCGCTCATCCCACGGGTTGTATGCGGGCGAGAAGTGCACGTCGATCGGGTACCCCTCCGGCAGCAGCCCGGTGATGTTGGCGCGGAGCAACTTCCGGCCGAAGCGGGGGAATCGGTGGATGGCGTGGACCAGTGCCGCCGTCTGGACGGCGTATCGAGCACGGACCACGCGATGCGCCGCGCTCTCCGGGAGCACCCGCCGGACGACCGGCGCGAAGTACTCCTTCTGCTTCGACGAGTAGATGTACGAGGGCGATCGCTGCAGCATCGTCACGTGTGCGGCGCTGTGCGCGAGGTCGGGAATCATGCTCACCGCTGTCGCGCCGCTGCCGATGACGACGACGCGCCGGCCGTCGTAGTCGAGATCGTCGGGCCATTGCTGCGGATGGACGACGGTGCCCCGGAAGTCGCCGAGACCGACGAAGGAGGGCGTGAACGGATGGTCCTGGTCGTAGTAACCGGTGGCGAAGTAGACGAATCGGCAGCGGTGGATCTCCGTGGTCCCGTCGCTCCCGACGCGTGCGGTGACCGTCCATCGGCCGGTGGCCGAGTCCCATTCGGCGCGCTCGACGTCCCGACCGAATCGGATGTGGTCGGCGATGCCGTACTTGTGTGCGGTGTCGTCGATGTACTCGCGGATGTGGGCCCCCTGGGCGAGGGCTTCGGGGCGGCGCCACGGTTCGAACGGGAAGCTCAGCGTGTAGATGTCACTGTCGGATCGAATGCCGGGGTAGCGGAACAGATCCCACGTGCCGCCGATCCGTTCCCGACGGTCGAGGACCACGTAGCGCAGATCAGGATCGTTCTCGGTGAAGCGGTATGCGGCGTCGATGCCGGACAGGCCGGCGCCGATGATCACGAGATCGTGGTCGACGATGGTGGACTCTCCCGGTCCCGTACCCGGAGTCGAACCCGTCATCGACGCACCTCTTCGTTCGGATCATGGGGCGGCCGCCGCGTGGGACATCACGGAGACCAGTGGCGGATCGAGCAAAACTCGACACCAGTGTTGCAGGTAATCTGTGTCGGTGACCGTGATTCCTCAGGTGCGTGCCGACGTCGAACGGAACCGCGCGACCATCCTGGGAGCGGCGATCATCCTGTTGGGCCAGCATCCGCAGTCGTCGATGCAGCAGGTCGCCGATGCGGCCGGGCTGAACCGAGCCACCCTGTACCGCCACTTCCGCAATCGCGACGACCTGCTGGCCGCACTGCAGGCCAAGGCCCTCGCCGACAGCGCCGCCCTGGCCGAGACGATCCCGACCGACGGCCCGGCGTTGCCCGCGCTGCTGGAGTACCTCGAGGCAGCGATCACCGTCGGCGAGCGCTACCGATTCATCTCGATGGCGCCGCGCACCGAGCCGTCACTCTTCGGGGCCGAGGGACGGGCGCTACGGCCGGTGGCGGCCGCTGTCCGTCGGGGACAGGCTCAGGGCGAGTTCGATCCGCATCTCGACCCGGGATTCGTGGCCGGCCTGGTGGTGATGCTGGTCATCGAGGTGGTCGGTGTCGTCGAACGCGGATCGTTGAGCTTCGAGGATGCTCGCGCCCAGGCGATGCGGACCTTCGGCAACGTCCTGCGGGCACGTCGGGGCTGACGGGGGCGGCGCTGCGGGTAGGTGCTGCTGAGATCGGCCCCGAGGGGACCGGCCGAGGGGAATATGCCCTCGGTCTACGGTGTCGGGGATGATCTCAGCAGCCGACGATCAGCTGTCGGCCCAGGACTGGCCCTCGGAGATGGCCGCCATCGTGCTCTGACCGTCGAGGGCCTCACGGATGATGTCGGCGTGGCCGCTGTGGTGGGCGGTCTCGCGCAGTAGGTGCAGAGTCATCTTGCGGACGGTCCACCATTCGCGTTCGGGTTGCCAGGGTGCAGTCGGCTGCGGGATCAGATCGTCGAGGCTGGCGACGTCGGCGATCACCTGGTCGAAAGCCTCTGCAGCGCGGTCGTATTCGTCGAGCCAACCGTCGATGGTCTCGTCGTCGCGCAGCGCGTAGGCGTCGGCGACCGCGGCCATGTCGAACTCGGCGTTCTCGCCGCGGTCGACGATCGTCTGTGCGGTCGCGCGGAACCCGGAAGCGAGATGTTTGATGAGGCCGCCGATGTTCAGGTCGCTGACGGTGGTCTTCTGGCGTGCCTGCTCGTCAGTCAGGCCACGGGCGGTGATCCGCAGGAGTGCCCGCTGGTCGGCGAGCAGGGTGAGCAGGTCCTCCTTCTCACCGGTGACGGAGACGGTGAGTGCGACGGGGGTGTACGTGCCGGCCATGATGGGTCCTCTCGAACGGTTCGGGCTGCTCTCCATGACGTTATGAGGAATTGCGGTCAGATTCGGTCCTCGTTGATCTGACCAGGTGAAGAAGATTGTGCGGGTCGGTCCGGAGCTGCTCGGGTGGCTCAGGAGCTTGCGGGGCCTGTCCGGCAGCAGCCAGGCCGTCGGAAATCCGCCCGTGCGGTGCTGTTTTGCTCGAGATCTGCCCGTTCTCGCCCGAAATCCGCCCGGGAGGTGCGAGCGGATGCCGATGCGGTCGTCACGAGGCTGTGATGGGCGGATTTCGTGGGAGGGGCGGCGGCTTTCGGATGCGGGTTGACGCTTGCGTTGGAGTTCGCCGGAACTCGGATTCGGTCCGGTATCCGTCCGGGCTGCGCTGCCCGAGATCCGCCCGTGCTCGCCCGGAATCTGTCTAGGAGGTGCGAGCGGTTGCCGATGCGGTCGGCGCGAGTGGCCGGCGGGTGGGTTTCGTCGCCGGCTGCGCGGCTTTCGATGGGTCGGCTGGGCATCGTCGCGCGGAAATGGGTTGAGTGAACGGCGCCGGCCGTCGACGATCGAGAGCATGACCCAGCCCTCGCCGACCGTCCTCGATTCCCTGACTCGCAAACCCGACCGCGGCGGAGATCGCGCGCTGTTGGACGAGGTCCTGGACGAGGCGAGGGTCGGCACGTTGTCGACGGTGGTCGACGGGTTGCCATGGTCGGTGCCGATGCTGTTCGCGCGGTACGGCGACGACATCATCGTCCACGGCTCGACCGGTGCCGGAGCCCTTCGACATGTGGCTGCCGGTGCGCCGGTTGCGCTCTCCGCCTTCCTGATCGACGGTCTCGTCATCGCCGACACCCTGTTCGACCACTCGGCGAACTATCGGTCGGTGGTGGTCCGTGGGACCTTGGAGAAGGTCGACGACGCGATCGATGTGCTGACCGTGCTGTCGGACAAGCTGGTACCCGGCCGCTCGTCGGAGGTCCCGCAGATCACCCGCAAGGAGTCGGCGGCGACACTCGCGTTGCGTCTGCCGATCGTCGACGGGCGGTGGATCGCGAAGGCGCGGACCGGCGGGCCGGGCATCGAGGAGTCGGAGTCGTGGACCGGGGTCGTCCCGGTGCGGAACGTCCACGACGACCCGATCACGTACACCGGTGAGACCGTCCCGGAGTCGGTGCGGAGGCTGGCTGCGGGTTAGGGCCGCGGTGGTCCGGCATGGTCGGCCCGGCGCGGTCGCCGTCGGGTGCGCCCCACGATCTGCTCTCGGTCCTGACACAGTCTGCCGCTGTTCCAGCCAAAATCTGCCGCCGACCCTGCCACAGGTCCTGGCAAAATCTGCCGCCGAACCTCCAGCGTCCCGCGACAATCTGCCGTCCAGCGTGGTGTCGTGTGGATATTGCACGCGATCGCCGGCTGGACGGCAGATTTTCGTCGGGCCGAGCGGCGCGGGCGGCAGATTTTGGCTGGGCCGAGCGGCGCGGGCGGCAGATTTTCGTCGGACCGAGCGGCGCGGGCCGTCCCCCACCCGCCCGACGATCAGCGCTGTCGCAACAGGAAGCGCTGGATCTTGCCGCTCGGGGTCTTCGGCAACTCGTCCACGAAGTGGACCGTCCGCGGGTAGGCGTGGGCGGCGAATCCGGTCTTGACCAGCTGCTGCAGCTCGGCCTCGAGCGCATCGGAGCCGTCGACGTCCGGGCCGAGGACGACGAAGGCCTCGAGTACCTCGCCGCGCAGTTCGTCCGGGCGCCCGACGACCGCCACATCGACCACCGACGGATGCGTGATCAGTACGCTCTCCACATCGAACGGCCCGATCCGGTAGCCGGCCATGATGATCACGTCGTCGTCGCGTGCGGTGAAGAAGTAGCGCCCGTCGTCGTCGACCCGACCGGTGTCGCCGGTGAGGTACCAGGCGCCGTCCTCGGTGAAGCGGGCCGCGGTCTTGTCCGGGGCGTCGAGGTAGCCGGTGAAGAAGATCAGCGGGCTGTTGGCGACGTCGATGGCGATCTGGCCGTCGACGATGCCGGTCGCGTAGCCGGGCATCGGGAACCCCATCGACCCCGGGACGACGTCGACGCGGACATCGTCGTGCCAGTGGTTGTTGATGAACATGCCGTGCTCGGTCTGGCCGTAGTGGTCACGCACCTCGGTGCCGAGAGCGCTTCGCGCCCAATCGATCACGTCGGGGGTCAGCGGCTCGCCCGCCGAGGAGGCGCGTCGCAGCGAGAAGCCGGAGATGGACGAGTCTTTGCTCAGGGTGCGGTAGACCGTCGGGGCGCTGGCGAAGTTGGTGACGCCCAACTCGGTGAGGATGCGGGCGGTCAGTGCGGCCGAGAAACCCGCGTGCAGCAGGATGTTCGGGCGGCCGATGGCCAGCGGGCCGAGGACGCCGTAATAGAGGCCGTATGCCCAGCCGGGGTCGGCGGCGTTCCAGAACACGTCGTCGGCCGACACGTCCAGGCCGTAGGTCATGTAGCAGGAGAACGCGGCCAACGCCCGGACCGGGACCGGCACCCCCTTCGGCGCACCGGTGGTTCCGCTGGTGAACAGCAGGATGAGGGTGCCGTCACCACCGACGGCGACCGACTGTTCCAGCGGAACCGAACCGTCCACCAAGCCGTCGAACTGGTCGCCGGCGACGATCGTGGTGACGTCGATACCGTCGAGTTTGTCGACCTGACTCGGTTCGGTGACCACCACCCGAGCGCCGCCCGCGGTCAACCGCATCTCGATCGCAGGCGCCGCGAACGCGGTGAAGAGCGGTATGTAGATCGCTCCCAGTCGGGCGATGGCCAGCAGGGAGACCACCAGCTCGGACCGCTTGCCCATCAGCACGCCGACGGTGTCGCCGCGACCGATGCCGAGGTCGGCGAGCGCGGTGGCGAACCGCTTGGACGCATCCGCCAACTCACCGAAGGTCAGATTCGTGGCGATCAGCCGATCCCCGTCGACCTCGACCGTCGTGAAGGCGACGGCACTCGGTTCCTGGCGGTCCACCAGCAGTGATGCGGCGTCGGCGTCGGTTGCGCCGAAGGTGGCGAGCCATTCCTGCACGGCGCGGTCGACGGGTGCGGGGGCGGTTTGTGTCATCGTGAACCTCGATCATCTGGGTAAGCTGGATCACAGTGTCAGGCCGCGCGGCGGCGCGCGACACCCCCCGATGAGGGGGCGGATGAGCGGCGAGAGAGGGACCACCATGGCCGACGCCGTGCTGCGGGGTCCGTTGACCGACGCCCTGCGTAGGGTCCGCCGGCACAGCGGTGTGCCGCTCGCCTTCGGTGGCGTGGTCGAGGACGCCGCCAATCTGCGGCTCAAGCACTTCGTCGGAACCACGGTCGGTGCGTTGGACGGCGTCGCTGTCGATGTCGGGCACGGCTTGGGCGGCAAGGTCATCGCCCTGAACCGACCGATCGTCGTCGACGACTACCTGAAGACGCCCCGAATCACCCATCGCTACAACCAGATCATCGCCGCCGAGGGGCTGCGCGCCATGGCCGCGGCGCCGGTAATCGTCGACCGGTCTCCCATCGCTGTCCTGTACGGAGCTCTGCACACCACCGACCCGATCGGCGACCGCACCCTGCAGGTCCTCGCGACCGAGGCTCGTGCGGTGGAGCAGCAGGTCGTCGCGGCACGCGCGGTGGTCGAGCACGATGGCCGCACACCCGAGGTCAGCGCTCTGCGCGACCGTCTCGCCGGGGCCTACGCGCAGTTGCGGCTCGTCGCACGCGAGCTGGACGACGCCGAGCTCGCGGATCAGCTCCAGCGCATCAGCGATTCGCTGCTCGATGGGGCGCGGTCGACGGAGCAGCCCACTGTCTCGCTCACCGCCCGGGAGGTCGACGTGCTGGCCTCCGTTGCTCTCGGACACTCGAATGCGCGCATCGCCGAGACCCTCGGCGTCACAGCGATGACCGTGAAGGGGTACGTCAAGGATGCGATGCGCAAGCTCGATGCGTCGACGCGCCTCGAGGCTGTCGTGCGCGCGCGGGCGGTCGGGATTCTGCCCTGACCTGGAGTGGTCTCGTGGGTGACCGCGGCTGAGTTCTCGGATTTCTGACACGTCACACGCCTGGGCCGTGGATGGCGCACAGCGGCCGCCGCTCAGGTGTCAGGAATCCGGTGGGGTGGGTTGATGGCCGGAGTCCGGGGATTTCGGATTTCTGGCATGTCAGCGTGCCGTGCTGTGGATGGTGCACAGCTGTTGCCGGTGAGGTGTCAGGAATCCGGCCAGGGCGGAAGCCGACTCAGGCCGCCGGGTCATCGAGCAAAGGGGGTAACGAGTCCGGGATCTCGGATTTCTGACACGTCACAGGCCTGGGCCGTGGATGGCGCCCAGCGGCCGCCGCTCAGGTGTCAGGAATCCGAAAACCTGGCGGCCCAGCCCACGGAGTTCAGTGGTCGCGCAGCTTCTCGATCAGCTCGTCCTTGTTCAGGTCGGAGTAGCCGGTGAGGTCGAGTTCTTTGGCGCGTTCCTTGAGTTCGTCGACAGTCCAGTCCTCGTAGGAACCCGACTCTCCGCCGGACTTGCCGACCTCAGAGCGCCCCTTGTTCGCCGACGCATTGGCGATCCGCGCCGACTTCTCCTTGGAGTTCCCCTCGTCGCGGAGCTTCTCGTACAGCTCGTCGTCCTTGACCGACGGCCCGGGATCACGTTGCGGCATCTGGTCCTCCTCGTGTCTCAGGGGCGGCGGGCCGGGGACGGTGCCCGCGCCGCGCGCCCCGCGCGGTCGTGCCCGGAGCCGACATCGGTGGAGTCGGCAGGACGACCGGGCGCGACATGCCGTCGCGGATACCCCGTCGAACAGGGACGAAACACCCGCAGACGGATAGGTTGGTGACGAACCGAGACCCATCTGGGTACCGCAACGACGAGGGGCGCGTCATGGGTAAGAAGAAGCGATTGATCGGCCGACTGGAATCCGAGATCGACTCGCTCAAGGGCGAACTGGCGAAGTTGGAGAAGAAGGCACGTAAGCGGGTCGGCAAAGCAGAGGCACGTGCCGTTGCACTGCAGGATGCGTTGCACAAGCTCGCATCCCCGGCAGTGAAGCTCCCGAAGGCGAAGCAGCGCACCGATGCCGGGGGCGAGACCGTCGGGGTCGCTGCGTCCGGCAAGAAGAAGTCCGCCGACAAGAAGCCAGTCGAGCCGACGAAGGCGGCCGACCCGACGTCGAGTAAGAAGCCCGACGACAAGAAGTCCGGCGACAAGAAGTCCGGAGCCACGAAGACCGCCGCCAAGAAGCCGGCCGCCAAGTCCGGTTCTGCGACCACCTCGACCGCAACACCGACATCCGAGAAGCCCGCCGCGACCAAGCCCGCCGCACCCAATTCTTCGGCACCCAAGCCCGCCGCGACCAAGCCCGCCGCACCCAAGCCCGCGGCGACCGAGCCCAGCCCGACCACCGCGACTGAGGCAACCGGTGGGACGAAGGCAACCGCGAAGAAGGCAAGCCCCGCGAAGTCGACTGCCAAGAGCGCTCCCGCGAAGTCGACCCCGGCAGCTGCAACCAAACCCCAGACAACCAAACCCCCGACGCCCAAGAAACCGACGGCGAAACCTCAGACGCCCAAAACCCCGGCCCCCGCGAAGAAGACGGCCGCCCCGCGGAAGTCGACCACGGCGACCGGCGCCGCGGCCCGCACGACCCCGACACGCCGTGCCGGTGGCCCCACCGTCGCCGATCTCCGCACCCAGGCGAAAGCCAAGGGGATACGCGGATATTCGACGATGACGAAGGCGCAGCTGCTCGACGCACTCGGCTGATCCGCTTCGCCGGACGGCGCAATGCGCGGCGATCGACCACGAGGGGTGTCCGGCGGATGAACGTGTTCTCATGGCCTGCACCGCATGGATAAGGTGGGGTGACACGCCGTCGTGATGGACGTCGGCAGGAAGGGCACGAATCGCATGTCGCAGACCGTCAGGGGAGTCATCTCGCGCAGTACCAAGGCACCGACCGAGGTGGTCGATGTCGTCATCCCGGACCCGGGTGCGCGGGATGTGATCGTGAAGATCCAGGCCTGCGGCGTCTGCCACACCGACCTCGCCTACCGCGACGGCGGCATCAACGACGAGTACCCCTTCCTGCTGGGCCACGAGGCGGCGGGCATCGTCGAGACCGTCGGGTCCGACGTGACACATGTCGAGGTCGGCGACTTCGTGGTCCTCAACTGGCGCGCGGTGTGCGGTCAGTGTCGCGCGTGTAAGCGCGGACGACCCTGGTACTGCTTCGACACCCACAACGCATCCGTCCCGATGACGCTCACCGACGGCACCGAGCTCACCCCGGCTCTCGGCATCGGTGCGTTCGCCGAGAAGACCCTCGTCCACGAGGGCCAGTGCACCAAGGTGAACCCGGAGACCGATCCGGCTGTGGCCGGGCTGCTGGGATGTGGCGTGATGGCCGGTCTCGGTGCCGCCATGAACACCGGCAATGTCGGTCGCGGCGACTCGGTCGCGGTCATCGGTTGTGGCGGCGTCGGCGACGCAGCCATCGCCGGAGCGCGTCTGGCCGGTGCGACCACCATCATCGGTATCGACCGTGACCCCGCGAAACTGGAGTGGGCCACCGACCTCGGTGCCACCCACACCATCAACGCGGCCGAGGTCGACGATCTGGTGACCGCGGTCCAGGACCTCACCGACGGCTTCGGCGTGGACGTCGTGGTCGAGGCGGTCGGACGGCCGCAGACCTACACCGACGCCTTCTACGCGCGTGACCTCGCCGGAACCGTCGTGCTCGTCGGCGTGCCGACGCCCGACATGAAGCTCGAGCTGCCGCTCATCGACTTCTTCTCGCGCGGTGGCGCACTGAAGTCGTCCTGGTACGGCGACTGCCTGCCGGAGCGCGACTTCCCGATGCTCATCGACCTCTACGAGCAGGGCCGTCTCCCGCTCGACAAGTTCGTCACCGAGCGCATCGGTCTCACCGACATCGAGGACGCGTTCGCGGCGATGGAGCAGGGCAAGGTCCTGCGATCGGTGGTCGAGCTCTGATGACGGCGTCGGACCTGCGGATCGACAACGTCGTCACCTCCGGCCAGTTCTCACTGGACGGCGGCACCTGGGACGTCGACAACAACATCTGGCTCGTCGGTGACGACTCCGAGGTCGTCATCATCGACGCGGCCCACGATGCGGCCCCGATCCTCGAGGCCGTCGGCGATCGCACCGTGAAGGCGATCCTGCTGACCCACGGGCACAACGACCACATCACCGTGGCGCCGGAGTTGTCGACTGCGACCGGTGCGCCGATCCTGCTGCACCCGGGCGACGACATGCTGTGGAACGAGACCCATCCCGACGTGACGCACGTCGAC
This sequence comes from Gordonia soli NBRC 108243, assembly GCF_000334455.1. GTDB lineage: Bacteria > Actinomycetota > Actinomycetes > Mycobacteriales > Mycobacteriaceae > Gordonia > Gordonia soli. The sequence goes on from NZ_BANX01000023.1 coordinate 60,311, forward strand.
CTCGAGGACGGCCAACAGGTCGACGTCGCCGGTACGACCCTGCGGGTCATCAACACCCCGGGGCACTCCCCGGGATCGTCGGTGGTCCACGTGCCCGAGGCGGGAGTGCTGTTCAGCGGCGACACCCTGTTCCAGGGCGGACCGGGTGCGACCGGCCGGTCGTACTCGAGCTTCCCGACGATCATCGGCTCCATCCAGGAGAAGATCTTCACCCTGGACCCGGCGACGAAGGTCTACACCGGTCACGGCGACGGCACCACCGTCGGTGACGAGTCACCGCATCTGGAGGAATGGATTCGCCGGGGTAGCTGATCGTTCGCACTCCTCGGATCGCGACACGTGGTCCGAGGAGCCCAGCCCCCAAAAGCCCAGCCCCCAAAAGCCCATGCCCGAAAAGCGCATGCCCGAGTAGTGCACTCGCACGAACCGAAAACCCGAGACCGACGTTGGACCGGTCGAGACGCGGAGTAACGTCCCCGCGGTGAGTGAATCCCCTGCGCAGTCGGCACCGTCGGCCGACGCCGTCGTGCCGCCTCCCGTCCCGCGCAGCCGCATCGTCATCGCGTCGATGGTCGGGACCAGCATCGAGTTCTTCGATTTCTACATCTATGCGACCGCCGCGGTCCTCGTGTTCCCGACGCTCTTCTTCCCCAAGGGTGATCCCACGGTCGCCTTGTTGTCGTCGTTCGCGACCTTCGGCCTCGCCTTCGTCGCGCGCCCGATCGGCTCGATCCTGTTCGGACACTTCGGAGATCGGATCGGCCGCAAGGCCACACTCGTCGGCTCGCTGTTGACGATGGGCATCGCGACCTTCGTGATCGGTCTGCTGCCCACCTACGACAGCGTCGGCTATCTCGCGCCCGCGCTCCTCGCCCTGCTCCGCTTCTGCCAGGGACTCGGGCTCGGCGGCGAATGGTCGGGGGCCGCGCTGCTCGCGACCGAGACCGCGAAACCGGGCAAGCGTGCCTGGGCGGCGATGTGGCCGCAGCTCGGTGCGCCGATCGGCTTCTTCTTCGCCAACGGCACCTTCTTGCTCCTGCTGGTGTGGCTCGACTTCGATGCGAAGACCGCCGCGAGCAACCACGCGTTCCTCACCTGGGGCTGGCGAATCCCGTTCCTGGCCAGCGCGATCATGGTGGTCGTCGGACTCTATGTGCGACTCAAGCTGACCGAGACCCCGGTCTTCGCGCAGGCCGTCGCCGAGGGCAAGAAGGTCAAGGCGCCGCTGGCCGAGGTCGTGAAGACGAGTTGGCGACCGTTGATCATCGGCACGTTCATCATGCTGGCGACGTACACGCTCTTCTACATCGTCACCACATGGACGACCTCGTACGGCACCGGCAAGGTGGTCGACCGATCCGGTGTCGAGGTCTCGATCAACTACAGCGACTTCCTCGGACTGCAGCTGATCGCGGTGCTGTTCTTCGCCGCATTCGTCCCGGTGTCCGGTCTGCTCGCCGACCGCTACGGCCGCCGGCCGGTGCTGATCCTCATCACCGCAGGCATCATCCTGTTCGGGATCTCGTTCGGCTGGTTCATCTCTCCCGAGTCGGTCACCGACACCGTGATGCTGGTCTTCCTGGTGGTCGGCATGTCGTTGATGGGGCTGACGTTCGGTCCGATGAGCGCGATCCTGCCGGAGCTCTTCCCGACCAACGTCCGTTACACGGGCTCGGGCATCTCGTACAACGTCGCCTCGATCCTCGGTGCGGCGGTCGCGCCGTTCATCGCCACCTGGCTGGTGCACGACTACGGCGTCGCCTGGGTCGGTGTCTACCTGGCCATCGCCGGCGTGCTCACCCTGATCGCGCTGTTCTCCGCGCGTGAGACCAGGGATGTCTCGCTGACCGACGTCTGAGCGAGAGGGCCGGCCGGACGAGTCGGACCGGAGATGTCGGTGGCGGATGGCACGATCGGGTCGTGAGGTTCATCCGGGTCGTGGAGACGTCGGCCGCAGTGGGTGCCACCCGCTCGCGAACGGCGAAGACCACGCTGCTGTCCGAGGTGTTGGCCGAGGCCGACGCGACCGAGATGCCGACCGTCGTCGCGTGGTTGTCGGGCGACACCACTCAGGGGCGGCTGGGTATCGGCTGGCGGTCGCTGGCGAACCTCGACGTCGCGCCGGCCACCGAGGCGGCCCTCGATGTCGCCGACGTGCAGGCAGCGTTGACGGCCCTCGTCTCGGCGACCGGGGCAGGTTCACGGGCGGCGCGGACCCAGATCCTCGGCGAGCTCTTCGGTGCCGCGACCGCTACCGAGCAGCAGTTCCTGATCCGCCTGATGACCGGTGAACTCCGGCAGGGAGCGCTGGCCGGTGTGATGGTCGAGGCCATCGCCGCGGCCGCCGGGCAACCGAGTCCGCTCGTGCGCCGAGCCCACATGCTCACCGGGTCGCTGCCCGAGACGGCATCGCTGGCCGTGCACGGTGGTGCCGACGCCCTGTCCGCCGTCGGCCTGCAGGTCGGTCGGGCGATCTCGCCGATGCTCGCGACGCCGGCCGACTCACTCGAGGCCGCGCACGAGGCGCTCGGACCCGACCTCGTCGTCGACTTCAAACTCGACGGTGCACGTATCCAGGTCCATCGTGACGGCGATGCCGTCTCGGTGTTCACCCGAACTCTCCGCGACGTGACTGCGCAGGTGCCTGATCTCGTCTCCGTGGTCGTCGGGCTGCCGTGCCGCTCGGTGATCCTCGACGGGGAGACCCTGACCCTCACCGACGACGGCCGCCCGCGACCCTTCCAGGAGACGATGAGCCGGTTCGGCTCGATGGCCGACAGTCCCGACGATCCCCGTCTGCTGCGGCCGTTCTTCTTCGACTGCCTCCACCTCGACGGCACCGACCTGATCGATCGCCCGCTGTCCGAACGGCTGGACGCGCTCGACAGCGTTGCGGGGCATCTCCGCATCCCGTCCGCGGTGCGCCCCACGCTCGAGGAGACGCGAGCACAGTTCGATGCCGCGATCGCGGACGGTCACGAGGGCGTGATGGTGAAGTCGCTCGACGGCGTGTACGCGGCCGGGCGTCGGGGCAAGGGGTGGCAGAAGGTCAAGCCGGTGCACACCGTCGATCTGGTGGTGCTGGGTGCCGAGTGGGGCTCGGGCCGACGGACGGGGTTCCTCTCGAACCTCCACCTCGGTGCACGTGACCCCGACGGCGGACCGCCGATCATGGTCGGCAAGACGTTCAAGGGCCTGACCGACGAGCTACTTCGCTGGCAGACCGAGGAGTTCCCCCGTCACGAGACGCACCGCGACTCGTACACGGTCCACCTGCGACCCGAGATCGTCGTCGAGATCGAACTCGACGGCGTCCAGCGCAGTTCCCGGTATCCCGGCGGGATCGCACTCCGTTTCGCGCGGGTGGTGCGCTACCGGCCGGACAAAACCGCGGCCGAGGCAGATCCGATCGACAACCTGCACCGACTGTTGCCGCCGAACGGCTCCTGACGCGTGCACCGGTCGCCGCCGGCGTCAGCCGAGCGGTAGCTCCGCGACGATGGCGCCGGTCGGCTGTGGTGAGCCACCGGGCGGCTCGACCGTGAAGGCCAGCGCTGTCGCGTCATCCAGATCCGTGAGTACGGCAGTAGTGGTCGGCGAGACGTCCTTGTCGGACATCGTCCCCGCCGACACGACGCCCGACGGATGCCGCAGCCACATCTGATAGACGGTGCCCGCCTTGGGCGGCGGGACGTCACGCATGACCAGTACGCCGGCGTTGGCGGAGTCGGAGAACGTCACGGTCGCCTCGCCACCCCCGACGCTGCCGCTCGCAGAGCGGGCGTCGCCGGCGGCGAAGACCTGTTCGGCCGGTGAGCGGGCCGGGTCGTCGGAGCTTCCGGTCGAGACACCGATGACCCATCCGACGGCACCGATCGCGACGGCGGCGACCGTGGCTGCTGCCAGGTAGACGGTCTGTCGGCGTCGAGGACGCAGCTCGGTCACCGGGGCGACCGCGCCGTCACCCGCGGGCTCGGATGGCGGCACTGCCGTCTCGGCGGGCGCAGTCGTCGAGACCGGTCGTGTGGTCTCGGTCGAGGACGGCTCGGCATGGATCGCGGCGAGGAGGTGGTCCCGAACGGTCGGCGGGGCCTCCGCCGCGGTCGCGGCGCTCACCCTGGCCATCGCCTCGCGGGTCGCTCGGACCTGCTGGTGGAACTCGACCCGCACGCCGATCGGTGCGCCGGCGAGACGCCGCTCGATGTCGGCGAGTTCATCGGCGTGCACGGCGTTGAGTCCGACGATCGTTGCCAGATCCAGCAGTTCGTCGTGGTCCTTCGGGCCGATGCCCGGTGTGCTGTTCTCAGGCATCACGATCCCCCAGGCAGGAGCGCAGACGACGAAGGCCGTCGCGGATGCGTGACTTGACCGTCGGTAGCGCCACGGTCAGTTGGTCGGCGACCTCACGGTAGGTCAGCCCTTCGTAATACGCGAGATCGACGGACTCGCGCTGGACTGCCGTCAGTGTGTCGAGGCAGGAGCGGACCGACATAGACGTCTCGCGCGACTCGACCGCTTCGGCGACCTCATCGAACTCCGAGACATTCTGCTTTGCACCGTATTCCACATCGCGGCGACTCGACGACGACTCCGTGCGCACGCGATCGACTGCGCGCCGATGGGCAACGGTGATCAGCCAGGCCAGCGGAGAGCCGAGCGCTGGATCGTAGTTCTTGGCCGTGCGCCAGACCTGGAGGAAGACCTCCTGGGTCGTCTCCTCGCTGTACCCGGGATCACGCAGAACGCGGAGCACCATGCCGTGCACGCGGCTGCTGGTGAGGTCGTAGAAACGCGCGAAGGCGGCGGTGTCGCCCGCGGCGATCCGGGCGAGGAGGTCCGGGAGTTCTGCCACGCCGGCGTTCGAGTGCACCGTCACCGGCGTGTGTCCATGCTCATCGGACGTCAGCCTAATCCGCTGTGAACGGAGCCTCAACCACGCTGACGTCGTGGTCGGGACGGTCGGAGCGGGGGCGGTGAGGGTCATGACCGCTCGCCTCCGCGCGGGGTACCGGACGTCGCCGGATCCCCGTCTCCCTGGTTCTTCTTGGGCGGCAGCGGGATGAAGTAGGACGTCCGCTCCTGGTACTCGGGGTATCCCGGGCGCTTGCTCATCGACTTCTCCAGCAGGCGCGCGCCGGTCGCGAAGACCAGGAAGTAGGTCATGATCACCGGCGAGAGCACCGTGACAACACCGGGCCATGCGCTGGCCGCGACTAGCCAGATGCCCCACCACACCGCGGAGTCGCCGAAGTAGTTCGGGTGGCGGGTCCACGCCCACAGACCGCGATCCATGACCTTGCCCTTGTTGGCCGGGTCGGCCTTGAACGACTTCAGCTGGGCGTCGCCCACCGCCTCGAATACCTGTCCGACCAGCCACAGGGCCACACCGACGACGAGGACGACAATCCATGGTCCGCTGGTGGCGCCGACCACGGCGGAGACCTGGATCGGCAGCGAGACGAACCACTGCGCGGCCCCCTGGGTGGCGAAGACCTTCTTGATGACCGTCCCGACGCCACCGCCCGCCCGCCCGAGCATCTCCTCGTAGCGGGGGTCCTCGCCCTTGCCCTTCGTCTTCGACCACACGTGCCAGGTCAGGCGCAGGCCCCAGAAGGCGACGAGGACGGCGAGCAGCCAGCGGCGCAACGGATCCCCGGGGCCGAGGATCAGTGCGATGATCCCGACGCCGACGAAGCCTGCGCCCCAGGTGACGTCGACGACGTTGTACCGCCCGAGCCGGTGGCCGATGGCAAAGGTGGTCGCCTGCAGGATGATCAGCCAGACCAACGCGGCGCCGGTGACGACACCGAAGGCGGCCCAACCGTGCAGATCGATCATGACCGGATCTCGTCTCGGGTGAACTGCAGCTGGATCACGTCGAGGTAGCCGGCTCGGAAGCCTGCCTCGGAGTAGGCGAGGTAGAAGTCCCACATCCGCATGAAGGTGTCGTCGAATCCGAGCTCACGGACGCGGGCGCGACGACTGCGGAATCGTTCGCGCCACAGTCGGAGGGTCTCCGCGTAATGGGCGCCCATCTGATGTTCGTCGCGCAGACGGAGCGTGGTGTGCTCGCGGGTGACCGCATCGAGCGCGGGCAGCGATGTGAGTTGACCGCCCGGGAAGATGTACTTGTGCACCCAGGTGTAGGTGTTGCGCGACGCCTGCATGCGGTCGTGCGGCATGGTGATCGCCTGGATCGCGACCCGACCGCCGGGGGCGAGGACACGGTCGATGGTCTCGAAGTAGGTGGGCCAGTACTTCTGTCCCACTGCCTCGATCATCTCCACCGACACCACCGCGTCGAACTCACCGTCGATGTTCCGGTAGTCGAGCAGATCGATCTGGACGCGATCGGCGAAACCGGCCTCGGCCACCCGTCGCAGCGCGAGTTCCCGCTGTTCCGAGGACAGCGTGACCGAGCGGACGGTGGCACCGCGCGCGGCGGCGCGCAGGCACAGTTCGCCCCACCCCGTCCCGATCTCGAGCACACGGGAGCCCTCGCCGACGCCCGCCATGTCGAGGAGCCGATCCACCTTGCGGCGCTGAGCATCCGCGAAGCCGGCCCATTCCGGCCCGGCCGACAGTTCCGACTCCGTGAACAGGCCGCTCGAGTACGTCATGGTCTCGTCGAGGAACGTCGAGAACAGGTCGTTCGAGAGGTCGTAGTGGCGCGCGATGTTCGACCGGGTGTTCTTGGTCGTGTTCTCCTCGGACGCAGGCTGCTTCGGCAGCACCAGCGCACGCAGGGTCTGCAACGGCTTCGGCACCAGTTCGGCCGCGCGCGCCGCGAAGGGCGTGAGGACGCCGACCAGATCGTCGGTGGTCCAGTCGCCCGCCATGTAGGCCTCGCCGAAACCGATCAGTCCGCCGCTGCCGACGCGCCGGGCGAACGAGCGGGGACGGCGGATGATCATCCGCGGCTGGACCGCGTCGCTCTGTAGTCCGGTCAGCTCACCGTCGGGGTACTCGATCCGGACGTCGATCTGCTTGGCGGCGTAGCGGAACAGACGGTTCGCCGCGGCCGCACGGAACTTCGTGAACGGGCGGCGAGGGAGATCGGCGATGTCGGGCCACCGGGCGGCGTCCTCGGCCGACAGGACCGGGACGAGGCGGGGATCACGTGTCTTGGTGCTCATCATCGTCCTTGCGTAGGTGCGACCGTGGTGTGGTCGGGATGGGCGGGGCGGGGCTGGATCGGCAGGCGGCGCAACCAGAGTCGGATTCCGTGCAACCGAATCCGGGCTGCGACGACCAAGGGGGCCAGCGGTGTACGTAGCTGGGCGAGCGTGAGGGCTCGGACCGTCACCGGTTCTGCTTGACCGGAGAGGCTCGCGACGAACGGCGCCTGACCGGTCCGCTCCAGGGTGATCGCGATGTGCACTCGGCCGTCGGGGCCGGGTTCGGGCAGTATTAATCGGTAGGAGCCGGCGACGTCGTTGAAGGGGGAGACGTAGAACTGCTTCTCCACCTCGGCCCGGCCCCGCTCGTCGGGGCGCACGATGTAGCAGTGCCGTTCGCCGTAGGTGTTGTGCACCTCGGCGATGACGAAGGCGATCGAGCCGTCGGCGTCGTGACACCAGAAGACGCTCAGTGGGTTGAAGACGTAGCCGGCCACGCGTGGCGAGAGCAGCGCGGTCACACGGCCGGTCGGGACCGTGAGTCCGGCCGCCGCCACATGGCGGTTCAGCCGCGAGCGAAGGGTGTCTCCCAGCCGAGCCGGCTCCGGGAAATGGTCGGTCGCCAGGAATCGAGCCAGCGGCCGGAACGGTGCGGCGAGTTCCGGCAGGTCGTCGACGTCGACCAGCCACGACTGCCCGTGGTATCGGAACGAGTGGCGCAGAGGCGATGTCCGCACATGGGTGATCCGGGTGTGGATCACGGCGGGCGTCGGGAACGACGCAGTGGTGCCCGTCCGGGTCGGGTGGGTCCCGACGGTCGCGCGCGGTGAGGTGTCGCCGATCGGTGTCGTGTGATTCATGCCGGCACCTGCTCGTCGGCGGCCCACACCGTGCCGAGTCGAGCCGCGGCCCGCACGCCGGACAACGCGCCGTCCTCGTGGAAGCCCCACCCGTGATACGCGCCGGCGAATACGATGGTGTCGGAGTCGATGTCGGGCAGCATCGCCTGTGCCGCGACCGATTCGGTGGTGTAGACGGGATGTTCGTAGGTCATCTCGGCGATGACCGTGGTCGGGTCGACGAGATCGGTGCGACCGACGGTGACCAGGAACCGCGGATCGTCGATCGGCAGTCGCATGAGGCGCGTGAGGTCGTAGGTGACCGCGACTCCGGAGCCGTCGAGCGAATCGCCGAACGGCGCGCCGCCCGACGTCGGTGCGTCGGCTCGGATCTGGTAATTCCAGGATGCCCAGGCATTGCGGGCGTGCGGCAGCAGTGACGTATCCGTGTGCAGCACAGCGGGCTTCACCGAGTAGGGGATCGCACTCAGGACGCGACGCCGGGCCTCGGTGGGGGAGGCGAGCACGGACAGGGCCTGATGCGGATGGGTGGCGATGACCACGGCATCGAACTGCTCGGTGGCGGCGTCGGTCGTGAGGGACACCCCACCGACGCCGTCCGTGGTCGGTGCGATGTCCGCGATCTCGCGCACCGGGCTCGCCAGCCGGATCTCACCATCGCGGGCACGGACTCCGTCGGCGACCTTCTCGACGTATCGCGCCGAGCCCCCACTGACGGTTCGCCAGGTCGGCGAGCCGAACACCGACAGCATGCCGTGATGGTCGAGGAAGGCGAAGAGGTAGCGGGCCGGATACGCGGCAGCCACCTCGGAATCGCACGACCACACCGCTGCGACGAGCGGGAGCAGGAAATTGTCGAGGAAGTACCGCGAGAACTTCTCACGCCGTACGAACTCCGACAGCGGCTCGTCGGAGTCCGGGGTGTCGAGCAGGCGGTGCGCTGCGCGATGGAAGCGCTTCACCTCGCCGAGCATCCGCAGATAGCGACCGCGGAACAGGTTGCGCGATGTCGGGAACAGACCGCGGGCACCGAGCGCACCGGCGTACTCGAGGCCACTGATCTCGGAGTGGACCGACATCGACATGTCGGACTCCTGGGTTGCCACGTCGAGCTCCGCGAAGAGTCGGAGCAACGTCGGGTAGGTGCGGTCGTTGTGCACGATGAAGCCGGAGTCGATGGAGACCGACCGTCCGTCGTCGAGGGTGAGGTCGTGAGTGTGTGCGTGCCCGCCGAGGCGCGAATCCGCCTCGAACAGGGTCACGCGGTGGTCGGCGGACAGGACATGGGCGGCGGTCAACCCGGCGACGCCGCTGCCCACGACCGCGACCGACTGGCGGTGCGGGCGACTGGGGCCAACGGTGAGACTCATGCCTGGTGTTCGAAACCATGACGTGGGCGGATGGGTCTGCGATCGGTGTGGTGGAGGACACACCGGTCCGCGATGGCGTCGATGGTGTCGGTTGTGTCGCTACCGGTTCCGTCAGTCCTGGACTCCGTGCTCATGGTCGTGGGGATGCCCACTGATCCGGAGGTGGAATCGTCGTCGACGCGCACGCTCGGACGGGCGCTAGTACTGCGCTGCCGGGCGACCGGGGATGTACTCGTCGCTGGACACGATGTCGGCGCCGAGCGGCAGCAGTGACACCGGCACCATCTTGAAACTCGCGATCCCGAGCGGGATGCCGATGATGGTGATGCACAGCGCGATGCCGGTGGTGATGTGGCCGATCGCGAGCCAGATGCCGGCCACGACGAGCCAGATGATGTTGCCGATCAGCGAGAACGCGCCCGCAGTCGGCTTGCGGACCACGGTGCGGCCGAACGGCCACAGGGCGTAGTTCGCCATCCGGAACGACGCGATCCCGAACGGGATGGTGATGATCAGGATGCAGCAGACCACACCGGCGACGGCGTAGCCGATCGCCATCCAGAGGCCGCACAGGAGCAGCCAGATCACGTTCAGCAGAGTCCTCATGTCTGCCATTGTCCGCGCTCGCGCGCCGAGATGTGGGAGGAAACGTCTTGCAGATCTGCGGGTGTGGACTCCCTCTCACCAGTGGTTGTCCGGGTGATGACGACGGGGTGACGTGCGTGTCGTCGCCCTCCGATGCCCGTGCCCGATACCCGTGTGCCTGACGCCCTGTGTTCCTGATGACCTGGACCCGCGGAGATCCGGCGTGTGATCACGGCCTCGACCACGAGCGTCGGTGGTCGGCGGCTGTCTACGCTGGGCACATGACCGAGCGGGCCGACCGAGTCCGGGAGACCGTGTGGGCGCTGCTCACCACTTTCGTGTTGGTCGTGCGCCTCCTGGCGACCATCGCGATGGTGCTGTTCGTGGTCGGCTGGGCGGTGGTCTCGGTCCGTCAATCCGTGCTGAACGGCTGGTTGTGGCCGTCGATCGGCTCCTGCGTGGCGCTGCTGATCAGCACCTGGCTCTACAGCTACCTCCGTGCCCGGCACCCCCGGCGCAACGGGTGGGAGCCCTGAAGCGCCGGACGCACTCGGAGGCGGCCGGGTGACCACGCCGCGTGTGGCGCGCTGACTCGGCTCAGGAGACCGTCGCGGCGTCGCGGCCGAGGCGGGCGAGCAACCGGGTCTGGCGATCGGCGCCGTCGGGCACCCTCACCCCGGAACGGCAGACACCGTCGCTGTACAACGCATCACCGAAGCCGTCGGCGGCCGTCTCCATCATCGCCAGTTCGTCGTCGGTGAACCGGTGGTCGACGCCGTGGGCCGCGGCGACATCCCATCGGTGCGCGACCATGTCGAAGCCGTAGAAGCGGATCACCGTGTCGCCGACGGTGGTCGGGCCGAAGTGACCGTCGAACTCGCGCCCACCGACAGCGGGGTCGGCGAGCAGCTCGGTGACGCGATCGGCGTGCTCGCGCCACGCACGGGCCGGCGTGCCGAGGTCCGGGGCGGTACCGAGATCGATGTCGTGGCGGCCGAGGAAATCGCGCTGGGTGTCGATGACGTGGCCGACGACGTCGGCCGCGGTCCAGCCGGGACACGGGGATGCCGCGGTCCAGCTGTCCGAGGGCACGGCGTCGAGTACTCCGGCGAATCCGTCGGCAAGACGGGCGTAGTCGGTTGCGATGGGGGTCGGGGTGTCCGAGGTGGCAGTCATGATGGAGAGCGTAGGTCGGTGCGGGTGCGCCGGGATTGAAGAAAGCCGACATGATCGGGAGGTCTGCTGATGGTCGACGACATCGAGCGCGCTCATCTCGTCGATCCCACCGATCGCAGCTTCCGCATCGGTCGATGGGGTCCCGCGGCAGATCTGACCGACCTCATCCGTCGGTTCTGGGTGCCCGTGTGGTCGGTGCCACCCGGGGACGCTGCGCCGCAACGGGTTCTGCAGTACCCGGTCTGCCTGATGGTGGTGACCCCCACCTATGCGCGGTTCTACGGGGTGCGCCGCGGGGTGTCGGAGAACGTGCTGAGCGGCAACGGCTGGGCGGTGGGCACGATGCTGTCGCCGGCAGCCGGATCGCTGGTCGTCGGCGGCTCGGTTGCCGCGTGGACCGACCGGCATGCCGAGCTCGCCGAAATCTTCGGTTCGGTCGGTGCGGAACTGGCTGCGGCTGTCCGGGCGACGATGTTGCCCGCGCCGTCGGCCGACGACCGGCAGCACGCCGCCACCGGACTGTTCGAGGACTGGCTGCGTGCCCACCTCCCCGTCGATGCCGACGGACACCTCGTGAACGAGATCGTGTCCTACGTCGAGTCGAATTCCGACGTCACCGAGGTCGCGCAGATCTGTGCCGGATTCGGCATCGGCGAGCGCACGCTCCAGCGATTGACCCATCGGCGGTTGGGGCTGACACCGAAATGGCTCATCCAACGTCGCCGACTCCAGGAGGCGTCGGAACGTCTGCGCGACCCCGGGGTCACGGTGGCGAGGATCGCCGCCGACCTGGGCTACTCCGACGAGGCGCACATGGTGCGTGACTTCCGGACGGTCACCGGGGAGACACCGGGTCGATTCGCTGCGCGGTTCGGGGGTGACCAGGTGGCGAGTCCGAGGTCGGGCTGAGCTGGGTATTGTTGCCGAGATCACACCGAAAGCGGCACAATCGAGTGCAGGTGGGGAGTGACGGAGGATCAATGAGCGATGCGGCCGGGGTGTCATCGCGGATCCGCCGGGCGTACGAGGATTTCTTGACCGGAGTCGAGCCGCCGGCGGATGCCGTGCGGTCGGTGGTCCGCGAGTCGTGGATGCGGTCGGTGAGTCGGGGCATCGACCCTGGTGAAGCGGTGCCCGAGGGCGAACGTGCGCCGGCGATGTCGGCCACCGAGTTCGCCGAGTACCGGGATGCGCATCCGATCACCGCGGTCCGGCCGCTCGTGCAGTCGTTGATGCTCGACGACATCGCGGACTCCGGTGTCGTCGTCGCGCTCACCGACCAGCGCGGGCGACTGCTGTGGGTCGAAGGTGCATCGCCGGCCCGTGACCGTGCCAGCCACATCAACTTCGTCGAAGGTTCCGTGTGGGCCGAGGACGTCGTCGGCACCAACGCGCCCGGACTCGCCCTGGCAGTCGACCGGGGCGTTCAGGTCGTGGGGCCCGAGCACTTCGCCGGTCCGGTCCAGGAGTGGAGTTGCGCTGCGGCGCCTGTCCACGATCCGGTGACCGGGCACGTCATCGGCGTCATCGACGTGACCGGTGGTCGGGAGGTGGCCGCACCGTTCGCGCTGGCCGCCGTGCGATCGGTGGTCGCCGCCGTCGAGCGTGAACTGCGGTCGCATTCCGTCGACCTGGCCGACCCCACCACATTCACCCCGAAGTCGGCGGCGCAACTGACAGTGTTGAGCGGCAACGGTTGTCGGTGGAGCCGGGGTGGTGTCGAACGCACGCTCTCCCGTCGACACGCGGAGATCCTGGTGTTGCTGCAGGCGTACCCGGAGGGTCTGAACACCGAGCAGCTCGCGATGATGTTGGCCGAGGACGGGGTGGACCCGGTCACCGTCCGGGCCGAGATATCGCGCCTGCGTAGAGATCTGGGCACCGAGGTGGTCCAGTCGCGGCCGTACCGACTGACTGTCGAGTTCGACTCCGATGTCGATGACCTGCGCACCCGGATCCGGACCGGCGCCGACCTCGGCGCCGTCATCGCCGACCTCGGCCGCGGTGGACTGCTCGCCGAGTCGTCGGCCCCCGGCATCGTTGAGATCTTCGATGAGGTCCGTGAGGACATCCGGTCGCGCGTCATCGCCGACGGAGATGTCGGGGCATTGCGCGTATGGACGTCGTCGACGCATGGTCGGGACGACCTCGTCGCCTGGCGTCGACTCGAACACCGGCTGCCTGTCGGGCACCCAGACCGCGCAGTTGTCGGCGGCCGGATCCGATTGCTGGACAAGCGGTACGGGTTGTAGTTCTTTCGGTTGGGTGCGGGTCGGGGGCTGGGCAAAATCTGCCGCGGGGGCCGGGGGGCTGGCCAAAATCTGCCGCGGAGCGGGGTGCGGCGTGCAATATCCACGCCGCTCATCGCTGCACGGCAGATTATGGTCATCGTCCGGGGGCTCTCACGGAGTGCGACGGTGTCCGGGGAGATGTCCACACCTCTGTTTTCATCCCCAGTTCAATGATTGCGGCACTCCCGAACCGCAGTTCTCGCCGATGCTGGGCCGATGGACGGTCGGTATCAACAGTTCGGCGGAGTGGTCTCCGCGGCACAACTGGTCGCGTGGGGTGAGACGCGCGCCGACATTCGGCGAGCCGTGCGCAGCGGGTTCCTACGTCGGCTGAGGCACGGGTGGTTCATGGTGGAAGGGGCCGATCCGGTCATCGTCGCCGTCGTCAGCGCGGGGGCTGTGCTGACATGCGCCAGTGCCCTTGCCGAGCAGGGGATCTGGGTTCCCGACGTCTCGCTGCGCCAGGTGCATTCGCGAGTCACCAGGCATGGAGGCCGGGTCGCCGAGGCGGCGCCGTTGGACATGGGGTGTCGCGCCTACGGCGAGATCCCGCCGTCGGTCGGCGCGGTCGATGCCGTGGACATCGCGTTACTGCACGCCGCACGATGTCTGGACGACGAGTCGCTGGTGGTGGTTTGCGACTCGATCCTCAACAAACGGGTCATGACCCGAGAGCAGATCGAGACCGTTCTGAGAGCTGCGCCGCAGCGCATCGGAGATCTGCTTGCGAGGTGCGATGAACGTGCGCAGTCGGGCACCGAGACCATGGCCCGCGTGCGACTACGAGCGCTCGGACTTCCGGTGATCGTCCAACATCACGTGGTCGGCGTCGGATTCGTCGACCTGCTCATCGGCGATCGGCTGATCATCGAGGTCGACAGCATCGAGCACCACACCGACTCGGATGCGTACGAACGGGACCGTCGCCGTGATCGGGAACTCGCGCGACTCGGGTACATCGTGATTCGACTGACGTATGCCCAGGTCACCCGGAACTGGTCTGCGGCCGAGAACGACATCATCGACATGGTACGCCGGCGCATGCACCGCTGGCCGCGATCCCGGGTTGCCTGACGACCATCCGCGGCACCCGCCCGTCAGCAACCTCGCCTGGCTGAACCCTGCCCCGACTTCGTCCGATGCGCCCTCGGTTGACCAATATCTGCCGTTCAGCGAGTGGTCGCGTGCAATATCCAGGCGGCGCCCCGCTGGACGGCAGATTTTGGTCGCTGGGGCGGGGGCTGGGGCCGGGGAAAGAGTCGGCGGGTGGGAGATCGGGGAGCGCCCGACCGAAGGTTCGCCCTGTCTCCCCGACCAAAATCTGCCGTTCAGCAAGTGTTCGTGTGCAATATCCACGCGGTGCGCTGCTGTACGGCAGATTTTGGTCGGTGGGGCCTGGCAGATGGACGAGTGGGGGACCCCGTGACCGAGTGCTTCTTCTCCGGGCTTGCGTATCCAAAATCTGCTGCCCAGCGAGTGGTCGTGTGCAATATCCACGCGGCGCCCCGCTGGACGGCAGATTTCGACCACGCCGCCAGGCAGACGCACCCCGACAAGCCCCACCAAACCTGCTGACCTGCCCCGACGTCCCGTTGCAACGTTGGGTACGTCGGTGCAACGCTCCTGCAACGAGCCCGGCCGTACCGTGTGCAACAGATCACACACGTCACCGCTCGTGGCGAGTGCGACATCCCGATACGACGGAGGAGCACCTCAGAATGACTGTCTACGCAAAGCCGGGCACCGACGGCTCGGTGATGAGCTACGAGTCCCGCTACGACAACTTCATCGGTGGCGAGTGGACCCCGCCGGTGAAGGGTCAGTACTTCGAGAACCCGTCGCCGGTCGACGGCAAGACCTTCACCGAGGTGGCCCGCTCGACCGCCGAGGACATCGACCTCGCTCTCGACGCCGCGCACAAGGCCGCTCCGGCGTGGGGCAAGACGTCGGTCGCCGAGCGCTCGCTGCTCCTGCTGCGCATCGCCGACCGCATCGAGGAGAACCTCGAGAAGATCGCGGTCGCCGAGTCGTGGGACAACGGCAAGGCGGTCCGTGAGACCCTGGCCGCCGACATCCCGCTGGCCATCGACCACTTCCGCTACTTCGCCGGAGCGCTTCGCGCACAGCAGGGTTCGATCTCCGAGATCGACGAGGACACGGTCGCGTACCACTTCCACGAGCCGCTCGGCGTCGTCGGCCAGATCATCCCGTGGAACTTCCCGATCCTGATGGCCGTCTGGAAGCTCGCGCCGGCCCTGGCCGCGGGCAACGCGGTGGTGCTCAAGCCCGCCGAGCAGACTCCGGCATCGATCCTGTACCTGGTCAGCCTGATCTCCGACCTGCTGCCCCCGGGTGTCATCAATGTGGTCAACGGGTTCGGCGTGGAGGCGGGCAAGCCGCTCGCATCGAGCAACCGCATCCGCAAGATCGCCTTCACCGGTGAGACAACCACCGGTCGCCTGATCATGCAGTACGCGTCCGAGAACCTGATCCCGGTCACGCTGGAGCTGGGCGGCAAGAGCCCCAACATCTTCTTCAACGACGTGACGGCCAAGGACGACGGCTTCCTCGACCGCGCACTCGAGGGTTTCACGATGTTCGCGCTCAACCAGGGCGAGGTCTGCACCTGCCCGAGCCGCGCGCTGGTGCAGGACGGCATCTACGACGACTTCATCGGTCGCGCCGTCGAGCGCGTGAAGGCGATCAAGCAGGGCAACCCGCTCGACACCGACACGATGATGGGCGCGCAGGCGTCGAACGACCAGTTCGAGAAGATCAGCTCCTACCTGGCCATCGGCAAGGAAGAGGGTGCCGAGGTGCTGGTCGGTGGCGAGCCTGCCGATCTCGGTGGTGACCTGTCCGGCGGCTACTACATCCAGCCGACCGTCTTCGGTGGCAAGAACAAGATGCGCATCTTCCAGGAGGAGATCTTCGGGCCGGTGCTCGCGGTGACGTCCTTCAAGGACTACTCCGATGCGATCGCCATCGCGAACGACACCTTGTACGGCCTCGGCGCCGGCGTGTGGACCCGTGACGGCGCGACCGCCTACCGTGCCGGCCGCGAGATCCAGGCCGGTCGCGTGTGGACGAACACCTACCACGACTACCCGGCACACGCCGCCTTCGGTGGATACAAGCAGTCGGGCATCGGCCGCGAGAACCACCTGATGATGCTCGAGCACTATCAGCAGACGAAGAACCTGCTGGTTGGTTACGCTCAGAGTGCCAAGGGCTTCTTCTGACCAGGGCGAACACCCTGATCCGAGAACTCCGAGGATCTCTCTGACAAGGACAGGTGATACCCGATGACCGAGACACAGACTCCTGATCGGGTGGTCGCCACAGACGCCGCCGTGCAACTCCTGACCAAGCTGTCGGAGTTGCACGGCGGACTCATGATCCACCAGTCCGGTGGATGCTGTGACGGTTCCGCCCCGATGTGTTACCCGGTGGGTGAATACCGTGTGGGACAACGCGATGTGCTGGTCGGCGTCATCGACCTGCCTGAACCGTTGCCACCCGTGCGGCTCTGGATCAACGGAGATCAGTTCGATCTCTGGAAGCACACCCAACTCATCCTCGACGTCGTGCCGGGTAGAGGTGCCGGGTTCAGCCTGGAGGCACCCGAGGGTGTGCGATTCCTCTCGCGCTCACGCGCTTTCAGTCCCGAGGAGAACGAACTCCTCGAGAAGTCACCCCCGTTGACGGGGGCGATGGTCGAGGCCGGCTGACCCGTCGGCGTCGATTCCCGACGAGAGTGGCGGTGCGGTGCCGACCCCCGCGCCGCCACTCTCCTCGCCTGCGGCCAGGATGCGATTGCGCAGCTCTGAGGCGGTGTGCGGCAACCACATCGCCTGCACCGGAACC
The DNA here is from genome assembly GCF_000334455.1 of Gordonia soli NBRC 108243. Lineage (GTDB taxonomy): Bacteria > Actinomycetota > Actinomycetes > Mycobacteriales > Mycobacteriaceae > Gordonia > Gordonia soli. The sequence continues at coordinate 77,578 of NZ_BANX01000023.1, forward strand.
AGCGGCGGATCGGTGAACTCCATGATGCGGATCCGGTTTCCGTAGACCCAGCCCGGATCGTTGGTCACGAACGCGCACGCGTCGGGATGCGCGACCACCGCGGTGTGCGGCGGCGTTCCCAGCAGCGTCGATACGATGAGCGTCGGGTCGAATCCCGCACGCCGACAATGCGAGACCAGAACATCCGTGTAATACGACTCGTGTTCTGGGCCCCAGACCACGATCGGATGCGGCGCGAGGTCCTCGATGGTCACCGAATCCTGCTGTGCCAAAGGATGGTCGGCGTCGACGGCCAGACGCAGTGCGTGGTACGTCGCGATGGTGGACGCGAGATCGGACGGGGGCTGCACACCCCGCGCGAGCGCGATGTCGATGGTGCCGGCGAGGAGATCCTCCCGGATACTCTCGGCGAACACCGGACGCGCCGTGATGGGCACCGACGCATCGGCCAGCACGACGCTCTCGATGATCTGGAAGATCTCCGACGTCGCGACGTCCGGCGTGTGCCCGATGACGAACGGATCCGGACGACCGGCGTCGGCGCGCCGAACCATTCTCGCGAGTTGCCGACCGCCGGCCAACAATGGAACCGCCCCGCGATAGAGAGCGTGCCCGGCGGGGGTCAGTGTGAGGCTTCGGCGCGTTCTCGAGAAAAGGCTCACATCGAGTTGTCGTTCGAGTTCTCGAATTGCCGCAGAAAGCGCCTGTTGTGTGATGAACAACTCTTCTGCCGCGGCACTGAGAGTTGGAGCATCCACTGCGGTCACGAACATGCGGAGTCGCCTCAGGTCGAGGTCTCGCGCGGGGCCTACTTCACTCACGATCAACCGGTCCTTGTCGGTACACCAAATTGCTTCGATTGTAGATTGTGCGACGGCTCTTTACCCTGAACTGCGCGGACGTTGTGACACGTTCGTTAGAGGCGTGATGCAACGTACGTTGGTCCCTGTTCCCCGCACTGAGGGGATGTGGGGAACAGGGACCTTCGGATTCTCCGCCATTTCTCGGTCTCGTCGGTCGCAACGCCGCGATTCATCCGATGCTCCAACAGATCTGCCATCGCTAATGCACATTACTTTCGGGCATGGCCGACGTTCGAGGCAGCCATTTGTTGAAGATGCAACCATTCGGGCATTCATGTTCACGTTGCGAACAATTCCGTCGACTTTCTGGACGAACGTCCTGATGGTGTCGAAAACGGACAGTCTCGTGATCGGTGAAGGCGTCGAACCGCCTGGGATGCACTGTTCTGCGACGTAGAATCCCGCCATGACACGTGCGGGCACGGCCCCGACGACAGCCACGGGATCGGCGACGTGACGCGCTGGTTCGAGCACACCGTCGTCGACACCGGTCGTCTGCCGCTGTTCTTCCTCCTGGTCGCCTTCGTCCTCACCTTCCTGTTCATCCGGTTCAGCGTGCGGATGATCCGTGCCGAGGTCAGCTGGTGGCCGGGCAATGTGACGCCGGGCGGCGTCCACATGCACCACGAGTTCTTCGGTGTGATCCTGATGTTGCTGAGCGGGTTCGCGCTGGTCGCACTCGCGAACTTCGAGACGCCCATCGCGAACTGCGTGCTGGCCTCGTTCTTCGGCATCGGCAGCGCCCTCGTACTCGACGAGTTCGCGCTGATCCTGCACCTGCGCGACGTGTACTGGGAAGAAGAGGGCCGTAGTTCGATCGACGCCGTGTTCGTCGCCGTCGCGATCGGGCTGCTGTTCTTGCTCGGGCTACGCCCCATCGGCTTCGGTGAGTTCGACGAGTTCCGGGAGGCCGGCGACACCGCCACGCGGGTCGTCGTGCTGATCGCGCTCGCGATCATCGTGGGGCTCGCCGTGGTCACGCTACTCAAAGGCAAGCTGTGGACGGGACTCGTGGGTCTGTTCGTGCCGCCGCTGCTGTTCGTCGGCGCGCTGCGCGTCGCCCGCCCGGCCTCGCCGTGGGCGCGGTGGCGGTACACCTCACGTCCGGGAAAGCGGGCAAAGTCACTGCGACGGGAGCGTCGCTACCGCGAGCCGGTGGTCCGGTGGAAGATCGTGCTGCAAGAGGCGGTGGCCGGCAGATTCGGGATCCCGGACGAGCCGCCCGCGCTACCGCTCGCCCACGACCCCGAGTTGCCACCCGCGATCAAGGCGCCGAACGCGCTCGCCACCGCCATCCGCTGGCGACGCACGCGGCACCAATTGGAGTTGGTGCCCATCTGGCGCCTCCCGGTGATCCTGGTGTCCCTGGCGATGGTCGCTGCCTTCGCCTGCGTCGGGCTCGACGACAGTCTGCAGCTCGACGCATTGAACGCCGGGACCACGGCGACCCTCTTGGCCGTCATCGCCGGCGCGATGGCCACGCTCACCGGTCTGGTGTTCACCGCGGTGACCCTGGCGATGCAGTTCGGCGCGTCCCAGATCTCCATCCGGGTCGTCCCGATGCTGCAGCGGGAGCCGGTGATGCGATGGTCGATCGGGGTCTTCCTCGCCACCTTCGTGTTCACGCTGATCGTCGCCCTGGATCTCACGGTCTCCGGCGACGACGACCCGGCACCCGGGATCTCGACGGGGATCGCCCTCGCGCTCACCCTCGCCAGTGCCTATCTGTTCATCGCGCTGGTCGCCAAGGTCGGCAGCATCCTCAACTCGGCACAGTTGCTGCGGTGGATCGACAGCGAGGGGCGTGGGGCGATCCGCCGGGCGTACCCGGCCGACGCGCCACTCCCGACCGGTGTGTCGGCGCCGGCGGATGCCCCGGTCGACACCTCGGAGCCCATCATCATCAACCTCCGCGAGATCCCGACGCGTGGGCGGGTCCTGCTCGCCATCGACCTGCCGCGGATCCAGCGGCTGGCGTTGCGCTGGGACGTGCGGGTCGACCTGCTCGTCGGCATCGGCGACTACGTCCCGCACAGTGGTGCCGTCTTCGAGGTGCGCGGTGATCGCCGTGCGGTCCGGCCGCATCAGTTGCTCGCGGCGCTGCTGTTCGGCGACACGCACCGACCGGCGGTGAGTCCGGCCGCTGCGCTGCAATCGATCTCGGACATCGCCCTCAAGGCGCTGTCGCCCGCGGTCAACGACGCGAGTCGCGCGGTCCAGGCGCTCGACCACATCGAGGACCTGCTGCTGATGTTGGCGCCCCGGGTACACACGGAATCGAATTCGCCCGAGCTGTCGACGATCAGAGGCTACCGACGATCGTGGGCCGACTACGTGTCCATCGGGACCGACGAGATCCGGCATCACAGCCGCGGATCGGCGCAGGTGCAGCGGCGGCTGCGGGCGCTGTTCGACGCCTTGTCCGAGCAGTGCTCGCCCGAGCAGCAGGCGCCGCTCCGCGCTCGCATCGACGCGCTCGACGAGCAACTCGACGCCGAATGGGCGATCGGCCTCGACCGGGATCTCGCACGCGCGTCGGATCGTCAGGGATTCGGCACCGAGACCGGACGGTGGTCGCGGGTCCGGCGACTCAGCATCGACCACCAGCGTGAGCGCGGCGCGGACGACGGTGGCGTCGTCGCCGACTGAGTTGCTGCCGTGGTGCCGGACCGATCGTCTACCGGCCGCCCAGGATGCTGCCGAGCAGGCCACCGAGTCCGCCGCCGGACTTCTGATCGCCGCCGGAGCCGCCCGACGTCGATGCGCCGCCGAGAATCGAGCCCAGGACCCCGCCGAGACCTCCGGCGGCGCTCCCGCCGAGCGCGCCGCCCAGGATGCTGCCCAGGTCACCGGCACCGCCGGAGTTGCCGCCACCAGCGGCCCCGCCGGAGCCCTTGCCGCTCAGCACCTTCTGGGTGAGATAGCTCAACACGATCGGGGCGAGGATCGGCAGCAGCTTCTTGATCAGACCGGGATCGACAGCTGCCGCCGGTGCCGCTCCACTGAGTGCGTGGGCGACGTCGTCGGTGCGACCGCCGAAGATGTGGCCGACGATCTTCGACCCGTCCGCGGTGTCCACCTCATCGAGTCGGATCTCGCCGTCGGCGAGGTCGTTGGTGTGTTTGTCCAATGCGCCGGCGAGTTGCTGCGCGCTGCCCTCGTCGGTGGTCTGGTGTTCCAGGCCGGTCAACAGACCGGGAACGGCCTGCTCCACCGCGGCCTGCGCGGTCGCCTCGTCGACGCCGAGTCGCCCGGCGATGTCGGCGATGGGCAGTCGGCTGATCAGGTCATCGAACTCGGGCATCGGTCCTCTTCTCGGTCCGGAACTCGCCCCGCGGCCGCGGGATCGGTTGTGCAGCAATGAATCGTGCGGCATCACGGAGGGCGCGCTGCGCCTCCGGGGTGAACAGCGGGAACATCTGGAACACGTGTCCCTGATCGGGCCACCGTTGGATCTCGACCTGCGCTCCCGCATCGCTCAGCACCTGATGCAGGGCTCGTGCGTCAGCGCCCATGACCTCGAGCCCGCCGTACTGGAGGAGCGTCGGCGGAAGATCCATATCGGCGGTGAGGTCGACCCGCATCCGCGGGTCGTCCGCGTCGGTGCCCGCGGTGTAGAAGCGAAGGATCTGTTGCGCGGCAAGCGCTTCGATGAGCGGATCACGCGCACCGCCGCGCTGGTTCTCCACGGCGAGTTCGAAGGTCGGGTCGTAGAGCGGGGAGAACAGCACCATCGCGGCCGGTTGCGGTCGGCCGGTGCGATGGTTGTCGGCCAGCAGGTCGGCTGCGAGGTGCCCGCCGGCCGAATCGCCCGCGACGACGATGCGATCGGCGCGGTGCCCGTTGTCGAGGAGCCACCGGTACCCGCGGATGGCATCGTCGCCCGCGCTGGGCAGTCGATACTCCGGGCCGAGTCGGTAGTCGAGGCTGAAGGCGGGCATGCCGGTGAGTCTGCTGAGTCGGGATACGAGTCCGCGGTGGGTGCGCGGCGAACACACCACGTACCCGCTGCCGTGCAGGTAGTAGATGATCGCCTCGTCCGGCGACGGACGCAGGCCGGGCGTGCGGGGGCGCGTGCCGGAGACCCATTCGCCGCGGACGCTCCCGGAATCGAAGGACTCGCGGACCGGGCGGACCCTGGTGCCCGACGGCACCGGGCTGATCGCGGCCAGCGAGCGGTTGATCGACGGTCGCATCGCACGGAGAACCAGGGGAGACGGACGTGACCGGCCTGCTCCGGTGACCGCGAAGAGGGGACCTCGGATGCGGCCGAGGTAGGCGTTGGTCGCCCTGGCGCGCAGGGATCCGCGGGCTCCGGTGTGGACCTCGTGGGTGCCACGCGCACTCATCTGTCCGAGACTAGTCGGCGGCGACCTCGATCGGAGCCGGTTCGGCGCGCCGACATCGGCGTACCGACCACGTCGATTCGGACCGCTTCGGGCGCGTACGCTGCATGATCACCCTCATTGTGGTAGCCGGATTTCGATACTGGGTGTCCGGCGTGAGAAAATATCTGACAATGCTCTCGGAGCAGGTGGTGCGGAGCCGGATCACGGTTCGCACGTGCCGTCAGCAACGACGCTGACATCGGATGCCCGAACCGGACATCGCTGCGTTCGCCCAGGTCAGCCCCTGTGGGTGACGAACAGCCAGCGGCCGGTCGGCCAGGCGTCCCCAGGTCATCATCGGTGTAGTGGATGCGCAGCGTCGCGCACGAAGTGAGGCGAACTATGAAGCATGCTCCTGGTCCGGTCGGGTTGTACCACCCGAGCAATGAGCACGACTCCTGCGGTGTCGCATTCGTCGTGGACATGCACGGACGTCGTAGCCGCGACATCGTCGACAAGGCGATCACCGCGCTGATCAATCTGGAACATCGTGGTGCCGCCGGTGCAGAGCCGAACACCGGCGACGGCGCGGGCATCATGATCCAGGTCCCCGACCGTTTCCTGCGCGAGTCGGTCGACTTCGACCTCCCCGCCGAGGGTGAGTACGCCACCGGTATCGCGTTCCTGCCCCAGGGCTCCGAGGATGCGCGTCTGGCCTGCGAGGGTGTCGAGAAGATCGTCGAGGCGGAAGGCCTGACGCTGCTCGGCTGGCGTGAGGTCCCGACCAACGACTCGTCGCTGGGCGCGCTCGCACGTGACGCGATGCCGACCTTCCGCCAGGTTTTCGTTTCTGGCAGTTCGGGCATGGAGCTCGAGCGCAAGGCCTTCGTGATCCGCAAGCGCGTGCAGAACGAACTCGGCAACAAGGGTGCCGGCCAGGACGGGCCGGGCCGCGAGACCGTCTACTTCCCGAGCCTGTCGGGCACGACCTTCGTCTACAAGGGCATGCTGACGACCCCGCAGCTGCGGGAGTTCTACGTCGACCTGCAGGACTCGCGGGTCGAGAGCGCCCTCGGACTCGTCCACTCGCGCTTCTCCACCAACACGTTCCCGTCGTGGCCGCTGGCGCATCCGTTCCGTCGGGTCGCCCACAACGGTGAGATCAACACCGTCACCGGCAACGAGAACTGGATGCGTGCCCGCGAGGCGCTCATCGACACCAGCCTGTTCGGCGAGAACGCCGAGGAGAAGATCTTCCCGGTCTGCACGCCGGGTGCCTCCGACACGGCTCGCTTCGACGAGGTGCTTGAGATGCTGCACCTCGGGGGTCGTAGCCTGCCGCATGCGGTGCTGATGATGATCCCGGAGGCCTGGGAGCGTCACGAGTCGATGAAGCCCGAGCATCGGGCGTTCTACCAGTACCACTCCAACCTGATGGAGCCGTGGGACGGACCGGCGTCGGTCTGCTTCACCGACGGCACTGTCGTCGGTGCGGTCCTCGACCGTAACGGCCTGCGTCCCAGCCGGATCTGGGTCACCAAGGACGGCCTCGTCGTGATGGCGTCGGAGGTCGGTGTCCTGGACATCGATCACGCCGACGTGGTCCAGAAGCTGCGCCTGCAGCCGGGCCGGATGTTCCTGGTGGACACCGAAGCCGGACGCATCGTCGCCGACGAGGAGATCAAGGACGAGCTCGCTGCCGAGCACCCGTACCAGGAGTGGCTGGACGAGGGCCTGCTGACCATCGCCGACCTCCCGGAGCGCCCGCACGAGCACATGGCGCACGACCGGATCGCCCTGCGCCAGCAGGTGTTCGGTTACACCACCGAGGAGCTCAACCTCCTGGTCGCCCCGATGGCGCGAACCGGGGCGGAGGCCCTCGGTTCGATGGGCACCGACACCCCGATCGCGGTGCTGTCGGCACGTCCGCGCATGCTCTTCGACTACTTCCAGCAGATGTTCGCGCAGGTCACCAACCCGCCGCTGGATGCGATCCGCGAAGAGGTCGTCACCAGCCTCGGCGGCACCATCGGCGCCGAGGCCGACCTGCTGAACCCGGGTCCCGAGTCGTGCCGTCAGATCGTGCTCCCCGAGCCGGTTCTCGACAACGACGCCCTGGCCAAGCTGGTCCGGATCAACGACGACGATCGCTTCTCCGACTTCCGCAGCATCCAGATCCGCGGCCTCTACCCGGTCGCGGAGGGCGGTGACGGCCTCCGCTCCGCGCTCGACGCGATCCGCGCTCAGGTCAGCGCCGCCATCGATGACGGTGTCACGCTGGTCGTCCTGTCCGACCGTGAGTCGGACGAGACCCTGGCGCCGATCCCCTCGCTGTTGCTGACGGCCGCCGTCCACCACCATCTCGTCCGCGAGCGCAAGCGCACCCGGGTCGGACTGATCGTCGAGGCAGGCGACTGCCGCGAGGTCCACCACGTGGCCGCACTCGTGGGATTCGGTGCCGCAGCGGTGAATCCGTACATGGCCTTTGAATCGATCGAGGACATGGTCGACCGCGGAGAGCTCGGCGACCTGGACTTCGCGTCGGCGCGCAAGAACTACATCAAGGCCGCCGGCAAGGGTGTGCTGAAGGTGATGAGCAAGATGGGCATCTCCACCATCGCCTCGTACACCGGCGCGCAGTTGTTCCAGGTCATCGGCATCTCGCAGGACACCGTCGACGAGTTCTTCACGGGTCTGCACAGCCAGCTCGACGGCATCGGCCTCGACGAGATCGCCGCCGACGTCGCGCGCCGGCACGCGCTGGCCTTCCTCGACCGTCCGACCGAGCGCGCGCACCGCGAGCTCGAGGTCGGCGGCGAGTACCAGTGGCGGCGTGAGGGTGAGTACCACCTCTTCAACCCCGACACCGTGTTCAAGCTGCAGCACTCCACGCGGACCGGGCAGTACCAGGTCTTCAAGGAGTACACGAAGCTCGTCGACGACCAGTCGCGCAAGATCGCCTCGCTGCGTGGACTCTTCGACTTCAACTTCGGCGACCGCGACCCGATCCCGATCGACAAGGTCGAGCCGGCCAGCGAGATCGTGAAGCGCTTCTCGACCGGTGCGATGAGCTTCGGCTCCATCTCGGCCGAGGCGCACGAGACCCTCGCCGTCGCGATGAACCGCCTCGGCGGACGCTCGAACTCCGGTGAGGGCGGCGAGGATCCGCGTCGCTTCCACCACGAGGACAACGGCGACTGGCGGCGGAGCGCGATCAAGCAGGTCGCCTCCGGACGGTTCGGTGTCACCTCGCACTACCTGTCGAACTGCACCGACATCCAGATCAAGATGGCCCAGGGCGCCAAGCCCGGTGAGGGCGGCCAGCTGCCGCCGCACAAGGTGTACCCGTGGGTCGCCGAGGTGCGCGGTTCGACGCCGGGCGTCGGCCTCATCTCGCCGCCGCCGCACCACGACATCTACTCGATCGAGGATCTGGCGCAGCTGATCCACGACCTGAAGAACGCGAACCCGCAGGCGCGCATCCACGTGAAGCTCGTCTCCGAGGTCGGCGTCGGTACGGTCGCCGCGGGAGTCTCCAAGGCGCACGCCGACGTGGTGCTCATCTCCGGACACGACGGCGGCACCGGCGCGACGCCGCTCACGTCGATGAAGCACGCTGGCGCACCGTGGGAGATCGGTCTGGCCGAGACCCAGCAGACCCTGCTGCTCAACGGTCTCCGCGACCGCATCGTGGTCCAGGTCGACGGGCAGCTCAAGACCGGCCGCGATGTGGTGGTCGCCGCGCTGCTCGGCGCCGAGGAGTTCGGCTTCGCCACGGCCCCGCTGGTGGTCTCGGGCTGCATCATGATGCGTGTCTGTCACCTCGACACCTGCCCGGTCGGTGTCGCCACCCAGAACCCGCTGCTGCGTGAGCGATTCACCGGCAAGCCCGAGTTCGTCGAGAACTTCTTCATGTTCATCGCCGAAGAGGTCCGCGAGCTGCTGGCCCGCCTCGGGTTCCGCACCCTGCAGGAGGCGGTCGGTCACGTCGAGGCCCTGGAGACCGGGAAGGCCCAGGCGCACTGGGGTTCGGCCAAGGCGGGCAAGCTCGATCTGTCGGCCGTGCTGTCCATGCCCGACTCCCCGTTCATGAACCAGGACCTGTACAACTCGGGCACCCAGGATCATGCGCTGGACAAGGCGCTCGATCAGCAGCTGATCGCCCAGAGCCGCGAGGCGATCGACCACGCGACCGCGGTGTCGTTCTCGTCGAAGATCACCAACGTGAACCGGACCGTCGGCACCATGCTCGGTCATGAGGTCACCAAGGCTCATGGCGCGCACGGACTCCCGGACGAGACGATCGCGATCGAGTTCACCGGGTCCGCGGGTAACAGCTTCGGCGCCTTCGTGCCCAAGGGCATCAGCCTGCGGCTGGAGGGCGACGCGAACGACTTCGTCGGCAAGGGCCTCTCGGGTGGACGGATCGTGGTCCGCCCGGCACGCACCGCTCCGGAAGGCTTCGTGGCCGAGGACAACATCATCGCGGGCAACGTGATCGGGTTCGGCGCCACCAGCGGCAAGATCTTCCTCCGCGGCGTCGTCGGCGAGCGCTTCTGTGTCCGTAACTCGGGTGCGACCGCAGTGGTCGAGGGTGTGGGCGACCACGCCTGCGAGTACATGACCGGTGGTCGCGTGGTCATCCTCGGTGCCACCGGACGCAACTTCGCGGCCGGCATGTCCGGTGGTGTCGCCTACCTGTACGACCCGGACAACCAGCTCGAGTCGAACCTCAACACCGAGCTCGTCGAGATCGAGCCGCTCGAGGTGGAGGACCTGGAGTTCATCGCCGACCTCGTCGCCGAGCACCGTGAGGAGACCGGATCGCCGGTCGCCGCAGCGGTTCTCGACGGGTGGGATGTGGCACAGCAGCAGTTCCGCAAGGTCATGCCGCGCGACTACAAGCGCGTGCTGGAGGCGATCGCCTCGGCCGAGCGAGATGGACGAGACGTGAACGAAGCGATCATGGAGGCCGCACGTGGCTGATCCCAGAGGATTCCTCAAGCACACCGAGCGGGAGACGCCGGATCGCCGGCCCGTCGACCTGCGGCTGCTGGACTGGAAAGAGGTCTACACGGAGTTCGACAGCGGTGAGCTGCAGACGCAGGCCAGCCGTTGCATGGACTGCGGTATCCCGTTCTGCCACAACGGCTGCCCGCTGGGCAACCTGATCCCCGAGTGGAACGACCTGGTCTACAAGGACCGGTGGCGCGACGGCATCGAGCGTCTGCACGCGACGAACAACTTCCCGGAGTTCACCGGTCGGCTGTGTCCTGCGCCGTGCGAGGCGTCGTGTGTGCTGGGCATCAACCAGCCTCCGGTCACCATCAAGCAGGTCGAGGTCGAGCTCATCGACAACGCCTTCGAGCAGGGATGGGTCACCCCGGTCCTGCCGGCGGCGACGACCGGCAAGACCGTCGCGGTGATCGGTTCGGGACCCGCGGGACTCGCTGCGGCCCAGCAGCTCACACGTGCGGGCCACGCGGTCACCGTGTTCGAGCGCGCGGATCGCATCGGTGGACTGCTGCGCTACGGCATCCCCGAGTTCAAGATGGAGAAGCGCCACATCGACCGTCGCCTGGAGCAGATGGAGGCCGAGGGCACCGTCTTCCGCACCGGCGTGAACGTCGGGGTGGACGTGACCGTCGAGCAGCTGCGCGGGGACTACGACGCCGTGGTGCTCGCCAACGGATCGACCATCGGTCGCGACCTGCCGATCGAGGGTCGGGAACTCGACGGCATCCACCAGGCGATGGAGTTCTTGCCGTGGGCCAACAAGGTCCAGCTGGGCGACGACGTCACCGACGCCGACGGCCAGCCGCCGATCAGCGCCAAGGGCAAGAAGGTCGTGATCATCGGTGGCGGCGACACCGGCGCCGACTGCCTCGGCACCTCGCTGCGCCAGGGTGCGGAGATCGTGCACCAATTCGAGATCATGCCGAAGCCGCCGAACGACCGTGCGGACTCGACGCCGTGGCCGACCTACCCGCTGATGTACCGCGTCTCCTCGGCTCATGAAGAGGGTGGCGAGCGCGTGTTCTCGGTCAACACCGACAAGTTCGTCGGTGAGGACGGCAAGGTCACCGCGTTGCACGCCAGCGAGGTCGTCATGAAGGACGGCCGTTTCACCAAGGTCGAGGGCTCGGACTTCGTGCTCGAGTGCGATCTGGTGCTGCTCGCGATGGGCTTCGTCGGTCCGGAGCGCGACGACCTGCTCGACAAGCTGGGTGTCGAGTACACCGACCGCGGCGTCATCAAGCGGGACGATTCGTTCAGCTCGACCGTGCCCGGCGTCTTCGTCGCCGGTGACGCGGGACGCGGCCAGTCGCTGATCGTGTGGGCCATCGCGGAGGGTCGTGCGGCTGCCGCCGCGGTGGACACCTTCCTCGCCGGCCGGACCGATCTGCCCGCGCCGATCGTCCCGACCCAGGTCGCCCAGCGCTGATCGCGGAGACACCACAGCGATCGACCCCGCCGAGATCGTCGGCGGGGTCGATCGCTTGTCGGGGCCGGTCGGCCCCGGGCTCAGATGAGCTCGGCCGTGTCAGGCGCTCTTCTCGAGCGTCTCGGTGAGCTGCTTCGGCACGCTCTGCGCGAGTCGGTTGAACATCAGTTGGAAGACCGGGTCGCCGATCTTCGCGATGCCGTTGAAATCGACGTGTGCGTGATAGGTGATCTCGGTCGCAGCGTCACCGGCGGGCGCGAGACGGAGATCGTCGGTGGCCGTCGCCGTCTTGTTGCGACCGGTGACGACGATGTGGTCGGGATCGTCGCGGGTCAGTTCGTATTCGAGTTCGGTGGAGATCCCGAACAGCTTGCTCACGTTGTGCCAGCGGGTGCCCAGCCCGATCGGCCCGGTGGAGATCCGTTCACACGACTGCGTTCCCGGGTCCCACTGCTCTGCGTGTGAGAAGTCGCGGAGATAGGCCGCCACATCGGCGACAGGCTTTCGGACGGTGAAGGTTCGCTGTACGTCGACCATGGATCGGTTCCTCTCGGCAGGTGCCTCGTCGGCGGTGATTCGGTGCCGTGGCCGTGCGCGGATGGCGATCGGATGGTTCGGCACGCTCGGAATCCGGATGCCCGGAGCGACGTCGGCGAAACGTCGCGACGTCGAGTCGTGATGTCGACGAGATGTGGGGTCACGGACCGGCAGCGACACCGCACGGGCATCGTGCTGCGTACAGCGGGGGACAGAGGAACATGACGGGGGACCGAGGAACACGATGTGGGAATGTCGCCGTGCGTCGGGAGACGACGGGAGAAAGTATCCGGGCCGGGCCGATCGATGAACGATCGGCCCGGCCCGGCCCCCTACCACTCTCAGCGCGCTCCCCTCACGCGACGCTTCGGTGGACTCGCAGCGGAGACCGCGCGATGGCGGGGATCGCCAAAGTGCGTGCCTGCCCCGTGGCGCGCAATTCGCTGTGCGACCCTCCGAGCCATTGCGGTCGTGATCTCCGTGCGGAGGTCTTCAACCGGTGGTGGTACTCGGAAGCCATCCGGCGGAACGGTGGCTGTCCTCTGTGTCCTACCGCCGAGTAGCTTACTGCTCCGTAAGCTACCGCAAAGTAGGGTTTGCTGTCCAGAGTTGAGCATCACAAGTTCGTGATGAAGTGACCACCGGCACGAGTTCCGCCGAGAATCACCTGTTCGCAACGTGGTTGGGTTTCTCGCGAGTGAAGTCTTGTCATCCCGATGGCCGGACAGGTGTCGGGTACCTACACTTCTCGTGGGGTGGGCAGCAATCCGAAGGAGTGGCGCATGGGTGTGCGCAGGGCGTTGACGGTGATCTCTGCGACGGTGCTCGCGGCCATGGGTGCGACCACGGGGGTGGCCGCGCAGGCCGACGCGGCACCGTCCGCGTGCCCGGCGCTCTACGTTCTCGCGGTGCCCGGTACCTGGGCGAACGGTGCGCAGCCCGGTCTCCTCACCGCGGTCACCTCCGATCTGGGGCCGGAGACCAAGGTGCAGTTCGTCGGGTACGACGCGACCGCCTTCCCCTGGGAGCGGGCGATCTACGGCAAGTCCAAGGCGCAGGCCGTGGCGAACACGACCGGCCTCGCACGGGCGATGCTGCGGCAGTGTCCGCGCACCAAGATCGCGCTCACCGGATACAGCCAGGGTGCCGATGCCGCGGGTGATGTCGCCGCCGAGATCGGCACCGGACGCGCGGCCATCCGACCTTCGCAGGTGGCCGGGGTGGTCCTCATCTCCGACCCCCGACGGTCTCGCAAGGACAACCTGATCGGACCCCGCCTCACAGGTGAGGGCAGCGGTGGGCCCCGGATCGGTGGCATGGGCTGGGTCCTGCCACGGTCGGCGACCCTGTGCGCTCCGGGAGATCTCTACTGCAACACCCCGCGCGACTACTACGTGACCCGCGTGATCGGCTACCTCGCCGAGACCAGTGACCCGACGCCCAGTCAGTTCGCGCAATATCAGGCCGAGGCATCGGCGATCGTGAACGAACTGCTGACCCGCGGCGGCCCGGGCGCGATCGTCCGTGAGCTCGGCAACGCTCGCGCGCGGGAACAGATCATCATCTTCAACCGGTTCCTGCAGTCGGGTGCGCACGCCGACTATGCGACCTTCCAGGTGGCTCCCGGAGTCACGGCGACTCAGTGGGCCCATAACCGTCTGGCCGCCCTGGCCTGACGCGCGACATCCGCCGACCGCTGGTCGAGGGTCCTGATCTCGCGGACTGGGTGTCGGTCGAACGATGGAATCCGGGCCGCGTCGCTCCCGCGCAGGTAACGGCTGCCGTGTCACCATCGATGTACCCGGGTGAGGCAGGTGCCACACGAATCGTGGCTGCTGTGCCACGTGTGAATCCCCGGCGGGTTCGCGCGGAGCTACTACAGTAAGATGAAGTTCCGGTCCGATATGTCAAATCAAGAAGTGATTGCCATGCGGTTGCAAGCAACGTTCCACACGTCCCGACGCACACAGGTGCTGAGTTCGATCACCGGCGGACTGCTCGGTAGTCGTACCCGATCATCGAAGATGTTCCCGGAAGAGGCCGAGCGGCTGGTCACACCCGCCGACCTCAAGCGCCTGCACCACTGACCGACCCGACTACCGCATCCCCGAACGGTTGTCGCGGAGTTCAGAGGTCGGGTGTCGGCACATGCCGGCACAGCATGCGGGTGCCGACGCTCAGGCGTCGACGACCCGGACCGCCATCCCACCGATCTCGACGACGTCTCCGGCCGTCAGCTGACGGCCGCGCCGCGTCTCCACCTCGTCGTTGACCCGGACGAGGCCGTCGGCGAGCACGCCCTTGGCCTCCGCGCCCGAGTCGATGAGGTTGGCCAGCTTCAAGAACTGACCCAGTCGGATGGAGTCCCCGGCGACCGGGACCTCGTCGATCGCATCGTTGCCCACGGATTCATGATGCCGCAGGCCGCCCGGGGCGCGACACCGGCCGGGCCGCGAGAACGTCGCTTCTCCGAAGTGATCGGTTCAAGATGCGGGTGTCGGACTGGTGTCGATGCGCATCGCGGCGACCAGTTCCCGATACAACTCGTCCTCTGTCAACAGCGACCGGTGGTCGCCGACGGCGCGGACTCGTCCGTGTTCGAGCACGACGATCTGATCGGCGTCCATGATCGTCGACAACCGGTGGGCGATGGTCACCACCGCGCCCCGTCCGGCCTGCCGACGGATGCCCTCGGCGACTGCCGCCTCGGTCAGACCGTCGAGCTGCGCGGTCACCTCGTCGAGCAGGAGGAGGTCGGGGTCGGCGACCAGCCCACGTGCGAGCGCGATGCGTTGCCGTTCGCCACCGGACAGTGTCGACTGGGTGACATCGGTCGCCAGTTGGTCCGGCATCGCGGCGACCCGCTCGTCGAGGTGGACCGCCGCCAGCGCGCGCCAGATCGCATCGTCGGTGGCGTCCGATGCGGCATACGCGACGTTCTCCCGAACCGTGCCCGGCAGCAGCGGGGTGTCCTGTTCGACGTAGGCGATCCGGGATCGAAGGTCGTGCAGTGTCCACTGTTCGAGCGGACGGCCGTCGAGGCTGATGCGACCGCGCTCGGGCTCCAGGAACTTCAACAGGAGCGAGAAGATCGACGTCTTGCCGGCGCCCGACGGGCCAACGATGGCGGTGTGCCCGCGAGTGGGGATCGAGAGGCTCACACCGTCGAGTGCGGGCGGACGTCCGGGGGAGTAGCGCAAGACGACGTCGTCGAGTTCGAGCACATCGCCCGTTCGCGCGGTCTCTGTGTCGACGGAAGCGGTCGCGCTCGGGGCGTCGTCTTCGGTCCGGAGGTCGTTGAGCTCGGCGATGCGTGCCGCCGCAGCCAGCCCGGACTGGATCGAGGTCATCGACTGGGTCAGCAGGGACACCGGCATCATCAGCTGAAACGCGTACAGCAAGAACGCGATCAGCGTGCTGACCTCGATCGCGCCGTCGGCCACCCGCATCGCCCCGAGCCCCAGGACGATCATGATCGCGAGGTTGATACCGCCGCCGGTGATCGTCCAGGCCCAGGCCTCGATGCGGACGGCACGGATCCCACGGGCCGCGGATCGACGCGCGTAGTCGCCGATCCGCTCGGACTCCCGTGCTTCCGCTCGACTCGCCTTGACCGTCCGGAGCGAGCGCAACACCCCCTCCAATCGCCCACCGAGCAGACCGATCTCGGCCTGGGCTTCCTGCTGGGCCCGGGCCAGGCCCGGCATCAGGGCGGCCGCCGCGGTGGCGACGAGGCTGATGACGATGAGCGAGGCGACGAACAGGGGTAGGTCCAACACGGCCATCAGCACCAGGGCGCCGACCATCCCGACGAAGCCGTTGACACCGTTGACGATGCTCGACGTGGTCGCCTCTCGGATGAGCAGTGTGTCCGAGGTGACCCGGGCGACCATCTCACCGCTGGGTCGATGCGCGAGTTCGGGGATTCGGACGCGCAGCAGGTGTCCGATCAGGCCGGTGCGGGTGGCCAGGATGATGCGCTCGGCGAGAGTGCCCAGCATGATCGTCTGGACCAGGGCGATGGCCGATCCCGCGACGAGCAGGACCGCGAGGGTGGTCACCGGTCCCCGCAACGACTCCGACATCGACAAACCGTCGAGGACCCGCTTGGTGACCAGGGGGGTGGCCAGCTCGGCGGCGGTGCTGAGCAGACCGAGGAAGACGCCGAGGGCGATCAGCCATCGATACGGCCTCGCATACGACCAGAGGATCCCGATCTTCGATCGGGTGGACATCGTCGGAGTCGTGCCGGATTCGCGCTGCAGAGCCTGGGTCACGTCGATGGCTTCCTCGAGTCGGACGCGGAACGGTCGGGTTCCACGATGGCACGCCGGTGTCCCGTACCTCCGATCGGGCTTTCGGCGGACACGACCTCGGCGAACACACGCGGGTGCGCATGCGTGCGGCTACCGTTTGTCCATGACTGTCGACATCGATGACGGCGTGCAGCATTCGGGTGACGGGCATCCGAGGGGGCGGCATCCGGGAGGTGTCGACCCCGCCGAACTCCCGGCACGCGAGCGGACCGCAGCCGATCGGCGATCCCTCGCGCTCCTCGAGCGCATCCGCAGTCCCCGTGGATTCGGCCGCAACGGTCCCCGGATCGCCGGCACGGTGGTCGGCATCCTCGCCGCGATCTCGTTGCTGTCCAGCGTGTTCCCGTTCTTCCGGCACGCCATCCACTACCCGCGCGACTATGTCGACGACTACATCATCACGATGCCGGACACCAGCTTCGCCTGGGCGTTCGTGCTCGCCCTGATCGCGGTCGCGCTGTCGGCGCGCAAGCGCATCGCCTGGTGGATCTGCCTGGTCTACCTGCTGCTGTTCATGATCACCGCAGTGGTGTACCTGTTGCCGCCGGTCGCGCGCGAATACGGCGTCGACGACGTGCAGCGACTGAACATCATCATCGGGTTGGCGATCGATCTCGTCGCGGTCGTCTTCCTGATCGCGTCGTACCGGCAGTTCTACACCCGCGTCCGCCGAGGCGCCGTCTTCGCCGCTCTCGCAGTGCTCGTCGGCGGACTGGTCGTCGGAACGGTCGTCGGGTGGGGGCTGGTCTGGCTCTTCCCGCACACGCTCACCCGCGCGGAACGCCTGCCCTACGCCATCAACCGGGTCGTCGCGTTCGCCGCGGTCGACCAGGACAACTTCAACGGCCACCACACCTTTCCGCCGATCAACGGTCTGCTGGGTCTCTTCGGTGCGCTCGCCCTGATGGCTGCCGCCATCGTGCTGTTCCGTTCGTTGCGGTTGCGGTCGTTGATGACCGCGGAGGACGAGCGGCTGATCCGCGCGCTGATCGCGCGGTTCAACGACGACGACTCACTCGCCTACTTCTCCACCCGTCGCGACAAGGCAGTCGTGTTCTCGCCCGACGGCCGGGCCGCGGTCACCTATCGCGTCGAGGTCGGTGTCGGGATCGCCGGTGGCGACCCGATCGGTGATCCCGACTCCTGGCCGGATGCCATCGCCGAGTTCCTCGCGCTCTGTGAGCGGTACGGCTGGCACCCCGCAGCGATGGGTCCGAGCGCGCGCGGTGCGCAGGCCTACGACGCGGCGGGCTTCGGATCGCTCAACATCGGCGACGAGGCGATCCTGCGTACGCGCGACTACAGCCTCAACGGCCCCGCGATGAAGGGTGTCCGCCACGCTGTCACCCGCGCACGGCGGGCGGGCATCTCGGTGCGCATCCGTCGGCACCTCGAGCTGAGCGCGGAGGAGATGGCCGAGGTCGTCGCACGTGCCGACGCATGGCGGGACACCGACGAGGAACGCGGGTTCGCGATGGCACTCAGCCGTGTCGGCGATCCGTCCGACGGCGACTGCCTGTTGGTGGAAGCGGTGGAGAATGCCGACACCCCCGACGAGAAGGTCGTCGGGATGCTGTCGTTCGTCCCGTGGGGACGCACCGGTGTCTCGCTGGATCTGATGCGGCGCGACCGCAACTCGGTCAACGGCATCGTGGAGACGATGGTGACCGAGCTCGCCCGCAACTCGGAGACGGTCGGGATCACCGAGGTGTCGCTCAACTTCGCGGCCTTCCGCGCCTTCTTCGAGAACGGCCCGCAGATCGGTGCCGGGCCGGTGATGCGACTGACCTACTCGGTGCTCATGTTCGGATCGCGGTTCTTCCAGATGGAGTCGCTGTACAAGTCGAACGCCAAGTATCTGCCCGACTGGGAACCGCGCTTCCTCTGCTTCGAGGACAACCGGATGATTCCCCGGGTCGGCCTGGCCGCCATCGTGACCGAGGGGTTCGTCCGGCTCCCGACGTTCGGTCGGAAGCGCCATTACACCGACGGCACCCCCGCCATCCCGGCCGGCGTGGACGTCGATCAGCTGATCGCCGAACTCGACACCGAACGTCGGGACGCCGACTCGGTCGACGTGCATCGTCCCGAGCAGGTCCGCGTCCGCATCGCCAAGATGGACCGATTGATCGCCGAGGGCATCGACCCCTACCCACCCGCGGATCCGCCGACGCACACGATCGCCGAGGCCGCCGCGGCGCCACAAGGGACCGGCGTCCGGATCTCCGGCCGCATCACCCGACTGCGCGACTTCGGCAAGGTGGTGTTCGCCGACGTCCACGACTGGTCCGGCCAGATCCAGGTCCTCATCGATGCGTCGAAACTCGTCGAGGGCACGCCGGACTTCGCCGGCGACGTCGACCTCGGTGATCTCGTCGAGGTGACCGGCGAGGTCGGCACGAGCCGCAAAGGCGAACTGTCGGTGGTGATGTTGACGTGGCGGATGCTGGGCAAGTGCCTGCACCCGCTCCCCGACAAGTGGAGTGGGCTCACCGACCCCGAGGCGCGGGTGCGGCAGCGATACGTCGACCTCGCCATCAACAAGGAGTCGCGCGATCTGTTGGCCACCCGCAGTGTGGTGGTCAAATCGTTGCGCGACTTCCTCTCGGCGCGAGGCTATCTGGAGGTCGAGACGCCGATTCTGCAACAGATCCACGGCGGCGCGAACGCCACCCCGTTCCAGACCCACATCAACGCCTATGACCTCGACCTCTATCTGCGCATCGCGCCGGAGCTGTACCTCAAGCGGCTGTGCGTCGGCGGTGTGGAGAAGGTCTTCGAGATCGGTCGGAACTTCCGCAACGAGGGCGTCGACTTCAGCCACAACCCGGAGTTCACGAGCCTCGAAGCCTATGAAGCGCACAGTGACTACCTGAAGATGCTCGACCTCACCCGCGAGATGATCCAGCACGCCGCCACGGCCGCGTACGGCGAACCGGTCATCTGGCGGCACGGCGAGGACGGCCGTCCCGAGCGCGTCGACATCTCGGGTCAGTGGCCGGTCAAGACCGTCCACCAGGTGGTCTCCGAGGGTGCGGGCGAAGAGGTGACGCCGGAGACACCGGTCGAGAACCTGCGTCGGATCTGCGATCGCCTCGACATCGCGCATCGGCCGGATTGGGATGCGGGACAGGTGGTCCTGGAGCTGTACGAGCATCTGGGCGAGGATCGGACCACGTTCCCCACCTTCTACACCGACTTCCCGACGTCGACGTCGCCGCTGACGCGTGCGCACCGGACCCGACCGGGCGTCGCCGAACGGTGGGACCTGGTGGCCTGGGGTGT
The DNA here is from genome assembly GCF_000334455.1 of Gordonia soli NBRC 108243. Taxonomy (GTDB): domain Bacteria; phylum Actinomycetota; class Actinomycetes; order Mycobacteriales; family Mycobacteriaceae; genus Gordonia; species Gordonia soli. Next base: position 97,352 of record NZ_BANX01000023.1, read on the forward strand.
CGAGTTGGGGACCGCGTACACCGAGCTGACCGATCCGGTGGAGCAACGGGCACGGCTCACCGCGCAGTCGGTGCTCGCCGCCGGCGGCGACCCCGAGGCGATGGAGCTCGACGAGGACTTCCTGCAGGCCCTCGAGTACGCGATGCCGCCGACCGGCGGTCTCGGCGTCGGAGTCGACCGGGTGGTCATGCTGATCACCGGGCAATCTATCCGTGAGTCGTTGGCGTTCCCGCTGGCCAAGCCCCAGGGCGACTCGTGACCGTTTCGCGAGGTCGGCGCCTCCCATGCCGCCACCTCCGATGCCGGCTCCGCGCTGTTGGCGACCGCAGACAATGACCGACCGGCCCGCGACCGACCGGCCCGCGCCCGGCCGGCTCATCGATGTCGGCGGCTATCGGCTGCACGTCGTCGACGAAGGGTCGGGTCCGCCGTTGATGCTGATGGCGGCGTTGGGCAGCAACTGGTTCGACCTCGACCCGTTGGCGGCCCGACTCCGCGACCGCTGGCGGGTGATCCGCTACGACCGACCGGGATACGGACTGTCGGGTCGGCTCATCCGCGGCCGTCCGCACACCCTTGCGGGCGAGGTGCACCGGATGGTCGGCGTCCTCGACGAGTTGGGCGTCACCGAACCGGTCACCATCGCCGCCCACTCGATGGCGTCGCTGTACGCGGAGGGTTTCGCGCGCACCCACCCGACAAGGACCGCAGGGGTGCTGATGCTCGACGGATCGTTCGTACTCGCACCGTGGCGACTGGTCCCCACCGGTTTCCGCGTCGGCAACGCGCACCGACTCATCGGACTCGCCGAGGCAGTGGGCACCAGACTCGGTGTCCGGCGACGCGGGACCAACGTCTTCCGCGGCCGATTCCTGCCTGCCCCACCCGAGGGATTCGACGAGCACCAGCAGTACTGGACACGGCGGGTGTTCGGCAGCCCACAGATGCTCCTGGCATTGCTCGCCGAGAACGCGGCGTTCCCGCGGATCAACGGCGACCTCCGACGATGGCGCCGTCGGCGGCCGATGCCGCCGCCCGCTGACTGTCCGGTGGTGGTCGTGGTCGCGCTCCCCGGGCCCCGACCGTGGAACGAGTTCTGGCTGTGGAAGCAGCAGCGATACGCCGACGTCCTCGGTGGGCGGGTCGCGAAAATCGAACCCGCACACCACTTCGTCGTACTCGACCGCCCGGACGACGTCGCCGCGATCATCGACGAGGTGCGTCCGGCATATTGAGGTCGCCCACGCCTCACGGTCGCGCACTACCTTCGGCGGGATGACCACCTCGGGCGCCGCAGGTGAACACTCGGCCCGCTCGCTACGCTCCCGGCGCGGTGATGATTCGGCCCGCTCGCTGCGCTCCCGGCGCCGGGCCACCGCGGGGGCGCTCGTCGGACTCGGCCTGTTCCAGGCGGGACTGGCCGCCGGTCGTCCGTGGGGGCGATTCGCCTACGGCGGCACCCACGATCGCGCCGTCCCCGTCGGACTCCGGCGGGTCAGCGCGATCGCCGCAGTCGGATACGCGGGGGTGGCGGGTGCCCTGGTCGCCGACGATCTCGAGCCGCACGTACATCGTCGCCTGCTCACCGGCGTCGCCGCGTTCACCGGTGTCGGGACCGTGCTGAACGCGGCCTCCCCATCGGTGCCGGAACGCGCGACGTGGACGCCGGTCTGTCTCGCGACGACTCTGCTCGCACTCTGGGCACGCGCTAGGATCCACCCCGCCGAGCGGCCCGGGAGTGGCCCAAGTTACCCGCGGGTACCCATGACGTCGGGTCACACCTAAGCTGGTCCCCATGACCGAGGCAGTCTTCACCCCGACGGCCGATCTCGTCGACGAGATCGGCCCCGATGTCCGCAGCGTCGACACCCAGTTCACCCAGTACGGGGGACGCCGGGAGTTCGTCGGGCGGGTCACCACCGTCAAGTGCTTCCAGGACAACGCGCTGCTCAAGTCGGTGCTGGGCGAATCCAACCCCGGCGGCGTGCTCGTCGTCGACGGTGACGCCTCGGTGCACACCGCGCTCGTCGGCGACATCATCGCCGAGCTCGGCCGCTCCAACGGGTGGGCCGGGATCGTCGTCAACGGTGCGATCCGTGACGCCGCGACCATCGGCGGAATGGAGATCGGGGTCAAGGCCCTCGGCACCAACCCACGTAAATCCACCAAGACCGGAGCGGGTGAACGCGACATCCCGCTGACCATCGGCGGCGAGACGTTCACCCCCGGTGACCTGCTCTACTCCGACGACGACGGCATCGTGCTGGTCGCGCAAGAGAAGTGAGGTAAGGATCATGCCGAAGCCCACCCCGGACACCTTTCGCCGTCTGGCCGCGCTGGCCGCCATCGAGGATGCCGCGTCCCGTCCGACGCGCTCGATCCTCGAGGCCTACAGCGGCACCGAGATGGCCACCATCCCCGTCGGTACCGCCGACGACCTCGAGCGTGCGGTCGGTCGTGCGCGTGCCGCACAGCAGGGCTGGGCCACCCGCACCCCGGCCCAGCGCGCCGAGGTGCTCGACGCCTTCGCCGATCTCGTGCACAAGCACTCCGCCGCTTTGCAGGACATCGCGCAGGCCGAGACCGGCAAGGCCCGGATCTACGCTCAGGAAGAGGTCCTCGACGTCGCGATCACCGCGCGGCACTACGCGACCGTCGGGCCCAAGCTGCTCGCCGAGCGTCGGGTGAAGGGCATGTTGCCCGGAGCCACCAATGTCCGGGTGCGCTACCAGCCGAAGGGTGTGGTCGGCGTGATCAGCCCGTGGAACTACCCGCTGACGCTGGCCGCTTCCGACGCGGTTGCTGCGCTGCTCGCCGGCAACGCCGTGGTCATCAAGCCCGACAGCCAGACACCGTACTGCGCACTCGCCATCGCCGAACTGCTCTACGAGGCAGGTCTGCCCGCCGACCTGTACGCGGTTGTCCCGGGGCCGGGAAGTGTTGTCGGACAGGCGATCCTGGCGTCGACCGACTACGTCATGTTCACCGGCTCGTCGGAGACCGGCGCGTCACTGGCCGAGCAGGCCGGGCGTCGCCTCATCGGGTTCTCGGCCGAACTCGGCGGCAAGAACCCGATGATCGTGACCAAGTCGGCGAACATCGCCCGCGCCGTCGACGGTGCCGCGCGCGCCTGCTACTCCAACTCCGGGCAGCTCTGCATCTCCATCGAGCGCCTGTACGTCGACAAGGCGATCGCCGACGAGTTCACCGCGAAGTTCGCCGAGCACGTCAGCAACATGAAGCTCACCGCGACCTACGACTTCTCCGCCGACATGGGGTCGCTGGCCTCGGCCGCTCAGATCGACGGCACCGAGGCGCATGTCGAGGACGCGAAGGCCAAGGGCGCCAAGGTGGTCGCGGGCGGACGTCGTCGCGCCGACCTCGGACCGTTCTTCTACGAGCCGACCGTGCTCACCGAGGTCACCGAGCAGATGGAGTGCTTCGCGGGCGAGACCTTCGGTCCGGTCGTGTCGATCTACCCGGTCGACTCGACCGACGAGGCCATCAAGTTGGCCAACCAGACCGACTACGGACTGAACGCGAGTGTGTTCGCCGGCAGCAGCTCCGAGGCTCAGGAGATCGCCGAGCAGCTCCGCGCCGGAACGGTGAACATCAACGAGGGCTATGCCGCGGCGTGGGCTTCGACTGCGGCCCCGATGGGCGGCATGGGCATCTCCGGGGTCGGGCGTCGCCACGGCGAGGAGGGGCTGCTCAAGTACACCGAGCCCCAGACCATCGCCGAGCAGCGATTCCTGGGCATCGACAAGACGCGTGGCATCCCGGACGGTGTGTACCGCACGATCACCCCGTTCGCGATCCGGGCTCTGAAGTACCTGCCCGGCCGCTGATCACGCGCGCTTTTCGGTAGCGCACCGAGGCGCTCTGTTTCTTCCGCCCCGAACCTTCTCTTCCGCCGCCTGCAGCACGCGGAAGGAGAAGTTCGGGGCGGAGGAACATCTTTCGTGACGCGAACAGCCAGCGGGGCCACCATGCCCCGGGTTACGGTGGCGACGTGATCAGCCGCCCCGCGCGACCCCGTACCCTGCTCGTCACACTCGCCGCCGGCACTCTTGCCGCCGGTCTGATGGGTCCGGTAGCCCCGGCCCAGGCCGCTCCCGCTCTGTCGGTGAGCACGGTCGCGTCGGGCCTCGACAAACCGTGGGACGTCGAGGTGGCACCGGATGGAACGCTGATCACCGGTGAGCGCAGCGGTCGCTTCGTGGCGGTCCGCCCCGGTGGGGCGACCCGCACGGTGACCGCCGATCAGTCGAAGCTCTTCGTCACCAACGAGGCAGGCCTGATGGGCCTGGCGCTCGATCGCAACTTCGCATCCAACCGCACCCTGTACTCGTGTCAGGCCGAGAAGACCTCACCAGGTGCCCTCGATGCGGGTTCCGCAGGACCGCTGCCCATTCCGTTGCCGAACACCGGACAGGTCATCAACGTGGTGGCGTGGCGGATCAACGACGATTGGTCGGCCGCGACGCGCACGCGGACGGTCCTCACGAACATCCCGGTCAACTCCGGTGGCCGCCATGCCGGATGCGGCCTCACCGCCGCACCCGACGGAACGCTCTGGGTCGGGACGGGCGACAACGCCACTCCGTCGTACCCGCAGAGCCGGACGGTGTTGGGCGGCAAGGTCCTCCACATCACCACCGGCGGCGCACCGGCCGGCGGCACGCTGCGCGGCACGCCCATCTACTCCCTCGGCCATCGCAACGTCCAGGGCGTCGCCGTGCAGCCGGGTACCGGCCGCGTGTACGCCATCGAGCAGGGCACCGACCGCGACGACGAACTGAATCTCCTTCGCCCGGGCGGCAATTACGGATATCGCCCCGACCGTGCGCCCTTCATCTACGACGAGTCGGTGCCGATGACCGACCCGAGTCGGGTGCCCGGTGCCATCGGCGCCGTGTGGAAGTCCGGCTACCCGACCATCGCGACCCCCGCCCTCGAGTTCCTGCCGACCAGCGGCTGGGGGGACCTCAACGGCGCGGTCGCGATCTCGGCCCAGAAGGGCAAGCGGCTGGTGTTCGTGAAGCTCTCCGAGAACGGCCAGCAGACCGTTGGTACCACCGAAGCGCTCCAGGACACCTACGGGCGCCTCCGCGGCCTCAAGCTCGACCAGGACGGCTCGTTGCTCGTCACCACCGACAACGGGGGCTCCGACCGCATCCTGCGTGTACGCCCGGCGAGCTGACCGGGCTGCGACGATCAAGCGAGCTGACCGTGTGCGATGAGGAGATCGTGCGGCACGCGCATGACGAAGCGAGACGGTTCTCCCGACGCGCCGCGCTGCGCATGACCGCCGGACTGGCCGGTGGGACGGCGGCGGCGATCGCCACCGGCCCGGCACTCGCCCAGGCCGCGCCGGGTACGCGAGTCGTCGATCTGACACATGTGCTGTCGCCCTCGTTCCCGAGATGGCCGGGAAATCCCCCGATGGTCTCGGTCCAGACGTCGCGGGTCGGGTCGGGTGACCGCGGCTACGCCACGCGATGGGTCTCCTATCCGGAACACTCGGGCACCCACGTCGATGCGCCGGCCCACAAGATCGGCGCCGGGATCACCGTGGAACGGATCGCAGCGTCAGACCTGGTCGCGCCGCTCGTGGTCATCAGCATCGCCGCTCGCGCGGCGACGAATCGGCGGGCGACGCTCACCGAACGCGACATCGCCGACTTCGAGGAGCGACACGGTCGCATCCCGAGCCGCTCCCTCGTTGCGCTGCACACCGGGTGGCAGCCGAGCACCGGCGGCGCCGACGCCGCCGGATTCAGCGGCGGCGCCGTCGACTTCCTGGTGTCCGAACGGAACGTTGTCGCGATCGGTACGGACACGCTCAGCATCGACGTGAAAGACGCGGTCGCGGCACACACCGCGATCCTCGGTGCGGGACGCTATGCCGTCGAGGCGCTGGCCGCGCTCGCGTCGGTTCCGGCGACGGGCGCGCAGGTCGTCGTCGGTGCCCCGCGCTTCGCCGGCGGGACCGGCGGCCCCTCGCGCGTGCTCGCCCTGGCTTAGCCTGGTCGGCGACGCACCTCGAAAATGACCGTATGTCTTGACAAAGTTCGCACCACGCGGCTTGACTGCGGAGTGTGATCGATCACCTCCCCGCCGCCCGGACACCTGATCCGAGGGACGCGCCCGTGCTGCGCTGGGGAATCCTCGGCCCCGGATGGATCGCGCAGCGGTTCGTCGGCGCAGTCCAGGCTCACACCGGCCAGCAGGTGGTGGCCGTCGGGTCGCGATCGGTCGATCGTGCCGAGCGTTTCGCCGCCGGACTCGCGATCGGGCGCGCGCACGGTTGTTACAACGCGCTCGTGGCCGATCCCGACGTCGACATCGTCTACATCAGCACGCCGCACACGGAGCACTTGCGCGGAGCACTCGACGCGCTGCACGCAGGCAAACACGTCCTGGTGGAGAAGCCGTTCGGGCTGAACGCCACCCAGGCGCGGGAGATCGCCGCGGCGGCAAACGCGGCCGGTCTCTTCGCCGGTGAGGCGATGTGGACCCGTTTCCTGCCCAAGTTCGATGTGCTGAAGCAGATCCTGGACTCCGGTGGGTTGGGGCCGATCACCACCGTGAGTGCCGACCATGGTGAGTACTTCACCACGGACCACCGCATCTACGACCCGACGCTCGCCGGCGGTCCGATGCTGGATCTGGGAACCTATCCCATCGCGCTCGCGATCTGGGCCGGCGGCGAGGTCGACGGGGTGTCGGCGACCGGTAGGCCCGCGAATGATGAACTCAACGGCCAGATCTCGGCGATCATCGACCACACGTCGGGCGCCCAGTCGGTGGTCACCACGACGATTCTGTCGAACACGCCGGTGGTCGCCTCGATCAGCGGCCGCGACGGCTTCGTCCACCTGCCCGCCCCCTGGTATCACCCCGGGCCCTTCTCGGTGTTCCCGCGCGATGGCGAGCCCCTCCATCACGTCGAGCCGATCGGCGGACACGTCGATGGTCTGCACTTCTCGGCGGTCGATGCCGCGCGGTCGGTGGCCGACGGACGCAGCGAATCGGCGGTCCATCCGCATGCCGACATCGTCGCGACGTTGTCGGCGATGGACGCGATCCGTGCACAGTTGGGCATCGAGTTCCCCGGCGGACTCTGAATCGATTCCGCAACAGGCGATCAGAAGGATGGATGAGATGGGCCAGCAATCAGGTGGCGCGGCGATCCGCGTGGGTGTGATCGGTGCGGGAGTCATGGGCGCCGACCATGCGCGGAATCTGCACGGCGCGGTGGTGGGCGCGACGGTGACCGCACTGGCCGATCAGAACCGTCCCGTCGCGGAGAAGGTCGCCGCCGAGATCGATGCACCTCGGGTCTTCGACGACGGTCTCGACCTCATCCGCAGCGACGACGTGGACGCGATCGTCATCGCTTCGCATGATTCCACGCACGCATCCTTCGCACTCGCGGCGCTCGAACTGGGCAAGCCGGTGCTCTGCGAGAAACCGCTCGCCCCGACGGTCGACGAGGCGCGTCGAGTCGTCCAGGCGGAGGCCGACACCGGACATCCCCTCATCGGTGTCGGCTTCATGCGGCGCTTCGATCCCTCGTATGTGGACCTCAAGCAAGCGGTGACATCCGGCGATCTCGGCGACATCCTGGTGGCGCACTGCGTGAGCCGCACGGTCGAGAGCTATCCCGGTGGGGACTCGGCGTCAACCGTCACCAACTCCGCCATCCATGAACTCGACATCGTGCCCTGGCTGCTGGATTCGCCCATCACGCAGGTCAGTTGGCACGCCGGACGGTCGAGCCGGAACTCCGGTACGCGTCAGGATCCGCAGCTGCTGTTGCTGCGTACCGAGTCCGAGGTGTTGGTGACCGTCGAGGTGTTCCTCAACGCGCGGTACGGATACGACACCCGGTGTGAGGTCGTCGGCGAGGTCGGGACCGCCGCCCTCACGTTGCCGCAGCGGATCGTCGTCGATCGCGAACGCGCCCGCGGTGTCGCCTATCCGGCGGACTGGATACCGCGCTACGCCGACGCGTACCGGCTCGAACTGCAGGAGTGGGTCGATGCACTCCGGGCGGGGCGGACGTCGATGCTGGCCACGGCTGCGGACGGCTTACGCGCGTCGGTGGTGGCCGAAGCAGTGCTCGAGTCGATGCGGTCCGGCGGCGTGACCGTCGACGTACCCAACTGACCCGCCACCCGAGACCCCGCCCTCCAGCGCGTCGTCGAGGCCGCGACCGCGGCTTGCGCTGGAGGGCGGTTTCCAGCCGCTGTCGGCCGGACAACCGTTCACAGGGTTCTCCCAGCCGACCTCCAGCCTGGGCGGAGCGGCGACGCCGACTCTGGGATCCGAACAGATCTCCGAGGAGGACCCATGACCGCAGTACTGGACCGGCCGACGACCGCGCCGTCCGACCCCGACGCGCCCCCCGGGCGCCACCGTCGCACCGACGGTTCGCCCCGCTGGGCCCGTCTCGGCCTGATCGGCCTGCTGGCATCGACAGCCGTTCTCTACCTCTGGAACCTCTCGGCCAGCGCATATGCGAACACCTTCTATGCCGCCGCGGCCCAGGCCGGCGGCCAGAGCTGGAAGGCGTGGTTCTTCGGCGCGCTGGACTCGTCCAACTTCATCACCGTCGACAAACCTCCGGCATCGCTGTGGGTCACCGGCCTCAGCGTGCGGATCTTCGGGATGAACTCGTGGGCGGTGCTCGCTCCCCAGGCTCTGATGGGAGTCGCAGCGGTCGCCCTGCTCTACGCGACGATGCGTCGCACCATCCGAGATCCGCAGCTGGGCGCTGCAGCGGGCCTCATCGCCGGAGCCGTGCTCACATTCACACCGGCCGCCGCGCTGATGTTCCGCTTCAACAACCCCGACGCACTCCTGGTATTGCTGATGGTCGCCGCCGCGTACGCGCTGACCCGGGCGGTGGCCACCAATTCCGGCCGCTGGCTCGCACTGGTCGGTGTCGCCCTCGGCTTCGCCTTCCTCACCAAGATGCTGCAGGGGCTGCTGGTGCTGCCCTTCTTCGGGCTCGCCTACCTGCTCTTCGCGAACGTCGGCTGGTGGAAGCGGATCGGGCACCTCGTGGGGGCGACGGTCGCCCTCGTCGTCTCGGCCGGTTGGTTCGTCGTGGCGACGATGCTGGTACCGGCATCTGCGCGTCCGTACATCGGCGGCTCCACCGACAACACCTTCCTCGACCTCGTGTTCGGCTACAACGGTGTCGGCCGCATCAGCGGCGGCGGTAACGGAGGCGGACCCGGCGGTGGCGGGCAGGCAGGTGGTTCGTTCGGCGGTTCCACCGGCCTCGACCGGCTCTTCGGCTCCGAGATGGGCAACGAGATCGCCTGGCTCCTCCCGACTGCGCTCATCGCACTCGCATTCGCCGGCTACCTCGTCGTCCGGAGCTTCCCGGTTTTCCGGTTCGACCGGCGACTGTCGCGGACCGAGCAGGCATCCGTGATGGCCTGGGGCGGATGGCTTCTGGTCACCGGGATGATCTTCAGCTTCATGAGCGGCACCATCCACCCGTACTACACCGTTGCACTCGCCCCGGCGATCGGCGCGCTCGTCGGCTTCGGCGGCGCCTTTGCCTGGAAGCGTCGCTCGCACTGGGATGGTCGGATCGTACTGGGCGCCATGATCGGTGCGGCAGCCGCGATGTCCATCGTGTTGTTGAACCGCAACGACTTCGGACCGACCTGGTGTCGATGGATCATCGGTGTGGTCGCCGCCATCGCAGTGGTGATCATCCTGGTCGGTGGATCGCTCGGCTGGCGTAAAGCGGTTGCGGCCGCGGTCATCGCCGGCTCCCTCGCCGGTTTCGGTGGCACCGCCGCCTTCTCCATCGCGACGGCTGCGACTCCGCACAGTGGCTCGATCCCGACCGCGGTGTCGACGTCGATGGACGGCGGCGGGATGGGCGGGCCCGGCGGGATGGGTGGCGGTCGGCCGACCGCGCAGGACGGTCAGGGCACTCAGAACGGCCAGGGCACTCAGAACGGCCAGGGTGCCAATGCTCAGGCCCCGACCGGTACCGGTACCACCGGGTCGTCGACTGCCCAGAACGGGACTGCCCAGAACGGGACTGCCCAGAACGGCACTGCCCAGAGCGGTACGGGGACAACGCAGTCCCAGGACGGCCGTCGTGGCGGTGGCGGCCCGGGGATGGGCGGCGACATCTCGTCGAACACCGAATTGGTCACCGCGCTGAAATCGACATCGGCCACCTGGGCCGCGGCCACCAACGGGTCGCAGTCCGCGGCTGGGATCGAGATCGCGACCGGCAAGGCCGTCATGGCGATCGGCGGGTGGAGCGGCGACCCCGCTCCGACCCTGCAACAGTTCATCGCCTACGTGAAGGCCGGCAAGATCGCCTACTACCTGGGCGGCAGCGGCGGTGGCCCCGGCGGCAACTCGGAGATCTCGCAGTGGGTCGCCGAGAACTACACGGCCACCACCATCGGCGGTACAACGGTGTACAAGCTGATCTGATCCTGCGTCGGTCGTCACGCGTGCTCGCTCGCGCCCGTCCCGGAAATCCGGGGCGGGCGCGGTCGGTTCGGTTGTCGGGTGCGAGTCGGGGGTGGGGCTGTGCCCGGATTTCTGGCACGTGAGCGAGTTCCACTGTGTGTATTCCACAGTTTGTGCTGGTGGGCTGTCAGGAATCCGGGGCCGAGGGTGTAGGTCGGTGGACGCCCGGTCGTGGTCGCAGGGGCTGCCTGCTCGCAGGTTTCGGATTTCTGGCACGTGAGCGAGTTCAGCTGTGCGTATTCCACAGTTCGCGGCGCTGAGGTGCCAAAAATCCGAGACCGAATCCGGAACCGGCCAGAGACCGTCCCCGAAATCGGCCCGAGACCGTCCCCGGAATCGACCCAGCCCGACCGCGCAGTCTGCCCAACCCGACTCATCCCATCGAGTACTCGAAAGTGATCGGGTAGCCGTCCTCGGAGTGGCCGGCCAGCTCGACGTCGGCGTGTCCGCGCATGTCGGCCAGTCCGCCGGTCCCCAGACCGGGGACGATCTCGAGACGTTCACGGACGGCGGTGGCGTCGTGCTCGCCGGAATGCTGCAGAACCAGCGTCCCCTCGTGACCGTCGATGGTCCCCTCGAAGCCCTGGAATCCGACGGTCGGTGCGGACTGTCCTGCGATGTACGCGATCAGATAGCCGATGGTGCCGGTCCCGGAGACGTCTCCCGCATACGAATAGGTGACCGCGGCGCGGGTGAAACCGCGTGCAGGGTAGGGCATCCCGCTGACCTCGACGGTCTCGTCGTCAGCGGTGTAGACGGGCTCCTCGCTCCAGGAGGTGACGGTGAAAGTTCCGGTGGCGGTGTGTGTTTGCGTGGTCATGTTCCCAGCCTGCTCGCCGACACCCCGTCGGGTCTTGGAGAAACACGACACCGATGGTCGACGCGCGGATGGACAGACGCGAGGTCCGCGCAGGAGACTGGACCGATGGAGATGCCGGGTTCACCCGATCCCGACGGTCGTGACCAGGCCATCCTGGATCCGGCAAAGGCGAACATGCTGGACGTCCGCCGTCGCCACTGCGAGCCGTCGTTGAGCCCGTTCGTCGACTACTACTGGATCGTCCGGTGGCGTACCGACCAGCCACACACCCAGCGTGTCATCCCGCAGCCGATCGTCCACGTGGCGGGCGAGCGTGGGCGGATGCTGGTCCACGGAGTCGGCGACAACGAGTTCTCCCGGACTCTCACCGGAACCGGACATGTCCTCGGGATCGCGTTTCGCCCAGGCGGATTCCGCGCCGTGATCGACCGTCCGGTCAGTGCGGTGACGCGATCGGTGCTGCCGCTGGGTGACGTCACCGACATCGACGACGAACCGGTCGCTATGCGCATCGCCGACCCGTCGATCACCGACGACGAGATGGTGGCGACGGCGGACGGATGGCTCGAGTCGTTGGCGCTGCAACCGGATCCGGTCATCGATCACGTCGCCGACCTGGTTTACCGCGCCGAAACCGATCAGGCGATCACCCGCGTCGACGACCTCGCCGAAGTTGCCGGGATGGGTGTCCGCAGCCTGCAACGGTTGTTCGGAGAGTACGTCGGGATCGGTCCGAAGTGGGTGATCCAGAGGTTCAGGCTCCTCGACGTCGCGGCAGTCGCCAATCGTGGCGGCGTCGTCGACTGGGCTGCGGCCGCCAACGACCTCGGTTTCAGCGATCAAGCACACATGATCCGTGCGTTCACCCAAGTCGTCGGAACGCCGCCGGCGACCTATGCGCGGTCCGCCACGGAGCCGTCAGCTACGGCGCCGGCGAAGGATCAACAACAGGATCAGTAGCGTCCCGGCGACACCGGCGGCGATGATCGGCGTGCGATCCGGGGCCGGGGGAGCGGTCGGCGTCGCGGACCGAAGCTGTGCGAAAGTCGCTCGCGCGGCGTCGGATTCAGCCACCGGGTCGGTGGCGGTGGCCGGCACGGACGGCCGGTGCGGTGCAGTCGGCGAACCGGTCGGCGCAGTGGGAGCGGTGGATGCACGCCCGGCCGGGCCGGTCGACGCGGAGCGAGTCGGTGGCTTGTTCGGCGCCTTCTTGGGCTTCGCGGTGTGCCCGGTCGATGCCGGAGGGTCACTCGGGGGGTCCACGGCGCGCACCGGCTCGTCCGGTGCAGCAGTCTCGGCGGCGGCGACCGGCGGCTCGACCCCCGGTGCCTTCGATCCCTCCGTCGTTTTCGATATCCCCGCCGTCTGCGGCACCTCGGCCGCGGGCTGTCCGACCGGAGCCTCCGGCGCCGGTGCGTCGAACAAGGATGGTTCGTCGACGGTCGGCTCGCTGGATGCTGGCGAGCCGGTGGGCTCGGCAGGCTTGGCCGCAGGTGGCGCAGTCTTGTTCGCAGCCGGTGCCTTCTTCGCGGCGGTCTTCTTGGTCGGTGTCTTCTTCGCCGGTGCCGCCTTCTTCGCAGCCGCGGTCTTCTTTGCCGGTGTCTTCTTCGTAGCCGCGGTCTTCTTTGCCGGTGCCTTCTTCGCGGGCTTCGACGCGGACGCCGCCGGCGAGTCGGCTCCGGACTCGGGTGCCGTCGGTGGAGTGGCCGAGCCTGGATCAGGCCGATCCGGTTCCTGGGCCGGGGTGGCGTTCGGGTCCGGATCGGTCATCGGTCAGTCTCCTCGAGTCGCTTGAGATGGTCACCGCTCGACAGTCCACCGTGGTCCGGCCGGTGCGGATCAGTCGGATCGACCTACGCCCGACCGGCCCACGATGGGAATTGCGACCATCGTAGTCAGGCCCGGACCCCGAGTCGGGCGAGCACGTCGGCGTCGATGGCCGCGAGCTCGTTCTCGATGGCTTGATGAGCGGTGCGACGCTGTCCCGGCGGCATCGATTCGGCGGTGTCGACGGCGACGGCCAGGTTGTCGAGGCGTTCGGTCATCGCCTTCACGAAGGCCTGGTTCTCGTCGCCACGGTCGCGGCCGGCGACCTGCTCCACCGAGGAGCGCGAGGTGGCGATGCGTGCGGCGAGCGTCGCCCCATGGCCGGAGAACTGGCGTAGGACGTCGGCCGGCACCCCGGCACGCGACGCGCGGACCTCGGTGAGACGACCACGCACGCCCACTGCCGCGCGGTAGGCGATGGGCACGACGATGGGGCTGACCAGGCGGGCGACCGTCAGGTAGCGCTTGACGTTCGTCGGACTGAGTGGGCGCGCGTCGGCGGCCGCTTTGGCCTTTGCAGCGGTCGTCTTGATCTCGGCTTTCGCGATCTTGTCGCGTGCCTTGGCCGCATGGTCGATGTTCTTGCGCTCGGCCTTCAGTTCCTTGGCCCGGAACTTGTGTTCCACTTTGCGACTCTGCTTGGCGGTGCGCCGACGCTCCTTGGCGTCGAGCTTCGCCTCCAGCTTGGCCTTCGCCTTCAGCGCCTTGGCCTCTGCCTTGCGCTGCGCGCGGCTCACGCCGTCGGACGAGAACACACCCATGTCAGACCTTTCGCCGATGATCGTGGTGGCGCCGACTCGACGAAACGCCGAGCGCGCGTGCTGATGGTGCTACAAGCATTACATAGGGTCGACACAAGGCGACCGGGCGCGATCCGGCCGCCGGTGGCCGGCAGGCGGAAGAGCGCGTGCCGTCGGAGGGGGGACTCCGGCGTCGACGCGACCGTGCCGGTTCGGATGATGGCGAGAGATGAGGTGTGAGGTGGGCGGAGTCGTCCTGCACCCCCGTGACCTCGCCGGATGTGAACACCGCCTCGCGCTCGACTTCGCTCACCCTGATCAGCGGGCCGACCGCACCGACACCCCGGACACCGCTCGCCGCAAGGAAGCCGCCGCAGATCATCGGACGGCGGTCCGCGAGATGCTCCGCGGTGTCCACAGTGACCAGCCGCCCGGCACATGGCAGGTGATCGTCGGTGCCTCCCATCAGGCCAGGGTCGATGCGACGCTGGCCGCGTGCCGAGACGGCGTCGAGTGGATCTGGAACGCGACGCTCCCGACCGAGCGTGGACGTCGTGGTCATGCCGAACTCCTGGTCCGGGTAGACGGGGGATACGTCCCGGTGATCGTGGTCAACCACCGGGTGAGTTATCCGACCTCCGCGGCCGCCAGGGCGAGCGGCGGCCCGACGGTCCTCACGAGTCCGGTGTGGACCTGGGCGCCACAGGTGGACTCGTCCCGGAGTGCCCGCAACCAGCGTCGGGACCTTCTCCGGTTGGCGCAGCTCACCACGATGATGAGCGATCTCGGGCTGACACCGTCCGACGACCCGACAGAGCTGAAGGCGGGGATCATCGGCATCGACGCCGACTGCATCGTCGTCCACGCGATGGGACCCGTGCTCGCCGACTACGAGCAGGTGTTCGACCGCCGTATCGCGATCGCCGAACAGTTGATCGCGACCATCCCTCGTCGGATCGGAGAGTGCCGCAGCTGTCCGTGGTGGGAGCGATGCGGTCCCGACCTCGAACGCAGGCGCGACGTGAGCCTGGTCGTCGGGGGCAACCAGAGCTCGGCACTGTTCGAGATCGGCGTGAACACCATCGATCAACTGGCCGCATACCGCGGTGCCCCACCACCCAATTGGCCCGGCAATGCTCGTTTCTCGGATGCCGTCGTGCTGGCGATGGCCTGGCTGACCGACACCAAGCTGGTGCGGCGGGTGGAGGAGCCGACCGTCGCGCGGGCCGATGTAGAGGTGGACGTCGACATGGAGAGTTACGGCGAGAGTGGCGCGTACCTCTGGGGCACTCTGCTCACCGACACCACCGATCCGATGCGCGAAGTGCGCTATCGCCCGTTCGTGACCTGGGACCCGTTGCCCACTCGAGACGAGGGTCGCTCGTTCGGGGAGTTCTGGACCTGGCTCATCGACGAGCGTGACAAGGCGACCCGCGCGGGCAAGACCTTTGCGGCGTACTGCTATTCGCAACAGGCCGAGAACCGTTGGCTGCTGTCGTCGACGGATCGTTTCGCCGGCGATCCCGGTGTGCCCACCCGTACGGAGGTACAGCAGTTCATCGACTCCGACGAGTGGGTCGACATCTTCGAGGCGGTCGGCCGCAACTTCATCTGCCCGCTGGGCAAAGGACTCAAACGCGTTGCCCCCGTGGCGGGTTTCCGATGGCGAGATGACGAGGCGAGCGGCGAGGCGTCCATGGATTGGTACCGGTTGGCGGTGGCGCTGGACGGCGGAAGCCCGGATCTCGGTCAGCGAGAACGATTGTTGGAGTACAACGAGGACGACGTCCGGGCGACCAAGGTGTTGCGCGAGTGGATGGACGGCCCGGCGCGCGACGAGGTGCCGTATCAGGACAGTCTCCTGGCCCTGCGAGACTGAGGCCGCCGAGTGAATCAGGCCCACGTCGTCGGCGGGCCGGAGTGCCACCATTCGGCCAGGCGCGCGCGACGCGGATTCATCGACTGTTCACCCGCTGGATGGCGAGAATTCGGCTGGGAAAGCCCGATGCGGCGTCAAGTGTGAAGAATGCCACACCGTGTTTCGTTACAACATCGCCACAGGTGATACGCGGGGTAGGTCGTCTCGGGTACGTTCTGACGGTACTGAGCGTTGCATGGGGGATGCGCGGGGGCGTTTAATGTTTGCAAGTTCAAGTTTTGGTTACCGGGGAGAAGCATGACTTCACGAGGTACGGATAAGCCTGTGGCCGATACCGCACATCGCATCGGGTCCCAGGCGGCGAACGCATCGACTCATGAGACGGTCGATCCGGGGTTGTTCGCCCGACGGCTCGAAGAGTTGTTCCGCACAGTGCCGGGTCCCAACGGACGCGCCTACAGCGCCAAGGCGATCGCCGCCCGATCCACCGAGCGTGGATTCCGGCTCGGCGAGTCCTACTTGAGCCAATTGCGTTCGGGTAAGGCGAAGTCGCCGTCGTTCCGCACGGTCGAGGGGATCGCGGCTGCCTTCGGGGTCGACGTCCACTACTTCCTCGAGGACCGCGCCGCCCAGCGGACGCGTGACGAGATCGATCTGATGCGTCTCCAGGCAGACACCAATGTCCAGCTGGCGGCGTTCCGCCTGGCGGGCCTGTCGAGCGATTCGGTGACGGTGGTCAACGAGCTCATCAAGGTCCTGCGCGAGCAGCAGGGACTTCCCAAGGATCCGCCGGACATCATCGCTGCGGGCATCAGCGATGAGGTGGCCGCCGACGCGCGCCTGCGGGTGGTCGGTGGACTCCCGCGTCTCGACTGAGATCGTCGCAGCGTCAACTCATCTCGACGAGAAGGCCGCCGACGCGCAATGCGTCGGCGGCCTTCTTCGCTCTCGGGGAGCCGGTGGTCAGCGCGGCGCCATGCGTAGCGCGCCGTCCATGCGGATCGTTTCTCCGTTGAGGTAGTCGTGGGTGACGATGAACTCGGCCAGCTGGGCGTACTCGTCGGGCTTGCCGAGGCGCTGCGGGAACGGGATGGCCGCCGACAACGTCTTCTGGAACTCCTCGGTGATACCGGCCAGCATCGGGGTCTCGATGGTGCCGGGAGCGATGGTGTTCACCCGGATGCCTGCGCGGGCCAGGTCGCGAGCTGCGGAGATGGTCATGGAGTGCACGCCACCCTTGGATGCTGCATACGCGATCTGGCCGATCTGCCCCTCGAACGCGGCAACCGACGCGGTGTTGATGATGACGCCGCGGCCCTCGTCGTCGTTGACCGTCGACTCCTTCTGGATCTGGTTGGCGGCCAGACGCATGACATTGAAGGTGCCGATCAGGTTGATGTCGATGATCTTGCGGAAGAGGTCGAGATCGTGCGGCCCCTCCTTGCCCAGGATGCGCGACGCCCAACCGACACCCGCGCAGTTCACCGCGACACGCAGCGGGGCGCCGCCGTCGGTGATCGTGTCGATCGCAGCCTGGACGTCGACCTCGCTGGTGACGTCGGCGGCCAGGAGGGTGACCCCGCCGACCTTCTCGGCCTTGTCGATGGAGGGCTGCAGGTCGATGCCGAAGACCTGTGCGCCGGCGGCGGCGAATCGCTTGGCCGTGGCGGCGCCGAGCCCGGAGGCTGCGCCGGTGACCAGTACGGATGAACCGGAGACGTCCATGATGTCCTTTCGGTGACACGACCGGCCACCGTGAGGGCGTGCCGGAGAGGATTCACCGCTCACCCTAGACACGGGTGCGACTCCAGGCGGCGACGACCCCCCGAATTACCGAGCGATCGGTCGGGAGCTGTCGTCTGTCGTCTCGTCTGCTTCGACAGCCTGAGCGCCGCTCTCTGACCGTCGGTTACGGCGGATCAGCCACACCCCGAGACCTACGATCACCACGACGGCCGAGATGGTGGCGACGATCGGCACCGCGGTGGCGTCGGCGAGCCCCTCGTACATCAGCCATGCGGCGAAGCCGAAGAACAGGATCGAGGCACCGATCGCGATGGAGCGTTCGGGCAGGTGCTTGCCGAGCAGGGCGCCGACGGCGATGGCCAGGGCGTCCGCCGCGACCATGCCGACCGTCGATCCGATCCAGACGCCGAGCCAGTTGTGGTTGGTCGACAGCGTAATGGTGGCGAGCATCGTCTTGTCGCCGAGTTCGGCGAGGAAGAACGCCGACATGACGGCGAAGAACACCGAGGCGCCGACGCGGGTCGCCTTCGACGACTCCGACTCCGTCAGCGAGTCACCGCGCAGGGTCCAGAGGCCGAACACCAACATCGCGATGCCGGCCAGCACCGACATCAACGCTGTCGGCAGGGAGAGTCCGAGGAAGTGACCGAAGAACACGGACACGGCGTGGACGGCCGTCGTCGCCACCGTGATGGCGAGAAGGACGATCCACCAGCGGTACCGCAGGGCGTAGGTCATCGCCATGAGTTGCGACTTGTCGCCGAGTTCGGCGACGAAGATGACGCCGAAGGAGACGAGCAGGGCAGCGAGCATGTGGCCAGATTAGAAAGCGCTCATACGTCCCCGCAACTGATCGCAAGCCCTGTTTCCGCAGGTAGGGAGCACAAAATCGAAAGTTAGGGAACCCTGATCCGGCAGCCGCAGGTCAGGCCGCCAGAATCATCGCGAGAACGGCCGTATCTGGGTCGGAACTGGGATCTATACCAACTTGGTTACGCAGTGTGACGACGGTCCCATCGGCCTCCGCCTCGGCCCATCCCGCGCGATGCTCGAGTCCCAGCTCTGGAAGACCGGGCAGCAGAACGCAGCCGGACGCGACGTCGGCGCACTCCGGTAGCGACGGTCGGGTGCGTGAGGGTGGATGCAGCATCACCAACGCAGGGGGTGTGCCGAGGAAGCGACCGGCCTCGACGAACGTGTCATCGACGACGTTGCCGATCGCGACCATCATCCCCACCGCATCGGCCTCGGCGTCGCCCGGGCGCTCCTCGACGACCCCGAAGATCGTGGTGGTGGGCAGGAAACCGGGCCGGCAGGCGATGCGTACCGAGGCCACGAGGGTCTGGGTCCACTCGAGCGTCGACTCGGGCCAGCGGCCGGAGATGAGGATGCCGTTGAGGCGGCCGTCTTCCTGGAACGGGGTGAGCCCGATCGGGATCGCTGTCATCAGAACTCCTTCGCCGCGGAGCACCGGCGACGACACCGGTGGATCGAGAATGCTCCCACCGAGACGGTCCGACAACTCGGAACACGCGGTTGTGACGCTTCTTTTACACACGGCCCGGCCCAGCAGGGCAGTTGCCGGCTGCACCCGACCAGGCACACTGGTCGGGTGAAGAACTCTGCGGCCCTGCGTCCGATGGAGATCGCGACCGTGGCGATCTTCGGAGGGCTGACGGTGGCGGCCATCGTCGTGGCCTCCGTCGTGCCGCTGGCCGGTGCCGTCGCCCTGATCGCACCGGTACCGCTGGCAGTGATCGCCGCACGTACCCGACCCCGCGCCATCGCTGCGGCAACCGTCACCACCACGCTGGTCAGCTTCGCGATGGCGGGTACGGGGGCCGCGACGGCGGTGCTGAGTGCGGCGTTGGTGGGCGGCATCGTCGGTGACACCAAACGTCGGGGACGCGGGATCGGCACGATCTCGGTTGCCGCGGTGATCGTCGGCCCGATGGTCGGGCTCCTGACCGTTCTGCTGCTCTGGGTGTTGGTGCCGTTGCGGACACTGGTGCTGCGCGCACTGGAGAACACCGTCGGCGGAACGGTCCGTTGGCTCGAGGCCTGGGCCCCACTGCAACCGGCCGCCGATGTCGTGCGGTCGATCGGCACCAGCATGGTCGACCAGTGGTGGTTGTGGATGTGGGTCGGTGGTGCGGTCGGCACGATCGTCTCGCTCTACGTCGCGTGGTGGCTGCTCGGCGGTGTGGTCAACCGGCTGGCCGACATCCCGAGCGAGGACACCCTCGACGCACAGACCGCCGACGGCGACCTCGCACCTGCGGCGCTGCCGTTGCGACTGATCGACGTGGGGTTCTCCTATCGCGCTGCCGGTCCTGCCGTCTTGACCGGGATCGACCTGACCATCTCCGCCGGCGAGTTCGTCGCCGTGGTCGGGGCCAACGGTTCCGGCAAGTCGACGCTCGCGAAGGTCCTGGCCGGGCGCGCACCGACGGTCGGCGTCGTCGACCGGCCCGGACCCGCCGGACTCGGCCGCCGTGGTGGGACCGCGATGGTGCTGCAGCGCCCGGAGACCCAGATGTTGGGCGCGCGGGTCGCCGACGACGTGGTGTGGGGCCTCCCCGCGGACATCACCGTCGACGTCGACGCACTGTTGTCCGAGGTCGGTCTCGCCGGCCTCGGGGGTCGGGAGACCGCGGACCTCTCCGGAGGACAGCAGCAGCGCCTGGCCATCGCGGCGGCGCTCGCCCGTGATCCGGCGGTGTTGATCGCCGACGAGGTCACCTCGATGGTCGATCCGGACGGTCGGGCCGAACTGCTCCAACTGCTCTCCACTCTGCCCCGACGTCGGGGGATCACCGTCGTCCTCGTCACCCATCGGGGCGCGGAGGCGGCCGCCGCGGACCGGATCATCCACCTGTCGGCAGGACGGTTGGTGCCCCACGCTCCCGACTGGGTGCCGCGGGCGGGTGCATCGTCCGAGGTCGGTTCGTCGACGATCCCGGCACCTCGCCCACGGTTCTCCGGAGTCGACAGTCCGGTCGTCCTCGACGTCGACGGGCTCGGTTACACCTATCTCGGCGGTTCGCCATGGGCCGTGCGGGCCCTCCACGACGTGTCGTTCACCGTGCGTCGGGGCGACGGTCTGCTGGTCGTCGGCGGCAACGGCTCCGGCAAGACGACCCTCGCCTGGGCGCTGGCGGGTCTGCTCACCCCGACCGAGGGGCGGTGCCTGCTCGACGGTGCGCCGATCTCCGAGCAGGTCGGCCGCGTCGGCCTCTCCTTCCAGCATGCCCGGCTGCAGCTGCAGAAGGCGACGGTCGGCGACGAGATCATGGCCGCCGGCGGCGTGCGTGTCGGCACGGCGGAGGTCGCGCGCGTGCTCGAACAGGTGGGCCTACCGCGGATGATGGCGTCCCGACCGGTCGACTCCCTCAGTGGTGGTCAGATGCGACGGGTCGTGCTCGCCGGACTCATCGCACACCGACCCGAGGTGCTGATCCTCGACGAGCCCCTGGCCGGACTCGATCCGGATGCGCGTGACGAGATCGTCGCATTGCTGGCTCGTCTCCGCGAGTCGGGGCTGACCATCGTGGTCATCTCGCACGACTTCGGAGCGCTGAACTCCGTGTGCCCCAGAAGGATCACGCTGGTCGACGGCACCCTCGCCGTGGCGGCGGATGCGGGCCGGGTGGAGCCCGGACGTTCGATCGCGCAGGCGCCGGTGACCGACCCCCGACTGTGGACGGAAGGTGGTCCGGCATGACGATGCATCACGTCCCGTTGCGGCAGGTGCCGGGAGACTCTGTCGTACACCGACTCTGGGCCGGGACCAAACTGCTGATCGTACTCGCGCTCGGCCTGATGACCTGGGTGCTGCCATCCTGGCCTGCGCTCGGCCTGGTTGCGGCGGTCGTCGTCATCACAGCCCTGATCGCCGGAATACCCTTGGGCGCGTTGCCCAGACCGCCGTGGTGGTTCTGGGGTCTCATCGCGCTCGGCGCCGCTATCAACCTCACTTTCGGTCTGGCCGCCCTGCTGGTCTTCTTGCGGGCGCTGACGCTGGGATTGGTGCTGGTCGCCAGTTCGATCCTGGTCATCTGGACGACGCCGATGGCAGAGGTCGCGCCCGCGCTGGCCAAGCTGATGCGCCCGCTCCGATGGTTGCGGGCGCCGGTGGACGAATGGGCGGTGACCATCGCCCTGTGTCTGCGGGGTCTACCACTGCTGATCGACGAACTGAGGATCCTGCGTGCAGCCCATCGGCTACGCCCGGGTGCGCCGGCCCGTTCGGGGCACCCGTCGGCCGAGATGGGACTCGTCGACCTGATCACTGCCGCGATGTCGAGCGCACTGCGTCGGAGTGCGGAGATGGCGGAGGCGATCACTGCGCGAGGCGGCACCGGTCGGCTGGCTGCGTATCCATCCGGTCCCGGGCGCCGGGATTGGGTCGCGCTCACGATCATCGCGGTCACCTGTGCAATCGCGATCGCCCTGACCGTCATCCTCTGATCTCGCCGATCGTGCACTCGGAACCGTCGACCGTGCGCTCGAATCCGTCGATCGTGCACTCGAACTCGTTGATCGAGTACTAGTGGCAGCCGTCCGGGGGCGGGATCGGCTGTCGGACTTGACCTTGACGCTGGCGTGAACCTCTAGCGTCGGGCACATGCACATCGGTATCTTCACCGGGGTCACCGACGAGAGCATCGGCCCCGCAGAACTCGGGCGCGCGGTCGAGCAGCGTGGGTTCGAGTCGCTCTTCGTCGCCGAACACTCCCATATCCCGGTCACCATCACGACCGAGATCCCCGGTGGGGGCGAGATCCCCCATGACTATCACCGCAACTTCGACCCGTTCATCTCGTTGTCCTTCGCGGCCGCGGCGACGCAGCATCTGCGGATCGGGACCGCGGTGGCTCTCGTGGTGCAGCGCGATCCGATCCTGCTCGCCAAGGAGATCGCCAGTCTGGATCGCGCATCGGGGGGTCGCTTCGAACTCGGCGCCGGTGTGGGGTGGCTACGCGAGGAGATGCGCAACCATGGCACCGACCCGCGGACGCGGGTGGCGTTGCAAACCGAGCGGCTCCGCGCCATGGACGCTATCTGGAGTGATGAACAGGCCGAATTCCACGGGGACCACGTCGATTTCGACCCGCTCTATTCGTGGCCCAAGCCGATCGGACGACCGCGTCCGCCGATCTGGCTGGGCGGTTGGGGGCCGACCACCCACGAGCGAATCCTCGACCACGCCGACGGCTGGCTCGCGCCGGTCGGCATCCCGGTCGATGAGCTGAGACGCGGTGTCGATGAACTGCAGGCACTGGCTCGGGAAGAGGGCAAGGGACCGGTTCCGGTCATCGCGACGGTCTTCGACCCGACCCGCGCCGAGCTAGGCCGGCTCGCAGAGGCGGGCATCCACCGGACCCTGTTGGGCATCGTCCCGGTCCGCCCACACGATGCGACCTTGGTCGAACTCGATCGGCTCGCCGAGCTGAGCGGCGGACTCGCCGACTGATCGACCGACCCCTGATACGCGACGACGGCGACCACCCTGTGGAGGGCGGCCGCCGTCGGCGGTGGATCCGCTCGGATCAGGCGGGGACGATCAGTCCACTGCCCTGGCTCTGCGCCTTGGCGAAACGCTCGGCGGCGTCGGCCCAGTTGACGACGTTCCACCATGCCTTGACGTAGTCCGGCTTCACGTTCTGGTAGTCGAGGTAGAAGGCGTGCTCCCACACGTCGAGGACGACGACGGGGATCAGGCCCAGCGAGGTGTTGCTGTGCTGGTCGTACAGCTGCTCGATCACGAGGCGCTGACCGATGGTGTCATAACCCAGGATGGCCCAACCCGATCCCTGCAGCGTCGTGGCCGCAGCGGTGAAGTGCGCCTGGAACTTGTCGAAGCTGCCGAAGAACTCGTCGATTGCTGCGGCGAGCTCACCCTCGGGCTTGTCGCCACCGTCCGGCGACAGGTTCTTCCACCAGATGGAATGGTTGGTGTGTCCGCCGAGGTGGAAAGCGAGATTCGCCGAGAGACCGAAGATCTTGTCGGCGATCGTGCCGTCTTCGCGGGCAGCAGCCAGCTTCTCCAGCGTCGTGTTGGCACCCTTGACGTAGGTCGCGTGATGCTTGGAGTGATGGAGTTCGTTGATCCTGCCGGAGATGTGCGGCTCCAGGGCCGCGTAGTCGTAGTCGAGATCCGGCAAGGTGTATTCAGCCACGGTATTCCTCTCTGAGGTACTGCTCGATTACTCGTGTCTCGAGCGGTCGGAGCACTACGGGGCCAACCGCGCGGGATGCTTCCACCCTTACGCAGAGATTGGGCGAATGCAACAAATCTGAACCAGTCCAGTTCAAGCGCGGTTGAAGTCTGTCGTATGGGAATAGTTAGGTTCGGGTGATGAGATGGGTTGCATCCCAATCATTTAGGGCATAGGTGCGCGCAGTCGGGGTCCCGATGAGGGGGTGTGGCGGCGTCGGGGAGGCGGATTCAGATCATGATGAGGACGATGAGCACCGCGAGCAGACCGACGATGCTGGCGGCGGTCCCGATGCATGCCGATCGCACATCGTATGAGGCGCGGGGTTGGGCCGACGGTCGGGTCAGTGCATGTCTGAAGTCTGAGCCCGCGTGCGTCGCCATTGTCGCCCTTCGTGGTCCGGTGTCGTCATGCCGGGCACCGGTCTCACGGCGCATCGTCGCGGGCTGAGCTGTACTGACCCGAACTCACGATGCAGGCTGCCGTGGAGTGAGCGGCATCACATCTGGATACGTTCGTCATCATAAGCAGAGCGCACGGTCGGTCTCAAGCGAGAGCCGCGTTCGATACCGAACCGCAAGGAACCGCACGCCCTGTGAAGCCGACATTCACCGCGGCCGCACCGTGGTCCCCACCACGAGAAACAAGCTGAGGCCGCCTGACGACGCCGATGCAACACGGTGCGCAGGCGTACGGTAGGAACCAGCTGGTTCTAACAATCTGACGGGTCTCTGTCAGCGTCTCCGGCATCGAATGGCCACCATCGATGTGGTCAGTCAGGCGAGCGAATCAATGATCACTGCTTCTCGAATTCTCAAAGGTGAGCCCCGGAGCCGGTTGTACGGACACGTACGCGAGTATCACCGTTCGCGCCCGGGCCACTCTGTGCAACCGCGGACCATCGTCATCGGTATCCGTGAAGAGCACGCCGCCGACGTCCCCGGCGATCTCCTGGCAGAGTGGGACATCGTGTTCCACCCCGCGACCGCGGCAGGTGCGACTCACGGGGACGTGGTCGCCCGCCGTGCGTTCCGCCGATCCCGCTTCTCGATGGCGAGCGTTCTCGGCGGAGATTCGCACCCCGTGATCCTGATCGCGCGCGACGTGCCGTTCGTGAACGCGTGTGATGTGTGGCGTCGAGTCATGCTGTCAGTCGAGCGTGGTGGAACGTTGTCGGATGTGTTGATGGAATCCGACGCAGCGGATCGATGATGCCCGCGCGTGGAGATGTCGTGGTCGCTCCGCCGATTCAACTTCGACGGCCTCGCGGCGAGAGTTGCGTTCTCCGCCTCCTCCGCTGGGGCATCTCAAGGTTTCAGGAAATCGCAGCATGAACACTCGAAGGTCCGATCAGCCGCGAGGCGGTCGTATCCAACTCAAGCCTGCCCAATCGAGGCGGGGCTTGGTCGACGGCGCGTGGTGGCCCCGAACTCGCGACCTCGCCGATGAATTGACGGCGATCGCCGAGATCCTCACCGCGCATCTGGTAGTCGTGGAGCGCGCCGGATATCACATCGGCGATTGGGATTCCTTACATGAGCGCCAGGTCGTGGTTAACGGTCAGCGAATCAGGTTGGAAGGCTTCAACATCTGGGTACCGTCGACGGTCCGCTTCGTCGGACCGAACCGATCGCTCACCGTTGCACTCCTCAGGCCTGCGACCGATTACGAGGCCGCACACGACATCATGCGCCGTGCAGCCGACCGCGCGAATGTGCAATCAGCACAGGCATTGATCGGTCGGACCTCGGGTGAATCTGGCCGGAAGGCCGATAATCGTGATCGAGTCCCGGTGGGGTGACCCGATCACGTCGCGTCGACTCACCGGCGTGCGAAGGTATGGCCGCCGATGGCGTTGGCCGCACTTGTGCTACCAGCCACTACTCGAAGGTCGAGTAGCATTTGGGCATGTCATGGCTTGATCGTCTGATCCAGGGACAGCTCTCCAAGCAGCAGCTCGTCGACGCCGACGATGCGTTGCCCGGCCGCGACACCGAGGTGCCGGTGGCTGCCGAACACCTCCTGTTGCGCCACCCGATGCGTGGAAGCGTGGGGACCGACGATTCCACCGGGATAGGGGCCTTCCCGGATGGACTGAACGCGGTGGTGCTGGCCGGCGGGTGTTTCTGGGGCGTCGAGGAGATCTACTGGCAGATCCCCGGGGTGTACACGACGGCCGTCGGGTATGCCGGTGGCTACACCGCCAACCCCTCCTATGAAGAGGTGTGCACGGCGCGTACCGGTCACACCGAGTCCGTGCTGGTCGTCTTCGACCCCACGGTCATCGACCTCGAGGCGGTGCTCGCGGTCTTCTGGGAGACCCACGACCCGACTCAGGAGATGCGCCAGGGCAACGACGTCGGCACCCAGTACCGGTCTGCCGTCTACACGCTGTCGGAGGCCGACGCGGTTCTCGCCCGACGGTCGGCCGAGAAGTTCGGCACGGTCCTCGCCGAGGCCGGACGAGGACCGGTTGCCACCGAGATCGCGCCGCTGACGCAGGCCGGCGACGGTCACTTCTACTACGCCGAGGACTATCACCAGCAGTACCTGGCGAAGAATCCCAACGGGTATCGGTGCCATGCGGCGACCGGGCTGAAGTACCCGGCCTGACGTACTGATCAGCCGACGACACGGTGCCCGATCAGATCGGTCTCGACCAATGGAATCGCACGTTCCTGCAGCGGCAACATCTGCTCGAACGTGTCGATGACGATGCCGTGGAAGTGCTCGACCGCATCGTCGGGATCCAGTCCCAGGATCCTCGTGCTGCCTTCTTCGGTCTGTGGTCGCGCGTAGCCGATTTCGATCCGGCCGAGTTGGACGGACTGCTCACCGAACGTGAGGTCATCCGGATCGCGTTGCTGCGCAGCACGGTCTTCCTCGTCGACGGAGAGGATGCGCGGTGGCTGCGGCCGCTGGCGCAGCCGATCATCGACACCGAAGCGCGGCGCAACCACGCGAGCACGTTCATCCGTGCCGACGCCGACGACGTCGCGCGTGCCGCCCGCGACCTGCTCGATGGCCAGACCCGTAGCGGTGCAGACCTCGGAGCTCTGCTGGCGGAGCAGTTCGTCGACGAGAATCCGAGCACTCTGACGGCGGTCGCCCGATGCCTCCTGCCGCTGGTCCAGGTCCCGCCCCGAGGGCTGTGGAATGGCCGCGGAGCGCCGACGTATGCGCTGCTCGATGACTGGATCGGTCCCGGAGAGCCGGCCGTCCGTGCAGATGAAGCGCGAAAAGACCTGGTGCGCCTCTACCTCCGAGGTTTCGGACCCTCGACCGTCAAGGGCATCCAGTCGTGGTCGGGCCTGACCCGGCTGCGGCCGATCGTCACGGCGATGGAGAAGGACTGGGAACTCGTCATCCGAACCGGACCACACGGTGAAGAACTGTTCGATCTCGACGGGCTCGCATTGGCCGACCCCGACGAGCCCGCTCCGGTTCGCCTGCTTGCGCCGTACGACAACGCCATCGTCTCTCAGGCTGACCGGATCCGGATCGCCGACACCGACATCTATCGATCGACGCTCACCGCCAACGGTCGCTTCCCGGGATTCGTACTGGTCGACGGTCGGCTCGCGGGCATCTGGTCGCTCGACGGCGACGGTCGGGTCATCGTCGACTACCGTGCCGAGGTGAGTCCGCGTGCCCGCCGTGAGGTCGATGCGGAAGTCGAACGCCTGCAGGAGTTCTGCGACCGATGACCGACCGATCCCACGAGCCCGATCTCACCACGCCGCCGGAGTTGGCCGGCGTTCTCGCCGAGCTCGTCGAGTTGGAGCCGGTGTTCCATCGGTTCGACGGTCCGGTCGACCTCGAGACGTTCGACGATCTGGTGGCGGGCGGGTTCTGGGAGACCGGCGCCTCTGGACGCCGCTACAGCCGCGAGTTCGTCTGGGAGACAGTCGAACGACGACAGGCCGAGGGTGGGGACGAGATCTGGTCGGCCGACGAGTTCCAGGTGCGCGAGGTCGCCGACGAGACCTATTTGCTGACCTACACGTTGATGATGTCCGAGCGAGTGACACGGCGCCTGACCGTGTGGCAGCGGACGTGCGGGCAGTGGACCATCCTGTACCACCAGGGGACACTCGTCACTGAATGAGTCGGCGACGTCCCGTGCGGGTCAGCTGCTGCCGAACGATGCTGAACCGAGCCCTGGTGACCCCTGTTCGGGCGCAGATGGCGGGTACACCTCCGGGGTTCCGATCGTGTCCATCTCGTCGAACTGTTGCCGAGTGAGTCCGACCACTCGGCTGAAGTCCGCACCGTAGACGATGGTCCCGGAGAACTTGACCCCGGTCAGATCGGACCCCGTCAGGTCGGCGTCGATGAGCCTCGCGTAAAGGAGATTCGTACCGGTGAAGTTCGAGTTCCGGAGGTTCGCACCCTTGAACGACGTCTCCCCGGCGTGTGCGTTGGAAAAGTTCGACCTCGACAGATTGATGTTCTCCAGAAATGAACCACGGATGGTCGCGTTGGAGAAATTCGATCCCGGCATCGGCGAGTAGAAGAACGAGTAGGAAAGGTCGGCGCTGGTGAAGTCGCGGTCGGGCGCGACTTTCCGGGCCACCGAAAGTCGGGTGAGATCCTTGCCTGCACACGAGTATTCGGTGAAGTACAGGCAACTGTCATCACCGTTGTCGGCAGCGCGGGCGGACGGTGCTGCGAGTGATCCGGCGGTTGCGAGCACGGCCGCACCGACGGCCATGGTCGATACGAGAAGTCTGGCCAACGTTCGCGCGAGGCCGACGCGCTGTGCGGTCCGGGACATCCGGTTTCCCATCGTTCGATCTGCGACTGCCCCGACACCGGCCGATCCCTGCCGGCCACCATCGTTAGTCAATCAGATCGAGAGTGTTCTCGTGTGCGCTCGGTGAAGTGGATCCGGGGTGGTCGCGCCGACGTGCCCGCGCAAAATCTGTACGCCACGGCCGGGCCATCGACATATCGTCAACGGCTCCGCGCTCTCGTACAGATTTCGTGCCGGGGGCCGGGCCTTCCCCTGAGAACCCCCCGGACCCGACCGAGATCCGCCCGTCAGTGCGAAGTCGGAGCCGCATCGGCATCCGCGAGTCCCTCTCGGTCGGATCTCGGGGCCGGGGCGGCAGATTTCAGTAGATCTGTTTTCAGTAGATCCGTAACCACAGTCTGCCGCTCAGCCGGGTGGGGCGTGCAATATCCACGCGACTTCCCGCTGGACGGCAGTTTGTGGTCATCAGCCCGAGGGCGCTCCCGCGCCGGCGCGTCCCCGCGTCGCTCGCACGAAATCTGTACACCAGCGCCGGGCCGTTGACATATCGTTAATGGCTCGACGCTCACGTACAGATTTCGTACCGGCCCGGCCCCCGGCCTACCGCCCGGCCCCCGGCCCCACCCAAACCCCGCACCCCTCACACCACACCCGACAGCACCCTCGCGGCGTGAACCCGGTCGGTGTCCCACACCGATTCGATGACGCACCGCGCGAATGCCCACGCCCGCAGGCGGTCGCGGTCGACCCCTGTGAGCGCAGCCATCCGATCGACCAACGCGATCGGATCGTGGTCGAAGCGCCGACAGTTGAGCAGGTGCTGGAGTACGTCGTAACAGCGATCGCCCACATAGGGTTTCGGGTCGATCAGGCGCCAGCGATCGCTACCATCCAGGATGTTCTCGGCGTGGAGGTCGGTGACCAGGAGGACCTTGTCGTCGGCGGTGTCGGCCAGGGTTCGGAACATCTCGACACCGCGGGACGCGAGGGCAGGGTCGAGATGTTCGGCGACCGCCGCGGCCTCTCGCTCGAAGTCGACGGTCCACAGCGCGGTGAGCTCCGACAGATGGCGGAGGTCGGCGTCGCCGACAGGCGTTGTCCAGATTCCGGCGAGCAACTCGGCGACCACAACGTCTTGTTCGATCTCGGGAAGCCGTTGTGCCAACGGTGTTCCCGGATGGACTCGTTCGATCAGAAGTGCGATGGTGCCAGCGTCGGGGCCGTCGTGCTCGGTGACCGGAGCGCCGGTTGCCCTGCTGTGCAGAACCGCCGCGGCGCCGATCGTGGCCAGCAGTTCCAAGCCGATTGCCTCATCTCGGTTCTCCGGCAATCGCGGGGCGATCTTGAGGACTGCGTCGCGTCCGTCCGCGGTACGAGCTGCCCCGACCCACGCGGCCTCTCCGCCTGGCTCGAACGGGTCGCCGACCTCCAGTTCCCACAGGTCGGCGTGCTCACCGACGATCTCGGTCAGTCGACCGAGCCAAGCCGGGAACATGCGCCCCACAACGTGTTCGAGCCGATCGGTGACCGTGACAGTCGGCCTCACAGCCCGGTCCGTGGATTGCGTGCGGTGATGCAGTACTGCCGGCCCACCGGATCGGCCATCACCGTCCAGTCGTCGAATCGGGCGATCTGGCGCGCGCCCCAGCCCTCGTGTCGTGCCACTTCGTCGACCACCGCGGTGGCGGCGATGTCGAGGTGGGCGCGAGCCGTGGTGCCGTCGTCGGCGGCGTCGAGACGCTGCACGAGGATTCCGACCGCGAGCGCGGGATCGCGTCGTAGGCGCACCATCTCGGGGTGTGCGGTCTGCTGCACATCCCACCCCGTCAGCCGATGCCAGAACTCCACCTCGGCGTCGAAGTCGTTTGCCGGGACGTCGATGCACACCTGGTCGATGATGCTGATCGTGTCGCCCGGCCATCGGATCGGGCGTGATCGCTCGGATTCGCCCGCCCAGGGGACGACGCAGAAGGCGAAGCCGGCAGGCGAACGCAGGACGAGATAGCCGGGATCGCCGGAGACCTCGCGGTCGACCTCGGCGCCGAGGGCGGTCGCGGCGCCGGCGGCCGCCCGGGGATCGTCGACATGGAAGTCGAGGTGGATGCCGCCCGAACCCTCCTCGACCCGCTGCACTCGTAGGTGCGGGTCACCGTTGAAGGGCTCGAGTGACGCGAACTCGCGATTGGCGCCGCGTGGTGGCGACACGGTGCTGCCGGCGATCGCGCGCCAGAACGTGACCTCGTCGCCGAACTGTTCTGTCGGGAAGTCGAGGAACGCCGTCAGCCAGCGGATGCGCACGCCGCACAGTGTAGGGGGTGTCCTCGGCCCGCGGCGGGACTCGTAGTCGAGATCCCGCCGGTCGAGATCCCGCTGAGCGACATGCCGGGAGGAACGGTGTGCGCCCACTACACTCGGCGTGATGAGCGCTGGAGCCACCGCTGGGGGGCGGAAGAATCGGACGAGGTCGCGCATTCGGCGTGCGCTGGGGCGATCACGACCGGCGCAGGTGGCAGTGGTCCGTCTCGACGGTCACATCGGGTCGACGCAGACCGGCCGCCCTGGACTGACGACCGACACCCTGGAACCGGTGTTGCGCCGCGCGTTCGACACCGAGGATCTCGAAGCCGTGGTCGTGGTGATCAACTCCCCGGGCGGTTCTCCGGCCCAATCGGAGTACATCGCCGAGCGCATCCGCCAGCTCTCCTCCGAGAAGGGCGTTGCCGTTCTCGCGTTCTGCGAGGACGTCGTCGCGTCGGGCGGCTACTGGATTGCCTGTGCCGCCGACGAGATCTACGCCGCCCACACCTCACTGGTCGGGTCGATCGGGGTCGTCTCCTCGGGCTTCGGGCTGGCGGACGTGCTCGACCGTTTCGGGGTGGAGCGCCGGCTCTACACGGCCGGGGAGAACAAGGCGCGTCTGGACACCTTCTCGCCCCTACGAACAGAAGACGTCGCGTGGATCGAGTCCCTCCAGGAAGAACTGCATCAACAGTTCATTCGTTGGGTTCGTCAGCGGCGGGGCAAGAAGTTGACCGCCTCCGACGCGGAGTTGTTCAACGGGGACGTATGGGTAGGCGCCACCGCGGCCGACATCGGCCTCGTGGACGGGGTCGGTGTCATGCGGTCGGTCGTCGCCGAGCGATACCCCGATGCCGAGGTACGCGTCGTCGAGGCTCCGAAACCCCTACTCGCCCGACTGACCGGCGGTCAGTTGAGCCTGGGCGCGATGACCGAGGATGTCGTCGCCGGCACCATCGGCGCGGTACGGCAGACTGGCGCTCTGCGTTTCCATTAGTCACCTCGGAGCCAGTCGACACAGTTTCTCCCCAACTGTCCCCAAGTTATCCACAGGAAGTGCTGAGAAGCGAAATTTCTTCGATCGAACGGCGGATCTTCGAGATAGCGAAGTCTCTGAACTTTCGTGCGGCTGAACCCGTGACCCCCATCACAAGAATCGCTGGTCACGACGCCGATTCTCCACAGTATCCACAGTCTCATCCACAACTTGACGGTCGTAAAGCACACAGTCGTACGGTCGTGCAAATCCGCATGTGGATAGATATATGTCGACCTACATAGTCGACAACCCATGCGGATGAGGTCGGTGTCAACTCGATCGAAGCGGAGTCATCCGATCGATTGAACCCGTCTTCCGATGTCGGTGAGCGGCAGGCGGAGCGGTGGCTGTGCCACCATGGATTCGTGAGCATGGGCGACATCCCGCAGGTGCCGGTGACCGATCTTCCCGACGATTTCAGCGAGGAGACGGGCCGGGTCATGCTCGACGTCCGAGAAGACGACGAGTGGGCTGCCGGGCACATCCGCGGCGCGTTGCACATCCCGCTCGGCGACGTGCCCGCCCGCATCGACGAGATCGATCCCGATGCCGAACTGCTCGTCGTCTGTCATTCCAGCGGTCGGGCGATGCGGGTGCTGCAGTACCTGGACCAGATCGGCTACGAGGGCGTGTGCGTGCGTGGCGGAATGGTCGACTGGGTGCAGAGCGGCAAGCCGGTCGAGACCGGTGCCGGGACCCGATGATCGATCTGTGTCCGCGGTGCCGCATCCAGGCGCCGCATCGACCCGGCCGTGAGCGGTGCCCCCGGTGTGGCGGACCGTTGCGTGTGGTCGATTCCGCAGCAACCGCGACCCCTGCCCGGCAAGCGTCGGTTGCGCCGTCCGGGAACCGGATCGACGCGGGACGGGTCTACCGCAGTCGTCACGTCAGATGGGTCGCCCGCCGGCCACCGGAGGCGATACCCGCGCCCGCACCACGGGCGCACCCGCGTACCCGCGTCATCCCGCGCTACACCTACCTCCCCCTCTGGGGTCTTCGCGATACGCCGCACTCGGATGCCGTGGCGGACGACCGTCGGATCGAGGTCGCCGATGTCCGAGCGGCCTTGCGCCTGGTGGGCGGCACGCTCGCCATTTCGGCAATCGTGCACCTGATCCGCTACATCGTGCTGGTGGTGAACCGGACGTCCCCCATCCCCGGCTGGCTCGACACGGCGACCGCGTGGCTCGTCGTTTTCGTCGGACTGTTCGCCCTGGCGACCTTCGTCTTCGCCACCGTGGTCGCCGTTCGCTGGGTACGTGCGCTCCGCGTCGACGCCTACCGCCGACACGACCGGCTCGATCCGCGCCCGCTCTGGCAGCTGATCCTGTTCGCGGGTGTCCCCATCGTGAATCTCGTCGGCCTCGGTGTCCTCCTGCATGAGGTCGCAGCTCTCCGCGACGACCTCGACACCGTCCGCACGCACCGCCGCCTCACCAAGATCTGGGTCGGATGGGCGATCGTGAACGCGTTCGCCGTGGTCGGGATCGTCACCCGACTGGTCGCTCTCCAGTCCGGATCGATCCAGACCGCGGCCAGCGCACTCGCACTCGTGATCGTGAGTGCGGTCGTGTCGTCGGCGTTCGCGTACTGGTTGGCCGCACGCATCGACGCGGTCTTCACCGCGGACCAGACCCCGACCGTCCCGGCCCGTCGGTGGGTCGCGGTCGCGTGAGATGGCGGCGGACGCCATGATGGAATCGCGTAGCGCGGCGAGTGCCGCCCGCTCCCGGTCCGCCCACCGGGTCGTCGCCGCCCCCTTGATCCGTCCCACGACAAAGGCACCAATGTCACGATGAGCGCACACGATCAGATCTCCCGCTCGGGAAAGCCCGCGGTCGTCGCACACCGCGGCGCGTCTGGTGAGACCGCCGAGCACACCCTCGCCGCCTACGAACTCGCGCTCGAGCAGGGCGCCGATGGCCTCGAGTGCGACGTCCGCCTCACCAGTGATCACCAGCTCGTCTGCATCCACGACCGGACAATCGACCGCACGTCCGACGGCACCGGAGTGGTGAGCGAGATGTCGCTCGCCGAGCTGAAGGAACACGACTTCGGGTCGTGGCACACGGACGGCCGGTCGGCGAGCGTGCTCACCTTGCGTGAGTTGCTCACGCTGACCCTGGACTGGCATCGCCCGGTGCGGCTGTTCATCGAGACCAAACATCCGGTGCGGTTCGGCAGTCTGGTCGAGCAGCGACTCCTCGAGGAATTGCAGGAGTTCGGCGTGGCGACCCCACCGTCGGCGGATCACAGTCGAGCCGTGGTGATCTCGTTCTCCTCGGCTGGAGTCTGGCGCATTCGCCGACATGCGCCGATGCTCCCGACCATTCTGTTGGGCGACACCGCGCGACTGCTCGGAGGCAGCGCCGCAACGGCGGTCGGTGCTACCGGGATCGGACCGTCGGTGGAGAGCTTGCGGCTCTACCCCGATCTGGTCGACCGCGCTGCGGCGGCGGGGCGCGTCACCTACTGCTGGACGGTCGACGAGCAGGTCGACGTCCAACTCTGCGCCGACCTCGGGGTCCGGTGGGTGGCCACCAACCACCCGGCCAGGGTCCGCGACTGGCTCGTCACCGTCGACTGAACCTCCGACCATCCTTTCGCCCCGACATGAGAGGGTGGACGCATGGCGAAGAAGAGCAAGCGAGGCAGTGGCCCACGTCCGGGGAGTGATCGCGCCGAACGGGTCGCCGCACGCAAGGCGCGCCAGGCGGCCGCGATGGCACCGCCGCCACGACCTTTCGACGGCCTCGCCGCAGAGTGCGACCTGGTCGCGCTCCGATCGTTCGTCGCATCGGCGACGGCCCTTCTCGACCTCGTCGAGCCCGGTCCCGCCGATCCCGTCCTGACATCGGTGGTGCCGCAGGAGGAGGAGCAGCCCGCGGCGCCGGTCGAGCCAGGCACCCGGAACTCTGTCACAGTGGCGACCATCCTGCCCGGCGCCATTCCCGCGCTGGTGCGTGAGAGCTCGGGCGCGCCACAGGGTTTGGTCGGGTTGCAGACAGATCCCGAGCCGGCGGATCTGGCGGCGTCGGTCGCCGACGCCATCCGGTGGTCGGCACATGCACAGCCGGGGGAGGAGTACGCACCGGGGGACGGGTCAGCTTCACTACTGGATTTGCTCACCCCGGAGTCGCAGTTGGACATCGTTGTGCACGAGGACTTCTCGTGGTGGTTCACCTCGTCGGAAGAGGTGCCGCACGAGATCGCGCACATGCTCGAGCGGGCGAACGACACGGTCATGCCGACCGCACGGCTCTCGCCGGCCAGCGGGAACGGCGCGCCGTGGTGGGTTGATGCCGGGGACCGGGCGCATCTTCGGTGGGTCCGATCAGAACCCGAGGACGACCTGATGACAGCTCTGGCACGCCTGCACGCCGACGGACGCCTCACGTTGGGTGAGGGTTCGCGGTTCGTCGGTTCCTTCCGGACCCACGGCTTGCTCGTACCGGTCTTCGACCTCGACAACGAGCGTCATCACGAGGAGTGGTACCCGGGGCTCGACGAGTTCGACCGGTATCTCACCGACGCGCTGGGGGATACATCCGATCTCACATCGGAGCAGCGTCGCTCTCGCGACGGCATCCGCGGGCGGCAGATCACCATCCGGTAGCGGCGGATGAACCCACACCTTCCGCCCCCGCCCGAACAGCCAGTGGTGCTGACGGGCGTCCGGGACGCCGATGCCTACATGCGGAGCAAGGGGTGGGGTCTGTTGATCCTGTCCGGTGTCGGCATCTACTTCATCACGATGATCGTCATCGGCGTCGCGACGATGAACGGCTACATCGGATACGCCGGTGCTGCGGTGTGTACTGCGATCGCGCTGCCGATCATCTACGTGCGCAAACGGAACACGCTGCGCGCGAGGTTCACCGGTCAGACCCTCGTGCTTTCACGGGAGGGGCTGGTGCGGGCCGACGACTGCATCCGAGTCGAGATGCGGTGGGATCGTATCCACACGATCCGTGATCAGAACTCGGCAGTCTCCACGGGGGGCGTCGGGATGGCCGGAATGTTGACCGCAGCCGCTGCGAATGCGACCAAACGTGATGTGTCACTGGCGATCATCGGTGAGGGAATGATCTCACCGGTTCCGGGTGCGCCGAGCGGCTTCCTCCGCCAACACGATCGGCGGACGGGTAGTCGGCTGCTCGACGGACAGTCGAGCGTCACGCCCAACGCGGTGATCTTTCCCGCCGAGTACGAAGCCGTGTGGACCAACGGTGTCGTAGGAGCATGGCTGCGGTACCACCGCCCCGATCTCCTGCGCTGACCGAAACCGAACCGCTCCCGCGACCTGATCTCGTTCCCGCGACCCCAGTCGAGGTCGCTTCGGCGAGATGAGGTCGCGCGAGTCCAGCCTGCTGGCCGTCGGCCGCTAGCGTCCGCCTTCGACGATGGCGCGTAGGAGTGGTTGGGCGGCTTGGGGGTTGGTTTCGTTGGTGGTGAGGAAGTGGTCGATCTGTTGTGGTGGGATCTGTCGGCCGGTGCTGGTGATGATCTGGGTGAGGGTGCGCAGGGTGATCTGGCGGTCGATGGCCCAGCTGATGGGGAGTTGTTCGGGTGGGGTCTGGGGTGCGGTGGGTGAGTGTTCCCAGTGGGTGCCGGTCCACCACCAGCAGATGGTGAGGGCGCTGTGGTCGATGGCGGGATGCAGGGCGGTCACCGGTAGCCAGTCGGGGGTGTCGGTGGTGATGACGGTGGGGTCGGCGGGTGTGGGGCTGGTCCAGGGCAGGCCGATTCCGGAGAGGACGGCGCGGCCGTCGGGTAGTGCGGTCAGTCGTAGGTCGTAGCCTTCGCGGCCGTTGCAGTAGAGGCCATCGGGGGTGACGCGGATGGGTAGTGAACCGTCGGCGCGTTCTTCGGGGAGTGCGAATGCGTAGACGAGGTTGGCGATGGCTGCCCAGCGTCCGGCCACGATCGGGAACGGAGGCATCGGCGGGATGGGGAGTGCGGGCCCGATGGCGGGGGTGTGCAGGGTGGCGGCTTGGCTGTGCCAGAGGTTGATGAGCCAGTCGGGTGTGGGGCGGGGGTAGTGCTGGAGGTCGCGGTGGTAGGCGTCCGGCGCGAGTTGTAGGTGTGGTGGTGGGGGTGTGGTGGGGTCGCCGAAGTCGGCTGTGGTGGCGGTGATGCGGGCGTACCACCAGGTGCCGGTGTCGGCGCGGTAGTGCAGTTCGCGTAGTCGGTGGAGGTGGCCGATGATGCTGTCGGCGACATCGCGTGGGGGTGGGCTCTGCCAGCGGATGGTGGAGGTGTTGGCGGCGATGGCGACGTCGACACTGTTGTTGCCGGCGACGAGGGAGTGTTGGATCGCGAGGATCTCGTCACGGATGAGGCCGGCGGGCCCGTCCCCGGTGGTGACGCCGATGTGGTGCAGGATCTCCCAGCCGGATAGGTAGTCGATGCTGGGACGGCGGCGTTGGGTGTTGTCGGGGAAACGGTGTGCCAGTTCGACGACTCGAACGTAGGAATCGACCGGTATGGGTTTGAAGGTGTGCTCGTTGCGCGCGATGACCCATTCACTGGCTTCGTCGACGGCGAACTTCCGGATCTCTGCGTCGGTCAGCGCCTTGCTGTTGCCGACCGTTGCGCATGCTACGACGAAGGCGTAGTCGCTCGGCGACTCCAACTCCAGAGCTGCGATTCGGATGGCCCTTGTCGCCTGGTCGGCTGCTGCCGGCGAACTCCACCATGAGTCTTCGTCATGCCATACGCAGAACTCCAGAGCATTGTCGAATACGGCTGGATCGAGGTGTTCGATGGTGAGCCAGTCCGGGGCCGCCGAGAAGAGATCGACTCCGGGCCGACGTCCGTGGTCGGCAGCTGTACCGATCTGGTTCGGCTCCAGGTCTGGGATACGAGCGCGCCCGGACAACACAGCCCGCGATTCGTCGACGAGTGTGATGGTGTACGAGAGCGATTGGGTGTCGGGCGACGAGATGCGCACCTTCGTCACGTCGCGATCGACTTCCACCGAGAAACCCGCGCCGAGCGCTCTGGTCAGAGCTCCGAACATAGCGGCCAGCAACAGCCGATTCCTCAGCGTGACGGGTCGGTCCTCGCGACGCCGGAACAGATCGACCGCCGCGGGTGCGCCTTCTCGAGGCCCCGAGAGCGCAGCTGTTTGATCGTCCACTCCGCGAAGTCGCGATGCCATCCACTCCGGGACGATCCTGCGTGGGTATCGAGCAAGTTCCCGGCGGTAGTCACCGGGTCGGTGCAACCACACGCCTTCCGCGGGTTCGTTCTGAAATGTCTTGCTCGTGAACGAGTATCGATCGGGACGATCGCCGGCGATGCGGAAGTAGAGCAATGCTCCGGTTTCCGGTGTGTATTCGAGTTCTCGGAGCCGATCGAACTGCGCGCGACATTCGGGCATGGTTCGAGCGGCAACACTGCGGCTTTCCACCACAGAACCAGCCCGATAGAAGCGACCGTCACCGATCAGCCGGTCGCCGACATAGGTCCACAGGAACGTGAACGAGTCGTAGCTCTCGACGCCGGCGGTGATCTGGCGGACGATCTCGCTCAGCAACGCCTGGGTTTCCCGGATCGGGTCTGTCATCTAGCGCCCCCGTCGGTTCGCGAACTCGAATCTGTGAACTGTCTGGCCTCCGTCGAAGGACATCTCAACGATATAGCTCTCCGGATAGGCTCCTGGCGGATCGCCGAAGACCTCCTCGCGTCGCCAGATGCCGGGTCGGTCGTGTTCGTCGGCCATCCCGGTGAACAGGTCCTCGACCAGGTAGCCCATTCCGTTACGGTCATGCTCTTCGGACCAACTCTGGTTGGTGTCATGGAACTCCATCGAGTAGAAGAAGATCTCGCTCGGGGCGCCCCACTCGTTTCGACTGGAGTGCCCGGCATTGAAATCGATTCGCCTGAGGTCGGGTGTGCCGGGCGGTAGCTCTGCATTGATCTGTGCGAGCACCTCGCTGGTGAGTTCGACTTCCTTCGACTTGCGCTGGAGATGATCGCGACGATACCTCTCTGACTCTCCGGTGACCTCCGCTGAGCCGTCGTACGCTACGAGCGCGCCATTCGAATCACGATGGTAGAAGCCACGATCAGTGACCACCGAGACGTTGTTCCATCGGTGCGAAACCAACGGGTTGGTGAAGTTCTGCTGCGGCACCATCGCGATGCCGGCGATGGTGCCGTCGTCACGCGTGTAGAACGACCCCGCGCCCTCCACCTGGTACCACGTGTTCGAGGCGAAGAGCGGGGAGTCGCCGTTGAGGCTCACGCCGCTGTTCCGTATGTACGCCTTGAACTCTCTTTGTGACATCACAACTGGTTCATGGTTGGCGTGGCTGAATGCTTCTGCGCGAATCGGAACCTCGATGCCGCGATCGTGTTGCGAGTAACTTGCGTCCCCGGCGAAACGACCGCTCGCTTGCACGTCTCGGACCCGGTCCGCAACTCCTGGATTGGGCTCGCTCTGGCTCGCCTGGTCTGCGATCCGATCGGTGTTCTCGGAGAGCCTGGTCTGGGGGAACTCAGAGTCGAACGGGCGATCTTCCCGACGAACCGGAGCGGAGTCCTCACTCTCGCCGAACCGGCGATCGTCCCCATGGGCGTCATCGTCGCGCCTCGTGTTCCCACGATCCTCCGCAGAGCGATCGGCGGCCGGTGAGACATCGTTGTCTCTGGTGAGCGGACGTTCGGCGGAGAGATCACGGTTGACGTAGATGACGTCGTTGACGTCGTGATGCCGTCGACTGAACTCCGGGGGCCAGCCGGTGATCCGTCCACTCTGCATGTCGATGACCCGGATGGTGCCGTCCATGTTGCGCGCCACATAGGCGTGGCCGCCTGAAGGCTTTCCGGCACCGTCGAGGTAGCTGGTCCCTATCACGGCCATCGCACCGTCGCCGCGGTCGAGGAGATGCGCACCGATCTGGTCGAATGTCGCAGCTTCTGAACGTCCGCCGGCGGCGTCCTCGAGGTCGCTCAGTCGCGATCCGGGCGACGTGGGGTCCGGGTGGGGCTCAGCATGTGTCGGGTTGCCGCGCAGGGTCTCGAAGAAGGCGTGAACGGATTGCACACAGTTGTTGAGGAAGCCGGGCTCGCCCCACCGACTGTTGATGAGCGGCAACCAGTCCGCAATGTTCTGCGCGGTGGGATCGATATCGCGGAACGACGTCGGTCCGTCCCCGGGACGATTCGCGTCCGTCCGGTCGCCGATACCGCTGTCGTCCGCCCGGTCGGCCGAGTGGTCTGGTGTGCCGTTCTCTTCTGACCGCGCACGTCCGTCGTCGGCGGACCGATCCGTGGGGGCCTCGCCGAAGCGATCGCCGGGCGATTCCCCGTCACGATCGTGACGGGCACCCGCACTCGTGTCGCGATCGCCAGCAGAATGGTCGGAATTGCGATCGTCGGCCAGCCGACGATCGCCCGCGTACTTGGCTGGGTCACGGTCCGGGGAAGTCTGATCTCGTGCACCATCATCGAACCGTGATCGATCATCAGATCCCGCAGTCCGAGTGACCGATTCATCATGACCAGGCGGACGGCTGCCGATTTGCGAGTCCGCGTCACGGGAACGTGGAGCGTGCCCGTCCAGGGTGTCAATCGGGCGCCGGAACTTCTCCGGTTCGCGCGGGCCCGTCCGAGGGCCAGAATCGGGCCCGTCCGTACCCCCTCGATGCGGTGCTGCGACAGGATCTTCTCCGGCTGCGATGCGACCGAAGTTCCGCAGCGACTCGGAACCGAGCTCGTAATATCCAGTGTGGGACATCAGATTGTCCAGCGGGAAGCTGAATCGCGACTGGGCCGCTATTCGTTGGGCGCCAAACGGTTCGATCGACGGATCGATCCCAAGTCCGGTGTTGAACACACGGCCGACCTGTGTAGTGTCGCTGGCGCCGAGCCAGGTGACGAAATCTCTCCCGGACGACGCGGCGTAGACGTTGTCACCGATACCGAACTGCGAGGCGTGGGTGACAGGTCCGGCGCCTGGTGACCCGAGCAGTGTGATGGTCTGGACATCCGATGCGAGCCTGCCTTCCGCGCCCGCGTAGCTGCTGGCAACGGATCCATAGCTGTGGCCGAAAATGTGATTGTCGGCAGGGCCGATGTCACCGACTGCGCGGCCGGCGTTGAAGGCCGCGACATCGCGCGCCAGAAGATGGCCTCCGGCCTCAGCCAGAGCCGTATTGGCCACGGCAGCAGAGCCTCGCCCGCTGGGCGCGTCGTAGCCGATCCAAGCAATCGATGCCGCCGAACCCTCACCGCCCAGTTCCGCTGTCGTTCGAAAGTAGTGGTTCCCGGCGTTGTCGAGGTTCGTACCCAGACTACGAATCATCGTGGTGAGTCCGGGAACGTGCCAGGAGACGGAAGTTGCAGAGTCGATGTCGCCGACAGCGGCGATGATTCTGCCCTGACCGTCGAACGCGCGTGGGTCGAGCCCAAGTAGGTGGAGAGGTGGCGCCATGCTATCGGTTCGCGCTGCCCGGCTCGCGAGCTCGAGTTCCGCCGCGCGGACGGCACTGTCGATCTTCTCGAGATGTCGAAGCTGAGCGCTCGGTGTGTCGAGGCCGTTCAAGAGCTGATCGATGAACCGGCTGATCCCTCGTTTCGGATTCTCAGCGGCCAGCTCGGCCATACTCCGGTCGACCGAGATCCGATTCGCAAGGTCCTTGTCGCGGGCCGCGATTCCGTCCGCGTTTCCGATCTCGTGTGGGTGTGTTCGGATCAGGGCATCGCGCTCCATCGGCGAGAGATCGTTCCACCAGCGCGCGTTCGCGTCGGCCAGCTCGCGTGCAGCGGCGACGTGGTCGCCGGCTCTGTCAGGCGGCATGAGTTCGCCGACGCGGTCCGGCGTGAGATCACGCTGCGCCAGCGCTTCCGCGGCACGCGCGCGTTCGGCGTCGGTAGCAGGGTGGTCCCGGCTGCCGGACAAGGATCGCTCATCCGACCGGTGGGGGCCGTGGTCGTCCGGGCCGATCCCATCTGGTCGGCCCGGGCCGTTGGGACGGTCGGGAGGGCCGCCGGGGCCAGCCGGGTCGGAACCGTCAGACGTGCGGCCACGCGCGTTGGGACCGTCGAGATGGGAGCCGAATCGATCGGACCGCGGCCGGGCTGCGGGGTCGGCGACCGACGAGCGAGACGCCGCATCGGCGGTGACGATCGATGCCGCGGCTGCCGCGACCGTGAGGTCTCCGGTGACACCATCGCCGAGTGCGGGCTCAGCGGACTCGCGTGCAGTCGGCACGCCGTCGGCGTCGACCCGGGGGGAGGATGTCCGGTCGACGCCGGCTCGCGCTCCATCCGTGGGCAGGGTGGGGGTGCGTGGCCCTGCCTGCGCCGAACGTGGTGTGTCCGCCGGGCGCGACGAATCTGTGGACCGGCCCGCATCGGGCGAACTGTTCACCGGTGCAGCGCGGTTGCCCTCGGCTGTCGGAGCTGTCCGGTCTGGGGTGGCCGTACTGCGGTCGGCCCCACCGGTCGGCGCTGCCCGATCGGCGGGCGCCGCAGTGCCGGGCGAGTGGTGCGTCGGCCCGACCGACGGCTGGACGTTGTCGCCGCCCGCCGCGCGCGGTGAGTCCGACAGGGGAGTGGTCGAATCGAACGATCGAGTGGAGGTCGGTGACGTGGATGCCGTCGAGTCGGCAGCGCGATCACCAGCAGTGGCGGAGGGCTCTGTCGTGCGCGAAACATTTTGCGTGTCAGCGTGATCTGGCGACCGCGCGGAGTCAGGCACCGTGGAGTTGTCCGGCGGGCGGGATGACTCCGGAGTTGCGTGCTCGGTGGGTGCGCTGTTTCCGGGCCCGGTGTCGTCACCTTGGGCGTGAGGTGCGTGCTCGGCAGGGGGAGCCGATGGAGGGGCGTCGTGTGTCGGGGAGGCGGTGTCCGGCGGAGGTGAATCCGAGGAATCTGTGCGCACCGTCTCGGCAGGCGAGGCGTTCTCGGCGTTGGGAGGTGGTCCGCCTGCGTCGTTCGTGGTGCTCGGTTGCGCTGTCTCACCGGAGTCAGGGCCGGGGGTGCTCGCCTCATTGTTGGTCGCGGTCGGGGCTGCGGACTCCGACTGTGCGGCCTGAGTTCCGTGATCCGACCCGTCACGACCGCTCGAAGAGGCTGTAGCGCCGGACGATTCGGAGTCTCCCCCACTGCGACCGCTGTTGTTGGAGCCGCCGGCTGCCGAACCGCTGTCGTCGCCTGATGTCGTGGCGCCGCGCTCCGAGCCAGGTGGTGCTGACTCCGGCGAGCCGGTTGAGTCGGTCGCCCCGTCGCGCGCTCCGCTGCTTCCGCCGTCACCGGTCCCATGACCGGCGCCGTCACCGGAAGCGGACGCGTCACCTGCGGGACGACCGAGAGCGTCGACCCCCGATGGCGGAGCCGACCCGTCGTGCGTGCCGACGTTGGATCCACCCCTACCCGGCGGATTGAATGCGCCACCGACCGCGCCGGCGGTCACCGCCTGCCAGGTGAACCCGTTTCCGGTGATCGCACTCGTGGTCGCGCCGACGAGGCCGTTGGTGGTGCCATCGGCGACACCGGAGACGATGCTGTCGGCCCACCTGTTGGCCGCCATGCCGATGTCGGTCATCGCCGGGCGCATGACTTTGCCGAGTGCGTGGCTCGCGGCCCCACCAGCGGCGCCCCCGGCCGCACCGGCGATCACACTCGTCCCGGCGGTCTCGAGGAACTGTCCGCCGTCGAAGGTCTTTCGACCGCCGGTCGCCAACTGGTACGCCTGGATGCCGGCGTCCTGGCCGGCGGCGAGCGCCGTGTTGACCAATGCGCCCATCGCTGCGCGCTTCGCCATCGCCACGAGGGCTTGCTTGGAGACCGTGGACGCGATGGCCGACAGCAATTCCTTCAACCCGATGCTGACGGCGGTTCGTGCGATGGCCTGGAACACCGGGATGGAGCTCAGCGAACCGCCGAAGGTTCCGAACGCAGCGGCGATTGCCCACGCGATCTGTGCGGCGGTGAGCACCAGAGTGCTGTAGAAGGCGATCTTGGTGTACTCGATGTTGGTGGCGGAGGCATCTGACATCTCGCCTGCTGCGCGCGCCGCCTCGGCGAGCTTCTCCACAGAGAGGTCGCCGTACACGAGGTCGTTGAAGACCTGTTGCAGGGCTTCGCTTGTCGCGCCTTCGAGGGAGTCCATGACCATC
Source organism: Gordonia soli NBRC 108243 (assembly GCF_000334455.1). Classification (GTDB taxonomy): domain Bacteria; phylum Actinomycetota; class Actinomycetes; order Mycobacteriales; family Mycobacteriaceae; genus Gordonia; species Gordonia soli. The sequence goes on from NZ_BANX01000023.1 coordinate 141,330, forward strand.
CGTGCGGACGCATCCATGTCTGGTCCCACGCCGTCGAGTTGGCCGGCCGCGTTCTCCCAGGCGTCCGCGATCCGTCGCATCGCATCTTCGTCGCCCTCGGGCCACTCCATCCCGATGATGTAGCCGAGCCAGGCGAGCTCGTGCGGGAATCCGATGGTCATCGCGGACCGTGCCGATCGTCAAACGCACTGTCGCAGTCACGGACTGTGGTGGCGTCGAGTGGTGTCACCTTGCCGTCGTCGGCGCAGTGGTAGTCGCCGGTGTGCGGGCTTGTGACGATGGTCCCGTGTGCTGACCTGGTGCCGATTGCGAGCGCGTCGATGGGGTGACGGTGGCCCTGGCCGAGGGTGAAGTACCAGGTGCGTTCGAGGATGTCGCGATCTGCGAGACGCCAAATCAATCGGTACGGATTCCGATCGCGGTGTACCGCTTCGCCGACCGCAGCGTCTCTGAATCGAGCAACATCCGGCCTGGTGCCGCCTCCGGCACGTGGCACAGCCTGTCGCGACAGCCATTGATAGAAGTACGGTTCGGTGCGGCTCCAGTAGCGGACTGACGGGCCGGCGCTTCCGTCTCGAACTGTCCCGGGACTTACCTCGATACGGTGCGGGTGTCCTGGCAGGACGACTTCATCGCGACCGATTCGCACATCCTCTGTCGCAGGGATCGAACCAAACCGTTGGAGAACCTCGGATGCTGAGTTACTGGGCTGGCCTACCCACGACCACTCGATGTCGAACGCCACACCGTTGTATTGCGCGGCGTGCTCGAATGGGTTGAAGCCCTCTGTCGCCGCCGCCGCCAGCGACCACAGACTCCCACCCTCACTGAATTCGAGATCTAGCCCCTCGAACAATGCCGCCCATTTGGTGGCCTCAAACAATTGGGTTGCTGCTATGGCGTCGGCTTTGGTCGGATTCAACGGGTTGGTGGTGGTGACCCATCCGCCGCGGTAGTCGGTGGTGGGGTTGGGTGGGACTCGGCGTCGGGCGTGGGGGATGAAGGAGAACATTCTCATCCGATGCTCACCGTCGATTCGTGCCGCTCATCGAAAGTGCTGTCGCACTCCCGAACTGTGGTGGCGTCGAGTGGTGTCACCTTGCCGTCGTCGGCGCAGTGGTAGTCACCGGTGTGCGGGCTTGTGACGATGGTCCCGTGTGCCGACCTGGTGCCGATTGCGAGCGCGTCTATTGGATGACGGTGGCCCTGCCCGAGCGTGAAAAACCAGGTGCGTTCGAGGATGTCGCGGTCATTGAGGGTCCACGTCAACGGATAGGGATGTGGGTCGGGGTTCGACGAACGTCCGACTGCCTGGTCCAGGAACTTGTAAATGTCTGAGACTTGAACGCCTGCACTGTTTACAACTGTCTGTCGGCCCTCCCAGCGATAGAAGAACGAAGTTGTACGGAGGGTGTACCGAAGTAGTCGTCGGCGCTCACGCATCGTCTCGGTGACCGGTGCAATGTTCAGCCGGTGTGCGAGCCCATCCATCGTCGGCCCGTACTCGCGAACGCTCACGATCGAGTCGATGGGCAGAGTCCGGAACTCAGCATGGAGATCCCGCTCCCATTCAACCGCCGGTAGTCGCCAGTTCCACGAAATCGCCAACACTGCTCCGTTGTGTCTGGCGTGCCACTCGAGTGGGTTGAGCCCCTCGCCTGTCGCAGATCGCGGCTCCCACGAGTGCGATCCTCGTTCGAACTCGAGCCCCATTCCTTCGAACAAGGCCGCCCATCTGGTGGCCTCGAACAATTGGGTGGCCACGATGGCGTCGGCTTTGGTCGGATTCAGCGGGTTGGTGGTGGTGACCCATCCGCCGCGGTAGTCGGTGGTGGGGTTGGGTGGGACTCGGCGTCGGGCGTGGGGGATGAAGGAGAACATTCTCATCAGATGGCCACCGTCGAGTCGTGCCGATCGTCAAACGCACTGTCGCAGTCACGGACTGTAGTGGCGTCGAGTGGTGTCACCTTGCCGTCGTCGGCGCAGTGGTAGTCGCCGGTGTGCGGGCTTGTGACGATGGTCCCGTGTGCTGACCTGGTGCCGATTGCGAGCGCGTCTGTGGGGTGACGGTGGCCCTGCCCGAGGGTGAAGTACCAGGTGCGCTCGAGGATGTCGGCGTCGCGGAGTCGCCAAACGAGGCGGAAGGGATGCGCGTAGCCGATCTGGTCCGTGCCAACCGCGCGAGCATTGAAGCGATAGACGTCGCGGACGGTGCCGAGACTCTCGTCGGTGATCTTCTGGCGGGATGCCCACCGATAGAAGTATGGCGACGTCGAATTCCAATAAGTGAGTTCGGTGCTCGGACCATCCGGGGAACCTGGCCCATCGCGCACCTCGATCCGGTGTAAGCGACCCGGTAGGAAGACCTCGTCGGCGCCTACGGTCAGACACTCGACCGGTATCTGCAACCTCTTCAGAGTTGCGGTTGCGTCCCTTCCGTCGCATCGCCATCGCCAGGTCAAGCTGCACGCAGACCCGTTCTTCTTCCCGCTGAAGTCGAATGGATTGAAGCCCTCGACGGTGGCCGCGGTTGGTCTCCACTGACTACCGCCACCGACGAACTCCAGCCCCATCCCCTCGAACAATGCCGCCCACTTGGTGGCCTCGAATAATTGGGTGGCCACGATGGCGTCGGCTTTGACCGTATTCAGCGGGGTGACGGTGGAGACCCATCCGCCGCGGTAGTCGGTGGTCGGGTTCGGTGGGACACGACGGATCGCGTGCGGCACAAACCACAGCATCCTCATCGCTGGCGTCCCCCGACGACTCTCACGACCGACCCTCACCCGAGTACGTTGTCCTGCGCCTGGAGTCTACGACCTCATCCAGTCGGATGCCCTCGTGGTCGAGGCTTCGTACTATGTCCGCATGACGTCTGGATCGTCGGGGACCCCGCGTCTGATCGGGGTGCCCGCTCCCTACCTGCAATGGGCTCGATGGGCTGCTGTCGGGGCGGTGGCCGCCGCATTGGGCCACGAGGCGATCGCCATCGCCGGGAACCGCATGAGCACCGGCGGCGACGATGTCGGTGGCACCCTGGTGCTCGGCGACCACGTCAGTGTCTTCTCGGGTGTCGTCGGACCGCATTCGACCGGCGATTCGGCAGACTTCACAGCCGACCTCGCGCCCCAGATCCGCGCAGGTGTCGACCATCGTCTGCGACGGGGCCGGATCGGCTGGTGCTGGTCGTGGGACGGTGAGTGGCACGACCTCGGTCAGACGTGTACCGACGGTCAGGTTGCCGGGAGTGTGCCACCGGGGTGGTCCACAACTCAAGCAGCGCAACAGATCTTCACGTTGATCGGCGAACCCGACCATCAGGATGGGCGGGATGCGGTCTTCGGATTGGTCCGACGCTGCGAGACCCGTGCCGTCACGCCCTATCGACTCCGTGACGTCGTATCCCGAGTCGCTGCCGACTCCGACCGCGGGATCGCGGTCCTGGCCGCTGCGGGTGTGCTGGGTGATGCTCCGGGAGTGGACGTCCCGGGTGTCGACGGCATCAGCGAGGCGGCTGCGTTGGCCGCGGTGCGGGACTGGCTCGCCCGCTCTGCCCTGGATCTCTCCGACTACCCGCCGGAGAACTTGTCGGCTGATCCACTCGAATTCGGCTGGCACATCACGAATCCGGTCCGATCCGGTTTCGGCGCCAACTTCGACAGGATCAGCTTCTACATCACCCATTCGGGTGAGCTGATCGAGTCGACCCGGATACGGGCCATCCTGCCGGAGCAACCGCAGGCGTTCGCTGACCTCTGCCGGAGGGCTCACTCCCGGTAGCAGCCGGCCATGCTCAGCTGGTTGAGCGCCCAATCGATGTCGAACCGATCGGCCGGCGCGAACAGGGACTCGACCAGAGTCCTTGTCACCGTCCCGGATTCGCATGCCGATACAAAGGCGTTGGCGGTCACGGTCAGCGTCTCCGACGGGTTGTCCGCCAGTACCCGGGCGATCACGTCGGCGGTGACGTCGGCTGCCCAGAACGCCGGCACCGCATCAGCGCATTCGTCCGACGGGGGTGAGTCACCCTTGAACCAGTGGCCGTCGGAGTACCAGTAGCAGAAGGTGAGGAGACCACCCTCGATCCGATTGTTCAGGGTCACGTTGGTGACCCACGCCGGCGCGCCACGATAGAGGTCCGGCAGCGAACCGCCGGAGAGGTAGGCGTCGGCGAGTTCCCGTGCATCCCAGACGCCTCCCGAGAGGATCGCTCGATCGCCGGGCAGTCGGACGAGTGTCGCGCCGCTGCGCTGGTTGCCCTCGAACCATCCGGTCGCAGGCAGGATGCGAGGCCCCGAAGGGCTCTGCAGGGCGACGAAGACGGACGAGATCGCGGCCCAACGGGTCCACACATCGTGCAGCGGCGGGAAGTCGTCGTCGCCGGAGGTGGGCGACACTCCTCTCGCCGAGTCGATGCGTGCGCGCTCTGCCGCGACCTGCGGGGTCCGGAGCTGACGACCTTCCTGAAAGGTGTGGGCCGCCAACCACAACGGGAGGCGGCGATCGCCATAGCGCTGGAGATCGGCGCGATACGCCTCGGCGGGGAACAGGAACTCCTCGCCGTACGGTTCGTCGCCGTAGTCATAGCTCACCGAGAGCTGGCCCTGCGGCGTCAGGTCGACGAGCAGGCGCAGCCACGGACCGGCCGGGACGGTGGCGGCGATGTCGCGCTGTTCGGCTAGCAGTGGCCAGACCTCGTCGGGAACCGGGACACGTACAGCCTGGCCGTCCACGTCGAAGGCGAGCCGGGAGGCCCGATGAGTGGGAGTCAACGCGATCACCGCGCCCAGGTGCCGCCATCCTGCGGGTGCGCGTTGCGCGAGGAGCTGGGCGATCTGCGCGTTCAGCGCCGACAATCGCTCCGACTGATCCGGAACCGCGGGAGCCGGTGCGGGATCGATGGTGAACGGTACGTCAGGGGTGTCGCTCGCCTGCTCGAAAGCCTGCTTGAACTGGTCCATGAAGGCACGTTCGTCTCGCCCACCACGTGGTTGGTTCACGCCGTGAGGCTAGCCATGCCGCGTCGAGGCACGCAACCGGTCGTCCGGTCGGATGACATCGCGTTGCGGAACGGACCGGCAGCGAACATCATGGACGATGCGTGGGGTCTGTACATGACGGTTTCGATGGTCGAGGGGAAGACATGTCCGGTACGACGAGCGTCAACTTCGAACAACTGCGATCGGGTGCGCGAAGCCTCAAATCCGCGTCGGATCGGATCGACGAGATCAAGTCCGAGTTGCAGTCGGCGTTGGCCGCCGAGGGACAGGCGTGGGGTACCGACAAGCCGGGTTCCACACACAGCGTCGGATACGACGAGCAGACCCAGAAGAACCTCGACGGCGTCGAGGACCGCTTCGAGGCCACGGCGAGCTACGCAGACGCGATCGAGGGGGCGGCCACCAACTTCTTCAACCGGGAAGACGCCAACTCGCAGACCTACCGGGCCTGAACGGATCGGACGCCTCAGGGCTCACCTGCCGATGCGAATCCGCAACGGTCGCTTCACTGGCGCTGCAGCATGCCGAGAACATTGTCCAGTGCTGAGTTGACATCGCCGACCTCGATCCGCATCAACGCTTCCTCGTCGAGCTCGTCGATGTCGACTTCGCCTGTGCTGAGCCGGTATTCGCGCTCCTCCTCGGCCGACTCGATCACGTTCCGGATGAAACGTCCGTTACCCGCCAGGTCGATCGCCCGCCGCACCTGACCGCTCTGATCGGCCTGGGTCGATTCGTACAGCGGTGTCATCCGGCTGACGAGGGCGTCGTATGCCGCGTCGGAGATCACCGAATCGCGACGCTTCGCCATCAGTCTCCCGATGGCGGCCAGCTCGTCGGGAGCGTACGAATCGAATCGCACGCGCTTGGAGAAGCGGGACGCGAGGCCGTCGTTGGAGGCCAGGAAACGATCGATCTCGCCGTCGTACCCTGCGATGATCACGACCAGCCGATCGCGATCGTTTTCCATCCGCGCGAGCAACGTGTCGACGGCCTCGCGGCCGAACGCATCGCCGCCGGACAGTCCGGATTGGATCAGCGTGTAGGCCTCGTCGACGAACAGGACGCCGTCCATTGCCCGGTCGATGAGAGCGCCGGTCTTGATGGCCGTCGAGCCGAGGTGCTCGCCGACGAAATCACGCCGACTCGCCTCGACGACGGCATCGGTCTTGAGAATCCCCAGGCCGCAATAGATCTTGGCCACCACGCGTGCGATGGTGGTCTTGCCGGTACCGGGCGGCCCGGTGAAGGCGAGATGCTGGCTGCGCGCGGCGCTGGACAGCCCGCGATCGGCGCGGACCTTGGCGAGCGCTGCCGCCGACTGGAGCTTGGCGACCTGCTCCTTGACCGACTCGAGGCCGATCTGCTGGGCGAGTTCGGCGCGTGCCTCGTCGAGGAGAGCCGTGTTGCTCTCCTCGTCGACCGGAGCCGTCTTCGGCACCGACTCCGGATCCCATTTGTCGGTCCGCGAGTCGATCTCCTCGCGGGTCACCACCTGGATACGGAACTTGGGATCGTTCAACGCCTTTGCGTTGTCCGTGAAGTCGGGTTGGAGCGAATAGACGGTCTCGAACACCGCCCGGGCCTCCGACTCCTTGCCCATCTCACGCAGGCAGAGGCCACGCGTGTACATGGCCGCGGTGGCCGCCGCGGGTATCGGCCCCTCCTCTGCAGCTTCGAGGCGTTTGACGGCCTCTCCGAACAGGCCGAGCTGGGCGCAGGCGGTACCGACCATGACGTTGCCCGCTGCGAGCATGTACTCGTCCGACCAGCCGGTCGTGGATCGCAAGGAGGTCAACACATCCGGCCACCGCTTGGTCCGGAAGTGGAGCAGACCCCGCGCGTACGCGACGATCGGTGGCACCCCGGCGGCATCGACAGAGTCCAGCGCCAGCTCCGCGCCGGCGTGGTCTCCCTCGGCGATCATGCTGCACGCGTAGGCGGCTGCGGCCTCGACCGGATCGGAGACGGGGTAGTCGATGTAGAGGCCGGTCGGAACCCGGCCGAACAGGGTGCGCGGTGGCAGACCGAGACGACGCTGCTCGGTGAACAGCATGTCGCGATATTTGTAGATGTTGAACAGCACCTCGGACGAGTTGTCGCCGGTCGCCAAGCGGCCGAGCCACGCGTCGGCCATCATGGGTGCGAACTCCGTGGCGCGCTTGAACGCCAGAGACGCGTACCGCTGGTCGCGTGTCGTCTCCTGGCCGTCGACCGGGATGCCCCAGGCGAGCACGCCGGCATCGAAAACGCGTCGCGCCTGCATGATGTCAGCCATCGTCGCCTCTACTGGTTCGGCTGGTCGGTGGTGATCGCGAAGTCCTCGGCCACGGTCGCGGCGAGTTCGACGAAGGACCGACGGGTCAGCCGGTCCATCAACGCGAGGTCGACCTCGGCACCCTCGGCCAGGTGGTCGTCGTACGGAACCACCTGGACCGCGCGGGTGCGGGCGAGGAAGTGCTGTGCCAACTGCTCGATGTCGATGTTCGCACCGCCGCGACGGGGCGCCGTCAGGACGACGACGGCGCGAGAGACAAGGTGGCCGTAGCCGTGAGCCTCGAGCCAGTCCAGCGTCGCGCTGGCGCTGCGGGCGCCGTCGAGTGCGACCGTCGACACCAGGATCAACGACTGGGCGAGGTCGAGAACGCCGTCCATGGCCGAATGGGACAGACCGGTACCGCAGTCGGTGAGGATGATGTTGTAGTACCGCTGCAGGATTCGCATGACGCTGCGGTAGTCCTGCTCGCCGAAGGTCTCGGCGGTGGCCGGATCACGCTCGGAGGCGAGGACTTCGAGTCGGCTGGTGGCCTGCGAGGTGTGCCTGCGGATGTCGGAATACCGGAAGATGGAATCGTCGAGCAACACGTCACGGACCGTCGATGCCGTCTGCAACCGGACTCGTTGCGAGAGTGTGCCGAGATCGGGATTGGCATCCACCGCGATCACCCGATCACCCCGGAGATCGGCGAAGGTGGAGCCGAGACCGACTGTGGTGGTGGTCTTCCCGACACCACCTTTCAACGACAGCACCGCGATCCGGAAATCGCCGCGGACCGGTGCGTTCAACTGCCGGACGAGCTCGTCGTAGTAGACGGTCTTCTGCGACTCGCCCGGGTTGATCACGCCACCGGAGATGCGATGTACGGTGCGGCGCCAGCCCGCCTGCGGTGCGCGACGCGCCTTGCGGACGAGAGCTGCCGAGTCGAGTGTGTTGCCCGGCTGCGGAGGACCGAAACCCGGTGGGCCGAACTGAGGACGTCCGGGCCCGGGGCCGAAGTGCTGGTTGGGAGCGTCGGGCCGCTGACCGGGGTGGGGGCCAGGGGCCGGATAGCGACCCGGCGGCGGACCGCCCTGCGGGTATCCCTGGGGTGGGTACTGCTGCGGGGGATACTGCTGCGCGGGATATTGCTGGGGCGGAGGGTAGTTGGCCGGCGGCGGCCCGGGCGGGAACTGTCCCGGTGGCGACTGCGGCGGTGCGAACGGGCGCGGCGGATAGGGCGGCTGACCCGGTGGAGGGCCCTGGACCGGTTGCGACGGGGGCGAACCCGGGTCGGCGAAACCGGACGCCGGGGTGTCGAGCTCGTCATCGGTGTCCGAGTGCCGACCGGCGGTCTCCGGGACCGATGGCGACGACTGCTCGTCCGCCGGCGTCTGCGGCGGGGCGGATGCGCCACCGAGGGGAGACGGCGGTACCCCGGCTCCGGGGTAGCCGACGGGGGTGATCAGCTCGGTCGGGTTCTCGGCAGCCCGGTGACCGCCGGACGGAGGTGCGGCCTCGACGTCAGGTGGGGACGTGACGTCCGGCCGCCCAGGCACCACGTGGAGCGGGCGACGCCCGGTTTCGGGACGCCCGGTTTCGGAAGGCGCGCGGCTCTCGTCCTGTTCCGGGCGCCGTGACGACTCGTCCGGCTCGTCACCTGCACTCGGCGCCGACGGGACATTGCCCCCCGCGAGCCACGGCGGGGTGGCCGGCAATCGGTTCTTGTCAAACGTCACGGCTGTCCTCGCATCTCCCCTGTCTACGAACCAGACCCTACAACTGTGCCCGACGTGGGGCTCAATGGCGATTCCGCTGGTCGAACGACGGACCCGATGCTACGACGCACCTACCATTGCGCGGTAACGATGTGCGAGCATCGCGGTCGACCGACTGGTGACCGCTGGAGGGGGACGAGGTGACGACTGCTGCCAGCAGGGACGGCGCATTGAAGGTGGTCACGACCGAACAAGGACTGCCGACGTCGTTGACTATCGACGACTCCCAGCTCCGTCGGGATCCCGCGATCCTGGCCAGGGACGTCCTGAAACTGTGCCGTCAGGCTGCGCAGCGTGCCGGTCTGGAACGACGCGCGCAGATGGTCGCAGACGGGGTTCCCACGCATGTCATCGATCTGTTCGGACTGCCGACCCCGGAGGACGTCGCGCGCGAGGAGATCGTCGGCGAAGTCGAGGACGACTACGAGACCGGCAGCTGGATGAGGTCGTCATGAGTTGGGCGATGGACGAGCTGGAAGCCCGTGCGCGGCGGCAGCTCGACAAGCTGTCCGATGTCAACGAAAGACTCAGCGGGATTCGGGTGTCGGAGACCTCACCTGACGGGGAGGTCACGGCCGAGGTCGACGGGAACGGCGCGCTGGTCGACCTCACCTTTTCCGATCGGCTCTCCCGGTTGTCCGGCAAGCAGGTCTCGCAACTGGTGATCGCAACCGCCAATGTGGCGTGTCAGAAAGCCTTCACCGAGCGCGCACGAATTCTCCAAGAATTCACCGAGGAATTCGCCGGCTTGGTCGCGCCGCCCGGAACCGGCCACAACCACTCTGCGGCGGAAGGCGCTGAGGGGTAAGGTCATCTCTCGGCAACGCACCGGGATGGTGATCCGGGTTCGTGGGGATCGCGAAGCCGTCCCGTGGTTGACAATCCGTGTCGCTCGTTCGAATGACAGCCCGAGCGATGTGGTCGAATCGTGGGATACGGTTCGGTTCGGTCAGGCCATGAACGAACGGGGGCTTCATGAGTAACGTTGTTGCAGATGCAGCCGGGATCTCGGCATACGGAAGTACCGAGGCGGCGGTTGCAGCTCAGATCGCAAGTGCGGGCGGGATCAATGTCGCGGCGGTCGCCGGGATCTTGACCCCTGTGTTCGGGGCCCTCGGCACCGAACATCTGATCGCGACCTTGATCGCGATGTCGACCAATCTGTTCGAGACGGGTCAGGTCTCCGCAGTGCACGCCGGTCAGGCGGCAGCCGCATACGGATCCGCCGCTGCCTACACCGCAACCGACCTCGGCGACGCGGCCGAGTTCGGCGCCATCGGCCTCAACCTCTGACGTGGTCGCTCCGCACGTAGCGCATCCCGATGTCTGAATCCGGTAGCCCTCCGTTCGAGAGCACCAATTCGCTGGTGCCCGCACCGATCGACCAATCGTTGATCGACATGCTCCAGAACTCGCCCCTGGGGCCGATCCTGGACACGCCGGTCAGCCAGGTGCTGGATCGGATGAACCTGCCACCGTTGCCGCAGCCGCCACCGCCGATGCCGCCTATGCCCGGATTGCCGCCTTTTCCGGCAATCAACATCGAGGATCTGTTCAAACCGCTTGCGGATCTGGCCAATTCGCTGGGCAGCGGCAACCTCGCGGCGAGTGGGTTCGATCCCACCCAACTCTTCAGCGGTCTGTCGCAGATCATGCAGATGAGCATCCAGATGGCCACAGGTGCGCTCAGCGCCGCGGACCAGATGTGGCAGGGCCAGGCAGCGACTGCGAACACGGCGAAGTCGACGACGGTCGCGGCCGAGGGGGCGGCAGTCGGTGCGAAGTCCGCCGACATCGCACTCAACACCCAGATCGGTGCGGGCGTGGTGATGACCGGTAATACCGCAATGGAAGCGGTGATCGCCAAGTTCATCGCGTCGGCCAGTGCCGCCATGGCCGGCATCTGGACCCCCATCGGGCAAGGCGCCCTGATCGCTGCCGCGACAACCGCATTGGCGGAGGCGATCACGGTGATCACCGACACCAAGGCCGCCCTCGCGCCGGAGACGGTGAAGCAAGGTGTCAACGGTCAACAGATCCCGATCACGGGCGCGCCGACCAGTCCGTCGCCGTTCGGTGTCGCCACGCAGGTCCTGCAGGCAGTCGGCCAGCCGCTCAGCAGCTTTGCCGGGCAGGGGCTCTCGATGATGGGGACGATGACCAAGCAGCTCACCGCGGCTGCCGGCAACACGCCGGGCGCACATCACGGCTCGAAGGATTCGCCTGCGATCGGCCCCGGCGCTCACGGAGGCGCGCACGGCGGCAAGGGCGACGCCAAACACAGTGGTGGCGGCGGCGCCAAGGGCGGTGGCGGCGGAGGAGCCGGCGGCGGTGGAGGCGGAGGTTTCGGCGGCTCGTCGACTCCGTTGCAACCACGATCTGCGGTCGCAGGTCTCAATGTGGCCTCGGCGGAACCCACGTCCGCTTCGTCGCCGCAGTCCTCCGGAAACGGTGGACGCGCGACCTCGACGTCGAGTGGCGGCATGATGCCGATGGGCGCGGGAGCCGCCGGAGCTGCCGGGGCCGCGCGTGGTGCCGGCATCGACGACGGACACGGATCACCGGACTTCCTGGTCACCGCCGACCACGGAAGCGAAGTCGTCGGGGAGATGCCGGGGACGGCTCCGGCCGTTCTCGGCGAGGACACACGGGTGACGTCGGATGGCGATCCACCGGACGTGGACCTGCGGCTCTGACTCATCCGTTCGGCGGACAACAGCGTGACACGACGGCCACGACACGAAACGATCGACGTCAACGACACCACGGAGGGCACGACGATGAGTGAGAACCAGCTATCGGTCGAACCGGGCGAACTGCGTTCGTCGGCAGCTAAACTCGATGCACTGGCACATCGGCTCGAGACGACCCTGGCCAACCAGTCGCACAATCTCACGGTGACCGCCTCGGGCACCGATGAGGTGTCGGTGCGGGCTGCGGACAGCTTCAATGCAGTCGCCGGCGACTTCACCGCCGACGGCGGCCAGGCGGCGCAGGAACTGCGCAAGATCGCGGCGGTGCTGCGCCTGCAGGCCGCCAACTACGGGCGCGCCGAGGATTCGAACACGGAGACGTTCCTCGCCTGAGGACGCAGCCGGACGAACGGGTTGGGGAGTAGGACATGATCGTCGGTTTCACCGGTGTCATCTGGGAGGCGCGAACCGCTGAGCGGCTCGCGCATGACCTGCATGACGGCCGGGGGCCCGTGCAACTGGCCGAGAGTGGTTTGGCCTGGGGCACTGTGGCCGCCGAGATCGCCGAGGTCGGTGTCGAGTACGGCAAGATCCTGGCCGGCCTGGGTGTGCACTGGGACTCGCCGACCTACAACCACGCGTTCGAGAAGCTCACCCAGCTGGTGCCCTGGTTCGCCGATGCCGCCGGTCACGCCGTGCAGACTGCGGCACGCGCCGAACAGCAGGCGGCGGCGACCACGGTTGCGCTGACCGCGATGCCCAATCCGATTGAGATCCAGGCGACCAAGGATGTGAGCGAGGCGCTGTCGAAGGTGCACATCGCCGCCGGTTCGCCGCTCGTCGCGGCGGCCGCCAACACCGAACGCGCGCAGCAGGATCAGATGCAGCGAGCCTCTCGGGTGATGGAGAGTTACGAGCGGGCCACCACGCCGGTGTCGACGCCGTGGAAGCACGCTGCTCCACCGAAGATCGTCTCGCCGGCCGCACTGCGCGCGGAGGAGGCAGCAGCGAAGGAAGCAGCGGAGAAGGCTGCTGCCAAGCCCGGCGGTTCCACCGGTGCATCGGCGGGAATGGTCCCGATGACCGGGCTCGGCGGTTTCGGCGGCGCTGTGGCGCCGCGTGAGAAGTCGAAGTACGCGACCACCGGCCTCGCCGGTGTGTCACAACAGCCCTCGGTGGTCAGCAACGGAGTAGTCGAGCCGACGCGACCGTCGACGACCATCCCGATGGCACCGGCCGCAGGCGCGGCCGGAGCCGCCGCGGGGGCGCATGGTGACGACGAGGCGCCTCGCCGGCGCACCGAGCCGACGGCGAGTGGAGCGTCGGCCAGTGACGTGAACCTCCCCGCAGGATGGGTGGAGGCCGGTCAGCAGGACTCCGAGGTCACCTGGGCCGACGTGGCGGGTCGTTACGGCTCCACTCCGGGCGAACCGGCCATGCTCGCCGGCGAGGGTGTGCTCAACCTCGACGCCGACCGCGTCGTCCCGGCTGTGCTCGGTGCTCCAGACCGGGACGGCGGATCATGATGTACGGCACCATGTCCGATGTCCGAGCAGCACTGTCGGTGGACGCATTGTGGCGGGTCGGGGAGTTGCTCGACGTCCAGACCTGGCCGGCGGTCCTGGATCTCCGTGCCCGACACGACACCGTCGAGGCCCATCATGCGGCCGCGACCCGGGCCGAACAGGAACTCGCTGCCGCCGGACTCGTTCGCCACGGCGCGGTCGACGATGCGCTGACCCTGGCGGTCCGCACGGTCGCCGATCCTGAATCCCAGTGTGAAGCACGCATCTTCGGGGCGGATGGCATCCGTCGGGTCTCACTCACGCGACGCGGACTCGACCATGTTCTGGTGCTCCGGAAGGACGAGTCGATCACCATCGAGACGGTCTCGATCGACGGCACCGCAACGCTGGCCGCGCGCATCGCCGCGTGTCTCGGTCCGGCTGAACCTGCGGACGTCGGTGCGGTGAGCGCGCCGACCGCAGAACTCGCCTCTCGTCTCGACAGTTGCACCGACGCTGGAGAGTTCGCCGACACCTTGTCGGCGATCGGTGTCGATCGCCGGGAGGCGGTCGTCTACGGCGCAGCATTCGCCGAGCGTCACGGTTATGCCGAGATAGTCGCCTCCGAGTTCGTCGAGGGGCGCACCCAACAGTCGTCTGGTTCTGTCGCCGTCTACGAGACCGTCCGCGGTCGAGTGGTGGCCAGTCCCAGTTGGTCGCCGGATGGGCAGATGTGGACCACGTTGTCTGCAGGTTCGGCGCACCGCATCAAGCAGGCCATCGGTCTGCTGGTGGAAACCTTGCCGAACCGACGGTGGATGCCGTGACCGTGGGCGGGGGAAGAGGAACACAACTGCGGTCGCGTCGCGCGGCTGGAGACACCAACTAGAACGATGGAGGAATGAAGATGTCAGATGCAGGTGGCGGCAGCAACTTCGAACTCGATCTCGATGCCGGTTACAAGCACACCGACACGGTCTCGGAGATCATCGACTCGCTGCGGTCGACGCTCCGGACCATCACCAACGAGGTCGAGACCGCCAAGGCGTCCTGGAAGGGCGATGCGTTCTCCTCGTTCCACTCCACCTCGGTCGAGTGGGACAGCGAGGCGACCCGCCTCAATCAGAAGCTCAACGAACTCGGGGAGACGCTGAGCGGCACCGTGTTCAAGGGCTCGGACTCGGCCAACCAGGACATCGCGAGCAGCTTCGCCGGCATCCACGCCGGTGGCCTGAACCTCTGATCTCGCACCAACCAGAAAGGACGTCGACATGTCTGCACCGATTCAGTACGGCTTCGCCCAGATCGCAGCGCTCGCCGATGCGCTCGAGCAGAACGGCAAGAACCTCATCACCCAGACCGAGACCCTGGAGTCCGCGGTCAAGCAGCTGAGCGGCACCTTCACCGGTGGTGCTCAGGCGGCGTACGACGCGAAGATCGCCGCATGGAAGTCGGAGATGTCCGACACCCAGGACATCCTGCACCGCATCGCCACCGCCGTCCGTGACGGTGGCAACCACATGCAGACCGTGGATGGCCAGAACGCCAACGCCATCCAGTCGGCCTGATCGACAGGTCTCGTCACGCCCGGTGCGCCCGCCGACCACGAGGTCGGCGGGCGCATCGTCGTCTCGGGGTGATGGTGACGAGCGGTTGGGACAGACGCTGACCCTGCAGCGCCCGCGTGTCAGCGCCGGCGGGCGACGCGGAGCACACGGTCCGGAGCGTTGAGAGACGCACCGATGTACTGCATCTCGTCCTCGGTCGCGACCATCACGATCTGATCGGTCTCGCTGCCGCTGCGCACCGTGACCCTCGGGCCGGCGTCGGCGTTCTGGATCAAGGAGACGTCGGCGCCCGGGGTGGTGGCCAGGCCTGCCGCGGTGACCGTGATGATCGTGACCTCCGCGCTGACACCTTCACTGGCGACGCCGTCGTGTACCAGTACCGAATAGCCTTGGCGTCTACCGGCGATCTGGGACCCCGCTGCTGCGCCGGCGACCGACAGCACCTGGGGATCGCCGATCGAATGGGCCATCGGCATCCAGTGCGCAGGACGGTCCGTGTAGACCATCACTCGTGCCCCGAGCGCGATCGCCCGGAGCACCACCTGCTGGGAGAGATGCAGTGTCCCGGCGATCTCGACCGTTCGGACGTTGGATCCCACCAGAGAGAGCGCCACCGCCCGGCCTTGATCGTCGGCACCGATCAGCTGACCACAGCCTGCAGCCGGAAGTGCCAGAGTGGCCAACGAATCACGGTCGGTGAGGTACTCCAGGAAAGCTCGGTCGGCGAACGGGTCGGCCAACGGCAGGCCCGCGAGGAAAGCATCCAGTTGGCGGCCGTTGCACGGATGGAAGCCGTCCGGTACGGGCACCTCGTCGGTCGACAGTGTGGTGAAACGGGCGAGGCCGCTCACGTGTACGTCTTCGGTATCGCCTGCTGCAGGCCGGATGTGGAGAGTCAGCGAGGTACTCAGACTCGGGACCGTCCATGGTGCGCCCAGTCCCGGCTCGGCGAGCGCCGCGGCATCGAGACGGAACACCCGGGCGGTCGTCGGACCCGCGTCCACGTGATCCCACGACTCCGCGAGAGATCCGGGCTGGGTGCCCTCCATCAACGAACCGAACACGGAGTTGATCTCCGCCGCAGTCAGGATGGTGGCGGCATGCCCCTTGGCCGACAGTCGGTTGGCGATCCGACGGGTGGCGACCACCGCGGTCTTGATGACGCCTGTCGACCCGCTGCCGCGCCGCTCGATGGCGTCGGCGTTGGCGAGCGGATCGAGGCGGAGAACGACTGTCACCGAACGGAACGCAGTCGCCGGTAGTGGCCCCAGGATGTTGCCGTAGATGCGCGCGATGTTGCTGGTGCCGTACGCACGCGACCCGTGACTGACGATGTCGGCCGACTCCAACGCGATGTCGAACTGATGCAGGCATTCGGCGATCAGATCGAGTGGGACGACGTCGTCGGTGATGGTCCGGCCGGGGGCGAATCGCGTCAGTGCACGCGGATTCGACTCGATCCGGATCATCGTGATGACGCGGTCGCCATCCCATCGCAGGCCGCAACTGCCACCTTCGGCGAGGGGGACGTCGAACGGTGGCTCGAACACGAGTTCCGGTGTGCGGAGCCTGCGAAGCAGATATCCGGTTCGCGCGCCTGTCAGTCGAACGAATGACATTCCGGACCGGCGCGCAAGCGCTGGGACCGCGAGTACGGCACCGACGATGACGCCGATCCACCAGGGTTTGCCGAAGACCGCGGCCACCACCGTGGCAACGAGGACCACGAGCTCCGCGGTGACCAGTGCGGGAACGGGCATCCATCGGTTGGCCCAGAAGGTGTCGGGAGTGCGGACGCGAAATGCTGCCGGCTGTGTCACTGCGCGTTTCCCCCCGTACGCATCGACGGCGTTGACCATGAGTACGGTACCGTGCACCACGAGGACACGGGCTGAGGGGAGGTCGTGGTGCCGGCCCAGTTGACTACTCGCCAGCAGGTCAGTGGCTACCGCTTCCTGTTGCGCCGACTCGAGCACGCGCTGATGCGTCGCGACGTCCGGATGCTGCATGATCCGATGCGATCGCACTTCCGCGCAGTGATCGTCGGAATCGCCCTGTCGCTCTTGCTGACGGGCGGATGCGCCGTCTACGGACTGATCAAGCCCGCAGGGTCGGTCGGTGACGGCCACATCATCGTCGGCAAGGATTCCGGTGGGCTGTTCGTGCTCATCGACGACACCCTCCACCCCGTCCTGAATCTGGCATCCGCCCGCCTCATCATCGGCAGCCCCGAGAAGCCGACATCGGTCTCGGACGGCAAGCTCTCGTCGTACAAGCGCGGACCGCTCGTCGGCATTCCGGGTGCGCCCCAGAGTCTCCCGGGCCCAGCCGACTCGGGCCACTCGTACTGGACGGTCTGTGACACGGTGGTGGTCACCAGCGGCTCCAGCTCGCTGGCGGGTGGCGTCCGGACCGCGGTGTCGGCGACCGAACCGGACACCGGAACCGGCAGCCGCGCGCTGTCTGCGGCCGAGGGGCTCCTGGTGCGCAGTGGTGAATCCACCTACCTGCTGGACGACGGACGGCGGTACCTGGTCGACACCGACGATGTGGCCGTCACCCGCGCGCTGGGACTCTCAGAGGCCGACGAGCGGCCGGTGAGTACCGGAATGCTCAACGCGTTCCCTGAGGCGGACGAGCTGACGACCCCGGAGATCAGCGGCCGCGGTGCGACCTCGACAACCGGACTCGGCGCCATCGGATCGATCATCCAGGTTCCGGGAGTGGGCGATTCGGCCCCGACCTTGTACGTGGTGCTGCGCGACGGAATACAGCCGGTGACCCAGTTGGCGGCCGACGTGATCCGGTACTCGGACACGGCGGGGGGCGGCGAGACACGGTCGGTCGCGCCTGCCGTCATCAACGACATCGCGCAGCGAGATGTGCTTCCGGTCCGCGATTTCCCGGCGGTGGCCCCGACGATCATCGGCCAGCAATCGGCACCGGTCGGCTGTCTGGCGTGGGACAAGGGCGCGGAGAACGAGCCGGCGAAGCTGCGTGTACTGGCCGGGACCGCTTTGCCGCTACCCGATGACCGGGAGCCGGTCGCGCTCGCGACCAGCGACGGCTCCGGGCCGGGCGTCGACGAGGCGTACATCCCCCCGAGCAGCGGCAGCTACGTGACCACGACGGGTAGTGATCCGTCGTCGCCGAGGCGGGCATCACTGATGTACATCAGCGATGCGGGGGTGCGCTACGCCGTCATCGATCCCTCGACCGGCAAGGCGCTGGGTCTGGGGGAGTCGCCGCAGGTCGCGCCGTGGCCGATCGTCGGCCTGTTGCCCACCGGACCCGAACTCTCACAGCACAATGCATTGGTCGAGCGGGATTCGGTGGTGTCGGATCAGCGGGGTGCGGTGATCCAGGTGGAGCAACCCGGCGGCTGATCTCACGCGACGTCATCTCGAAGACGCGACCTCAGTCGAGGTCGCGGGAAGGAGATGAGGTCGCGGTATCGCCGCGAGGCGGTCGGCTGATCGTGACGTGCAACGATCGGGGTCACTCCTTGATGACGACCGGCGCCGCCTTGACCGGGACGCCCAGGATCGCCTCACCGTTCCGTGTGGTCTGCAGGAACTTGTTGGCCTTGTGCTCCTTGTCCTCGCCACCGGCCCCGCGTCCACCGCCGGCGCCGCCGCCACCCATCGGCATGCCCGACGACGCCGAAGCGCCACGACCGGCCATCGCGCGCTCCAGTGCGCCGGCCTCCTTGAGGCCCTTGGCAAGCGAGGTCTCGCGACCGGCGAGGGACTCGGTGGCCCGGGCGCCGAGTGGGGAGGAACCACCGCTCGCGCCGCCTCCGCCGCCACCCTTGGCGCCCCCGCCTGCACCTCCGCCGCCGCCACCCTTACCGAGGTTGCCTGCTTTCTTCTTGGCGTCCTCGACTGCCTTCTGGAGTGACGTGAGGCCGGCCGGCTTGTTGCTCAGTGCACGCTTCTGCGCGTCGGTGATCGACTTCTGGGCCTGCTTGGCGGCATTCTGCGCTTGCGAGAGCGCACTCTGGCCGAGGCCTGACACCTGCTGCATGCCTTGCGATGCGGCGTTGCCGAGGGGGTTGCTGCCACCGCCCGCCGACTGACCGCCGGCCTTCACCGGCATCGCCGCGAACTGGCCGATGTCGGGGACCTTTCCCGCGCCGCTGCCGCCGCTGGCCCCACCGAACGAACCTCCGCCACCGCCGCCGGGAGCGCCACCGCCGCCTCCGCCACCTCCCGGACCGGCGCCACCGGGAGCGCCGGGTGGGAGTGACGGCGCTGGATCGTTGGCACCGACGAAGAACGGCACGTTCCGGTCCGACTCTTGGATGCCAGGGTCGAACGTCTGCTTCATCACGCCTTGGGTCCGCTCATCAGCCGCTTTCTCTGCCGCCGTGAAGATGCCCTCGTAGAACGTTCGTGTCGCCTCACTGCTGTCCACGCTCGAGTAGACCCCGGCGCGTGTCCCGGTCCGTGTGTCCACCTGCCAGGTGAGCCCGTTCTTGCCGTGCTCGCCGTTCAACGTAACGGTCACGTGCTTGTTGGATGCTGTCCCGTCGATGTCCTGGTTGTTCATGATGTCCTCGACGTACTTGCGGACTTCCTCCGGCGTCGGCAGGCTGAACTTGGTGCTGTCGAGTGTGCTCGACAGACCTGCAAGATTCGACTTCATCGTGCTTATCGCTGCGTTCAGCGATTCGCCCTTGGCGACATACGCTTTGGTCACCTGATCCGCAGCCGCTGCGCCCGACCCGCTCCATTGGTTTGCCAGGACGGTCGCCATCCCGTTCTGCATGCCTTTGAAACCCGCGTCCATCTCGCGCCGGATCGTGTCCCACGCCTCGCCGACAGCGCCGACATTTCCCGGATCGAGGGCCAGCGAGTTGTCGTAGATCCAGAACCACTTCTTGCCGTCCCATGGATCGAGCACATCGAGGACGCGACCATCGTCGAGGTTGACCCCCTGCGGGATCTGTTGAGGGGTGCGCCGTGGTGGGTCCCTGCGCTCAGGGTTGAACGGATTCTGTGCGACGGCCTCGTCGCTGCTGATGTCGTCGCCACCGCTCACGTCATTTCCCCCCGGGCGAGTCGCTTATATTGGTCTTCGGGACAGAGTTCGCTCGCAGGTTAGAGTACTTCAACTTCCGTAGGCCGGGATCGTTCGAGAAGGTGAATCGCGATGAACGACTCGAGATGGCGCGCAGACGTACTGGGCACGGTGACAGCCCAACAGGTCTCGGTCTTCTGCGAGATGTGGGGGCAGCCGTGGATGCCGTACCCGCTGGAGGCGCTTGCTCGCAGGGTGTCCACCGAGTCCCTGCAGCGCCGCCGAATCGACATCAGGAATCGCTTCGAGTCGTTCCCGCCGTTGGTATTCGAGGAGTGGGCCAGAACTTCGATCCTGCCTGACCTGCGGGTCGAAGCGATGGTCATCGATGTGAACCCGGCAGGAGACAACCAATCCGGCCTACTCATCAACGCTGTGCGGCGGAACGATTTCGGGTTCCTTGCCACTCAGCGGTACGACGAGTCTGCTGACGAGTCGAGCGACATCACGGTTCGGCAGATGCAGGCCGTGGACCTGGGTCGTGCAATCGTGGACGTGCTGCCGAAAGTCGCCGTGAGCAAGCCGTTGGCGGACGTGAATCCACCGTCCGTCGACCCGAGATCGCGGTCGGTGCTCGACGACACACCGTCGCCGCCCCCGTGGAGGTCTCCCCTGGACGGCGCGCGTGGACTGCATTCGGGGTTCCTGCAGGTGCGTGACGGTCGAGACGCCGAACGCCACCTCGACGTAGGTGTTCCGCGCCTGTTGTGGGCCGATTTCGCCGAGCACGGACGATATGTGTTGACAGGACAAGGCATGACCGCCGTGGATGACGCTGAACTGAAGCGTCTGATCGACGCGATGATCGGCGAGCGGGTTCAAGCGATTCGACAACGACGCGGTGGATGACGTCACGGAGTCGACCGCCACGCCCACCCGACCGATCCTCGTCTGGTAGCGCGAACTGCGGGCGGGTACGGTCGTCGTATGCAGCCAGAGTCGGGAAGGGTGCGGGTGGGGGAGCCAGGGTCGTGACCGGGCCGCCCCCGCCGCCAGGGCCGTATTTCCCGCCGCCGGATAGCGCGGCCGGTCCGTTCCAGCAGCCGAACGTTCCTCACCAGCGGGGTGGAGGCAGCTCGGAGCCACCGCGCCGCCGCTGGGCTTGGTTTGTTCTAGCCGGTGTTGTCGTCGTGGTCGTCGTCGTGGCGGTCGTCGCCATGGTTGTCGCGGCCTCCGATGGTTCCGAGTCCGACACAGCATCTGGTTCCTCGCCATCGCTACTCGGTCCCGAGGGGACCCTCACCGTTCCAGCTAGTCAGAATCCGCTGCCTGCGGACCAACTGTGGAATCCCAGTCAGCTACCAGACTCTGTTTTCTCGGAGATGCAGTTCGCGCGACGTGTCACCGAGCGTTGTGACTTCCTGGCAGGAGTGAGGTCATGCGACTGGGGGACTGTGCCGACCGCGCCGGCCGGTTACGGTGGCTATGTCTATTCGACCCGCTATTCGCTGGACGAGGTACGCCGGATGCCCAACTTCACCGATTTCTCCGACACTGTGGTCGACGGGCGACGGGCAGTGAAGTACACCCCCGTCGGCAAAGGTTTCGTCGAGCGGTGTGACATCGCGTGGGGCACCAGCTTCGGGTCGATCTGGGTCACGATAGCCAGATCGAGTTCGGTGAGCGGAGCGATCGACAACTGCGGCCTCGTCGAGAAGTGGGCGAGGCTGGTGTATCGAAACGCCCCCAAATGATCAGCACCGCCGCTTGAACAGACTCGTCGAAACTCTTCATCTCTGACCACCAGACAGGAGCCGAACCATGACGACCATCGAGAGGCCTGACCACTCGGCGAGCCAGTTCACGCAGATCAACGACGCGGCAAACTCTGCGGCCGGTGCCGCTCGTGACGGCGACCTGCGTCTCGAACCCGACGCCGCCGCCAACGCGGCGAAGGCGAGCGCTCTTCTGCTCCATTCACTTCAGGCAGCCAAGCGAAACATCGATCGGATCTCTCAGATCCCTGGACTCAACGGCTATGACTCGGACCGGCGCCTCCGGACTGAACGACTGGAGAAGAAGGCACATGGGGGCCCGGGGTCACTCGAGAAGATTCTCGATGAGCACATCGCCTCGATCACGGCACTCCGCGACCTGTACATCGCGGCTGGAAAGGCCTACCAGGACACCGACTTCGACGGCAAGAAGCATTTCGACGCCATCGATTTCAACAATTTGACGGTGCAAACCGTCGACCCGACGACAGGCCAGCCATCGGGGAATTTCATCCCGGTGGTCGCTCCCGCACCCAGCGGGTCCTGACGATGGCCGGTCAGGCCAGTTCACAGGCCGATCTGTAGATCTAGCCGACCCTCTCCACCCGATCCAGCCCGACCTCGGGCACCTCGTCGACGATCGTGACGACCGCATAGCAGAGCGACGCGGCAAGTCCGGTGGCGCCGACCAGGATTCGGTCGCCGACCTTCAGCCGCCCCTGTGTCGCGAGGTAGGCGAGGCCGGCGGCGTGGTCGCTCACCGACAGATGGCCGGTCGAGCGTCCGAAGGTGTCGACATCCTCCGGGATCTCCAGCTGCAGATGCTTGGTGATGAACGTCGCCGCAGTCGGGGTCGTCGAGAACCCCGGCAGGAACCAGGTGATGTCCTCGGGCGAGACGTGTGCCTCGTCGAGTGCCGCTGTCGCGGTGCGCAACGCGGTGCGCACCATCTGAAAGCTCAGTGCTCGCAACCACTGGGCGTGCTCGGCAACCGCACCGGTGATCGCATGCACCTCCTCGACCGTCGGCACCGACAGCGGCACGGGGAAGGGCCTGCCGGGCAGCCGGAACGCCTCCTCGAACTCGGGCACCGCCGCAGAGACCACGGCATCGACCCGGGCGAAACCGCCGGAGTTGTTGACCACCAATGCATGTCCGGCATCTCCGGGTAGCGGCATCGCGCGGACTGCCGCCAGATGATGGCGGACCCATTCGAATCGGTCGTACCAGTAGTGGTTGTCGGCGCCGGTGACGAGAACTGCAGTCGGCTCGGATCGGCCGGACACCGTCGAGGCGGCGACTCCGAGCGCGGCGAGCCCGCCGCTGCAGGCCTGGCGGAGTTCGAAAGCACTTCCGTGGTCGCCGATGGTGTGCCGCTGCACATAGTGGTGTCCCGGCCACATGATGCTGCCCTGCACCGATCCCGCCGCATGGACGACGGAGCCGATCGTTCGTGCGTCGGTGGAACTCATCGCGATCGCGGCTCGACCGGCCGCCACGGCCATGTCCGCGGGAGCGATGTCGCCGGCTTCGGCGACGCCGGTCCAGCCCCAAGAATTCATCTCATCGGATGACAGCTGACCGACCGACACCGCCTCGGTCAGTGCCCGGCTGCGCGGCAGGTAGACGCCCAGGCCGTCGATGTACACATCCGCGTAGCGCATCGATACGAGTCGTCAGAGCTGGAAGGCGACATCGTCGGCACCGGCGACGTCATTTGTGGCGTGCGTCGGCAATGCCGCCACCAGCGCGCGGTGGTCAGCGGCGCTGATGCCGTCGGTCGCCAGCGCGGCGTCGATTGCCTCGACGAGCCCGGTCACGTCGTCGTCGAGCACCCAGTCGATGTAGCGGGGGAGCACGGAGGTGAGTGCCGCGTACCTTCGGGCTCGGCCGAGGGAACGGAGAGCCTCGGTCAGTGTGGTCGGCTCAGCGGTGGCGATGAGCCCGTCGGCAATGGCCGCCCGGAGCGCGTCGTCGTGGTCACCAGAGGAATCTGCAGCGCGGATGTGTTGTGCCGCATCGATGTACCAATCGCGGGCGGCGAGCGGATCGTCGGCTGCCCGAGCCGACGCCGCAGCCGCGACCAGTGCGGTGGGCAGGAAGTCGGCGACCAGTTCCCGGTCGGAGTCGGCGGCCCATCGGAGGGCCTCGCGGTCCCATCCCAGCCGGGTGTCGGGATCGGGTTGCGCCCGCGCCAGATGATGCGCGGCGATGCAACGTTCGTGAGCTGCCTCGGCAGCTTCCCATGCGGCCCGATAGGCCGATTCGGCATCGGCGAACAGGCCGACACGCTCGGCCTCCACACCGTCCGCCACCAACGCGGCGACGTCATCGGATCGATCCACTCTGGCCCCGTCCCTCGCGTCCCGGACTCGCTTGGCCGGTAGTCTATCCACGCGACGACGACGAAGCGGGGGGACCATGTCCGGAGATGCCGCACCCACCGCGGCGCAGGTGCCGGGGGACCGCGGGGCCGATCGTGCCGCCGCTGCTGCCGCGTGGGAGTCCTCGACCGGGCCCGCAGATCGATCCCGGATCGCCCTCGCTCTGGCCGACCTCTCGACCGACGACGATGAACGGTTGGACTGGGCCCGGCAGGCGGTCGCCGCAGCGTCTGATGCCGACTACGCAACCGTTCGGGATCAGCTGGTGACTTTGTACACGACGCTGGCCGATGCCTATCGCCGCGCGGGGGACGACGCGACGGCGCAGCGACACTTCCTGACAGCAGCCGACACCGCCGACGCGTTGGAGTCGGCCGGGACTCCGGTGCGGGGAGCGGACTGGGCGGCCATCACCACCGGCCTGGTCGCCTCCGGCTTCGTCCCGCGCGGCGTCTCCGAGGATCTCGGCACCCTCATCGAGGCCTTGGTCTCCACCGATCGCGTCGGCGCCCTGAGCCTGTTGCTGCCCGCGGTGCATCGGTGCGCAGGCACCGACGAACAGGTCGCGAACCTCGTGAACACCCTCGAGACCCTGCTCTGGACACCGGGTCTCGTCGATCCCGAGCATCGTGCCCTGGTCGTCGCCGCAAGCGCCGTCGCCCGTCTGGAGGCGGAAGACACCGAGTCCGCACCGGTCGTCCCGGCCGCCGCATACGTCTCGCCGACAACCGAAGAGTCCGTCGACGGCATCGCTTCCGCAACGGATGCATCGACATCCGCAGAACCGGCGGCCGCCACCGCCGCCACCGACGACGTCCACTTCCGGATCTGAGGCGCAGATGGCGAACGATGAGATCAAAGAGCTGCTCGCGAACCTGATGACGGAACTCGAGGAGCAGAAGACCGAGATGTCGACGCTGCAACAGCGTCTCTCCGAGGTCATGGCCAGCGCCAACTCCAGCAACGATCTCGTCACCGCGTGGGTCAACACGAAGGGCATCCTGATCCAGTTGAAGTTCCACCCGGAGGCAGTCGAGCGGGCCGGCGGACTCGACGGGCTGGGTCGGCACGTCACCGAGGCGACGCAGAAAGCCGCCCAGCTGGCACAGGCGCAGGTGGACGAGATCATGGCGCCCACGAAGGAACGGGTGCAGGGGCTCCCGCAGATGGCGGAGATCTTCCCCGGACTGCCGGCCATCGACGACTTCATCCCCCAGCCGGTCGAACCATCCACCGCGCCACCGGATTCGCCGGATCGGTCACCGTCGGGTGCGACCGACGGCGAGGAACACTACGAGAACGTCGAGGAGCCACGGTCGGGCCGGAGGAGTACCTGGGACCAGGCCTGGTGAGCTGACCGGCCGACTGTCAGTAGTCGTCCTCGCCCAGCTTGCGCAACCGACGCCGAGGCATGGTCACCAACCACCAGACCGTTGCGACGAGCAGGCATACACCGGCTCCGCTCAATGCCACCGTCCGAGCGGTGGTGTCGGCGCGGTCGTCGGACGGCGGTGCGATGGCCCGTGCGGTCGCCGACGAACTCTGCTGTGCCGTGGTCACCGTGTCGCTCAGCGCCGCAACCGGATCGATGACGCCGTAGCCGATCGCGTCGTCGCGACCGGAACCCGGTCCGTGCGCGGTCGCGGTGATCCGGCGGATGACGTCGTCGGCCGAGATGCCGCGGTAGCGCGACTTGATCAGCGCGGCGAGACCTGCGACGTACGGTGCGGCGAAACTCGTCCCGTACAACGCGTTCGGTCCGTCCTTGCCCTCTTGGCGGTTGACCGCCTGCCCGCGGAGTCCGACACTGACGAGCTCGGTGGCCGGTGCCGCCACCGACACCCAAGGGCCGTGGATGCTGTTGGCCCAGGGGGTGCCGTTGGTCGAGTCGACACCCCCGACGGTGAGGACGTACTGCGAGTACCAGGCCGGACTCACCACGGTGTTGAGCGAATCCCAGCCGCCTGCGGTGGGATTCGCGGGATTGACCCCGGTGTTCTGCACCTTGCAGGAGTCGACGAGGTTGCCGGCGGCCGCGACGACGACCACGTTGCGACTGCGGGCGTACTGCAGCGCGGCACCGAGGGCTCGGTCGCGGAGGTCGGTGCCCGCCGATGCGCAGGCGATCTCGGAGATGTTGATGACGCCCGCACCGCGGCGCACCGCCGTGACCACCGCATGGGCCAGGGTCTGCACGTCGCCGTAACTGCTGAGGGCGATGTCGGCGGCCCCGCCACCGGCCTTGTCCTTGCGGTCCTTGACGTCGTACGACAGTGAGGTCTGGCGGATCGACAGGATGGTGGCATCCGGTGCCACCCCGGCGAATCCGTCGTCGGGGCCGGGCCGTCCCGCGATGATGCCGGCCACCATGGTGCCGTGGCCGTCGCAGTCCCTCAACCCGTCGCCGGTGCTGACGAAGTCGCCGCCGCCGATTACGCGCGCGAACCGTTTCGATGGCTGCACACCGGTGTCGATGACCGCGACGGTCACCCCCTTACCGGTGCTGTACCGCCACGCGGCCTCGACGTCCATCAACTGTTGTGCTGCCGACGGATCGCGGACGTCGGCGGCGCTGGATGCCGACGGCACACCGCATTCGACGGTCTGCTCGGTGGCCTGTGGGGGTGCGGTTCGGAAGTCGAGCACCAGATCGGACGGGCGGGGGGCGGGCGGTTGCACGGCTGCAGCCGGCCCCGCGGAAGCCCAGAGCGCGCAGATCGTCGCCACGACCGCCGTGCTGCGCCCGAGGCGCATCAGAGGTTGCGCACCGTGCTGTAGACGTCCATCACCCAGAACGTCAACGGGGCGATGATCCCGACGAGCAGGTACTCGAGGATCTCGCCGGTGCGCTTGATGACCGGGGAGAAGTCCTGTCTCGGTGCGACGACGCCACACAGCAGCGCGAGGACGGCCAGCCCGAGGATGGTGCCGAACGCGATGAACACCCACACCCCGTCGTCGATGGCGAGACCGGCCATCAGAGCGGTGAACAGCACGGCGCCCGCACCGACGAGGGTCCCGGTCTGCGCGATGTCGCTGTGCGCACGCCCACGCAGTGCGAGGACGACGGCAATGATGATGGCGAGGGCACTACTGCGCCAGTCGAATCCGCTCAGCGGAGCTGCGGCGAGCAGGGCACCCACCACTGCGAGTGACGCGGTACCGAGCACGATGCCGGTCAGGTACTGGTTTGCGGTGTAGGCGCGACGCTCGAGCGCCGCGGCGGACGGCAATGCCATCGCGCCGATGGCACCGATGCCCTCGATCGTCGGCCGGACGTCGGCGTCGACGGGGTCGATCGGCCCGCCAGATGTCGGCACCGGCGGTAGGGGCAGCCGCGCCAGTGCGATGGTGAAACGCGGCGCCAGGAGCACGCACAGGGTGGCGATCGCGGCCAGCGCGGCACCGACATCGGCGACGTCGCTGCCCCAGATCGTCACGACACCGGCTGCGATCACGCCGCCGAGTGAGGCGAAGATGACCGCGCTGTGCACCAGGGGGCCGACTGCGGTCAACCGGTAGACGATCACTGCCGTCACCAGTGATGCCGCGCAGGCGAAGGTGAGGTGCGGGGCGCCGAAACCGTGCGGTGTCAGCAGTAGCGCGCCGGCGAAGACGAGCGGCTGGGCGCAGAACGCCAGCACGGTGGCGGTCGAGGTGTCGTCGTAGGAGCGCGCCACGATTGCTGCGGCGACCACGAACCCGACCGCCAGCAGTGCACTGACCGCACCGGGAATCCACGAGTCGAACTCGAGGCGGGAGGTCGCCAGCACCCCGGCGGCCACGGTGGTCGCGATCATCGCCACCACATGTCCCATCACGCGGGCGGCGCGCGGAGACCAGGTGACGAAACGAGATTCATTCAATCGACCGACAGCATCGAGGACATCGTCGAACAACGCAGGCGTCTCTCGTGAGACCACCGACTTCAGGACGAGGAGATCGCCGTCGAGGATCTGCGCCTCGTTGAGGGTGCGATGGGAGTCGATCGGGTCCTGGCCGACCTTGCTCAGCGTCCAGTGCTCGCGCTTGTCCTCGTCGGACGACTCGTCGTCGGGCCGGCGCGGCGTACGGGATTCGACCAATCGCACCAGGTCAGGGAGGAGGGCAGCCAGCGGTGTCGACGACGGCAACGCGACGTCGACCTGAGTGTTGCCGCCGATGACCGATATCCGTGTCAGATCGGGTTCGCCGGTACGTGCTTCTTGATCGAGTTCGGCGAGTGGATCCTCGATCGTCATGTGCTCCTCACCCCCAAGGTGCGCGCATCCGTGGGGCGTGGTCCCCGACCCCGGTCGTGTAGGCAATCTACCGGATTCTGACTAGCATCCCAGCGGTAGGTAGAGCCGCCGGTGACGTAAGGGGGAACATGGCGACCACCGGGTTCGTGCGCAAGCCGAGGATCTCTCCGCCGCGTGCTCCAGGCGGTGAGGTCGCGGTCCAGCCGCCGCCGGACGTCCCTCGGGTCATCCCCGGCAGCATCATGATGAAGATGTTGCCGGTCATCATGATCCTGGCGGTGATCGGCATGATCGCGGTGATGTTCACCGTCGGTGGGCGCTCGTTGCTGACCAACCCGATGATGATGATGTTCCCGATGATCATGATCCTCTCCACGGTCGGCATGTTCATGGGCGGCGGTCGGTCGGGTGGCAAGAAGTCCGCCGAACTGAACGAGGAACGCAAGGACTACTTCCGCTACCTCGCGCAGCTCCGCGACGACGTCACCGCAACGGGGACCGCGCAGCGTCGGGCGCTGGAATGGAGTCATCCCGAGCCGAAGTCGTTGCAGAGCGTGATCGGCAGTCGACGGATGTGGGAGCGCCGACCAGGTGATCACGACTTCGGTCACGTCCGCGTCGGGGTCGGTAGTCAGCGCCTCGCCTCGCGGCTGATGCCTCCGGAGACCGGACCGCTCGAGGACCTCGAGCCCGTCTCGACTGTCGCGCTGCGGCGTTTCGTCCGCACCTATTCGGTGGTGCACCGACTTCCCACCGCGGTCTCGTTGCGCGGCTTCCCGGCCATCAGCGTCGAGGGGATGCGCCAGGAGACCCGGTCCCTGGCTCGCTCGATGGTGATGGAGCTCTGCGCATTCCACGGTCCCGACCACCTGCGTGTGGCGATCGTGTGCGCCGACCCCGAGTCCGAATCCTGGTCGTGGACCAAATGGATACCGCACATCCACCATCCGACTCGTCGCGATGCCGTCGCCCCCGAGCGCATGCTCTACGGATCGGTCGCCGAACTCGAGGAGGCCATCGCAGGCGATCTCCTCGATCGCGGCCGCTTCTCCCGGACCACGCCGCCGACACCAGGTCGAGTCCACTACGTGCTGATCATCGACGACGGTTACGTGAACGGCGACGAACGGCTGATCAGCGACGCCGGGATGGACGGGGTCTCGGTCATCGATCTCACCGCCGCCCCCGACGGCCTCGCCGCCCGTCGCGGTCTCCAGCTGGTGGTGTCCGACGGGACCATCGCCGCCCGCAGTGCGATGGGTGTGGAGACGTTCGCCGACATCGACACGGTCTCGGTGCCGGATGCGGAGGCGTTCGGTCGCGCGATGTCTCGGTACCGGATCGCCACCGCCGCCCAGATCGTCAGCCTCGAGCAGGACAGCTCTCCGGTCGACCCCGGTCTCATGGCACTGCTGAAGATCCCCGATGCCAACCGCATCGATCCGGCCGTGGTGTGGCGTCCGCGGACGCCGCGCGAACGACTGCGTGTGCCGGTCGGCATCTCGCAGAACGGGAACCCGGTCGAGCTCGATCTGAAGGAAGCCGCGGAGAACGGCATGGGGCCGCACGGCCTGTGCATCGGTGCCACCGGTTCGGGCAAGTCAGAGTTCCTGCGGACGCTCGTACTGTCGCTGGTCGCCACGCACTCGCCCGACGCCCTCAACCTCGTGCTCGTCGACTTCAAAGGTGGTGCAACGTTCCTCGGTCTCGACGACGCGCCACACGTCGCCGCGGTCATCACCAACCTCGAGGACGAACTCTCGATGGTCGACCGTATGAAGGACGCGCTGTCGGGTGAGATGAACCGGCGCCAGGAGCTGCTGCGTTCGGCAGGCAACTTCGCGAACGTCGGCGACTATGAACGCGCCCGTGCGGCCGGTCAGCCACTGGATCCGCTCCCGGCGCTGTTCATCGTCGTCGACGAGTTCTCCGAACTGCTCTCGCAGAAACCCGATTTCGCGGAACTCTTCGTGGCGATCGGGCGACTCGGGCGATCGCTGCACATGCATCTGCTCCTCGCGTCGCAGCGCCTCGAGGAGGGCAAACTCCGTGGTCTCGACAGCCACCTCTCCTATCGTATCGGTCTGAAGACGTTCTCGGCCAACGAGTCCCGCACGGTCCTCGGTGTGCCCGACGCATACCACCTGCCCAGTGTCCCGGGTTCGGCCTACCTCAAATGCGACTCGGCCGACCCGATCCGATTCAACGGCAGCTACGTGTCGGGCAAGTACACGACGCCCGACACGGTCGAACCGACGGTCGTCGCCCGGCACGGGCAGAGCGGGATGAAGGTCTTCACCGCGGGTCGGGTCGCGGTCGATCGGGACCCGATCGAGCCGGACGGTGCCGGATCGTCGGTGTTGGCCGGACTGCCGTCGCTGGAAGAGCTCGAGGCGCCGATGAAGCCGTCGGTCGGTCCGACGCTTCTCGACGTGGTGGTCTCCAAGCTCGCCGGTCACGGTCGGGCCGCCCACGAGGTGTGGTTGCCGCCGCTGGAGGAGTCGCCGACCGTCGACATGCTGGTGCCCGGTGCGGGATGGCGCGAGAGCGTGAACACCCTGGGAAACCTGCACATCCCGCTGGGTGTGGTCGATCGACCGTACGACCAGCGCCGCGACGTGTTGGTGCTCGATGTCGCGGGAGCGGCCGGCAATGTCGCGGTGGTCGGTGGCCCGCAGTCGGGCAAGTCGACGTCGGTGCGGACCCTGATCATGGCGTCGGCCGCCACCCACACGCCGGAGCAGGTGCAGTTCTACTGTCTCGACCTCGGCGGCGGAACACTCGCCGGCCTCTCCGACCTCCCGCACGTCGGTTCGGTCGCCACCCGCTCCGACGCCGACGGAGTCCGACGCACGGTCGCCGAACTCGCCACCCTCCTTCGGGAGCGTGAGGAGCGGTTCCGGGCACTCGGGTTGGAGAGCATGCGGGACTTCCGCAAGCGCAAGGCATCCCTGTTCGCCGGTGCCCGACCGACATCGGACGACCCGATCGCGGCCGATCCCTTCGGTGACGTCTTCCTGGTCATCGACGGCTGGGCGGCGTTCCGCGCGGACTTCGAGCCGCTCGAGATGACGGTCACGACCCTGATCAACCAGGGGTTGACCTATGGCATCCACGTCGTGTTGACGGCATCGCGATGGGGTGAGATCCGCCCGGCCATCAAGGATCTGATCGGTTCACGACTGGAGCTGCGGCTCGGAGACCCGATGGAATCCGACATGGCTCGTAAGATCGCCGCCCTGGTCCCCACGAACCGCCCGGGGCGCGGCATCACTGCCGAGGCGCTGCATCTGCTGGTCGGACTCCCGCGGCTGGACGGCGACAGCGACCCGGAGACGTTGACCGAGGCGGTCGCGTGGTCGGTCGGTCAGCTCCAGGAGATCTATCAGGGACGATCGGCACGCAAGGTGCGCAAGCTGAGCCTGGAACTCGACCGATCCGAGATGTTCGCGCAGGCACAGTCGATCGGGATGACCTTCTCGCCGTCGCGGATCCCGGTGGGGTTGGGGGAGAACGAGCTCAAGCCCCTGGTCCTCGACTTCGATGCGCAGCCGCTGCTGTTCGCCTTCGCCGACAACGAGAGCGGCAAGACCACGCTGCTGCGCAACATCGCGATGGGGTTGATGGAGAACGGCGACTCCACCCAGAACAAGATCGTGCTGGTGGACTACCGGCGCACGATGCTCGGTGTGGTCACCGGCGATCACCTGGCCGGCTACGCGACGTCGTCACAGGCCCTGGGGCCGATGATCAAGCAGCTCGGCGAGTTCTTGTCGCGCCGTCTCCCGCCGCCGGATCTGACCGTCCAGCAGTTGCGCGACCGCAGTTGGTGGCAAGGACCGAATGTACACATCCTGGTCGACGACTACGACATGGTGGCGTCATCGTCCGCCGGTAACCCGCTGGCGGCCCTGGGCGAATTCCTGCCGTCGGCCCGGGACATCGGCCTGCGCATCGTGGTCGCGCGACGGTCGGGTGGTGCGAGCCGCGCGATGTTCGATCCCGTCATCGGCAAGCTCAAGGATCTGTCGGCCGACATCCTGCTGATGAGTGGTGACCGCGACGAGGGCAACATCGTGGGCCGCACCAAGATGCAGAAGCTGCCGCCCGGGCGTGGTGAGTTCATCTCTCGAGCACGGGGACACGAGATGGTCCAGATCTGCCATCTGCCGCCGCTGTTCGATTGACTCTCCGCTGCTCAGGTGAGCGCGGTCGGGGCCTCACCCGCGCCCGGACGGCGCGGTCTGTCTCCGATCAGAGATTGCCGCCGGCCGCCGGGGGAGCGGTGGCGTCGTCGGACTCGACGACGTTGAGTTCGCGCTCGACGAAGTTCTCCAGGTCGAACAGGTTGCCCTCGGCGCGCTCGGCGATGGTGCGCAGGGTGGTCATGGTGGCGACCTCCTCGACCTGCTCCTTGAGGAACCACTGCATGAACTGTTCGCCCAGGTAGTCGCCGTTGTCGCGGGCGGTCTTGGCGAGGTCGACGATCTGTTGGGTGACGGTCTTCTCCTGGTCCAGCGCCAGCTCGATCGGCGCCTTGTACCCGGCGAACTCGTTGATCGGGGCGGCGACGGCCGGGATCTGCACGGGCATGTCGCGATCCAGGAAGTACTGGACGATCATCATCGCGTGGTTGCGCTCTTCGACCGACTGCTTGTAGAAGTGCTTGGCCAGCTGCGGCATGTCGTGGTTGTCGTAGTATGCCGCCACTGCGATGTACTGCTGGGCGGAGGCGAACTCGTTCGCGATCTGGTCGTGGAGGAGTTCGTGGAACTTGGAGGGCTCGCTGAGTGTGGTCATGAAATCGATGGTAGGAGTACAGGATTGGTCCTGTCATCCCAGGTCAGACTAAGTATGGGGAGACTTTCCTTGCTTCGGGAGACCTCAGTTCGGTGAGGCTCCCCTGGGTGTAGGTGACCCTCAGTTGAGCACTCCGCCGGTGTTCTGCAGCAACGAATCCGGCACCTTGGTGCCGGTGCGGATGTGCTCGAAGAACTGGGTTGTGTTGTCGCCGACCACGAGTGAGTCGCCGTCGTCGGTGTACTCGCTGCCGGCCGTCGGAGTGGTGGTGGTGATCGGGTCGTCGCGCAGTGCGAAGGCGAGCCCGATGAGGTTCCAGATGTGGTCGTCGGTGTCGACGGTCAGCGAGTCGACCGCGCCGTTGACAAACGGGAACAACCGGAACGGATTGGCGATCACCGAGGGGCTCGTCGCCTTCGACATCAGCGCGCTGAGGAACTTGCGCTGGTTCACCACGCGGACCAGATCGGCATTCGGGAACGCGCGGGTGCGGACGAGCCCGAGCGCCTGCCGGCCGTCGAGATGCTGGCACCCGGCCTTCAACCGGAGGCCGGCCTTGGGGTCGACGAGCGCCTGGTTGAGGCACATGTCGATGCCGCCCACGGAGTCGACGAGGGTGTCGAACCCGCCGAATCCGATCTCGCCGTAGTGATCGATCCGGACCTTGCTGAACTGCTCGATCGTCTGCACCAGCAACTGTGGGCCGCCGAAGGTGAACGCCGAGTTGACCTTGTGGCTGCCCTGGCCGGGTATGGGCACGTACAGGTCACGCGGGATGCTGATGATCATCGGACGGCCGCTCGGCGGCTTGTGGACGAGCATGATCGTGTCGGTACGTGCGCCGTCGCTGTCGCCGGTCGACAGGGTGCGCCGCTGAGCGGCCGACAGATCTGCGCGCGAGTCGGTGCCGACGATCAGCCAGTTGGTGCCCGGGGTGTCGGCCGGGCGGCCGGAGTACGCGGTCAACGCATCGATGCGATTCAGCTTGCTGTCGTAGTAGAAGACGAGGCCGACGCTCGCGACAATGAACAGCAGGAGGACGGCGAGCAGGATCCGGCCGATCCGGAACCGTCTGCGTTTACGGGGGCGGCCGGTGCCACCTCGCTGATCGCGCCCGGGGACGGGCGGGCGCGGAGGTGCCCCGCGTGAATCCCGCTCCCGTGGGCTGGGTGAGCCGGCGGGTCGGGTGCGCCGATGCGGATCGGCGGCGGGTCGCGGCTCGCGTCCGCCCGGCATCGGCTCTGGGCGCTGTGTCGGTGCGTAGCCGGCGGCGCCTGCTCCTGCCGCCACACCGGCCCCGGCACCCCCGGCCGCAGCGGCGGGTC
>NZ_BANX01000022.1 GCF_000334455.1 Gordonia soli NBRC 108243
CCGGCGGCACGTAGGCGATCCCGGCCTCGACATGGTCGGCGATGCCGCCGACCACCTCGCCACCGTTCACGGTCACCGACCCACCGGTGCGCGGGACGGCGCCGGCGATGATCTCGCCGAGAACACGTTTGCCCGACCCCTCGGTGCCGGCCAGACCCACGATCTCGCCGGGACGGACCTCGAAGGACGCGTCGCGCAGGATGCCCGCACCCGACAACCCCGACACGACGATCCGTGGCGGGAGCTCGTCGCCGACGACGGTCTGTGCGGCCTCGCGGTAGTAGTTCTCGGTGCGGACACGACCCACCATGAGCCGATGCAGCTCGGTCTCGTCGGTGCCCGCTGTCGGACGATCCGCGATGGACTCGCCGTCCTTGAACACCGTTATGCGATCGGTGGTCTCGAGGATCTCGGCCAACCGGTGAGAGACGAAGACGACCGCGGCCACCCCGTGCAGCCTGTGCAGCAGGTGGAGGAAGTTGTCCTCGTGCTCGTGGTCGAGTGCCGTGGTCGGCTCGTCGAACAACACCACCGGGCGCTCGATCTCCAGCCGCGCGGCCAACGCACCGACGCGCGCGATGTCCAGGCTCTGCTTCTGTCCGGGGGTGAGACGACCGGTAGGGGTGCCCGGATCGACGCCGTGCACGCCCGCCTCCGCCAGCGCCTCCTCGGTCGCCGTGATCAGCGCCCGACGGTTGAGGAATCCCCTCGACCGGAAGAGGTCTTCCCATCCGAAGAAGGTGTTCTCGTAGACGGTCAGCGAGTCGATCAGGTTGGCCTCCTGGAACACTCGGAAGATTCCGAGCCGGTTGGCCTCCTGATATGTCTTCGGTGCGATGTCCACGCCATCGAGCCGGAGCGTTCCCGAGTCGTGCGGCAACACACCGGACAGGATGTTGAGGACGGTGCTCTTGCCTGCGCCGTTCTCGCCGATGAGCCCGACCACCTCGCCGTCGCCGACCGTCAGGTCGACTCCCTTGAGTGCGCGGTTGGCGCCGAAGGACTTGACGATGCCGTGCGCCTCGAGTCGCGGCTCAGCGTTCTGTGCGGTCATGCCTGTGCCTTCCGATACGGTGACGGCCCGAGGACCGGCGACCGGTAGTGGTCCTTGTACAGCGCACGGACACGGTCGAATTCACCGCTGCGCTGTGCCTCGAGGTAGGCCTCCGGATAGACGAAGTCCTTCGGCTTCGGCACGCCGGGCCACACACCCTCGAGATCTTCGATCGGGTATCCGTCGAACTGCAGGTCGAAGTCGTCGGGATGCTCGGTGCGCGACAGCAGTTTCACGTCGAAGGACTCACCGATCGGACCGTCGACGTAGCGGGCTTTGAACGGCGCTGCGTTGGCCTTGGTGATGATCTCGGCGTGCCATCCGTAGGTGCGTTCGGCCGCAGTCGGTTTCCACCCGCGAAGCCGGTCGTGGAACTGGGCGACGGTGAAGAACGAGGGGTAGGCAGGAACGTTGCCGGTGGTCACCAGTTGCCTTCCGTCGAGGACCCGTTCGATCCCCGCGGTCGACCCGTTGGCGCCGACGACGAACACGTCCTTGCCTGGGACCTTGCCCGCCGCCTCGATACCGGCGACCACCCCGGTCGCCGCGTCGTCGTTGACGGCGACGATCCCGACAGTGTCCGGGAACCGGGCGAGCAGCGATGCCGCGGCCCGTTGGGATAGGTCCGCGTCGTACTTCGCGTGCAACTCTCCCGCGAACTTGATCTTCGGGTACTTCTTCAGGGTGTCGTGTACGGCCAGCCGTCGCTGCACCTCGGCACCGTCGATGGACGGGTAGTACCCGCCGACGCGCACGATCGTGCCCTGTTCACCGACATGCTTGGCCAGGACGTCGACCGCCTTGCTGACCGCGACGTACTCGTCGGGCATCAGGAAGGTGTTGAAGTTCTGACCGTCTGCGTCGCTGTGCCACGGCGTGTACCAGGACGGCGAGTTCCACGCCGCCTGGAACAGCACACCGCTGCGGTTGGAGTCCTGGGCCAGCGTCGGCAGCGCCCCGGGGTCGTTCAGGCCACAGAAGATCGCGGTCGTCTTCTGGGTGAGCAACTGGTTGAACTGATTTGACTGCACGGCGGCGTCGGTCTTGCCGTCCAACACCACCGACTTGTACCCGAGCTGGTCGGATGCGGCGCGGAAGGCGTTCGCCCACTGCACCTGATAGTCGCCGGTCGACGACCAGTTCAGCAGGGCGAACTTGCCATCGGTGTAGGCGACCGCGCCAGAACGGGCTGCCTCGCTACGTCCGACCGCCGCGAGTGTGCCACCCGCGGCCAGCACCGCTGCGCTGCCGGCGAGGAGCTTCACGAACTGTCGACGCCCCAGTCCGTAGGTGTCGAGTTTCTCGAGGACGGAGTCGATGGCCCGGCGGTTGTCCGGGTCACGTTCGTCGATCTCATGTGCCATGGTCGTTGCCTGTCGTGATCTCTGGTGACCGATTGATCAGAAGTAGCCGTTGGTGGGCAGCTGATGACCGAGCAGGATGTTGGCACCGACGGCCTGCGCCTTGAGCCGGGCCGGGTTGTGCAGGGTCGCGGTACGGATGTTCCGCCAGTGGCGGTCGAGCGCCTTGCTCCGGCCCGATGCGGAGGCGCCGCCTGCTTCGAACAAGACGGTGGCCGCCCGGGTGCCGAGATCGTCGAGGACGACCTTGACCTTCGATGCGGCGAGCGCGGCCGCCTGCGCGAGCTCCGGGTCCTGGACCCCGTTCACCGTCGAATCGGCTGCGGCATCCAGACTCTCGGCTGCGACGAGGACAGCGCTCTCGGCGACGAAGGCATAGGAGGCCAGCTCGCCGACCACCTGCTGCAGGAACGGATCCTCGGCCGGCACCGGCGACTGCGCGTGCGAGAAGCTGCGGACCCGGCCCTCGATGAGGCCCTTGGCGTCCTCGACCACCCGCCGCAGGATGCCCGCGACGATGGCGTGGAGGTAGAGCTGGACGAAGGCGAACTGCGATGACGGCGGATTCGCGGCGTCTAGTTCCACCTCGTGGAGGATCTCGTCGGCCTCGACGCGTGCGTCGGTGAACCGGGTGGTGCCCGAGCCTGTGCGGCGCTGGCCGAATCCCTCCCAGTCGTCGATGATCTCGACGCCCTCGCGATCGGTCGGGATGATCAGCTGGGACAGGGTGGTGCCCTTGAGCGCCTGCACGCCGACGTAGTCGGTGAACAAGGTGCCGGTGGTGTAGTACTTCTCGCCGTTGAGGCGGAAGTGGTCGTCCTGGGCGGCGAGGGTGGTGGTGAACTCGAAGTCGCCGGCTGCCTTCGTCGTTCGCTCGCTGGTGGCGTTGCCGAACAGCTTGCCCGCGGACGCCTCGTCGAGCAGCCGGGTGGCCAGCGGGGAGTCGGTGACGAGCAAGTCCTCGATGTACCAGTAGTGCGTGCGCAGGATGTGCGCCACGATCGGGTCGGCGGCGGCGAGGTCGATGACCGCACCGAAGAGCTGCCGCAGGGTGTATCCCTGGCCGCCCTTGTCCACGGGCAGACGCAGCTTGCCGTAACCGGAGTCGGCGACCAACCGCACCTGGTCGAAGGGATTCACGTTGTCGAGTTCGCGCTGGACGACGCCGTCGGCGACCTGCGCGAGCAGGGCGGTGAAATCGGTACCGGTTGCGGCCTGGGTGTTCGTATCGCTCATGGGTTTCTGGAGACTCTCTCATCGGGGTGTGGTGTGCGCCGGATGCGGGCAGCATCGATCGGACGTCGACTCGGACGACGTCAGGTTGTTCTTACGCACAACGGGTTACGGGAAGAAGCGGTACGGCACGGGGGAATGCCGAAGTGTTCCGCTGCAACCCGCTGAAAGCTACGGCGTCGGACCCGCAACGGGAATGAATCGGTTCAGACAGCGCAAAAGCACGCGCCCGTCATCGAATCCGGGTGCGTCATACGGTGGACGGCAGCGGTCGGTTCGCCGATGCTGATGGCACATCACACACGCGCGGAGGACAGCGTATCCCGCTAGCGGACTAATGGGCATCGTTGACAACCGACAGACGAGACGAGGTCCGATGCCGTTCTTCGACGGAGCCGGTGGTCGAGTGTATTTCCGCCACTTCGATACCCGAGACGAGCCGATTGCGGGTGTGATCTTCCTGCACGGGTTCGGCGAGCACAGCGGTCTCTACCATCGCTACGCCGCAGAACTCGCCGCCCACGGGGTGGCGGTCTGGGCACTCGACCAGATCGGCCACGGGCTGTCGGACGGTGAGCGGGGAGACTTCGGCAGTTTTGCGACGGTCGTCGACAACGCGGCCCGGCTGACCGCGCAGGCACACGCACAGTTCCCCGACCTGCCTTTGGTCATCGCCGGGCACTCGGTGGGCAGCGTCGGCGCGGTGCTCGCGGGCATCGACGCACCGGACCGCTACCGGGCGGTGGTGATCAGTGGTGCGCCGTTGTCGCCGCTGCCCTGGCTGCCGACCGGGGAGCGGCAGGGCGAGGCGGGTGAGGCCTTCGAACTGGATCCGGCGACGCTGTCGGCCG
The DNA here is from genome assembly GCF_000334455.1 of Gordonia soli NBRC 108243. GTDB lineage: Bacteria > Actinomycetota > Actinomycetes > Mycobacteriales > Mycobacteriaceae > Gordonia > Gordonia soli. The sequence goes on from NZ_BANX01000022.1 coordinate 4,500, forward strand.
ATCCGTTCTACCTCGACCAGCTGGAGAACGATCCGCTCGCGTTCACCGGTGCCGACGTCGAGCGATTGCTGGCCACCGCGTTCCCACCTGCGTGGGAGCGGCTCGACGCCGACCTCGCGGGGATCCGTCTGCCGATTCTCGCGGTCCACGGGCGCGACGATCAGGTGGCGCCACTGGACGGTGTGATCGCCTGGCAGGACCGAGTCTCCGGACTGCGCATCGAGGTGGTGGACGACGCCGGCCACGACGTGCTGAACGAGGTGGCGCACGCGCGGGTCGCCGACCTCATCGGGGAGTTCATCGCCGGCACGGTAGGTGCCCGGCCGGAGTCGTCGGAGGTGTCGGCGTGAGCTCGCTGACCGTCACCGACAGTGAGCGCGCGGCCATCGCCGAGCTCGCCCGGTTCCCGTTGCTGAACGCCATCAATGGTCGCCGCTCACGGCGTTTCCCCGTCGGCGGTTCGATCCCCACGGGCGAACTCGCGTTCACCAGTGAGCGACCGGTGCAACCGCTCAGTGAACTCGAGCGCGCGCTGGTGCTCGCGACCATCACCGGGGTCACCGGGCACAACTTCGGGATAACCCATCATCCGGGATATGCACCAGCACTACCGAACTACTCGGGCTCTGCGGGTGGGCGTGCCTTTCCGTCCGCGGCCGGTTTCCACACCACCGACTTCTTCTTCACCGACGATTCGGGCACCTACTTCCTGTCCAGCCGGGACGCCGCGCCCTCCGGTGAGGTGAGCGACGGGGAAACCGACGTCGATGCGTGGCTCGAGGCGACGGTGTCGCGGTATCGCAAGCTCTCCGACGACCGCATCCACCTGCCACGCTCGGAGCCCTACCTCGAAGGACACAACACCTGGATCGCGAACCATCCGGGATCCCTGCTGGTCGTACCCATCGCCGATCTCGCACAGCACTTCATCGCGAATCTGGCGTTCTTCCTCCAGAACGGCTACGGCGTCTACGACGACGTCAACGGTCGGGACATCCCGGGTGGCGACGACGCCTCGCTACGGCATGCGGGCGAACCGTTCCCGCTGTCCTTCGTCGAGCAATACACACTCGCCGAGGCCAGCGCCGAGTTGATCACCGCCGCGTACAACGGACATCTTCTGCTGGGTGCACTGGGACTGGGCGGGTGGACCTTCGACGGAATCGACCGGCTGTCGATCCTCGGTGCATCCGGAGAAGCCGACGTCCCCGGACTGGGATTCCACGTGCAGACCGATGATCGCTGGGCGCTGCCGAACCCGACCGGCCTCGACGGCGTGTTCGAGACGCTGTCGAGGCCGCACGTCGTCGACGCCGCAGAAGCCGTGCAGCGCTTCGCCGATCGCAAGTTCGGGCCCGGCGGGCCCTTCCATCCCGACACCCCTGGCCCATGGAGTGACTCGCCCGGAGTCCGGGGGTCGGCCGCTCCGTACGACGAGCGGTTCCTGCGTCTGCTCACCCAGCAGGTCGCCTACGTCGACGACACCTTCGGCAAGATCCCCGGCACCGTCCCGACCGTGCACATCCTCAACTACCTGCAGGCCCAGCACATCGACACCGACTTCTACGATCACCACTTCGCGCCCGGTGCCTACCTCGAGACGCATCGCCGGCACCAGGAGACCTGGCACGGTTGACCGCGCCGCGAGCCGGGCTCAGCGGTGGACGAGCAGCCGTCGCGTCGCGTAGGCCGCCGCGCCGACAGCGGTGACCGCTACACCGGCCACCACCGATTGCCGGGCAGGGTGAATGACATTGTGAGACAGCCGATGACGCCGACAACGGGGACCGCTCGCGCGGGACGGCCTTCGCTCACCGACAGCGTCCACGCCGAGGCATTCGCGATCGCGTAGTAGATCAGCACGCCGAACGACGAGAAGCCGATGACTCCGCGGAGGTCGGCGGAGACGGTGGCGATCACGACGACGAATGCTCAACCGGCGCAGTGGCCCCACAACTCGCCGAGGCGTTCGCGGCCGTAGACGTAGGTGCCGCCGGCGGTCGGATACTGCGCTGCCAATGCCGCCGACGACCGCGCGTTGCAGTAGGCGACGACCGCCGTCACGGCAAGCCCGATCACCAGTCCCGAACCCGCGGCCGCCGCGGCCGGCCCCAGCGACGCGAAGATGCCGGCGCCGATCATCGCACCCAACCCGACGACGACCGCATCGGTCGTGCCGAGTGTGCGATGTAGCAGGACGGGTTGATCCCCGGCGAAAGAAGGGGCGCCGCGGGGACGATTCACCGACGCTCCGGAATCCACGACCTCACCGTATCCGCGCGACGCCCACTTCTCCTGTCGCGGACCGCACACGATGATCGCCGAGGACCACGACTTCTCCTCACCCTGAACACAACCCGGTGACCTGCGTCGGTGCCGCGGGCGTGGCGTCGACCGTCGGGGACTTCCCGTGCAGCCGCCCTACGCTGTGTGCCCGTGACCTCGTATCTCTCCGACTCCGCATTCGCCGATCGCACCGTCGTGGTGATCGGCGGTGGCACCGGCATCGGTCTCGCCGTTGCGCGACACGTCGTCGGGGCCGGCGGATCGGTGGTGCTCGGTGGCCGGACCCATCAGACCCTGCGCGATGCCGCCGACGGCTTGGGGGCTCGTGCCCGATGGGCGACCGTCGACACCACCGACGACGCGAGTGTCGCGGCCTTCTTCGCAGATGTCGACGTGGTCCACGGACTGTTCACGACGGCGGCGTCCTATGTCACCGGGCCGATCGCCGATCTGTCCATCGCCGACGCCGCAACAGCTTTCGACACCAAGTTCTGGGGTCAGTACCGCGTGGTCAAGACAGCGCTGTCGTCGTTGGCCGACGATGCGTCGGTGGTGCTGATGTCCGGTGCCGCGGGGGCTCGTCCGGCAGGACCGGCTCCCGCCTACAGCGCGGCCAATTCGGCTGTCGAAGGCCTGGCCCGGGGTCTGGCTGTCGAGTTGGCACCGATCCGCGTCAACGCCGTCGCGCCGGGCACCGTCGACGGAAACCTCTGGCAGCAGCGTGATCCCGCGGTGCGGCGGCAGGCCTTCGATTCGTATTCGGCGGCCACGTTGCTCGGTCGGGTCAGCACCGAGGACGAGATCGCGACCGCGGTGCTGCACCTGTTCCTCAACACGACGACCACCGGGACGACGGTCTTCCCGGACGGTGGTTACACCTTGCGCTGACACCCATCGGCGACGCACAGACCAGTCGGCGACCGGTCAGAAGACCGACCCGAAGTTGGTGATCCCGATATCGATCGACCCGGTGGTCGACCGGCAGCCGGTGACGACCAGCTTCTGCGGTGTCGGCAGGCGGTCGGCGGTCTGCGGGCCGGTACGCAGGCGGAACCAGATGGTCTTGGTCCCGTTGGTCGGCGCGGGCGCGCCGACGGCTGTCTTCAGGTCGAGGGTCTTGGTGGTCGTGAAGCCCTCGGGTTGTGCACCGGTGCGGTAGGGGACTCCCGGGGTTCCCCAGACCGGTACGCCGTCGGCGACCCCGGATCGGAGTGCCGGATCGCCGACCCACCGTGCGATCGGCCACGGGATGCCGTTCACCTCACGCCACGGGGAGGGCATCGTCGCCGGGATCGTGGTGGCGTTGACCATCGCCGGATCGTTCTCCTGGTCGAACCACCAGTCGGGGACGTAATTGGTTGAGTTCGTGTGGTTGACCAGCGTGATCGTCGCCGTGCAGTTCGGCCTGGCCGCCCCGCTCAGTTCCAGTCCGGTGGTCGCGGCGGTTGCGGTGCCCGCGCCCATCGATACGAGCGCCATACCGACCGCGGCGGCGAGAGCGAAGAGTCCGGATCGGTTCATGGTCGTGCCTCCTGGAGAGCGTCGCGGCTGGTCAGGAGCACCGACCGCGTACGCGGTACAGACTAGGACGCGCAGCCGTACAGATGAGCGGTTTCGGTGATTAGGTCTGACCTGCTGAGATCGGCCCCCTGCGAACCCGCCGAGGGAAATATGCCCTCGGCACACGGCCAGGGGGCTGATCTCAGCAGCGCCGGCAGCGCCCTCAGCCGCCCGCGGCCATCGCGTCGACTGCGGCCAACCCCACCCGGACCCGTTCCTCCACCGCTCGCCCCGACGCTCGATGCCGCTCGGCGACTCCGGCGTTCCCGAGGAGATCGGCGAGCTCGGCCAGCACGACGTCGATCGGACTGAACGCCAGCGACCCCGAGTCGAGTCCCGCCACCCGTCCCGACCACGGCAGGAGCTCGTCGTACAGACCTTGTGCTCGCTCGACGAGCCCGAGTCGCACGACGGCACGGGCGTGGAACATCGCCATCGCCGACCAGTAGTAGTCCCGCGAGTCCGGGGGATCGACGGTCGCGACGAAGCGGGCCTCGTCCTCCCGCCCGGCGTCGAGGAGCGAGACGACGTAGACCCAGGCGATGGCGTGCGGTGACCGTTCGTAGACGGCGGCCACCTCGTCGACCATGTGTGCCAGCGACCCGCGGGCCCAGCCGATGACCACCTTGCCGACCACTCCCAGCTCGGCACCGCTCGGTGCGCCGACGGCCGTGAGCTGCCGCGCGAGCTCGGCGTACGCGAACTCGGCGGCCTCCAGGTTGCCTCGCAGGACGTCGAGTACGGCACCGAACGCCGACAACACGACCATCAGTTCACCGACCCGGCCGCTCGACGCGCACTGCAGACTTCGCTGGACCTCGGTGATCGCCCCAGGAAGGTCGATGTCGGCGGTGTGCACCAGGAACTGGAAGAAGTGCGCAGCTGCCTGGTACGCGAGCACGCCCGACTCGTCCACGGCACGGGAGAACTCCGCCACCGACTCGGCATACGTGCTGCGATGGTCGGGCCCCAGGGACACGTATACGAGCGCATTGAGTGCGGCGCAGCGCAACTCGATGTCGTCGGTGTCGAGCGTCGAGAGCAGGCCGACCGCCTCGAAGGCGCACTTCCGCGACAGCGGATCGTCGTTGCCCTCGAACTCGAAGGTCGCCGTCACCAGCAGTCGGATGCGATCCGGACCCACGGCGTCCGCGAGCTCTCGCAGGACCGCCGTCGTCATCACCGGGTCGGAGACGCCCTTCGACCGCGTCGTCCAGGTGACCGGGGTGCGCCAGCAGGTCAGCACCGAGCGCACCACCGCGCGGTTCCCGACGGCCTCGGCGAGCATCAGCGCCTCGTTACGACGCCGCCGGGCGACCTCGAAGTCACCCCGGTGGGCCAGCGCCGTCACCGACGCGCGCAGCGCGTCGATGAGTGCGATCCGATCGGTGACGTCCGCGGTCGGCTGATCGTGGCCGGCCATCCGGTGCAGGTCGATCGCGAACTGCCACAACTGGACGGAGTCGGCCTTGAAGTCGGTGGCGAACCGGGCGCGCGCAGCCGCCTCGACCAATTCGAGAGCTTCGGAGGCTGTGGCGGCTCCGGCTCCCAGAGCAGCGTGATGCGCCAGCTCGTCGGCGTCGGTATCAGGCCGCGAACGTAGGTGGCCGACCGCTTGCCAGTGCATGCGCCGACGTCGGAGCGCGGGGATTCCCTCGTACACGCTGTCGCGCACGAGCACATGGTTGAACCGAACCCGGTCGACGTCGGCGCTCAGCAGCCCGGCCACGACGGCGGTGTCCACCGAGTCGAGTACGGCATCCTCCACCGACTCGTCGTCTGCCCCGTCGGACAGCGCGACGATGGTGTCGATGTCGGCCTCGCGGCCCACCACCGCGAGCACGCGGAGCATCGACGCCACCGCCGGAGGCAGTCGATCGATCCGACGCAGCAAGACATCTCGGATTCCGGTGGGCACCGTGGTGTCGGCACCTCGTGGACCTCGGGACGCGACGAGTTTGGCCAACTCCCGCACGAACAGCGGGTTCCCGTCGGTCCGTGTCCGTAGCAGATCCAGGGTCGGCGCATCCAGCGGCTCGAGCCCGACAGATGCCGCCAGCTCGCGAATCCCCTCGTCGGACAGCCCCGACAGCGCGAGGAAGTCGGCGGTGATCGACACCAGCGACGCCCCCGACGCCATCAACTCGGTCCCGGCCTCCGACGGCCGGTACGTGGCGACGACGAGGACCGGACGTCCGGCGAGCCAGGTGACCACCTGACGCAACACCTGCAACGTCGCGCTGTCGGCGCGATGCACGTCGTCGAGTACCAGCAGCAGACCCGCACCCGACCGCTCGGAGCACTCCGCGGTCACCTCGCGGGCGACCTGGAACGGGTCGCCGACGTCGCCGGTCCCTCCCAGCGCGGTCAGGATCTCGCGCCAGGCCCAGGCCGCAGGTGCACCGTCCACCTCGGGGCAGTGTCCGACCGCGGCCGTCCATCCGAGACGCTGAAGGCGCTGCACCAACGACTGCGCGAGCGTCGACTTCCCGCCCCCGGCCTCGGCGGTGATCCAAACGATCCGCAACCCGGCCGACGACGCGGATTCGGCATGCGCGCTGAGCTTCTCGAGCTCTGCCTCGCGACCGGCGGGCTCGTCCACCACGCTGTCGCCGACGCGATCGGGCGCATCGGTGACCTGTGGTGGGACCACGGGTGCGGCGGCTGCCGTCGGGTGGGCCACCACCGGATCGGCGACGTGGCTCAACGCGGGGTCCTGGTTCAGGATCGCGGTCTCGGTCTCCCGGAGCGCCGGCCCGGGATCGACCCCGAGCTCGTCGGCGAGGTGATCGCGCAACCTTCGCAGCGTCTGCAGTGCGTCGGCCTGCCGTCCGAGTCGGTAGTACGCCACGGCCAGCAGACGGAACAGCTCCTCGCGGGTGGGATGTTCCTCGCATAGAGCAGGCAGGGCTGCGACGACCTCGCCCGCGCGTCCCAACTGCAGAGCAGCGTCGGCCCGGACCTCGGAAGCGGCCAGGTGTAGCTCGCGTAACCGCGCGACATCCGACTCGGCCCATCGTTCTCCCGCATGGGGGCCGTACGGTTCGCCGCGCCAGAGCGTCAGCGCTGAGCCGGTCCGCTCGTATCGGGTTGCGGGGTCAGAGCCGGGCTCGGTGACGAGGTCTTCGAAAAGCCACACGTCCACCGACTCGCGCAGCAGTCGCAGCGCATAGCCGGGCGGTTCACTGACCAGGAGCCGAGCCGGTGTGCGTGGTGGACGATCGGGTTCGAGGATGCGGCGCAGGTTCGACACGTGGACCTGCAGTCCGCCGAGCGCCTTGGGTGGGGGTTCGCCGTTCCAGAGGTCGTCGATGAGTCGGTCGGTCGACACGACGCGGCCGCCGGCGGCGGCCAGACGGGCGAGCACCGCCCTCTGTCGTCGGGCCCCCAACTCGACCGGCACCGAATCCTGTTCCAGCGCGATGGATCCCAACACCGTCAGCCAGAGTGAGCCGCCGGCGGCGTGGTCATCGGGACGTCCCGTCACCGCGCTCTCCCCTCAGTTCTCGACGGTCGCGGTCAGAATAACCAGGTACTGGTCGATCTGCGACGGGGAAGCCACATCCGGCAGTACTGTCGGCTACGAACGCATCTGTGACCGGCCTCACCAAGTATGTGTACAGTCGTTCACCGAGGGGTAGTACCCGTCGGTAACCCCGAGTCCGAGGGGAGGATCCAGCGTGAATCTTCTGAAGTGGAGCAAGCGTCCCGCCGCCGGCGTGGAGGCGAAGAACCCTGAGGTCAACATCTTGCGGGGGCTCGTGGCGCGTGCCACCACGCCATTGCTCCCCGACGATTACCTGCATCTGATCAACCCGCTCTGGTCCGCACGCGAACTCCGCGGTCAGATCGTGGACGTGGTCAAGGAGACCGAGGACACCGCCACGGTCACCATCCGGACCGGGTGGGGTTTCCCCGACTCGTACAAGCCCGGACAGTATGTCGGCATCGGCATCCAGATCGGCGGTCGCTGGCACTGGCGGTCGTACTCGCTGACCTCCATCGGCGCCACCCAGGACAAGGTCATCACCATCACGGTGAAGGCGAACCCGGACGGTTTCCTCTCGACCCACCTGGTCGACGGCCTGGAGCCGGGCACCATCATCCGGCTGCAGTCACCGAAGGGCGACTTCCACCTGCCGGAGCCGGTGCCGGGCAAGATCCTGTTCGTCACCGCCGGCAGCGGCATCACGCCGGTGATGGCGATGCTCCGACAGCTGAGTTCACACGGTCAGACACCCGACGTCGTGCACATCCACTCCGCGCCCACGCGTGACGACGTCATCTTCCTCGATGAACTCGAGGCGTTGTCCGGCGAGGAGAACCAGTACGACCTGAACCTCCAGCTGACCCAGGAGATGGGCAAGTTCGACATCGCCCGCATCGACGAATGGGCCCCGGACTGGCGCGAGCGCGAGTGCTGGGCATGTGGCCCGGTCGCACTGCTCGACAGCATGGAGAATCATTACGAGGACGGCGGTCTGCGTGATCGCCTCCACATCGAACGCTTCACCATCGCCCGCACCGATCACGGTGGCGAGGGCGGCACGGTGACGTTTTCGATCTCCGACAAGACGGCGGAGATCGATGGAGCCACAACGCTTCTCGAAGCAGGCGAGGAGCTCGGCGTACAGATGCCGTTCGGTTGCCGGATGGGTATCTGTCAGACCTGTGTCGTCCCACTGGCCGGGGGGTACGTGCGCGATCTGCGCACCGGTGAGGAGCGGCGAGAAGGAGAACGCATCCAGACATGCATCAGCAGCGTGTCGGGTGAATGCACGATCGACTTGTAGGAGGTCACCATGGCCATCACCGACATAGACGAATACGCACATCTCACCGAGAGTGACATCGAGACGCTCGGTGCCGAACTCGACGCCATCCGGCGTGACATCGAGGAGTCGCGCGGCGAGAAGGACGCGAAGTACATCCGACGCGCGATCACCCTGCAGCGCAGCCTCGCTGCGGGCGGTCGGTTGGCGTTGATGTTCAGCAACCGCAAGACGGCGTGGGCCGCCGGTACCGCGATGCTCTCGCTGGCGAAGATCATCGAGAACATGGAACTCGGCCACAACGTGATGCACGGGCAGTGGGACTGGATGAACGATCCGGAGGTCCACTCGTCGGCGTGGGAGTGGGACACCACGTGTCCCAGCGTGCAGTGGAAGCACTCGCACAACTTCGTTCATCACAAGTACACCAACGTCGTCGGGATGGATGACGATGTGGGCTACGGGATCCTACGCGTCACCCGCGACCAGCCGTGGGAGTGGTGGAACGTGGGAAACCCGTTCTACAACTTCACCCTCGGTACCTTCTTCGAGATCGGGGTGGCGCTGCACCACCTCGAGACCGAGAAGCTGCGCAACGGGGAGAAGACCTACCGGCAGGCGGCGAAGGATCTTCAGATCATCGGAACCAAGGTCGGCAAGCAGGCAGCCAAGGACTACATCATCTTCCCGGCGCTCGCGGGCCCGAACTGGAAGACGACGCTGACCGCGAACTTCACCTCGAACATCGTCCGCAACTACTGGGCGTACATGGTCATCTTCTGCGGTCACTTCCCCGACGGTGCCGAGAAGTTCACCGTCAAGGAGTTCGAGGAAGAAGATCAGCCGCGCTGGTACCTCCGACAGATGTTGGGATCGGCCAACTTCCGTGCCGGGCCGTTGATGCGCTTCATGAGCGGCAACCTCAGTCACCAGATCGAGCACCACCTGTTCCCGGACCTGCCGAGCAATCGGTACGAGGAGATCGGCGTACGTGTCCGTGAGCTGTGCGACAAGTACGACCTGCCGTACACGACCGGCTCGATCGTCCACCAGTACTGGCAGTCGTTCCGGACCATCGCCAAGCTGGCGCTGCCCAACGCAATGCTCAAGGCGACATCCGACGATGCCCCGGAGACGGCGTCGGAGTTGCGGTTCGCCATCCGCGAGGGTGCCAAGGAACATTTCGGTGTCGACCCCGAGACGGGCAAGCGTCGGGGACTGCGAACAGCGTTGCGGGAGCTGAAGAACTCACCGATCCGAGCCGCGAGCTAATGGTCGTCCCGGCCACCCGGCGCCTGCTGGGTGGCCAGGACGTACCGCGGCAGTTCGAGATTCAGGATCACTCCGGCCACGGCGATCATCAGCCCGAGGTCGAGGTAGTGGCAGTAGAGCGCGCCGAGATACGTCGGTCCGCCCCATGCGTTCGCGGTGAAGTGTGGGTCGAGTCCGCCGATGATCTGCTGCCCACCGCGAAACGTCGCGAACGCGATCACGAGCAGCATCATCGCGACGATGGCCATCCGCGCGGCATCGGTGCGCAGCGGTAGCCCGGCCAGAAGACGTATCCGGATGCCGATGGGTACGCCGACTGGATTGACCGGAGTCAGCCACCGCTGCCGTCCGCGCGTCGCGACACCCACCGCAATCCACGCGAGGGCCAGCACCGTGAGCACGATGTGTACCGGCCACGCGCTGGTCGACGGTTCATGCACCACCGGACCTTGATCGCGACCGGTGAACGTGACGACGCCCACCACCAGGCCGAGTGTGAAGACGACTCCGAGGCCGATGGCGACGGGACGAGCACGGAGCGTTGTCGATCGAGTGGGCACGGCACCCAGTGTGGTCTCGGCGGCGTACCGCTGTCGATGGGTCAGAACAGGTTGATCGCGCGACCGAACATGCCGATGGCCACGATCAGGATCACCAGAGCGCACACGCCGACGACGATGTATCCGCCGGCCCGGCTGCGGATCGGTGGTTCGTGATTCGGACCCCCGACATTGGTCGAGACGGGCGGCACGTCGCCCGGCTGGACACCGCCACCACGTTCGAGACCTGCGGTGTCGTCCGGTTCGGGGTTCTGCGGCTCGTACGCGGACGCGCTCCGATTCGGATCAGTCATGAGTGTCGGGTACCCGATCGACCGGAGCCCAACCGAGTGGCGACGGACACGGCGATCATCGAATGTCCGCGCCGGGGCGTTCCGTGCCGCACAGTGAAGGCATGAACGCCGTCGCTGGAGACTCCCGGGACCCGAACGTGGCCGCCTCGACGCCGGCCGCCACCCGCCGCGCCATCCTCAACACGATTCGAGGATCGTCGGGGAACCTGGTCGAGTGGTACGACGTCTACGTCTACACAGTGTTCGCGACCTACTTCGAGAACCAGTTCTTCGACTCCGCCGACAAGAACTCCACCGTGTACGTGTACGCGATCTTCGCGGTGACATTCGTGATGCGACCCGTCGGGTCGTGGTTCTTCGGCAGGTACGCGGACCGTCGGGGACGCCGCGCTGCTCTCACCTTCAGCGTCTCCTTGATGGCTGCGTGCTCGCTCGTGGTCGCATTGACGCCGGGGCGGGAGAGCATCGGTGTGTGGGCGGCGGTCGTCCTCGTGCTGGCCCGGCTGGTGCAGGGCTTCGCGACGGGTGGCGAGTACGGGACGTCGGCGACGTACATGTCGGAAGCAGCGACCAGGGAGCGCCGCGGCTTCTTCTCGTCGTTCCAGTACGTCACGCTGATCGGCGGCCACGTGCTGGCGCAGTTGACGCTGCTGGTGATGCAGTCCTTCCTCGACAAGGAACAGATCGCCGACTTCGGTTGGCGCATCGCCTTCTTCATCGGCGGTGTCGCCGCGGTGGTGGTGTTCTGGTTACGTCGCAGCATGGACGAGTCGCTGACTAGCGAACAACTCGAGGCGGTCCGTAGCGGCGAGGACCGCTCGTCGGGATCGCTGCGCGAACTGCTGGTGAACTACTGGCGGCCGCTGCTCGTGTGCTTCCTCGTGACCATCGGAGGCACGATCGCCTTCTACACCTACAGCGTCAACGCGCCGGCCATCGTCAAGACGGCCTACGAGGACCACGGCAAGACCGGAACGTGGATCAACCTGGTGGGACTCGTGTTCCTTATGCTGCTGCAACCACTAGGTGGACTGATCAGCGACAAGGTCGGGCGCAAACCGGTGCTGATCTTCTTCGGTGTCGGCGGCGTGATCTACACGTACTTCTTGATCACCTATCTGCCGAAGACGACGTCGATAGCTGCGTCGCTGACCCTCGTCTGCATCGGCTATGTGATCCTCACCGGCTACACGTCGATCAACGCGATCGTGAAGGCCGAACTCTTCCCGTCGCACATCCGCGCGCTGGGGGTCGGGATCGGTTATGCCGTCGCCAACTCGGCCTTCGGCGGCACCGCGCCTGTGATCTACCAGGCGGCAAAGAACGGTGGGCACGTCCCGCTGTTCATCGCGTACGTCACGGCTGTGATCGCGGTGTCGTTGCTGGTGTACATCTTTGTGCTGCGCAACAAGTCGGAGACCGCCCTCGACCGCGAGCAGGGTCGGGCCTACGCGGTGCAGGGAGGGCCGCGGGACTGATCGCTCGTGCCGGGATCTGACCCGCGTTGTCCCGAAAATCTGTACGTGGGAGGTCGGCTGTTGACGTTGTGTCGATGGCGGGGTTGGGGTGTACAGATTTTGTGGGTTCTGCGGGTGTGTTCCCCGGCGTGAAATCGAGACGAGTGCGGTCGGTCGGCGGTGATATGTCAGTGACACCGCGTCCAGGTGCAGATTTCGTACCGGGAACGGACGAGACCGGGAACCGACCAGATCGGAGCCACCCGATCAGTCCAGAACCACGAACCGATCCGCCAGCGTCGGATACGCCGCTGACACCTCGCTTCGGAGGTCGGGGAGCGTCAGCCACACCGACTCCGGGTCCGCGTCGACCAACTCCGATGGGGCGATGATCGGGATGTCGGTGCCTGGCATCCGCCTGCCCTGCTTGCCCGACGACGAGTCGGCTACGGCGGTGATGTCTTCGGCGGTCAGTCCGGCCAGCGTGAACACCGCCACCGCCCTCGACGCGGCGCCGTATGCATAGAGCCGACCACCGCGATCGCGGACCGCGTCGACCTGCGCGCGCACCCGATCGACCATCGCTCCCACCGACGCCTGCAATGCCTGCAGTCCGGAAGGCCCGTCGACACCGGCGGCGTGCTCGTCGTCCAGGATCCGACTGACCGTCGCCGACGGCTCGTGCCATCCATGTCGGGCCGCCACCAGGACGGTGCCGCCGTACAGATCGAATTCCCACGCCTCGACGACCGACATGCCGGCATCGGCCAGCAGTCGCCGCAGCGCCGACAACGAGTAGTACGCGTAATGACCGTGCCGCAACGACATCCATTGGTCGAGCCGCACGATGGTGGCCAACGAATGGAAGTGCAGGAAGAGTGTCCCGCCGGGCGCGGTCGCGGCCGCACGAGCGGTGAACGCGGCCCGTTGGTCGTGGTCGTGCATCACTCCGAGACTGTCGAGAACAGCGTCCGCGGGCGCCCCATCGGACGAGATGAGGCCGCGGTCGACGGCCACCGGCGTCCACGATCCACCGTGCGGACTGGTGAACTCGGCAACGGACTGTCCGGCGCGGATCCATCCACCGTCGACCAGCCGACCGATGGCATCCTCGGCGTGATCGCGCAGGGCCTGCGGTTCGACGCCCAGCGGCTGTTCGGTCGTGGTGTCGTCGGTGAGCAGTTGCGCCAGAGCGCAGTCGGCGCAGCATCCCATCACCAGGTCGTGCCCGGTCTCCGACGCCTCGACGGCCGACTCGGCGGGCGGGAACAGGTCGGCCGGTGCCACCCGACCGAGGTCGAGCACCACCGGGACATTCTCGGAATCACAGGCGCGGCAACGCATGCTGAACTCTCCCGCCGCGCCGACGACGCGTGACGACGTTTGTCATACTGGCCAGATGCAGGTCACGACCACCGAACTCGCCGGCGTCCTCGTCTTCACCCCGACGCCTCATCACGACGATCGCGGCTTCTTCACCAGGACCTTCGACGCCGAGATCTTCGATGCCACCATCGCCGACCTCGGGACGGCTGCCACCGCAGGCATCGACATCACGGGGCTCACCGCCGCCGACTTCCTGCAGGACTCCCAATCCCGTTCGGGCGCAGGCGTGGTGCGTGGCATGCACGGACGCTCGGGAGCCGGAGAGGCGAAGCTGGTGCGGTGTGCCCACGGCGCCGTCGACGACGTCATCGTCGACATCCGCCCCGACTCGCCGACCCGCGGTCAGCACATCCACGTCCGTCTCGACGACGTCGACTTTCGCCACGTCCTGATCCCGCCGGGCTTCCTGCACGGCTTCCAGGCGCTGACCGACGCCGACGTCTGCTACCGCATCAACCGGCCGCACGACCCGACCGAGGACATCGGTGTCTCGTACCTGGACGCCGACCTCGCCATCGAGTGGTCGCTGCCGGCGACGGTCGTGAGTCCCCGCGATGCCGCGGCCGGGCCGCTGAGCGCGATCTGGTGACGGCACCGCTCAGGCCGCGCCGCCGCCGAGGGGCCGCATGACATCGTCGATCCGGCCGGCCGACTGCAACGACTTCAGCCACGGCAGACGGGTGAATCGCTGCGCGAACGCTTCAGCGGTCAGCCCGCTGTCGACGTAGCCCCGATACAGTTCCTCGGCACCGCGCCGGACGTCCCACGCCACCTCGAGGTCGGGGAGCGCCTTGCGGATTCGGCTGAAGTCGACACGGTACGAACGCGGGTCGCCACCGAACTCACCGGTGATGCGCACCGTGGCACTCGGCACCACGTCGGCGACGATGTCGGCGATCTCGGCGACCGTGACGTTGTTCTCCTCGCTGCCGACGTTGAATGCCGCGTTGTGCACGACCTCCTGCGGCGCCTCGAGAACCGCCAAGAACGCGTTGGCGATGTCCTCGGCGTGCACCAGCGGTCGCCACGGCGTGCCGTCGGAGAGCACCAGCACCTCACCGGTGAGGACGGCGCTGCCCACCAGGTTGTTGACCACGATGTCGGCGCGCAGCCGCGGCGAGAAGCCGAAAGCCGTTGCGTTGCGTAGGAATGTCGGGCTGAACGACTCGTCGGCCAGCGCGGCCACGTCGGATTCCACCTGGACCTTCGACACCGCGTACGGCGTGAGCGGGTTGAGCACGGCTTCCTCGGTGACCAGCGACTCGCCTGCTGCACCGTAGACGGAACAGGTGGAGGCGTACAGGAATCGGCTGACCCCGGCCTCTTTCGCGAGTCGGGCGAGGCGCACCGACGCGTGATGGTTGATGTCGTGGGTGATCTCCGGGGCGAGCGCGCCGAGCGGGTCGTTCGACAGCGCGGCGAGGTGGATCACCGCGTCGAAACCGCGGAGCTGCTCGACGGTCACGTCCCGCAGGTCGACGGCGAGCGTCGGCGCATCGGTGGGTTGTGGTCCCAGAACGCATTCGGCGAACAGACCGCTGTCGAGGCCGTGGACATCGTGGCCCGCGGCGGTGACGATCGGCGACATCACGGTGCCGAGATATCCCTGGTTACCGGTGATCAGGACTTTCATGACGAACGCAGCTACTTCCGTTGGGGTCGGTCAGAGATCGATGGTGACGGCGGACGAGACGAAGGCCTCGGCGTACCGACTCTTTGACTGGATGCCGCGGATGCGGAGCAGGCCCAGGAAGGCCTCACGGTCGAACCAGTCGTGGTCGTGCTGAGACGGATAGTGCTCGAACAGTGCGTCGAGCTTGGCGTCGACCGCGGCTGGTGCGGCCGGCACATAGGCCGTCGGGGTCGGGAGGTCGTTCTCCCACTTGACGATCTCGTACCCGAGGGTGAGGTGGTCGCGGAACTCGGTGGGGATGATCTCGGCGAGCAGCCGATGGTCCTGATGGGCGTCGGCACGTTGTGGTCCGAAGACGAGATCGGCGTCGACACCCCTGGCGAACTCGCGGACGGTGGACTTCACGTCCAGCCACTGATCCGGCGTCCGACCATCGGGATGTCCGGCAACGGTGACCGTCAGGTCGGCTCCCGGCGTCAATGCCGACAACGCCTTGTGTTCTTCTGCCTCCCGATCCGTGCCGCCACCGGTCAGGACCAGCGCGTGCACACGGAGACCAGGGTTGGCGGTACTGAGACCGAAGAGCGTGGCGCCCATGCCGATCGCGATGTCGTCGCAGTGGGCGCCGAGTACCGCGATCCCGGTGGCGCCTGCCGTCTGCAATCCGAACATCAGTTGTCCCACACCATCCAGGGGCGATCACCCTTCGCGTAGCCGGCGTCCAGTTCCGCACGTTCCTTGAAGGTGTCCGCCGGCTTCCAGAAGCCCTCGTAGCGGTAGCCGAGGAGCTTGCCCTCCTTGAGGAGCGCCTCGCAGGCGTCGCCGACGAGGTCGCCACCTTCGGGAAGATGATCGAACACCTCGTCGGTGAGCACGAAGTAGCCGCCGTTCTCCCAGACCGGCCACTCGCTGACCGGCGTGATCGACTTGACGGTGCCGTCGTCCTCGACATCCACACAGTGGAAGGACGACTGCGGCGGGACGATCATCATCGACGCCGCGGCACCCGACTCCTGGAAGGTCAGGATCATCTTGTCCAGCGGCACATCCGAGAGCACATCAGCGTAGTTGGCCAGGAAGGGCTCACCCGGCGTCAGGTGATGGCGGACGAGGCGCAGGCGCTCACCGATCGCCGACTCGGTGCCGGTGTCGACGAAGGTGATCTGCCAGTCGCTGATGTCGGACGACAGCAACTCGACCTTCCCGCCACTCAGGACGAAGTCGTTCGAGTCCTCCTCGGAGTAGTTGAGGAAGAACTCCTTGATCCGGTTGGCGCCGTAGCCGAGGCACAGGATGAACTCGGTGTGACCGAAGTGCGCGTAGTAGCGCATGATGTGCCAGATCAACGGCCGTGGCCCGACCATCTGCAGCGGCTTCGGGATGGGATCGGAATCGGTGGAACGCATCCGCATCCCGTATCCCCCGCAGAACAATACGACCTTCATGGTGTCACTCCCCCCGCCACCGATCAGGTGGCGATCATGCCTACGCCGTTGCTGTCGACGTCGACGTCGATGGCTCCACCGATTCGATCGGCAGATATAGCTCGGCCCCCCACGCGGCCGTGTCGGCGAGTTGCGCCGTGATCTCGGTGGCCAGGTTCCACGGCAGGATCACGATCACGTCCGGCCGGTCGGCGTCGATGCGCTCCGGCTCGTGGATCGGGATACGTGTGCCCGGCGTGTACCGTCCGTGCTTGTACGGATTGCGATCGACGGTGTACTCCAACAGATCCGGCCGGATGCCGCAGTAGTTCAGCAGCGTGTTGCCCTTGCCGGGTGCCCCGTAGCCCACCACGCGTTTGCCAGCGGCCTGCGCATCGAGCAGGAACCGCAACAGCCGGGCCCGGACCTCGCGCGTGCGTTGTTCGACCTCGGCGTAGCCCTCCACCTCGTGGAGCCCGGTCGCGCGTTCGATCTCGAGGACCTCGGCGACCCTGGCCGACGGCTGGTCGACCACGCCATCGGGCCGTGCCCAGATCCGGATCGAGCCGCCGTGGGTGTCCAGCAGCTCCACATCCGCGATCGTGAGACCCGCAGTTGCCAAGGCATTCTGGGCACTGAGTACCGTGTAGTACTGGAAGTGCTCGTGATAGATCGTGTCGAACTGCGCGTGCCGCACCAGGTTCAGCGCGTGGTGCACCTCGATGCTCACCCATCCGTCGTCGGCGACCAGGCCGCGGAGGGCGGCGGTGAAACCGAGCAGATCGGGGATGTGGGCGTAGACGTTGTTGGCGACCACCAGCGACGCCGGGCCGTGCTCCGACCGCACCTGAGCGGCGAGCTCCTCGTCGAGGAATGCCGTGACGGTGGGCACGCCCTTCTCGCGCGCGGCCGCACCCACGTTCACCGACGGCTCGATGCCGACGCTCGGGATGCCGCGGGCGACGGCGTGTTGCAGTAGGTAACCGTCGTTGCTGGCCACCTCGACCACCAGCGAATCGCCTCGCAGGCCGAGGTTCTCGATCGCTTCGCTCACGAACTTCTCCGCGTGCGCGACCCAACTGTCGGAGTACGACGAGAAGTAGGCGTACTCGGTGAAGGTGTCTTCCGGCGTGATGAGCGCGGGGATCTGCAGCAGCATGCACTGGGGGCAGAGCCGCAGGTGCAGCGGAAAGGTTGGCTCCGGGTCGTCGAGCTGGTCGGCGCGCAGGAACAACTCGCACGGCGGTGTGGCGCCGAGGTCGACGACGCTGATGAGGTCGTCGTGGCCACAGAGTCGGCAGCTCATGATGCTCGTCCTTCGGGATGGTCGGTGTCGGGCGCGGCGCGGAACCGCAGATCGCGATCGGTGTTCAGGGTCAGGGCTGGCCGCGGGGCGGCGGTGGCACGCAACGCCGGAGCGACCGGGCGTCCGCGGAGGAGGCCGTTCGTCGATCCGTCCTCGATCGCGCGCCGGTAGATCGGCATGAGGTCGGCGAAGGCCTCGATGGTGCGGGTCACGTCGCGGGAGTCGTGCGCGGCGCTGTTCACCAGCGACTGTCCGAGCACCCCCCGCGCGATGAGTTCCTGCATCGCCAGGGTTCGGTACGACTGCGACGGTCGGCCGTCGGCGTCCTTGGTCACGAACACCAGGCACGACGGGCGGCCTGCGGCGTAAAAGTGGTCTACGACGCCGTGCTCCGCGGCCGCGGCGTTGATGCCGTCGGCAAGGGCCTGCCCGTGGGACTCCATCCGGCCCACCGGGTCCGCAAGTCCGTAGTGGTCGATCACCGCACGCATCGCGGCGAGCGATGTCGACTCGGGGCCGTGCGTCGTCGAGAGCAGGAACACCCGGTCGCCGCCGGCCCGCAGACCGCCGGCCTCCATCAGATCGCGCCGACCGGCCAGCGCCGAGATCGGGAACCCGTTGCCGAGCGCCTTGCCCCAGCACGATAGGTCCGGGGTGATGCCGTAGACCGACTGCGCTCCACCGGCTGCCCAGCGGAAGCCGGTGATCATCTCGTCGAAGACCAGCACGGTCCCGGTGGCGGTGCACAGGTCGCGGACCGCTTGCAGGAAACCGGGTTCCGGCTCGGCCATCGCGGTGGCGGCCTCCAGGAAGACCGCTGCCACGGAGCGGTCGGCGAGCACCGCTCGAAGCGAGTTGATGTCGTTGTAGCGGAAGCCGACGGTGTCGACGGCACGGGTGCCGCCGTTCATCGCGGTGGTTCCGATGAACCAGTCGTCGACCGAGAAGAACGGCTGGTCGCAGACGGCGATGGTGGTGCGCCCGGTCACCGAGCGTGCGAGGCGCACCGCGGCGGTGGTCGCGTCGGAGCCGTTCTTGGCGAACTTCACCATCTCGGCGGTCGGCACGCAGCGCAGGAAGTCCTCGGCCGCGGCCAGTTCGAGGCTCGTCGGCCGCGAGAAGTTGTTGCCCGTCCCGAGCACGGCGGCCACCGCGTCGGTGACCGGCGCGAATGCGTGACCGAGGGTGACCGATCGGAGCCCCGCGCCGTACTCGACGAACTCGTGTCCGTCGACATCCCAGACGTGGGAGCCCTTGCCACGAACCAGGATCGGAGCCATTCCGTCGGGGTACTGGTCTTCTCCGCGCGCGTAGGTGTGGGCGCCGCCGGGCACCAGGTCGTGCAGGCGCTGTTGGGCCGCGGTCGATGCCGGGAAGGCTCGAGGATCGGGGGCGGCTGCCGCGGCGTCGGCCCGACGTCGCGAGTGTTCGTCCCGGGTCAGAGCCCAGAGGTCGTGATCGGCACGGCCATCGGTGGTCGGGGCGTACCCGATCATCCGACCCTCGATGCGATAGCCGGACACAGCGGCCAACTGGTTGGCCGCCTCGTTCGCGGTGGCGATGGGGGCGGTGAGGCGCTGGAGTCCCAACACGTCGAAGGCGAAGTCGGTGATGTGTCGCCCGGCTTCTGTCGCGACGCCGTCCCGTGCGTGGGTGGTGTCGAGCCACACCCCGAACTCGGCTGTGCCGGTGGGCGGATGGATCCATTCGAGATTGAACTCGCCCGCCACGATGCCGTTGACGGTGAGGACGTTCAGCAGTGCGGTGCCGCGCCGTCGGCCTCGACGTGCTCGACGCACGACGTCGATCCAGTCGCCGCGCTGGTGCCGACTGTCCCAATCACGCTCCTGCCCTTCCCAGAACGGCTGGATCGCAGGCTGGCTGCGCAACCGTGCGGTGCGCCAGGAGTCGAAGTCGCCGTGCCGTGGCGTCCGCATCTGCCAGATGTCGGAGCCGTGTCGCCACTGCGCGACGACATCCGGGATCCCGGCGTCGGAGCGCAGACCACGGATGCGGTCGCGGGTCCGACGTGAGTGGTAGCGCGCCAGTCCGGCCGCGACGGCGAGAGAGCTGCGATCAGCGGACATGGCCGCCTCCCGGGATCGTGTTCGGCGCGAACGCGACATCGCCGACAGGCGTGATCTCGGGCGCTTCGGACGCGATACGCGCGAGACATACCGACAGCGGGACCAGCAGGGTGAGCATCGTCGAGATCTGGGCGAATCCGCCGATGTCGAGGACGATCGCGATGACGCCGATCGCGGCCACGGCACCGGCCACGCCGGCGCAGAGGTCGGTGAAGCCACGATCGTGTCCGCGCCGCGCGGTGAAGGTGGCACGCTGGCTGGCGACGACGCCGACCGCGATGAAGGTGATGAAGCCGAGTAGGCCGAGCACGCCGACCTCCATCAGGCGGGAGAGGTACTCGTTGTCCAGCACGGGTTGCTTGTTCAGGTCGTACGTCCCGGGTCCCTGACCGAGCCAGAAGAACTGGACGTAGTGTTCCGACACCCAGTTGGCCCCGAAGGAGCGCGACCCCAACGAGTTGTCGTTGGAGCCGGAGGTGAAGACCTCGTTGAGTCGGGTGAACAGCGGGAGCTGGACCACCCAGGCCCCGCCCACGACCACCCCGATGCTGGTGATGCCGACAACCGCGCGACGGATCGGCGAGTACAGCGCGAGAACGACTGCGGCGACGGCCATACCGACGATCGCCGAGCGCGAGACGGTGGTGAGAGCCCCGACTGCGAGGATCGTGCCCATCACCGCCCACGGCCACCATCGCTCTCGGCGGGAGTGGGCCTCGGAGGTGATGCCGACGGCGATCGGAACCAGCGCGGACAGCACGGCGCTGAGTTCCAGCGGATGACCGGCCGCACCCTGCGGCCGGACGGAACCGGCTCGCATCAGCCCTGATACGAGCGTCGACACATCGGCCTTGAGCAGCACCGGGATTCGCATGTGCGGCGCGATGTCGAAGCCGATCGCGGTCTGCAGCAGTGCGTACAGGGCGCTCAGCGTGCCGCCGATGACCAGACCGCGCAGGATCCAGATGACCGCGGTCCGGGTCCGGATCACGGTGACGAGCAGGAAGAATGCGCCGCAGCTGAGGACCTGCGTCGTCAGCGAGCGGTCGGCGCCGGCCTGCTGGGCCGCCGTCATACCGCGCGCAGCGGCCGCCGCGTACGACATCAGCACGATCATCAGGACGCCGATGACGAGCAGCGAAGGGATCAGTGGCGGTGCGGGTACGCGCTGACCGCCGAACACGATGCCCGCGATCAACAGCACCACGCCGAGCAGGATGGTCGCCTGCATCGGGGTGAGGCCTCGACTGCCGCGCAAGAGGAAGCTCTGGCGCATCGCGAGCAGCGCAACCGACATCACCGCCAGCGTCCCGGCCCACAGTCGGGGATCGCGATACCACCGAATCCACGCAGGCGTCGGACGTGCAGCCGAACCGGCCGGCCCTGCCTGGTCGGGCTGGGTCGGAGCCGGGGGGCGCAACGTCGTCATCGGGTCACCGCATCGTCGGGTCAGCGGGTCGATCGGCCGCTGGCGGGTACCGCGTGGTCGTGCTCGGAGCCGTCGTCCTCGACACCGTCGAACGATCCGTCGGCATCGTCGTCGGAGTCTTCCTCGGCGTCGTCGTGCTGGGAGTCGGGGTCCTGGGCGTCACCGTCCGCGACCTTGTCGTCCGCGACCTCGCCGGCACCGGACTCGTACTCGCCGGAGTCGAACTCGTCGGTGTCGCCGGACTCGTCGTCAGCTGACTCGACGACCTCGACATCCACCGGGTCATCGGACTCGTCGGACGACTCGTCATCGGTCACATCGGTCACCGGCTCGGCGACATCCGATTCGTCGGCTGCGGTGTCGGCGTCATCGAGATCGTCGGCGCCGATGTGGATCTCTTCCTCGACGAACGGCTCGTGGTAGGTGTCCGCTGCGTAGGTGAGCGTCGAGCGGATGTCGGTGGCCGACCAGCCCGGTGGCAGCAGGGTGGGCGGTGCGGGCGTCGTGGTCGAGCCGGTGCCGAACGCGCCGAATCCGGCGGCGTGCTCAGCGGCGCTGGCCAGCCAGCTGACCGGGATCTCGACGGTGGCCGGGTCGGCAGGCTTGGAGTCCCTGGCAGGAGACCAGCGCGCCGGACTCTCGGTGGTGCCGTTCCACTTCGGACGGTCCGCCCAGTCGGCTCGGCGCGTCACGTTGCTCGTGCGCGCGGGCTCAGGTGTCGGTGCGGCGGGTGGCGCCCCAGCGGGCGGCGTGCCGGGGTCACCGTGATGGGGACCCCAGTGCCCGCTGCCGTTGTAACCGCTGCCGTTGTAGCCGCTGCCGTTGTACCCGAAACCATTGTGTCCGTTGACGGTCGGCGGAAGGGTGTCGACGTCGATCGGTGGGTGTGCACCGGGGCGAGCGGCATTCGATGGCGGTGGTGGCGACATCGGGGCGGGGCCCGGGAGTGGGATGGCAGGCCGGAACGTGCTGGGCGTGACGCGCGGTCCGCGAGTGTGCGACGATCCGCGCCGGACCAGGGCGACCAGCGCGAGGAGCGCGAGGATGACCAGGGCGGTGGCGGCGAAGAACAGCGCCGCGTGCGCGGCCGCGGATCGGAGCGCAGATGCGGTGATCGGGACGGGCGCCGACGACGGCGACACGACCGCGCGGTCGGCGAAGGTCGCACCGCGGACGCCGGCCGACTCCTGGATTCGACGCAGGACAGTCGCGGAATAGTCCATGAGTCGCTGCACCGTCTGCGCGGCGATCGGGCCGTTGCTGCCGGTGACGGTGAACCGGACCTGCGGGGTGTCGCCGGTGCCGGGCGTGGCCAGCGAGGTCTTCACGGTCTCGATGTCGATCTGGGTCACCGACGGATCGGGCTGTCCCAGGTCGATCTCGGTCTGTGGCGAGTTAAGTGCCGTCGCCAGCGTCAGTGCCAGCTGGACCATGTTGTTGTCCAGGTTGACGAACGGATTGAGCTTGGCGTCGACATTGCCCGCGCCAGGCGGGATCACGACAACCACGCCGCTCGACTCATACAGAGTCTGGGCGCGTGCCTTGCCGACCAAGCCTCCTGCCAGCGCAGATGCCAGCAGGACAACGATGATGAAAGCCG
Organism: Gordonia soli NBRC 108243; assembly: GCF_000334455.1. Lineage (GTDB taxonomy): Bacteria > Actinomycetota > Actinomycetes > Mycobacteriales > Mycobacteriaceae > Gordonia > Gordonia soli. The sequence continues at coordinate 27,565 of NZ_BANX01000022.1, forward strand.
CCACGATCGGATGACGGCGAATGTGCGCAGCGTTCAACGCGATCATTCCCCCCCAGGAACACTTCCGGACGCACCTCGTCCGAACAACTCACTTCCCCCGCACTCATGAGTCTGCCTGGCATTACATCCCAGTGCACCCTGGTAAAGCAAGAATGTGGCCGTCTGTGACCAATTCAATTCGCCGACGTGGGCCGACGCCGCGAGAACGCGGAGGCGGTGAGAGTCAGATCACCGAGCGGATGAGTTCGGCGAAGCGGCCGGCCATCGCGGCAGAGGTGAATCGTCGACGAGCTTCCGCGGCCGCCCGCGCGCCGATCTCGCGGGCACGATCGGGATCGTCGACCAGCGATCCGATCGCATCGGCGAACGATTCCGGATCACCTGGTCGTACCAGGATGCCGGTCTCGCCGTCGGTCACGTACTCGTCGATGCCCGGATTGGCGGTGACCACGATCGGACGACCGCTGGCCATCGCCTCGAGGACGACGGTGAGGCCGGAACCGGTGGCCGTCGGGGTGAGCGCGACCGCGACGACGCTGGCCTTCCGATAGAGGTCACGCATCCGGCCGTCGAGGCGCTCGGTGTAGAGCCGGCCCCATTCGGCTGGAAGGTCCACGGGCAGTCCGGTCGCCAGTTCGAGACGCAGATCGCGATGCCGGTCGCGGACCCGCCGCACCGCGTCGATCAGCAGCGCATGATCGCGAAACCGATCCTCACCTGCACTGACAACTGTCGGCGAAGCGTCTGTCGGCCAGGGCTGTTCGGCGTAGAAGTCGGTGTCGATGCCCAGCGGCACGTAGTGCATCCGGCCGGTCGGGACGCGCCACTCGTTGGAGATGATCGTTGCCATCGGCGCGCACTGGGTGAACAGCGCGGCCGCTCGGGGGAGTGCCCAGGCGGCCGCGAGACCGTGCAGCCGGGGAGCGTCGGATCGACGCTCGAGCCATGCGACGCCACTGACGACCGGGGCGGTTCCCGGGGTGATCGCGGCGGGGAATCCGGTCCGCTCGTCGTAGGAGAACACGGCGTCGGTGGCGTCGGGCCGGAGACGTGACCGGTGCTCGCCGACATGGACGAACTCGAGACCGTCCGTGCGGTGGTAGATCGATCCGGCGACTCGTGTGCGCAGTGGCGACCGCTCGGCGGGCGTCGAGAACTGCACGTCGATGCCGTGGTCGTTGAGGTGATGCAAGCCGTACGGCGTGGTGTCGGGAACCTCGTCGGCGGCATGGCGTCGCGACCAGTCGGAGACACGCAGCCCCTGGGTCAGGGCGACGTAGGCGCGCGGCATCGGACTCCCCCTCGCGGTCGACGGCACCACATGGCGTTGCCAGGACTGTAACCGGTCGTTCGTACGGGAGTCCCGTCGGCGGTCCGATCGGTCGGTCGGTTGCGGGTGTCAGCGACCGCCCGACCGTGCGATCATTCCGGCGGCGACGTCGGGGAGGAACTGTCCGCCGACGCTGAACGGTGCGGTGCCGCAGGGGCCGTCGGAGTCACCGGGACCCTTGACCCAGAGGTTGTAGTCACGCCCCGATGCTCCGCCGACAACTCTTGGTAGAGAACCGATCTGGCGCCCAGCAGGGTTGCACCAGGTGTAGTCCCAGCGCGGGTTGCCGTTTCGGCTCGTGTCGACCAGGTACCGCGGATTCGCGATGCGATGAGAGGTGCGCAACGCGTTGCGGATGCCCTGCGCGTAGTTCTCGATCTGCGTCGGCGGCCCGAACGAGCTGACGTTGACCGCGAACCCGACGTCGGCAGAGGCGCCCGCCGCGGCAAGCAGCTCGGCCATCCGCTTCGGAGTCACCGATCCGGAACTCGTCCCGGCCTCGATGTAGACGCGGGTGCGGTTCTGATGGCTCAGCCGATCGGTCACGTACTTGATGAGGTCGAGGCGTTCGGTTCGGCCACGCGGATCGCGCTTGTACTGGCGGTCGACGAACCAGAGGGCATCGGGCTCGACGACGACGATCGCCCGTCGGTTGCCGAGTTCGGCCGAGATGCGGTTGACCCACGACCGGTAGCCGGCGGCGACCACCGCGCGGTTCGGTGGTGCGATGGCGTCGTTGCGGCCTGGCAGGTTGTAGAGGACCAGCTGGATGGTGCCGTTCGTGCGGTCGGCGATCTGCGCCGCGGTGCGCAGGTGGTTGACATCGGCGTCGGTGTTACCGGTCAGCCAGAGCGCGGCCGGATGGTCGGCGATGGCGCGTCGGATCGCGGGCGTACGCGGATCGCGCGGGTTGCGGTCGGTCCAGATCCGCGCCGGACCCGGATAGTTGACCAGCCCGCCGGGGCCGAGGTCGGCCGCGGCGAACCCCGGGATGGACGGTGCCGCGGGGGCCCCGCACGCGACGATGGTGCTCCCGATGAGGGAGGTGACCAGCACGAGCAGCATGAGCAGTAGGCGACGCACGCTTTCAATCTAGCCAGAACCCGCTGGTCGGTGCGCGGTCGTTGGGTTCGGTATGCGGCTCGTCCTCCGCATCCGTCCGGCCCCGGCCCGCCCCGCCCCGCCGGCCTGGCCGCCCTATCCGCCCCGAAATCTGTACGTGGGCGGCTGGCTATCGACATATTGTCAGCGGTGGCTCGCTGTCGTACAGATTTTGTGCGGTGGTTGGGTGGTTTTCGGGGGAGTGCCCGTTCGCGGCCGGGCTCCCGAGATCTCTACCGCCGGCTGGGCCCTCCCGCCGAAATCTGTCCCGAATGCTAGGCCCGTTCACCGAAATCTGTACGAGAGCGGTTGACCATCGACATATCGCCAACGGCAGCCCTCCCTCGTACAGATTTCGTACAGCGCCCGGGCGGATTCCGGGACGCGCGACGCGCGACTGCCACTGTCTACCCCCGCGATACCCACCCGGGCACCCGACCCAAGAACTCAGCCCCGACCCGCCCGACCGAACTTCCATCCGGCTGCGATGCCGAAGACCGCGATGATCCCGGCGCACCAGAGCAGGGCCAGGCCGGCAGTCGACCCGAGGCCGGTGACCGGCGCGGCATCGGAACCCATCCCGACGAGCAGACCGCGGATGGTCTCGATGACCGGGGTGATCGGCTGGTGCTCGGCGAACCCGCGCATCCACGACGGCATCGTGCTCGGCGGCACGAATGCGCTCGACACGTACGGCAGGAACAGCATGAAGAACCCGAATCCGCTTGCTGCTGCCACACTCCGGACGCTGACCCCGATGAACGCAGCGACGCAGGTGATCGCGACGACATACGCGGTGATCATCCCGATAGCGCCGAGCCAGCCGAGCACGCCTGCGGTCGGACGGAAGCCGATGGCCACCGCGACCGCCAGCACGATCGCCGACGTGATCAGGTTCTTGAGCACGCTCGCGATGACGTGTCCGGCGATCACCGACCAGCTCAGGATCGGCAGCGATCGGAACCGGTCCATCGCGCCGCCGGTCATGTCCTGACAGATGGTGACGGCCGTGTTGGATGCCCCGTAGCCGGCACACAGGAGCAGGACTCCCGGTGTGGCATAGGTGATGTAGTCGACGCCGACCTGCACAGCCCCGCCGAAGACGTAGACGAAGAGCAGCATGATGCTGATCGGCAGGACCAGCGCCATGATCAGCTCGTCGGGGTCGCGTCGAACCAGTCGCAGCGATCGGCCGACCATCGTGCCGACGTCGGTGGCGGCGTCGCGGAGGCGACTGTGCTCCGAAACTGGTTGCGCGATAGATGTTGTGGATGCTGCGTAGGTGGTCATGCGGCTGTCTCTTCGGTCGCGTCGATGGTGGTGGTGCCGTGTCCGGTCAGGGCGAGGAACACGTCATCGAGTGTCGGGGCGCGCAGGTCCCAGCCGGCCGGGGTGGCACCGGTGGCTGCGACGGCATCGAGCAGCGTCCGCGAGTGGTCCAGTGAGCCGTCGGTCGGGATGCGGATGGTCCTCGACTCGATGATCGGGGAGTGGGCGGTGAGAGCGGCGCCCACGCGCTGCGCGTCGACTGCGGCGTCGAACACGAACTCGATGTTGGCCTCACCGACCTGCCGTTTGAGTTGCGCGGCAGTGCCTTCGGCAGCCACTCGGCCACCGTCGATGAGTGCGATGCGATCGGCGAGGAGGTCGGCTTCCTCGAGATACTGGGTGGTGAGGAAGAGGCTGGTGCCGTCGGCGACGATCGACCGGATGACCTCCCACATGGTCTGGCGACTCCGCGGATCGAGCCCCGTCGTCGGCTCGTCGAGAAACAGAACCTGTGGCCGGATGAGCAGACCGGCGGCGAGGTCGAGGCGTCGGCGCATGCCGCCGGAGTAGGTGTCCACCCGTCGGTCGGCGGCATCCACGAGATCGAAACCGCTGAGCAGGTCATCGACGCGCGTGGTCACCGTCCGATGCGGTAGGTGAGCCAGTCGGCCCATCATCGTGAGGTTCTCGCGACCGGTCTGCTTCTCGTCCACGGCAGCGTATTGGCCGGTGAGCGAGATGATCTCGCGCACTCGCCGTGCATCGCCGACCACGTCGTATCCTCCGATGGTCCCGGTGCCGCCGTCGGGCCGGAGCAGCGTCGTAAGGATGCGAACCGTCGTGGTCTTGCCGGCGCCGTTGGGGCCGAGCAGGGCCAGGACTTCACCTCGGTCGAGCGTCAGGTCGACGCCGGTCAGCACGTCGACACGATGACCGGACCGACCATACCACTTGCGGAGCCCCTCCGCCCGCACCAGTGGATCTTTCATGGGAGTGCCTTCCATCGAGATAACTGTTTACGCCAGAAACTAATTGTTTATGCTAGACACAGTTCTTGTCGCAGGGCAAGAGGATGAGCGAAGATGGACACGATGACTGAGCAGGAAGCCGATGTCCCGGAGGTGCTGAACCGCCTCTGGGGTGCGCAGACACCAGGTCGACGCGGGCCGAAGGCTGCCTTGAGTGTCGACGCGATCGTCCGCGGTGCGGTCGAGATCGCGGAGACGGATGGCCTCGACGCGGTGTCGATGGCCAGGGTCGGCAAGGCGCTCGGCTACTCGGCGATGGCGTTGTACCGACACGTCGCCGACAAGGACGAACTGCTGCTGCTCATGTCGGATGCCGTCGGCGGACTGATGGAACTACCCGACCTCGACGGCATGAGTTGGCGCGCCGCGATGGAACTCTGGACGCGCACGCAGATCGAGTGCATGGTCGCGCGACCCTGGATTCTCGACCTCCCGCTGTCGGCGACGGCTCCCGGTCCGCAACGGCTGCGGTGGGTCGATGCAGCGTTTGACGCGCTGGTCGAACTGGATCTGTCGTTCGCGCACAAGCTCGAGATCATCGGCATCCTCTCGCAGTACGTGCTCGGCGAGGCGCGCGTGGTGGCCGAGTCGCAACGGACCGCCGCCGACATCGTGCGACGCGAGGCGGGGCTCGACCCGGCGACGCCGATCGCGGACCTCGACCCTGACGCGCTCGCAGCGGCAGATCCCTACGCTGCCTTCGAGGTCGTCCTCACCAAACTGGCCGGGCCGGAACGCTTCCCGGCGATCACCGCGGCGCTCGCGGACGCTGATGACGATGATGCGTCCGACGATGACTCGTGGATCGGACTCAGCGTGATGCTCGACGGGATCGAGAAGTTCGTCGAGGGTCGGCGGCGCGGGTAGGGGATTGGTGTCTGTCGCCGCCCAGCTGAGGGATCCCTCACAAATAGAGATGAAAGAAGGGAATCGCAGCGACTGAAAGGTGAATATCTGTCGCTGAGGTCGCGTCCGTCGGCGCAGGTCCGCCGGTCAATTCAGATAGATTCTTTGCGAGTGAGGATCCAGGCATTCTGACGTAATACGATGACTGCGCATCGCGTGGGACAAAGTACTGCTTCGGCGACGTTCTTAACTGTTCTCGAATCGAATTCGAGACAGACGTCATCCGACTATAGTCGGGCAAATTGTGGCGAACTCCTTCCGGACCGATCACTGAGCGATCTACCAGTATGTCAGGGAGCCGCGCCCCTGAATTTGAATCGTCGACGCCTGTTAAGCCCCGTAGAGCGCGGGCGAGGGAATCGCGCAGGTCCTCCCGGGTGGTCCCGCCATCAGATGGGCCCTCTTGTCGTGGTGGCTGGGGCGGCTGAGGTGGCACGATGAAAGCGCTCGGCATGACATCAGAGCCGCAGCGTATTAGTTCAGTCCAGAAGTCAGGCCATTTCCAGTTGACCGGCGGTAGTGAGGTCAGCGTGACAGCTGACTGCGAAGGCCTAGGTCTAAGGTGTTCCAGTAGATCTCTCGCCGAGCACGCGTAGGTCCAATTGCCAAACCACAGATTTCCCGCGCGCCTGTAAGCGAGATCCGCGCGACGTTGAGGTCCTAACCAATCGCTATCGTGAAGTTTCCCAGACCACGGGGGAAGAGGAAAGATGTAGTAAACCGGGATCATGGAGCTCACGTAACGCCGTAGCTGACTCACATCGACCGAGATTCGGTGTGTGTCGTGGCCGATCTGCTCGGGAACTTTTGCCTCGATCAGCACGCATTTCCCTGGAAGCGTACCCATATCCTCAATGCGGATATCTTCCCCAACAGTTGGCCACCACAAGCCACCCAAAGGGAAACGGTGACCGATATACATGCTCGCCCAGTGTTCGAATGTCTTCTCGGGGATGGATCGGACCACGTCGTTAGCATATAGGCCTTGGTCGTTGCTCGCGAGAGCCAGCTCAAATTCAGATCAGGTTCGATGGTGGACAGCGGGTGTAGTAGATATGGCGGTTGGCGCGTACAACGCAACGCTGCTAGGCACCACCGGATTGGCGATGGTTACATGCTGCGCCACAGAGTTGCGAGTGAGCGAGTCATCAGGTCAGCTTGGACACTCCACCGCCGCCAGCACCAACACCGCCGCCGCGACCGCCAGGAATGCCCCGGGAAATCCAATGTTGTAGAACACCTTTGCGCGGACGTGGAACCCGACCGCGCCGAGGTAGAACAGCACCAGGCCGGTCGATGCCGCCACCGCGAGCATCGGCACGTCGCCGACGAGCGCCACTGCTATGCCGACGGCTCCCGCAGCTTTGCAGGCGGCAAGCCACGGCAACCACGGTTCGGGTACGTGGACTTCGGCCGAGTTGGCGAGGACGAACGGTGCGCGCGCGGAGTCGGCGATGGCGATGCCCAGGTTCATGGCGACGGCGATTGCACTGACGGTCAGATACGCGATGTGCATGGTGCGCCGCCTCCCTCGTGCAGGGGGTGCGGATGTGATGTCATGGGTTGTCCTTTCAGCCCGACGGTCAGCTCTGTGGTGGTTCACAGGGGTGACGCCGGAGGATGCGGAAAGGTGACAGGGTGGACGAGATGAGCGTGACGAGCGCGTTCGAGGTGGATCGACCTCGCCTGTGGTCGATCGCATATCGGATGACCGGGCGCGTGCACGATGCCGAGGACGTTCTCCAGGCGGCGTGGCTGAAAGCGGACGCGGCCGAGCGATCATCGACACCGATCGCCTCCCCGACGGGCTGGCTGTCGACGGTCGTTTCACGCGAGGCGATCGATGTGTTGCGGCGCCGACAGCGTCGCGCCGAGGTGTCATTGGACGCGGGTGACACTCCGGTCGAGAGCGTCGACGGACCCGAAACCGATTACATCCATGTCGAATCCGTCGGTCGAGCACTCCTGGTCGTGTTGAATCGCTTGACTCCCGAGCAGCGTGCCGCGTACGTCCTGCACGACATGTTCGACGTCCCGTTCGCGACGATCGCCGATCTGCTGACGGTCAGCACCGCCGCCGCGAAACAGTTGGCGTCGCGTGCACGACGCCGCGTCGCACCCCCGAACACACTGGAGCACGGCGCCGATCGCTCGATGGTCGAGGCCTACCTGGCAGCATCCCGCGACGGCGACATCGAGGGGCTTCTCGCCGTCCTCGCACCCGACGTCGTCCGCACCAGCGAGCCGACGCTGGTACCGGACGGACACCAGATGATCCGAGGCGCTCGCTCGGTGGCGGAGCAGACCCGACTGTTCGCCGATCGCGCTCAGGTGTCGGCCATCGCCCTGATCGATGGCCGACCCGCCGTCATCGTCGCGCCACATGGTCGGCTCCGCGCTGCGATGCTGTTCACGATCGACGCCGGCCGCATCGCGGCGATCCGAGTCGTCGGATCCGCAACGCTCGACGACAGTGAAATCGCCCCGGTGGAGGGCCCGCCCGGCCTGTCATCTGACCGAACCACACAGTGATCGGCGGCATATTGATCGATGGCGCAACAGGTCTAGTCTCCGAACATGGGTACCGATGCATCGTCTCGCACCCCGCCGACACGAGTGGTGATCGCCGGTGGCAGCGGCGCCCTCGGACGGCGCATCGCCGACGATCTGAGCGCCCGCGGCATCGAGGTCACGATCCTGACCAGGTCCGTCGACCCGCGGTCGGCGTACCGACAGGTGGAGTGGGACGGCCGCACGAGCGGCCCATGGACCGCCGTCCTCGACTCGGACGAACCGACCGCACTCATCAACCTCGCAGGCAAGCTGGTCGACTGTCGTCCAACGGCTGCGAACATCGATGAGCTTCGCCGGAGTCGTGTCGAGCCGACGCTGGCGCTGGTGGAGGCATCCGCGTCGACGAGAAGGCTGCTGACACACTGGATTCAGGCGAGCACCACCGCGATCTGGAGCGATGCCGGCGAGACCTGGTGTACCGAGGACACCCCGGTACCGCCCGGACTCCCGCAGATGACCGGTGTGGCGCAACCGTGGGAGCAGGCATCGACCGATGCGCGCGCAGACCACCGCATCGTGCTCCGAACCTCCATCGTTCTCGACGCCGATTCGCCTGCCCTGCAACGGCTCGTGATGCTGACCCGATTCGGGCTCGGTGGTCGGGTGAGCCACGGCCGGCAGTGGATCAGTTGGATCCACATCGATGACTGGCTCCGCATCGTCCGCGCCGGCCTCGATCTGGAGCCAAGCGTCGCGCTCCCATCGGGCGTGGTCATCGCGGCCACCGACAATCCGGTGCGCAACGTCGACCTGATGGCGACGCTCCGCAGGCACCTGCACCGACCTCCCGCCCCGCCGACGCCCGCACCCGTATTGCGGCTGGGTGCGATCTTGCTGCGAACCGACTCTGCACTCGGACTCACCGGCCGGCGGGCGAGGTCCCGGGTCCTGGCCGAGCAGGGATTCGAGTTCCGGTACCCGGAGCTCGACGGAGCGCTTGCTGATCTGATCGGTTGACAATCGCTGCGGCAAGGCCTAATTCGATGCTCAATTCTGAACTGCATCCGCCAGCGGTGTGAGTTGTCCGGGGGCAGAGGACCGATCTCGATGCTGCAAATCACCGATCGGCAAGTCATCCGCGCCAGATGAAGTCGACGCGTGGGGGCGTGCGGATGTCGTTTCGCTGAAACCACACCGGAGAGTTGGGCGGTTGGGAGACGAAGAGGCCGTGTGCTGCCGCGACGGTGCGGTCGTAGTGGCTCGGCCAGTTGATGGATGCCGCCAGCTCGTCGATCCGGGTTCATCCGGCGGAACAGCGCACGGATCCCATGCTCCCAAACCACACGGATTCGATTCTCAAGCCACGAATCCGGGCGCCACCCATCGGTGCGGGGTGGTTAGCACCGCATTCCACCAAATGCCGCGCGCCACTAGGAGTACTGTATGCCGGACTCAGTGGCTCAAAGTCCGAGAAGCTTTCGCTTTGCCGCAGCGAACTCCTCATCGTCGAGTACGCCCTGGTCTTTGAACGCGACCAATCTCGCCAGTTCGTTGTTGAGATCGACTTTCGGGGCCGCGTCGACGGACGGGGTGGAGTGGGCCGGACTCGTCGGCGTGGGATGGAAGCCGGAATAGTTGACGTGTTGGGTCTGCTGCTTGGTGCGAAGGCGTTCGCGCGCTTCATGCGACACCCGATTGAGGGCGCTCACGCCCTCGCGGAAGTTCTCGACATCGATGAGCTCGACGCGTTCGCGGGCACCTGTGCTTCGGATGGAGAACAGTACGATGGTGCCGACTCCGCGGGCCTTCTGTGTCATGGTCTGATTGGCGTCGACGTCATGGATCTCATGTGTGCGAATTTGCTGAGCCCGAGTCGAGAGGGTGCCCCTTTCGAAGTACAGGTACTCCTCGGTCAGCTTGTACCGCCCTCCACCGATACCGGTAACCGGCTTACCGACGGCTGACCAGAGTGCGCCAGGATCGGTGGACGGATCGTCCTTCTGGACGAGATTCCGAGCGAATTGTGACGCTGCGGTGGATGGGCGTGCCTTGTCGACTGTCTGTGGTACATGCGTGTGCTGCGTCCACTGAGCACCGTCCCACCATCGAAGAGTGCCAGTTCCGTCGTCGTGCCAGCCGGCGGGGGCGCTGCTGTTGCTCATGAGCGGAAGTCTAGCCAGCAGCGTGGTCGGTGAGCGCTGAACTCGCGCAGAGCAGTCGAGCGGTGCTCAGCCCAGTGCGATGAGCGGCAGAAACGCGAGGATGAAGATGAACAGCAGGGTGACGCCGAGGACGGCGACGAGCGGTCCGACGCCGTTGTACTGCTGAGGTGCGGGGCCGAGCGAGCCGCGGCTGAAGGCCCACAGGGGTGCCCGGTATTCGACCTCGGTGATGTGGCCGGGGTGTGCGACGAGCGTTGCGTCGGCGGGACCGACCTGCGACGGCAGGAAGTACGGCACGTGGACGCTGACGTGGTGCTGGCCGGGCGGGACGGAGTAGACGTTGCGGCCCCAGCCGGTTGGCGGCACGAGCTGGCCGTTGATGGCGACCTTGGGCTTGATGAAGAAGAACCAGGACAGCGGGAAGAACTTGGTGTCGACCGCGATTGCCGACTGTCCCTGCGGTCCGCCCTGCTGCTGGGGCGGTGCCGCGGGCGGCTGATGGGGGGCGGGCTGCTGGCCGCGGAACTGCGGTGCGCCCTGCCCCTGCTGCGGCGGGTACGGCTGGTTGGGGAACTGCGGACCTGCAGGCCACTGCTGGGGCGGTCCGGCCGGCGGGAACTGCGGGCCTCGTGGTGCTTGCGGGGGAGGTCCATAGCCTTGCGGATGGCGAGGCGGCTGCTGGCCAAACGGTGGCTGCGGTGCGTTCACGAATCCCCCGAACTGAGTGCGGCACGGCTGTCAGCGATCAATGTAACGCCCTTGTGCGATCGGGGCATCCGTCGGTCCCGGTGGGTCATCTGAACGGACCACGGTGGTTCTGAAGGTGGTCGTGGATGAGTTATCTGCGTGTGCGGCAGGGTGTCCGGGTTGTCGGGTTCTGGCTCAGGTTTCGGCCTGGGGGCGCGCCAGGATTGCCGAGGCAAGACCGCGCACCAGTTCGCTCTCTCGTCGACCGAGGGCCCGGCCGGCCTGGAGGTGACGTCGCACTGCCGCCAATGGCAGGTCGATCAATGCGAACGCGATCTGGTCAGGTGTTGCCACAGTCTGGTCGGCGAGAGTCGCTACGACGCTGCGGATCTCTCGCTCGATAACCTCGGTGTCGTAGCTGGATGTTCCGGCTCCTTCCACGTCGAAGGTTCGGGAGCCGGCCTGGAGGACCTGGGCTCGCGCGGGTTTCTCACGGCACCAGTCGACGATCCAGGCCGCGCTGTCGATCGCGTCGGCGATCGTCGGATTACCGCCGAGGACCTGACGGTAGTCGTCGTAGAAGCGCTCGGCGGAGCGTGACCACAGCGTTCGTAACAGCGTTTCACGGTCGGGGAACCGGTAGTAGATGGAACCGTTGGATGCTCCCAGTTCGTCGGCGACCGCACCCAGCGTCACGGCCCGGACGCCTCTAGCGGCGAAGATCGTCGCCGCCGCATCGATGAAGTCGTCGACGCCGTGTTTCGGTGGCCTTCCCATGGTTGTGGAGTCTATGCTCTACTTGATTGTAGAGCTGTCACTCTAAAAGGGGGCGATCATGCTGATGCGATCTTCGGCGTACGGGCACACCCCATGTCGTGTGGCGTGTGTGGCGGGTGCGTGGTGATCACCGAGCGCGAGTGGGCCGCGGCGCGGAGTGTCACCCGCAGGTCGGTTCGCGGAGCATTGCATTGCAGCATCGCGAGTACGAATGCCGATGGCTCGCCGCATGTCACACCGATCGGCTCGCTCATGTTGGGGAGTGTGGGCTGTGCGATCTATTTCGATGTCTTCAACGTGCGCTTGGCGGAGAACGTCGAGTCTCGTCCTGAGGTTGCAGTTCTCGCTGTCGATTCCGGCCGTTCGCTGTGGTTGCCGGCGCTTGTCCGCGGAGAGTTCGCCCGGCCGCCCGGGATCCGGCTGGTCGGAACGGTTGGGGGCCGACGACCGAGCACGGCTGAGGAGGTCGCGCGCTTCCATCGAGTGGTCGGACCGCTACTGCGGACCCGTGGCGGCGCGACGTTGTGGCGATCGCTTCCGGTGGTGCGCGATGTGACGGTGGAGAGCATCGACCACCTGAGGATGGGGTCGCTGACTCCCGGGGTGCGCACCTGACTGGTGGTGCGGGCGCGTAAGCGATCGCCAGGCCATTATCGGCGTCAGCCGCTCGGTCGACGATCGCGTTCGGCGGCCTCACCTCCCCGCAGCACGATGATGCGGAGCGCATCGCGGAGCTTGTCGGTCGTTGCCCGCCATGCTCGTTCTTCGTGTCGGCAGGCGGCGGCTTCGTCGTGATCGCCGGCCACGTCGGCCTCGACTGCTGACTTCATCCACGCCAGATACTGCTCCTGCGACGTGTGGATGTAGCGCAGGACGGCCGACTGGTCGTGGCGACAGATGGTCGCCACCTCCTGCGCGTCGAGCGAGGTGCCGTCTTCGTCGAGCACGATGAGCGTCTGTAGCGGGTCCGGTAGGCGCTCGTCGTCACCGTCGGTGCGGGGCAGTTCGCGTTCGACCTTGGTGAGCGCGGCGATGACATCCGGTGCGGACTCCGCCATGAACTCGAGCCAGCGGCCGAGTCCGGTGGTGAGGTTCTCCCGGTGGAAGGCGGTCATCCCGATCGTGCTGAACGCCATCAGCGACGTCTGGTGGAGCGTGAGCGTGATGCCTGGCCATCGAACCGACTCGGCCGCAATGTATGCGGACGCCGCTGCGGTGTCAGGGACCTCGCCGATCACCGTCGCGAAGAACTCCACCGCTGCTTGTTCGTCGAGCACTCGTAGCCAGGAGGGAACGGTCCGGGTCGGCAACGGCACGTCGCCGTCCTCATCGACGGTGATCCGCCCGCCTGCGATGTCTTCCAGTGCGGCGGCGATCAGGCTGAGGAGGTGATCACGGCTGTCCGGGATGACTCCGACCGCCACACTCGGCTCCGCGACGACTCCGCGTGCGCCGACCAGGAACGTCGGATGGACGACCTCCCAGATCTCGCGCAAGGCGGTAACCGCGATGTGGGCGAGCTCGTCGGCACGCCGTGCCCCGACCTCGAAGATGAGCCGGCTATCACGCAGGAGACGCCACCCGGCGTCGGTCAGGGTGTCGAGTTGCTGGAGCTTGAACTCGACTGTCGGGTGCAGGTCGAGGACATGCGCCGTACAGCGGAGTCGGCGAGCGCGCGTCCGAGTGAAGGTGAGGACGCCGTGCGGGCCGTCAGGAAACTCCCGTGCCTGCTCGACGACGTGCTCGTCACCGGGCTGCAGCGTGGCGAGCCGGTCGGCGAGCGCTACGGCGAACGCACGCCACGCTCCGTCGACCTCAGCGTCGAAATCGAACTGTCGCATCGCTTCTCCTTTCCGATCGGCTGCTCGGCGCGTGTTCTGCGCGTCCATTCACCTGAACGATAGGGGAGGGGGACGACAAGTTGGGTGGGTGAGAATGTCCGTCGTGACGACGTCTGGTGAGGCCGCCTCGCGGCCGCGAGGCGGCGCGATGTGGACCGCCTTCGCCGGAACGGTTCTGTGCGCACTCGGAGCGGTCGCGACGTGGGTGATCGGCAGTATGCAGGCCGATGCCTGGAACACTCACGCGCTTGACGTCGCCTGCCGCGACCTGCCTCCGTTGCCGCCATTCCGTTTGTACGGGATCGTCGGTCTGGTCCTCGACGGCGTGACCATCCTTGCTGCCGCCGCGTGGGTTGCCCTCTTCTTCAGGGAACGGCCGAGTCGTATCGGATTTGTCGTCGGCGCGCTGTGTGTCCTCGCGGTCGTGATCTTCGTGAACCTTCTCGGTACCGCGAGCATGTTCGTCCCGACGGATGACCCGTCCGCGACATCCCAGGGAACCGACGGGTCGGGGCTTCCGTGCGGGAGTGGATGAGTGGTTCGGCTTCACCGGAACCGAAGCGCCGTCCATCGCGTCCAACAACCGTGGCTGAACCGGGCCGGCGTGATCCCGCCGCTGACCTATATGTCCGATTTGCTAGCCTGATTAGCCGGGATGAATCGGTCGGGGAGGTC
>NZ_BANX01000021.1 GCF_000334455.1 Gordonia soli NBRC 108243
TGGCCGCACCGGCGGCCAGCCCCGGACGCGGGGGCCGCCGACCGGCGCGCACGGCAGCGACGGCGTCGGCGAACTCACCGCCGTTGCCGTAGCGCTGACGCGGGTCCTTGCTCATCGTGATCTCGATGAGCTCACGGACACCCGACGGCATGTTCGCCGGCAGCGGCGGGGGCGTCTCGCGGATGTGCTTCATCGCCACGGTGATCGCACCGTCGCCCAGGAACGGACGGCGGCCGGTCAGGGCCTCGTACCCGACCACACCGAGCGAGTACACGTCCGACGCGGCAGTCGCCTCGTCACCGGTGGCCTGCTCGGGCGAGATGTACTGGGCGGTACCCATCACCATGCCGGTCTGGGTCACCGGTGCTGCGTCGACGGCCTTCGCGATGCCGAAGTCGGTGATCTTCACCTGGCCGGTCGGCGTGATGAGGATGTTGCCGGGCTTCACGTCCCGGTGGACGAGGCCGGCGCTGTGGGCGGCCTGCAGGGCACGACCGGTCTGCTCGAGCATGTCGAGGGTGTTGGTCAGCGAGAGCCGACCCATCCGCGAGATGACCGAGTTCAGCGGCTCGCCGTCGACGAGCTCCATGACCAGGTACGCCAGCGGTTCGCCGCCGCCACGGTCCGGTGTCTCGCCGTAGTCGAAGACGTTCGCGATGCCGGGGTTGTTCAGCATTGCGGTGGTCTGGGCCTCGATCCGGAACCGCGCGGTGAACTCCGGGTCGTTGGAGTACTCGGCCTTGAGCACCTTGACCGCGACCCGACGGTTGAGTCGGGTGTCGAGGGCCTCCCAGACCTGCCCCATGCCGCCGGTCGCGATCAGACGCATCAGGCGGTAGCGGTCGGCGATGATGGTCCCACTCTGGAGTGTCATCCGCTTGCACCTCCCACCAGCGCATTGATCACTGCTCGTCCGATCGGGGCGGCGACCGCACCGCCCGTGGATGCCGCACCCGGGTCGCCGTTCTCCACCACGACGGCCACCGCGATCCGCGCGTTGGCCGACGGTCCGAAGGCGATGTACCAGGAGTACGGCGTCTCCCCGCCCGATGACGTCGAGTGTTCGGCGGTGCCGGTCTTCGACGCGATCGACACGGGTCCGCCTGCGCCCGTGGTGCTGCGCTCGGACTCGATCATCATGGAGGTCAATGTGGCCGCCTCGGTCGAGCTGATCGGCTCGTTGATGGTCGACGGTTGTGTCGTCTGCAGGGTACGCAAGTCCGGAGCCTGAAGCTTGTCGACCAGGTAGGGCTGCATCCGCACGCCGCCGTTGGCAACGGTCGCGGCGATCATCGCGTTCTCCATCGGGGTCACCCGCACGTCGCGCTGGCCGATGGAGGCCTGCCCGAGCGCGGCGAGGTCGGGGATCTCACCGACGGTCGACCGCGAGACCGGCAGCGGCGTGTCGGGCTGCTTCTCGTCCAGGCCGAAGCGGTTCGCGGTGTCGGAGAAGGTGCTGATCGGGTCGCGCATCTTGCTCGTGGTGAGGTCGACGAACGCCGTGTTGCACGAGTACTTGAAGGCCTGGACCAGGGAGACCGAGCCGCCGGCCGACGCCGGGCAGGTCTGGCCGCCGTAGTTGGTGAGGTCGACCTCGGTGCCGGGCAACTGGATTCGCGACGACGCGGTGAGTCGGACGTCGGGCTTGACCCCGTCCCGCAGCGCCGACGCCGTGGTCACGACCTTGAACGTCGAGCCCGGCGGGTAGAGCTGGTTGATCGCGCGGTTCAGCATCGGCGAGTTGAGATCGTCGGCCTGGTTCCACTGCGTCCAGCTGTTCTCGCGGACGGCCTGGTCGTGGCTGGCGAGCTTGTTGGGGTCGTAGCTGGGCGTCGACACCATCGCGAGGATCTTGCCGGTGTTGGGCTGCAAGGCGACGACCGCACCGCGGCAGCCGCCCTCGCACCCGTCCCGCATCGAGTTGTAGGCCACCCGTTGCAGTTTCGGGTCGATGGTCGTGACCACGTTGCCGCCGCGTGGGTCACGACCGGAGAACATGTCGATGAACCGCTGGCCGAACAGACGGTCGTCGTTGCCGTTGAGGATCGAGTTCTCGTACTGCTCGGTGGCCGAACTGCCGTACTGGAACGAGAAGTACCCGGTCACCGGTGCGAACGCCGACGCCGTACCCGGCGGGTAGGTGCGCAAGAACTTGAGTCGACTGTCGGTGGGCACCGACACCGCGATCACCGTGCCGCCGGCCGTGATCGCACCGCGTTGCCGCGAGTACTCGTCGAGCAGCACGCGGTTGTTACGCGGATCCGCCCGCAGCGCATCGGCTTTGAAGACCTGCACGTAGGTGGCGTTGGCCAGGAGCGCGACGATCAGCAGGATCACCGCGATCGAGACTCGTTGGATCGGTTTGTTCATCCGCGCCGCACCGCCTGGGTCGGCATCGACTCGAGCGACTTGGGTGCCGGCTTCCGCTTGCCGGGTTCGGGCTCACGTGCCGCGTTCGAGATCCGGATCAGCAACGCGACCAGGATGTAGTTGGCCAACAGCGACGAACCGCCGTAGGACAGGAACGGCGTGGTCAGTCCCGTCAGCGGGATCAGCTTGGTCACGCCACCGACTACCACGAAGATCTGCACGGCGATGGTGAACGAGAGCCCCGTCGCCAACAGCTTGCCGAAGCTGTCGCGCACCGCGACACCGGTGCGCAGGCCGCGCATGATGAAGATCAGATAGAGAGTCAGGATCGCCGCGAGGCCGACGAGGCCGAGTTCCTCACCGATGGTCGAGATGATGAAGTCGGTGTTGGCGAACGGCACGATGTTCGGGCGCCCGGAGCCCAGACCGGTGCCGAACAGACCTCCGGTCGCGAGCCCGAACAAGCTCTGCCCGATCTGATATCCCGATCCGTCGAAGTCGGCGAACGGGTCCTGCCACACCTCGACACGAGTCTGCAGGTGGGTGAACAACTGGTAGGCGACCAGTGCGCCGACCACGAACAGGGTGAGTCCGAGGACCAACCAACTGGCGCGTTCGGTGGCGACGTAGACCATTGTCAGCATCGTCGTGAAGATGAGCAGCGAGGTACCGAGATCGGACTCGAAGGCCAGCACGCCGATGGCGATCACCCACGCCGCCAGCAGCGGGCCGAGGTCGCGGGCGCGCGGGAAGTCCATGCCGAGGAAGTGCTTTCCGGCGGTCGTGAACAGGTCGCGCTTGGACACCAGGAATGCGGCGGTGAAGATGATGATGAGGATCTTCGAGAACTCGCCGGGCTGGATGTTGAAGAGCGGCGTGCGAATCCAGATCTTGGAGCCGTTGATCTCGGAGAACGCCGACGGCAGGATCGCCGGGATCGCGAGGAAGATCAAGCCGCCGAGGCCGAGCGTGTACGCATATCGCGACAGCGTCCGGTGATCGCGGATCAGGATGAGCACGGCCGAGAACGCGATGATCCCGAGGAAGGCCCACGCCAGCTGCTGGTCGGCGTTGTTGCTCTGTTCGGTCGGGTTGACGGCCTCGCCGTTGCGGCCCGATCCGAGGTCGAGGCGATGGATCAAGACGAGTCCGAGCCCGTTCAGCATCGCGACCACCGGCAGCAGCAGCGGGTCGGCATGCGGTGCATAGCGGCGGACGACGATGTGCGCCACCGCGAACAGTCCGACGTAGGCGGCGATGTACTTGAGCAGATCCCAGGTGATGCTCTGCTCCTGCGCTGTCTGCACGATCAACAGCGCGACGATCACCAGCCCGAGGGCGAATCCGAGCAGGACGAGTTCGGCGTTGCGCCCGGTGTGCTCCGGTGGCTTGCGCGGAGGTGCGTGTGTGGGATCGGTGGCTTGCGTCATCTAGTGCCCCCGACAGGTCTTGGTCCCGTCGCTGTCGTATTGCGGTGGCGACTGTTGGGACGAATCGGGGCTGTCACTGCTGGTTGACGATCCCGGCGACGGCCGGGACGACGAATTGGTGGCCGGGGCAGCGGTCGCCGCAGGCGGGGCCGGGGTGACGGCGGGGCCGCGCGGGGCCGGACGCGCCGGCACCGGTGGGGCGACGGGCTCCGGATCCGGGCACAGCGGAAGGAAGTTGAGGTGACGCACGCGGTTCTCGGCCTCGGCGAGGCCCAGGTTCTTGATCGACTTGCTGGTCACCGCGGTGCGGTCCAACTCGGCCAGATCCGAGACCTGCAGCGGCGTGCAGGTGGCGTCGCCGCCGAAGTCGGCGAACTCGATCTCGGGGGTCTCCGCATCCAGCCGGGTGACGCAAGCCTGCTGGTTACCGGAGCTGAGGTCGACGAAGAGGACCTTGTCGGGTGATCCCTGGTAGATCACCACATTGCCGTCTTCGGCCCGGACGAAGTAGTTGTTCTGCAGCATCGCGCGGGTCACCAGCAGACCGACGACCACCACGGCGATGATCAGCAGGGCGAGACCCGCGATCACCCACTTGCGCAACGGATGCCGGGGACGCGGCTCCTCGTCGTCGGAGAAGATCGTCGGGCGTTGCGGCTCCTCGGGCGGCGGGCGCAGGGCCGCTGCCCGACCGGCTGCAGTCGCCGGGTTGGGCACGTATGCCTCGTCGTCGCCCGCGGCGCCGCCGAGGATCGGCCGGGATTCGCCGTACTCGGTGTCGACCACGTCGGCGACGATGACGGTCACGTTGTCGGGACCACCGCCCCGCAGCGCTAGCTCGATCAGCCGGTCGGCGCATTCACGATGATCCGCGATGGAGCCGAGGGTGTCGGCGAGCGTCTCCTCGGTCACCACGTCGGACAGACCGTCGCTGCAGAGCAGATAGCGATCGCCGGCGCGTGCCTCGCGGATGGTCAGCGTGGGCTCGACCTCGGTGCCCGTCAGCGCGCGCATGATCAGCGACCGCTGCGGATGTGTGTGTGCCTGCTCGGCGGTGATCCGACCGTCCTCGACCAGCGTCTGGACGAAGGTGTCGTCGCGGGTGATCTGGGTCAGTTGCTCGTCGCGGTAGAGGTAGCCGCGTGAGTCGCCGATGTGGCAGAGGCCGATGCGGCTGCCCGCGAACAGGATCGCGGTGAGCGTGGTGCCCATGCCGTCGAGTTCGGGGGCCTGCTCCACCTGGGCGGCGATCGCGGCGTTGCCGGTGTGGGTCGCGCGGTCGAGCTTGTCGAGCAGATCGCCGCCGGGTTCGTCGTCGTCGAGGGTCCGCAGCGCCTGGATGACCAGCTGGCTGGCGACCTCACCGGCCGCGTGGCCGCCCATGCCGTCGGCGAGTGCGAGCAGGCGGGCACCGGCGTACACCGAGTCCTCGTTGTTGGATCGCACGAGACCGCGATCGCTGCGCGCTATGTAGCGCAACACCAGTGTCACGGGCGCAACTCGATCACGGTCTTGCCGATGCGGATCGGCGTGTTCAAGGGGACCCGCACCGCAGTGGTCACCTTGCCGCGGTCCAGATACGTGCCGTTGGTGGACCCGAGGTCCTCCACGTACCAGTCGTCACCGCGCGGCGACAGGCGTGCATGGCGCTCCGATGCGTAGTCGTCGGTGAGCACGAGGGTCGAGTCGTCGGCGCGTCCCAGCAGCACGGGCTGGGCGCCCAGGGTGATCCGGGTGTTGGCCAGGGCGCCGTGCGTCACCACCAGATGCCGTGCGGAGCCCTTTGCGCGTTCGGTGCGCCGACGCCGGTCACCACCGCCGGAGTATCGCCGCAGCGGTGACCCGCCGGCGGCCGCGATGTCGGCGCGCAACGTACGGATCGCGGCATAGACGAACAGCCAGAGCAGGAGCAGGAACCCGATACGGGTCAACTGCAGCACCAAGCCCTGCATCTACGTCCTCACCTCCAGCGCCGTCACATCGCGATCGACTTGTTCCACCCCAGGTGCCGGCCGAAACAGCGGACCCGACTGCATCTTATGGGGAGAACGCCCGAACGCCGCCATTGAGATGTGACAGTTCAGTATCAACGGGCGGTTCCCTGGTGAGGGAACCGCCGACGTCGGTTGTGGGCTACTGGAACCGGACGGTGATGTCCGAGTGGCCGACCCGGATGCGGTCGCCGTCGGCGAGCTCCCAGCTGCTGACCTGCAGGTCGTTGACGGTGGTGCCGTTGGTCGAGTTGAGATCGGTCAGCATCGCGGTGCCGCCGTCCCAGCGGATCTCGACGTGGCGGCGGGACACGCCGGTGTCGGGGAGCCGGAACTGTGCGTCCTGGCCGCGCCCGATGACGTTGGAGCCCTCACGCAGCGAGAAGGTGCGGTTGCTGCCGTCCTCGAGGAGAAGTGTGATCGCGGTCGGCGCGTAGCCGGCCGCCGGTCGACCGTAGCCCTGGTCGTAGCCGTAGTTGGCGGGCGCGCCGCCGCCGTAGCCGCCGCCCTGCGGTGCGTAGCCCTGGTCGTAGCCACCCTGCTGGTAGCCGCCCTGGTCGTAACCCGGCTGCTGGCCGTACCCCTGGTCGTATCCGGGCTGTGCGTACTGCTGGTCGTAGCCGCCACCCTGCTGCTGGTAGTCGTACGCCTGCTGGCCGTAGCCGCCCTGGTCGTAAGCGGGCTGCTGGCCGTACCCCTGGTCGTATCCGGGCTGTGCGTACTGCTGGTCGTAGGCGCCCTGCTGGCCGTATCCCTGCTGCGCGTAGCCCTGGTCGTATCCGGGCTGCTGGCCGTAGCCACCCTGCTGGTAGTCCGCAGGTGGGTACTGTCCACCCTGGTCATACGCCGGCTCGGCGCCCCTGCGCTGGTCGTATCCGGGGGTGTGGGTCATTTCTGGGGCTCCTACTTGTCGTTGTCCACGTGGGTGGTCTGGCTGTGGCCGTGCATCGGGGCCACCCCGAGGGGCGGGCGACGATGCGGCCGCGGCCGGACGCGGTTGGGCGTCCGGATTGACCGTGCCGCGCGCACGGAAGATTCCGGTGTGCAAGGACGGCGACTGATCGAACTCTACGACGACTCTGCCGTATGTCTGCCATCCGTTGTCGTGAATGAAGTTCTCCAGATGTTTGGAGAAGGTCTTGCGATTGAGCTCGTATTCCCGGGCGATCTGTTCATGATCGGTCGGACTGAAGAGCAATACGTAACTGTTGGCCGCCAGCAACGACCCGTCGCCGAGATCCTCGAGCGACTCCTCGGCCTCACGTTGCAGGCCGTTCTCTATCTCCTGGGGAGCAACCTCACCGCCGAACACACGGGCGAAACCGTCGTCGACGGCGCCCTCGAGCTTGCGCTCGATTCGTTGCAGGATTCCCACCGCCGACCTCCCTCCCCGGTCTCTGGCGTGTCGTCGTGCATATACCGTCGTTTGATGATACCGATTGTGACCCTTTCGGGGGTCGCCAAGTCAACTGCTGCACCGCGCGTCACATCCGCATCAGCGCGATGATGCTCGAGAAGCTGCCGCGATGAGCGTGTGACCAGCGATTTCACCACGCTTTGCCAGCGTGAACCCGCGCAATGTGATCCGGAACGCGTTCATTCGGGCGGGCTGTAATCCGTGATTCGCGACGAATCGGTGCCATTTTGATGCTCGCACGGGAGTGCAGTGGGTCGTAGGACTCGCGGCCTGTTCGGATGGGTGACCGACCGCCGCGGGCCGATCACGCCGACGCGGGTGCCACACCACCCGCGTCGGACGAGAGGGTCCGCGTCGATCGCCGTTCGCGGATTTTCGACGGGCCTGAGGTGCGTGCTAACCTCGTCGGGTTGCCCGAGAGATCGGGAGACCCACGGGCGAGTGGCGGAATGGCAGACGCGCTGGCTTCAGGTGCCAGTGTCCTTCGGGACGTGGGGGTTCAAGTCCCCCTTCGCCCACCACACACGAGAGCCAGGCTGATCTGATCAGCCTGGCTCTCGTCGTATCCGACAGCCGGTCGCATGTCGCATCCGACGATGGCGGTGCAGTGCGCGAGCGCCGCGGTCGGCAACACCCTGATAACGAAAGCGGCCAAAGGCTTTCGGGACCGTACGGATGAACGGCAGGATCTGCGGTCATGCGAATTCGACCGCGCCTGCTCGTCGGTGCCCTTGCCCTCACCGTCGTCGCGAGTGCCCTCACCGCGCCCGGCGCCGAGGCCGCGCCTTTGCGGTACGCGGCGCTCGGGGCGTCGTACTCCGCAGGTGTCGGGATCCCGCCATCGGCGCCGGGGAGCCCCGCCGGCTGCGGACGCTCCACCAAGAACTTCCCACGGTTGGTCGCTGCAGCGAAGGGCTACAGCCTCACCGACGTGAGCTGTGGCGGTGCGCGGACCGAGAACCTCACGACCAGCCAGCTCGCCGGCCAACCGCCGCAGTACAACGCGCTGAGCGCCGACACGGACATCGTGACCCTGACGATCGGGTACAACGACGGCAACGTCTACTCCGGAGGCATCGCCGACTGTCGGTCGTCCTCGTCGACGGGGAGTCTCGGCAGCCTCGGGAGTAGCGGCAGCCTGGGCAGTGGGAGTCTCGGTGGCTCCCAGGCGATCCCATGCGAAGTGGTCGCCGGTCCGCGGTACTCGGCGGCGATCCAGACGACCGGCCTCGCGATCGCCCGGGCACTCGACGGCATCAAGTCGCGAGCGCCGTCGGCACGGATCCTCGTGGTCGGCTACCCGGCCATCTACCCGTCGTCGGGCAATTGCCCCACCCGCAACCCGTTCTCCCGTGAGAACACCGCATTCCTGGATCGACTGGAACGACAGCTGAACTCGATGCTCGCCACCCAGGCGCGTGCCGCAGGCGCGACCTTCGTCGACACCTACGCGCGGACCGTCGGCCACGACTCGTGCAAGCTCCCGGGTATCCGCTGGGTCGAGCCGTACAGCAATCCGATCGGCGCGCTCCGGCTGCACCCGAACGCCGCCGGACATCGGGCGATGGCCCGCGCGGTGTCCGCCGCGATCGGCTGAGTCGGCCAGTCCACCCGACCCTCACGTACGTTCGTCCGCCCCGAACTTCCTCTTCCGCCGGCTGCAGGGTGCGGAAGGAGCAGTTCGGGGCGGAAGAACGAAGCCGACGGTACGGCCGCCACCGTATCGGCCATCAGAACCGATGTCGCAGTTCGCATATCAGACCCGCCGGCAGT
This sequence comes from Gordonia soli NBRC 108243, assembly GCF_000334455.1. GTDB lineage: Bacteria > Actinomycetota > Actinomycetes > Mycobacteriales > Mycobacteriaceae > Gordonia > Gordonia soli. The sequence goes on from NZ_BANX01000021.1 coordinate 8,982, forward strand.
ACCGCCACCTGGGCCCGAGTAAGGTGACCCTGCGCGAACGGGAAGTCGGTGCGAATCCGGCGCTGCCCCGCAACTGTGAGGTCGATGAGACCGCAGCCAGATACCGCCGCGCGAACCAAGTTCTCGGCACGGTCACGCGGGTTGACCTCCGGGTGTGGGCGGCGATGACGCCTGCCCTCGTTGTCTCCTCTGGTCGTGTCATGTCGCGACGGGAGACATTGTTCTGATGACCATCACCACCACGGCGGACGTGAGTCGGCGGGCCTTCCTGGGCGGTGCGCTCGGGTTGGCAGGCACTCTCGCGTTCGCCGGGTGCGGCTCGGGAAGCTCGAGTCCCGCCGGCCGCTTCACCGCCATGTACGAGGGTTCCGGGGCGAGCGAGACGATCGACCCGGGGACCGGGACCATGTTCATCGACGAGGCTCGTATCAAGCACATCTACGACGGGCTCTTCGAGATCGACTCTCGGATGAGAGCCATCCCACGCCTGGCGGAGAACGCCGAGCCGGACCCCTCCGGAACCGTCTGGCGCCTGCGGCTGCGCGAGGCGGACTGGCACGACGGTGGACCGCTGACCGCCGACGATGTCATGTTCACTCTCTCCCGAATCCTGGGTCGGCAGACCGAGGCGCAACCATTTGTCGCAGCCACCACGCTGTCCGCCATCGACCTGCCGAACTCCCGAACGCTGGATGCGCGGACCGTTGAGCTGCGACTTCGCGAGCCCTCGTTCGACCTGCCCACCCAGCTCGCCTCGTACGGCACTCGCATCGTGAAGGCCGGGACGCGGGACTTCACGCGTCCCAACGGGACGGGGCCGTTTCGATTTCGATCGTTCACCCCTGGCCGCGAATTCGTCGCCGACAGGAATCCTGACCACTGGGACGGGTCGCCGAGGATCGACGCGCTCCGTGTCCTCAGCACCGGCGCCGAGGCACGACTGGCGGCGATCCGCGGCCGGCAGGCCGACTTCGTCGACAACCTGTCGCCGGCGGCCCAGCGAACTCTGCGTGGAGACGACGGGGTGACCGTGCACTCGACTCCGAACAGCGGGATCCTCTATTTCGCGATGAAGACGCAGCGGGCGCCGTTCGCCTCTGCCGACGTCCGCCGAGCGATGATGGCGATGATCGATCGCGAAGAGCTGGTGAGGGTGGCCCTCCAGGGCTCCGGCGAGACCTCCGACGATGTGTTCGGCCGGGGGTACCAGTACTACGCAGACGATCTGCCCGCGCACACACATGATCCTGATCGCGCGAAGGCACTCCTGAGAGCTGCCGGCGCCGACGATCTGGCGTTCGAGCTGTTCGTTGCCCCGGTCGCCGGCGGGTTCGTCGAAGCCGCACATCTCGTGGCCCGGCAGGCCCGCGCGATCGGGGTGGACGTGAAAGTGACGATCGGCTCCAAGGACACGTACTACACCGAGGCCCTGACGAAGGGCGACATGACGATGGGCCAATCGGGACCCCTGGCGATCCCGTATCACTTCGGCTCCCGTCTGATCAGCAGCGCACCGAAGAACTTCACCCAGTGGTCTGACCCACGGTTCGATCAGCTCTACGCAGCCGCCCAGCGAGAGCGATCGGTGGACGCCCGTACGCGCATCTATCACGACATGCACGAGATCCTGCACGACCGTGGGGGATTCATCTTCTGGGCGACCACGCCGTGGTTGACCGCCTATCGATCCGGGGTGCGCAATGCTCCGCACGGAGTACCCAACGCCCATGACTGGGCTCGCTTCCCCGAGGTGATCGCATGACGAGCGGACGGCCGACCACACAGGAGGCGGTCGACTGGCTCGCACGCTGGGATCTGCAGCAGGGCCACTACATGCCCGACCGCGAAGAGCGATTCGACACGCTCATCGACATCGTCGAAGAGGTGGTCGACCGCACGGATCCGCTCGTCGTCGATCTCGGGACCGGCCCGGGTTCGCTGGCGCACCGGGTCATCGATCGCATCCCCGGCGCGCGCGTCGTCGGGGTGGATGCGGACCCGCTGCTGCTCGATCTCGGGACGATCGCGCGGCCCGACCACCGAATCCGCACCGTGCTGACCGACATCCGCGAACCGGGCTGGTTCAGCCGCCTCGATCTCAACCGCGCGCCCGACGTGTACGTGAGTTCGACGGCACTGCATTGGATCAACGCCGAGCCGCTACGTCAGGTGCTCGCCGAGTGCGGTCGGACCGTGGCGCCCGGCGGTCTGTTCGTGGACGCCGACCACCTCTACGAGGGTGATCGTGCACCCCGGCTCGACGGCGTGCTCCGCGCGCTGACCGATCGTCGGGCTCGTCGCCGAGGAACGCGGCAAGACGAAGACTGGCAGCGATGGTGGGAGGCTGTCGAAGAAGCACCGGAGCTGGCCGACCTCGTTGCGGCGCGCGCTGGCGGATTCGACCACGTCGTCACCGAGAAGCCCACCGTGTACGACTATCTGACCTTCCTGCGCGACGGCGGATTCGCCGAGGCGGGAACCGCGTGGCAGGTCGGTGACGATCGCATAATCGTGGCAATCAAGTGAACTGTTCCAGACGGCGATGACGCCGGGCCGGTTCGCTCTTCGGCGCGTCGGGATAGCCGTGCTACAGGTCGGGATCCTGTTGGCTCTGGTCTTCGTCCTGTCGCTGTGGCTTCCCGGTGACGCCGCAGACGTGCAGGGCGGGGACTTCAGCAGCGCGGCGCAGCGCGCCGAGTCACGCCGGATACTCGGCCTCGATGTCGCTCCGCTGCAACGATTCCTCGAGTGGTGTGGACATGCACTGACCGGCGATCTCGGCATCTCGTTCACCCAGGGCAGACCCGTGTGGGAGGTCATCGAGCAGCCGCTGGTGTCCTCTGCCGTACTCGCCCTGATGACAACGCTGCTGCTCATCCCGATTGCCGGAGTTGCGGGGTTCGTGGCCGGACTGAAGCCGGACTCGTGGTGGGACCGTGCGATCACGACCGTGGCCATCGTCGCCGATTCGGTTCCCGACTACGTGCTCGCGCTCGTCTTGATCGCATATCTCGCGGTGGAAGCGGGTTGGTTCCCGGCAACTTTCGCGGGAATGGACCCGTCGGACGTGATGGCACAGCCTGCGGTGTTGGTGCTGCCGCTGCTGGTCATGGTCTGCCGCGTCGCGGCGCCGTTGGTCCGGCTGATACGCGCAGGCGTCATCGACGAGATGACGAAGCCCTATGTGATCCAAGCACGTCGACTCGGTGTTCCACGCTGGTCGCTCCTCACTAGGCACGTCGCACCCAACGCGCTGGGGCCCGCCATGCAAGACCTCGGGCGGACTGGAGACAGCCTGTTGTCGGGTGTCCTCATCGTCGAGGCGGTGTTCGTGGTGCCCGGGGTGGCGACCACACTGATGGACGGGATCGGGAACCGGGACCAACCGGTGGTGCTGGCGATCGTGCTGATCACCGGGCTCGTCGCGATCGTCGTCAATGCAGGCATCGACGTGGCCGGCCGTCGGATGGTTCCGGCGCAGGTGCGCACGTGAAGCCCCGATCGTCGGCGTCGGATAGGCCCGATCACCGGTGGAGACCGACTCCGCGGCGAGCGATCGCTATGCTGCTCATGGCGATTCCGCTGTGCATGGTCGCCATCGGGCCGTGGCTGGCCCGCTCCGCCCCATCGGTCAGCCAGGCCCCGTTCGGGCCTTCCACGTGGTCACCGTTCGGCACCGACCGACTCGGCCGCGATGTCCTCGCCGCGGCTCTCGAAGGCGGACGGCCACTGGTCGTCACCACCGGCGTCACCGTGGCGATCGCGTACCTGATCGGAGCAACCATCGGGATGGTCGCAGCGTCGACCACGCGGCCGGTCGTAGAGGACCTGGTGATGAGGCCCGTCGACGTGCTGCTGTGCGTGCCTTCCCTCCTCGTCGTCCTGGTCGTCGCGCTGCGTACGGACGGATCGCGGGTGGCCATCGCAGCCGCTGTTGCCGCAGTTCTGATTCCGCCGATAGCCCGCTTCATAAGGATGGCTGCCCGCAACGTGGTCCAGAGTCCGGCGATGGAGACATTGCGGTTGCAGGGTGTCGGCGCAGTCGAGAGGTACGCAGGCTTCGGACGCCGTCGTCTGGCCGGTCCGATCGCAGCCGATGTCGGTGTGCGCCTGATCGCCGCGCTGTACATCCTCTCCTCGGCCAATTTCCTCGGCATCGGATTCGACACGACGTCGACCGACTGGGCGGTGGCGGTGGCGGCGAACAAAGAGGGACTCTTCGTCGCTCCCTGGTCGGTGTACCTGCCCGCTCTGCTCATCATCTCGCTTGCCCTGGGCACCAATCTGATGCTGGACGAGCAGCTCGCGCGCCGCAGGTGGTTGCATCTGGGTCAGGCGGGCGAAGCCGATCGGCCGGCGCCCGTTGATGTCCGGGAGGTCGGATGATCGAGGAGCGCAAGCCGGGTCGCGGGTGTGTGCGGGTGCGCGGCCTGTCGGTGAGCGCTGGTGACGAGACGATCGTCGCGGGAATCGACCTCGACGTGATGGCGGGGCGAGTGCTGACGCTCGTCGGTCCGTCGGGCGCAGGCAAGTCCACCATCGCAGCCGCGGTGGCAGGTGTGCTGCCCCAGCATCTCCGACCAGGTGGTTCGATTGCGGTCGATCCCGGGATCCGTGTCGCTCATCTGCCGCAGGATGCCGCGCTCACGCTCAACCCGGCACGTCGCATCGGGGCGAGCCTCGGCGAACTGGTGACCATCCACGGGGCACCACCGCGGCGATGGCGGCGCAGACGACAGTGGCGAAGCGACAACGTGGATGCGCTGCTGACAAGGGTCGGACTTCCGGCGGAGACACAGAATCGACGTCTCTGGACTCGACGGTTTCCGTCGCAGTTCTCCGGTGGACAACGAACACGCTTGGCCCTGGCGCACGTTCTGGCCACGCGGCCCGATGTGCTCGTTCTCGACGAGCCCTCCAATGGGTTGGATGCGATCAGTCGGCAGCGACTGATCGAGGCGTTGGCAGATCTTCGTGACCACGGGACCGCCCTGCTCCTGGTCACCCATGATGAGCGTATCGCCGCCGAACTCGGCGATGACGTGATCTCGATCAGTGACGGCCGCATCCGACCCCACTTCGCCCCTGGGACCGGAGTGAGGATGCCCGCCCCGAATCGCGTGTGTAACGGCAACACAGAACCGGAGAACCGAGCCCCGACCCTTGCAGTCGATCACCTCCGGGTCCGGATCGCAGGAGACGATGTACTGGCGGGTCCGTCGTTCTCGGCAGCGTCGGGAGAGTTGATCGGACTGGTCGGAGCATCTGGGTCCGGCAAGACCACGATCCTGCGGTCCATCGCGGGTCTGGTGCCGATCGCGGGTGGCACGGTGGAGTTCGACGGGGTCCCCTTGCGCCGGCTTGCACGGCGTTCGTCGTCGACGATGGGTGACATCCAGTACGTATGCCAAGAGGTCAGGGCTTCGTTCGAACCGGACCGCCCGATTCTGCACCAGGTGGCGAGGACCGCCATCCGGCTCCGGGGGACGGCTCCTCAGATCGCGCATGCCGAGGCCGCCGACATCCTCCACGACCTGGGTCTGAGCCCGGATGAGATCCGACGACCGCCTGACGGCCTGTCCGGCGGGCAACTGCGCCGGGCCGCGCTCGCTCGGGCGCTCGTGGCCCGACCACGACTCCTCCTCTGCGATGAAGTCACCACCGGAGTAGAAGCGGGACTGGCGGATTCGCTCCTGCGACTCTTGGCGGATCGGTGTCGGGACGCCGGGATGACCCTGCTGGTGGCCGGTCACGATCTCCGAAGTCTGCTCGCGCGGGTCGACCGCCTCATCGTGGTCGATGGCGGTCGTGTGACCGATGATCTCCCGGCCGGCGAGTGGTCGCACGCATCGCCGACGTTGCGTCGGCTCCTGGCCGCGGACGGTGTGCCCCCTGTGGGGACCGTCGCCGACAGCGACTGAGATCGTCCCCCTCCGGCATCACCGAGGGCAATATGCCCTCGGCCCAACCTGAGGGGGACGATCTCAGCAGCAATCCGGCAGCACCCGGCTATCACACCCCTGCCGACAGCTCCGCGAACGCTCCCCGATACCGCGCGGCGGGATGCCGGTCGGGGAGTCTGTCGGAGCCGAAGAGCTTGGCCCGCGCCGTCCCCGACGCATACTCCTTCTGTGCCAGCCCGCGTTCCTGCAGCACCGGGACCACGTGGTCGATGAATTCGACGTAGCTTCCCGGGATGGTGGCGTTGACCACGTTGATCCCGTCGACACCGGCGTCACGCCATCGCTGTAGCTCGTCGGCGATCTGCTCCGGCGTCCCGACGACCCGTGAGTTGCGCCCCTGCACCCGACCGAGGTCTTCGATGGTGGCCTCGCGACCGTGCACCGACTCCCGCGCCCAGTCGAGCACGCTGCGCACACCGTCGGTCTCGATCTCACCGAGCGGGGTGTCGATGGGATGGCTGCCGAAGTCGACGCCGATCGCGCCGCTCAGGTGGGCGATCATGCCGTCGAGGTCGATGTTCTCCTCGAGTTCGGCTTCCTTGCGCCGCGCCTCTTCCTCGGTGCTCCCGATGACGAAATGCAGTCCCTGGAAGAACTTGAGGTCGTGCGGATCCCGTCCGTACTGCGGAAGCCGCGCACGCGTGTCGTCGACCAGCAGCTTGGCGGCGTCCGGACCGGGCGAGATGATGAACTGCGCCTCGGCGTTGCGGGCCGCGAACTCCCGGCCCGCCCCGGATGAGCCGGCCTGGAACAGCACCGGTGTCCGCTGTGGCGACGGTGCCACCAGATGCGGACCCTCCACGCGATACCGCTTGCCCTCGTGGAAGATCTTGTGCACCTTCGCCGGATCGGCATGGAGGCCGGCCTTCTTGTCCTGCAACAGGGCACCGTCGTCCCAGGAACCCTCCCACAGCTTGTAGACGACGTCGGTGTACTCGTCGGCCCACACGTACCGTTCGTCGTGCTCTTCGAGACCGTCGTAGCCGAAGTTGCGGGCCGCGTTGGCCAATCCGCTGGTCACGATGTTCCAGGCGATTCGACCGTTCGTCGCGTGGTCGAGGGTGGAGATCCGCCGTGCGAAGTTGAACGGATGTTCCTGCAGCACAGAGCTGGTGATCGCGATACCGATGTCCGAGGTGCTGTGCGCGATCGCCGACGCGATGACCGACGGATCGTTGCTGGGGATCTGCAGACCGGACTCGACGTACTTGCGGTACCCGCCGTCGTAGTCGCCGTAGAGGCCGACGACATCGGCGAAGAAGATGAAGTCGAAGCGTCCGCGCTCCAACTCCTGCGCCAGACGAATCCAGTGATCGACCGAGTTGAAGTTGATCTGTTCGGATTCGTCTGTGCGCCATAGCCCCTGCAGGATGTGCGACGTCGTGTTCATCACGAAGGCCGAGAAGTGCAGTGGCGACCGCTGTGTCGATGACGACATGGAGATCTCCTCGACTACTTGATGATCAGTTTGCGCTGCGACGCCATGGTGAACACCGCGGCGACCACGATGACGAGACCCTTGATGATGGTCTGCGTGTAGTCCGCGGCCCCGATCTGGTTGAGACCGTTGGACAACACGGTCAGGATCAGCACACCGAGCACGGTGCGGGCGACGCTTCCCACACCGCCGGAGAGTGCGGTCCCGCCGATGACGATCGCGGCGACAGAGTCCAGCAGGATCGTCGAGCCCAGGGTCGGTCCGGCTGCGCCGAGCTGTGCGGTCAGCAACAGTCCGGCCAGGCCTGCGGTGATGCCGGAGACGATCAGCACGAAGACCTTCACCTTGCGGGTCGCCACACCGGCGAGTTCGACGACGCGCTCGTTGCCGCCAACGGCGTAGGTGTAGAGGCCGATGCGGGTGCGCCGCGAGACGAACCAGACGATCGCGAACACGATCAGGGCGATCAGGGCGGCGTTCTGCAGATTGGGGATCAGTTGGCCGATGGCGAGATTGCGGATCGCGGTGTCGGTGAAGTTGATCGTGCTCCCCTGCAGGATCGTCAGGCCGATACCCGCGAACAGTGACAGGGTGCCCAGCGTGGCGATGAACGACGGCACCCGGCCGTACGCGAAGACCACGCCGTTCAGCAGGCCGATGAGGCCGCCGACCGCGACCGCGATGACGATCGCGAGGATCGGACTCGTGACACCCGAACTGATGAGGTAGGCCACGACGGTGCCGGTCAGCAGTGCGATCGAACCGACGGAGAGGTCGATGCTGCCGGCGATCACCACCAGCGTCGCCCCAAGTGACGCCAGCAGCAGGATGCCGGCCTGGCCGCTGATGAGGGCGAAGTTCGCTGCGCTCCAGAAGGCTTCGGCCCGGATCGCGAAGAACACGATCAAGGCGACCAGCGCCGCGAGCGGCAACACGTTGCGGACGATGCCGGGCTGCTTCAGGAGGTCACGGAGGGTGTCGGCGAGACCCGGGGACGCCGGCCCGGACGACGAAGGTCCGGCGGGCGCCGGGGGAGCGGTGGTGACCGACGCAGCGGGTGTTGCTACGGCGGGGTCGGCTTGAGTGGTCATGATGTCATCCGATCGTGGTGGTCTGGAGGCCAGACTCGGTGGGAGAGAGGGTTTCGGCAGTAGTCGACTCGGCGCCCGGGATCATGAGGGCCACCAGATCGTGCTCGGCCGGTTTGGCGTCGGCGGGTGCGTCGACAGTGGTGACGAGCCGACCGTTGGTGATCACGGCGATCCGGTTGGACAGGCCGATCAGCTCGGGGAGGTCGTCGCTGACGAGGACGATGGCAGTGCCCTCGGCGGCGGCTTCGCGCAGGAGG
>NZ_BANX01000020.1 GCF_000334455.1 Gordonia soli NBRC 108243
ACCGGTGTCTGCCGGCTTCTCTGCTGCCGCCGGTGCCGGGCGCGGAGCGCCGGGCTTGGGCCCCGACGACGGTCGGGCACCGGGCTTTGCGCCGTCGGAGCGGCCACCCTTGGGAGCGCCGTCCTTGGCGGGGAACGATTCGCGGAGTCGACGGGCCACCGGGGCCTCGACGGTCGACGACGCGGATTTGACGAACTCGCCCTGATCCTTGAGTCGCTCGAGCACCTGCTTGCTCGTCACGCCCAGTTCTTTGGCCAGTTCATGCACGCGGGCCTTGCCTGCCACTGCTCTCCTCACTTGGAGGTCGAGCGGGGCTGCCCGCGCGACCTCGGTTTACGTCCGAAACGTGCTCATCGTGGGAACTTCACGGTGTGCTCATGTCTTCTGCTACCTGTTCTGGCCCGGGGACGGGCCTTCTCTGTCGGTGATCTCGCCGATCAACTCGGTGAGGTCGTCGGGCCGGACGGTCAGACCGGCGACCCGTAGTGCCGTCGCGAATGCCCTGCGCCGCACGGCCGCTGTCACGCATTCGGAGAGCGGGTGCAGCCAGGCACCTCGTCCCGGCATGGTTGTCGCGAGATCGACCACGATCGCCGGTCCGGAATCGCCGCCGACGGCGACCACCCGAACCAGTTCTGAAGCCTGTGCTCGCTGCCGACACCCGATACACATCCGGATCGGACCCGACGTCGCCGTGCCCTCTGTTCCAGAGGATTCGCCGTTGGTCGGAGCCGTACCGTTCCGGGTGGTCGACAGCTTTCGCTGAACCATCGATCAGTCTAGCGCGCCGGTGGCCCCGGACGACAACCGGCTGCTCACCCGGCGTGCCCGTCGGGATCGGCCTCGACGACCGCCGGCTCCTCGACGTCCGGCTGGGCGTCGGATCGGATGTCGATCCGCCACCCGGTCAGACGTGCCGCGAGACGCGCGTTCTGCCCCTCCTTGCCGATGGCGAGGGAGAGTTGGTAGTCGGGGACGACCACCCGCGCGGCCTTGGTCGCGGCGTCGACCACGGTCACCGACACGACCTTGGCGGGTGAGAGCGCATTGCCCACGAACACCGCGGGGTCGGTGTCGTAGTCGATGATGTCGATCTTCTCGCCCGCGAGTTCACTCATGACGTTGCGCACCCGCTGCCCCATCGGGCCGATGCAGGCGCCCTTGGCGTTGAGTCCGCCGACTCCGGTGTGGACCGCGATCTTGGAGCGGTGGCCGGCCTCACGCGCGACCGCGACGATCTCGACCGAACCGTCTTCGATCTCGGGCACCTCGAGGGAGAACAGTTTGCGCACCAGATTCGGGTGGGTCCGCGACAGCGTGATCTGCGGACCGCGCGCGCCACGTGCCACGCCGACCACATAGCACTTGATGCGGTCGCCGTGGGTGTAGCTCTCGCCCGGCACCTGCTCGGCGGGAGGGATGATGCCCTCTGCACTGTTGGCGTCGCTGCCGATCTGGACCACGATCATCCCGCGGGCATTGGCCCGAGCGTCCTGCTGCACCACTCCGCCGACGATCTCGCCCTCGTGGGTGACCAGGTCGCCGAAGTTCTTCTCGTTCTCTGCGTCGCGCAGACGCTGCAGGATCACCTGTCGTGCGGTCGTCGCAGCGATGCGGCCGAAGCCTTCCGGGGTGTCGTCGTACTCGTGCACGACCTCCCCGGTGTCGTCGACCTCCTGCGCCATCACGCGCACGGCACCGGTCTTGCGATTGACGTCGATGCGGGCGTGCGGGGCGAATCCGTCGGTGTGTCGGTAGGCGGTGATGAGGGCTGTCTCGATCGCGGTGATGACCGTGTCGATCGAGATCCCCTTGTCGGCCTCGATCATCCGCAGTGCGTTGATGTCGATGTTCATCTGGCGATGCTCCTATTCACTTGTCGACTCGTATTCTCTTGTCCCGCCGACTGTGTCATCACATCGGCGGAGTGGCCGCAGCGGCCATGATCGGTGGCGACCTCGGTCACTGTGCCGACTCCCGTCGGCGCGCGATCTCGTCGGCGTCCAGGCCGCATCGTTCGAGTTCGGCCGCACCGGGGCGACCGAACTCGATCTGCACGACCGCCGTGGCGATCGTGTCGAGGGCGATGTCGCGTTCGGAGATCCGCCCCTTGTCGGCGATCACGACGCGCACCTGCCCGTCGTCGACCTGCCCGACGCGACCGACGATCTGGCGAGCGCCGTCGTCGACGAGATCGATCGCTACGCGACGCCCCTGCGCCCGCCGCCAGTGCCGCGCGCGGGTCAGCGGCCGGTCGATACCCGGAGACGTCACCTCGAGGGTGTACGGCTCCTCGCCCAACGCATCGTCGGCGTCGAGCACCTCGGAGATCTCACGACTAAGGTCGGCCAGGACGTCCAGGTCGCCGCCACCGTCGCGGTCCACCACCACGGTCACGTCTCGTCGCTCTCCCGTACCGCTCAGCACCACGTCCTCGAGGTCGAAGCCGCGTGCCTCCACCACGGGGGCGACGAGGTCACTGACCTGCTCGGAACCGATGGGCATGTCGCTCTCCTCGTCTTCAGTTGTCCGGACACCCGTCGCCGGGCTGGCCCCTCGGGGATTGTCGAAGTTCTGGGCATACAGCCTAGAGGATCCGCGGACCCGTCCGCGCCACCGCGAATCCCCGCGCGTGCCCGCTCCGCCAGACGACTGGCATCATGGCTCGGGTGATCTCACCCCGCACCCCACTCGTGGACCGTCGGACGGTGCTCCAGGGCGGGCTCGTCGTGGCGACCGGCGTTCTCGGGTTGTCGCTCACCGGATGTGACAGTGGTCCCAGTGCCGAGCAGATCGCCGCCGAAGCACTTCTCCCCCTCGCCGACGCCGCACTGGCCGACGAGGAGACGGCCCGGACCCTCGGCCCCACGCTGCCCGAGTACTCCGCGGCACTGGGCGTGGTCGCCGAGCAGCGGGCACTACACGCCCGCTCTCTGCGTGAGGAGATCACCCGCCTCGATCAGGATGTGGCGGCACGGATCTCCGCGCCGGCATCGGCGTCTCCGACAGCGTCAGCACCGTCCGACACGAACGCGTCTCCGATCGACCTGGACGGATTCCGAACACGCCTGCGCGCCAACGCAGATGCCGCGGGTAGGGTCGCTGTCGACCTCGACGGCTACCGTGCCGGTCTGACCGGTTCGATCAGCGCGTCGGTGACCACACTGGTGGAGGTACAACTCGCATGAGTCCCACGACCGACGCGGTGGGGACGGCAGTCGACGCCGAGAACGCGGCGATCTTCACCTACGGGGTCACCACCGCGTTCACCACCGGGGCCACCCGGGCCCGCGTCGCCGAGTACATCGCCTCGCACCGCGCTCGCCGTGACGAGTTGAACCAGACACTGGTGAGTGCCGGAGCAGCCCAGCGGGATCCCGCACCCGGGTACACACTGCCGGTGTCCGTCGATGATGCACCGACGGCTCGGCGGGCAGCCCTCGCCGCCGAGACCGACTGCGCGGAGGCGTATCGCGCGATGCTGGAGACGGCCGACACACCTCAGGTCCGCAGACTGGCGCTCGACGGTCTGCGTGAGACCGCGGGACGCGCAGCGCAGTGGCGCCGCACGCTCGGGGTGCGGCCCACCACGGTCGCCTTTCCTGGCTCACCCCAGTGATCGTCGGGCTACCGCTCGGTCGGCCCGACACCGGTCAGCGAGTCGGGTCCGACTCGAGAGCTCCGGTCTCACCGGCGTCGACCGCAGCACCGACCCGGTCCACACCTGTCTGCACCAGACGGCCGTAGTCGTCGTCGGCGAGGACGCCCAGACGCTCTCTGGCCTGTGTCAGGTGCCGACGGGCAGTCTCGACGGCTCCGAGCCGCCGATGGTCGTCGGCGAGGTTGAGGTAGAGCGACGGATAGAAGCCGGCGACCCGGAGATCGTCGTGGTGATCACGCACCCGCGAATCGGTCAGCGAGTCCGCCGCGTCCAGTGCTCGCACATTCCACACCAGGGAGTCCGCGGGATGGTCCTGGAGGTCGGCGAGATGGTGCGCGACCGTGCAGCGGTGGAGCGCGTCGCCGTCCGGCCCGATCCGGGTCCAGATGTCGGTCAACGATGTTGCTGCGGAGTCGGTGTCGCCGGATCGGCCGACGGTCACCGCCTCCATGATCGCGGTCATCACCTGGTCTGCTCGGGATCGGTCGGTCATCGTGTGGTCCTCTCGTCGGAACGCGTGCGGTAGTGGTCAGTTGCTGTGCCCGATGGGCATGACGACGGTGGTGAGGTCGCCGGAATCGGCGGATGTGATCGTCAACGGTTGTGCGGCACCTCGGAATTCGAGCAGGACCTCGGCACCGGCCGTGGACACGAGTCCGGGGTGAACAGTGGTGATGTCGAACCAGATGTCGAGCGACGCACCGCTGGTCCGCGCTGACAATCGGTGCGCTGTCGCCGGGACAGAGTCACCCGCGACCACCAGTGTCGCTTCGTCCGTCCGCATCTGGATTCGCTCGGAGTCGATCGCCTCGACGGCGCGGACGAGCCGGGCCGCCTCCACGATCACGCTGGTCGTGACCGGCGCGAGGTCCGCCACCATCGCGCGGTAGTCGGGGAACGCGACATCGAGCAGACGGCAATCGAGTACCGCGCCGTTCGCGACACACAGTCGTGCCCGACGTTCGGCCACGCGTAGCTCGACACGTGCACTGCGTCGGAGCTGGGCGAGACCTGTCCGGAGATCCTCTGCGGCAAGTGTTCCCGACCAGGACCGGTGCACGCGATCCAGCACGGCCACAGTGCGGATGGCCAGGCGATAGCGGTCGGTTGCGGCCACCGTGATCTCGTCGTCGGCGACCGTCATGTGTACGGCGTCGAGCACCGGCAGTCCCTGGTCCCGGACGGTGGCCGATGCGACCTGATCCATCGCCGCGGCGAGCGCCGGGCCGCTGATCGTGACGACAGCGGTCTCGGCGAAGCCGTTCAGCGATTCGATGATGTCCGCCGACCTGACCCGCATCGCGAGGGTCGATTGTTCGACATCTCGGACATGCGCCTCGACGAGGCCGGCCGCGGTGACCGTCTCGGCGTCGAGGACCGCACGGGAATCGACGAGCGACACGCCGATCTCACGGAGTCGCCGCAGCAGGACTCCACGCTCGGTCTGGTCGGCGTCGTAGAACCGGTAGCCGGTGGCGTCATCGACGCGCACCGGCGTCAACAGGCCCGACTCGCCATAGAAGCGCAGTGCGCTGGGCGTCAACCCGGTCCGGCGCGCGAAGGCGCCGATGGGCATCTCGTCGTGGTCGCGCTCCTCGGATTCGCTCACCCCTTCATCGTGGACGTTCGAGCAGGGTGAAGGTCAACAGATGGCCGACGCTCAGGTGCCGCGGGCGGGCGCCGCACTGTGGGGGCTACGCCGTCAGGCGGCGCCGCAGAGGATGTCGAGCACCGGTTGCAGGCGGGTCACACCGTTGCTACCCAGGAAATGACCGGCGCCGGGGACCACACACACGGGTGCGCCCAGTGCCTCCGCGAACTCCTCGCTCTGCGCGGTGGACACGATCGGGTCGTCGTCGGAACGCATCACATGGGTGTGAACGGTCGCCGCTGCCACCGTCCGGAGGTCGACGTCGGTGAGGAAGGCGTCCAGACCGTCGGCGGTGAACGCGTCGAGGTCGGGCAGCCCCGACTCGGCGAGGGGGTCGGCGAACGGCGCGACGGCGACGAAGACACCGAGCCGGGCAGCCGGCACCGACCTCGCCAGCCGGAGGATCGCCTGCGCGGCGGTCACGCAACCCAGGCTGTGTGCGACCACCGCGGTCCGTTCGTCCAGATCGCCGATCGCTCGGGCGACGAGCGGGATCCAGGTCGCGGCATCGGGTCGGCTCGATGCCGGCAACTCGACGCGGTCGACGCGGTCGAGTCTGTCGGCCAACCAGGGAAACCAATGGTCGTCGATGCCGGCGCCGAAACCGTGGACGATGACGGTGCGCTCGATCTGCAGGCGGTCGGGATCGCGGTGGGTGTCTTCGGACGGCGTCATGCTCACGGGAACCGACACTAGGCGGTGACGCTAACGTGAAGGTCAACCCAGTGCCGAGCCATGGAGTCACAGGTCATGCAGATCACCGAGTTCGCCGATCGGGCCGGCGTGAGCCCCCGCGCGCTGCGTCACTACGAGGAGCAGGGGCTCCTCGCCCCGGATCGCACATCGTCGGGCTACCGCGTATACGCCGATGACGACCTGGTGACGGTGGCGCGTATCCGCATGATGATCGAGGCCGGACTCGGGACCGCGATCATCCGCCGGTACCTCGACTGCGTGCGTAGCGGTGTCGACGGCCTGGAGATCGAGATGTGCCCCGAGCTGCGTCGGGAGCTGGACGGCCTGGCCGCACGTCTCGACGACGAGGAAGCGGGCCTACACCGCCGCCGGAAGGCGCTCGAGCGGTTCTCGTCCGCGCCGCGACGCGTCGATCACACTCCCGTCTCCGTCGTGCGCTCCTGAGTCGCGGCCGCGTATCCGCCTTTCTGCGAACTCATTTCGCTCGCGCGACCTCAGCCGAGGTCGCGGAGACGAAGCGAGGTCGCGCCGACGGTCCGACAGCGCGTCCGGGCGTCAGCTCCGAACGGCGGCGACGACCTGGGCGACCGCGTCGCCGACGGGTACCTCGATCGCCTCGCCGCTGAAGCGGTCGCGGATCTCGACGGTTCCCGCGGCATAGCCGCGCCCGACGACGAC
Organism: Gordonia soli NBRC 108243; assembly: GCF_000334455.1. Taxonomy (GTDB): domain Bacteria; phylum Actinomycetota; class Actinomycetes; order Mycobacteriales; family Mycobacteriaceae; genus Gordonia; species Gordonia soli. Next base: position 6,687 of record NZ_BANX01000020.1, read on the forward strand.
CACCGTCGGCACACCCAGCAGCTCGGCGTCCTTGAACTTCACCCCCGGCGAGGCCTTTCGATCATCCAGGACCACGTCGAGTCCGGCCGAGTCGAGCTCCGCGGCGAGATCGTTGGCCCCGGTGACGGCGGCGTCGTCCTTGTTCGCGATCACCAGGTGAACGTCGAAGGGCGACACCGACTTCGGCCAGCGAAGCCCTTTGTCGTCGTGATGCTGCTCGGCGAGCACGGCGACGAGACGCGAGACGCCGACACCGTAGGAACCCATGGTGAGCCGGACCGGCTTGCCACTCTCCCCCAGCACGTCGACCTCGAAAGCCTCGGTGTACTTCTGACCGAGCTGGAAGATGTGGCCGATCTCGATTCCGCGCGCGGCGACCAGCGGCCCCTTGCCGTCCGGCGACGGATCACCGTCGACGACCTCAGCGGCCTCGATGGTCCCGTCCGGGGTGAAGTCGCGACCCGCGACCAGTCCGACTACGTGCCGACCCTGCTCGTCTGCGCCGGTTATCCACGACGTGCCGTCGGCCACCCGGGGATCCACCAGATAGCGAGCACCGTTGGCGGCCAGCGCCTTCGGTCCGATGTAGCCCTTGACCAGGAACGGGTTGGCAGCGAAGTCGGCGTCGGTCAGCAACTCGACCTCGGCCGGCTCCAACGACGCCTCGAGGCGCTTGAAATCGACCTCACGGCTACCCGGGACGCCGATGCCGGTGATCTGCCATTCGCCCCCCGGCTCACGCACCTTCACCAGCACGTTCTTCAGCGTGTCGGCCGCATCGTAGCTGCCGTCGAGGGTGGCGTTGGCCCAGGCGACCAGGGTCTCGATGGTCGGGGTGTCGGGGGTCTCGTGGACCACGGCCTCCGGCAGGTCGTCGAACGGCACCGGCTCGGGCGCAGGGGTCACGACCGCCTCGACGTTGGCGGCGTACCCGGACTCGATGCAGCGCACGTAGGTGTCCTCGCCCACCTCACTCTCGGCCAGGAATTCTTCCGATGCGCTGCCGCCCATCGCGCCGGACGTCGCCGCAACGATGACGTAGGCGACCTGCAGCCTGTCGAAGATGCGCTGGTAGGCCTCGCGATGTGCGTCGTAGGAGGCCTTCAGGCCGTCGTCGTCGAGGTCGAAGGAATACGAGTCCTTCATGACGAATTCGCGGCCGCGGAGGATTCCGGCGCGTGGCCGCTCCTCGTCGCGGTACTTCGTCTGGATCTGGTAGAGCGTGACCGGCAGATCCTTGTATGACGAGTACTCGCTCTTGACCAGCAACGAGAACAACTCCTCGTGCGTCGGACCGAGCAGCATGTCCACGCCCTTGCGGTCCTTGATCCGGAAGAGCGCGTCGCCGTATTCGGTCCATCGGCCGGTGGTGTCGTACGGCTCGCGCGGCAACAGGGCGGGCAGCAGGATCTCCTGACCGCCGATGGCGTTCATCTCCTCGCGCACGACCTTCTCGACCGCCTTGAGGACCCGCAGACCGAGCGGCAGCCAGGAGTACACGCCCGGCGCGGCTCGACGCACGTATCCGGCACGCACCAGTAACTTGTGGCTGGGCACCTCTGCGTCGGCCGGGTCGTCACGCAGCGTGCGCAGGAACAGGGTCGACATCCGAGTGATCACGAGAGGTCAGCTTAGTTGCCGCACCGTGGCGGGACACCAACGGCGTCGCCGACAACGGCGGACGGCCGCTCGAGTCGCCTGCCGAGTGGTCGATAGGGTGTGGCGGTGCTCGTTCTGCTGCCGCCTTCCGAGACCAAGGCCGACGGAGGTCGAGGTGCTCCGCTCGATCTCGACACACTCGCCTTCGGCGAACTCACGCCGATCCGCAAACAGGTCGCCGATGCAGTCGTAACGCTCGCCGCGGACCTCGACGCGAGCCGGGCAGCGCTCGGACTCGGACTCGGTCAGCTCGCCGAGATCGACCGCAACGCCGAACTCTGGGTCTCCCCCACGATGCCGGCGATACGTCGCTACACCGGCGTGCTCTACGACGCCCTCGACTTCACCTCGCTGACGCGCTCGGCCAAGGTCAAGGCCGGGGATCGACTCGCCATCGGGTCGGCGATGTTCGGCGTGGTGTCGGCGACCGACCTGATCCCCGCCTACCGTCTGTCCGGTGGCAGCAAACTTCCTGACCTGCCGACGCTCACCTCGCTGTGGAAGCCCGCGCTCACGCCCGCGCTGGCCGATCTCGACGATTTCATCGTCGACCTTCGCTCAGGCATCTACCAGCAGCTCGGCCCGGTACCCGGTGCCGTCACCGCCGGCGTGGTCAGCGAGGCACCTGACGGTTCACGAAAAGTCGTGAGTCACTTCAACAAGCATCACAAGGGCTTGATGGCTCGCGAGCTGGTGCAGACTCGTCGACGGGTGCGTGACATCAACGGTGTCGCGGCTGTGCTCGCCGATGCCGGGCAACGTGTGGAGATCACCTCACCCACCGAGATCGTGGTGGTCACCGACCAACCGGCGCCCGCACGTCGCTGACTGCGACCGCATCGGCACTACCCGACGGCGGGCGGATGAGCCGTCACTGCGGTCGGCGCGCGGTGTCCTCGACATCGAGAGTGGCGTTGGCCGCCTCCTGCGCGGCCTGCCCCTCGGCGACCTCTTCCGGCGTGAATCGCATGAACACGACCACGACCGCGGCCAGCACCGCGATCACGGCACACGAAGCGAATGCGAGGCCGTAGCCCTCCGCCAACGCGCTCAACTGCGCGTCGTTCATGTTCTCGACCGGGCCGGTGGTTCCGCCCGCGGACAGGGTGCGGGAGGTGACGAGCGCACCGACCGCCACCAGCCCGACGGCGCCGCCGAGGTTCTGTGCCACCTGGGCCAGCGCGGTCAGCGGCCCGATCTCGGTCGGCGCCACGCCCGCGACGACCGACAGCGTCAACGGGATCACGGCCAACCCCACACCGAAGCCGATCACGACGACCGGTAACCCGATGCTCGGGAAGTAGGCGGGTGAGGTCGTGGCGATCGACGCAGCGAACAGGCAACCGACCAGCAACACCGCACCACCGGCCAGGACCAGCCAGCGCGGTTGGATCATCAACGCGAGCTTGGAGGCGATGGCCGCGGCGATGCCCAGTCCGAAGGCGAACGGCACGACGGCCAACCCGCTCTGGATCGGCGAGTACTTGAGGATGCCCTGCAGGTACTGCGAGATGAACACCGCCATACACATCATGATCGCGCTGGCGAGCAGGATCGAGACGAGTGCAGCGACGCGATTCTTGTTGTCGAAGAGCACGAACGGGAGGATCGGATTGCTCGCGCGACGCTCGACCGCGACGAATGCGATCAGCGCGAGACCACCGAGCACGAAGGCGCTGATCACGAGGGGGCTGGCCCAGCCGTTCGGACCTTCGTTGACACCGAGGACCAGCAGCGTCGCACCTGCCGTCCCGAGCACTGCGCCCGGGATGTCGAGTGCCATCCGTTCACCCTGGGACTCCCTCAGCGCGGCGAAGGCGCCGAGCACCACGACCACGCCGATCGGCACGTTGATCAGGAACACCAGTCGCCAGGACACCTCGGTGAGGACGCCACCGAGGATCAGTCCGGCAACCGATCCGACACCGGTCATCGCGGCGTAGACGGCAAACGCCTGGCTACGGGCCTTGCCGGGAGCGAAGGTCGTCGCGACCAATGCCATCGCGGTCGGGGCGGCGATGGCGGCCGACGCACCCTGCAGGGCGCGGCCGATCACCAGACTGGCCTCGTTCCAGGCCAGACCGCACAGCAGAGAGGTGAGTGTGAAGGCGACGACACCGACGATGAACATGCGCTTGCGCCCGAACGTGTCCCCCAGTCGTCCGCCGAGGAGCATGAGCCCGCCGAACGCGAGAACGTAGGCACTGATGATCCAGTTGGCCCCGGATTCCGACAGTTCGAGGGCACCCCGGATGCGCGGAAGCGCCAGAGCCGCCACCGTGCCGTCGAGCACCAGCAGCAACTGCATGCCACTGATGACGAAGATCGCCGGCCCGAAGACCCGCTGCTGACCGCCGATGATCCCCTGCGCCGCGTCCGACGCTCCCGAAGTGGCCATAGGCAGCGACGGTACCGCCCACCGTTGCGAAGATGCCAATCTTCGTTGTCGAACCGGTGATGTCGATCCGGGTGAGCGACGGGTCGGTGTCAGGGCTGGTGAGCACGCTCGGCGTCGCTGAACCCGGCGACGTCGCCGATGACGACGATGGCCGGTGGCCGCAGGTTCTCCGCGGCCGCCACCTGCGCGGCCGAACCCAGGTCGGTCCGCAGGACGCGCTGGGTGGGCAGCGATCCGTTCTCGATCATCGCGACCGGGGTGTCGGCCGGGCGGCCACCGTCGAGCAGCGCCGACGTGAAGACGTCGACCCGTTCCACGGCCATCATCAGCACCAAGGTGCCACGCAGTCGGCCCAATGCCGGCCAGTCGATGAGCGAGTCGGGATGGTCGGGCGGGACGTGTCCGGAAGCGATGACGACCTCGTGGGTGACACCGCGGTGGGTGACCGGCACGCCCGCGGCGGCCGGGGCCGCGATGGCGCTGGTGACGCCGGGGACGACCGTGACCGGGACCCCGGCCTCGACACAGGCCTGCAGTTCCTCGAAACCGCGGCCGTAGACATACGGGTCGCCGCCCTTGAGGCGTACGACGAACTTGCCCTCCTGCGCGCGGTCGACGAGGACCTGGTTGATGGCCTCCTGCTTCATCGCTCGGCCGTAGGGGACCTTTGCGGCATCGATGATCTCGACCTGCGGACCGAGTGCAGCGAGCAGTTCCGGCGGCGCGAGGCGATCGGCGACCACCACGTCGGCGTCGGCCAGCAGACGCTGGCCCCGCACGGTGATCAGGTCGGGATCGCCGGGACCGCCACCGACGAGCGCGACTCCCGCCGCTCGGGGCGCGTCGTCCTCGACGGTCAGCGAACCGTCGGCGAGTGCCTTGCCGATCGCGGCGCGCATCGCTGCCGAGATGCGGTGGTCACCACTCGCGAGGACGCCGTACTGGACGTCACGATGACGTCCCGACGCCGGCGTGACCGCGGTACCGAACCGCGCGTCGTCGGCACGGACACAGAAGGTGTGTCGACGTTCGGCCTCGGCCACCACCGCCGCATTGACCTCGGGATCGTCGGTGCAGGCCATCGCGTACCAGGCGCCGTCGAGGTCACCGTCCCGGTATGCCCGTCGCGACACGGTGATCCCGGGAAACGACTCGACCGCAGGGGTCGGGTCGACTGCGATCACGTAGACGTCGGCGCCCGACGCCACCAGGTTCGGGAGTCGCCGTTGCGCGACGGAGCCCCCGCCGACGACCACCACTCGACGACCGTCGAGGTCGAGACCGACCAGGTAGTGACCGCGTGCCGCGGACGGCACCGATCGTGGATCGGGCTCGACGGGTTCGGTCGCCGGTGGCACATCGGACATGACCAACGAGCCTACCGAGCCTGCGGCATCGTGCAGGGTTCGGACGCCGGATGCTCGTTCCGTCGCACTGCACGAGCGCGTCAGAGCGCGAGATCGCCGGATCGTCGGACGCGGTCCCACATGTCGGCGACCGGCACACCGGCGCGGTGCGCGGCCGCCCGGACCGCGTCCGCGAGCAGCATCGACGCCGCATACTCGCCGACCGTCGGGTCAGCGGTGTGGGCACGGATCTCGTTCCACCAGCTGATGTTCCCGCATCCGGCGGCCTCGGCCATCGAGATGGCGGTGTCGAACCCCGGTAGTCGGGCGGCAGCCGACTGCCGAGCCTCCACACCGTGCTCACCTGCCCCCGTCAGGTCAGCCTGTGCGTTTCCGGCGGCCTCCCACACCACGGTCATCGGAGTCCCCCGTTGCGTTCGCCGCCGACGCCACGGGCGCGCTGACGGGCGAGCGCTCGCTCGCGCGACTCCTCGAACCGCACGACCGCGGCCGCCATGTCCTCGAGGTATGCGGCGAGTTCCTCGCGATGCTGCTCCCCCGTGGGCCCGAAGTCGTCGCGCTCGAAGATCCGCCACTTGCGCAGCACCGGCATCACCACCTCCGAGAGGTGTTGCGGTAGATCGTAGATCCCGCCCTTCGCGATGAGCACCGCGTTACGTCGGAAGTTCGGCATGGTGGCGCCCGGCATCTGGAAGTTGGCGACGATCGCATGGATGGCCGCCATGGCCTGATCGGGTACGAGGTCGAGGGCTCCGGCCACGATGTTCCGATAGAAGAGCATGTGCAGGTTCTCGTCGGCCGCGACCCGCTGAAGCATCCGATCGGCGATCGGATCACCACACGCCTTGCCGGTGTTGCGGTGACTGACCCGGGTCGCGAGTTCCTGGAAACTCACATAGGCGACCGCGCAGAGCATGTCGAGGCTGTGGTCACGCTGCCCGTCGTCGTCCGGCAGTGGGTCGAAGCCGGAAGTCATGTGCGCCATCCGCAGACGTTCGAGTTCCACCGGGTCGACCCCACGGGTCACCACCAGGTAGTCGCGCATCACCGTCGAATGCCGCATCTCCTCGGCGGTCCATCGACCGACCCAGAAGCCCCACGCGTCGTCGAGACTGAAGTTGTCGGCTATCACCCGGTGATACGACGGCAGATTGTCCTCGGTGAGCAGGTTCGTGATCATCGCGGCTCTCGCCGTCTCCGACAGTCGCGACTCGGCGGGGTCCCAGTCGTGTCCACCGAGGGCCGCGAAGTTGCGGCCGTCGTCCCACGGCACGTAGTCGTGCGGATGCCAGTCCTTGGTCATCCGCATGTGGCGGTCGACCTCGGTCTCGCACACCGGTAACAGTTCGGTCAGCAGATCCGACCCCGACATCGAGGGCAGCTCGGCATGTGGATCGACGAGCATCGTCATGGGTCTCTCCTGCTCAGAGGGTGTGAAGGTGATCTGAGTCCACTGTCGCCCCGGTCGTGTGCCTGCGGCATGGGCCGAAGGTCCCGATCTTGCGGGACGACGGTCACGTCCGCTGCGTGGCCGGCCCGGGCGGCGGTAGCGTTCGCGTCATGAGCTCCACCCAGCCCCCGACCGACCGGCCCGTCCGGGTATTCCTCGTCGACGACCACGAACTCGTACGCCGAGGACTCCGGGATCTGCTGGGCACGGCATCCGACGTCGAGGTGATCGGAGAGGCGGCGTCGGTCGCGGAGGCAGCGGTCGGAATCGGGGCGTCGGTCCCCGATGTGGCGGTTCTCGACGTCCGGCTCCCCGACGGCAACGGGGTCGAACTGTGCCGCGACGTGCGGGCGGCGCACCCAGAGGTGCGGTGTCTGATGTTGACCAGCTACGCAGACGACGAGGCCCTACTCGCCGCGGTACTCGCGGGTGCATCCGGATTCGTTCTCAAGCAGATCCTCGGCCAGGATCTCGTCGCTGCAGTCAGAACAGTCGGGCACGGCGGCTCTCTGCTCGACGATCGGAGCACTCGTGCGCTCCTGGATCGTCTGCGGGACAGCCAGAATCCGCGCACCGACCCCCTGGCGGAGCTGACCGACCAGGAGCGGCAGGTCTTCGAACTCATCGGCGAGGGGCTCACCAACCGACAGATCGCCGCGCGGATGTTTTTGGCGGAGAAAACGATCAAGAACTACGTGTCCCGCGTGCTGTCCAAACTCGACATGCAACGCCGCACCCAGGTCGCGGTTCTCGCCACCGAGCTGCGCGACGACCGGCGCTGAGCCGAGCGCGACTGCAGAGCGCGTGATCTTGTTCCCGTGCGTCAGTCGGCGGGTCCCCAACGCGCAAAGAGAGCCGGTTCGAGTTCTTCGGGATCGAGCCCCGTGATCGCCTGCCGCAGACCGATTGTGACGACCCTACGACGCTTTGTTTCGCGGTACCAGATCCGTACCGCTCATGCGCGCGAATGCAGATCGAGTCGTCATCGACGTGCAGTTCAAGCCGACAGCGATAACCGGCGCTGAACCCAGCACCTGCGCACAGCTAACCCGTCAACGGAATCGTCCAGGTGAGGGTGGTGCCCGACGGCCCGCGCCCACCTCGGGGCGTGGTCACCACGGTGAACGTGCCGTCGCACTGTTCTGCGCGCCGCGTGAGGTTGTCGAGGCCGCGATAGGTCACGTCGGGAGCGATCCCGACACCGTCGTCGCTGATCTCGATCACCAGTACGTCATCCGCGCTCACCGACACCTCGATGCGATCGGCGTCGGCATGCCGGAGCGCATTGCTCAGCCCCTCGCGGAGCACCGCGTCGACATGCGGACCGACCGAGGCGGGCACGAGCGTGTCGACCGGTCCTGCGAAAGCGACACCCGGCGCCGTCGGGGCATGGACGGCCAACTCGGCGACGATGTCGAGGACCCGGCGGCGCAGGGTTGCGGAGTCGGATCGGTCGGCGTCGGTCTGCAGGTCGAAGATCGACGTCCGGATCTGGGCGATCGTCCGATCGAGATCGCCTATGACCTGCTGCAGCCTCTCGGCGGCAGGTTCACCGATCGCTCCCGGCTCGGAGGCGGCCAGCACCGACTGGATCGACATCCCGACGGCGAACAACCGCTGGATCACGTGATCGTGCAGGTCGCGCGCGATCCGGTGGCGGTCCTCACCACGCTCCAGATCACGTGCGAGCTGCTGTTGTTCGGCGTAGGCGACGGCGAGTGAGGCCACCTCCGCGACACCCGCCAGCCCGGCGACGTCCTCGTCGTCCCAGCTGCGACGATCGCGGTGGGTCACCACGATCGCGCCGAAGGTTCCCGATGCCCGCTGCAGCGGGACGATCGTCGCCCATTCGGCCGACCTCCGGACGAGGATTTGGGGCACGCTGTCCGCGGGGACCACGGTCTGTCGGGTGATGCCCGGCAACGACAGGGGCTCCGCCGGCGCGGGCGGATCTCCGGTGTGCGCGCGGACCCGCAGATGATCGGGATCGCCGGTCAGGAGCATCACATCGACTGCGGACGTCAGCTCAGCGACGTCGATGCAGAGACGAGACACGGTGTCGTCCAACGAGATACCTGCGAGCGGCTCGGACCCGCGCCGGGCGAGTACCTGCATCCACCGATGCCGCGTGCGCGCACGCTCGAACAGCCGCGCGTTGTCGACCGCGATCCCCGCGGCGACGGCCAGCACACCGACCAGGGCCTCGTCCGATTCGCTGAACTCGACCCCGCCCCGCTTCTCGGTCAGGTAGATGCTGCCGAAGACATCGCCACGCACGATGATCGGAGCGCCCAGGAACGTCGTCATCGGCGGATGCCCCGCTGGGAAGCCCACCGATGCGGGATGCGCCGACAACTCCGGGATACGTTGCACCCGTGGCTGTTCGATGAGTTCACCGAGCACACCCCGCCCCACCGGGAGGTGACCCATCCGCGCGCGCTGCGCAGGTGTGATGCCGATGTGGACGAACGCGCTGAGGCCACCGTTGCGGCCACGGACCCCGAGAGCGCCGTACCGGGCGTCGAGGACACCCGCCGCCACCTCCACGATGCGTTGCAGCGCGTCGTCGAGTTCGAGGCCCTGCCCGACCACCAGGACCGCCTCGAGCAGGTCGGCAAGCACGGCCGGGTCCTCGACGCCGCGGGTCCGTAGGGCCGCGAGCGCCGAATGCAGATTTCGGGTGGTCATCGCCGGGTCGAGTCGACCGACGGAACCGGCGGTTCCGACGCCCGACCGGCAACGCGACCCCGTGCGACCTCGCGCGCCCGACGGACCAGCCGCAGGATCGCCCCCGGATGGGCTGCCGGATGAAGATGGAGATACGACGCGTGGACGCCCTCGGATACCGCCCCGTGTGTGCCCGACCGACCGGCATTGTCGCGCCACGCCCATGCCGGATTCGTGGGACCCCCTGACGCCGAGGGTGCCGGCTCGACCGTGCTGCGGTGGAACTCGTGACCTGTCGCCCGGGTTCCGACGTCGAACTCGACCGAGCCGGTGACCGCCACCGCGTCGCGATAACCGAGTGTCAGCGTCGAGCCGAACCGCCCGACGAGCGGGAGCACCCCGGTCATCTGGTGTCCGTCCAGTTCTCTGGTGAGATACAGCAGGCCTGCGCATTCGGCGTAGATCGGTCGTCCGCCCATCGCATGGGCCGAGATGTCCGCCCGCAGTCGGTCGTTCGCCGACAGTTCGGCTGCGTGCTCCTCTGGGAAGCCTCCACCGATCACCACGGCCCCCGTGTCCGGCGGCAGACGATCGGTCAGCGGATCGAATCCGACGACCGTGGCACCGGCTGCGGTCAGCAACTCGACGTGTTCGGCGTAGCCGAAGGTGAACGCGGCACCTCCTGCGACGGCCACCAGCGGCTCGCCGTCCTGCACCGATCCCGCTGTCGCGCCGACCGTTTCGACAGGTTCGCCGACGGCGTCCGCGGCCGACCATGCGGGTCCGTCCGGATGCCGCCGCCCGCGGGCAGCCGCGACGATGGCATCGAGGTCGAGGACGCCACCCACGGTGGCCGTCATCGCGTCCACGGCGCGGATGGCATCGGTGCTGCGTTCCGCGGCCGGGATCAGACCGAGATGGCGTGACGGGACCGTCAACGCCGGGTCACGCCGCAAGACGCCGAGGACCGGCAGACCCACCCGTGCGCAGGATTCCCGGAGCACCGACTCGTGACGCGGTGAACCGACCCGGTTGAGGATCACGCCGACTATCCGCACCGACGATTCGTAGGACAGGAAACCGTGTAGGAGTGCGGCGATGGACTGACTGTGGCCCGCGGCGTCGACGACCAGGACCACCGGTGCACCGAGCAGCCGGGCGACGTGAGCAGTCGATCCGAGACCGATGGGATCGGCATCGGGACCGCCGGCAGCGGGGTCGGCGTCGACGATCCGGCCGTCGAACAGTCCCATCACGCCCTCGACGACGGCGATGTCCGCGCCTGTCGAGCCGTGGGCGAACAGCGGTCGGATCAGGTCCTCGCCCACCAGGTTCGGGTCCAGGTTGCGGCCCACCCGACCGGCGGCGACGGCGTGATAACCGGGATCGATGTAGTCGGGACCGACCTTGAAGGGCGCCACACGATGCCCCGCCGAGCGCAGCGCGCCGATGAGACCGGTCGTCACCGTGGTCTTGCCGCTGCCCGACGAGGGCGCGGCGATGACCACGGTCGGGATGCCGCTCACCGCGATCTCATCCACGGGTTCGCACGTCTCGTCCCCATCGAGACGACATCGTTCGGCGTCACCACTCGATGCCCTTCTGACCCTTGCGGCCGGCATCCATCGGGTGGGCGACCTTGCGCATTTCGGTGACGAGGTCGGCCGCGGCGATCAGCTCGGACGGCGCTCGGCGCCCGGTGATGACGACATGTTGGCGGCCGGGACGGTCCCGCAGGGTCGCGACGACCTCGGCGGTGTCGACCCACCCCCAGTCCAACGGGTAGGTGAACTCGTCCAGAACGTAGAAGTCGTGTTGCTCGTCGGCGATCCGCCGACTGATCTCCGCCCACCCGGCTTGCGCCGCGGCGGCGTGGTCGTCGGCATGTTCGGCGTTGGCCCGCAACCACGACCAGCCCTGCCCCATCTTGTGCCATTCGACCGGGGCGCCGTTGCCGGTCTGCCGGTGGACCTCGTCCAGGGAGAGCATGACCGACTCCTCCCCCACCTTCCACTTGGCACTCTTGACGAACTGGAACACCGCCACCCGGAGCCCGGCGTTCCAGGCCCGCATCGCCATGCCGAACGCCGCCGTCGACTTGCCCTTGCCGTCACCGGTGTGGACTGCGAGCACCGGCTGATTGCGCCGCTGGCGGGTGGTCAACCCATCGGCGGGAACATTGTCCGGAACACCTTGCGGCACTGTCTCTCCTGCGGTTGTCGGCGACGGTCAGGCTGCGCGCCGCGGATCGGCGAGCGTGGCCGCCGACAGCTGCTCCATCGGCAGGCACGGCGCACCCAGTCGTGCGGCGAGCTCACCGGCCAGTCCGAGCCGGATCATGCCCTGCTCGCAGTCGACGACCACCGCATCCACGCCACGACGCCGCAGCGCGTCCGCGGCGTCGGCCGCACGTCGTGCGGGATCGGAACCGGCGGTGGCCCGACCGTCGGTGAGAATCACCAGCAGCGGACGCCGGGCAGGATCGCTGCGACGCGATCGTTCGATGAGATCGTGTGCGGCGACCAGCCCTTCGGCGAGCGGGGTCCGCCCACCGGTGCGGACGTCGGCGAGACGTCGGACGGCCACGTCGACCGACTTGGTCGGCGGCACGGCGACCTCCGCATCCGCGCCACGGGCACTGATCACGGCGACGCGATCGCGACGCGTATAGGAATCGCGCAGCAAGTCCACACAGATCTCGCTCACCGCGGCGAGCCGACGTCGTGCGGTCATCGAGCCGCTCAGGTCGACCAGGAACACGACGAGGTTCTGTTCCTGCGAGATCCGTTGCGCCGAGCGCAGATCCGGAATCGTCACCGCGACACCGGGGATGGTCGCGACATCGGTTGTCCGACCGGCAGCGGTCAGGACCGTCCCGAAGAGGTGCACCGGTCGGCCACGCTCGAAGGCGATCGCGTGCGTCGTCTGTCCGCGGCGGCTCCGTGCCGGCGATCGGCGACCGGGATCCCCGTCGCCGATGCCCGATACCCGGAGACGGCGGACGCGTCGCGCGGCACCCGATTCCGTCCGCCCGAACCGAGCACCGGGTACCGGCCCGGGCACGGCCTTCTCGTCGCCCTGTGCCGGGACCTCGCCGTCGGTCGCCGCGCCGGCGGCCTCGGACCGTGATCGGTCCGGCTGCGTCGCCTCGGACCGCTGATCTTCCGGAGCACGAGTCGCGTCCGGCTCGACGCCTCCCCCTGGACTGCCGTCGGGGCCGCCATCGTCCGGGCCCCCGTCATCCGGCCCGTCACCATCGGGGCCTTCGCCGTCCGGTCCCGCGTCGTCGGGGCCGCCGCCCTCAGGACCGTCGTCCGCGGAGGAGTCACCGGCCGAATCCGATTCCGCATCGGGAGTACTCTGCGCCGCTTCTTCGCCCGCGGCCATCGCCTCGTCGATCTGCTCGTCGGTGAGCCCGGAATCGTCGAACGGATTGCGTCGCCGACGATGAGGGAGGGCCAATTCCACCGCGACCCGCACATCGTCCGCCGAGATCTCGTCGGCCCCGCGCCACGCCGCATGGGCGGAAGCCGCTCGCGCGACGACGATGTCGCCGCGTAGTCCGTCGACGTCCAGATGTGCACAGACACCGGCGATCCGGCGGAGCTCCCGGACCGGGAGGCTCACGGCCGCGACGGCGTCCCGGGCCGCTGCTATCCGCTCGCGCAGGTCGACCTCGCCGGCAGCGTGCGCGGCGACGAAGCCCACCGGATCGGTGTCGAAGGCGATGCGCTGCGAGACGATGGAGACCCGCTCGTCGACGTCGCGTGCGGCGGAGACGTCCACGGCCAGTCCGAAACGGTCGAGCAGCTGCGGACGCAGTTCGCCTTCCTCGGGATTCATGGTGCCGACCAGGACGAAGTCGGCGGCCTGGGTGTGTGACACCCCGTCACGTTCGATGGTCACCCGACCACTCGCCGCGGCATCCAGCAGGACGTCGACGAGATGGTCGGCGAGCAGGTTGACCTCGTCGATGTACAGCACGCCGCCGTCCGCGCGGGCCAACAGACCGGGCGTGAACTCCGCGCGCCCGTCACGCAGGACGGCGGTGAGGTCGAGCGAGCCGATGACCCGGTCCTCGGTCGCACCGATCGGCAACTCGACCACACGTCCACGAGTGGACGACGGGTCTGCCGAGGTGCTGTCGTCCGGATCGACGAGCAGGGAGCCGAGACCACGGACGATCGTCGACTTCGCGGTGCCCTTCTCGCCTCGGATCAGCACTCCTCCGATGCCGGGCGAGATCGCGGAGAGGATGAGGGCGAGCTTCAACTGCTGCTGTCCGACGACAGCGCTGAACGGATAGCGGACGTCGGTCATCGCGTGGGTCCACCGCGTCGCATGGACACGTGCGGGATGCCGTCCTCCAGGTACTCGCCGCCATCGCTGCGGAAACCGAACTTGGCGTACATGTCCGTGAGGTACGCCTGCGCCTCGACCCGGCACTCACCGTCGCCGACCTCGGCGAGGGCTGCCTCCATCAACCGCTTGGTCAGTCCTTGACCGCGCGCGGACCGTTCGGTGCACACGCGACCTATCCGGAAGACCGTGGCCGACGAGCCGGGCTCGGCGTCCTCCAGCAGGCGCAGGGTCGCCAGGACCACCCCGTCGGCATCGGAGATCCAGAAGTGCCGGGTCGTCGACTCCAGATCGCGGCCGTCGAGTTCCGGGTACGGGCAGGCCTGCTCGACGACGAAGATGTCGACACGCAGGCGGAGGAGCTCGTAGACGGTCGCCGCATCGAGGTCGGCGGCCCAGCTGCGGTGCAGCTGACCAACCGAAGTCATGCTGTCGTGACTATCACACTGCCGACGCGGGTGCCAGATCCGCGGTGGTCGGCTGGACGGCCGAATGGTCACGGACGAGGTCGAGGCTGCGGTTGGTCCAGTCCCAGAGCTCGCGGAACAGATCGGGCTCGTCATTGAGCTTGCGACCGAACGACGGGATCAGCTCGGTGAGCTTCGACGACCATCCGGCGTACTCCTGCGGGAAGCACTTCTCGAGCACCTGCAGCATCGCGGGTACCGCGGTGGAGGCACCCGGCGACGCACCGAGCAGACCGGCGATCGTCCCGTCGGCAGCCGCGACGACCGCGGTACCGAACTCGAGCGAGCCGCCCACGCCGGTCTTCCGGATCACCTGCACCCGCTGGCCCGCGGTGATGAGCTCCCAGTCGCTGCCGAGCGCGCGCGGCACGAACTCCGAGAGTGTGGTCACGCGATCGGCGCGACTCGCGGCCAACTCGCTGATCAGATACTTGAGCAGCCCGAACTCCTGCGGCGCGATCGACAGCATCGGCAGGAGGTTGCCGGGCTTGACCGAGAACGGGAGATCGGTGACCTTGCCCGACTTGAGGAACTTGGGCGACCAGCCGGCGTACGGGCCGAACAGCAGGCCCGACTCGTGGTTGATTACGCGGGTGTCGAGGTGCGGCACCGACATCGGCGGCGCGCCGACTGCCGCCTGACCGTAGACCTTTGCCTGGTGTTCGCCGATCAGATCGGGGTTGGTGCACCGGAAGAACTCGCCGCTGACCGGGAATCCACCGAAGCCCTTGGCCTCCTTGATCCCCGACTTCTGCAGCAGGTGCAGCGCGCCGCCACCGGCACCGACGAACACGAACTTCGCATGGACGGTGAGCTTCTCCGCGGTGCGCTGGTTGCGGATCTTGACGATCCAGCTGCCGTCGGACTGCTTCGACAGGTTGGTGACCGAGTGGCCGAACCAGATGTCGCCGCCCTGGCCGACGAAGTTGAGCAACTGCTGCGTCAGCGCGCCGAAGTCGACGTCGGTGCCCTGGGTGTACCAATTGAGAGCGACGGGGTCGGAGAAGTCGCGACCGGCCGACATCAGGGGCAGACGCTCGGAGAACTCACCCGGGTCGGTGATGTACTCCATCCCTTCGAACAAGGTCTCTCGGGAGAGCTTGTCGTAGCGCTTGCGGAGGTAGTCGACCCCGGCGTCACCGTGGGTGAAGCTGACGTGCGGGATGGGGTTGATGAACTCGGACGGGTCGTCGAGGATGCCCTTGTCGACACTGTGCGCCCAGAACTGTCGCGACACCTGGAACTGTTCGTTGATGGTGATCGCCTTGTCGATGTTGACGTCACCGTCGGCCGTCTTCGGCGTGTAGTTCAACTCGCACAAGGCGGAGTGGCCGGTTCCCGCGTTGTTCCACGGGTCGCTGCTCTCGGCAGCGGCGGCATCGAGACGCTCGAACAAGCTGATCGACCAGTCGGGCTGCAACTGGCGCAGCAGAGCGCCCAGGGTGGCGCTCATGATGCCTGCGCCCACCAACGCCACGTCTGTCTTGATCACCGATTGAGACACGTAGAGCTCCACTTCAGGCTGGTCGGACGAACCTCGTCCCTCGTGTTCCACATTCTCCCTCATCGCACACCTGCATCAGGCATCGCCTCCGCCAAGTGTGCGCTGGGCGACAGTGCCACACCGACGGTCGAGTTCGGTCGACTGGGGCATCGCGATGCTCTCTAGAGTGGACGCGTGACCTCTTCAGCTGGGCAGGGCGCCGCCGACGGCGACCCGGGCCGACCCGACTGGCAACCGGACCGCTACCTCGAGACCTACGAGATGCTCACCCTCCCGCTGGCGCCCGACCCGGACGGCGAGGACCCGATCACCGCGACCCTGGTGCGCAAACGCGGATCGTTGACCGCCGGACGAGACGGGACCCCGCGGGCCGTGCTCTACGTGCACGGCTTCACCGACTACTTCTTCCACGAACCGCTCGCCGACTTCTTCCACGACCGCGGCTACGCGTTCTACGCGCTGGATCTGCGAAAGTGCGGCCGCTCGCTGCTGGCGGCGCACACTGCACACTTCGCGACCGACCTCGCCGTGTACGACGAAGAGCTCGGCCAGGCACTCGACGTGATCGTGGACGAGGTCGGCGGCGCATCGGGCGATCCCGACATCCTGGTGGCCGGACACTCGACCGGTGGCCTCATCACCACCCTGTGGCTGGATCGACTGCGATCAGCCGACCCGACCCGCCACGGCCGGGTGCGCGGGCTGCTCCTCAACAGTCCGTGGTTCGACCTCCAAGGCGATCGCGCGCTGCGGATGCCGCCGGCGAGTGCGCTGATCGAGACCCTCCGGCGGGTCCGTCCGTCGACGGTGATCCCCCAGGAGTTGTCGAGCGCCTACGGCGAGAGCCTGCACGACAGCGCCAACGGTGAATGGGACTACGACCTGGCGGTGAAGCCGCTGGGCGGATTCCCGGTCACCTTCGGCTTCCTGGGGGCGGTCCGGCGCGGCCACGCGCAGCTGCACCGCGGACTCGACGTCGGGATGCCGTCGCTGGTGCTGCGCTCGGACAAGACGGTCTTCGATCGCAGCTACCGCTCAACGCCCGACAACTCCGACGTCGTCCTCGACGTCCGGCAGATCGCCAGATGGAGTGGATGTGTCGGCGGCCGGGTGTCGGTCGTGCCGATCACCGACGCCCGACACGACGTGTTCCTGTCGGTTCCAAATGCCCGTGAGCAGGCCTACCGCGAGGTTGACCGCTGGTTGCGCCACACCGATGCCGAGCACGACAGCCCGGCGCAGGAGGTCTCGTCATGAGCCGCACCACCCATCAGGTCGATCTCGCCATCATCGGAAGCGGTAGCGGCAACTCGATCCCGGACGAGCGGTTCGACGACCGCAGCATCGCGATCTTCGAGGAGAGCACCTACGGCGGGACGTGCCTGAATGTCGGGTGCATTCCGACGAAGATGTTCGTCTACGCCGCCGAAGTGGCCGAAAAAGTCTCCGAGGCAGGCCGATACGGAGTCGACGCGACCCTGAACGGGGTGGACTGGCCCGCGATTGTCGGTCGCGTGTTCGGCCGCATCGACCCGATCTCGGCCGGCGGCCGCGAGTACCGCGTGGATCGCTGCCCGAACATCACCGTCTTCGAGTCCCATGTCGAGTTCGACGGACGCGACGCCGCGACCGGCCGATACCGCCTGGTGACCGCCGATGCCGAGGTGCTGGCGATCGAGGTGGTTCTGGCCGCCGGTTCGCGGTCGATCATCCCGCCCGACATCGCCTCCGGCGCAGCACCGTTCCACACCAGCGACGATGTGATGCGGCTGCCCGAACTGCCGGCCCGGATCACCATCGTCGGCGGCGGCTACATTGCAGCCGAGTTCGCGCACGTCTTCGGGTCCCTCGGGTCCGAGGTGACACTCGTCGTCCGCGGCCCGGCCCTGCTGCGCCATCACGACGAGGAGGTGTCACGCCGGTTCACCGAGTTGGCCCGTAAGAAGTGGAACGTCCGTCTGGACACCGAGGTGACCGCCACCAGCACGCTGGCAGACGGCACCGTGCGCCTCGGCCTGGACGACGGCACCACCCTCGACACCGACGCTCTGCTGGTGGCGACCGGACGCAAGCCAAACGGCGATCGGCTGAACCTGGGGTCGGTCGGCATCCACCTCGACGAACACGGTGCCGTCACCTGTGACGTCCACGGCCGCACACAGGCCGAACGGATCTGGACACTCGGTGACGTGAGCTCGCCGTACCAGCTCAAGCACGTCGCGAACCACGAGCAGCGCGTCGTCCAGGCCAACCTCGTGAAGGGTTGGGACGCAGATGATCTGGAGTCCTTCGATCATCGCTACGTACCGTCGGCGGTGTTCACCCACCCCCAGATCGCCACCGTCGGTCTGACGGAGGCCCAGGCCCGGGATGCGGGCACCCGCGTCACCGTGAAGGTGCAGGAGTACGGCGACGTCGCCTACGGCTGGGCCATGGAGGACACCACCGGCTTCTGCAAGATCGTGGCCGACGCCGACACCGGACTCATCGTCGGTGCACACATCATGGGTCCGCAGGCACCGACCGTCATCCAGCCCGTCATCCAGGCACTGTCGTTCGGTCAGACCGCGCGCGAGGTGGCCCGAGGACAGTACTGGATCCACCCCGGGATGCCGGAGGTCCTGGAGAACGCCTTGCTCGGCCTCGAATTCGACTGACCGGGGACGGAGCGGCGGCGATCCCGCCGCCGCTCAGAAGACGGCGGACCGCAACGAGATCTCACTGGCGAGAGCTGCGGCCGCCCGCTGCGGGATCCAATGGTCGACACCGTCCAGCTCGCAGAACCGGTAGTCGCCGTACACATATCGGCTGCTGAGCTCGGCCTGCTCCCGCCCCAGTGCGGCGTCGGCATTGCTCCACACCAGCGTCGTGGGCACCTCGATCGGCGGGCACGCCAGGTTCTTCTTGATGTCACCGGCGAAATTCGCTCGATACCAATTGAGGGCCGCGGTCAGCGCGCCAGGCTCTTTCAGGGGTTCCAGTTCTGCGGCGCTGACGCCTGCGTTGCGCAGCAGCGCTGCGTCGTCGGCGAGGAGGCGGTCCTCGGCTCCCTCGCTGAGGAAGTCCAGGATGTACGAGGACCGCTCTCGCTGATCGCCTGCCGCCAACGCCGCCTGCATCGCGGTCGGGTGGCCGGTGCTCGCGACCACGAGGCCGGTGAAGCGACCGAGATGCTTGCCGGCCAGATGCCAGGCGACGATGCCGCCCCAGTCGTGTCCGACCAGGAGTGCGTAGTGGATCTGCAGCGCGTCGAGCACGCCGATCACGTCGGCCACCAGGTGATCGAGCGTGTACTGGTCGACCTCTGTCGGACGCGCGCCGGCGCTGTAACCGCGCTGGTCGATGACCAGCGTCCGCAACCCGGCCTCGTGCAGCCGGGGCACGACCTCGTCGTAGCAGGAACTGTTGACGGGGAATCCGTGCAGCAGCACCACCCAGGGAGCGCCCGCCTGCCCGCCGATCCGGACGTCGAATGTGTGTTCCCCGACGGTGACCGCCCGCTGTTCAGTGTCCACGACGCCCAGCTTAGGTGAGACGGAGCCGGTACCGACGCGAGTGCGCGACGCGTCAGACCAACCGGTGGGTGATGACCGGCACGTCGGCGGCCACCCCCGTGCACACCACCTCGGCGAGCGCCTCGAGGTCCACGTGGGCCGTGACGAGATCGGCCATCAGGTCCACCTGTGCCGCCCGCACATCGTCGAATCGGATACCTGAATCCGCGATGAAGCCGCTGGTACCGACGGTGGCGGCGACCCACGTGAGAACCGAGCGCCGGAAATCATCGGATGCCAACAGACCGTGCCAATGGGTGCCACGGATCGCGCCACATGCGGCGCCTTCCGGGCCGGTCACATCGTCGGCGACCCACGGTGACTCGGTCGACTCCTCGACGCGGCCGTGATGGATCTCGTATCCGGTCACCCGGTGGCCGCCGGCCACGCCGTGAGCCGATCGGAGGACCTTCTCCGCATCGAACCGGACCCGAAGGTCGAGCAGACCGAGCCCGTCGACCGTGCCCACTGCGGACTCCACCGCGTCCTCGATGGACCGACCGAGCATCTGGAAGCCACCGCAGATCGCGATGATCGGCCGGCCTGCCTCGGCTCGGGCGACCACAGCATCGGCGAGTCCTCGACGTCGGAGCCAGTCGAGGTCGGCGACGGTCGCACGCGTTCCGGGGAGTACGACGAGGTCGGCCGCGGCCACCGCCGCCGGATCGTCCACCCACGTCACGTCGACGCCTGGTTCGCAGGCGAGCGCCTCGACGTCGGTGGAGTTCGAGATCCGCGGGAGCCGGATCGCGGCCACCGTGAGTCGCGGCCCCACCGCTCCCGCTCCCGCCGGTGGTCCGACGCGGCGACCGACCGGAACCGCAAGTGAGTCCTCGGCGTCGATCCAGAGCCCGTCGGCGAACGGGACCACACCGAGGGTCGGGCGTCCCGTGAGTTCGGCCAGGCGTCGGGTCCCCGGCTCGAGGATCGTCGGGTCACCGCGGAACTTGTTGATCACGTACCCGGCGATCCGACGCTGGTCGGCGTGATCGAGTATCGCGGTGGTCCCGAACAGGTGGGCCAGCGAACCCCCGCGGTCGATGTCGGTGACGAGAACCACCGGCAGGTCTGCCGCCTGCGCCAGCCCGAGATTCGCGATGTCGGTGTCGCGCAGATTGATCTCGGCGACCGAGCCGGCCCCCTCGCAGATGACGACATCGAACTCCTCGCGGAGAGCGGTGAGTTCGTCGGCGACCACCCCGGCCAGCGCCGACCGTCGTTCTAGGTAGTCTCGCGCCCCCACATCGCCGGCGGGACGACCGCGGACCACAACATGTGAACGACGATCTCCCCCGGGTTTGAGCAACACCGGATTGAACCGGGTGGAGGGCTCGAGACCGCAGGCATAGGCCTGGAGGGCCTGCGCACGTCCGATCTCGCCGCCGTCGGGGGTGACCACGGAGTTGTTGGACATGTTCTGCGCCTTGAACGGGGCCACGCGAACGCCTGCGCGGGCGAACGCCCGGCACAGTCCGGCCACGATCAGGCTCTTGCCCGCATCCGAACCGGTCCCCCCGACCAGCACGGCACCGCGCACATCACGCATCGGGTCGCGATCTCGTCCCTCGGCCGGTCGCGGCACAGGTTCTCCGGCCGTCAGGAGCCGGTGGGCAGCGTCAGGATCTCGGCACCGTCGTCGGTCACGACCAGCGTGTGCTCGAACTGTGCCGTCCACCGCTTGTCTGTGGTCGCCACCGTCCAACCGTCGTCCCAGATCTCGTAGCCGAGTCCGCCCAGGTTGATCATCGGCTCGATGGTGAAGACCATGCCCGGCTCCAGCACGGTGGTGACGTTCGGCTGGTCGTAGTGGAGCACCACCAGACCGTTGTGGAAGGTCTCGCCGATCCCGTGTCCGGTGAAATCGCGGACCACGTTGTACCCGAAGCGATTCGCGTACGCCTCGATGACGCGTCCCACCACGTTCAGCTCACGGCCCGGCCGCACCGCCTTGATCGCTCGGAGGGTCGCGGTGTGGGTGCGTTCGACCAGATCGGCGGCCTCGGAGTCCACGTCACCGGCGAGGAATGTCGCGTTCGTGTCGCCGTGTGCGCCGTCGATGTAGGCGGTCACGTCGATGTTGACGATGTCGCCGTCCTCGACGACAGTCGAGTCAGGGATGCCGTGGCAGATCACCTCGTTCAGCGAGGTGCAGCACGACTTGGGAAATCCCTTGTAGCCCAGCGTCGACGGATACGCACCGTGGTCGATCATGTACTCGTGTGCGATCCGGTCAAGTTCGTCGGTCGTCACGCCGGGCGCCACCGCCCGTCCGGCCTCGGCCAGCGCGTCGGCCGCGATCCGACTGGCGACCCGGACCTTCTCGATGGTCTCCGGGGTCTGCACCCACGGCTCCGACCCCTCGTTGACGGTCGCCTTCCAGGCGTATTCGGGACGCTCGATGGAATCGGGCACCGGACGTGTCGGCGACACGGTGCCGGGCCGGAGAGCAGCACGGACTGTCATGCCCTCCACTGTATGCCCGCCGCGCCCGCCGTCCCCCGCAGCCCGTGACCGTGCCGACCCGACCCTCGGGACTCATCGCGGGTCGACGAGGCCGCACAGATACGACGACTAAGGTGACACTGAGTTGCCGGAGAACTCGCACATCGGGACGGCACCCGCAGGAACGGAGGACCGGTGACACGCTTGCGACCGAGGGCGCGACTGCTGGGGCTGGTGGCGGGGGTACTCGCACTCGCGCTGATCGGAACCGGGTGCAGCACCGCCCCGATCGAGCAGCCCGGCGCCTCGTCGGCAGCCGCGTCACATCTCCGCGACGGCCCGTCGACCGCTGAACTCGATCGGCCCGACATCGTCCCGGTGACCTCGAATCCTGCGATCACCCTGCCCGCGACCGTGCCGTCGGTCGGTCAGCCGGACGTGACCGTGAGCGACGCGAGTCGGATCATCGCCGTCGACCGCAACGGGTCGCTGGGCACCATCGTCTTCTCTCTCGGGCTCGGCCCGAAGGTCGTCGGCCGCGACACCTCGACAGCCTTCCCGGCGGCGCGCTCCCTGCCGCTGGTCACCGACCGAGGTCACACGTTGAACGCCGAATCGGTGCTCGCGCTCCGACCGACGGTCGTCCTGGTGGACGAACAGACGATCCCCCCGCAGGCAGTCGACCAGATCCGCGCCTCCGACATCCCGGTGGTCGAGTTCTCGTCGAAGCGGACCATCGCAACGACACCTGCGCTGATCCGGTCGGTGGCAGCAGCCCTCGGGGTCCGGCCCGCAGGTGACGCCCTCGCGCAGCGGACCCTCGGCGAGATCGACGCAGCGAAGAAGCAGGTGCCCTCGCCATCTGGCGACCCCACCATCGCCTTCGTCTACATCCGCGGCCCGCGCCTGACACTGCTGGCCGGACCGAACTCGGGCGCCGACGATCTCATCGCCGCACTGGGTGGCCGCGATGCAGGGACCGCCGCCGGGTTGTCGGGAGCGTTCACCGCGATCAGCGCCGAGGCCATGGTGCGGGCAGACCCCGACGTGCTGTTGGTCATGACCGAAGGCGCCGAGTCGGTCGGCGGCATCGATGGAGTACTCGCGTTGCCCGGTATCGCCGAGACACAGGCCGGTCGGCATCGCCGGGTGGTCCAGATGGACCAGACCGAGGTCCTCGCATTCGGCCCTGACGTCGGACTCGTTCTCGGCGCGCTGGCGCGGTCGATCTACACATGACCACGATCGAACCGACTGCGCGACCGGCCACCCGCCGCCCGCCGCGACCGCGGCGAGCACGGGCCGCCCTCGTGGTGACGGTGATGCTCGCGCTCACCTTGCTCGTCGTGATCGCCTCCGCCGCACTCGGGCGCGTGGAGATCCCGCCGATCGAGGTGCTGGGCAGTCTCGCCCACCACTTCGGACTCGACGTCGGCCCGCTGCCCTCCCACCCGCAGGGCGAACACACGCTGTGGGTCATCCGGTTTCCGCGGATCGTGCTCGGACTCCTGGTGGGAGCGGCACTGGGCGCCGCGGGCTGCCTTCTCCAAGGCGTGCTCGCCAACCCATTGGCCGAGCCGGGCGTGATCGGGGTCTCGTCCGGCGCCGCCGTCGGCGCGTGCCTGATGATCGTCATCGGCGGTGTCGGCGTGAACGGTTGGGCTCTCGCCGGAGCCGCCTTTGTCTTCGGACTGATCACCGCCGCCGCCGTGTACGTGCTCTCCCTCCGGGACGGCGCATCATCGGCGATCATGTTGGTACTCACGGGTATCGCGGTCAACGCGTTCGCGCTGGGCATCATCGCGTATCTGACCTTCGTGGCCACCACGGCCGCGCGCGAGCAGATCGTCTTCTGGCAGTTGGGTTCACTCGCCGGCGCCACCTGGGGCGCGGTCTGGATCGTCCTACCGCTGGTGATCGCGGGAGTCGCCGCGGCGATGGTCCTCATCCACAAACTCGACCTCCTCGCGCTGGGCGAGATCCAGGCCGCCTCACTGGGAGTCAACGTCGAAACGGTACGGCGTCAGGTGATCGTCCTGGTGGCGATCCTCACGGCCGCCGCGGTCGCGTTCACCGGGATCATCATGTTCGTCGGCTTGGTGGTCCCCCACCTGATGCGGCTGATCGTCGGTCCCCGGCACTCGATCCTGCTGCCCACCAGCATCATCGGCGGTGCCATCGTGATCGCCGGCGCCGACCTCGCCGCCCGGACGGTGATGGGTGACGCCGATCTCCCGCTCGGGGTCTTCACCTCGCTGATCGGCGGCCCGGCCTTCTTCGTCCTGCTGCGACGCAGCCGACATGCCGGAGCCGGCTGGTGAGTGCCGCCGACGATCATAAGGGCATCTCCGCCGACGACATCCACGTCACACTCGGTGGTCGAGAAGTGGTCTCGGGTGTCTCGCTTAACGTTCCGCCGGGGACGCTGACGGCGTTGGTCGGTCCGAACGGGTGCGGGAAGACCACACTGCTGTCGGTGATCGCGGGTCTGCGTACGCCGGCATCCGGAGCGGTCACGATCGACGGCACTCCCCTCGCAGCGATGTCGTCGCGGCGCCTGGCTCGGCACCGGTCGGTGGTGACACAGCAGAACCGTTCCGACACACCGTTCACCGTCTACGAGGTCGTGGAGATGGGGCGCTACCCCTGGTTGCGGACACCGGCGGCCGCCGACTCGCCCGCCGTGATCGAAGCCGCCATCGCCGCATGCGATCTGGCGGAGATCGTCGATCGACCGTTCGCGCAGCTGTCGGGTGGTCAGCAGGCCCGGGTCTCGTTGGCGCGGGCGATCGCCCAGGACACGCCGGTGATGGTCCTCGACGAACCGACCGCGGCGCTCGACATCCATCACCAGGAAGCGGTCCTCGACATCCTGCGCCGCCATCGCGAGCGAGGACGTGCGATTCTCCTGGTGGTGCACGATCTCTCACTGGCTGCGGCCTACTCCGATCGGGTGGCACTGATGAAGGACGGACGTCTGCTCGCGGAGGGGCCCACGCGCGAGGTGTTCACCGCCGATCGGCTGTCGGCGACCTACGACCATCCGGTCGAGATCTGGGATCACCCCGACAGTGGTCAGCCGGTCGTCATCCCACGCCGGCGGTGAATCGACGCCCGACGCTCATTTGCGCTTGACCACCGCCGCGATGCCCGCGATGGTCAGCAGGATCCCGAACACCAGCGTCAGCCACAGGCCGATGCCGACCTTGAATCCGAAGAACTCGATGTCGCCGACATCGCTGATGTCGACGGCGGCGATGGCGATCACGATGAGTCCTGCGACGATCGCCACGATGCCTGCGATCAGGTGAAGGACCGATTGCTTGCGGATGATCGCGCTGGCTGCGGCGACACCTCCGGCGATCAGCGCGAGGACGAGCGTGATGATGCCG
Source organism: Gordonia soli NBRC 108243 (assembly GCF_000334455.1). Lineage (GTDB taxonomy): Bacteria > Actinomycetota > Actinomycetes > Mycobacteriales > Mycobacteriaceae > Gordonia > Gordonia soli. The sequence goes on from NZ_BANX01000020.1 coordinate 31,946, forward strand.
TCGGTCGCGCCGGTGTCCGACGTCCCGACCCCGTTGACCGTCACCGGACCGGTGACCCATGGCAGGAACGCCGAGATCAGGACCAGCACCGAGATGCCGACGATCGCCCAGGAGATGATCCCGACGATGGACGACACCGGCCCGGTGACACCCGCAGGTGCGCCGAAACCGCTCGCCGCGCCGTAGGGCTGTTGCTGCCCCGGCTGGCCGTATGCGGGAGTGCCGTATGGGGATCCGGGGGCCTGACCGTAGTGGTTCGCGCCGTAGGGATCCCCTTGCGCAGGCGCGCCGTATCCGGGTGCGCCCTGACCGGGGGTTCCATGAGCGCCGCCACTTGTCGGGGGCTGGCCCGGCTGTCCGTATTGCGGCGATCCGTAACCGGGGGCGCCGTATTGGGGTTGCCCCGGCTGGGCCTGACCGGGTTGGGACTGACCGGGTTGGGAGTGCTGACCGGGCTGGGCTCCGTAGTTCGGCGCTCCGGGCTGTTGGCTCTGCGGCGGGCCCTGAGGCTGGCCGTACCCGGGCGCACCCGGCGGCGGCGCGGGTTGACCGGGGCGATTGTAGGGATCTGGTTGCGTCATGGTGACCTCGTCACTGGATGCCGATGAGTAAAGCAACCATAAACTCCCGCCCGCCCGTGCACATCGAAATGTCTGCCGATTGATGCACGACGAGGGAATCGTCGCCGGGAGCCTACAAGCGTCGGCGGAACGAGGTGTGCGGGCGCAGGCGATGTCTCGGTCGGATTTCTGACACCTGAGCGGGTCTCGGTCGGGTATGTGCACACTCGGGTCCGCACACGTGTCAGTTGTCCGAGTACGAAGCTGTGCGGTCCAGTCGCGTCCCGAGCGGTCGGTGTCCTTCGCGATCGAATGCGCGGCTCGAGCAGCTCAGGGTGCTGCCGGGATGCCGTATCCGGGTGGCAGACCCGCGAAGAAGTCGCGCGTCACGGCGACCGCGTTGTTCGAGTCACCACCGCCGACGACGAGCGTCGCGAACGCCATGTCACCGCGATATCCGGCGAACCACGCATGCGAGCCGCCGGCGAACTCGGCCTCACCGGTCTTGCCGAGCACGTCGCCCTGTCCGGCGATGACGGTCGCCGTACCGCCCGTGACCACCGCACGCATCATCGGACGCAGCTGCGTCACGACCTCCGGGGGCAGCGCGGGGGTCGGGCCTGCGACGGTGGTCTTCTTGCCGAGGATCAGTTGGGGCACCGGCGCCTTGCCGTTGGCCACCGTTGCCGCGACCAAGGACAGCCCGAGCGGGCTCACCAGCACCTTGCCCTGACCGAAGCCGTCCTCGCTGCGCGCCACCAGCTCGGCGTCGATCGGAACCGAGCCGGACACGGCATCGATCCCCGGGATGGTGTACTGCTGGCCGACTCCCATCGCCGCAGCGGTGTGCGCGAGATCGGACGGCCCCATCCGGCTGGCCAGGCTGGCGAACGTGGTGTTGCACGAGTTGGCGAACGCCTCGAGCATCGGCACGGTCCCCAGCGAGAAGCGGTTGTAGTTGGGGACGAGCCGGGGGCCGATCTCGATCTCACCGGGACACGGCACCAGGGTGTCGGGGTGAGCGAGGTTGCGCGAGATCGCCGCCGCCGCGGTCACCATCTTGAAGGTCGATCCCGGCGGGTACAGGCCGGTGGTCGCGATGGGCCCCTGCCGATCGGCTGCGGGATTCTGTGCCACACCGAGGATTTTCCCCGTCGAGGGTTGGACCACCACCATCGCGATCTGGAATCTGTTGGTGGCGTCCACGGCCCGCTGCGCGGCGTTCTGCACCGCGCGCGACAAGCTCAACGAGACTGCCGGAGCCGGGTCCGGGTCATGGTCGGCGAGGACGTCGGCGTCGAGACCGTTCGGGTTCACCGTGACCACTCGCCAGCCCGAACGACCGTCGACCTCCGAGTTGACCACCTTCTTCACCTGCTGCAGCAGGGCGGGTGCGAAGGTCGGGTCCTTGGGCACCAGCTCGGCCTGTTCGTTGGTGACCACGCCGGGGATGGCGAGTTGATCGCGGAGCTGGTCGAAGTCGCGCTCGCTGATCCGCGTGATCGGATAGGGCGAATCGGTCGCGGTGGCCCCCTCGGCGATCGCCTGCGCGGAGAGTTTCGGGTCGTATCGACGGAGAACGTCGACGAGCCGGGTCACCGAATCGGCCACCGACCCCGACTCCGCTGCCTTGCGGGCGTCGAAGTTGATGCCGATCACCGAACCGTTGACCATGACCTCGGAGCCATCGGACTCGTTCACCGTGGCGCGAGGCGCTGCGAGACTGCGGAGCGAGAGCCGCTGGTTGGCACCGAGGTCGGGGTGGATGTCGGTGGTGGTCCAGCGGACCGCCCAGCCGGTGTCGGATCGCCCCAGCCGGATGGTGGCCGGATAGCTCCACTCCCGATCGCGCGGCAGACCCCATTTGTAGATGACGTCGATCTCGGCTGTGTCGCCGGTGACCCGTGCGCGCCCGGTGGAGGCCGACAACGTGGTCGCCGACAACCCGTCCCACGCCGCGGTGAGCCCTGTCTTCGCGTCGGACGGCGAATCGGTCAACGCAGCTGCGGCACCCATGTCCCGAGAGCCGAAAGCGGAGAGGAACTGCTCGACGGCAGTGCGTGGGCCGTCATCGACTGTCGAGCAGCCAGAAATCCCGATCGCGATCGCGGCCGCTGTCGTCACACCGACCACGCTGATCGCTCGCCGCCTCAACTGTCTCATCAGTGGCGATCATAGAACGGCGGCCGGCCTTCCGAAGTGCGCCACGCGCAGGGGTTTCGGTGAAAACTGCACGAGATCGCCGACGATGCGCGCCGCGAAAGCTGTTCCCGCAATGGCGCTCAGTCGACGAGCACGGTCGCGAATCGACCCACCTCGACGAAACCGGCTGTGCGGTAGGCGGCGCGTGCCGACGCGTTGAAATGGTTCACGTACAGGCTCGGCGTCCGTCCCTGCGCGAGGATCGCCGCAGCGACGGCGGCGGTCCCGCGGGTCCCCAGGCCCTCGCCACGCCGGGCGGGCGATACCCACACACCCTGGATCTGGCCGACACGTCGTGACAATGAACCGATCTCGGCCTTGAAGACGACCTCATCGCCGTCGAATCGGGCGAACACCCGCTCGGCGGAGATCAGTGACGACAGGCGACGCCGGTACGAACGGCCTCCGTCACCGGCACACGGGTCCACCCCGACCTCACCGATGAACATGTCGATCGCCGCAGGAAGGTAGGCGTCGAGATCATCGTGGGTGACCAGGCGGACGCGAGGATCGGGGGCGACCGCCGGCGGCCCGGACAGCGCCAGCAGCGGCTGATCGGCACGGACCTCACGCGCCGGCCCCCACGCGGCGGCGGCCCGATCCCAGAACGCACAGACGAGATCCGACCGTCCGACGATCGACGAACAGACCCGCGGCCCGGACGTCGCCCGGTCGGCGAAGTAGTCCATGTCGGCGAGCGAGCCGGTCAACGGGATCAGATTCGCACCGGAGAAACACAAGGAGGTCGACGGGTGGTCGGCGGTCCACAACTCACCGCCGAGCAGTCGGGGGTTGACGCCGTGCGTCTCGAAACGAGCAGCCACCATGCACATCGCCACCGGATCGGAGCCGAGGACGCGCTCTACCGCCGCGGCGTCGCGCGCGCCGAGTGGCTTGTCGCCCAACAGCTTCAGCATGAGCTGCTCCTCGATCCCACGGAGATTGTCACCGTCTGCAGCCGTCGGTGGCCACAGTCCGCGGGCGTCAGCCGACGGTCACCACCGGCGACCCCACTGCCGTGCCCTCTCCAGTTTCACCCGAGTCGTCCGCAATCCGCAGCGCTTCCTCGATCAGAGTCTCGACGATCTGCGCCTCAGGCACGGTCTTGATGACCTCTCCCTTGACGAAGATCTGCCCCTTGCCGTTGCCGGAGGCGACTCCGAGGTCGGCCTCGCGGGCTTCACCGGGACCGTTCACGACACAGCCCATGACCGCGACACGGAGCGGGACCTCCATGCCCTCGAGTCCGGCGGTGACCTCGTCGGCGAGCTTGTACACGTCGACCTGGGCGCGACCGCAAGACGGGCAGGACACGATCTCCAACTTCCGCGGGCGCAGGTTCAGCGACTGCAGGATCTGGTCGCCGACTTTGATCTCCTCGGCCGGAGGCGCCGACAACGAGACCCGGATGGTGTCTCCGATGCCCTGGGAGAGCAACGCTCCGAACGCGACCGACGACTTGATGGTGCCCTGGAATGCCGGGCCTGCCTCGGTGACCCCGAGGTGCAGCGGGTAGTCGCATTGCGCGGCGAGTTGGCGATACGCCTCGACCATGATCACCGGGTCGTTGTGTTTCACCGAGATCTTGATGTCGCCGAACCCGTGCTCCTCGAACAGGCTCGCCTCCCACAGCGCGGACTCGACCAGCGCCTCGGGGGTGGCCTTGCCGTACTTTTTGAGCAGCCGTGGATCCAGCGATCCGGCGTTGACGCCGATCCGGATCGGGATGCCGGCGTCCTTGGCGGCGAGCGCGACCTCCTTGACCCGACCGTCGAATTCCTTGATGTTGCCCGGGTTCACCCGGACGGCGGCACAGCCGGCGTCGATCGCGGCGAAGATGTACTTCGGCTGGAAGTGGATGTCGGCGATCACCGGGATCTTGCTCTTCTTCGCGATGATCGGCAGCGCCTCGGCGTCCTCGGGACGGGGGCACGCGACGCGCACGATGTCGCAGCCGGACGCGGTCAGCTCGGCGATCTGCTGGAGTGTCGCGTTGATGTCGTGGGTCTTGGTCGTCGTCATCGACTGGACCGAGATCGGGTGGTCGCTGCCGACGCCCACCGAACCGACCTGGATCTGGCGGGTCGTGCGGCGCGGTGCAAGCACCGGCGGCGGACCCGCGGGCATGCCGAGACCGACCGACACGCCGGCCGGACTGGGGCCTGCGGATGTCTGCGGGGCGTTCATCTCTTCACCTCGGTGTTCTGGGGCTGGACGGGAATCAGAAGATCTTGATGGGGTTCACGATGTCGGCGGTCAGGGTGAGGACCATGAAGCCGCCGAGCACGATGACCACCGCGTAGGTGACGGGCATCAGCTTCATGTAATCGACCGGGCCCGCGGCGGCGCGTCCGAACATCCGGCACAGCGCGTTACGAAGCCTCTCGTAGAGCGCGATGGCCATGTGCCCGCCATCCAAGGGTAGTAGCGGCACGAGGTTGAACAGTCCCAAGAAGAAGTTGACGCTGATCAACAGCAGGATGAACGAGTCCCAGTAGCCGCGCTCGACGGCCTCCCCGCCGAGCACCGATGCACCATAGACGCTCACCGGGGTGTCGGCCGCACGCTCACCACCGGTCACGGCGGTCCACAGCGCGCCGATCTTGCTGGGCAGCGAGAGCAGCGCGTTCCAGGTCTCCTGGGCGAGATGGCCGGTGAAGACGACCGCACCCGGGATGATGTCGAGGCCGTCGTAGTGCAGCACCGACGGCGGCGCGTCGTAGGTGATACCGACCATCTTGTAGTTCTCGGTCGCCGATGTTCCGTCGCTCTTGGTCTCGGTGACGCTCACGGGCTCGGGGGTCATCGTCAGGTCGAGCCGCTGCTCGCCGCGCTGGACCGTCAGGACGATGGGACCGGTGCTCTCACGGATGATCGGGGTCAGATCGGAAGCCTGCCCGACCGACTGGCCGTTGGCGGCCACGATGGTGTCACCGGGCTGGATACCCGCCCTGCCGGCGGGTCCGGTGCCCGAACACGGCGACTTGGTCTGACCGTCGGCCGAGCTGTAGGTGATCGACGACGAGACACAGTCGATCTGCGCGACTTTGGCCGGGGTGGGCGGTGCGGCGATGTTGGGAAGCCCCCAGACCAGGCCCGCGACGACGATCAGGACGAATCCGAGGATGAAGTTCTGGGCCGGACCGGCGAAGAGCACGACCAGCCGCTTCCAGGTGACCTGCTTGTACATCGCGCGCTCACGCTCGTCGGCCGTCAGCTCCTCGTAGGGCGTCATCCCGGCGATGTCGCAGAACCCGCCGAGCGGCAGTGCCTTCACGCCGTACTCGGTCTCACCGCGCCGGGTGGACCACAGCGTCGGCCCGAAGCCGACGAAGTAGCGGCGGACCTTCATGCCGGTCGCCTGTGCGGCCCACATGTGGCCACACTCGTGCCACGCGACCGACAACAGCAGCGCCGCGGCGAAAAGTGCGACACCGATCGCGAAACTCACGTACTCACTCCGTCCGCATGGGCCGCGACCAGCGAGGCCGCACGATCACGGGCCCACCGGTCGGCGGCGAAGACCTCTTCCACAGTACCCGGCGTCGTGCGCCACTGATCTGCCTCGGCGAGCACGTCGGCGATGATGCCCACTATCCGCGGGAAGGGGATGGCACCTGCGAAGAAGCCGTCGGCGGCCGCCTCGTTGGCGGCGTTGTAGACCGCCGTCAGACTGCCGCCCGCGGTGCCGGCCGCGCGCGCCAGCTCGATTGCCGGGAAGACCTGGTCGTCCACGGGCTCGAAGGTCCATTGCGCGGAGGTCGAGAAGTCGCAGGCGGTGGATGCGCCGGGTACGCGGTCGGGCCACCCCAGCGCCAGTGCGATGGGTAACTTCATCGACGGCGGTGAGGCTTTCGCCACGGTCGCGCCGTCGACGAACGTCACCATCGAGTGGACGATCGACTGGGGGTGCACGGTCACGTCGATGTGGTCGTAGGCGACGTCGAACAACAGGTGCGCCTCGATCACCTCCAGCGCCTTGTTCACCAGGGTCGCCGAGTTGAGGGTGATGAGCGGTCCCATCGACCACGTCGGGTGCTTACCCGCCTGTTCCGGGGTCACATGCTCGATCTGCTCGGCCGTCCAGCCGCGGAACGGACCGCCCGATGCAGTGAGGACCAGTCGGTCGACCTCGTCGGGGGTCCCCGAGCGCAGGCACTGCGCGATGGCCGAGTGCTCTGAGTCGACCGGGACGATCTGACCTGGCGCAGCGGCGTCGAGGACCAGCGCTCCCCCGGCGACCAGGGACTCCTTGTTGGCCAGGGCCAGACGCGCGCCGGACTCCAGCACCGCCAGGCTGGGCCGCAACCCGATCGACCCGACCACCGCGTTGAGGACCACGTCGGCGTCGGCCTCACCGATCAGTGCGCAGATCGCGTCCGGCCCACCGAGGACCGCACCGTCCAGACGGCGTCCCAGTACATCAGCGGCAGCGGCGTCGGCGACCGCGATGCGCGATGCAGGGACCGACCAGGTGCGGGCCTGCCTCTCGAGCACGTCGAGGTTGCCACCGCCGGCGGCCAGACCGACGAGCTCGAACCGCTCGGGATGTTCGGCGATGACCTCGAGGGCCTGGACCCCGATCGAGCCGGTCGACCCGAGGATGAGCACACGTGTCGTCACCGGTTCATTGTGGACCACCCGGCCGTCGGCGGACCGACGCCCCGATCCGCCGCGCCGCGGTCGTCGATGCCCGACACCACGTGTCGGGGCGATCGGTACGTCGCGTCGCGCGCATCCCGCCCGGTGCCGCCGACCCGCGCACGGGTTCGGGTTATGCTGATCCCGAACTACTACCGACTGTCAGACTTCTGACGTCCGCGCAGTGAGGAGCCATCGTGGCAAGCACCGAGGTCGAGCACCATGACGAGGTCGACACCGGATGGGTGCGCGAGCCCGCGGATGCACCGTCGGCGCGCTTCGGATGGCACGGCCAGGGCCGCAAGACCTTCGCGATCGCCGGCTGGTTCTGCGTTCTCGCCCTGCTCGGGATGCTGATCGGCAACCACATCGGCCATGTCGAGGACCTCTACCTCATCGGCGGCGCGATCGTGCTCGCCTACTTCCTGCTCAAGAACACGCTGCCCAAGCGCGGCAAGTGGCAGCACCGCTGAGGTGACCGCTGCGGCCGTGTCCGCAGCGAAGCACACCGCGGCCGAGGGCCGCAGCGACTCGATCCACCCGTGATCTCGCGGGTGGATTCGTCGTCTCACGGGCCCATCGTCATCACAGGTGTCCGAGTCGGGTGTTCCGCGACCCATTCTGCGCGCGCGCATTCCGACGTGCTCAGCCTGCGACGCGGGACAGGGCCCCATCGATCTGATCGGAGATCGCGCTCCGGAGGTCGTACCGTCCGGAGAAATCTGCCCAGTCCCGGATCATCGCCTGAATGGTGGGAACGTGGTCCAACTCGGTCGGATCGATCGATTCGAACCAGGACCGTTCGTCGGCAGCGCGTGCGGCAAGCGTGTGCTGCCACTGCAGTTCGGATGCGACCAGGTACCACACCGACCGCCATAGGCTCACCGCGGCGAGCTCGTCCAGTCCCGCTTCTGTGCCCGCGGTCAGGAACTGGTCTGCAAGAACGAGCGCGGGGGTCCCGATGTTGGTGCCCTGTCGCAGGATCGCGACGATCCAGGGGATCTCCCCCAGCTTCACGTACATGTCGACGGCGATGCCGACCATCCGATCACGAGGTTCGCCCGCCGGCGCCTGCCAGGGAATCCGGGAGGCGATCTCCGACAACGCCATCGACAGCAGCGCCGATTTGTTCGGGACGTAGTGGTACAGCGTCATCGGCTTGGACCCCAGTGCGGTGGCGAGCCGACGCATGCTGAGCCCGTCGACCCCGTCGCGCTCGAGGATCTCCACGGCGGTGTCGACGATCGTTGCGCGGTCGAGTGCGGGCACGGGAGGCATCCACCCATCATGCGGCACGTCACATCGGGTTGGCAGACGGGGTGTCGTACGCGTACGGTTTCGTACGCGTACGAATGCGAAAGGATCCGCATGACCACCACCGACATCTCGGCCGTCGCAGCACGGCGGGGCGCTCTGCTGACGACCGTCTTCGTCCTACAGTTCCTGGTCGCACTCGACATGTCGTTGCTCAACATCGCGCTGCCGGCCATCAGATCCGATCTCGGTTTCAGTGCCGCCGGCCTGCAATGGGTTGTCACGGCGTATCTGCTCACCTTTGCCGGATTCATGTTGCTCGGTGGACGCCTCGGCGACCTGTGGGGGCGCCGACCGGTGATCCTGGCAGGCCTGACGGTCTTCGGGATCGCCAGCATCGTCGGCGGATGTGCCACCACGCCATGGGTTCTCGTCACTGCACGCGCAGCTCAGGGCATCGCCGGGGCAATGCTCGCGCCGGTGTCGCTGGCGCTGGTCAGCGGCATCGAGGAACCCGCTGCGAAGAAGAAGGCGATGGGGATCTGGGGCGGTGCCGGTGCAGCGGGCGGCGCGGTCGGAGTCGTTCTCAGTGGCATCCTGACCGACTGGTTCAGCTGGCGCGCAGTGCTCTTCGTGAACCTTCCGATCGTCGCGATCGCCGTGGTCGCATGTCTTGCGGGGGTCGCATCCACCCGCCGTCGCACCGACGTGACCCTCGACATCTGGGGCGCCGCCCTCGTCACCACGGGTGTGGCGGCGCTCGTCTACGCAGTCACCTCCAGCACCGACAACGGGTGGTCCGCCCCGTCAACCATCATCGGGATCACCGTGGGCATCGTCCTGATCGCGGCCTTCGTCGTCGTCGAGCGGACGATCACACATCCGTTGATGCCGATGCGAGTGCTCGGGACGCGGAGCATAGTGGGCGCCAACGTCTTCGGATTCATGCTGTCCGCCGGCCAGCTGGCCGCGTTCTACTTCTGTTCGCTGTACATCCAGACCATCTGGGGTGTCGAACCCGTCATCGCAGGGGTGCTGTTCTTGCCGTTCTGCGCGTTCATCGTCCTCGGCATCATCATCGCCGGGAAACTCTCCGCCGCAATCGGGACGCGGGCGACCCTGACGCTGCTCGGGATCGTCGGTGCGGTCGGCCTGGCGCTGTTCGCCACGATGTCCTCGGAGTTCGACTTCTGGTTGGGAATCATCCTGCCCTCGATCTTCGCCGCCATCGGCATCGGCGGCTCACTCATGCTCATCGGCAGCGCCGGTACCAGCGGCGTCGCCCCAGCCGATGCCGGGGCAGCGTCAGGGGTGCTCAACAGTTCCCGACAGTTGGGTGGGTCGATCGGCCTGGCGGTCCTGGTCACCATCGCCGCCGCGTGCACCGACATTCGCACCGGCTATCAAGCGGCCTTCGCCGCCGGGGCGGCGCTTCTGGTGGTCGGGAGTCTGGCGGCGTGGCTGATCCTGCCACGGGTCTCCTCCACCGCGACGACAGCAACGGCAACGGGCTGAGTCAACCGCCGAGCACCGAGCGAGGCAGCGCCGTCAAACGAGTGGTGTCAGCGCTCCTCGGCGGCCAACTGGCCACACGCCGCGGCGATCTCCTGACCGCGGGTGTCGCGGACCGTGCACGAGACACCGGTCGCCTGGACCCGTCGGACGAACTCGCGTTCCACCGGCTTCGGGCTGGCATCCCACTCCGATCCCGGAGTCGGGTTGAGCGGGATCAGGTTGACGTGGACGAGGGAGCCCAGGGCTCGACGGAGCTTCTGCCCCAACATGTCCGCCCGCCACGGTTGGTCGTTGACGTCACGGATCAACGCGTACTCGATCGACACGCGACGTCCCGTGGTGTCGGCGTAATAGCGCGCCGCGTCGAGGACCTCCTGCACCGACCAACGGTTGTTCACCGGGACCAAGGTGTCCCGCAACTCGTCGTCGGGGGTGTGCAGTGACACCGCCAGGGTGACCGCCAGCCCTTCGTCCGCGAGGCGCCGGATGGCCGGTGCCAGTCCGACCGTCGACACGGTCACCGACCGAGCCGAGATGCCGAGACCGTCGGGAACCGGCGACGTGATCTGGCGCACGGCGTCGACCACCCGCTTGTAGTTGGCCAGCGGCTCTCCCATACCCATGAAGACCACATTGGACAGACGTCCCGGCGCACCGAACTCGCCGTCGCGGAGTACGCGGGCAGCGGCCCGCACCTGATCGACGATCTCGCCGGTCGAGAGGTTCCGATCGAGACCGCCCTGACCGGTCGCACAGAACGGGCACGCCATCCCACACCCTGCCTGGCTCGAGATGCACAGCGTCGCGCGGTCGGGGTAGCGCATCAGGACACTCTCCAAGAGAGTGCCGTCATGCAGTCGCCACAAGGTCTTCCGGGTGTCGCCGTCGTCGGCGGCGATGTGGCGCACCGGCGTGAGCAACGGCGGGAAGAGTCGAGCGCCGAGTTCGTCCCGCACCGAGGCGGGCACATCGCTCATCTCCGCGACGTCGCTGTTGAGTCGGCCGAAGTACTGCCGCGCCAGCTGATTCGCCCGGAACTTGGGCAGACCGAGTTCGGCGAGCGCGGCGATCCGCGCCTCCGCGTCGAGGTCTGCGAAGTGGGTCGGTGGACGGCCGCGTTTCGGCGCGTCGAACACCAGGGGCAATGACGGCATCAGACCATTGTGGCATGTCATGATGGCGTCATGACCACACCGGAACCGCAGCCGCACGACGCCACGGCCTCGCCCGTCGATCCCGCCGGCGCACCGGAGCACGATCCAGAGCACCGCAAGTTGCTCGCCGAGCGGAACGCCCTCCGCACCAAGGTCCGCGACATCGAGCACACGCGTACCCGCGCGACGTTCTTCGGACTCGTCATCGGTGCGTTGCTGATGATCCTGCTGCTGGTCTTCATCCTGCAGAACCTGCGGTCCGAGCAGATCATGCTCATCTTCTGGGAGGTCAACCTACCGCTCGGCGTCAGCCTGCTCATCGCGGCGATCGCCGGCGCGCTGATCACCGCGTTGGTCGGCGGCCTCCGGATGCTGCAGATGAGCCGCGCGCTGAAGAGGGCACGCAAATAGTCGCGCCCCGCTCCAGCGGTTCGCACCGGTCCGTCGGACCGGCCGTCACAGGAGGGCGGTCAGCACCGCCCACACGATGAGCGCCGACGGCAGCAGCGAGTCGAGCCGGTCCATGATGCCGCCGTGGCCGGGCAGCAGACTGCCCATGTCCTTGATGCCGAGATCGCGCTTCACCTGGGACTCGACCAGGTCGCCCAACGTGGCGCACACGACCAGGACCGGGCCGAGGATCGCGCCGATCCACCAGTGACTGCCGAGCAGGAACACGACGCAGCAGATCGCGCCGGTGGTTCCGACCACCAGCGAGCCGACCAGCCCCTCCCAGGACTTCTTCGGGCTGATCGCCGGGGCCATCGGATGCTTGCCGAAGAGGACTCCCGCGGCGTAACCGCCGACGTCCGAGCACACCACGACGACCATCAGCGTGGCGACGCGCGCGGCGCCGTGATCCTGGACCACCATGTGCGCACCGAATGATGCCAACAGCGGCAACCACGCCAACACCAGAACCGTCGCGGCCAGGTTGCGGAGATAGTTCTCCGGCGCGTTGCTGATCCCCTGCGCCAACAACTTCCAGACCATGGCCACCAGGACCGTCGCCGCGAAGGCGACCAGCACACCGGTCTGCCCCCACGGCCAGCTGGACCAGATGATCGCCTGTCCGCCGACGAGCAAGGGCCATAGCGCGATGTCGTAGCCACCGTCGCGCAAACGCTTGGCGACCTCCCAGGTCGCCACGGCGAAGGAGACCGCGACGACGGCGTACCAGACGGTCGGGACGAAGATCAGGATCAGGATGATGCCGATACCCAGCGAGCCACCGACGCCGATCGCGGCCGGCAGGTCACGCCCGGCGCGGGACTTCTTGGGTTCCGGCGACTTCTTGGCTTCCGGCGTTGCGGCGGCGCCGGCGCCGGACGAGGGGGCGGCAGGGGTCGACGAATCCCCCGGCTCGTCTGCCGGGGTCCGATCTGGGGGCGAATCGGTGGTCATCGTGTCCGAGGGTCGGGTGGGGTGCCGATCGGCACTCACACCTCGAGCAATTCGTTCTCTTTGTGCTTGACCAGCTCGTCGACCTGCGCGACATAGGTCGCCGTGGTCTTGTCCAGATCCTTCTCGGCCCGCGAGACCTCGTCCTCACCTGCCTCGCCGTCCTTCTGGATGCGCTTGAGTTCGTCGGCTGCCTTGCGCCGCACGTTGCGGATCGAGACCTTGGCGTCCTCGCCCTTGGACTTGGCCTGCTTGACCAGCTCCTTACGGCGATCCTCGGTCAGCTGAGGGATCGCGACACGGATGATGGTGCCGTCGTTGGTGGGGTTCACGCCCAGGTCCGAGTTGCGGATCGCGGTCTCGATGTCGCGGAGGCTGGAGGCCTCGTACGGCTTGATGACGACGAGACGCGCCTCAGGGGTGTTGATACTCGCGACCTGCGTGATCGGGGTCAGTGCGCCGTAATACTCGATGTGCACCTTGTTGAACATCGCCGGGTTCGCCCGGCCGGTGCGGATGGAGCCCATGTCGTCACGGGCGACGCCCACCGCCTTCTCCATCTTCTCTTCGGCATCGAGCAACGCGTCGTCGATCATGTTCGTCCTGTTTTCTCTCGCTCGCGAATGTGTGGTGCTGCGCTCCGAGGACACGCCGTCGGTCGGGCCGCTCGACCCCCGATGGCACGCGACCCTCGACCGTCAGGCGGTCATGTGCTGACCAGGGTGCCGATCTGCTCACCCGCGACCGCGCGGGCGATGTTGCCGTTCCTCAGGAGATTGAACACCAGCATGGGCATCTTGTTGTCCATACAGAGGCTGAACGCGGTCGCGTCGGCGACCTTGAGTTGTTTCTCCAGCACCTGCTGATGCGTGATCTCACGGAAGAGGGTCGCGTTCGGGTCGAGTCGCGGGTCGGCGCTGTAGACACCGTCGACGGCCTTCGCCATGAGTACGACCTCGGCCTTGATCTCGAGTGCGCGCTGGGCGGCGGTGGTGTCGGTCGAGAAGTACGGCATGCCCATGCCGGCGCCGAAGATGACGACGCGCCCCTTCTCGAGATGACGCTGTGCGCGCAACGGCAGGTACGGCTCGGCGACCTGACCCATCGTGATCGCCGTCTGCACCCGGGTGGAGACTCCGCGCTTCTCCAGGAAGTCTTGCAGCGCAAGGCAGTTCATCACGGTACCGAGCATTCCCATGTAGTCCGACCGCGCACGGTCGAGACCGTGTTGCTGCAGTTCGGCGCCGCGGAAGAAGTTACCACCACCGATCACGACCGCCACCTGGACACCGGTGGCGACCACCTCGGCGATCTGGTCGGCGACCGTCGCGACCACGTCGGGGTCCAGTCCGACACCACCGCCGCCGAACATCTCCCCGCCCAGCTTGAGGAGCACCCGGTGGAAGCCGGACCGGCTGGGTTGTTGCGTCTCGGGGGTTTCGCTCATCAACATCCTCATCCGTCGGTTCAGCCAACATCCTATGTCCCCGGGTGACCGGTCGATGGCAGCACATCACCGATCGCTTCCGAAGCGCAATGATGAGCCGCGTGTGCGAGCGCGGCACCGAGGCCCCGAGGGCCGATACGGCGACGAACCGAGCAGATACCTCAGTTGCTGGCGATGCGTACCGGGTCGACCAGCATCGAGTTCATCGCGGGCCGGTCCTCGACCGCCGGATACGAACGACGGAGTTGGTGACCGCCGTCCTCCATCACGAATTGGGTCAGCGGACTTCCGGAGTCCTCGATGCCCAGTCGGTCGAGCAATGTCGCGACGATCTGTCGGGACATCACGCCGAGTTCGTGAATCGGGCGGTTGCGGTGACGGCGGACCCCGAGGTTCACCTGGCCGATGGCGTCGATGCCGTGGCGTTTCACGGTGTCGACGACCAGACCGATCTCGACTCCGTAGCCGGAGGCGAACGGGACCGATGTCAGCAGCTCGCGCGTGCCCGCGTACTCCCCCGCGAGCGGCTGGATGACCCCGGAGAGATCGGGTCGCAGGGCCGCGACCAACGGACGGACCACCAACTCGGTCACGCGACCGCCTCCCGACGGCTCCACACCGGAGGTGCCGGTGAACGGTCTGCGGTAGTAACCCTTGACCAGGTGCAGGTCCGGATTGCTCAGCAGCGGACCGACCAGGTTCGGGACGTACATCGGGTCGGGGTCGATGAGGTCGCTGTCGACGAACACGATGATGTCGCCGGTCGTCGCGGCGAGTGAACGCCAGAGGACCTCACCCTTGCCGGGCCGGATGTCGACGCCGGGGAGCGCCGTCTCCCGGGTCTCGACCCGCGCACCCGCGGCGATCGCCTCGTCGATGGTGGCATCGGTCGAACCGGAATCGACCACGACGATCTCGTCGATCAGCGATCCAGACAGTGGTGCGATGCTCTCGACCACGGATCGGACGGTTGCTTCTTCGTTCAGCGCGGGGAGCACCACCGAGATGGTGCGCCCGCGCTTGGATGAGACGAGTTCGTCGATCGTCCAATCGGGACGATCCCAGGTGTTCGTCTCGAGCCAGGTCGCTGAGTCGGGCATCGACGCGATGGTCATGGAGCTACCTCCGTGATCTCGATGGGCCGGCCAGACCGCTGGACGTCGACGCTGTTGGGTCACCCCGCGAGCACCGCCCGGAACTGCGGCCAGGCCCGGTGCAATTCGTCCTGCCAGTAGGGCCACGCATGCGTGCCGCCCTGATACAGATGGAATGTCGCAGGCACCCCCTGCTGCGCCATCTTGCGCTGCAGGCTGCGGGTGCACTCGTTGGTCGCCTTCTCGATCACCGCTCCCACGGCGATCTGCTCGACCAGCTTGCTCCGGTTCCCCTCGATCCCGGGACCGTTGATGGTGTCGTAGCGACCGGGGTCGCCCGAACCGTTGGAGATGTAGATCGACTTACCGCGGAACTTCTCGACCTGCAGGTACGGATCGTTCGCCCGCCATTCGGGGTCGCTCGGCGGGCCCCACATGTTGACCGTGTTGCCGCCCCCGCGACCCTCCACGACCAGACGAACGGCAGCTTGCCCGGCCGGGTCGCTGGTCTGCGCGCACCCACTGAACGATCCGATGGCCTGATAGAGCTTCGGCGCACGGAGCGACAGCTGGAACACCGAAGTACCGGCCATCGAGATCCCCGCGATCGCATTGCGGCCGGTGGTCTCGAACCGACGGTTCACCACTGCCGGCAGTTCCTTGGTCAGGAACGTGGCCCACTTCTGCACACCGAGGTGTGGATCCGGTCGGCGCCAGTCGGTGAAGTAGCTCGCCGCACCACCGATCGGCACGACGACGTTCACGTTCTCCTTGGCGAAGAACGAGCGGATGTCGGTCTGGTCGAACCAACTGCTCCCACCGTCGCCACCGGCTGCGCCGTTGAGGAGATACAGAGTGGGCGCCGACGCCCCACCGGGCGCCGGGATCACCTTGACCGGGATCACGGTCCGCATCGACGAGGACCGCACGTTGAGATCGATCTCATGTTGTGTCACAACATGTTCGGAGACGATGCGGGCCGTCGGTGCAGCCTCTGCGCGCGCTGGTGCGAGCACGGTGGCGACAATGCCCACCACCGCCAGGAATCCCGCTCCCGTCGCCACGCGGACACCACGGCGACACCGCCGGTCGACAGCCGATCCCGGCACAGCCCAATCCATCCCACACTCCCCCATGCAGCCTGTCACCCCGGTCCCCGGATGGTCGGAGTCTGCCGTACGACGCAACCGCTTGTCCACCGTCCCGGCCGAGACCAAGTTGGACTATCGTCCAACTGAATCTATTCGCGAACAACGGTTTTCGATCACTAAACGGGTCCAATGACTGTTGCGCCACAACAGAAGTTACCGTACGGTAGCTTCCGCTGCGTGAACTGCCACGCATCCACGCGGTGAATGTCGGGGGGAGGTTCCGCTCGGCGTAACAGAGCGAAACGAGGTGGATTCATGGTCAGTTTCGGTCTCATCGACGAGTGGACCCCGCGCACCGGACGGCTGACGAGCTGGACCCTGTCGGACGACGCCAAGAAGGCGGGCGCACAGGCACCTGCTCATCCCGTGCCGGCCTCGCATCAGCAGGAGGAGTACCTCCGCGCAGCGCTCCGCAATCGTTCGGCAGGCTTCCGCTTCTCGCGACTGTGCTTGCAGGCGTTCGACTTTCAGGCTCCCCTCAATCATGAGGCGATGAGCACCGCGGTCACCCGGTTCCTGCGTCGGCACGACACGTTCACGTCCTGGTTCTCGGTGGAGAACGACGGGGCGATTGTGCGGCACGTCGTCGACCCCGAGATCATCGAGGTCAGCTACACCGAACACGGTGAGATGTCGACGCCTGCTCAGATCCGCGAACACGTACAGGACGAGACCCCCGGACCGTTCGAATGGAACTGCTTCACCTTCGGCGCGATCGAGTGGGAAGGCGGGTTCACGCTCTACAGTGCTGTAGATCACCTCGACACCGACGGCATCTCGCAGGCACTGACATGCGTCGAGTTGATGACGCTCTACATGAATGCCGCCTTCGGCCTCGACGGCGCACTGCCCGAGGTCGGCAGCTACATCGACTACTGCGGGCGTGAGCGCGGCATCTCCCGCGAGCTCACCCGGGAATCGGACGAGGTCCAGCGGTGGATCGAGCTGCTGTCGGAGCACGGCGGTCATCTCCCCCGCTTCCCGCTGCCACTCGGCAAGGAGTCCGAGGGACACACGCGTAGTGCGCACCTGTCACAGCAGGTGTTCGACGAGGCCGCGATGCAGCGGTTCGAGGACGTCTGCAAGGCCAACGGCTCGAATGTGACCGCCGGCCTGCTCACCGTCGCCGCACTCGTGTACGCGGAATTCACCGGCGAATCGGGCTACCTCGGCATGACGCCGAAGAGCACCCGGCGCCCCGGCCCCGAGCTGAGCTCGGTCGGTTGGTTCACCAGCCTGATCCCGGTACCGGTCACCGTCGATTCCGACACATCGTTCACCTCTGCCGTCAGCGAGGCGGCCCAGAGCTACGACGCAGGCAAGAAGCTCACCGATGTCTCGCTGCACCGTGTGCTGCAACTCGCACGTCCCGAGGACGGGCTGGACATCACCCCCGGCTGGTCGGTGCCGATGGTGTCGTTCGTCGACGTCCGGCGACTGCCGGGTGTGGACATGTTCGATGCGATCAACGGCTGCCTCTACGGCAACCGCGGGAGCAGCGAGGAGGTCTTCATGTGGATCAACCGCTTCAAGGACGTCACCTCGCTGACCTACCTATACCCCGACACCGAGGCCGGTCACACCGCACTTCGTGAGTACACCGACAAGTTCGTGGAGATCATCACGGCTGTCGCCGAGCAGGGCGATTACGCACCGGCGGTACCCGCTCTCACCCGATGACCGCCCCCGGCCCGACGGCCGACGACGTCCGGATCCCTTCAGGGGAGCCGGACGTCCGGTCGTCGCGCGCGGTGTGGGTGGCCCTTGCGGGCTGCCTGCTGGGCGTGTTCATGCAGATGCTGGACACGACGATCGTCAACATCGCACTGCCGGATCTGACGGTCGATCTCGGTGCGTCGACGGCGGAGCAGCTCTTCGTCCTCAGCGTCTACACCCTCGCCTTCGCCTGTTCGCTGCTCACCGCGGCGACCCTCGGTGGACGGTACGGACGACGACGGATCTTCGTGCTGGCGATGGTGGCCTTCACCATCACCTCCGTGCTGTGCGGCCTCGCGCAGACCCCGGCGGAGCTGATCGTCTTCCGCGCCACCCAAGGCGTCAGCGCCGCCTTCATGTCGGCACAGACCCTCGCGCTCATCGCCGGGCTGTTCCCGAAGTCGCGTCATCCGCTCGTGTTCGGGATCTACGGTGCGATCGCCGGGCTCGCCGCGATGCTGGGACCGGTACTCGGCGGCCTGCTGGTCACCGCCGACGTGTGGGGATGGGGCTGGCGGACGATCTTCTTCGTCAACGTGCCGCTGGCCGTCATCGCGACGGCAGCGGCGTGGCGACGACTCCCCCAGCTGCGAGATGACGATCCCGCCCGACCCGATCTGGTCGGCGTGGCGCTCTCGACATCGGGCTTGTTCCTACTTCTCTATCCACTCGCCGTCGGCCGGGAGCAGGGATGGCCGGTCCATCTGTGGGTGATGATGGCCGTGGCGGTGGTGTTGTTCGCCGCCTTCATCGTCGTCGAGCGTCGTCTGCTCGCACGGGGCGGGAGTCCTCTCCTGCGCACCGATCTGTTCGCGTCGCGGCGATTCGCCATCGGCCTGACGTTGTCGCTGCTGTTCTTCAGTGTGTTCGCGGGCTTCTTCTTCACGGTGTCGATCTCCGCGCAGTTCGGACTCGGCTATTCGGCTCTGCGGACGGGGCTGCTCGCGCTGCCGTTCGCGCTCGGCGCAGCGGTCGGTTCGGTGGTCTCACCGATCATCGTCCAGCGTCTCGCCGCACCGCGCACGTTGTGCCTGGCAGTGCTGACCGTGTCGGTAGGGTTCACCTGGCTGGGTTTCGCCCTCGCACCGGAGACCGGGACGATGTCGATCCCCGCTGTGATCGCGCCGCTGGTGGTCGGTGGGCTCGGTACCGGGATGTTCGTCGCACCGCTGCAGACCACCATCCTGTCGGACACCTCCGAGGAGAACATCGGTTCGGCATCGGGATGCGTTCCGACGGTTCAGCAGATCGGCGCCTCCATCGGCCTGGCCGTGGTGACCATCTTCTTCTTCGGCCAGGTGTCGGCGGAGGCGCACGACGCCGTGCCCCGCACGAAGGTGGAACTGTCCACGGCACTGGAGAACTCGACCGTCGAACCGCTGTTCCGCACGAGCGTCGCGGATCGGTTCGCCGACTGTGCAACCGCCCAGCTGACTTCACCGCATCCCGATCGACCGGCGCCCGGATGTGAGACCTCGTCGTCAGGTCAGACAGGCATAGCAGCACGCGTCGTGGAGCAGTCCCGTGACGACCTCGCGGTCGCCGGCCGTTCGGTTGCGGCACGGACGTTCCTCGGCGGGTTCCAGCACACCTCGTGGGCGCTGGCGGGCATCGGCGTCGTGATCGCTGCGCTGGCACTGGCATTGGGCTGGAACGGTCCCCGACGCCGCTGATCGGTCCGTCGACCGTGCGCCCCGATCCGCCGACCGTGCGCCCCGATCCGTCGATCGTGCGCTTCTCGACGTCGGCCGTTCATGGGTCACGGTGCGACGACGCACGGTCGATCGATTCGACTGCACGGTCGACGATTTCGAGCGCACGGTGGAAACGATCGATGGCTGACTCGGCTCGTGCGCCAGAGATCGCTTGTCCGACAACGGGTAGTGACGGACGCGAAACGGCCCCGCACCGCCTGCGTGGTACGGGGCCGTTCGTGACTGTTCGTCGTCAGATCAGGACTGACCGACCTCGAACCGAGTGAACCCGTTCACGGTCACGCCTGCCTCCTCGAGGATCGCCTTGACGGTCTTCTTGGAGTCCTGCACCGACGGCTGGTCGATGAGGACGACGTCCTTGAAGAAGCCGTTCACGCGGCCTTCGACGATCTTCGGCAGCGCCTGCTCCGGCTTGCCCTCTTCCTTCGCGGTCTGCTCGGCGATCCGACGCTCGTTCTCGACCACGTCGGCCGGCACCTCGTCGCGAGTGGTGTAGCGCGCCTTGAGTGCAGCGACCTGCATCGCGGCACCACGAGCGGCCTCGGCCGCGGCGTCGCCCTCACCCGTGTACGACACCAGCACGCCGACTGCCGGGGGCAGATCCGACGCACGCTTGTGCAGGTAGACGGCGACCGGTCCGTCGTAGTAGGCAACCCGACGCAGCTCGAGCTTCTCGCCGATCTTGGCCGAGAGCGCCTGAACCGCCTCGTCCACGGTGCCGTCGCCGAGGGCGGCGGCCTTGAGGACGTCGAGGTCGTTGGTCTTGGCTGCGACCGCAGCGTCGACGACCTTCTCGGCCAACTCTTGGAACTCGGCGTTCTTGGCGACGAAGTCCGTCTCGGAGTTCAGCTCGACGAGGACGCCGTCGCGCGCGGCGACGAGACCCTCGGCGGTCGAACGCTCGGCACGCTTGCCGACGTCCTTGGCGCCCTTGATCCGGAGCTCCTCGACTGCCTTGTCGAAGTCACCGTCGTTGTTGGCGAGGGCGTTCTTGCAGTCCAGCATTCCAGCGCCGGTGAGCTCACGAAGTCGCTTCACATCGGCAGCGGTGTAGTTCGCCATTCTCGGCGAGCCTCCTTCAGCGGGTTGTTGAGATGTCGGTGCGCGGTCGGCTACTGAGCCGGGTTGGCACCGGCGTCGGCGGGTGCGGTGGCCTGGGTGAGGAGCTCCTGCTCCCACTCCGCGAGCGGCTCGCCGCTGCCCGACTCCGGCTTGGCGTCGTCACCGGACTGGCCGGCACGTGCCTGCACGCCCTCGGCGACGGCCGAGGCCACCACGCGGGTCAGCAGTGCGGCACTGCGGATGGCGTCGTCGTTACCCGGGATCGGGTAGTCGACGAGGTCCGGATCGCAATTGGTGTCGAGGATGGCGATCACCGGGATGTTCAGCTTGCGCGCCTCACCCACAGCAATGTGCTCCTTGTTGGTGTCCACCACCCAAATGGCAGAAGGCACCTTGGCCATATCGCGGATACCGCCGAGTGTCCGCTCGAGCTTGTTCTTCTCGCGGGTCAGCATCAAGATCTCTTTCTTGGTGCGACCTTCGAAGCCACCGGTCTGCTCCATGGTCTCCAGCTCCTTCAGGCGCTGGAGGCGCTTGTGGACGGTGGAGAAGTTGGTGAGCATGCCACCCAGCCAGCGCTGGTTGACGTAGGGCATCCCGACGCGAGTCGCCTCACCGGCGATCGACTCCTGGGCCTGCTTCTTGGTGCCGACGAAGAGGATGGTGCCACCGTGGGCGACCGTCTCCTTGACGAACTCGTAGGCCTTGTCGATGTAGGTCAGCGTCTGCTGCAGGTCGATGATGTAGATGCCGTTGCGGTCGGTGAAGATGAACCGCTTCATCTTCGGGTTCCACCGCCGGGTCTGATGCCCGAAATGAGCGCCGCTGTCCAGCAGCTGCTTCATGGTCACGACTGCCATGTCGTCACTATCCTTTGTCGCAGTTGTCACCGGCATCGGTCGACGCCGGTCCTGGCACCCGTCACCACGTGGACCCGGTCTCCCGGGACCGCCACGCGGTGGTTGTGAAGTCGTCCTCTCCGCTCGGCGGAGTCGGCCTCGTACGGGCGCGCGAAGTCACTTCATCGCAGGGATGAAGTGCGTCGGCCAGTTTACGCCGGTCACAGGGGCAAAAACAAAATCGCCCCACACCGCGGGCGTCGGGAGCCGTCGAGCCCATCGCGGCGTCTGATCCTCATGGACATCCCCCGGCCTGTGCGGCTCGGACACTGGCTGCGCGTCGCAGCCCTCGAGATCGCGGTGACGATCGCCTTGTGTTGGGTACTGCCGGCCACGGTCGCATATGCCGCGCCCAGCGGGTTCGTCGCGCCCCTCGCGCCGACACCTACCGTGGTGACCGCCTTCGATCTGCCCGAGAAACGCTGGCAGTCGGGCCACCGCGGGGTCGACCTCGCCGGGCTTCCCGGAGTCGTCGTGCTCGCAGCCGGAGCCGGCACCATCCGATTCGCCGGCGAGGTCGCCGGCCGCCTGCTGGTGTCCATCAGTCATCCCGACGGACTCATCACGACCTACGAGCCGGTCCGACCGACCGTTCGCGTCGGCGACCCGGTGAGCAGGGGCGACCCGATCGGGACACTCGAGGCCGGACACCCGGGGTGCCCGGCCACGGCATGTCTGCACTGGGGTGCTCGCAGAGGTGCCGGACGGTCGGCAGCGTATCTCGATCCCCTCGCCCTACTCGGGGTCGTGCGGGTGCGCCTCAAGCCGATCGGTACGGGCCTGTGAACGCGATATGGCGCGGGAGCATCCCCTCATGCCCGGGGGTGCGCCTGGCGGTGAACCGCGCGGAGCCGCTCGACGCTGACGTGCGTGTAGATCTGCGTCGTCGCGAGCGACGAATGTCCGAGGAGCTCCTGCACGACCCTCAGGTCGGCGCCGCCCTCCAACAGATGGGTGGCGGCACTGTGACGAAGTCCGTGCGGCCCCATGTCCGGACCACCCGCCGCCGCCACCGCCGCGTGGACGACACGTCGAGCCATCCGTTGGTCGAGCCGTCCGCCCCGGGCTCCGAGCAAAAGAGCGTCACCCGACCTCGGAGTCGCGAGCTCACCACGTCCCGACCGCAGCCAGTCGTCGATCGCGCGCGCCGCCGGGGCGCCGTACGGGACCGACCGCTCCTTGTCTCCCTTGCCGACGACCCGCAACACCCGTCGGCCGCCATCGACATCGCCGACGTCGAGACCACAGAGCTCTCCCACGCGGATTCCGCTGGCGTACAACACCTCCAGGATGACGCGATCACGCAGCGCGATCGGATCATCGGAATCCACATGCGCCACAGACGCCACCGTCGACGTCGCCTGCTCGGGGGCAAGGACCGCCGGGAGCGTTCGGTGCGCCTTCGGTGCCTGCAATCGCGTGGCCGGGTTGACGCCGATACGACCATCACGGGCGGCCCACGCACAGAACGTCTTCGCCGACGACACCTGGCGCGCGACCGTCGTCCGGGCAGCGCCCTTCCGGGTCTGGGCCGCCAACCACGCTCGCAGGATGGCCAGATCGAGGTCGGCGATCGCGACCTGCCGAGCCCCTGCGAACGCGATCAGCTGCCTGACGTCACCGACATATGCGCGGATGGTGTGTTCACTGAGTCCACGCTCGTACCGCAGATGTGCGGTGAAGTCGTCGACGGCGCCCCCGTCGACCCCGTGGTCGCTCATCCGCCGAGCACACCGCCCATGACCGTCCGATGCAAGTGTCCACGCTGGGTGCCACCCCGATCGTTGCGATCAGAGACCGGCGCCGGCCTTCTCCTCGGCCTGACGAAGGTCGGACTTCCACTGGCGGAAGCCCTCCTCGGTCCGACCACGGCGCCAATAGCCGGAGATGGATGCGTTGCCCGCACTCACCCCGCGTTCCTTTCGAACGTATCGCCGCAGGTTGTGCATGACTGCCTGCGCTTCACCGTGGATGAACACCTGCGGCTCGCCGTCGAGCCACTCGGCCGAACGCACGGCCCCGACCAGGGGCGCGTTGTCGCCCGCACGGTCCTCGCCGACCTCGTCGGACCCGCCTCCGCGGTGCACCCAGACGATCTCCGCGGCCGGCGGCGCAACCAGCTCGATCTCGTCATCGGGTCCGGCGACTTCGATGAACACCTTTGCGACTGAGTCCACAGGCAAGGCCTCCAGCGCAGCGGCCACCGCGGGCAGCCCCGACTCGTCTGCCGCGAGCAGATGCCACGGAGCGTCGGCGCGTGGACGATAACCACTGCCCGGACCGAGGAACCGAACCTCGGTACCCGGCTCGACGGTCGCCGCCCACGGGCCCGCGATCCCTTCGGTGCCGTGCACGACGAAGTCGATCGCGAGTTCCTTGCGCTCGGCGTCGACTCGACGCACCGTGTAGGTGCGGAGGACCGGCTGCTGATCGGCGGGCAACGTCTCGCGGATGTGTTGCAGGTCGAACGGTTCGGGATACACGACTCCGGGAACGCCGAAGACGAGTTTCACGTACATGTCCGTGTCGTGGTCACCGACTCCGGTGCCGCCTGCGGGCGTGAAGTCGTCGAAGCCGTCTCCGCCGAGATGGACCCGGACGAAATGGGGACTCAGACGTTCGGTGCGCAGCACCGTCATCGTGTTCAACTGCTTGGCCATGGGCACTCCTTCCGTGTTCCACGGTACGCCTGCTCCTTAGGGCAACCTAAGTCGGCCGATCTGAGTCTCGCGCTCTGATGCCCAGGTGACACCGCTCGCCATCGTCGCGCACCAACCGTCCGACCGTTCTGGTCGACCAGTCGACTGCAATCTCTTTAATCCGGACCTTAAGATCGCTAAACTTCCGCGAATCGGGGTCGGGCCAGCAGGGAAAGGGTGGGGTATGCCGAACGCTTCGTCGTCGCGACGTGGTTCCCGACTCACCGTCGACGACTGGTTGGCAGCAGCTATGGAGTTGCTCGTCACGGAGGGGGTCGCGGCGATCAAGATCTCGCGCCTGTGCCAGCACCTCGGTGTGACCAAGGGCAGCTTCTACTGGCACTTCGCCGACATCGGCAGTCTGATGACCGCACTCGCCGAGCACTGCCGCCGCGCACAGGAGTCGGCGATGCAGACGCTCAGTGAGCTCGCCGACCTGCCGCCCGTCGACCGCATCGACGCAATGTCTCGCCTCGTGACCGACGACCGTCGCTGGAAGGTCGAGGCGGCGGTCCGGGCGTGGGCGGCGACCGACGAGACCATCGCGGAATCGGTGGCCGCGCTGGATCAGCGGGTGTTCGACGTCGCGTACCAGGCAATGATCGACCTGGGATTCTCGGAGACGGAGGCGCACGCCAGAGCCACCACTGCGCTCTACGCCGGCATCGGATTCCTGCACGGCCGCCGACAGCACGGAGTGCTGGCCGACGCCGACATCCGGATCTTCGTCGAGATGCTCACGCGGCGCTAGCCTCCCGGCACAACGGAGACGTCGCCTCGCTCGAACACGATGCGGATCAGCCGATCTCGTCCTCACGCAAACCCCAGGGCTGACCGTAGCCACCGTGCGACTCATCCGCCTGCATGAGCTCGAGAAACGGTTCCGACGGAAATGCCTCCGGTCCGAGAACGCCTGTGCCCGACCAGATCCCCTTTGCGAGCAGTTCGAGCGCGATGACGGGGCCGAGTGCGGTCTGCCACACCACACACTGCGTGCCGTAGTTCGCCATCGTCCATTCGTTGTCGCTGACGTGGTAGAGGTACACGCGGCGAGGGCGGCCGTCCTTGGTGCCGGTGACGAGCAGCCCGGCGCAGGTCTTACCCGTCATCACGGGTCCGATCGTCGCGGGGTCGGGCAGCGCAGCTGCCACCACGTCCCGCGGGGACACCCGGACCGGGCCGTCCGGCGACCTCACGGTCAACGGTGCGGTCGAGTCGAGTCCGAGCGTGTTGAGCGTCTTGAGGACTCCGATGAACTCGTCACCGAGTCCGTACTTGAACGTCACCCGCCGGGCGTCACACCACCGCGGCATCAGCAGCACTTCTTCGTGCTCGACGTTGACGCATTCAACCGGTCCGATACCTTCCGGAAAGTCGAAGACCTCGGGTTCGGAGAACGGCGGTGTGGTGAAGAATCCCCGGTCTTTCTCCCAGATCACCGGCGGGTTCAGGCATTCTTCGATGGTTGTCCAGATGCTGAATGACGGCGCGAAGATCTCGTCACCGTCCTGGTCGCGCACGACGAGGTTCGCACCGTCGCGGGTGCCGAGCTCGTCCACCTCGTCGAAGAGGTTGTCACAGGCGTAGCGCGCGAACACATCCGAGAGTCCGGGCTCCACACCCATGCCGACCAGGGCGAGCCGACCCGCCTGCTCCCACTCGGTGGCGCGGTCGAACTGCTCGTCGCCGAGCTTGACACCGGTCCGGGCGTAGGGCTCGGTCGGGTGACGCTCCGACAGACTCATCGCCATGTCGAGGTAGTCGGCGCCGGCGGCGATGGCTCCGGCGAAGATCGCCGGCACGAACTTCGGCTCGACCGCGTTCATCACGTGCGTAGCACCGTGTTCGACCACTGCGTCGCGCACGGAGTCCGAGTCGGAGGCGTCGATCGATGCGGCCGAGAACCGGCCGCTCACATCGGCGCCGTGCGCCGTGGCAATCGCGGCGACCGTTCGCTCCGCGCGGGTGACGTCGTAGTCGGTGACCACGAGGTGCTCGAAGAAGGTTCGGCGAGCGGCGATCTTGGCGATCGCATCACCGACCCCGCCGGCACCGACGAGCAGGATTCTCATTCGCCGAGACTAGCGACGGCGGCCGTGAACTGCGATGTATTCGGACAAAGAGGTCGTCACGGCAGGCGCCATCCACCGCTGTCCCCGACCACCACTCCGAGTACGTCCATCTCGGCCAGCGCCCGTCGTGCCTGCGCTGGGTCCATCCCGGCAGAGAACCCGATCTCCTCGATCGTCACGACACCTCGTGCAGGAATCGCGTCCCGGACCCGCCGTTGGTCTGCGCTCAATCTGTCGAGTCCGCGAACCGGACGGGGCAACTCGTCCCCGCGGCCGTCGGGGGCCGCCATCGCGACGATGTCGGCGGCGCACGTCACGAGGGTCGCGAGTTGGTCGGCGATCATGCGGTGACAGCCCACGGACGTCGCCGACGTCACCGGCCCGGGTACGGCTCCCAGCGGGCGTCCCAGCTTGCGTGCCCACGCGGCGGTGTTGGCCGCTCCCGATCGGCGACCCGCCTCGACCACCACCACCGCCTGTGAGAGTGCGGCGACCAGTCGATTCCGCGTCAGGAAGCGGTGTTTGGCCGCTGTTGTGCCCGGCGCGTACTCGCTGACCACCACCCCGGTCTCGGCGATCTCGGACAGCAGTCGGGAGTGCGCGGCCGGGTAGTCGCGGTCGATGCCGCAGGCGAGGACGGCGACGGTCGCGCCGCCTGCTGCCAGCGCCGCCCGGTGCGCTGAGCCGTCGATACCGAATGCCCCACCGGAGATCACGGTCCAGCCGTCCAGGACGAGTCCGGCCGCCAGTCGGCTGGTCACGTGCTCGCCGTAGGCCGACGCCGCACGAGAACCGACGAGTGCCGTCGACGCGGCGCACACATCGTCCAGGCGAGCCGGCCCACGCGCCCAGAGCGCGAGCGGTTCGCCACCACGGACTGCGGTGTCGGACTGTTCGAGAGCCAACAGCGACCATGCGGGCCACTCCGGATCGTCGGGCGTGATCAATCTGGCGCCGACCCGCGCTGCGGCGTCGAGGTCTGCGGCACCCGAGACCACTTCCCATCGGCCACTCGACGCGTCGAGCGCCGACTCGTGTCCGGCCGGCACCCTGCGCCTACCGATGGCCTGCGCTGCCTCGATCACTCCGATGGCGGCTATCAGCGCGCGGACGGCTGCAGACGGCGGCTCGGCGACACCGGACAGGTACGCCCACGCACGCTGCTCCTCCGTCGACGATGTCATCAGACGTCGCCCGATCGCCACGGTACCGAGTACTCGATCATCCGTTGGTCCCCCGATCCCGGTACAGAAGTGCTTGCGCTACATCGGATTCGTCCGGACTGTCGGCACCCCGGAGGTCGGCCATCGTCCAGGCGAGTCGTAGAGCGCGATCCGCCCCGCGAGCCGTCACCCGACCGTCTCGCAAGAACAGTTCCACCGGACGCAGCGCGGTCGGCGGCAGTCGGAACCTCTGTCGCAGCGCCGATCCGGGCACCTCGGCATTCGAGAGCCATCCGTTTCCCCGCCATCGCTCGATCGCCGCGTTTCGTGCACGGATCACCCGTGTCCGGATGTCGGCGCTGCTCTCCTCGGCCGACTCCATCAGCGCGGCGTTACCTGGTGGATTCATACGCACCCGGATGTCGATTCGATCCATCAGCGGGCCTGACAACTTGCCGAGGTAGCGACGTCGGACGACGGCGGTGCAGATGCAGTCGACGTCGTGGGCGGGAGCGCACGGGCAGGGGTTGGCGGCGAGGATCAGTTGGAATCTCGCCGGATAGGTCGCGACGCCGTCACGTCGGGTCACCCGGACTTCCCCTTCCTCGAGTGGTTGGCGCAGGGAGTCCAGCACTTTCGCGCTCATCTCGGGACACTCGTCGAGGAAGAGGACTCCGCGGTGGGCCCGCGAGACCGCGCCGGGACGGGCCATTCCCGTGCCACCACCGAGCAGCGCCGTAGTGGTGGTGCTGTGATGCGGTGCGATGAACGGCGCCTCGACGATCAACGGATGCCGCGGCGGCAGGGTGCCTGCGATCGAGTGGATCGCGGTGACCTCGAGCGACTCCTCGGCGGACAGCGACGGCAGGATGCCCGGCAACCGTCGCGCGAGCATCGTCTTACCGATGCCCGGCGACCCGGTCATCATCACGTGATGCGCACCCGCGGCGGCGATCTCGAGTGCATGCTTCGCCTCGGTCTGACCGACGACATCACACATGTCGGCGAAGGTCGGCGCGATCGCCTCGGCGTCGTTCTCGCCGACGGTGTCGAGGACGTGTTCGCCGGCCAACCAGCGCACGACCTCGCCCAGCGACAGCGCTCCCCCGATCTGCACATCGGACACCAGTGTCGCCTCGGCGACGTTCGCGAGAGGGACGACGACATGGGTGAATCCCGCGCGTCGGGCCTCGATCACTGCCGGCAGGACTCCCCTCACCGGGCGGAGTCGACCGTCGAGTGCGAGCTCACCCAGGAAGACGGTCCGCGGCAACATCGTCGTCGCCACCTGCTCGGTCGCCGCGAGGATGGAGAGCGCCATGCCGAGGTCGTGGCCGGACCCGGACTTCGGCAGATCGGCGGGAGCGAGGGCGACGGTGACCTTCATGTCGGGGAACTTGAACTCGCAGTTGCTGATCGCCGCCCGCACGCGGTCTCGTGCCTCACGTAGCGATCCATCCGCGCTACCGCTGACGGCGAAGCCGGGGAGCCCCTGACCGACATTGGCCTGGATCTCGACGATGCTGGCCTCGAAGGCGCTGAGTCCGACGGTGTGGACTCGTCCCATGGACATGGTGCCCGCCGCTCAGGCGAAGACGCCGGTATGGTGTCGGATCTCGGCGCGCGCGACATCGTCGGGAGTCGCGGAGTCGAGTTGTACTGCGACGACGTCGAATCGGATCTGACTCCAGCCGCGCTCCTGTTCCGACAGCCAGATCTGTGCGAGTCGACGCATTCGCGTCAGCTTGGTCGGCGTCACCGCGAGGGTCGGATCGCTGTACATCTGGCTGGCCCGCGTCTTGACCTCCACGATGACCAGGGTCGATCCGTCGGCTGCGATGATGTCGAGTTCGCCGTATCGGTTGCGCCAGTTGCGATGGAGGACCGTCCACCCGAGGCCCGTCAGATGGTCGGCGGCCAGGTCTTCACCCAGGCGTCCGATGTGAGCCCGCCGTGTCTGCGGCCGGTTGGTGTCCGTCATGCGGCCAGCCTGCTGGACGAATCGAGTTCGCGGGGTGGCGAGTTCGTCAGCTGTGGACAGAAGTCGGCTGTGGACAGTCGAGTTGACGGACGTCGATCAGTCTGCGGTGGGGCGCTGGACCTGTGGGGTCTCGGACTGAACGGGCTGGGTCTCGGTGGACTCAGACTCCGCAGCGGTCTCGGCCGGGGCCGGCGGCGCCCAGTCGCCGATCACCGGCGGACCGACCAGCGGCAGCGATCCGACGATCTCGACACCGTTGTCGCGGGTGTGGAGGTAGCTCGCCGGCTTGTGCTGCTCGTCATCGCCCTTGCGGGGACGCGCCCCACCGCCGTGCGGTGCGGGTCCGGCGCCCGAGGAGCGTGTCGGGGGGCCGCCGACAGGTGTCGACGATCCGGCTGTGCCCGGGGTGTTCGGCAACGAGCCCATGAGTCGGCGAGAGAGCGGCGTCTGTCCCGCAGGTGAGCCACCCACGCCGCCGGCGC
Source organism: Gordonia soli NBRC 108243 (assembly GCF_000334455.1). Classification (GTDB taxonomy): domain Bacteria; phylum Actinomycetota; class Actinomycetes; order Mycobacteriales; family Mycobacteriaceae; genus Gordonia; species Gordonia soli. The sequence continues at coordinate 62,154 of NZ_BANX01000020.1, forward strand.
CACCGCCGGCTGCGCGGCCGCCTCCTCCTGCTCCGCTCGACTGTCCCGTGCCGGCTCCGGGCAGGACGCCGCCCGGGAACTGTTGCTCGTTGCCCGCCGGATTAGCATTGCCGCCACGCTGTAGACCACCGGGACCGTCGCCGCTGCGGCCGGAGGTCGGCGACTCCCCCAGCGAGAGAGGCTTGTCGGGCGAGCCGCCGGCGAGGTTCGCGTTGGGCCGCCCCGACGTCGGGCCGGCGGCCGGAGTCACAGACGTCGGCGTACCGCCGCTGCCCGGATAGTCACCGGCATCGCTGACGCCGCCCGCCTGGGCCCGACCGGCCGCGTTGGAGGGGCCACTGCCGCCCCCGCCACCGTCGCCGCCGAACCCCGACATCGGCGACGAGATCTCCTGGGTTGCGTACTGCTCAGGCTGCGGGACCGAGCCGGCGGCGGCACTCATGGGCGGGTTATAGGTGCTGGTCATCCGCTCGCTCGCGCGTTGAATGGCCTGCGGAGCCTTTTCCGGTTCGTTGTCTATCTCGTCCTGCAGCGATTGCAAGAAAGGTGCTTGCGCGATTGCGGCACCTGCAGTCGCGATTCCCTGACCGAGCGCGCTGAGAGCTTCGGTCGCTATCGCAGTCTGGTTGACGATGTCGCGCGCAATCTGACGCGCTCGCTCTTCACTGGCACTGGCCGCTCGCCCCTGCATTCCGTCTTGACCGAAGTACATCAGCGTTGCGGCCGCGTCGTTGGCAGCGTTGATCGCGTTCATGAGCGCCTGCGCGTCGGCCGCGGCGCTCTCTGGCTTCATGGTTGCCAGCATCGAAAGGATCTGTCTGATCGGTCGATCCCAACTGGTCGATCCGCCGCCAGCACCGTCAGTGGACTGTCCCGCGCTGGTCTGCGCTTCGCGCGCGCCATCATCTGGCGGCATCAGCTCTCCCCCTCGAGACGGCGCTTCACTGCGAGCCGACGACGGCTCGCAGGTCGAACCGCTACCATACTTCGGAACTGTCCTACGCTGGGTTTGCGGGCGGGACTGTGCACAACGGTCGGGGGAACCAAGTCTTAGTCCCCCGCGTCTGACGAGTGTGGGGAGCTTGAGATGACCGGACCTGGAATCGGTGCCAGCGAGCACATAGGTGACGGACCCCGTGGGGCAGATTGGTTCCCGACCAACAAGCCACCCAATCTCGATGATTGGGGGAAGGGTGCGCCAGGCGGGCGAGTCGTTTCGACCTCGGAGGACTGGAAGACCCGCGCGAAGGTGGCAACAGACGCCGCGCAAGCGATCCGAGAAAGCATAGACCTCGCGCGCGGCATTCTCGGAACCAACTTCTTCGGGGCCGGATGTCCAGAAGGGGTCAATCTACAGGCGAAGCTAAGAGCAGCCCTCCTGGACAGTGGAGGGTGGGCTCAGAATCTGTCTCTACAGTTCACCGCACTTGAGAAGCTGTCGCAGACCGCCTCACAAACAGGTGAAGAATTCTCGGCGACCGATCAATCCGCTTCCAGACCTCTTACCAAGTGAAAGAGTTAGGCCGGGGGAATGCCGCTTCGGCAGCATTGGCGATCATTTTCGTAATCGCAGCTACGGCATGCGGAGTCGAAGTCACCGGGCAACCTCAGCCGCAATCTTCGGCCTTACGCCTGGAGCCAAGGCAGACTGATGACCAAGGACGAACCTTGCCATTTCGAACAAATTTCAAGCATCGCTGGAACTCTTCGAATAACGGTTCGACCTACGAACCGTGTACGTCGGTTACCAACGTTGTTCAATCAAAACTCGGCTTTATTCCGAACTCCGCTCGCGACTCTGCAACCGTCGACGGCCAAACTGCTCGCGGATGCCGCTGGCGCTATCCCGACTCTGCGTGGACAATCTCACAAGCGGTCGGCAACAGTCCAAGCCTCAGCAGCTACAAAGCACTCAACAGCACAGCCATCGATTGGCTAGCGGACATAGTTATTGACGGAAGACCGGTGGGCGTCGCAACTGACCCCAGCGCCGGCTGCACAACATATGTGCAGTCGGGAGGCGCCGGGGTTGTGACAGTTGCGAGTTATATTCGACTTCCGACAATACCAACGTCACAGATCTGCGGGCGAGCAATTAGCCTTACCGCGGCGACCATTTCTCAGATTCCAAGATAAGAATATAAATTGCCAAAGTCTGACAACGCGACCGCTCAGAATCAGGCAAAAAGACAGTATTTCCCACGGCTCGGATGATAATGCTTGCTTAACTTACGTCCAATCCCAAATCACTGGCCCGCCAAAATTTTGCGAAGATCATTCGACGACCACTGTCAACCTTGGAGCATAATTGCAGTTACGCGATTGGTTTGACAGTTCTCATGCGACCGCGAATTCCACAGTAAAGCCTGACATCCGTTTACCCTAAATGGCGGGCAGTCTCCGAATATGTAGCAGTTAGTCGCGAAATCCGCGTTGTGGTGTCTCGGGTCATCGCTGACACTTGTGTCTCGGGTCATCGCTGACAGTCATGCTGCCGGAAGTGGTTGTCGTTTGCCATGGGTGCCGGGGATTCGGCGTTGGCCTTGGTATCGGCGGGTGGGGTCGGCGTCGAATTCCCGGACGATGGTGGTGCCGCTGAAGATGACGATGTGGTTGTCGTCGCAGATGGCGTCGAGGGTGTGTCCCGCCCCATTGGTTGCCGACCTGGACGAAGTAGGGGCCGACGGTGATTTTGCCTTGTGTGGGGTTGACCTGTTGGTGGGTGGTGAACACCGGCGCCGGCAGTGGCCGGTCGACTGGTCGGGCGGGTTCGGTGGCGTCGAATGTTTCGGCCGGAGTTGCACCGTGTAGCGCCCGGTGTGGTCGATGGTGGTTGTAGTGACTGCGGAATCGGTCGAGCATCTCGTTGAGGTCGTCGAGGGTCGCTGGTGCGGGCTGGGTGTTCAGCCAGCGTTTGAGGGTTTGCCAGAACCGCTCGATCTTGCCGCAGGTCTGCGGGTGATCTGGGCGGGAGTTGATGGTGCGGGTACCCACCGCGCGGAGGTTCTTTTCCAGCGGTGTTTCGAATCCACGATGCTTGCCGGTGTAAACGAATCCGTTGTCGGTCAACGACATTGATGGGACTCCGCACTCGTCGATCGCGGCGAGCATCACCTGCCACACCAGTGTGGTGGTGCCATCACCAATGTCGGCGGCCAACGCGCACAGGTACCGGGAGTGGTCATCGATGGTGCCCGCGATCGCTACCGAGGTGCCATCGGCGAGATGCCATTCGGTCCAGTCCGACTGCCACAACTCGTTGGGGCGGTCGTAGTAGAACCGCCGAATCGAGGACTTCGGCCGTTTGCCCGGCTCGGCAACGATCAGCCCGTGACGGTGCAGAATTCGCCACACGGTAGAGCGTGAGGACCCCCTCACGCTGCAACGTCCACACGATCGACTGCGGGCCGTGATCGCAGCCTGCCGACTGCAAACGCCTGCGCGTGGCGACCGCCAGCGCCTCGACCTCATCGCCACTACGCCCCGGCGCTGTGTGCGGCCGTCGAGAGCGTGGCTCGAGCCCGGCCAACCCCTCAGCGGCGAAACGACGCCGCCACTTGTAGAACGTCTGCCGACTGACGTGGTGCTCCCGACAGAACTGGGCCACATTCTCAACCCCACCCGCCAACGCCGTAGCTGCACGAACGTCCATCGCCGTCACCTTCTGGGCCATGAACCATGCTGGCCACGCCCCCACCCAGGTGTCAGCGAAGACCCGAGACATCACCTGTCAGCGATGACCGGAGACACCACAACGCGGAAACCGCGACAAACTGCTACAAAATCGCGCGGGGCGGGCGGGGTCGCGCGAGCAGACACCTACCCCAACGGCCCGTCTTCGGGGAGCCGGAGCTCCGACTTCTCGAGTTCCTCGATGTTGACGTCCTTGAAGGTGATCACCCGGACCTGCTTGACGAAGCGGGCCGGACGGTACATGTCCCACACCCAGGCGTCACTCATGCGAAGCTCGAAGTAGACCTCGCCGTCGGCGTTGCGGGGCACCATCTCGACTGCGTTCGCCAGGTAGAAGCGCCGTTCGGTCTCCACCACGTAGGTGAACTGACCGACAATGTCCTTGTACTCGCGGTACAGGGAGAGTTCCATCTCGGTTTCGTACTTTTCGAGATCCTCAGCACTCATCTTGTAAGCCTATCGTGGTCGGTTCGGGGCTGGTCAGCACGCGCGCGCGGACGTTCCGGTACGACATGCGGTGCTGACGAGAGGGGCCGATGCGGTCGATGCAGGACATGTGGCGGGCGGTGCTGTAGCCCTTGTGGATGGCGAAGTCGTACCCGGGCAGCTCGGAGTCCATCGCGACCATGATGCGGTCTCGGGTGACCTTCGCGATGATGCTCGCCGCAGCGATGCAGGCCGCGGCGCCGTCACCGCCGATCACCGGGAGCGACGGGGCGGTCAGGCCGGGTACCGCGAACCCGTCGGACAGCACATAGCCGGGTGTCACGTCGAGGCCCGCGATGGCCCGGCGCATCCCCTCGATATTCGCCACGTGGATGCCGATGCGGTCGATCTCGCCGGCATCGATCACGATCGCACACCAGCTCTGCGCGTAGCGGGTGACCGCCTTGTAGAGGGTTTCCCGCGTCGCCTCCGACAGTCGCTTGGAATCGTCCAGGTCGGCGAGAGAGGTGAGCTGGGTCGGCTTGAGCACACAGGCGGCGACCACAAGCGGGCCCGCACAGGCACCACGTCCGGCCTCGTCGACGCCGGCAACCGGACCGAGACCGCTACGGTGCAAAGCGAATTCGAAGGTCCGTAGGCTCGCCGCCCTCCGGATGGGAAATCTCGGTGGCCACCGTCCCATCAGCACTCCCCCATCACTGCTGCGGGTTGCCCGAGGACACACCACCGATCCGCGAGAAGGGATAGATGACGGCGCGGACCTTGCCGCGGATGTCGCTGACGGGAACCGTACCGCGGTACTGGTCCTCCATGTGGAAGCGCGAATCCGCCGAGTTGGCGCGGTTGTCGCCCATCACCCAGACGTTGCCGTCGGGTACCTTCACCGGACCGAAGTCGGGGCCGTAGCAGCTCGCCACGCCACCGTTCTCGTCGGCGGCGGCCTCATTGCCCGCCGCGACGTCCTGCGACTGGAGGTTCTTGTCGATGTACGGCTCGACCAGTGGCTTGCCGTTCACCTTCACCCCGACGTTCTCGGAGTCGCGGCACTCGACGGTCTGCCCGCCGGTCGCGATCACGCGCTTGACGAGGTCGTTCTCGTCCGGCGGAGCGAAGCCGAACCACGACATCGCGTCCTGCAGGCGATGCACGACGGGGTTGTTCGAGCGAGGCGACATCCATCCGCCGTCCCACGACTCGCTGGGTGCGCGGAACACCACGACATCACCGGGTGTCGGGTCACCGAACCGGTAGCTGATCTTGTCGATCACGATGCGGTCGTTGGTGCATCCGCTGCAGCCGGTGAGCGTCGGCTCCATCGACTCCGACGGGATGACGTACTGGCGTCCGACAAAGGTCTGCAGCAACCAGGTCAGCAGCAGGACGCAGCCGACGATGATGACGACCTCACGCAGCAGGGAGCCACGCTTCTCCGGCTTGTCGTCCTTGGTTCGCCAAGGACGTTCGTCGGGGTGGTCGTCGTCGGAATCCCAGCCGTAGTCGGCGGGATCCGACGAACGGTGTCCACCCGAATCCGGGTCGCTGTCCGCGCGGTGAGTGTCGGCCACGTCGTCAGGGTAGACGCGTCAGCGCTTTTCCTTGATCTTCGCGGCCTTGCCACGCAGATCACGCAGGTAGTAGAGCTTCGCGCGACGCACGTCACCGCGGGTGACGACATCGACCTTCGCGATGTTCGGGCTGTGCACCGGGAAGGTGCGCTCCACGCCGACGCCGAAGGACACCTTGCGGACGGTGAAGGTCTCGCGCACGCCGCCACCCTGGCGACGGATCACGACACCCTTGAACACCTGCACGCGCTCCTTGGAGCCCTCGATGACCTTGACGTGGACGTCGAGGGTGTCACCGGGACCGAAGTCGGGGATGTCGTCGCGCAGCGACTGCTTGTCGAGGAAGTCGAGAGTGTTCATCGTTGGATGGTCCAATCTGGCGGTCGCGTGAACAGAGGAACCTGGCGGCCCGCACCACCGACCATCGAGATGGTCATGCGTGGGGTTCGACCGGTTCGTGCTCCGAGTCATCGGTTGTGCGCAAAGGACGTGGTCGAGAGAGACCGGCGTCGTCAGGCAACCCGACCATTGTGCCAGACAGACCCCGCCGCGGAGAAATCGTGGGTGGCGCCGGAGCAGGCCGGACGACCTCGTCGAGCCGGTCCTCGGTCGCCGCCCGGACGTGCGGCAGAACATCGGGCCGACCTGCGATGAGGTCCTGCACGAAGATCTTGGCCTGGACGAGAGGCCGGCGCAGTCGACGCTCGCGTCGGATGGCGCGTTCCATCTTCCCGGGACGCCGAACGTATCGCCAGCGCGCCCACGGCGAGGTCGGCCGCGCGAGGCGCAGCATCCCGACGATCAGCAGCGGCCACGCGAAGATCCCGATGAGCCCGGTCCACACCTTGCCCTTGAGGACCACGATCGCCGCGAGCAGGAAGTTCACGCCGGCGGCGACGACATCGACGATGACGGTGTGCTCCACCCGCAGGTCGCGCAGGGCATCGAAGTACAGGTCGAGAGGTCGGAAGCCCAGCAGGATCATCCCGGTGGCGGCGACGGCGACGAACACCGCGTCGACCGACGCCCGCCCCTCTTGACTCCAGTAGACGTCGCGCAGGTAGAAGATCAGGGCGAACTCGTCGAGGATCAGCGCGGCACCGACCCCGAACAGACCGGCGAGCACCGACATCGCGGTCTGGTCGCCGTTGATGGAGAAGGCGATCAGGCCCAGCCCGGACGAGAGCGTCAGGACGACACCGAACACCACGTGATGGATGTGGGTGTCGCCCGCAGTGACGTTCGAGAACCACCACCTCACGTCGGCCCGGATGAGCCGGACACTGACCCGGATCACGACGAAGCCGACGATGAGGCCGCAGAAGAAGACGAGCAGCGGGAGCAGACCGCGGTCGATGATGTCGTGTGACATCCAGTCCGAGGCACGCTGCGTCAACCAATGGGGCACATGGACCAGGCTAACCAGCGGGAACGGCCGTCACCGGCAGTTGCGACCGGACACCCTCGCCCGACTCAGCCCGCGTACTGGGTGACCACCCCGACCACACCGCTCTCGCCGCGGAGGGCGACGGTCGCCTCGTACGCGACCTCGCGCACGACGTCGCGACGATCGAGGGACGCCCCGCCGGTGGTCGCGCCGATCGCATACGCGAGGCAGCTGAGTGCCCGCGCCTGGAAGAAGGCCCGGTCACGGGCAGGTTCGTCGCCTCGGCGTGCGGCCGCGAACGCCCGATGTTCGGCCTGGGTGACCGCGGTCGCCATCTCGAGTCGCGTCGATCCCGACACCCGGCCGTGTTCGCGGAGAGCGGTCAGAGCTCGCGTCAAATCCGGATCGTCTCCCAGCCCGGTCGCCGTCATCGCGCTGATGGTCAGCAAGTAGACGCAGGCGTCGATGTCGGGATCGGGAACCCTGTCGACCAGCCCGGCGAGCTCGTACGACAGTGACTCGATGCGGTGCGTCATCGTCACTGATCTCCGGGATCACTGGCGTCCCACGACCACGCCGGATCGGACAGGTCGTCGGGTGCCAGGAGTTCGGCGTCGGTCTGTCCCAATGCCGCGATGGTCTCGGGTGCCATCGGGGTCGCCGCCGCGAAGGCCAGCGGCTCGACGCCGGACCTGGCCATCTGATCGGCGATGGCGAGCTCCGCGGACCGGCCGTTGCCGGCCAGGAACTCCGAGTCCCGCAGCGACAGCCCTTCGCGGAGATAGGGATACGGATCACTCGTCCCGACGATGACCACTCGTGCACCATCGGACAACTCTCCGAGGCCGACCGCCATCCGCACCCAGCCTGCCAACGACGGTGGGATGGACGACTGCAACTGCGCCGCCCGACGCTCCAGCCACTGCACGTCACCGGCGGCGATGCCGTCGGGCGTGTGCGCGTCAGTCGCCGACAGCGACGACGCCAGTGCTCCGACCCCTGCGGCAGCACCCCCCAGCGCGGCGAAGGGCATCATCCCGGCGCTCGCGGCAGGAGGAGGCATCGCGGAGTTCTGATCGTGGCCGTGCCGACCGTCGTCGGCCGACTGCTCGGTGTATTCGTCGCCTGCGGCAGTCAGTGCCAGGCGACCTCCGCTGGCGGCCATCACGCGTGCGGAGTCGTCACCGAGGAGTCCGAGCACCTCGCCGCGGAGCCGGTCGCGGTCGGCGATCGCTGCCATCACCGCGGTCTGTTCGTGTGCGAGACCGCTTGTGGCCGCGTACCTCTCGACCGCTTCGACCAGTGCCCACCCGGATGAGAGCGATCGTTGGGCCGCCGACGTGGCCGAGGTCGTCACCCTGTCGGCGTGATCGAGCATCGCTTGATGTGTCTGCCCCGCCCCGTCGGCGCCCCGCTGCGCGTGGCCGACGGCGGCCACCGCCTCCGACAATCGGGTCAGCAGCGTGCGGAGCCTACCGGCGGCCTCCATCAGCGCCCCGACATCGGCAGTCGGCCAGACGTCGGGCGCCAACGAGTCGGCGATGCGGCGCAAGCTGTCGAGATCTGTCCCGGCGATCGGGGTACTCACGTGTGCCAGACCTCCCCCGCGCGCGTGTCCCCGTCGAGCAGTTCGGCCCGCCCGTGGCGAAGCGCAGCCGAGTGCGCGGCGATCTCGTCGCGCGCCGAGCGGAGTCCGTCACCGGTGGCCTGCAGCAACGGCGCCACCGTCGCCCGGAACGCGTCGGCGGCCGGACCGACACCGATCGCGACGTCCACCTGCGCCGCGAGCCGGTCGAAGTCCTCGTGGAGTGCCGACACGACATCCGCGGCTGCCATCCAGCGTCCGGCGACGGAGTCGGCCGTCGCCGCGTCGAAGCGCACCCGGTCGGCACCGTCGGCAGCGTGATCGCTCATCGGTGTCCCCGTTCGTCGTCAGACCAGCCACCCGGCGTCGCCGCGGATGGTCGCGCCGCATCCGACGCGTCCATCCCGACCACGTCGTCGTAGCCCGGTACAGGTTGGACGGCCGCGGTGAGGAGTTCGTTCCGCGTGGCACGCAGTCGATCGTCGGCGTCGGACACCAGGGCCGTGATCGCAGCGGAGAGTTGGTCGGCCCGGTACCGCCGCAGCGCCGCGGGTTCGATGGCCAGATCGACGAGCAGGCCGCGAGCGTTGACCTCGACGGTGATGAGACGGTCGGTGCTGGTCGCGCGGGCCGTTAGCCCGGACACCGCAGTCGCGACGCGATCGAGTTCGGCCCGCTGACGCGCGAGCTCGTCGAGCATCTCCGCCCATCGTCCGGCCACGAGTCCCCCTCCCCGATCGCTCGAGGAGATCCTAACCGCCGTCGGGGTCGGCGGGAGCCGACGATGCCGGTGCGTCCGGTCGATCGAGGAGGTCCGGTCGCCTCTCGCGCGTACGTTCCAGTCCCTGTTCGTGCCGCCACCGCGCGATCTTCGCGTGGTCGCCGCTGCGCAGGACGTCGGGCACCGACAGATCGCGCCATGTGATCGGGCGGGTGTAGCTCGGACCTTCGAGCAGGCCGTCGGAGAACGAATCCTCTTGATGGGAACGAGGATTGCCGAGCACCCCGTCCAGGAGGCGGACGGTGGCCTCGATCATCGCCATAGCGGCGACCTCACCGCCGATCAGCACGAAGTCGCCGAGGGAGACCTCTTCGACCCGCACACGCCGGGCGGCATCGTCGAACACACGTTGATCGATCCCCTCGTAGCGGCCGCAGGCGAACACGAGATGATCCAGCCTGCTCCACCGCTGCGCTGTCGCCTGCGTGAACGGCACACCGGCCGGGCTCGGGACGACCAACGTCGCCTCATCCGGGCAGACGTCGTCCAGACACGGCCCCCAGACGTCGGGGCGCATCACCATCCCCGGCCCGCCGCCGTACGGCGAGTCGTCCACACTCCGGTGCACGTCACGCGTCCAGTCGCGGAGGTCGTGGACGTCGACGGAGATACGGCCGTTCTCGATCGCCTTGCCCAGCAACGCGACTCGCAACGGCACGAGGTACTCGGGGAAGATCGTGACGATGTCGAGTCGCACGGCGTCAGTTCTCCACGTCCAGCAGACCGTCCGGTGGGTCGATCTCGATGAGTTCCCGACCGACCGTCGGGACGATCTCCCGGACGAACGGGATCAGCACCTCTCGGCCGTCGGGGGTGCGGACGGCGAGGATCTCGCCCCCCGGCAGATGAAGCACCGACTCGACGGTTCCGACGGATTCGCCGCCGACCGTCGACACGGGAACGCCTTCGAGTTCATGGTCGTAGAACTCGTCCGGGTCGGTGCCCGAGTCGACGTCGGCGCTGTCGATGAGGAACAGCGTGCCCCGGAGCGCGTCGGCCGCCGAGCGATCGGCGACCTCCTCCAGTGACAGCAACAGCCGCCCGGAGTGCTCCCGGGCGGCTGTCACCGTCAATGTCTGTTCGCCTGCGCCCTTGGGCAGCCGACCGCGCAGCGACGATCCGGGCGCGAAACGCGCTTCGGGATCGTCGGTGCGGACGTCCACGACCACCTCGCCCCGGATTCCGTGTGACTTGACCACACGGCCGACCACGAGATCCATCGCGGGACCCGTGTCAGCGGTCGGTGTCGACGATGTCCACGCGGACACCCCGTCCACCGATACCGGTGACCAGGGTGCGCAGCGCGGTGGCGGTGCGACCGTTACGGCCGATCACCTTGCCGAGGTCCTCGGGGTTCACGTGGACCTCGACGAGCCGTCCGCGACGACCGGTGATCAGTTCCACCTGGACGTCGTCGGGGTTGGCGACGATTCCACGGACGAGATGTTCGACCGCGTCGGCGACGACTGCGCTCACGCGTCGGCCTTGGCGTCACCCTCGGCGGCCGGCGCGTCGGCGGCGGGTGCCTCGTCGGCCTTCTTGGCGGCCTTCTTCTTCGGGGTGGTGGCCTCGGCGACGGGCTCGCTGTCGGCAGCCGCCAGGGCCGCGTTGAAGAGATCCAGCTTGCTGGTCTTGGGCTCCTTGACCTTCAGGGTGCCCTCGGCGCCCGGCAGGCCCTTGAACTTCTGCCAGTCACCGGTCACCTTGAGGATCGCCGCGACCGGCTCGGTCGGCTGTGCACCGACGTTCAGCCAGTACTGGGCACGCTCGGAGTCGACCTCGATCAGGCTCGGCTCTTCCTTCGGGTGGTACTTGCCGATGGTCTCGATCACCCGGCCGTTGCGGCGGGTCCGAGCGTCGGCGACGACGATGCGGTACTGCGGGTTGCGGATCTTGCCGAGCCGCGTGAGCTTGATCTTGACAGCCATGTCTACAGTCTTTCCCTCTGTGGTCACTGCGCAATTCAGCGACCCGCCAGGTACGGCGAGCCCGGTTTTGCGATCTGTTCCGGTGTGACCGTCGGTCGGCCGTGGCCGGGTCCGACGAACCAGCGAGCCATTCTGCCAGATGGGGTCGAGGAACTCTAAATCCCCGAGATCTGCGACGACGCAGCGGATGAACGCGATGAGGTCGGACCAGGATCGAGAGGGACCCGAGAAGTTGTAGGGCTCGGCATGTGGTTACCCACCCCGCGAAAGGTAACCACATGCCGCGCGCACCCCGGCCCCACGACAACTCGCTACGCTTCGGCCGGTCGCGGTCCTCCCCTGACCCGGCGTTCCCGGCGGCATGGCGGCTGTTCGCCGTGAGAATCGGCGAGCCCGTGCAACGCTGTTGCTACATTACCTACGGGTAAGTTGTGGGACCAGATCACCAAAAGTGGGGTTGGTCACAGCACGTAACGCCCGGCACACACCACCGCGCGCGGGCGCCGCAGAGTCTGCAGATCGCGGGTCGGATCGTCGTCGAGGACCAGGAAGTCGGCCCGGTCGCCGTCGTCGAGGATGCCCGCACCGAGCCAGCTTCGAGGCCCATATGTGGCGGCCAGCAAGGCATCCCGCGCCGGGAAGCCGGCGGCAACCATCGCGGCGATCTCGTCCACGATGCGCCCGTGTTCGATGAAGCCGCCTGCATCGGTACCTGCGAACATCGTCACCCCGGCCTCGCGAGCGGCCGCGAACACGGCCGGCGCGCTGCGGTGCAGGGCACGCATGTGCGCCTGATATGTCGGGAAGCGGTCGGCACCGTCGGCGATACCGGGAAAGTTCTCCACCTGGATGAACGTGGGCACCAGTGCGATGGACTTCGCGACCATCGCGTCGATCAGGTCGTCGGTGAGTCCGGTGCCGTGCTCGATGCAGTCGAACCCGGCCGCGATGATGTCGGGCAGGGCGTCGGTGCCGAACACATGTGCCGTGATCCGGCCACCTTCTGCGTGCGCAGCGTGCACCGCCGCGTCCAACTGGTCCCGAGTCCACAGCGGTGCCAGGTCACCGACCTCGCGGTCGATCCAGTCGCCGACCAGCTTGACCCAGCCGTCGCCTGCCCTGGCCTGCCGGGTGACCTCGGCGGCCAGGTCGTCGGGGTCGTCGAGTTCGATGCCGTAGCCACGGAGGTACCGCTTGGTCCGGGCGATGTGCTTACCCGCGCGCACGAAGACCGGCCCGGTCGGATCGTCGTCGAGAGGGTGGGTGTCCAGGGGCGACCCGACCTCGCGGATGAGCAACGCGCCGGCGCGGACGTCCGCCTGCGCGAACGCCCGTGCCTGTTCGATGGTGACGCCGAGTCCCGGGGCGATCCCGACATGATTGTGTGCGTCGACGAGGCCGGGAACGATCCAGCCCCCGTCGGTCTCGGTGACCGCACCGGGTACCGACTCGCGTCGGATCACCCCGTTGTCGACCCACAGTTCGATCGGCTCACCCGTGAACGGGTCACGACCACAATGGTGCGCCACTCCGCCGGTAGCGCTCGGGGACCTCGAATCCGTCGACACCGTCGCCGACCACCTTCCGCGTCAGGACGCGGAGTTCCACCTCCGCGCCGGGGACGCTTCGATCGCGTCCGCGTGGACAGACGGGGCGGACCGATGGCGCCCCGCACGGCGCATCGTCAGTCGGTGCGCTTTTTCGGCTGGAACTGCGAGACGTCGATGCCCTCGAGCCCCGGGGGCAGCTGATCGAGCCCGGCGGGCATGCCCGACAGGTCCGGGAACCCGGCGGGCAGACCACCGGGGAAACCTCCCCGTGCGCCCTTCGGCGGAGTCGGGCCGCGGCCCTTCCCCTTGCCCTTCTTCCCCTTGCCCTTCTTGCGGTTGTTCTTGCGGTTGGTCACGCCGCCCATGCCCATCCGCCCCGACATCTGGGCCATCATCTTGCGGGCGTCGTAGAAGCGGTCGACGAGCTGGTTGACCTCGCTGACCGCAACGCCCGAACCGTTGGCGATGCGCAGCCGTCGCGAGGCGTTGATGATCTTGGGGTTGTCGCGCTCGGCGGGTGTCATGCCGCGGATGATGGCCTGCACGCGGTCGAGCTGTTTGTCGTCGACCTGCGACAGCGCATCCTTCATCTGACCGGCGCCCGGGAGCATCCCGAGGATGTTGCCGATGGGACCCATCTTGCGGATCATCAGCATCTGCTCGAGGAAGTCCTCGAGGGTCAGCTCACCCTGGGTGATCTTGGCGGCGGTGGCCTCGGCCTGCTGCGCGTCCCAATGCTGCTCCGCCTGCTCGATCAGGCTGAGGACGTCGCCCATGCCGAGGATCCGGCTGGCCATCCGGTCCGGGTGGAAGACGTCGAAATCCTCGAGCTTCTCGCCCGACGACGCGAACATGATCGGCCGACCGGTGATCTCCCGCACCGACAGCGCCGCGCCGCCCCGGGCGTCACCGTCCAGCTTGGTGAGGACCACACCGGTGAAGCCGACGCCCTCCTGGAAGGCCTCGGCGGTCGACACCGCGTCCTGACCGATCATCGCGTCGACCACGAACAGCACCTCGTCGGGCTGCGTGGCGTCGCGGATGTCGGAGGCCTGACGCATCAGTTCCTCGTCGATGCCCAGTCGTCCGGCGGTGTCGATGATGACCACGTCGTGTTGCAGACGCCGCGCTTCCTCGACGCCGGCCCGAGCGACCTCGACCGGGTCGCCGGAGCTGATCCCGAGTTCACCCTCGCCACCGACGCTGGTGCCCGCGTGCGGCGCGAATACCGGGACCCCGGCTCGCTCGCCGACGATCTGCAGCTGCGACACCGCACCAGGGCGCTGCAGGTCGCAGGCCACCAGGATCGGGGTGTGCCCCTGCTGCGAGAACCAGTTGCCGAGCTTCCCGGCGAGGGTCGTCTTACCGGCACCCTGCAGGCCGGCGAGCATGACGATCGTCGGCGGGTTCTTCGCGAACTGCACACGACGGGTCTCTCCGCCGAGGATCCCGACGAGCTCCTCGTTGACGATCTTGACGACCTGTTGGGCCGGGTTGAGGGCCGCCGACACCTCGGCGCCCTTGGACCGTTCCTTGATGCGGGCGATGAAGGTCCGCACCACGGGCAGGGACACATCGGCCTCGAGCAGGGCCAGCCGGATCTCCCGGCTGGTGCGGTCGATGTCGGCATCGGACAGACGACCCTTGCCGCGCAGGTCCTTCAGCGCACCGGTCAACCGGTCGGAGAGGGAATCGAACATTCACCCAGTCTTCCACGTTCGCGCACGGGTTCTCGCGTGCGGTGCCCGGCCGACGAGAATCTCCACGGGCCGGTGTCAGCTGATCGGGACGCCTGGCCGACCGGTACCGGTCTGCCCCTCGGTACCGCCCGGCCCCGATCCCGTCTCGCTGACGGGTTGCGGAGGCGGACAGACGGCCGTCACGGCATCGGCCAACGCAGCCCTCGCCTCAGGGGAGTCATCCGGGATGAACAGCGAGAACGTGTCGACCACGGTGCTGCCGAGAGTCGACACCTTCGCCCAGCGGACGTCGGCGCCACGGCGCTCGATGACCGAGCTCACCCGACTGAGCAGGCCGAGCCGATCGTCGGTACGCAACTCCATGAGGACGTCGTCGCCGCCGGTCTCCACCCAGATGACCCGTGGCGGGGCAACCGCGTACAGCGCGGGGACCGCGTTCTTCGGATGACCGGCGCCGTCGGTCTCCGGATCGGTGGAGCCGGCCGCCGCCGCGGCACCCAGGACCGATCCGGGACTCGACTCGATCGAGGCGATGGTCGGGATCGGTGACTCACGCTCGCGCACCTCGAGGCGAGCCAGCACGTCGATCCGTCCCTCGACCGCCGCGATCAACTGCTGTCGCATCAGCCCATCCTCCGGCGGGGTACCGAACACCGGTACGACGACGAACGTGTTGACCGCACTCCCGGCGTGGCTCTGGACGGTGGCCGAATGCGACCGCAGCCCGTTCAGCGCGAGCACACCCGCCATCTGCGAGAGCAGACCCGGCTGGTCCGGCGCGACCATGATGACCCGATAGGTGTGCAAACCGTCGGTCGGTTCGAGGCGCACGGCGAAGCCACCGCCCTCGGCCAGGGACACCTGGGCGTCGGTCAACGGCTCCGGCGTCGCGAGCCCGGCCCCGTCGATGAGACGCATACATCTCCGGACCAGGTCGCTGATCAGCGACGCCTTCCACTCCCCCCAGACACCCGGTCCGGTCGCGAGTGAGTCGGCCTCGGCCAGCGCCGCCAGCAACTCCAGGAGGTTCCGGTTGTGTCCGAGGGTCTCCACCACGCCCTGCGCGGTCGCCGGGTCGTCGAGGTCACGACGGGTCGCGACGGTGGGCAGCAACAGGTGATGACGCACCATCTCCGAGAGCACGGTGACGTCTTGCGGCCACAACCCGATCCGGCTGCCGACCTGGATGGCGAGTTCGGCCCCGACGATGCTGTGATCGGCGCCGCGGCCCTTGCCCAGGTCGTGAATGAGCGCGCCCAGCACCAACAGGTCGGGCCGGGCCACCCGGGTGGTCATCGACCCCGCGTGTGCGGTGGTCTCGACGAGGTGCCGGTCGACGGTCCAGGTGTGGATCGGGTCGCGGGGCGGGAGATCGCGCACCGCGCCCCACTCGGGGAGCAGACGCCCCCAGAGTCCGGTGCGGTCGAGTGCCTCGATCGGGTCGACCATGTGGTGTCCGGAACCGAGCAGGACCAGCAGATCGCTCAACGCCTCGGCCGGCCAGGGTTCACGCAGTTCGGGGGCATAGTCTCCCAGCCGACTCAACGTCGACGCGCTGATCGGCAGTCCGGTGCGGGCCGACGACGACGCGACCCGCAGGATCAGACCGGGATCCTTGCTGGGGATGGCGTTGCGCGCCAACACGATCTCACCGTTGTGCTCGACCACACCCTCGTCCAGCGGACGTCGGATGGGTGACCGTCGGAGTTTGGCGAGTCCGCGGCGGGGCAACGAGTTGCCCGCGGTCCGCAGTCCGACGTCGATGGAGTAGCTGACCGTGCGCGCAGCGTCGCTGATCACGCGGGCGAGATCGAATCGATCGCCGATACGCAGCGCCGCACCGATCTCGTCGGCGTCCTGCGCGCGGACCTGTTCGCGCGGCCGGCCGGCGATCCGATGCAACTCGGTGCGGATGTCGAGCAGTCGGCCGTAGGCTGCCTGCGGACCGGCTCCGCCGGGTGAGTCCGGTCGCAGGCTCGCCATGCCGTCGGACAGTTGCGCGATGGACAGCGCCCCCAGAAGCTGCACGTCGCGGAGTCCCCCGCGACCGTTCTTCAGGTCGGGTTCAGCCCTGTGCGCGATGTCGCCCGCGCGCCGCCAGCGGTCCTGCGCGTGCGACACGACCTCGGGGAAGCGGGTGCGGATCTCGGTGCGCCACTGCTGCCGGACGCCGCCGATCAGGAGCGACGAGAGATCGTCGTCGCCGGCGATGTGCCGTGCCTCGAGGAGTCCGAGGGCGGCGGTGACGTCGGAGCTCGCGACCTGGAGCGCCTGGGGCACCGTCCGCACCGAATGGTCGAGCGGGATGTTGGCGTCCCACAGCGGATACCAGAGTCCGTCGGCGACCTCGGCGACCCGATCGGGTGCCAGGTCGTCGTGCAGGAGGATGAGATCGAGATCGGAGTACGGCAGCAGTTCGCTGCGTCCGAGGCCGCCGACGGCGACGATGGCGAATCCGCTGCGTGAACGGATTCCGAGTTCGGCACCCTTGCTGGTGAGCCAGAACTCATGGAGGTCGACGAGCACCTGCCGCAGTCCGGCGGCGTCGAGCTTGCCGGACCGGCTCGACTGCAGCAATTGTCGGCGCGCTTGGGCGAGATCGGTTGCGGCCACTGCACTTCCGTCGGGGATCGGGTGGGATGAAGGGCGCGGCCCCGCGCCTGACTTGCCGTCAGACGCGGGGCCGTGCTGGGTGTTCAGAAAGGGCACGTGCAGCCGCTACAGTGCGTCGGCGCCGCGCTCACCGGTGCGGACCCGGACGACGGACTCGACCGCCGACACCCACACCTTGCCGTCTCCGATCTTGCCGGTCCGTGCCGCCTCGACGATGACGTCGACGACCTTGTCCACGGCCGCGTCGTCGACGACGACCTCGACCCGTACCTTCGGCACGAAGTCGACGGAGTACTCGGCGCCGCGGTAGACCTCGGTGTGGCCCTTCTGTCGGCCGTACCCCTGGACCTCGCTCACGGTCATGCCCAGGATCCCGGCCTGCTCGAGTCCCGCCTTCACGTCCTCAAGCGTGAACGGCTTGACGATTGCGGTGATCAGCTTCATCAGTTATCCCTCTCCACAGAGATCAGCGTAGTGGTCGACGTGCGGCTCATGCCGGTTCATACGCGGTCTCCGCGTGCTCGGCCTCGTCGATGCCGTTGTGCTCGTCCTCGGTACTGATACGCCAGCCGAGCGGCTTGAGGGCGAAGGCGATGACCGCGGTGAGGACACCGGTGAAGACGAGAGCGAACGCTGCGATCACGATCTGGACCACGAGCTGCTTGTAGTCGCCGCCCCAGAACAGGCCCACGTCCTTGGCGAGCAGGCCGACACCGATGGTGCCCCAGAGGCCCGCGACCAGGTGGACACCGACGACGTCGAGCGAGTCGTCGTAGCCGAACTTGTTCTTCAGTCCGATCGCCAGTGCCGACAGGACGCCTGCGATGACACCCAGGATCAGCGAGCCGACCGGGGTGAGAGCACCACATGCGGGGGTGATCGCGACCAGACCGGCAACGATGCCCGATGCGGCGCCGACGCTGGTGGCGTGCTTGTCGCGGATCTTCTCCACCGCGAGCCAGCCGATGGTCGCGGCAGCGGTGGCCGCCGTCGTGTTGACCCACACGAGACCCGCGGTGTTGTCGGCGGCGAGTTCGGAGCCCGCGTTGAAGCCGAACCATCCGAACCACAGCAGGGCCGCGCCCAGCATGACGAACGGGATGTTGTGCGGACGGTAGGCGGTGCGACCGAAGCCCGCACGCGAACCGACGATGAGCGCGAGGACCAGAGCGGCCACACCGGCGTTGATGTGCACCACTGTGCCGCCGGCGAAGTCGATCGGTGCGACGTTGGCCTTACCGTCGGTGGTGCCGAACATCCATGCGGCAAAACCGTTCTCGCCGCCGCCCATGATGCCGCCGCCGCCGACGAGTCCGCCCCACACCATGTGTGCGAGCGGGAAGTACACGACGGTCGACCAGATGACCGTGAACACGATCCACGTCGAGAACTTGACGCGCTCGGCGAGCGCGCCGCTGATCAGTGCGACCGTGATGACCGCGAATGTCAACTGGAAGCCCAGGAAGACGAACGCCGGGATCGTGAGGCCGGCGGTGACGACCTTGTCCTCACCCATCGTCGCCGACAGCTGGTCGGAACCGAACAGCGAGAACGGATTCGCGAAGATCCCCGCGATGTCGTCGTTGCCGGTGATCCCGTCGCTGAACGACATCGAGAAGCCCCAGAGCACGTAGACCACGCTGATCGCGGCCAGCGAGCCGAAGGACATCATCATCATGTTCAGGACCGACTTGCCCCGAGACAAACCCCCGTAGAAGAAGGCGAGACCCGGGGTCATCAGCAGGACCAGTCCCGCGGCGGCGAGCATCCACGCCGTGTTGCCGGGGTCGGCTACGCCGAACACCTCTTCTGGCAGTGCCAAAACCACTGTACGAAACCTCCTCGCAGTGCGCCGACGGCTCGGCGTCTGCAAAGACAATGTCGGTCAACGGTTTCAGCAGTGGTGCCCTGGTGTTTCTTCCGTGTGAACCGCTGGGCGATTGAGATTTCGTGGATGTAACGGCCCAGGTCGCGATTTCCGACCCTCACCGACGGGAGACGTGCGCTGTGAACCGATCGTCACAAGAGCGCGTCGACGAATGCCTCCGGCTCGAATGGTGCCAGATCATCGGCCCCCTCGCCGAGACCGACGAGTTTCACGGGTACACCGAGCTCGTTCTGCACGTGGAAGACGATGCCGCCCTTGGCGGTGCCGTCGAGTTTGGTCAGCACCACACCGGTGATGTCGACGACCTCGGCGAAGACGCGCGCCTGGGCGAGACCGTTCTGCCCGACGGTGGCGTCCAGGACGAGGAGAACCTCGTCGACCGGAGCCTTCTTCTCGACCACCCGCTTGACCTTGCCGAGCTCGTCCATCAGCCCGGTCTTGGTGTGCAGCCGGCCCGCGGTGTCGATCATCACGACGTCGACGCCGTCCTCGACTCCCCGGGCGACCGCGTCGAAGGCCACCGATGCCGGGTCGGCTTTCTCCTTGCCGCGGACCACGGCGGCGCCGACGCGCTCGCCCCAGGTCTGCAGCTGATCGGCGGCGGCTGCGCGGAAGGTGTCGGCCGCGCCCAGCAGCACCCGCCGACCGTCGGCGACCAGCACGCGGGCGAGCTTGCCGGTGGTGGTGGTCTTACCGGTGCCGTTCACACCGACGACGAGCACCACGGCGGGGCTGCCGGCATGCGGGAGAGCCCGGATCGAGCGATCGAGCTCGGGATGGAGCTGGTCCACGAGCACCCGCTTGAGGAGCGCGCGCGCCTGGTCGGCGGTGCGGATGTTCGACGTCGCGAGCTCGGTGCGTAGTCGCTCGACCACGGCTGTGGTCGCCGACGTACCCAGATCGGCCAGGACCAGCGTGTCCTCGATCTCCTCCCAGCTGTCCTCGTCGAGATCGCCCGCACCCAGCAGGCCGAGCACACCCTTGCCGATGGCGCCCTGGGATCGCGACAGACGCCCACGCAGACGTCCGAGGCGACCGGCGGTGGGAGCGATCTCCTCGCGAGACGTGGTCGGCGCGTCAGTGGACTCGTCGACGGTCGGGGCCTGCTCGGTGGGTACCGGGGTGGTCACCGGGGGTTTGATGACCTCGGTGGCGTCCGACACCTCGTCGGTGGTCGGCACGGTGTCGGTCGCCGGTGGCTCCACGGTCGGGGCCGGAGCGGCGGTGTCCGGGGCCGGAGCGGCAGTGTCCGGGGCCGGCGCGGCAGTGTCTCCGAGGGCCGCATCCGAGGTGGGCGTCTCGAGCGGGGCCGCGTCGGGCAGGGAGACGTCGGTGATCCCGCGCTGGGCCGAATCCCGCGGTACCGCTGCGTCGTCACCGACACCCGGCTGTCCGTCGACCTCGGTGCGTTCCGGGGTCGGGGTGATCGGTCCGGTGCCACGGCTGTCGGTGGGTCGGTCGACGGTCGCGGTGTCGCCCTGGCTGAAGGAGAACCCCGACCCCGCGCGATATCCACCGGATCGGTCGACCTCGCGTGTGGTGGTCCCCTCGACGGTCGGGGTCGTGTCGTCGGTGAGCGAGATGCGTCGTCGGCGCGCGACGATCAGCCCGGCCACGACGATCGCGAGCAGTACGACCACCGCGACGACGATCCCGATGATGATTCCGGTGTTCACTCAGATGTCCTTCGTCAGTAGGCGGGTGAAGATGCCGCTGGGATCGACAGGGACCGTGATCCCCGGTCCGCGGGCCTGCCTCGAGTCAATCAGAGAACAGTTGCTCGGCGGCGTCGGGCGTGGTCGCACCGATCCCCTTGGCGACCGGGATGTCGACACCGCGGAGGCGCTGGGAGATGACCGTGGTGATGCCGTCGCCGCGCATGCTGACGCCGTAGAGCGCGTCGGCCACCTCCATGGTCGGCTTCTGGTGGGTGATGACGATCAACTGCGAACGCTCGCGGAGCTGCTCGAACAGACTGATCAGCCTGCGCAGGTTGGTGTCGTCCAACGCCGCCTCGACCTCGTCCATCACGTAGAACGGCGACGGCCGGGCACGGAAGATCGCGACCAGCATGGCCACCGCGGTCAACGACTTCTCACCGCCGGACAGCAGCGACAAGCGCTTCACCTTCTTGCCCGGCGGGCGGGCCTCGACCTCGATGCCGGTGGTCAGCATGTCGTTGGGCTCGGTGAGCACCAGCCGGCCCTCGCCACCGGGGAACAGCGTCGAGAACACCTGCGAGAACTCGCGCTCGACATCGGCGTAGGCCTCGGTGAAGACCTGCAGGATGCGTGCGTCGACCTCGTCGACGACGTCGAGCAGGTCGCGACGCGCCGCCTTGACGTCCTCGAGCTGGGCAGAGAGGAAATTGTAGCGCTCCTCCAGGGCTGCGAACTCCTCGAGTGCCAGCGGGTTGACCTTGCCGAGCGTGGTCAG
This sequence comes from Gordonia soli NBRC 108243, assembly GCF_000334455.1. GTDB lineage: Bacteria > Actinomycetota > Actinomycetes > Mycobacteriales > Mycobacteriaceae > Gordonia > Gordonia soli. The sequence goes on from NZ_BANX01000020.1 coordinate 83,727, forward strand.
GTCCTTCTGCGCTTTCTTGGCGCGGGCCTCCTGGGTCGCACGGTCGAACGGCATCGGCGCGGGCGCGACCACCAACTCGCCGCGGGAGCGCGCGTCCTCGTACTCCGCGATCTCCAGCGCCGACGGCGGCATCGGCACATCGGGTCCGTACTCCGCCACGAGATCGTCGGGAGCGATCGAATACGACTCCAGGATCTGCTCCTCGAGCTGCTCGATGCGCAACGCCGCCTGGGCCCTGGCCATCTCGTCACGGTGGACGGAATCCTTCAGGGCGTTCAGCTGCGAGGTGAGTTCGGTGACGACCGTCTTGAGCTCGTCGAGTTGGGAGCTGCGCGAGACACGGATGGCCTCGAATTCGTCGCGGCCCGCCTGTGCGGTCGCGACGGTGTCCGCGAGACGACCGGCGATCTCCGACCCCGCACGCGCCACGGCCTCGGCCACCGACGCGGCGTGACGGCGTTGCTGATCCTGGCGGCGGGCGCGCTCACGCGCCTCGCGCTCGCGCTCGGCCGCACGACGCAACGAGTCGGCCCGGCCCCGGACGGACGCGAGCCGTTCCTCGGCGGTGCGCAACGCCAGGCGTGCCTCCATCTCCACCGCGCGGGTCTCCGCGACAGCGGTCGCGGCGGCAGAACGGTCGGTGTCGTCGGAGCCGGAGTCGGGCGAGACGGTCGAGTCGTCGTTGGCCAGACGGAGCCGCTCCTCGAGTTCGGCCAGCGATGCCAGCGTCTCCGTGCGTCCCTCCTCGGCCTTCTCGCGTTGCCGGGTCAGCCGCTCGGCCTCCCCGCGCGCAGCACGGAGTTCCTGGCCGAGACGGGCCATCTGCTCCAGTGCGCCACCGAGATTGGCGTCGGACTCGTGCAGCGCTGCCAGCGCCTCCTCAGCGGCCTCACGGCGTGCCTGTTGATCGGTGAGCGCACCATCGAGGGCTGCCTCGATCTCCTCGACCCGACGCCGCGCGGTGGCGAGGTCACCGGTCGCGGCGTCGATGGCCGACTGGACCTCCAGCGTCGACGGTCGGTGCGACGAACCGCCCTCCACCGACGCAGGCCCGATGCGGTCGCCGTCGCGGGTCACCGACCGCAGGCTGTGGTCGCGGGCGAGATCGAGACCGGTGTGCGGATCGTCGACGAGCACGGTATCGGCGAGTACGAGGTCGACGGCACCGCGGATCGACGGCGGGCAGGTCACCACCGACGATGCCCAGCGTGCGCCGTCCGGGAGGTCGACCTGCGGCGTGGTCGCGGTGTCGGGGAGACCACCGAGGATCAGGCTCGCCCGTCCTCCGTCACCGCTCTTCAGCGCCTCCAGGGCACGTACGGCGGCCAACGAGTCGACGGTGGCGATCGCGTCCACGGCCGGTCCGAGCGCGCCCGCGATCGCAGTCTCGTATCCGTTCTCGACGGTCAGCAGCTCCGACATCGGCGCGAGCAGACCGTCGGGGGCGTTGTCGAGCAGCCAGGCCCCGCCGTCGTTGCGTTCCAAGCCCACCGACAGCGCCTCGATCCGTGCGGTGAGCGACGCGATCCGCTGCTCGGCCTCACGCTCTTCGGTCTGCAGCGACGCGACGCGCTCGTTGGAGACGTTGAGTGCCGTGACGCTGCGTTCGTGGTGGTCGTCGAGGCCCTTCTCGGCTGCTTCGAGCTCGCCCAGACTTGCCGCGGTCGCGTCCTGATCGGCCTGCGCCTTGGCTGCTCGTTCGGTGCTGGCGGCGATGGCCGCGGTGATCCGGGCCGCCTCGGCGTCGACCGACTCTGCCCGCGTCCGCAGGTTGTCGACCTGGCCTTCGAGTCGGGCCAGTCCTTCGCGGCGGTCGGCGATCGCACGGACCGCGGCCATGTGGGCCTGCTCGGCAGCGGCGGCGACGGCCTCACGCTCGGACAATTCGTCCTGCGCTCCGGCGAGCCGCTCGGCCGCCTCGCCGACGCCTTCGGTCAGCTCGGCTTCGAGTTCGGCCGCCTCGAGTGCCTGCTCCTCGAGCTCCTCGGGGTCGGTGCCACCGGCCTCGGTCGTCGGCTCGGACAGGTAGCGACTGCGTTCGGCGGCGATCCGACAGGTCGCGTCGACCCGCTCGGCCAGCGCCGACAGTCGGTACCAGGCCTGGTTGGCAGCCGCGGCCGCCGGAGTGACCTCGGCGAGACCCTGCTCGTGCTCGGCCAGTTCGGCGGTCACGCGGTCGAGTTCCGCACCGACCTCGTCCTGCCGGCGGCGGACCTCGTCCTCGACTGCCGAGTGCTCTGCCATCTCCGACTGTCGGATGACCAGATCGTCGGCCGCCAGCCGCAACCGGGCATCGCGCAGGTCCGCCTGCACGGTCTGCGCGCGACGTGCCACCTCGGCCTGCCTGCCGAGCGGTTTGAGCTGCCGCCGCAGTTCGCCGGTGAGGTCGGTCAGTCGGGCGAGATTGGCCTGCATCGCATCGAGCTTGCGGACGGCCTTCTCTTTGCGCTTGCGGTGTTTGAGGACACCCGCGGCCTCTTCGATGAACGCGCGACGGTCCTCGGGACGGGATTCGAGGATCGCGGCCAATCGCCCCTGCCCGACGATGACGTGCATCTCACGCCCGATACCGGAGTCGCTCAACAGCTCCTGGACGTCCATCAGCCGGCAGGAGGTGCCGTTGATCTCGTACTCACCCGCGCCGTCGCGGAACATGCGGCGCGTGACGGAGACCTCGGAGTACTCGATCGGGAGGGCCCCGTCGCTGTTGTCGATGGTGAGCGTCACCTCGGCGCGGCCGAGGGGCGGTCGGCCGGATGTGCCGGCGAAGATGACGTCTTCCATCTTGCCGCCGCGCAGCGCCTTGGCGCCCTGCTCCCCCATCACCCAGGTGAGGGCGTCGACGACGTTCGACTTACCCGAGCCGTTGGGACCCACCACACATGTGATGCCGGGTTCGAATCGCAGCGTCGTGGCCGACGCAAACGACTTGAAACCCTTGAGGGTCAGGCTCTTGAGGTGCACGACGGTACAGAATACTCACCATCTCGACCGGATCGGTCGATACCACGGGCGGGACGCGGTCAGCGCTCGACGAAACCGCTGAGATCGCCCCGCGCAGAGTCGAACCGCTCCACCACGAGATCCACGTGGCCGGGTGTGTCGCCCGATCGCAGCGCGTCCAGAAGACGCTGAGCCGACACCTGGTCGCCTTCCGCGACGACCAGGACCCGACCGTCCTGCTGGTTCGCCGCATAACCCACCAGGCCGAGCTCGAGCGCACGCGACCTCGTCCACCAGCGGAATCCGACACCCTGCACCCGACCGTGCACATGCGCGGTCAGTCGGACGGGGTCGGCATCGCTCATTCGGTGTCGATCGTCAGGTTGACGGTGGTGCCCGCCTTCAGCGTGCGCCCCACGGTGCAGACCGCGTCGATGGCGCGCTCGACGACGACCAGCAGCCGCTGCGCCGCCTCCGGGTCCAGCTCGGACAGGTCGACCTCGAGGATCTCGTTCAGCTCGGGATAGCGCTCGTTCTCGCGGTCGGCCGCCCCGTTCACCCGCACGGTCGCGTCGTAGTCGTCGCCGAGACGGCGGGCCAGCGGACGATCCGACGACATGCCGGTGCACGCCGCGAGCGCGATCTTGAGCAGCTCTCCCGGGGTGAAGACACCCTCGACGTCTTCCGAGCCGACGAGCACCTCCGCGCCCCGCGAGCTCTTCCCGGTATAGCGGCGCACTCCGGTCCGCTCCACCCAGAGCTCGGTCGCGGGCGTGGCGTGCACGGTGGCGGATTGCTCGGTGGTGGCGCTGTGGGTCTCGGTCATGGGCGCTGGACGTCCCTTCTGTTCTGCGGGACACCGGGGTCGGTGTCGATCATGCGGTGGAAACGCGGACGGCGGGCGAATCCTTCCGCTGACACCGCGGGCAATAGTACGAGCTGCGGTTCATGAACTGATCCCGACGCATGATCTGGCCACAGCGTCGACACGGCTGCCCGGCGCGTCCGTAGGCGTTCAGGGACCGTTCGAAGTAGCCCGACTGCCCGTTGACGTTCACGTACAGCGCGTCGAACGACGTGCCGCCGACATCCAGGGCCGAGCGCATCACAGCACTCGCCGCGTCGATCAGCTCACCGAGTTTGCGTGCGCTGATGTTCTCGGCGACCCGGGTGCCGTGCAGCCGGGCTCGCCACAGCGCCTCGTCGGCGTAGATGTTGCCGACGCCGGAGATCACCGTCTGGTCCAGCAGGACCCGTTTGATCTCACTGTGTTTGGTGCGCATCCGGGCGACCACCGCCGCACGGTCGAAAGAATCGTCGAAGGGGTCCGGCGCGATGTGGACGATCGACGCAGGCAGGTCGGGTCCGCCCGCCGGATCGTCCGCGTACTCGTCGACGTGCCAGCCGCCGAAGGTGCGCTGGTCGACGAACCGGAGCTCGTTGCCGTCGTCGAGTCCGGCCCGGATCCGCAGGTGGGTGTGATCGGGTGCACCGGCGGTCGCGATCAGCATCTGTCCACTCATGCCCAGGTGAACGACCACCGGTGCGGTGTCGTCGCGGTCTCCGGTGTCGAGCCACAGGTACTTGCCGCGGCGCCGGACCCCGGTGATCTCCTTGCCACGCAGGCGGCCGACCAGGTCGACGGGTCCGCCCTCGTGGCGACGGACAGCGCGCGGGTGCAGCACGTCGACGCCGGTGATCGTGCGACCGACGATGTGGGTTGCCAGGCCATGACGAACCGTCTCGACCTCGGGTAGCTCAGGCACGACGGGGTCCCGTCACGAAGTGGCGGTGCGGTCGGAGAGTGCCTTCCACGCGTGCGCTGCAGCCTTCTGCTCGGCCTCTTTCTTGGTCCGACCGACACCGGTCCCGAGTTCTTCCCCCGCGATCACCGCGGTGGCCGTGAACTCCTTGTCGTGGTCGGGTCCGGTCGAGGCGATCTGATACTGCGGCGGGCCCTGTCCCTGTTCGGCGGACAGTTCCTGTAGCGACGTCTTCCAGTCCAGACCAGCGCCCAACAATCCAGCGCGATCGATGATCGGGTCGAAGAGACCGAGGACCACTCGCTGCGAGACGGCCAGTCCGTGGTCGAGGAAGACGGCGCCGAACAGCGATTCCAGGCCGTCGGCGAGGATGCTGGCCTTGTCGCGACCACCGGTCATCTCCTCGCCACGTCCCAGCAGCAGATGCTGGCCGAGACCGCCGGGACCCAGGTCGCGCGCGACGTCGGCGAGCGCGTGCATGTTCACCACGCTCGCACGGATCTTCGCCAACTCACCCTCGGGACGGTCGGGGTACGAGAGATACAGACGCTCGGTGATGACCACGCCGAGGACGGAGTCGCCGAGGAATTCGAGTCGTTCGTTCGTCGGCAGACCACCGTTCTCGTAGGCATACGAGCGATGGGTGAGCGCCAGGGTGAGCAGCTCGGGGGTGATGTCGACACCGAGCGCACGCACCAGTTCCGAGCGCGGAGCCGGCGCGTCCGCAGCGGGGGCGACGCCGTCCACGGGCTGGTCGGTCACGCAGGTTCCCGCCCGTCCGGTCCGTCGGCCGGCGGGGTCTCGTCGAGCGTCGCGAACTTGTCGGCCAGTCCGGCCCACCGCGGGTCGATGATGTCGTGACCGTGGCCGGGCTCGGCGGCCGCCAGACGGACACCACACACCTGGCACAGGCCGGGGCAGTCCGTGGTGCACAGCGGCGACATCGGCAGCTCCAGGCTCACGGCGTCGATGATCGACTGTTCGAGATCGAGTTTCTCGTCGACGATGCGATGCACCTCGTCGGAGTCCGTGGTCTGCTCGGTGGCGCTGTCGGGGTAGGCGAACAGCTCGGTGAGGAAGACGGTCACCGTGCCGTCGACCGGGTCGAGGCATCGGGAGCACTGCCCGGCGGTCTCGCCGCTCACCGTGCCGGTGACCAGCACGCCTTCGCTCACCGATTCCAGGCGGAGGTCGAGGTCGACGTCGGAACCGGCGGGGATGCCGACCATCTCGACGCCGAGGCGTTCCGGCGAGACCAGCGTCCGGTGGACCTCGGTCATGGTCCCGGCGCGACGGCCGAGCCTGCGCACGTCCAGCACGAAGGGTTCACGGGGCACCAAATGCGCCTGACCGCCCGTGGGAGAGCCGGCTCCAGAACGCGCATCCGCTTCGGTCACGGGTTGTTCAGCCACAAGCTCACGATACGCCCGAGATGCCGGGTCACGGACATCGCGACACCGCGCGCCCCGACACCGGCGCGTCAGCCTCGTCCGCGCACCTCACGACCTGCGCGGTCGACGCGCGCACAGGCCGCGAGACACGTTGTCGGCCGCGGCGTCGGAGACGACTCAGACCGCGAGTGGCGAGCCCTCGCCACGGTCGTACGCGGCACGATCGGCGGTGGCGCGATCACGTCCGGCGCGATGCGGGCCCGCGTCGTCGACGCCGCGCGGGTACTCGACGTAGTCGTGCATCCCGGCTCCTGTGCGCAGCTGGTGACGGCCCCGGTTGACCGAACGCAAAGTTCCGGTGAGGATCTCCTCGAATTCCGCCAACTTCTCGTCGACGTAGACGTCGCAGTCACCGCGGAGGCGGTCGGCCTCGGCGTGGGCCGCATCGATGATGCGCTCTGCTTCCGACTTGGACGCCGCGACGACCTCGGCTTCCGAGACGAGACGCTGCTGCTCGGCGATGCCGTCGGCGACCGACTTGTCATAGGTGTTGTTCGCGGCGTCGATCGTGCGCTGCGCCTCGGCACGCGCCCGGCCGGTCACAGCCTCGAACTCGCGGGCCGCGCTGGTGTTCAGGCGATGCGCCTCACCGGTGGCGTCCTCGACGAGCGAGGCGCCATGCGCCGACGCCTCGTCGACCATGCGGTCTGCCTGGGCCTTCGCCTCGGCCAGGATGCGGTCGGCCTCGGCGCGTGCGTGCGAGATCACCGATTCCGACTCCGAGTCGGCCTTGGAGATCGCGTTCTCGGCATGGTCGCGTGCGTTGCCGATCAGCGAGTCACGCTGATCGAGGACGTCCTGCGCGTCGTCGAGTTCACCAGGGATCGAGTCCTTGATGTCGTCGAGCAGTTCCAGCACGTCCCCGCGCGGAACAACGCAGCCCGCGGTCATCGGGACGCTGCGCGCCTCCTCGACGATCGCGGCGAGTTCGTCGAGCGCTTCAAATACCCGGTACACAGCTACTCCGATCCGGCGCTTGCCATTGATCCAGAACGGCCACGACGGCGCGACCGCTGATATCGATGTGACTATTGTGCCGAATGTTGCAAATGTGACGTGGGAGGCTGGCGTGGCGTGTCGGCTCAGATCGAGCGCTCGCCGGCCAGTCGGGCGAGAACCGCGGAGTGGATCACCGGGGACAGGAAGGGTGACACCTCACCGTCCAACTTCGCCACCTCTTTCACCAGCGAGCTCGAGACGTGCGCGAACCGCGGGTCGGTCAGCAGGAACACCGTCTCGACGTCGGCGAGTTCTCGGTTCATCTGCGCCATCGGCACCTCATAGTCGAAGTCCACAGCCGACCGGAGGCCTTTGACCACCGTGTCGATCGACTCCTGGCGCAGATAGTCGACGAGCAGACCGGTCCACCGGTCGACACGGACGTTCGACAGATCGGCGCAGTCCTCCCGGATGAGGTCGATGCGCTCATCGACGGAGAAGAGGCCCCGCTTGTTGGGGTTGACCACCACGGTGATCACCAGTTCGTCGAAACGCGCAGCCGCGCGCTCGACCACATAGCGGTGACCGAGGGTGAACGGATCGAAGGAGCCGGGGCACACAGCAGAGGTCATGGCATGAAACTACTGGGCAACCCCGGAAGCGCGGCCGAGCACGGTGACCCTGGTGTCGCCGTAGACCTTCTCCACCAGCACCGCCAGGTCGCCCGGCACCGCGACTGCAGGCGTCCGTGCACTTCGTTCCACCACGACGATCCCGTCGGCACCCAACCACCGACCGGCGACCACCTCGAGCTCAGCGGCCAGGACCTGCCCGTCGAGGTCGTACGGCGGGTCGACGAACACGACGTCGAAGATCTGGGCATCGCCGGCGAGATGGTCGGCGACGCGACGGGTGACGACCGATCCGACGTCCTGCGCACCCACGGTCGCCAGGTTCTTGGCGATCACCGCCGTGGCCCGACGACGCGCGTCCACCAGCGCCGCCGATGCCGCACCACGCGACAACGCCTCGATCCCCAACGCACCGGAACCCGCATAGAGATCCAGAACCCGCGCTCCGTCGAGATCGATCCGCGACTCCAGGATGTTGAACACGGCCTCGCGCACGCGATCGGATGTGGGCCGGGTGCCGTCGTCGGGGACGGCCAGCCGGCGGCCCCCGTGACGGCCGGCGATGATCCTTGTCATGGCGTCGATTCTGCGCCATCGCGGCCCAACAAGATGCACCAGACCTCGAGTCGGTGCAATACTTTGTGATCCACTTCACAAACAGTGCCTGATCAGGGGCAAGGCAGGTGTTTCGGGGACCTATTTCTGCTGGTACATGACATCGCCGACACGCGTTGTTAACTTCGAATGCGTCATGAGCCCGTCAAAAACAAGCACGGCCCAATCCACAACAACTCTCGCAATCGACTACCGGCAGCCGACCGTCGACGACGGCACCCGGCTGTGGGAAATCGCTTCTGACTCACAGGTTCTCGATGTCAACTCGAGCTACTCATATGTGCTCTGGTGCCACGACTTCGCGAACACCTCGATCGTCGCCGAAGTAGACGGTCGGGCAGTCGGATTCGTCACCGGATACCGTCGCCAGACGGACCCGTCCACCATCATGGTGTGGCAGGTCGCCGTCGATGACGCGTATCGCGGTCACGGGATCGCAGCGACGATGCTGCACCGTCTGCTCGATCGCACCCAGCGTCTCGGAGTGGTCGCGATGCACACCACCATCAGTCCGGACAACGTTGCGTCGCAACGACTCTTCGGCTCTGTCGCCTCCGCTCGCGGACTTCGTTTCGAGCGACGCGACCTGTTCGCCGTCGGAGATTTCCCGGACGCTCACGAGCCCGAGGACCTGTACATGCTCGAGCCCGAGCTCCAGGAGCCCTGAGCCCGAATCGCAGGCCGACGCGTGCAACACGCGCCATCGTCGCGGATCTAGAGGGTCTATCCCCCGTTGACGAATGATGCCTCACGGCAGCCCGTTTCGCTCTTGTCGAACTCTCTCGCGAGTCCGCGCAGCGATTTCCCCATGTCAGACATTCTCGAAAGATGAAGGAAGCACCATGCAACTTCTCGATCAGACCGTCGACGACTCTGTCTTCACCACTCACGAGTCCGAGGTCCGTAGCTACTGCCGCAGCTGGCCCACCGTCTTCACGCGTGCCCGCGGCTCGTACATCACCGACCAGAGCGGCCGCGAGTACCTCGACTTCTTCGCCGGTGCCGGGTCACTGAACTACGGCCACAACAACCCGGTGCTGAAGTCGGCACTCCTCGAGTACATCGAGAACGACGGCATCACCCATGGCCTCGACATGGCGACAGTTGCCAAGGGCAAGTTCCTGGAGGCCTTCCACGGCAAGATCCTGTCGCCGCGCGGACTGGACTACAAGGTCCAGTTCCCCGGCCCGACCGGAACCAACGCCGTCGAGTCCGCCCTCAAGCTGGCCCGAAAGGTCACCGGCCGCGAGTCGATCATCAGCTTCACCAACGCGTTCCACGGCATGACCCTGGGATCGCTGTCGGTGACCGGCAACTCGATGAAGCGTGCGGGCGCGGGCATCCCGCTGGTCCACGCGACCCCGATGCCGTTCGACAACTACATGGGCGGCGTGGTCGAGGACTTCAGCTGGTTCGAGCGTGTGCTCGACGACTCCGGTTCGGGACTGAACCGCCCCGCCGCCGTCATCGTCGAGACCGTCCAGGGTGAGGGTGGCGTGAACGTCGCCCGCGCCGAGTGGCTGCGGGCGCTCGAGGAGCTGTGCCGTCGTCGGGACATCCTGCTGATCGTCGACGACGTGCAGATGGGTTGTGGCCGAACGGGCAAGTTCTTCTCCTTCGAGGAGGCGGGCATCAAGCCGGACATCGTCACGCTGTCCAAATCGATCAGCGGGTACGGCCTGCCGTTCGCCCTGATGCTGATGCGGCCGGAACTCGACGTCTGGTCGCCGGGAGAGCACAACGGCACCTTCCGAGGCAACAACCCCGCCTTCGTGACCGCGACCAAGACGATCGAGCACTACTGGTCGGATGACGCGCTGGAGAAGGACACCTACGCCAAGGGCGACCGCATCGCGAAGGTCTTCGGAGACATCTCCGATCGCTTCGACGGCGTCTCCCACCGTGGCCGCGGCATGGTGCAGGGCCTCGTCTTCGAGGACTCCACCGCTGCCGGAAAGGTCTGCGCGGAGGCGTTCGAGGCGGGGCTGCTCGCCGAGACCTCGGGACCGTCGGATGAGGTCGTGAAGCTCCTGCCGCCGCTGACCATCAGCACCGACGACCTGGATCGCGGGCTGACCATTCTGACCGAGTCGACCGAGAAGGTGATCGGATGATCGTACGTACCACTGACGAGATCTCGGGGACCGAGCGCGAGGTCAAGGATCCAAAGGGCAACTGGGTCTCCAAGCGCATCGTCCTCGGCGGTGACGGAGTCGGTTTCTCCTACCACGAGACCGTCATCGACGCCGGTTCGGTCAACGAGTTCCACTACGCCAACCACATCGAAGCGGTGTGGCTGATCGAGGGCACGGGAACCCTCACCGATCGTGAGACCGGTGAGAAGTACCCCCTCGCCCCGGGCACGATGTATCTGCTGAACGGGCATGAGCGTCACACAGTCGAGGCCGACACCCAGCTGCGGATGTTCTGCGTGTTCAACCCCCCAGTCGTGGGCACCGAGGTTCATGACGAGAACGGTGTCTACCCGTTGGTGGCAGTTCCGCACCCGACCGGCAAGCACAGCAGCGAGAGCGGTGCCGACCCGGTCGACGCGACAAACTGACGCCGACATCCGGCTCGGCCGGGGCCTAACCTGGAGGGGATGCATACGCGACCTCAACAGGCTTGGGCCCCGGCCGAACCAACTCCCATCGACGATGACCTCGCCGAGCAGTTCACCCGCATGCGGGCGCTGCTCGGCGAGCGTCGTCTGGTGGCCCTGACCGGCGCGGGTATCTCGACCGATTCCGGAATCCCGGACTACCGCAGCCCCGGCGCCCCGGTCCGTACGCCGATGACCCTGGAGATGTTCCTCTCCTCCCCGGACTTCCGCCGGCACTACTGGGCGCGCAACCACCTCGGCTGGCGCCACATGGACGCCGCACGGCCCAACGACGCACATCGTGCGCTCACCGCACTGCAGCGCGAGGGACGTCTGCTGTCGGTCATCACCCAGAACGTGGACATGCTCCACACCAAGGCCGGAACCCGTCGGGTCAACGAGCTGCACGGCTGCTATGGGCGGGTGCGATGCCTGTCGTGCGACTGGCGGATCTCCCGACATCGCCTGGCCGAACTCCTGGACGACCTGAATCCGGGATTCGCCGAGCGCGTGCGCGGCGCCGGAGCCATCGAGGTCGCACCCGACGCCGACGCGATCTTGTCCGACACGGCCGACTTCCGGATGATCGACTGCCCGGATTGCGGCGGGATCGTCAAACCCGACATCGTGTACTTCGGCGAGTCGGTCCCGAGACATCGTGTGGCAGAGGCGTACTCGATGGTCGAGGAGGCCGAGGCACTACTGGTGGTCGGTTCGTCGCTGAGCGTGATGTCCGGGCTCCGGTTCGTCCGGCACGCGCACCGCATCGGCACGCCGGTCGTCATCGTCAACCGCGGCATTACCCGCGGCGACGACCGTGCGACGTTGAAGGTGGATCACCTGGCCGGGGTCGTACTGCCGATGCTGGCCGATTCGATCGGCAAGGGCGTCAGCTCGGCACTCGCGCACTGAACCGGAGCGCTCCCGGGGTCGTGTCGACCGAGACGTCGGTGAACCCGGCCTCGCTCAGACGGTCCGGCAGCGTGGCAGGCGGCATGGGGTTGTAGGTGTCCCCGATGTGCATCGCCGCGAACGGGAGCGTCGGCGAACCGTCGCCGCCGACGAAGACACCACCCGGTTCGAGCACGCGGAACGCCTCGGCGAACAGCGCATCCTGCAGCGCCGGGGTCGGCACGTGATGAAGCATCGCCATCGACACGACCGAGGAGAACCCGCGCGATGCCAGGCCGGTGTCGGTGCCGTCCCCCTCGATGACCCGGACACCGCCCGTGGAGGCGAAGCGTTTGCGCAGATGGTCGGCGTAGTCGGGATCGATCTCGACGGCGGTGACAGAACCTGCCCGCTCGTTGAGGTAATCGGTGTTGGCCCCGAATCCCGGACCGATCTCCACCGTCGAACGGCCCAGGTCTGCGTCGCCGAGCGCCCATGGGAGGAGCACCCGACGACTGAAGACCGACCACCCGGCCGAGCGGCAGCACCACTTGTGGAGCAGGTTCATCGACATGGACTTAGGGTAACCTAACCAGTCGGTGCTGTGCACCGTGCCACCTTGTCGGGGGACATTCTGGTGGTGCCCCGTCTCCGTCGACCGTGCGCTCGAAAACGTCGACCGTGCGCGCGAAAACGTCAATCGTGCGCCTCATTCCGTCCACCGTGCAGGCTCCTCCGTTGACCGTGCGCCCGAATTCGTCCATCGTGCGCGCGGCCGCACCGTCGACGCACTCCAGCGCACGATCGACGCATGCGAGTGCACGATCGACGTTCCCGAGCGCACGGTCGACGAGGTGTGGCGCGACCGGGTAATGTTGTCGGGCAATCAGATTCATGCACAGCGTTCAGTCACCCATCAACGGCCCACCACGACCGCACACCAACAACCGCCACCACCCCGACCGCGCACTCACACGCGCCCGACCACCTGACCCGGAGTGAACCGACATTCCCGAGCGAAAGCGAGAGAACGCGTCGACCGTGCGCGGCAGAACGTCGACCGTGCATACGCTGCCGGCAATTCGCCGATCAGGGGTCGTTGTGGACGCACGATGAACGATTTCCAGCGCACGGTCAACGCTGGCGCGGCGGGAGTTCGCCGCTTCAGACGGTGACGAGATCGTCGGCGTGGATCACCGGGCGCCGGAGGTCGGCCGGCAGGTCGGAGGTCGACCGCCCGACCATCGAGCGGACGTCGTCGGCCTCGTAGGCCACGACGCCGCGCGCATGGACCCGACCGTCGGCATCGACCACCTCGACCACGTCGCCGTCGAAGAACCGACCGTCGACACCGATCACGCCGGCGGCCAGCAACGAGCGTCGGCGACGGGCCACCGCGTCGACGGCACCGGCGTCGAGCACGATGCGCCCTCGCGCATCGGCCGCGTGACGCACCCAGAATCGTCGCGCGGAGAGCCGCTCGGATCTGGCCGCGAAGACGGTGCCGACCGCGGCCGCGGTGAGTGCCTGCGCCGCGTCAGAGGCTGCGGCCAGCAGGACCGGTACGCCGGCATCCGCCGACAGTCGGGCGGCGGCGAGCTTGGAGGCCATCCCCCCGGTGCCCAGCGCTCCCCCCGAGCCGGCGATCACGCCGTCGAGGTCCTCCGGCCCCGCGACCTCCGGGATGAGTCGGGCCGGACGTCCATCGGGGCCCGGGCGGCGCGGATCGCCGTCGTAGAGTCCGTCGACGTCCGACAACAACACGAGTGCGTCCGCCCCGGCGAGGTGGGCGACGAGCGCCGCGAGTCGGTCGTTGTCACCGAACCGGATCTCGGTGGTCGCCACCGTGTCGTTCTCGTTGACCACTGCCACCGCACCGAGCGATCGCAGACGGTCGAGTGTCCGTTGCGCATTGGCGTGATGCGCACGATTCGAGATGTCGTCGGCCGTGAGCAGCACCTGCCCGACGGTCCGTCCGTACCGCGCGAACGACGTGCCCCAGGCGTGCGCCAACGCCAGCTGCCCGACACTCGCCGCGGCCTGCTTGGTCGCCAGATCCACCGGACGCTTCTTCAGCCCGAGCGGCGCGATGCCCGCACCGATCGCACCGGATGACACCACGATGACATCCGTCCCGGCACGCATCCGAGCCTCGAGGGCATCGGCCAGTCGATCGAGACGGCCGGTGTCGAGGCCGTCGGCCAGGTCGGTCAGAGCCGACGACCCGATCTTGACGACGATGCTGCGTGCGCCCGCGATTCGCTCGCGGACATCGCTCACGACTGATCCTCGTCGAATTCGTCCTCGTGGAGACCTCGACGCAGGCGACGTGCTTCCTTCCGTTCGGCCGCGCCGATGCGATCGGAGCGATCGAGCCGGATGTCGGTGCCACGACCGGTCACCGGGACCTCGTCGCCCATCGGAGTGGTCGGCTCCCAGTCGAAGGTCACGGCGCCGATGGTCACGGGCGCACCTGGCTCGGCCCCCTGTCGCACCAACTCGTCCTCGACGCCGAGTCGGTTGAGTCGGTCGGCCAGGTAGCCGACGGCCTCGTCGTTGTCGAACTGGGTCTGCGCGATCCAGCGCTCCGGACGCGTGCCGCGGACGATGAAGCCGCCGGGTGATGCCGGGTCGGCGATCACGGTGAAGCCCGCGTCGTCCACGGCCTTCGGTCGGATCACCGGTCGACGCGCCTGCGGCTTGGGGTGCTGCTCGCGATAGTCACGCACCATCCGCGCCAGCGCGAAGGTGAGCTCACGAAGTCCTTCGTGGCTGACCGCAGAGATGCGGTGCACGGGCCAACCACGCTCTGCCACTTCGGCTTCCACGAGGTCGGCGAGGTCCGCGGCATCGGGGACGTCGATCTTGTTCAGGATGACCACGCGCGGCCGCTCGGCCAGGTCGCCCAGACCGTGGTCGGCGGTCAGCGCCGGCTGGTACGCCGCCAGTTCTGCCTCGAGCGCATCGATGTCGGAGATGGGGTCGCGTCCGGGTTCCAGTGTCGCGCAGTCGACGACGTGCGCGAGAACGGCGCAACGCTCGAGGTGGCGGAGGAACTCCAGTCCGAGACCGCGACCGGTGGAGGCGCCGGGAATGAGCCCGGGGACGTCGGCGATGGTGAACACCTCGCCCTCGGTCTGCACGACACCGAGATTGGGGACGAGGGTGGTGAACGGATAGTCGGCGATCTTGGGCTTGGCCGCCGAGAGCACCGACACGAGAGACGATTTGCCCGCCGACGGGAAGCCGACCAACCCGACGTCGGCGACCGATTTCAGTTCCAGGACCAGGTCCCGGGCCTGGCCTTCTTCGCCGAGCAGAGCGAACCCGGGAGCCTTGCGCGCCTTGGATGCCAGTGCCGCGTTGCCGAGCCCGCCACGGCCGCCCTGGGCCGCCTCGAAGGTCGTGCCGTCACCGACCAGGTCGGCGAGGATGCGACCGTCGGCGTCGAGGACCACCGTGCCGTCGGGAACCTTCAGCACCAGGTCCTCGCCGGTGGCGCCGTCGCGGTTGCCGCCCTGTCCGGGGCGCCCGTTGCCGGCCTTGGCGTGCGGACGGAAGTGGAAGTCGAGCAGCGTGTGCACCTGGGGGTCGACGACGAGGCGCACGCCACCGCCGTTACCGCCGTCACCACCGTCGGGTCCGCCAAGCGGTTTGAACTTCTCACGATGAACGGAGCTGCAACCGTGCCCGCCGTTGCCGGCCGCGACATGGATGGTCACGCGATCGACGAAGCGGGACATGGGAACTCCTCAGAGCGGGCCGGGCCGGATCAGCCGACCGTCGGCGGTGCAGTTGTTCTGTGTGCGAGTGGCGTGCGCGGAGACCTCGACATCACGCCACGTGGGGGAAAACGAACAGGGCGGGCCGGGTACGTGATGACCCTGGCCCGCCCTGTGTCGAGAGCTGTTGTCGGCGTCCGCTCGGGTCAGACCTGAGCGGTTTCCGGCACGATGTTGACGGTCTTGCGACCACGCTTGCTGCCGAACTCGACGGCACCGGCAGCGAGGGCGAACAGGGTGTCGTCGCCACCACGGCCGACGTTGACGCCCGGGTGGAAGTGGGTGCCGCGCTGACGGACGAGGATCTCGCCCGCGCTGACCTGCTGACCGCCGAAACGCTTCACACCCAGTCGCTGGGCATTGGAATCACGACCGTTGCGCGAACTGGACGCGCCCTTCTTGTGTGCCATCTCTGGAGTCCTCCTGTGACGTCTCGGGCCCGAGGCCTACTTGATACCGGTGACCTTGAGGACCGTCAGCTTCTGACGATGACCCTGGCGCTTGTGGTAGCCGGTCTTGTTCTTGAACTTGTGGATGCGGATCTTCGGGCCCTTGACGTGCTCGACGACCTCACCGGTCACCGACACCTTGGCCAGCTTGTCGGCGTCGGTGGTGAGCTTCGCGCCGTCGACCACCAGCGCCACCGGCAGGCTGACGGTGGTGCCGGGAGCGCCGTCGATCTTCTCGACCTTCACCAAGTCGCCCTCAGCGACCTTGTACTGCTTACCGCCGGTCTTGACGATCGCGTACGTTGCCATCGAAGCTGTCCTCTTACTCGTCTGTCGGGCTCGCGACGCGGGCGAACCGCACCGAAGCGTGTTGGTGGTGTCTGGCGTGTGCCGTCAGGCGTCCCGATACCGAGCCGGGCTGCCTCCGTGTCGCACCAGAGGGCCTGCCTGCGGGGCTCGACATGTGATCTCCGGACCCCGTCGGGCGGGATCGAGCATGTCGGACCCTTCGCGGAAGGCGACCTGTCAAGGTTACGGGACCGCCGTCTGTCCGGTCAAACCGGCGGACTCCCCCGCGACCTGCGGCAAGACCGATCGGAGCGACCCGGACCGTGCGGCCCGAGATCACTCGTCGACGGGCGGCCCCGCCGGACGTCCGGCGGCTCGGCGTCGAGGTCGCCGACGTACGGCCACCGCAGGTTCGGATGCCGGTGCCCCGATCGGACCCGACGTGGTCACCGGCGCCGAGTCGTCCGCCGACGTCGCGTCCGCGGTGACGATGACCGGGTCCGGCGCAGCCGTCGGCGCGGCGGCCCGACGGACGACCCGGCGGCGACGTCGTGCGCCGATCGCAGCGCCCGCCTCGTCGGCGGCAGCCGCGGTCGATGCCCCGTCCGTGACGGAGGAGGTGGCGGCCTCCGCATCGCTCGAGTCGTCCGCTGCCTGGTCGACAGCGGTCGCGTCAGAACCCGACTCGTCGGCGACACCCGCGTCGGCATCGCTCTCGGCGGTATCGCTCTCGCCGATGTCGCGCTCGTCGAGCTGCTCGTCGGTGGATCCGGCGGCTGCGTCGACTGCGGTCACGGCATCGTCATCGGGTGACGATTCCGAGTCGTCCGGCGTCGACTCCGCATCCGCACCGGCGGCCTGTTCCGTTGCGGTACCCGATGCAGCCTCGTCGGTCGCGGTCCGGGATTCCGGTGCACCTGCGCGCCGACGGCGCCGACGGCCCGCACTCCGGCGACCCGATGTCTCGACCTCAGACGAGTCGATGGTGCCGGCGGCGTTCTGCGCACTGTCGGCAGCAGACACGTCCTCGGTGGTCGTGGTGTCGGCGGCAGATGTCGCAGCGCCGTCACCCGATGCCGTGGACGCCTCGTCGGAGGCCCCCGCCGCAGCGTCGGCATCGTCGTCGTGCGTGTGTGCGGCCATCGCTCGGAACATCGGGTGCTCGGCCGGGTTGTGCGCTGCCGGCTTCGACTCGGGCGCGGTCTCACCCTTGCGGCGCCCACGTCGCGAACGCTTGGAGCCCGCCCCATCCGACTTGCCGGAGTCGTCCGAGCGGACCTCGACCGGACTCGAGTGGACGATGATCCCGCGTCCACCACACGTGGTGCACGTCGTCGAGAACGCCTCCAGCAGTCCGGTTCCCAGCCGCTTGCGGGTCATCTGCACCAGCCCCAGCGAGGTCACCTCGGACACCTGGTGGCGGGTGCGGTCACGGGCCAGCGCCTCGGTCAGGCGACGCAGCACCAGATCGCGGTTGGACTCGAGGACCATGTCGATGAAGTCGACGATGATCATGCCGCCGATGTCGCGCAGACGTGTCTGCCGGACGATCTCCTCGGCTGCCTCGAGGTTGTTGCGCGTGACGGTCTCCTCGAGGTTGCCGCCCGAACCGGTGAACTTGCCGGTGTTGACGTCGACGACCGTCATCGCCTCGGTGTGCTCGATGATGAGCGTGCCGCCGGAAGGCAACCAGACCTTGCGGTCGAGCGCCTTGGTGAGCTGCTCGTCGACGCGGTGCACGACGAACGAGTCCGGCGCATCCGCGTGGGCCTTCTGGAACTGCTCGACACGCTCCATCAGATCGGGTGCCACCGAGCTGACATAGCCCTCGACGAGCCGCCAGGCCTTCGGCCCCTCGACCACCAGCTTCTTGAAGTCCTCGTTGAAGAGGTCGCGGACCACACGGACCAACAGGTCGGGCTCTTCGTAGAGCGCTTGCGGCGCCGACGACCCCTTCTTGGTCTTCTGCACCGCTTCGTCGATGGTCTTCCATTGCGACTCGAGACGCGCGATGTCGGCGCCGAGCTCCTCGGCGCTGACGCCCTCGGATGCAGTGCGGATGATGACGCCTGCGCCCTCGGGGACGAGCTTGCCCAGGATCTGCTTGAGGCGCTTGCGCTCCACATCGGGCAACTTGCGGCTGATGCCGGTCGAGGAGCCACCCGGCACGTAGACCAGGTAACGGCCGGCCAGCGAGATCTGGGTCGTCAGACGGGCGCCCTTGTGCCCGACCGGATCCTTGCTGACCTGGACCAAGACGTTGTCGCCCGGCTTCAGGGCCTGCTCGATCTTGCGCGATCCGCCGTCGAGACCGGCTGCGTCCCAGTTGACCTCGCCGGCGTAGAGCACACCGTTGCGCCCGCGACCGATGTCGACGAAGGCGGCCTCCATACCGGGAAGTACGTTCTGCACGCGTCCGAGATAGATGTTGCCGACCATCGATGACGACGTGGCCGTGGTGACGAAGTGCTCGACCAGCACGCCGTCCTCGAGTACCGCGACCTGGGTGTAGTCCTCGACGACCTTGTGCTCGTGGTTGCCGTCGTCGTCGGTGATCACGGTGTTGGCGGAGCGTTCGCGCACCACCATCACGCGGTCGACGGCCTCCCGGCGGGCCAGGAACTCCGACTCGCTCAGGATCGGCGGTCGACGACGACCGGCGTCGCGGCCGTCACGACGTCGCTGACGCTTCGCCTCCAGACGGGTGGACCCCGAGATGCCCTGCACCTCGTCGCGCGCACGCTTGCTCCGCGGTTCACGCTCGTGGACGACCGTGTTCGGCGGATCGTCGGGTGAGGAGTCCTCGGAATCGCCGCCGCCCTTACGACGACGCCGCCGTCGACGACGCTTGGACGTCGAACCGTCCTCACCGGAATCGTCGGAGTCTGCGGACTCGTCACCGGTATCGCCATCGGTGTCGTCGTCGCCGTCCTGATCGGCGTTCTGCTTGGCCTTCTTGCCCTTCTTGCCCGAGGGACGTCCGGAGCGGCCGCCACGACTCGTGTCGGATCCCTTGTCCTCGGACTCGGCGTCCTTCTGCGTGCCGGAGCCGGAGTCCTGAGTGCCGGAGTCCTGAGTGCCCGAGTCCTGAGTGCCGAAGTTCTCGGTGTTCGGGTCGTTCGCGCCGGAGCCCTTGTCCTGACCTGCGTCCGTCGTGGCCCGCCCGGCATCGGACGACTCGTCGCCGCTGTCGGTGTCGTCGCCGTTCTGATCGCCGCGGCCACGGCCCCGGCCGCGGCGTCCCCGACGACGTCGGCGCGACGATCCGCGACCCGAATCGTCGTTGTCGTTGTCGTTGTCACCGGCGGCGCTGCCCGAGTCGGTGTCGGAGCGCTCATCGGCCACGTCGGCCGACTGGTCGTCGGATTCCCGTGCCGACGAGCCTGCCGACTTTGCGGCAGGGGCCGCGAACGGATCGACCGGAGTCGGCTGCAGGAACAGCGGGCCGGAGGCAACCGAGTCCGAGCCACCGACCACCGGTTGGTCATATTGCGAGGAGGCGGCCGAGAACAGGCTCGGGGTCTCGGTCCGGCGCTGCGCGCTCTCCTCCGATGCTGCCGTCTCTGGTGCTGCCGTCTCGGCAGCGGCAGGCTTGTCGCCGTCCTCGGTCGGCGCGGCACTCTCGGGGACGCCGCCCGCGGCGGGCGCGGACGGTTGTGTGTCACCGTCAGCGAGGTCGGACGCCGCGGACTCCGCAGCCGGTTCCGGCGCGGGGGCCGCTGACTCCACCTGGGCCGGCGCGGGCACCGCCGGGTCGTCGACTTCGGGTTCGGCAACGGTCGGCTCGTCGGCCGGTTCCGGCTGCGCTCCGACCGCGGTCTCCGCAGTCGCGGTCGCTCCGACGGCGCTGTCGGCGGCGACAGGATCGGCGACGACGGTCTCGTCGACCTCGACGTGTGCGCGCACACGATCGGCCACGGCCTGCGCGACCTCACGGTCGATACTCGACTGTGGGCTGCGTGTCTCCTGGCCCAACTCGGCCAGGTGCGCCAGAACCTGTCGGCTCGTCAGGCCCAGTGTTCGGGCCAGGGCGTGCACACGAAGTCTGCTGGGAAATTCATCCGCCGGGGTGGACGCATCGTTCGCGTCAGCCGGCGACCCGTTCTCGGTCACTCAGTCTCCTCGGACCCCCGGGCGCGTCGTCGGACGACGCGGCCACGCGGGGGCGTTTCTGTATGTGCCGGTCACGCGGACCGGTGTTGTGTGGTCTTCACGCCTTCGTCGCGAGTCGGTGTTGCCGCGTCGCGAATCGGCGTCTTGCGGTGATGCCCGATCCCACACCGCCGTCGCACGCCATCCGGGTACAGGCTCGTGGCCTGCGGTCTCGTCGTCCGGAGACGATTCGACACCGGATGGGGAGGCGGGTATCGGTACCGGCAACACGGTGTTGTGCACGCGGGTCACTGGTGCTGATGCTGGGCCGTCATCGGTGTCACCGGCGGCAAAGCGTGTCGCCGACAACTTTCCAAGTATCCCACACAGGGGGAGACGTCCCGCACACTATGAAGGTTTGACCCGCGTAGGCCCTGGTCAGGGCCTACGCGGGCATGTCAGAAGGTGGTCAGGCGCGCAGGTCGGGGAACCAGAGGGCGATCTCACGCTCCGCCGATTCCGGTGAGTCCGAACCGTGCACCAGATTGTTCTGGGTGCTCAGCGCGAAGTCCCCACGGATCGTTCCCGGGACGGCCTTCTCGACCGGGTCGGTACCACCGGCGATCTGGCGGAACGCCGCCACGGCGCGGGGTCCCTCGAGCACAGCCGCGACGAGCGGGCCCGACGTGATGAACTCCAGCAGCGAGGGATAGAAGGGCTTGCCCTCGTGTTCGGCGTAGTGACCGCGGGCGACCTCCTCGGTCGCCTGCTTCAGTTCGAGTGCGACAAGCGTGAGCCCCTTGCTCTCGACACGGCTGATGATGTCACCGACCAGGGCACGGGCGACGCCGTCGGGCTTGATGAGTACGAGTGTCCGTTCAGTCACGAGCACACTGTATCGACTCGACGGCAGTCCCCCGGGGTCCGATCAGGAGCAGAAGCGGCCTTCGACCGGGAAGAAGCCGTAATTGAACAGGTTGCCCGACCGCGATCGCGGGTCGACGACCACCTGTAGGCAGCCCCCCGGGGATGCGAGCGCCCCCTGGAGTGCGAGGTCGAACTGCTTGGCGAGGGCCAGGTTCGCGGGACGGTACTGGGCGGGCACCGGGAGGGAGGCGATTCCCTCGGCCGCCCGTTGCGACGCTGCGCGCTGGGTGACCGCATGTGTCGCCTGGAAGCTGATCTCGCTACCGCTGACCGGTACCGGTGCCCCGGCTTCCGGGACCTCGACGACGGCAGCGGGAGCCGGTTGCGGCGCCTTCTGAGGAGGCACCGCGGTGGCGACTCCGGCCGCGACACATGAACCGGCCGCGGTCACGACGATCGCGGTTCCCATCCGGCGTGTCAGGGCGGAGATGCTGGTCGGAGTCGAGATACGCACGGACAGAGATCCTCACTTCATCGGATGTGGTCGCCGGACGGCACGGACTCCCACGGAAGAAGCCACCGCCCCCCGACGAACGGGCCCCCGACATTCTGACAAGCCGATGCGCCGGTCGGTGGGAATTGGCGGTAACGGTCCCACAACACCTCTTGTGACGACCGAATCGAGGGTCGACGTTGTCGAATTGAACCCGGAATCGGCGAACGCCCCGATCAGATGCGTCGCCTCACTCCTCGATCGGTTCCTGACCTGCCAGCATGCCCCGTTCGATGCGCTTCTCGACATCTCGCTTCACATACACGATGTAGATCCACACGCAGCCGAAGATCACTCCGATGACAGCGATCGACCAGTGGAAGAAGCCGCCGAGGATCACCAGGACCTGGAGGCCCAGATCGATCTGCAATGCCTGCGGACGCTTCTGCACCCCGCAGGCGAGTATCAGCGCGATGAAGAGCAGTCCGAGGTAGCCGCCCGACATCCAGGTCACCCCGCCGGCGATCTTTGCCACGATCGGAAAGGCGAGGCCGACGACGATGGCTTCCAGGATGAGGATTCCCGACATCACGCCGCGGAGTCCCTTCCACGGGTCCGTGGCCGGCTCGGTGAATCGTCGGGGCTCGGTCATGAGGGCTCCTTGCCGAACAGGGTCCGACCGGCGCCCGCGGTGACCACCGATCCGGTGATCACCACGCCGGCACCGGCGACAGGCTCACCGTCGGACTCCTCGGCCAACGCGATGGCCTCGGTGACGGCGTCGGGCAGGAACGGCGTGACGAGCACCCGGTCCTCGCCGAAGATGGTGCGCGCGATCTCGGCCAGTCGTTCTGAATCGATGGCGCGCGGAGATCCGTTGTCGGTGATCACGACGTGGTCCAGCACAGGCTCCAACGCCTCCAGGAATCCGTCGGCATCCTTGTCGCCGAGCATCGCGATGACGCCGACGAGCCGTCGGAAGTCGAATTCCTCCGACAGCGCCTGCGCCAGAGCCGCTGCGCCGTGCGGATTGTGGGCTGCGTCGACGAACACGGTCGGCGCACTGCGTACCCGCTCCAGCCGACCGGGACTGGACACCGCCGCGAATCCCGCACGGACCGCGTCGATCTCGAGCTGCCGTCCGGGACCGGAGCCGAAGAACGCCTCCACGGCCGCCAACGCCAGGGAGGCGTTCGCGGCCTGATGCGCGCCGTGCAGTGGCAAGAAGATCTCGTCGTACGTGCCGCCCAACCCCTGCAGGGTCAGCAACTGTCCGCCGACGGCGGTGACGGATTCGATGACCGCGAACTCCGAGTTCTGCCGCGCGACAACGGCCCCGGACTCGACGGTCTGGCGCAGCAGGACGTCCATCGCCTCCGGTTCCTGCATGCCGATGACCGTGACCGGATCGACCGGTGAGAGATCGTCGGGCTCGGCCTTCTTGATGATCCCCGCCTTCTCCCCCGCGATCGCGGTGAGCGTGTCGCCCAGATAGTCGGCGTGGTCCATCGCGATCGGTGTGATCACCGTGACCCCGGCGTCGATGACGTTGGTCGCATCCCAGCGACCGCCCATGCCGGTCTCCACCACCGCGACGTCGACGGGCGCCTCCGCGAACACCGCATAGGCCATGGCCGTCAGCACCTCGAACTTGCTCATCCGCGGTCCACCCGCAGCGGTCGACGAATCGTCGACCATGGTGATGAACGGCTCGAGTTCACGGTAGGTGTCGACGTACGTGCGCGGACTGATCGGTACACCGTCGACCGAGATGCGTTCGGTGACCGTCTGCAGGTGGGGGCTGGTGATCCGACCGGTCCGCCGATGCAGGCTGGTCAGCAGCGCGTCGATGATGCGCGCCACCGACGTCTTGCCGTTGGTCCCGGCGATGTGTATCGCCGGATAGCTGCGCTGTGGGGACCCCAGCAGATCCATGAGTGCTGCGATCCGGGTGAGTGACGGCTCAATCCGGGTCTCCGGCCACCGGGTGTCCAGTTCGGCCTCGACCTCGACGAGTTCGGCCAGCGCCATCCGGGCGTCGGTCGCATCGCCGGTGATGTGCCCGGGTCCCGGCTCCTCGGCGTCGAGATCATCCTCGTCGAGTGCATCGGCCGGGATCTGGGCGTCGTCGGCACCGAATGCGAGCGCCCCGAGATCCACCGGTTCCGAGGCCGCCTGTTCGTCGGCCAGGTGCGCGAGGTCGATCTCGTCCAGCTCGACCGCACCGGGATCGGTGTCGTCCGCGCCACGCCGCCGCGCCGCCGACCGTCCCTCGTCCACGAACTCGGGATGTACGGCGTCCGGATCCTCGAACTGGTCAGGCTCGTACTCGTCCTCTCGACTCACGATCCTCCCAGCGCGGCGAGCTTGGCGCCCAGCCGTTCGACCTCTTCGGCGGCCAGTTCCCGGCGCGCGCGGATCTTGGCGACGACCTGGTCAGGAGCCTTGGACAGGAACTGGTCGTTGCCCAGCTTCGCCGACGTCTGCGCCAGTTCCTTCTCGGCCGCCGCGAGATCTTTGCCGACGCGTTTGCGCTCGGCTTCGACGTCGACGGTGCCCGAGGTGTCGATCCGCACGGTCACCGTCGCCGACGACAGACGGACGTCGATGGTCGCGGTCACGGTGAAGTCGTCGCCCGTCGGATCGAGGCGCGCGAGGGCGTCCAGATGGGGGCGCGACTCGGTGAGCCCGGCGGCGTCGAGGCCGTCGAGATCGGCAGCGACGCGCTGCCCCGGCCGCAGTCCCTGGTCGCTGCGGAATCGCCGGATCTCGGTGATGAGGCGTTGTAGATCGTCGACATGCCGTGCGGCGTCGGCGTCACGCTCGGCGCCCGACACCGTCGGCCACGGTGCGACCACCACCGACTCCTCGTGGGTGAGAGTCGTCCACAACACCTCGGTGACGAACGGGATGACCGGGGACAACGTGCGCAACAGGCCGTCGAGAACGGTTCCCAGGACCAGCGCAGTACTCTCCGACCGCACCGGATCATCTTCGGCGAACTGGACTTTCGCGAGTTCGAGATACCAGTCGCAGACCTCGTCCCACGCGAAGTGGTATAGCGACTCGCACGCCTTGGAGAACTCGTAGGCCTCGAAGCCTGCATCGGCCTCGGCGAGCACCTCGTCGAGTCGGTCGAGGATCCAGCGGTCCACCACGGTGAGGGAGGCACGGTCGGGCAGCTCGCCGACTCGTGCGCCGTTGAGCAGGGCGAACTTGGTCGCGTTGTAGAGCTTGGTCGCGAAGTTCCGCGACGACTGCGCATGGTCTTCGCCGACCGAGATGTCGCTGCCCGGGTTGGCTCCGCGGGCGAGGGTGAACCGCAGCGCGTCGGCGCCGAACCGCTCGACCCAGTCCAACGGATCGATCCCGTTGCCCTTCGACTTCGACATCTTGCGGCCGTGTTCGTCGCGCACCAGTCCGTGCAGGAAGAGATTGGTGAAGGGCACGGCGTTGCCGGGACCGAGATCCTTGCCGACGTAGGTGCCGAACATCATCATCCGCGCGACCCAGAAGAACAGGATGTCGTAGCCGGTCACCAGGACCGATGTGGGATAGAACTTCTCGAGGTCCTCGGTGCGCTCGGGCCAGCCGAGCGTGGAGAAGGGCCACAGACCCGAGGAGAACCAGGTGTCGAGGACGTCGGTCTCCTGGACGTACCCCTCGGGGGCGGTCTCGTCCGGTCCCGGGCACACGACCTCGCCGTCGGGGCCGTACCAGATCGGGATGCGATGGCCCCACCACAGCTGTCGCGAAATGCACCAGTCATGCATGTCGTCGACCCACGCGAACCAGCGCGACTCCATCGACTTCGGATGGATCACGGTGTCGCCGTTGCGGACCGCGTCACCCGCGCTGCGGGCGAGCGTGCTGACATCGATCCACCACTGCATCGACAGGCGCGGCTCGATCGGCTCACCGGTGCGCTCGGAGTGGCCGACGCTGTGCAGATACGGCCGGACCTCCTTGACGATGCGTCCCTGCTCGGCGAGCGCCTCGCGGACCTTGACGCGGGCCTCGAACCGGTCCATCCCGTCGAACTGCGTTCCGGTGTCGGCGATCCGGGCCTCGGCGTCCATGATCGTCGGCATCGGCAGCTCGTGGCGCTGCCCGATCGCGAAGTCGTTGGGATCGTGCGCGGGCGTGATCTTGACCGCGCCGCTGCCGAACTCGGGGTCGACGTAGTCGTCGGCGACGATCGGGATCCGCCGGTCCACGAACGGGTGCTCCAGCTCGGTGCCGATCAGGTGGCGGTATCGGTCGTCGTCGGGATGCACCGCGATCGCCGTGTCGCCCAACATCGTCTCGAGTCGGGTGGTGGCGACCACGATGTGCGGTTCGGCGTCGTCGAGAGAGCCGTAGCGGAAGCTGATGAGCTCGCCTTCGACGTCGGCGTAGGTCACCTCGATGTCGCTGATCGCCGTCTTCAGCACCGGCGACCAGTTGACCAGACGCTCGGCCTGGTAGATCAGGCCGTCGTCGAACATCTGCTTGAACACGGTGTGGACGGCACGGGAGAGCCCCTCGTCCATGGTGAACCGCTCGCGGCTCCAGTCGACGCTGTCTCCGAGCCGACGCATCTGACCACCGATCGTGCCGCTGATCTCGGCCTTCTCGGCCCACACCCGCTCGATGAACTTCTCGCGGCCGATGTCGTCGCGTGTGACGCCCTCGGCCGCGAGCTTGCGCTCGACCATGGTCTGCATCGCGATGGCCGCGTGGTCCATGCCGGGGAGCCACAGCACCTCGTGACCCTGCATACGACGTCGGCGACTCAGTGCATCCATCAGGACGTGTTCGTAGGCATGGCCCATGTGCAGCGAACCGTTGACGTTCGGCGGCGGGATCACGATGGAGAACGGCGGCTTCTCGCTGGACGCGTCAGCCGTGAAATAGCCCGCATCGACCCAGCCCTGATAGATCTCGGCCTCGTGCTCGGCCGGATCCCAGGACTTGGGGAGCTCGGTCGTCTGATCGGGGTTGGTCACCCCTCGATCTTAGGTAACCGCTATGCAACCGGCGAAAACGGTGGTCAGACCCGCAGGCGATGCACGTCCTCCGGCGCGTTGACGTTGGTCAGCCAGTCGAGGTCGCTGACGGTCACCCGATGGGTGCACACGGTCTCCAACGCGCCCAGCAGGCGCCGCTCGCCCGCCGCCACCAGCTCGTGGAGTCTGGGGGCGACCGCGGTCCGATACACACCGGCCAGCGGGTGATCCCGGGACGCATCGTGCGCGATCACCACGTCGGTGGACGGCGTGACCCCGTGAACGAGTTCGTCGATCAGCTCGGTGCCGATCAACGGCATGTCGGTGGCGCATACGAAGGCCAGTTCGGCACCGGCCGCGCCGGCCGCAGACAGGCCTGCCGCCAAGGCACCCAGCGGTCCCGTGTCGGGGACCTCGTCGGTGACCCACCGGGCGGCGGGGCCGCCGGAGCCGTAGAGCAGCCGATAGGCCGGCGACGACTCCGCGGCGACCACGAACACCTGCTCGCACCGCTCCCCGACCACCGACACGATCCGGCCGAGCATCGGTTGACCGTCCCAGTCGAGTGCTGCCTTGTCGCTTCCCATGCGGACCGACTGACCACCGGCCATCACGATCCCGGCGAGTGCTGATTCGTTGCTCTGTTCCGACATGGCACCAGTCTGTGCGACACGGCCCCGGGTTGGGAGCAAGATGGACATATGACGCACTCAGACCATGGGCACGACCACTCGATCGCCGAGCCGGAGGACGTCCACATCGGTCACGTCAAGCACTACGCCGCCGGGGTCCCGGCCGTCGCGGTGGCTCTCAAACGAGGCTTCGAACAGATGGGACCCGTTCGCACGACCCGCGCTCTGCTGAAGCTCAACCAGCGCGAGGGCTTCGATTGCCCGGGATGTGCATGGCCGGAGACACCCGGGCACCGCAAGCATGCCGAGTTCTGCGAGAACGGCGCCAAGGCCGTCGCCGAGGAGGCGACCACGCGTCAGGTCGGCCCGGACTTCTTCGCCGACCACGCGGTGGCCGACCTGCGGACCCGGTCGTCGTACTGGCTGTCTCAGCAGGGACGACTCACCCATCCGATGTATCTCGCTCCCGGCGACACCCACTACCGCCCGGTCGACTGGGACGAGGCCAATCGGCTCATCGCGGCCGAATTCGCGGCGATGACCACCCCCGACGAGGCGGTCTTCTACACCTCGGGGCGGACCAGCAACGAAGCCGCATTCCTCTACCAGCTCTTCGCCCGCAGCGTGGGCACCAACAACCTGCCCGACTGCTCCAACATGTGCCACGAATCGTCGGGCACCGCACTCGGTGACGCGATCGGAATCGGCAAAGGATCGGTCACCGTCCCCGACCTCGAGGTCGCCGATCTCATCATCATCGCCGGCCAGAACCCGGGCACCAATCACCCACGGATGTTGTCGACGCTGGAGAAGGCCAAGCACAACGGTGCGCGCATCGTCGCGGTCAACCCGCTCCCGGAGGCCGGTCTGATGCGGTTCAAGGACCCGCAGAAGGTCGGTGGGGTGGTCGGCCAGGGGACGCGCCTCGCCGACGACTTCCTGCAGATCCGCCTCGGCGGCGACATGGCGTTGTTCCGCGGTGTAGCCAAGCTGCTCCTCGATGCCGAGAACGCCTCTCCGGGAACGGTCTTCGATCACGACTTCCTGACCGCCCACTGCGCCGGACTCGACGAGTACCTCGACGTGCTCGCCGATGTCGACCTCGACGAGATCGTCACGGCCACCGGTCTGTCCCGGGCTCAGATCGAGGACCTGGCGACCGCGATCGCCACCTCGGATCGCGTGGTCCTGTGCTGGGCGATGGGACTCACACAGCATCGCCACGCGGTGGCGACGATCGCCGAGGGCACCAATGTCCTGCTGCTGCGCGGCATGATCGGCAAGCCCGGCGCAGGTCTGTGTCCGGTGCGCGGACACTCCAACGTCCAGGGTGACCGCACCATGGGCATCTGGGAGAAGATGCCGGAGTCGTTCCTCTCGGCACTCGACCGGGAATTCGGCATCGACAGTCCCCGCGACCACGGCCACGACACGGTGGCGTCGATCGAGGCGATGCAGCGCGGCGAGATCCGGCTGTTCGTGGCGATGGGCGGCAATTTCGTCTCGGCCGCACCGGATTCGGCCGCCACCGCCGCTGCGCTCGCGTCCTGCGCACTGACGGTCAACGTGAGCACCAAACTGAACGAGTCGCATCTGGCGACCGGCCGCGCCGCTCTCATCCTGCCGACCCTCGGTCGCACCGACCGCGACGTGACCGGCGGTGTCCGACAGCAGGTCTCGGTCGAGGACTCGATGTCGGTGGTTCACCTGTCCCGCGGATCGCTGAAGCCGGCGTCGACGGAGCTGCGCAGTGAGGTCGCCATCATCTGCGACCTGGCGACGGCAGTGCTCGGCACTTCTCACTCCGTCGACTGGCAGCGGTTACGCGGTGACTACGACGCGGTCCGAGACCACATCTCGCGGGTCGTCCCCGGATTCGAGGACTTCAACATCCGCGTGCGCCAATCGGACGGGTTCGTGCTTCCTCACCCGCCCCGGGACCGTCGGGAGTTCACCACCGCGAACGGCAAGGCGAATCTGTCCGCCGAACCACTCGACTGGGTCCGGACTCCGCCCGGACGTCTGGTTCTGCAGACCCTGCGCAGCCACGACCAGTACAACACCACGATCTACGGTCACGATGACCGATACCGGGGCATCTCGGGCGATCGACGGGTGGTGATGGTCAACGCGGCCGACATCGCCGCCCTGGGGTTCCTGGACCGGCAGCGGGTCGACATCATCTCCGAGTTCGACGGTCCGCGGGGCCGGGAGGAGCGGCGGGTCGACGGGTTCACGATCGTCGCCTACGACACCCCGACCGGCAACGCGGCCGCCTACTACCCGGAGACCAACCCGTTGGTTCCCCTGGGGGCCGTCGCGGCCCGGTCGAACACCCCGGTGTCCAAGGCGATCATCGTCCGCTTGGAACCCGCGGTCGACTGAACCGTCGCGGTCGGCCGATCACACCGACCGACGGCGAACGCGCACCCGCCCGGGGATGGGCGGATGCGCGTTCGCGATCGAGAACTGGGTGCGTCAGGCGCTCTTGTCGCGTCGCTCGTCGCGACGGTCCTTGCGCGGGACGATCGTCGGCAACACGTTGTCGCTGACGGTCTCCCCTGTCACGACGACCTTGGCGACGTCGTCACGGCTCGGGATGTCGTACATCACCGGGAGCAGGACTTCTTCCATGATGGCGCGCAAACCACGGGCACCGGTGCCACGATGGATCGCCTGGTCGGCGACCGCCTCGAGCGCGTCCTTGGTGAACTCGAGTTCGACATTGTCCATCTCGAAGAGCTTGGTGTACTGCTTCACCAGGGCGTTCTTCGGCTCGGACAGGATGCTCACAAGCGATTCCTTGTCCAGGTTGGTCACCGACGCGATCATCGGCAGTCGGCCGATGAACTCGGGGATCAGACCGAACTTGATCAGGTCC
This sequence comes from Gordonia soli NBRC 108243, assembly GCF_000334455.1. GTDB lineage: Bacteria > Actinomycetota > Actinomycetes > Mycobacteriales > Mycobacteriaceae > Gordonia > Gordonia soli. The sequence goes on from NZ_BANX01000020.1 coordinate 114,035, forward strand.
TCGGGCATCACCTCGGCGAAGTGGTCGACGACGTCCACCTCTTCCTTGCTGGCGACGTCGTTGCCGAAGCCGATTCCACGCTTGCCCACGCGATCAGAGACGATCTTCTCCAGCCCTGCAAAGGCGCCCGCCACGATGAACAGGACGTTCGTCGTGTCGATCTGGATGAACTCCTGGTGCGGGTGCTTACGTCCGCCCTGAGGCGGCACCGACGCCTGCGTTCCCTCGAGGATCTTCAGCAGCGCCTGCTGGACACCCTCACCGGACACGTCACGGGTGATCGAGGGGTTCTCGCTCTTGCGGGCGATCTTGTCGACCTCGTCGATGTAGATGATGCCGGTCTCGGCGCGCTTGACGTCGTAGTCGGCGGCCTGGATCAGCTTCAGCAGGATGTTCTCGACGTCCTCACCGACATAGCCGGCCTCGGTCAGCGCAGTGGCGTCGGCGATCGCGAAGGGCACGTTCAGCATCTTCGCCAACGTCTGCGCGAGGTAGGTCTTGCCACAGCCGGTCGGGCCGAGCATCAGGATGTTCGACTTGGCGAGCTCGACGGTCTCACCGGTCCGCGAGTCCTTCTTCTCCCCCGCCTGGATGCGCTTGTAGTGGTTGTAGACGGCGACCGCGAGGGTGCGCTTGGCGGTGTCCTGCCCGATGACGTAATTTTCGAGGAAGTCACGGATCTCGGCGGGCTTGGGCAGCTCGTCGAGCTTGACGTCGCCGGTCTCGGCGAGCTCCTCTTCGATGATCTCGTTGCACAGGTCGATGCACTCGTCGCAGATGTAGACCCCGGGGCCGGCGATGAGCTTCTTCACCTGCTTCTGGCTCTTGCCGCAGAAGGAGCACTTCAGCAGGTCGCCACCATCTCCGATACGTGCCATCGCGTGCTGTACCTACTTCCTAGTCGCCGGATCTGCCGAGTCGCCCGTTTCCTGACTCCTCGACCGTTCGATCTGCCGTCACCACCCCGGCCGCCCGCCGACCACGGGTGGCCGACCAACACCCGGATCGCCCAATAATCCGACGGTACCCGGGTGCCGCCCGATCTTCGACCGATAAGCCCAAATGTCGCGCGGCAGTTTCGTGCAACAGATCAGGGGTCAAGGATGACGGTTCCGGGCCCGCAACCGACGCAAGCGCGCTCGGCGTGTTCGGGCTCGGACACCGCCATCGGACGTCATGCCTTGCGGAAGGACTTCTTCCGGTATTCGAAGACCTCGTCCACGATTCCGTACTCCTTCGCGGCCTCGGCGGTGAGGATGTTGTCGCGGTCGGTGTCCTTCCGGATCTTCGCCGGCTCCTGACCGGTGTGGCGCGCGAGGATCTCGTCGAGACGGTTGCGGATGCGCTCGATCTCGGCGGCCTGGATCTCGAGATCGGAGACCTGCCCCTGATAGGCGCCACCGGTGCGGGGCTGGTGGATCAGGATGGTCGCGTTCGGCAGCGCCGCACGCTTGCCCGGGGTACCGCCGGCGAGCAGGATCGCTGCCGCCGAGGCCGCCTCGCCGAGGCAGACGGTCACGATGTCGCTGTGTACGTACTGCATCGTGTCGTAGATGGCCAGCATGTCGGGCACGCTGCCACCGGGCGAGTTGATGTACATGGTGATGTCGCGGTCGGGGTCCTGGGACTCCAACACCAGCAGCTGCGCCATCACGTCGTTGGCGACCGTCTGGTCGATCGGCGTCCCCACGAAGACGATGCGCTCCTCGAACAGCTTCGCGTAGGGGTCGTACTGACGCTGTCCGTTCGGCGTGTGCTCGATGAACTGCGGGAGGATGTAGCGCGCCTCGATGCTGCGCAGGGCGAGGGCCGATGCCGGGATTCCGGCGGCGACCTCGGGTGCCGTTCCGGCGGGAAGGGAAGTGCTCATCTGCTGCTCCGTGGGGTTGTGGGAACGTTCCGACGATCCGAGGTTGCTCACGGTCGGCTGATCACGTGGTCGACCAGGCCGTAGTCCTTGGCCTCCGATGCGGTGAACCACTTGTCGCGATCGGCGTCCGCCTCGATCTTCTCCAGGGGCTGCCCGCTGAACTCGGCGTTGAGCCGGTTCATCTCCTTCTTGGTGGCCGCGAACTGCTCGGCCTGGATCGCGATGTCGGCAGCCGTGCCACCGATGCCCGCCGAGGGCTGGTGCATCATGATCCGCGCGTGCGGCAGCGCATGCCGCTTGCCCTTTGCACCGGCGGCGAGCAGGAACTGCCCCATCGAGGCCGCCATACCCATCGCGTAGGTGGCGACATCGCACTCGGCGAGCTGCATGGTGTCGAAGATCGCCATGCCCGCGGTGACCGAACCACCCGGGGAGTTGATGTAGAGGTTGATGTCGCGAGTCGGGTCCTCGGCCGTGAGCAACAGGATCTGCGCGCACAGACGATTGGCGATGTCGTCGTCGACCTGGGTGCCGAGGAAGATGATGCGCTCGCGGAGAAGGCGCTCGAACACCGAGTCGGTCAGGTTCAGCCCGGCCACACCCGAACTCATCGTGGGTGTGTGGATGGTCGGCTCACTCACGGTTCCTACCTTTGCCTGTCGTGTTGACTGCATGTCGTGCTCTTGGGTGCGACCGTGATCGTGACGATCCGGTCGGCCACCGAGGTGCTGCCTCGTCCGGCAGCGATCATCGGTTGGTGATGTCCTCACCGACACTAACCAATGCCGGTGTCACCGCAGTCCCGATGACACCCCGCTTCGCTGAGAGCAGAACAGCCGGGCCGGGACTCCGGCACCGGCTGTCGGCTCGTCGGATCGCGGGTCTCGGCGACCCGCGGTCCGCGAAGGGGATCGTCAGTCGCCGGTCTCGTCGGTGGCCTCGGCCTCGCCGAAGAACTCGGCGGTGTCGACGGTGGCCCCCGACGAGTCGGTGACGCTCACGTCACCGACGATGCTCGCGAGCGCCTTGCCGCGGCGGACGTCGGCGTACACGGCGCCGACCTGTCCGGCGTTCTGCAACTGCTGGATGAACTCCTGCGGCTGCATGCCGTAGCGCTGCGCCTGGAAGAGGATCTGCTGGGTCAGCTCGTCCTGGCCGACCTCGGTCTCCTGCTGATCGGCGATCGCGTCGAGCAGGAGCTGGGTGCGCACCGACTTCTCGGCTTCCTCGCGGGCCTCGGCGTCCCACTCCTCGCGGGTCTTGCCCTGTGCCTCGAGGAACTTGGCGAGCTGCTCGTCGTCGTGACCGAGTGCGTGGATGATCTGGTGCTGCTGGCCCTCGATCTCGCCCTCGACGACCTTCTCCGGCAGCGGGATCTCGACGGTCTCGAGCAGCTTCTCGAGGACGGCGTCGCGGATCGCGTTGGCCTGCTCGACCTTCTTCGACTGCGCGACCCGCTCGGCGAGGCTCTCCTTGAGCTCGGCGACCGTGTCGAACTCGCTCGCCAGCTGCGCGAACTCGTCGTCGACCTCGGGCAGCTCGCGCTCCTTGACCGAGTGCACGGTCACCGAGACGTCCGCATCCTCACCGGCATGGTCGCCTGCGACGAGTTTGGTGGTGAACACCTTGCTCTCACCGGACTTCAGACCCACGAGTGCCTCGTCGAGGCCGTCGATCAGCTGACCGGAACCGACCTCGTGCGACAGGCCCTCGGTCGAGGCCTCCTCGACCGGCTGGCCGTCGATGGTCGCGCTCAGGTCGATCGACACGTGGTCGCCGTCCTGGGCACCGCGATCGACCCCGACCAAGGTGCCGAAACGCGCGCGCAGACCCTCGAGCTGCTCGTCGACGGCCGCTTCGTCGGCCTCGATGGCGTCGACCTCGACGGCCAACGTCGAGTAGTCGGGCAGCGTGACGTCGGGACGGACGTCGACCTCCGCGGTGAAGGTGATCGACTCACCGTAGGACAGCTCGGCCAGATCGATCTCGGGCTGGCCGATCGCCTTGATGTCGGCCTCGGTGACGGCCTCGGAGTACTTGCCCGGCAATGCGTCGTTGACGACCTGCGCGAGCACCGAGTCGCGGCCGACGCGGGCCTCGATGAGCTTGGCGGGCGCCTTGCCCGGACGGAAGCCCGGGATCCGGATCTGCTGGGCCAGCGACTTGTAGGCCCGGTCGAAGTCTCCGGACAGCTCCTCGAAGGGGACTTCCACATTGAGCTTCACTCGGGTCGGGCTCAGCTGCTCGACGGTGCTCTTCACGCCTCGTGCTCCTTATATCTGGGGGATCGGGTCCGAAAGTCTCCGGTCGTCTGCGGGACTTCTCGGGGTCGCCGGACGAGTCGGGATGACAGGATTTGAACCTGCGACCCTCCGCTCCCAAAGCGGATGCGCTACCAAGCTGCGCCACATCCCGTGGACCCGCCGCACGCTGCGCCACAGGGGCACACGGTCGCAGAGCAGGGCCAACGCCACATAGTACGTGGCTGCGTCGGCGTCACCCAACCGGGTACTCGACGCCCCCGATGCGCACTCGACGCGTCCGCCGAGCCCCGTCCACCGGGTCGCACCGGGCGATTTCTCCGATTGTCGGACCACCGGGTACAGTTCCGTGCTGCACGCGGAAAACCGATCTCACCGACCGGCTCGGCGCACACGCGGGTGTAGCTCAATGGTAGAGCCCTAGTCTTCCAAACTAGCTACGCGGGTTCGATTCCCGTCACCCGCTCCACAGGGTCAGCAGGCGTCACGCCGGCTGACCCTTTTGTGGTCTGCACGCCGCCGGGCGCGCCGGGGATTCGGAATCGCCTCCGCAACGACTGTGATCCACGCCACATCCGGCGTACCGTGGACCTCATGTCCACCAGCCTGTCCAAGAGCACCCGCAAGTGCCCCACCTGCGGCGCGAACCTGTACGTGCGCAAGGACGTCGCGGTCGCAGCCGCCGACGGTCCCGGGCGCGTCGACATCATGCTCGTCTGCCGCGACGAGTCGTGCGCCCAACCGGTGCGGCACCTCCGCACCGACCACCCCCTGCCCGCCTGAGCCGGGGGCACGGCGAGAGCGACCGACCCGCCATCCGGGCGCCGGCAGGACGACCTCTGCTCGTCCGCCAGGCGACCATGCGCCCTACGCCCTGGGAAGCAGCACGTTCGGATGAACATCCGATGACCTGCACAAGGTTCCCGGATCTGCATCGGTGGGTCGAAGTTGACACCACGGCGGGATGCCTCATCATATAAGCCGGGTTGGGAGGCTCATCCGCGCTCGTCTTCGAGCGCAGCCAGAACTGGGGGGTTGTGGTGTCGGTTCGACGTCCGCACATGAATCTGTCCACGGTACGGTCCACTACCGGCGTGCGCCGGCCGTGGCGACGTGCCGTCGTCGGCACAGCGATCGTCTCGCTGGTCGCCGGCCTCATCTCGGCCGCCGCGGGTACCGCGAGCGCCGACAACGTATCGCTGCCGACGCCGCTGCGCGATCGGTTCTACGATGCGCCGCGCAATCTCGACAAGCTCGAGAACGGCGACATCATCCGCGCACGGAACAAGCCGAATCCGCCGGCATTCGTCGGTGTCCGCACCTATCAGGTCGCCTTCCGGTCGACCGACTCGCAGGACAAGCCGATCGTCGGCGTGACGACGCTGCTGGTGCCGACCACCAAGAAGCCGAACGGACCGCTGCTGTCGTTCGAGCACATCGTCAACGCCACCGGGCTGCAATGCGCACCGTCGCAGGCGCTGTGGACCGAGGACCCGAACCTCGCGATCCGCGAGGCGCCGGCCCTCAACGTCGTCCTGCAGCAGGGCTGGACCATCGCGATCCCCGACCACCTCGGGCCGCGAAGTGCTTACGGCGCTGCGAAGTTGGGCGGCAAGGTCACGCTCGACGGCATCCGTGCCGCGCAGAAGTTCGCGCCCGCGGGCGTACGCAAGAGCAAGGTCGGCCTGGCCGGCTACTCCGGTGGCGGCATGGCCGCGGCCTGGGCCGCCGCGTTGGCCCCGAAGTACGCACCGGATGTGAACCTGGTGGGTGCCGCCTACGGAGGCGCCCCGATGAACCTCATCAAGATGGCCGAGGGGCTGGGTTACAACAATCCCCATCCCGCATTCGGCCTGGCCTTCGCCGCGGCGATCGGATTCTCCCGCGAGTACCCGAAGGAGATCCCGATCCAGAAGTACCTGTCCGGCCTCGGCCGGCAGATGTACCGCGAGCTGCGCAACGCATGCACCAACGACATCCTGCGAGTGGGCGCCGGACACAGCGCCAAGCAGGTGGCACTGGGCGGCGAGCAGATCTTCGAGAACAAAGAAGCCCGCCGGGTCGTGTCCGAGAACAGCCTGTCACTGTACCCGGGCATCCCGCGCGTGCCGATCTTCGAATGGCACAGCCCGACCGACGTGCTGATCCCGGTCTCGTCCATCACGTACACCATCAACCGGTACTGCCGGGCGGGTGCACGGGTGCAGACCCTGCTGACGCCGTCGCCGGACCATCTCAGCGCGGCGACCATCGGCGTGCTGCCGGCCCTGAACTTCCTCACGGACCGGTTCGAGGGACGTCCGGCACCCAGCAACTGCTGATCCGACGCACACCGACGACCACATCTGCTGCGAGATGGCACACCGTTCTTGATGGGCGGTTTGCCATCTCGCAGTTTTTTGTGACGCGACTCACAACGAGTTCACCACCACCCGCCACCTCGGCGTTAATGCCGACCGGTGAGACACCCGGCGAGAGTTGTCCGTTTGTTCGATCGCCGGTCTTTGGAGCGAAGGCAACGGTTGTGTAACGATGGTCGAGCGCATTCCGGGGGATGCGCATCGATTCATCAACTGCAAAGGTACGAACTCCTGTGCTGACAACTAAGCCCTCACGCCGCACGCGGCGTGGACCGGCACGTCTCCTCGCCACCATCTTCGGCGTCGTCGCCGTGATGGTGTCGCTGCCGTCCCTCGCGTCGGCCGCGCCGGTCACGGTCATCCCCGGCCTGCCTCCCGTCGAGGTGCCGCCGATCCCCGGTCTGCCCACTCCCCCGTCTCAGACGCCGTCGACGCCTTCGCCGACGCCGACTCCGGAGACCACCAAGGAGAAGCCTGCCGGCCCGCAGATCCCGAACGTGAAGACGTCGACCGGCTGGATCGCCCTCGCTGACGATCACACCCACCAGATCACCTGGTGGCACAACGGCAAGTACGCGCGGACGATGCCGATCTCGATGGGCTCGGACAACCACCCGACCCCCAACGGCGTGTACCACACCAAGGAGAAGTACCGCGACATGTACATGGACTCGTCCACGTACGGCGTCCCGGTCGACTCCCCCAACGGGTACCGCACGTACGTCGAGTACGCGACGCGGATGTCCTGGGACGGCATCTTCATCCACGCCGCACCGTGGTCGGTTGCCCAGCAGGGTCGCAGCAATGCGAGCCACGGCTGCATCAACGTCAACACCGAGAACGGCAAGTGGGTGTACGACAACATCCCGCGGGACACCCCGATCGTGGTGCGCAACACAATCGGCCCCAAGTACGTGCCCGGTAGCTGACACCAGCTTCTGACGACACCGATCGTCACGACGAAGCCCCGGACGGTTCTCCGTCCGGGGCTTCGTCGCTGTCAGGGGCGCCCTGTGCCGCGCTCGCGGGTGCCTGGTCCGGAGCCTTCGGTTCGGCGCCTCATGGGGCGGCCGTCTGCGGTCGGTCGACTCGGTGCCGGTCGGCACGGGGCGGGGTACTCGACCGACCGGTGATCAGGTGGACGGGACCGGGGCGGCCGAGTCCAGGTCGAGTGCGTTCCCGGTGGCCCGAACACGCGCGATCGCCCGCATCTTGTTCACCGCGTCGAGCGCCGCGACCTTGTATCCCTCGGCCAGCGTCGGGTAGTTGAACACCGCGTCCACCAGATAGTCCACCGACCCGCCGAGACCCATCACGGTCTGGCCGATGTGGACCAGTTCGGCAGCGTTGCTGCCGAAGGCGTGTACTCCGAGCAGCGTTCGGTCCTCGGCGTGGACGAGCAGCTTCAGCAGACCGTACGAGTCGCCCATGATGGCGCCTCGGGCGAGTTCGCGATAGCGGGCGACGCCGACCTCGAACGGGATGTTGTCCGCGGTCAGCTGATCCTCGGTCCGGCCGACGAAGCTGATCTCCGGGATCGCGTAGATACCGATGGGTTGCAGATCGACATCGGTGGCGCCGACCGGCTCGCCGAATGCGTGGTACGCCGCGCGACGTCCCTGTTCCATGGATGTCGCGGCCAGTGCCGGGAACCCGATGATGTCGCCGACGGCATAGATGTGGTCGACCTCCGTGCGGAAATGTTCGTCCACCGACAACCGGCCACGTCGGTCAGCGGTGAGGCCGGCCGCACTGACATCGAGCTCGTCCGAAACCCCCTGCCGCCCGGCGGAATACAGCACGGTGTCGGCGGGAATCCGTTTGCCGGAGGCGAGAAGCGTCAGCGTGCCCGACGGATGGCTCTCGACGGTCTCCACCGTCTCGCCGAAGCGGAAGGTCACCCCCCGTTCGCGGAGTTGGTACTGCAACGACTCGATGATCTCGCGATCGCAGAAGTCGAGCATCGACGGCCGCTGCTCGATCACCGTCACCTTCGACCCCAGCGCGGCGAACATCGACGCGTACTCGATACCGATGACGCCTGCACCGACCACCACCATCGATGCGGGCACCCGATCCATGCCCAGGATCTGGTCCGAGTCGACGACGGTGGCTCCGTCGAAGTCGACTGTCGACGGCCGAGCCGGACGGGTTCCGACCGCGATCACGAACTTGTCGGCGCTGATGTGCTTGAGGTCGCCGGTCGCATCCTCGATAACGATCTCCTCCGGGGCGACGAATCGCGCGCTCCCGATCAGCAGTGCAACCGAGTTACGTGCCAGCTGACTCTGGATGACGTCGATCTCCTTGCCGACGACATGCATGGTGCGAGCCGAGAGGTCGGTCACCGTGATGTCGCTCTTCAGGCGATACGACTGCCCGTACAGCTCGCGCTGATTGAGACCGGTGAGGTAGAGGACCGCCTCCCGCAGGGTCTTCGACGGGATGGTTCCCGTGTTGATGCAGACCCCGCCGACCATGTCGCGTCGCTCGACTACCGCCGCACGCTTCCCGAGTTTGGCCGCGGCGATCGCGGCCTTCTGTCCCGCCGGACCCGAACCGATCACGACGATGTCGTAGTGCTCCATGAGGATGTCTCCGATCAGAGAAGGTCCGCCCGAAAGGCCGCCGGTCGACCACCCCGGACGAACGGCATCCTCAGTGTCACCCAGGCCGGTGTCGCGCACGACTCGAAGCGTGGGTCACGGAGTCGATGCACCGAGGTCGCCCACCGACGGTCACACGCCGTTCACCTGGTCGCGCATCGACAGATCATCGACCAGACACCCGCTTGGCCGTCGGACCGAGGAGCCGCCTGGCGGGAGCAGATTGCTGCCCGCTCACACGCCACTTCGCGCCGCGCCATGACCGACTCCGGCCTAAGTTCGACAGCAGTGACGACCACACACTGTGATCCCGAGCAACGAGGTGTCGACATGGGACTGATCGCGATAGAAGAGCATTGGAATCACCCCGCTCTCACTGACGCGGTGCGCGCACTGCCTCTCGATGTCGGGGACCCGAGCATCGTGCTGGACGAGATGGGCGACAACCTCGAACGACTCGACGACATCGACGCGCGGCGGATCGACTACATGGACGCGCAGGGCGTCGAGATGCAGATCCTCTCGCTGGCTCCGCCCGGGGCGCATCCGCTGCCGAGAGAATCGGCCGTGCGGTTGAGTGCGATGGCGAACGATCTCGCTGCCGAATCGGTTCGTCGGCATCCCACGCGCTTCCGTGCACTGGCCTGCCTGCCCACCGCTGACCCGGCAGCCGCAGTGGCCGAACTCGAGCGAACGGTGGCGCAGGGATTCGTCGGGGCGATGGTGTACGGCCGCACCCGCGGGATCCCGTTCGACGACCGAGGATTCGACGATCTCTGTGCAGCGGCCGCTCATTTGCGCGCACCGATCTTCATCCATCCGCAGATACCGCCTGCCGTAGTGCGGACCGCGAGCTACTCAGGATTCGACGAGGTGACGGATCTGGGACTCGCCACGTTCGGTTGGGGCTGGCATCTCGAGGCAGCCCAGGCCGCGCTACGGCTGATCGTCGCGGGGACCTTCGATCGTCACCCCGATCTCCAGGTCATCCTCGGGCACTGGGGCGAACTGCTCCTGTTCTGGCGCAGCCGGATCGCCGGCCTGAGTCGGGTCGCAGGTCTCGAACGCCCGATGGACGACTACCTGCGCTCCAACATCCACGTCACCTGTTCTGGCATGCTCGATCCGGTGCTCCTGCGACACGTCCTCGATGTCACCACCCCGGATCGGTTGATGTTCTCGACCGACTATCCGTTCCAGCGTCCGACCCGCGACGACATCGCCGGTTTCCTGGCCTGCTTCGACGATCCCGCCGCACGTGAACTGTTCGTCGAGGGAAATGCTCGCCGCCTCTTCGGCATCAGCGTGCCCCCGGCCTCCGACTGACGAGCACGCGGCGCGACAGCCGATTCAGGCCCGACAGTAGCTCTTCGGGTGTGGCGCTTCGGCTGTGGCTCTTCGCCTGAGCCGGCCGGCTCAGGCAGCCAACCGGAAGGAGGCAGCGGATGTCGAGAAGGTCGCCTGGACCTGGATCCAGTGCGCGAGCACCTCGCAGCCAGTGGTCCCGGCATCCGTGACGGAGTCGGCGCGGTACTGCTCGACCGCGTAGGAGATGTGGCGTCCGCCTCCACGATTGCGCCAGCGGACGGTCCGCCAGGCCAGGACCGGCGGCAGATACCCGAGGACCTCACGCAGCGCTGACCGCAGTCGCCGCAGATCGCGACGCCACTGCCGCGGGCTGATCGCCGTTCGATGGGCGTTCTGGAAGTCGTTGCGGAACAGCGTCAGCACCATCGCGATCAACCAGTGTCCGAGCGCGGCGAAGGACAACGACCCGGTGAGATCGGCGATGTCGCGGATGAACGAGTCCGGCCGGGCATCACAGATCACGTCGCCGGGCACACCGATCCAGTGGACGGGGAGATCGTCCGGTAGATCGAGGCCGGGACCCGCGACTCCCCAACCGCTGCAACCGTCGACGGCGCCGGCAGGTTGGTGGGGGTCTGCGACGAGACCGACGGCGAGGATGTCGTCGACCCGCGCGTCGCCCTCGGCCACCAGCTGATGGATCGCGGTCCGGACCACCACCGCGCCTTGGGAGTAGGCGATCAACGCGATCGGACCGGGCGTCTCGGCCAAGGCCGCTCGCAGCCGCCGAGTGCCCTCGGCGACGCTGAGCGCGTAACTCATGCCACCCGGTCGAGGTGACGGGCCGTAACTGGCCGGGTAGCCGACCCACCGTGACCGGAACCGGTCGTCGAGGTCACGAGTGACCGCCGAGAGCATCCCGGTGACATGACGTCGACGATCCGCGCTCCAGGACTCGCCGGTGCCGCCGACCGCGAGCACGGTGATGACCTGCCTGCAGTCGGTACCCGACGAGGTGTCCTCGGTCGTGCGGTCGTCGTCCATGTCCCCAGGATGCGCCCGCGAGGTGAGAGCAGCACCGGTGCGACGCTGAGAGTTCACTGAGGTTGTCGCTTGGTCGCCACTGGTACGGTCGGCGGCCCGGGGCGGGACGGCCGCTCAGGTCTGGCAGACCGGGCACCAGTAGAGGTTGCGGCCTTCGAGGTCGGCCTGCCGGACCGTGGTCCCGCAGGTCCGGCACTCGTCACCGGCCCGGCGGTACACGTAGGTGCGGGGACGGTCGCGGGCATAGGAGCCGGGTCCGTGGTCGTCCTCGGGCCGGATGACGTGGATTCGGCCGCGGCGTACACCTATTCGCATCAGGGCGACCAGATCCGCCCACACCTCGTCGAACTCGTCGCGCGTCATCCGATCGCCGCGTCGATACGGATCGATACCGGCCCGGAACAGCACCTCGGCCCGGTACACGTTGCCGACACCTGCGATGACCTTCTGGTCCATCAGCAGCGACCCGATCGGTCGTTTCGACCGCGAGATGGCCTTCCAGGCGACGTCGGGATCGGCGTCGCGACGGAGTGGATCGGGTCCGAGCCGGGAGACGAGCGCCTCGAGATCAGCCGGGGTGAAGATCTCACACGCGGTCGGACCGCGCAGGTCCACCCCGGCGTCGGTTCCTTCGATACGCATCCGCACCTGACCGACGGGGGCCGGCATCGGCATCGGCACCTCGGTGAACGCCCCGTAGAGACCGAGATGCACATGGACGATCCGCTCGGACCGTGCCGGTCCGTATCGGTGGACGAGGTGCTTGCCCCACGCCTCTGCCGTGCGGAGCACCAGGCCGTCGATCTCGGCGGCGCCGTCGGCGAATCGGCCTTGAGGGCTGCTGACCCGCACCGTCTCGCCGCCGAAGATCCGCTGGTGTCGGCGGGCGAGCCGGTGGAGGGTATGCCCTTCGGGCACTGCTACGACCTACCGGTCAGGCCTGTTCCGGCAGTGCCGGGGCATCGCCGGTGCGCTCGTACTCGGCCAGGATGTCGATACGGCGCTGGTGACGGGCCTCGTCGGACCACGGCGTGGTGACAAAGGCATCGACGATCGCGAACGCTTCTTCGGGAGTGTGCATCCGGCCCCCGATGCCGATGAGCTGCGCGTTGTTGTGCTGACGAGCGAGCTGGGCGGTCTCGACGCTCCAGGCGAGGGCGCACCGCGCCCCGGGCACCTTGTTGGCGGCGATCTGCTCGCCGTTGCCGCTGCCGCCGAGCACGATCCCGAGGCTTCCGGGGTCGGCGACGGTGCGGCGAGCGGCCTCGATGCAGAAGGCCGGGTAGTCGTCGGCTGCGTCGTAGACGTGCGCCCCGACATCGACGACATCGTGGCCACCGGCCTTGAGGTGGTCGGCGATCTGGTTCTTCAATTCGAATCCGGCATGGTCGGCACCGAGGTAGACACGCATGGCGCCACTATAGATTGGACGCGTGGACGCCCGATCGCCGATACCGAATGTGCCCGGGGTCGCGGACCCGACCGGCCCCGCCCCCGACCAGCATGACGCCGTGGCCGGCCGTCACTGGCTGACGCCGGCACGGTTCGCCCAGGACCCCCATCGACACCCGTGGGAGATCCCCCTGTTGATCCTGGTCATCGCGATCACGGTGTTCGGGTACGTCGTGGTCATCGCGCTGGTCGCGTTCGGCGGTCTCAACCAGTTGTTCCTGGGGGTCCTGTTCGGGCCGCTGCTACTGCTGTTCATCCGCGGTGTCACGTACGCGACTCCGCGGACCAGTGGCGTACAGATGACGCCGAGTCAGTTCCCGGCCGGTCATCGGATGGTCGTCGAGGCGGCCGCGCGGTACGGACTCGAGTACGTCCCCGACGCCTACGTGGTGCTCGGCAACGGCCAGATCAACGCCTTCGCCTCCGGACACGGGTTCCGGCGGTACGTGGTCGTCTACTCGGATCTGTTCGAGATCGGTGGCGAGGCACGCGATCCCGACGCGCTGAGGTTCATCATCTCGCACGAGATCGGCCACATCGCCGCAGGTCACACGTCCTACTGGCGGCAACTCACCACGACGGTCGGGATGTACGTACCGCTCCTCGGCTCGGCATTGTCGCGGTCTCAGGAGTACACCGCCGACAACTTCGGCTACTACTCCCAGCCGTCGGGTTCGAGGGGCGCGATCGGGGTGTTGTCCGCCGGCAAGTACATGCTGTCGGCGATCGATTTCGATCAGTTCGCCGACCGCGCCACGCATGAGCGGGGCTTCTTCGTCTTCGTCGTCAACGCGCTGGCGACCCACCCCGTCCTGACGTGGCGGGCGGCAGCCCTGCGTGACCGCACCCGCGCGGGCGCGATGTTCCTGCGTCCCAAGCAGATCGTGCGCGGAGTCGGCAGCGGCAACGTGGTACCTATTCCGCCGCCACCGCATCCGGTCACCACCGCCCAGGGCAGCCTGCCGAACGGACTGGAGATGCCTCCCAAGTTCTGACGGCGCGCTCGACCATCCGGCGTCCGGGCGCCTCTCGACGGTCACCGCTGCCCGACGATGTCGGCCGCCCGGCGGTTCCGGGCGGCCGACGATCACCATCTCTTCGGTTGCAGGTCAGTCGAACTGCGGATCCTCGTTGCGACTGCGCTTGAGCTCGAAGAAGTGCGGGTACGACGACAACGCGACCGCACCGTCCCACACGGTTCCCGCCGTCTCGCCGCGCGGGATGCGAGACAGCACCGGACCGAAGAAGGCGACACCGTTGACGTGGATCGTCGGCGTGCCGACGTCGTCACCGACCTTGTCCATGCCCTCGTGATGACTCTTCCGGATCGCCTCGTCGAACTCCTCGGAGTCGGCTGCTGCCGCCAGTGACGGATCGAGATCCAGCTCGGCGAGTGACTCGCTGATCACCTGGTCGAGATCTTTGATGCCCTGGTTGTGGATACGCGTCCCGAACGCCGCATAGAGCGGGGCCAGGATCTCGTCACCCTTCGCAGCGGCTGCGGCGGCGATCACCCGGACCGGACGCCACGCCTGGGCCAGACCCTTGCGGTAGTCCTCGGGGATGTCTTTGCCCTCGTTGAGCACCGCGAGGCTCATGATGTGGAAGTTGACGTCGATGTCCCGGACCTGCTCGGCCTCCAGGATCCAGCGCGACGTGATCCAACACCAGGGGCACAGCGGGTCGAACCAGAAGTCCACGCGATCTCGTCGGGCCATCTCAACTGTCCTCTCGTCGGGGCCACGCGGCTGTGTGTTCGCCGGCCGCGCGATGGTCTGTTCGTCACCGTACCGCCGGACGACGGCGATGCGGTCCGCTGAGTACAACCGGCCGATGCCGCGGACATTCCCGCCGACGCCGAAGTGGATAAGCTGGCGCCGGACACCCGCCGATCGGCGGACACCATGGCAAACGAGAGGCGGGAAGACGCGACCGTGACTGCTCCCAATCTGACCCGAGACCAGGCCCGCGAACGTGCAGCCCTCATCGACGTCGAGTCCTACGTCATCGACCTGGACCTCACCGACGGAGCAGGCCACCCGGGGACCGACACCTTCCGATCGACCACGACGATCACCTTCACCGCCACCGCCGGGTCGCAGACTTTCGTCGACCTCGTCGCTCCGCGCGTGCATTCGGCAACCCTCAACGGAACCGAACTCGATGTCTCGACCTTCGACGAGTCGGTCGGTATCCCACTCCCCGACCTCGCCGAGCGCAACGAGCTCACGGTCGTCGCCGACGCCGCGTACTCGAACACCGGCGAGGGCCTCCACCGCTTCGTCGACCCCACCGACGACGCCGTGTATCTGTACTCGCAGTTCGAGACCGCCGACGCGAAGCGGATGTTCGCGTGCTTCGATCAGCCCGATCTCAAGTCGACCTACACGCTGACCGTCACGGCACCGACCGACTGGAAGGTCATCTCCAACTCGCCGGTCGTCAACGACCTGGCTGCCGAACCCGGTGTGCACCGCTTCCGCGAGACCCCGGTGCTGAGCACCTACCTCGTCGCACTCATCGCCGGGCCGTACGCCGAGTGGACGGACGCCTACACCGACGACCACGGCACCATCCCGCTCGGGATCTATTGCCGCGCATCGTTGGCCGAGCACATGGACGCCGATCGGCTGTTCACCGAGACCAAGCAGGGCTTCGGGTTCTATCACCAGAACTTCGGCGTCCCGTACGCCTTCGGCAAGTACGACCAGCTGTTCGTCCCCGAGTTCAACGCGGGCGCCATGGAGAACGCCGGGGCCGTGACCTTCCTCGAGGACTACGTGTTCCGTTCCCGGGTCACCAAGGCGCAGTACGAGCGTCGGGCCGAGACCGTGCTGCACGAGATGGCCCACATGTGGTTCGGCGACCTCGTCACCATGCAGTGGTGGGATGACCTGTGGCTCAACGAGTCCTTCGCGACCTTCGCCTCGGTCCTCTGCCAGTCCGAGGCCACCGAGTACACGAGCGCGTGGACGACCTTCGCCAACGTCGAGAAGTCATGGGCTTACCGCCAGGACCAGTTGCCGTCGACCCACCCGGTGGCCGCCGACATCCCCGACATCGCCGCTGTCGAGGTGAACTTCGACGGGATCACCTACGCCAAGGGCGCCTCGGTGCTCAAGCAGTTGGTGGCCTACGTCGGCCTCGAGCCCTTCCTGGCCGGTCTGCGCGACTACTTCGCCGCTCACAGCTTCGGCAACGCCACCTTCGGCGATCTCCTGTCGGCACTGGAGAAGGCATCCGGCCGGGATCTGTCCGACTGGGGCGATCAGTGGCTGAAGACCACCGGCATCAACGTGATCCGTCCGCACTTCGAGCTCGCCGAGGACGGCACGTTCACATCGTTCGACATCCTGCAGGACGGCGCTGCCCCCGGGGCCGGGGAGACGCGCGTCCATCGACTCCGCGTGGGTGTCTACGCCGACAACGGTTCGGGCGCCATCGAACTCGCGCACAGCGTGGAGCTCGACATCGAGGGCGAGCGCACCGAGGTGCCGGATCTGGTCGGTGTACACCGTGGCGACATCGTGGTGCTCAACGACGGCGATCTGACCTACGCATCGGTCCGACTCGATCCCGACTCACTGGCCACCGCGACCGCCCGCATCGGCGACATCACCGATCCGCTCCCGCGGACACTCATCTGGTCCGCGGCCTGGGAGATGACCCGTCAGGCCGAACTGCGCGCCCGTGACTTCGTCGAACTCGTCGCGCGCGGGATCGCCGCGGAGGCCGAGATCGGCGTGGTGCAGCGGGTGCTGATGCAGGCCACCACGGCGTTGGACGCCTACGCCGACCCCGAGTGGGCCACGACGACCGGTTGGCCGCAGTTCAGCGCCCGACTACTGGAACTGGCACGCGCGGCCGACGCGGGTTCGGACCATCAGCTCGCGTTCGTCAACACCCTGTTGGCCGGACGTCTCGCGGAGGCGGAGATCGCCGTCGTCACCGCGCTGCACGAGGGCTCCGACCCCGCCGACGTCGGGTTGCCGGGACTCACGGTCGACACCGATCTCCGCTGGAAGTTGGTGACCGCGTTGGCAACTGCGGGCAGCATCGACACCGACCCGTCCTCGACGCCGGTGATCGATGCCGAGGCGCAGCGGGACGCCACCTCCACCGGCGCGCGTATCGCCGCCGCGGCGCGTGCATCACGTCCGCTCCCCGAGGCCAAGGCCGACGCGTGGGCGCAGGCCGTGGACGACGACTCGCTGTCGAACATCTACACCCGCGCGGTGGTGGGGGGATTCGCCCGATCCGGACAGGGACACTTGCTCGATCCGTACCTGCAGAAGTATTTCGATGCGGTGCAGGGTGTCTGGGATCGTCGTTCCAGCGAGGTCGCGCAGACCGTCGTCATCGGTCTCTACCCGAGCTGGGCGATCAGCGAGGAGGGGCTGGCCGCGGCCGACCGTTTCCTCGCCGAGGACCATCCCTCGGCGCTGGCCCGACTGATCTCCGAGGGACGCGACTCGGTCGCGCGTTCCCTCCGGGCGCGGACGTTCGACGCTTCCGAGAGCTGACGCGGATTCCCTCAGGCGCGGGGACGATTCAGCGTCTCCGCCATCGGTAACGCACCTGCGGCCGGCCGGCCGAACCGTATTCGGTCGTCCGGTCGAGGGTGCCGTCGTCGGCGAGCCGCTCCAGGTATCGCCAGGCCGTCACACGCGAGGTGCCGACCTCGACCGCGACCTCCGATGCGGTACGGCCGGTTGCGCTGTCCCGCACCGCCCGTGCGACGGCGTCCTCCGTCTCGGGTGCGGCCCCTTTCTTGGCCGATCGCCGGATGTCGGCGGTCCGGAGTTCCGCCAGGGCACGATCGACGTCACGTTGACTGACCGCGTCGGTGCCCGCCGGTAACGCGTCCCGGTACCGCAGGTACTGCTCGATCTTCTCGCGGAAGGCCGCATAGGTGAACGGTTTGATCAGGTAGAGCAGGACGCCGCGGGACATCGCGCTGCGCACGGTCGCCAGATCCCGTTGCGCGGTGATCGCGATGATGTCGGGGTCGGGTCGTGTCCCGGAGAGAGCCGACGCGAGGTCGACACCGCGGGCGTCGGGCAGTCCGAGGTCGAGCAGGACCAGATCGACGGGATCGTCGCCCGCAGCGGCGGTCGTGACGACGCGCAGGGCCTCCTGCGCGGTACCCACGGCATCGACGACCTCGAATCCCCCGACGCGCTCGAGATAGGCCCGGTGGGCCTCGGCGATCAGCGGCTCGTCCTCGACGATCAGTACCCGGATCACCGTGGACTCCCCTGTCTGGTGTCCGGCGCCGGAACGGTCACCGTGATCACCGAGCCGTAGCTGTTCTCGGCGGTCAGGGTACCGCCGTGGCGTGCGACCACCTGCGCCACCAGGGCGAGCCCCAGCCCTCGCCCCGACCGGTCGCCGCCTCCTTTCGTCGACCACCCCCGCTCGAGGGCGCGGGTGAACAGTTCGCGGTCCATTCCTGGGCCACTGTCGGCCACCACGATCCGCAGCTCGCCAGGATGGCCGACCACGGTCACCTCGACCCAGGGGTCGGTCGGATCGCATGCGTCCATGGCGTTGTCGATCAGATTGCCCACCACCGTGATCACCTCCCCCGGTGTGAGCCCGTGCGTGGCGGCATCGTTCATCTGCGAGTCCTCGGTGAGGCTCAGCGAGACGCCCCGTTCCACCGCCTGCGCCGTCTTGCCGAGCAGCAGTGCCACCAGCGTTGGCTCCGACACCGCCTGCGTCATCCGGTCGACCAGATGCTGCGACAGTTCGAGTTCCGTGGTGGCGAGGCGGACCGCGTCGTCGCCGCGGCCCATCTCCACCAGTCCGACGATGGTGTGCAGGCGATTGGCGGTCTCGTGCGCCTGCGAGCGCAAGGTCTCGGCGAAGCGCGTCATGGAGTCGAGTTCGCCCATCGCTGCCGAGAGTTCGGTCCGGTCGCGGATGGTCACCACCGCCGACCGCGGCCGGTCCGGCACCGGTGATCGGTTGACCACGAGGATGCGGCCGTGCACGGCGTACAGGGTGTCGTCGATCGTGTCCGATCCGTCGGTCACGAACTCGGGAAGCGCGGCGTGGTCGGTGCGCCGATCGTCGTCGCTCGACCGGTCGGATGCGTCCAGGGCCAACAGGCGACGGGCTTCGTCGTTGATCATCACCGCCCGACCGGCCTCGGTCACGATGAGCCCCTCGCGGACGGCATGCAGCACGGCGTCGTGGTGTTCGTACATCACCCGTAACTCGTCCGGCGCCAAGCCACCGGTCTGGCGGATCAGACGACGTCGGAGGAACCAGAGACCCAGCAACGCCGTGCCCAGCGCCGCCGCCGCGATCGCGGCGATGAGCGGCAGCTGTGACCACCATCCATCGGAAAGTGATCGCTGTGTGATCCCGGCGGCCACCAACCCGACCACGCGACCGTCGGCCGCCCGCACCGGGGCCACCGTCCGGATCGAGGGTCCCAGGGTGCCGGTGTAGGTCTCGGTGAACACCTGGCCGCGCAACGCGGTGTCGACGTTGCCGATGTAGGGCTTGCCGATGAGAGTCGGGTCGGTGTGGGTGAAGCGAGTGCGGTCCGGCGCCATGATCGTGATGAAGGCGATGCCGGTGGTCGCCCGGACCTGCTCGGTCACCGGCTGCAGCACGGCCGCCGGATCGGGCGACGTCACGGCGGCGATGGTGGAAGGCGCGTCGGCCAGGCTCACCGCCACCGCGGTCACCTCGTTCCTGGCCGCACGATCGCCGTCGACGCGCGCGTCGACGGCCGCGAGCACGCTGCCCGCCACCACGATCGCGGCCACCACGGTCAACGCCAGAGCCACCGCCTGGCCGGCCAGCGTGCGCGGCACCGGACGCATCCGTGCTCCTCTCCCACGCCTCTGAACGAAATGAACTCAACCGTGACCCAGGTCACTAGTGTCGTCCACAATCCCTATCACCGCCTCCATGGCACACGACGAGAGGATGCTCGATGAACTTCCGACATCGGTCCGGCGACGAAACGTCTGCAGACGCGTCGTCGACGGACGGATCGACCGCCGCGACCCCTGATCGCCCGACGCCCGACGGCTCGTCGACCGACGACACTCGGAGGCGTCGGGACCGCACGCACTGGCTCTACATCGCGGTCATCGTGGCCGTCGTCGCCGGCGTGATCGTCGGCCTCGTCGCACCCGGCGTCGGCAAGGATCTCGCCGTGCTCGGCACCATGTTCATCAGCCTGATCAAGATGATGATCGCCCCGGTCATCTTCTGCACGATCGTGCTCGGCATCGGATCGGTCCGCAAGGCCGCGACCGTCGGCAAGGTGGGTGGCCTCGCCTTCGTCTACTTCTTGGTGATGTCGACGGTCGCCCTCGCGATCGGTCTGGTCGTCGGCAACGTGATCAAACCCGGTGACGGACTGAACATCACGTCGACTGCCGGTAAGGGCGCCGCGCTCGCCGACGAGGCCCACGAGGCCGGCGGCACACTCGACTTCATCCAGGGCATCATCCCGACATCGCTGGTGTCAGCGCTGACCGAGGGCAGTGTTCTGCAGGCTCTCTTCGTCGCGCTGCTGGTCGGCTTCGCGATCCAGGCGATGGGACGCACGGGAGAGCCGATCCTGACCGCGGTCTCGTACTTTCAGAAGCTGGTCTTCAAGATCCTCGCGATGGTGCTCTGGGTTGCGCCGATCGGTGCCTTCGGCGCGATCGCGAACGTCGTCGGTCAGACGGGATGGGCTGCGGTCCAACAGTTGCTGACGTTGATGCTGGCCTTCTACCTCACCTGCCTGGTGTTCGTCTTCGGCGTCCTCGGGGTGCTGCTGCGGACCATCGCCGGCGTCTCGATCTTCCGCCTGGTCCGCTACCTCGCTCGGGAGTACCTGCTGATCTTCGCGACGTCGTCGTCGGAGTCCGCGCTGCCCCGCCTCATCGCGAAGATGGAGCACCTGGGCGTGGAGAAGACGACGGTCGGCGTCGTCGTGCCGACGGGCTACTCGTTCAACCTCGACGGCACCGCCATCTACCTGACGATGGCGTCCATCTTCATCGCCGACGCCATGGGCGACCCGTTGTCGATCCCCGAGCAGATCGGTCTCCTCGCGTTCATGATCATCGCGTCCAAGGGCGCGGCAGGTGTGAGTGGTGCCGGTCTGGCGACTCTGGCCGGCGGTCTCCAGGCACACCGTCCGGAGATGCTCGACGGCGTCGGGTTGATCGTGGGCATCGACCGATTCATGTCGGAAGCCCGTGCGGTGACCAACTTCTCGGGCAACGCCGTGGCCACGCTGCTGGTCGGCTCCTGGACGCACACCGTCGACAACGGTCGTGTCGAGAAGGTCCTCTCGGGTGACGAGCCGTTCAACGAACAGGACATGGTCGACGACTCGGCGGTCGACGACCCGGCGACCGTCCGCGATCGCAGCCTCGCGTCGCACTGATCGACCCACAGCACGACGCCCGCACACCGAAAGGGTGTGCGGGCGTCGTGTCGTCGAGCAGGGAGCGGTCGCTCGAGGGCCGCGGATCGCTCGGATGAGCAGCGGGCCTACGTCCGAGCGGCCGCGGTGGAGACCACCCGCAGCGCGGCGATGAGGCCGTCGATGAGGTCGTCCTGGCGGAAGCTGGTCACCGCGGCGGTCACGCCGAGTTGGGCCACGCGGTCGTTGACGCGGTCGGCCACCGCCGACCCCGAGACGACCACGATGTCGCGGGTGTTGGGCGACACCGCGATCAGAGCCGCGTGCGCGGGCTCCGGAGCCTTGGCCAGGATCGCGCGGGCATCGGCGACGGCGTCGGTGCCGAGCTCACCGATGTAGACCGAGAAGCGGACGAGCGCCTTCTCGCTGGCCTCCTTCAGCGCATCGTCGAGCCCGATGAGCTCTTCGCGCGTGAACGGCGGCGTCGACGGGGCCTGCTCCGGATACCGTGCAGCCGACACACGGCCACTGTTGGTGATCACGGTGCCGACCGGGAGATCGGCGGGCGCGCTCGCGCGGCTGGGGGTCACGTTGTGACCGTGGGCCTCCGCGGCGGCGTCGGACTGGGTCACCTCACCACTTGCCACTGGCGGAGCCTCCTTCGACATCGGTCGGGGCGAAATGATGCCCGACTGTCATCGGCACGATCTCGGTGGCGCTGAACAGCAGCGGACCCGAGTCCCACTGCTGATCGAGGGTGTAGCGACCCGGCTTCGGGTACTTCACGCCCCAGGCGAAGGCCATCGCGACGACACAGGCCACCACGGAGATCACCGTGAGGATCGTGACCGGCACGCCGATGGCGACGATCAGGCTGTCCATGTCACCCTTTCGATCGGACTGCTACTCAGGCTGCGCGACCGGCCGCAGACGCACTCGGCGACGCTGGTCGTGAGAACAATCTAGCCCACCGACACGCCCCCGGAGTAGCCGGGACCTACAGCGCGTCGTAGACGCGTAGGAGACGTCGGGACATGCCCGACCCCGGCTCACTGCGGGTCGCGCGAGCGGTCGTGCTCAGGCGGCGTCGATGTACTGGGCCCACGACGGGTCGATCTCCTTGACCGTCGCCAGCAACCGCCAATGCCGCCCCTTGGGAGGACTCAGTTGAGTACGGAGAGTCCAGCCGAGCTCGCTCAACAGATGGTCGGCCTTGCGATGGTTGCAACTGGCGCAGCATGCGACGCAGTTCTCCCAGCTGTGACCGCCACCGCGACTCCGCGGGATGACGTGGTCGATGGTCGTCGCCTTGCTGCTGCAATAACCGCAGCGGAACCGGTCGCGGTGCATCAGCGCAGCCCTCGTCATCGGCACGACGGCCCGGTACGGCACCTTCACGAAGGTCCGCAGACGGATGACGGACGGCACCGGAAGGGTCGTCGTGGCCGAGTGGACCACCGGGACGGCCGCGTCCGCGTGCACCACGTCGGCCCGTTCGCGGAGGATCAGCACTATCGCCCGACGGATGGAGATGGCGGTCAACGGCTCGTAAGTGGCGTTGAGAAGCAGAACACGGCGGCGTCCCCACAGGACCGGGGTGCGCCCTCCACCCGCGGCGTCGGCGTGGTCGCGGCGGACACAGGGCAACGAGGTCACCGGTGAGTTCTGCTGTGCACTACGCGTCATACTGCCTCCCGCTCGCGGCCGGACGAGGTCAAGTGGATCACGGAATGCCACCGATTGCACGACAATTCTCAGTGTCGCCGCAGGTCATTTGTGTGAACAGCCGGTGGCAGTCCACCACCGCCCGACGTCGACTGCCCTCGGTTGAGACCGACCGGGGATGTCAGGACAATGGAGGTCGTGAGTGTGCCCGCCGGTCCGCAGCCCAACGACCCGACGACGCCGTCGACCTTCTACGACGAGGTCGGCGGTGCGGAGACCTTCCGTCGACTCACCGCTCGGTTCTACGAGGAGGTCGCCCACGACGAGGTGGTCCGCCCGCTGTATCCCGAGGAGGATCTCGGCCCGGCGGAACGTCGGATGCGGATGTTCCTGGAGCAGTACTGGGGCGGTCCGCGCACGTACTCCGACGAACGCGGTCACCCACGCCTGCGGATGAGACACAACCCGTTCCGCATCGGCCCACTCGAGCGGGACGCCTGGTTGCGGTGCATGCACACGGCGATCGCATCCATCGATGAGCAGACGCTCGACGCACCGCACCGCCGTGCACTCGTGGACTACATGGAGATGGCGGCCCAGTCGATGGTCAACTCACCGGTCTGAACGACCGTTCGCCGACGCTCGGCCCGCCTCCACAACACCTGTGTCACAAGTGTCCCGCGAACGGCGTGTCGGTATCCGACGCGCCGATGTGACCTGGATTTCTCGCCGAAAACACAGGTAGGGCACAATGACCACGGTGAGCGACGAGACATCAGATGTTGTCAACGCCGAGCCGGACCCCGACGGCGATGACCAGGCAGTTCTCACACCCGCCGGCGGTACCGACGACGCATCGGACACCGCGACGGCCGGGGGCAAGACGCCAGAGGTCACCGCTGCCGACGATGCACACCACACCGCATCCGCCGACGACGCGCCGAATGGACCGGTGGTCGCCGCGGCAGCGGTCGACGAGGCCGGCGACCACAGCGACTCCGACGACAGCGACGCCCAGGGCGCAGCGGACGAGGTGACCGTCTCCGACGAGGAGGTCGACGTACCGCTGGCCGTCGGCTCCCGCGTCGAGAGCACGCTCCATCCCGCCGACGCTGACCTGGCCGTCACGGACCCCGACGAGAACGTGGCTGCTGCGGTGGCGACAGAGGCCTCGGGCGGCGAGCCCGGCGCGACCGAGCCGGTCGAGCCTGCAGCAGCCGACCCGACCGCGGCCGCTGTGTCCGCGGACGAAGCGGACACCGGTGCGGAGGTCGAGGCCGCATCGGTGTCTGCGGACATCCCGGCACCGGCCGATGCAGGTCAACTCGACCCCGACGACGACGAGTGGTGGCGGTCGGCGATCTTCTACCAGATCTACCCGCGGTCGTTCTCCGACCTCGACGGCGACGGAGTCGGCGAACTCGCCGGCGTCATCGACAAACTCGGGTACCTGGAACTGCTCGGCGTGGACGCCCTCTGGCTGAGCCCGATCATGCGCTCGCCGATGGCCGATCACGGGTATGACGTCTCCGATCCGCGTGACATCGATCCGCTGTTCGGCGACCTGGCGACCTTCGACACATTGATCGCCGAGGCCCACGAGCGCGAGATCCGCGTGACGATGGACCTGGTCCCGAACCACACCTCGGACCAGCACGCCTGGTTCCAGGCGGCTCTGGCCGCGGAGCCGGGTAGTCGTGAGCGGGCGCGCTACATCTTCCGCGATGGTCGGGGAGCCGACGGCGCCGAGCCACCCAACAACTGGACCAGCATCTTCGGCGGTCCCGCGTGGACTCGCGTCACCGAGGCCGATGGTCAGCCCGGCCAGTGGTACCTGCACATCTTCGCCGCCGAGCAGCCCGATCTCGACTGGGAGAACCCCGAGGTCTTCGACGACCTCGCGCGCACGCTGCGGTTCTGGTTGGACCGTGGCGTCGACGGCTTCCGCATCGACGTCGCCCACGGGATGGCCAAGCCCGAGGGCCTGCCGGACATGAACCTCGAAGGCGTCGGACTGCTGGTCAACCGGGACGACGATCCCCGTTTCAACAATCCGGCTGTGCACGAGATCCACCGTCGCATCCGCAAGGTGCTCGACGAGTACCCGGGAGCTGCGAACGTCGGCGAGATCTGGGTCGAGGACAACACCAGGTTCGCCGAATATGTGCGTGCGGACGAGTTGCACCTGGGATTCAACTTCCGGCTCGCCAAGGCCGCATTCGAGCCCGAGGCGATCCGCGCCGCCATCGAGAACTCACTGGACGCGGTGATCTCGGTGCACGGAACACCGACGTGGACTCTGTCCAACCACGACGTCGAGCGTGAGGTCACCCGCTATTCGGGCGCGGTCAGCTCGGTCGAACCGACCTTCTCTGGCATCGCCGACGACGACTCCCTCGAGATCGGCATCCTGCGGGCACGGGCGATGCTGCTCGTCGAGTTGGCGCTGCCCGGCGCGGTATTCCTCTACAACGGAGCCGAACTCGGTCTCCCCAACGTCGATCTGCCGGACGAGGCGCTGCAGGACCCGGTCTGGGAACGCTCGGGGCACACCGAACGCGGACGCGACGGTTGCCGTGTCCCGATCCCGTGGGAGGGCTTCGAGCCGCCGTTCGGTTTCAGCACCAACCCCGACACCTGGCTGCCGATCCCGCCGTCGTGGACCAGGTTCACGGTCGAGGCACAGTTGGAGGACATCGACTCGACTCTGTCGCTCTACCGTCAGGCGATCGAATTCCGGTACGAGCGCGACGAGTTCGCGGGCGACACGGTCGAGTGGTACGGCGCCCCCGACGGTTGCCTGGCGTTCCGACGTTCGGAAGGGCACCTGATCTGCGCCCTCAACACCTCGGACGTATCGGTCGCGCTGCCGCCGGGCGAGGTCCTGCTGACCAGCTACCCGCTGATCGACGGACAGCTCGCGCCGAATTCGGCTGCCTGGTTGGTCTGATCAGGCCCGCAGAGAGGCGAGGTCGTCAGAGCGCGGTCACGTCGAGCGACCGGTGCCGCCGCTGGTACACCGATCCGTACCGCGCGTCCACGCGAATCCAGGTGGCAGACATCCGGATCCGGACCGGTTCATGTTCGTCGATGCGGTCCAGTGCGGACGTCTCGGTGATCTCGTGACCGTCGGTGTCGCGGACGAACCCCATCGCCGTCAGCGCGAACAATGAGCGCAACGAGACCTTCGCATGGTCGTCGGCGCCGGTCTCGTCGGCATCCGGCGCCGCGACGTCCAGGACGCTCTGATCGAGCAGACCGGTCGCCGGACCGTGTCCACTGCCCTCGGTGCGGGCGAGATGCGCTCCCCCACGCGACAACTCGACGACCGTGCGGGCAGGGACGTCATCGAGGTGGGTGAAGCCGGTCGACGGGGGCAGCGCGCCTCGCCACGCGCTGTCCAGGGAGAATCCGGGATCCACGATGGAACCCGGTTCGGCGGCCGACAGTCCGCTCCGCAGCGTCGCGGCGTCGCAGACGATGTCGGTCGGCGCGAGTTCGCCGAAGACCGAACGTGTCGCGAGCACCTCGAACCCGGTGTGCGACCACACACCGATCAGACCGTCGGGCCGTCGGGCGAGTCGGACCACGGCTGTGTCGTCCAGTCGGAGGGCCCGAGCGAGAAAAGCGAGCACATCGGCGCGGTCACCGGGGCCGGTGACCACCAGATGTCGGTCGGGAGAAGTCATCTCACCGCCCGGTACCCGACTCCGGGAGTCGGAACTCCTCCAGGTACCCCTTCTCTTCCGGGGAGAGCCGACGAAGCCGCTGGTTGTCGATGTCGAAGGCCACGAGTTGGGTCGTCGCCACCACCGACGGTCGCGAGGTCGGGTCGGCGCCCGCCGGCCGGACCTCGTATGCGACGACGAAGTCGACCGCACGGAGTCGCTCCACCCGCATGGTGACCTCGATGGGGCCCTCGTCGTGACGCACCTGTTCCTGGTACTTCACGTGGAGATCGGCGACCACGCATCCTTCACGCAACGACGCCGTCGGACGGCCGTCGTAGAACAGCCAGGGAATCCGGGCCTCCTCGAGGAGGGTCACCATCCGCGCATGGTTGATGTGGGCGAACACATCCATGTCCGACCACCGCACGGGCACCTTCACCAGGTAGCCACGTTCGGTCCGGACGCCCTCGTCCTCGTTCAGCATTCGTTCCCCTCACCGTTGCGGGCGCATCGCCGGGTGTCCCCCCGACAGGTCACCGGATGACACTACGCAACTGTCTCGCGGCGACCGACAGTGTGGCGAGGTCGAGCGTGCCCGACTCGTGGATCTCGTCGAGCGTCCCGCGCACCCGGGCCAGGCGAGACGAGTGCGAGCTCTCCCACTCGGCGATCTTCTCTGTCGCCGATTCCTCCGGCTCGCCGTCCTCGAGGATCTTCAGGGTGAGTGCACGCAGCGCACCGTGCATGTCGTCCCGTAGCGCCAGCCGGGCCAACGCATGCCAGCGGTCGCCGTAGTCGAGATCGGACACCGCGGTCAGCAACGGCTCAAGGCCGAAGCGCTCCATCACCGCGAAGTAGAGTTCGCCGACCTCAGCGGCGTCGCGGTCCGCGATCTCGGCGGCGTCGATGATGTCGAAGAGGCAGAAGCGGTGCAGGCTGACCGCCACCTCGTGCGCCAGTTCCGTCGGTGCACCGTGCGCCTCGTACCGTGCGCGGCGGTCGGCCACGTCCCGCGTCGAGGCCTCGCCCAACCAGTCGTCGATCCTCGTCGACAGTGTCGTCACCCGCTGGGTGTAGCGGGTGATCTCCGCGGCCATCGCAAGGGGTTGGGGACGGAAGCCCAGCAGCCACCGCGAGGCCCGGAACATGAGTCTCCGTGCGTAGAGCATCATCTCGTCGACACCGCGCACCGTCGCCGGCGCATGGGTGATCCGATCGAACAGGTCCGGTAGGCCGAAGACCTGGCCCGCGACCACGAATGCGCGCACCCCTTCCTCAGTGGTGGCGCCACTCCCCTCCTGCAGGCGGAACAGATGGGTGGTGCCCGCCCGATCGACGACGTCGTTGACCAGTGTGGTCGCCACGATCTGCCGACGCAGTCGATGCGTCGCGATCCCGCCCGCGAAGCGATCACGCACCGGGACCGGGAAATAGTCCGCCAGTCGGCGATCGAACACGTCGTTGTCCGGGAGATCGCTGGCGAGCAACTCCGACTTCGCCGCGAGTTTCACGTGCGCCATCAGGGTCGCCAACTCCGGTGAGGTGAGCCCTCGGTGCATGTCACCGTCGACGCGCTTGCGGAGTTCGTTCGGCGCGGGCAGAGCCTCGAGTTCGAGATCGACGCCGGAGCGCTCGAGTTCTCGCAGGAGTCGCGCGTGCACCTCGACACGTTCGAGGGCGAAGGTTCGCGAGAAGCCGAGTTCGGAGTTCTGCGAGATGTTGTCGGCCAGAACGAGATCGGCGACCTCATCGGTCATCGACTCCAACAGCGGGGTGCGCTCCGTCTCGGCCAGCTCACTCGCGGAGACAGCCGAGTCGAGCAGGATCTTGATGTTCACCTCGTGGTCGGAGCAGTCGACACCCGCCGAGTTGTCCAGGGCGTCGGTGTTGACCCGACCGCCCGCGAGGTCGAACTCGACCCGACCGCGTTCGGTGACACCGAGGTTTCCGCCCTCGCCGATCACCTTGACCCGCAGCGACTTCCCGTTGACCCGGATGGCGTCGTTCGCCTTGTCCCCGACGTCGGCATCCGATTCGTCGGATGCCTTCACGTAAGTGCCGATGCCGCCGTTCCACAGCAGGTCGACGGGGGCCAGGAGGATCGACCGGATCAGTTCCGGCGGGGCGAGTTCGGTGACTTCGGGTTGGAGTCCGAGCGCGGCCCGGATCTCGGCGCTGATCGGGATCGACTTCTGGTCACGCGGCCAGACGCCGCCACCAGAGCTGATCAGTTCGGTGTCGTAGTCGGCCCACGACGATCGCGGGAGCTCGAACAGTCGCCGTCGCTCGGTGATCGACCGTGCGGCGTCGGGGTCGGGGTCGATGAACACGTGCCGGTGGTCGAAGGCCGCCACCAACCGGATGTGCTCGGACAGCAACATCCCGTTGCCGAACACGTCACCACTCATGTCGCCGACGCCGACGACGGTGAAGTCCTCCGACTGGGTGTCGACACCGATCTCCCGGAAGTGCCGCTTCACCGACTCCCAGGCGCCACGGGCGGTGATCCCCATGGCCTTGTGGTCGTAGCCGGCGGAGCCTCCCGAGGCGAAGGCGTCACCGAGCCAGAAGCCGTAGTCGACCGACACCGCGTTGGCGATGTCGGAGAACGATGCGGTGCCCTTGTCGGCGGCGACCACCAGATAGGTGTCGTCGGCGTCGCGACGCACGACCGAGCGCGCCGGGATCACCGCGCCCGTCTCCCGGTCGATGTTGTCGGTGACGTCGAGGAGTCCCGCAATGAACTGTCGGTAACACGCGATCCCCTCGGCACGGTGCGCATCGCGGTCGGCGGCGACGTCCCCGGTCGGCGTGGGCGGCCGCTTGACGACGAATCCGCCTTTGGCCCCGAGCGGCACGATGACCGCGTTCTTCACCGCCTGCGCCTTCACG
This sequence comes from Gordonia soli NBRC 108243, assembly GCF_000334455.1. GTDB lineage: Bacteria > Actinomycetota > Actinomycetes > Mycobacteriales > Mycobacteriaceae > Gordonia > Gordonia soli. Next base: position 143,550 of record NZ_BANX01000020.1, read on the forward strand.
AGGCCCAGGATCTCGGTGCGGAAGTCCTCTCGACGATCCGACCAGCGGAGTCCACCGCGCGCGACCTGCCCGAACCGTAGATGAACACCTTCGATGCGCGGTGAGTAGACGAAGATCTCGTGCAGCGGGCGGGGCTGCGGGGTGAGCGGGATCTCGCGCGGTCGCAGCTTGAAGGACATGACCGGTCGGTTCCCGGATCCCTCGGTGCCGTCGACGAAGTAGTTGACCCGCGATGTCGCGGCGATGACGGATGCGAAGGCGGAGACCACGCGGTCGGCATCCAGGCTGATGATCGCGCCGATCTCCTCTCGGACGCTATCCAGTACTGCATCGCGTCGTGCCTCGTCGGCGACTTCGGGGTCGAACGACGCGCGGAACAGTTCGACGAGACCGCGGGTGACCGATCCGTGCGTACCGAGCACGCTCGCGACGTGTCCGGTGCTGTAGGAGAAGCCGCACTGACGCAGGTATCTGCTGTACGCGCGCAACATCGCGGCCGAACGCCAGTCCAGGCCGCATCGGATGACGAGCTCGTTGAACGCGTCGACCTCGGCCTCACCGCCCCAGATCCGACTGAAAGCCTCGGTGAACCGCGTCTCGAGATCGTCGAGAGCCGACTCGTCGACCGACATCCCGTCGGCCAGGGTGACGCCGAAATCGTATGCCCAGCAGGGATCTCCGTCAGCCCTCGTCAGCTGGTACGGGTGCTCTTCGAGCACGTCGAGACCCAGGCTGTGCAGCACCGGGAGCACATCGGTCAGCGTCGCCGACTCGCCGCACAGGTACAGCGTGAAGATCCATTGCGCCCGGCTCGGGACGTCGACTCCGGTGTGGTCGACGATGTGTGCGCGATAGCCGCCGTCGGCGGCCCGGAAGCGCACGGTCACGTCCCCCGGCCCCAGCGGGGCGATGTGGACGAGGTCGGCGAGCGCCGCATCGGGCGTGCGGAGTTCCTTGTATTCGTCGGAGAGCCCGGGCAACAGCCGGAGGATGCCGTCGAGTCCGTTCTCGGGCAGTCCGGTACCGGACTCGCCCCCGGCCCTGGCTAGTTCGCGGACGCGCTCGTCCCAGCTGCGGATCGTCTCGGCCAGGATTCGCTGCAACTCGTCCTGGTGTTCGCCGCCGGTGGCCACCGAGCCCAGCGACCGCGCCGCCGCAGGCTCGACGTGGATCAAGACCTGTAACAGCGCGAGCGGCATCTCGCTGACCCGGGCGGTGTACTCGACGCCCCCGCCACCGACATAGCGCGCCAACTCGTCCTGCAGGGTGAGCCGCGATCGGGTCGTGTAGCGGTCACGCGGCAGGTAGACCAGTGCGGAGGCGGTCTCACCGTCGGCGTCGACGCGCAGGAACACCCGCAACGAGCGCGTCGCCACCGCATCCAGCATCTCGTCGATGCGGCGCGACAACTCTGCTTCGGAGTTCGCGAACATCTCCACGATCGGATAGTTCTGCAGCAGTTCGATCATCGACTGCCCGACGTACGACTTCTCCTCGGCGCCCGAACGGTGCAGGACATCGGCGACCTTGCTGCGCAGGACCGGCACGTCGAGGACGGTCTGGTGCAGACCGGACGAGGTGAAGGTGCCGACGAACCGGTGTTCCCCGATGCGCGAGCCGTCGGCGTCGAAGGCAGGGATCCGGATCAGCGTCGGGTACTCGGAGCGCTGGATGCCGGTGACGAGGTGGACCCGGGAGACCGTCGGCAGCAGGACTGTCTCCGACTGCTGGGGGAACTCGGCGCGGACGTCGTCGGTGCGCCAGACACCCAGTCGCACGTCGGCGTAACCGGCGGCGCCGTTGGTCGCCGCATGGGCCTGCCCCACCGACTGTGCGGACGCCCCGGAGTCGTCGGTCGCCACGCGGGTGTAGCCGAGCGGGAGGAAGTGGTTGCCGGCAAACCAGTGCAGCAGTCGCGAGTACTCATAGCGATCGGTGGCCCCGACGCCGGCGGCCGCCCCGCGTACCGGGTCCGCGCACTCGTCGGCGAGCGTCGCCATCTGATCGCGCATGGCGTCACCATCGCGAGCGACGTCGGCCACCCGCCTAATCACGTCATCGAGCTCGAGCCGTAGCGCGGCGGTGTCGGTGTCGGGCTGGCGGGAGAGGCATACCACGTAGATCCAGGATTCGTCGGTGTGCACCTCGGATCCCAGCGGATCGGCGATCTCGCGGTCGCCGGGAGGTGCCCACCCCCCGACCGACGCCTGGGCGTCGACCGCGGTGAGCGTCCCCACGCGTGACAACTCGCCGTCGGCGCCCCGGACGACGGACAGGATCGGGTGATCGATGCGTGAGACCGACAGTTCGTAGGACTCGACGGTGGCCAGGACGGCCTCCACGAGCAGCGGCATGTCGTCGTTGACAACGACGACCTCGACTCCGCCGGAGCCGGTGGTGATGACATCGAGCGCAGCCTCGCCGGAGGTGCGGGTGGCCGCCACCTCGAGGTGCCGGGTGATGCGGTCGAGGTCCTCGGTGTCGAGGTCGTCTACCCCGACGCTGCCCGCAGGAGCAGGCGTTCGGTTCGGCTGTCCACTGAAGTAATACGGAATCGCTTGCGGAAGAAGCGATGTCACGTCGGTCAACGGTGCTCACCCTATCGCTGGAGGGGGTCCGAGGCCCGGAAGATCCGGGTTCTTTCCCTCTCCAGCGATGGTAGTGATCGCAGACCCTCCGGTCAGCCCTTGAGCGGGTTCTCAGTCACGGGTGAGCTTGCGGTGGGTCACCCGATGCGGACGTGCCGCGTCGGCGCCAAGACGTTCGACCTTGTTGGCCTCGTACGCCTCGAAGTTGCCCTCGAACCAGAACCACTGTCCCTCGTTCACGTTGCCCTCCCACGCCAGGATGTGGGTACAGGTCCGGTCGAGGAACCAGCGATCGTGCGAGATGACCACGGCGCAACCGGGGAACGTCTCCAGCGCGTTCTCGAGCGAACCCAGGGTCTCGACGTCGAGGTCGTTGGTCGGCTCGTCGAGCAGGATCAGGTTGCCGCCCTCCTTCAGCGTCAGCGCGAGGTTCAATCGGTTGCGCTCACCACCGGAGAGGACCTCGGCCCGCTTCTGCTGATCGGGCCCCTTGAAGCCGAAGGCGCTGACGTAGGCACGGGACGGCATCTCGTTCTGGCCGACCTCGATGAAGTCGAGACCGTCGGACACAACCTCCCAGACGTTCTTCTTGGGATCGATGTTGGCGCGGTTCTGGTCGACGTAACTCAGCTTGACCGTCTCGCCGACCTTGACGTTGCCGGAGTCGGGCTCCTCGAGACCGACGATGGTCTTGAACAGCGTGGTCTTACCGACGCCATTGGGGCCGATGACGCCGACGATGCCGTTGCGCGGCAACGAGAACGAGAGGTCCTTGATGAGGACGCGTCCATCGAACCCCTTGTCGAGGTTCTTCACCTCGACCACCACGTCGCCCAGACGCGGTGGGGTCGGGATCTGGATCTCCTCGAAGTCGAGCTTCCTCGTCTTCTCGGCCTCGGCAGCCATCTCCTCGTAGCGGGACAGACGTGCCTTGTTCTTCGTCTGGCGCGCCTTGGATCCGGAGCGGACCCAGGCCAGCTCCTCCTTCAGGCGACGCTGCAGCTTCTGGTCCTTCTTGCCCTGGACCTCGAGTCGCTCGGCCTTCTTCTCCAGGTAGGTCGAGTAATTGCCCTCGTACGGGTGCAGCTTGCCTCGGTCGACCTCACAGATCCAGCCTGCGACGTGGTCGAGGAAGTAGCGGTCGTGGGTCACGGCCAGGACCGCACCCGGGTAGCTCGCGAGGAACTGCTCGAGCCAGAGCACGCTCTCGGCGTCGAGGTGGTTGGTCGGCTCGTCGAGGAGCAGCAGGTCGGGCTTCTGCAGCAGCAACTTGCACAGCGCGACGCGGCGACGCTCACCACCGGAGAGGTGGGTGACCGGCGAGTCACCGGGCGGGCAGCGCAGCGCGTCCATGGCCTGCTCGAGCTGGGAGTCGAGATCCCAGGCGTCGTTGTTGTCCAGGTCTTCCTGGAGCTTGCCCATCTCCTCCATCAACTCGTCGGAGTAGTCGGTGGCGAGTTGCTCGGCGATCTCGTTGAAACGGTCGAGCTTGACCTTAATCTCGCCCATCCCCTCCTCGACGTTCTCCTTGACCGTCTTCTCCTCGTTGAGGGGCGGCTCCTGCAGGAGGATGCCGACGGTGGCGTCGGGGTCGAGGAAGGCCTCACCGTTGGACGGCTGGTCGAGACCGGCCATGATCTTCAGGATCGACGACTTACCCGCGCCGTTGGGCCCGACCACACCGATCTTGGCGCCCGGGTAGAACGACATGGTGACGTCATCGAGGATGACCTTGTCACCGTGCGCCTTCCGCACCTTCTTCATGGTGTAGATGAATTCAGCCACGCTCTGACCTCTCTAGCTGCATCGGCGGGTGTGTGGACCGTGACGACGTCCCGGCAGTCCACCTGGGACCGGGATCGGAGTTCTCGGGGCGAGCCCACGAGGGTCCATCCATGTCACAACAGGAGTCCAGTGTAGTCATCGACCACCTGGACGCCCGAGGTCACCATGCCGGGCCGCTCGGCCGGCCTCGGCATCCCCGTGGGTCGCGGGTTCACCGGTGGCGGGATCCCCTCCGTCCCGCCACCGGTGCGACCTCACGCCGCCGCGGGCGGACGCTGCTCCTCGACGATCGTCCCGGTGTCGGCGGAGTCGGACTCCGGCACCGCCTTCTCGGCCTGATCGGCGGGCTTGTCTTGCGCGGGCGTCCCGCGATAGGCCACCACGCACCGACTCAGGTCCAGACCGATGGAGTTGGCGGTCATCTCCAGGTCGGAGCGTCGGGAGCCGTCCGCGGCCTGGAACTCGTTGGTCTTGATCTGGCCGTGGGCGATGATCGGCCGCCCCTTCGCGATGGCCGCGCCGACACCGGTGAGCAACCGACGCCAGCAACTGACGGTGAGGTACAGCGTCGGGCCGTCCGTCCAGTGCTGTCGTTCTCGGTCGAGGCGCCGGCTCGTGCTGGCCACGCGGAAGGAGATCACCTCCTCACCGGTGGAGGTCGTGCGCCGGCGGGGCTCGGTCACCACGGTGCCGATGACGGTCGTGAAGGTCTCATACATGGGATCGACTCCTGTGCGGTCGGTGTGCTCTCGATGACCACGGTTGTCGTGGCTGCTGACAGCATCGATCACGCACAGGGCCGTCGACGGTCCGTCGAGGAGATCTGTGGACAGAATCCGAGAACTCAGCCGCGCTTGTTGAGAGAGCGCAGCATCTCGTTGTAGTTCTCCAGGTCGGCGTCGTGGTCCCGATCGGCCCGGCGATCGAACCTGCGCGCCTGCTTCATGTCCTGCTTCCGCCACTGGATGAGCAGCGCCAACATGATTATCACCAGCGGCACCTCGCCTGCGGCCCAAGCGATTCCACCTCCGACACGTTGGTCGTCGAAGAGACTGTAGTTCCACGGCAGGTGCAGGTTGCGATAGTACGTCTCCGCGATCACCGCGGAGGTCATCATCAGTGCGACGCCGAAGAACGCGTGGAAGGGCAACGATCCCCAGACGATCCCCAGCTTCGCGACCGGACTGACCTGGCGCGGTGCCGGATCGATGCCGATCACGATCCAGTAGAAGAGGTAGCCGCTCAGCAGGAAGTGCAGGTTCATCACGATGTGCGCGGCGTGGTACTGGATCACGCTGTCGAACAGTCCACCCAGGTAGAGGACGTAGAAGCTGCCGACGAACAACACGGCCGCGATCGCCGGGTGGGTGAGGAAGCGCGACACCGGGCTGTGGATCGCCGACTGGATCCATTCGCGTGGACCAGGCGGGTTGCCGCGGCCGGCCGGCGACAGCGCCCGGAGCGCCAACGTGACCGGTCCGCCCATCACCAGCAGCACCGGTACCAGCATCGACATCATCATGTGCGAGATCATGTGGATGCTGAACATGCCCGGCGAGTACCGGCCGAGCCCCGACGACGTCGCGAACAGCAGTGCGGCGCAACCGAGAACCCACGACACCGTCCGACCGATCGGCCACTCGTCGCCGCGCTTACGCAGGCGCAGGACCCCGCACAGGTAGACCGCGGCGAGCACGATGGCTGCGGTCCCGAAGAGCAGGTCGAATCGCCAGTCGCCGAGGATGCGACCGAAGGTCGGCGGCGCGTCGATGCGGTATCCCACCTGGCTCTCCACCGCGGTCAGGTCGGCCGACTCACCGGCGGGCGGCGGAGTACGCGACAGCCCGACCGCGATGCCGAAGGTGACCGCGAACACCAGAGCCTCGATGAGGCCGTACCGGACGAAGGCAGAGCGTCCGACGGAGTCGACATCGGCATCCAGCGACGCGATGGTCGACCGTCGATGCCAGGCACCGAGTGCGCCGAGCACGATCAGCGCGGCGAGTTTGGCGAGGACGAGTTGACCGTAGATGTCGGTGAAGAGGTCACCGAGCGGGACGCGGACCATCGAGTTGATGACACCGCTGATCCCGACCACCACGATGCACCAGAACGCGACCCGGGAGAACCGCCGCACCGCCAGCGCCCGCCACCGTCCACCCGCGAGCGCGTAGGTCAGGACGGCCACGAGTCCGCCGAGCCAGACGGTCGCGCCGACGATGTGCAGGATCAGGCTGTTGGTGGCGAGATCATGGTTGCCGCCGGTCGACGAGTGTCCGGCCAAGGCCATCGGCATGAGGCTGAGCACCGCGAAGAAGATGCCGACGAAGGTCATCCCCCAGCGCAGGGACACCCGGGTGGCCACGGCGGCCAGCACGGCGAAGAGCGCTGTCCACAGCCACGATCGCGCATCGGCGACCTGCCCGATCGAGGTGATCAGGTTGGACGGCGAGAGCGCGGACGTCAGCGGTTGTCCGCTGACGTTGGACACCGACAGCGGAACGAGCAGCACTGCGCAGGCCGCCCACACCAGCGCCGCGGTGGATGCGACGCGCATCGCGCGGTAACCGCCGACGTCCAGGAACCCGTCCTGCTGCGGTGGGACGAAGAACGCGGCGAAGATCGTCGCGCCGACGGCGATCGAGATGCTCACCTGTCCGATGGCCGTGACGATCGGGAGCCCGTAGGTGGTCGCGGCGCCCGGGTCGGGGACGCCGGCGAGCTCCAGCGCAGTACTCGCCGAGAGGACGGTCACACCGACCGCGACGATGGCCGCGAGCCACGTCAGCACCCACCCGAGACCGGCGACCACACCGGGCTGTTCGCGCATCGAGTCACGGCCGGGATCGGCCGGGGCTGTCGGCGTCGCGCTGGTCATGAACCCACTGTAGGACGGGATATACTCGCTCCCGCTGCCGCCCCGATGCGGTCGGCACGCCTCCGTAGCTCAGGTGGATAGAGCAAGGGCCTTCTAATCCCTAGGTCGCAGGTTCGAGTCCTGCCGGGGGCACTGTCGCATTCCTTGCCGACCTCTGGTCGGTGTGACACTCGGGCCCGGGCCACGGGCCGTCGACCGTATGCGCCGAATCCGACCGAACTGTGTGCGTACCTGGATCTCGCCGGCTCACTCCGTAGTCCGAGCCGACACGTCCTCGGTGCGGTCGGGGGTCACCGTTCCGCGCAGTCCACCGATCAGACGCATCGCGTGGTAGATCACCAGTGCGGCGAGCGCTCCGAGCGCGATGCCGCCGAAGTTGAGATCGCCGAGAACCCAGGTGAAGTCGGCGATGCCGATGACGAGCGGGATGGCCGCGGTGAACTGGTTGATCGGCTTCGCGAAGTCCACCTTGTTGCTCACCCAGATGTGCACACCGAGGACGCCGACCAGCCCGTAGAGAGCAGTCGTCACACCACCGAGCACACCGGCCGGGATGGACGCGATCACCGCTCCGACCTTCGGCGACATGCTCAACACGACTGCGGCGACACCGGCGACCCAGTACGCCGCCGTCGAGTAGACCTTGGTGGCGGCCATGACACCGATGTTCTCCGCGTAGGTGGTCGTCGCCGAACCACCGCCGCTGCCCGCGAGCACGGTCGCCAGACCGTCGGCGGCCAACGCCCGCCCGATGCGCTTGTCGTAGTCGATGCCCGTCATCGTGGTGATCGACTTGACGTGCCCGATGTTCTCGACCACCAGGACCAGGACCACCGGCAAGAACATCGGGATCACCGACAGGTGGAAGCTGGGGGCGTGGAAGTCGGGCAGCCCGACCCACGAGGCGGCCCCGATCGCATCCGTGTCGACCTCACCACGGACCAGCGCGAGCAGATAACCGAGCACCACGCTGGCCACGATGGCCAGTCGACCGAGAAGCCCTCGGAAGAGGACGAGGCACAGGATCAGCAGGACCAGCACGACCGTCGCCGTGATCGCGTCCTTCTCGAAGTTCGTCTTGGCGGTCGGCGCCAGGTTGAGGCCGATGAGGGCGACGATCGTGCCGGTGACCACCGGCGGCATCAGCGCCTCTATCCAGCCCGTGCCGGCAACGTGCACGACGATGCCGATCACGATCAGCAATGCGCCCACGACCACGATGCCACCCAACGCCGCACCCTGACCGTTGGAGGCGGTCGCGGCGAGCACCGGGGCGATGATCGCGAAGCTCGATCCGAGGTAACTCGGCAGTCGGTTGCGGGTGATCAGCAGGAACAGGATGGTGCCGACACCCGAGAAGAGCAGCGTGGTCGACGGTGGGAAGCCGGTGAGCACCGGTACCAGGAAGGTTGCCCCGAACATCGCCACCACATGCTGCAGCCCGATGCCGATGGTCCGCGGCCAGGTCAGGCGCTCACCGGGTGCGATGACCCCACCCGTCCCCACCGGCGTCCATCGGAACATCGATCCTGATTCCCGTTCCCGCGTCGTCATGGGGATCAGTGTGCGGCATGACCATTGGTCGTGCCGCACCTTGGGGCCCGAGAAGATCCCGGGGACTCGACGACGTCAGTCGCCCACCCCGCGCAGATCGACGATGCCGATCGCCGTCTCCTCGACGCCGCCGAGCGCGAGCACACCGTCGTGTTCGGCGACGGCCGTCACCATCCGGTACCCGGGCGCGTCGGTCTGGAGATCGACCCGGACCTCCCCGTCGAAGTCGATCGCCAGCGCCCACGCCTGGTCGGGTGGCTTGGGGGTCAGCGCGTGCGGGAGGGCGTGGATCAGTCGCCGCATCCACGGTGGTCGAGGCGCGAGCCTGTCCAGCAACGCATTCCGCGGCGCCGCCATGCCGATCCAGACGAGACCGTCGGAGCCGACCGACATGTTGTCGGGGAACCCGGGCAGGTTCTCGACGACCCGGTCGGTGGAGCCGGCGCGAGGGCCCGACAGCCACCGACGGGTGACGCGATACGCACCGGTCTCCGCCACCAGCACATGGCTCTCGTCGGGCGCGAGGACCACACCGTTGGCGAACTGCAGGTCGTCGAGGAGCACCTCGACCTGCCCGTCGACCCCACAGCGCAGCAACCTGCCCGTGCCGCTGTGCTCCATGATGTCGCCGAGCCAGTCGTCGAGGCCGTATCGCTGCGTCGAGGTACTGAAGACGAACGATCCGTCCTGCGCCACCGCGACGTTGCTGGCGAAATGCACACGGCGACCACCGACCTCGCCGACCAGCAACTCGGGTTCGGACAGGCCTGCCCGCCATCGCAGCACGCCCCGGTCGTGGTCGCAGATGTACAACCAACCGTCGGGCCCTCGGTCGAGACCCAGCGGCCGACCACCGGTCGAGGTCAGCACCTCGACATCGGAGGTGTGCGGGTCCACCGCCAGGATCGCCCCGTCGTCGGTGCCCGTGAGAACACGCCCGTCGTCTGACCAGATCACGTCCTCGGGCCCGTGGCGACCGACCTCGACACGCCGTACCGCCGGCATCGGCGGATCACTCCGGGGGCGGGCGGCCCGTTCCGGCGGGGTGGGCGGATTCCATCGAACAGCGCGCATTCCCCGATCATGCCCGCGCTCGGATCGTCTCGGTCCGAAACGACCGGAGAGCAAGGTCACCACCCCGACAGCCCATCGTTGCTAGCCTCGGAGGTGATCGACGACGATCACCGGACGAGCGGCACCGTACCCGGCCAGCGACAAGACGGAGCCAGGAGGTCCGTCATGTCCTGGGTCGTACTCGTCATCTCCGGTGTGCTGGAAGCCGTCTGGGCCACCGCACTCGGTCGTTCCGAGGGCTTCTCCCGTCTCACTCCGTCAATCGTCTTCGGCGTCGCGCTCGTTGCGTCGATGGCCGGACTCGCCTACGCGATGCGGGATCTGCCGACCGGCACCGCCTACGCGGTCTGGGTGGGTATCGGCGCGGCGCTCACTGTCACATATGCGATGGTCACCGGCACCGAAGCCGTCTCGCTGCTCAAGATCGGACTCATCCTCGTCATCGTCGGCGCGGTGGTCGGACTCAAACTGGCGCACTGATCTTCACCTCGGCTGGTGCCGGTGATTGACTGGTCGTCATGTCCGCCACCGCCGCTCTGGCCACCGCTGTCGTCTTCCTCTGGCTGGGCATGGTGGTGTCCATCTCGTTCATGGAGGCACCGCTCAAGTTCCGCGCGCCCGGTGTGACCGTGCCCATCGGACTCGGGATCGGCCGACTCGTCTTCCGAGGGCTCAACGCGCTGGAGTCGGTGGCCGCGATTGCCCTGGTCGGCGCGGTGATCGTCGGGTCATGGCCGAGTACAACGGTTCTCGTGGCCACTGGAGTCGCCGTCGGTGTGCTCGCCGCGCAGTTGCTCCTCATCCGTCCGGTGTTGACCCGACGCTCCGATGCCGTGCTGGCTGGGACGGACGACGGGAAACGGAGTCGGGCACACCTGGTGTACATCGCGGCCGAGGTCCTGAAGGTGGGCGCGCTGATCTGGGCCGGCGTCGCATTGTTGTCCTGACCAGTACGGTTCCGCTCTGACAGTCAACTGCCAGCGAAAGCCAAGGGCCTCACCAGTACCGGTCCATAACTTCTGTGGAGTCGGCATCGACGCCGACCGATACACAGGAGGAATTCCCTTGCCACAGCAGCCGAACCAGAACCGTCAGCAGCCCGGCGCCGCACCGCGTCAGCAGCGTCGCCGTCGCCGGGTGTGGCGCCCGCGCGAGCATCGCTGGGTCTGGGTCTGGAACTGATCACTCGCACCACACCCCCGACTGTTCCGGGGCCCGGGCCGGGCCCCGGAACAGTCGTCTCCAGCGATACGAGAGCCCCGATGACTGCGCCTGCCACCACCCCCATGACCTTCCTCGCCGCCTGGCGGCGGTTCCGCGTGCACCTGCAGGGTGAAGGCCGCCGCCTGGCCGTCGCCGCGGTTCTCCTGATCGCCGCCGCGGCCGGTCAGATCGTCGCGGTCTTCGTGCTCGCCGACGTCATCGACGGAACTCTCGCCGCGCACGGCATCGCAGCCTTTGCCACCGTCGCCGCCACCTGGATCGGGATCACCGCTCTCTCCACCGGAGCCGACTATCTCGGACAGGTGACCGCGGTCGGCGTCTCCGAGCGTGTCGTCCTCCGACTACGCGACAACCTCTTCCGGCATCTGCAGACACTGGCGCCCCTCACGCACCGCCGTTTCGGGGTCGGAGATCTCATCACTCGCTCCACCGGCGATCTGGAAGCAGTCGAGCATCTCATCGGCTCCGGATTGATGCAGCTGACGGTCGCGGCGTTGAGCACCATCGGTCTCGTGGCCGCCGCCCTCGTCATGAGTTGGCCGATGGCGGTCGTCGCTCTCTGCGCGGTGCCGATCCTGTGGGGCGTCTCCGCATTCTTCGGGCGCCGACAGTCGCGGGCCACTCGCGACGAGCGCGCAGCGATCAGTGACATCTCGGTCGCCGTCGGCTCGGCCATCACCGGCCACGAGACGGCGGCCGCCTACAACCAGCAGCCCCGCGAGCGGGACCGACTCCATCGACACGGGGTGCGCTGGCTGGTGGCGCGACTCATGCAGACCCGGATCGAGGTGGGCTTCGGCTCGGTCCTGGGCCTCGCCGAGGTCGTCGTCACGCTGGCGATCGCCGTGACCGGCGTCTGGCAGGTCCGTCAGGGCGCGCTCAGCGTCGGAGAACTGCTGGCCCTGACCGGCTATCTGGGCATGCTCTACCCGCGTATGCAGGAGATCGCCGATCTACGCCTCTCGGTCGCCTCGGCGTTGGTCAGCGCCGAGCGTCTGGCCGAGATCCTGGACAGCCCCACGTCGGACACCGACACCGAGGATGCTGTCGACCTCCTCCCCGGTCCCGGTCGAATCCACGTGCAGGAGGTCACCTTCCGGCGTGGGCAGACGACGATCCTCGATCGCGTGTCGCTCGACCTGAGGCCCGGTCGGGTCACGGCGCTCACCGGTCCGAGCGGCTCGGGCAAGTCGACGCTCGCGGCGTTGCTGACCGGCTTCGAGCACCCCGATGCGGGCGCGATCCACATCGACGGCACCGACCTCGAGTCGGTGACGCGGACCTCGTTGCGCGATCAGGTGACCCTTCTGCCCCAATCCCCCACCATCGCAGCCATGACGATCGCCGAGGCGATCTCCTACGGGCGGCCCGAGGCGACCAGGGCGCAGGTCGAGGACGCCGCGCGCGCCGCCGACGCGCACGAGTTCGTCGCGGCACTCCCGGAGGGATACGACACCCCGCTCAGCGACGACGGGCTGACCCTGTCGGGTGGTCAACGGCAGCGGCTCGCCATCGCCCGCGCGTTGCTGCGTGACTCCCCGATCGTCGTACTCGACGAGCCCACCGCCAACCTCGACGACGCGAGCGCGGCTCGTCTCATGTCCGCGATACGCGTGCGCTGTGCGGACCGCACCGTTCTGGTCATCACACACGATCGAACTGTCGCCGCAGGTGCCGACGACGTGTACGACCTCGTCGACGGGAGAGTTCACCGCGTGGCACCGGCTCCGCATCGCAACTCGTCGCCGGTGGCCGACACCACCATCCCGCACCACCGGTTCGCCGGCCGTTCGTTGTCCGCGGTGGGCCCGAACTGATGGTTACCCGTCGGGTCATGCACAACTGAGTGCATATGCACACTGTTGCACTGTGCGCAGATGCATTGGTATCGTCGCCGCATGGCGCTGGAGCACGCGATCATGGTGTCGCTGGCCGAGCGGCCGGGGACCGGCTACGAGATCGGCCGACAGTTCGACCGGTCGATCGGCCATTTCTGGTCGGCGACCCACCAGCAGATCTATCGGACGCTGAAGAAGCTCCACGTCGACGGCCTCGTCAGCTACGAACCCGTGGTCCAGGAGGGCCGGCCGGACAAGAAGGTCTACTCCCTGTCTCCCGCCGGGCGAGAAGCGCTGCGCGAGTGGGTGTCCACACCGACACCGATCCAGCAGCTGCGCGACGACCTCGGTGTCAAGCTGCGCGCCACCGAACACGGCGACCTCGCGGAGGTCGTCGCCGAGATGAAGCGTCACCGCGAGCTGCATGTCGCGCGCCTGCACCTCTACCAGGGCTTCGAGAAGGACGACTACCCCGATCCCGACCGACTGTCGGGTCGACGCCTGCACCAATACCTCGTCCTCCGCGGTGGCGTCCGCGTCGAGGAGGGGTTCATCGACTGGTGCGACGAGGTCATCGCCGCACTCCAGAAAGAACTGTCCGCCAGCCCATCCCACACCGACCGGTCATCCGACTGACCCGAGACGAGAGGTCATGCCCATGTCAGCCCCATCGGCGCAGCCCACCGCGAACCCGCACTATCCCCGATTGTTCGAACCACTCGAACTGGGTGGGACCACGCTGAAGAACCGCCTCGTCATGGGTTCCATGCACACCGGCCTCGAAGACCGGCTGTGGGACACCGACAAGCTCGCCGCGTACTACGCAGAACGGGCCAAAGGCGGTGTCGCCCTGATCATCACCGGCGGCTTCGCGCCGAGTCGCACCGGTCTGTTGTTGCCCTTCGCCGGCAAGATGACCAACATCGTCGACGTCCAGCGGCATCGCCGGATCACCAAGGCCGTCCACGACGCCGACGGCAAGATCGCCATGCAGCTCATCCACGCCGGTCGGTACGGCTACACCCCGTTCAAGGTCGCCGCAGGATCGGAGCCCTCGCCGATCCACCCGTTCAAGCACCTCAAGATGACCGAGGCGATCATCTGGCACGTCATCCGGTCGTTCGGCCGCTCGGCCAAACTGGCGCGCTCGGCAGGCTACGACGCCATCGAGATCATGGGCGGCGAAGGCTATCTCATCAACCAGTTCCTCTGCCCCCACACCAACGACCGCACCGACAAATGGGGCGGCAGCACCGAGAACCGGCAGCGCTTCCTGGTCGAGATCATCAAAGAGATCCGCAAGCGGGTGCCCCGCGACTTCCCGATCATCCTGCGCCAGTCGATCGCCGACTTCGTCCGCAAAGGGCAGACCTGGGACGAGATCGCGTTGCTCGCCCGCAGGGCCGAAGAACTGGGTGTCGACGCCATCAACACCGACATCGGGTGGCATGAGGCCGGCGTCCCGACCATCGTGACGTCGGTGCCGCGTGCCGCATTCGTCAAGTTCACCGAGCGGCTGCGCGACGAGGTGAGCATCCCGCTCATCGCCAGCAATCGGATCAACACCCCGGAGATCGCCGAGGAGATCCTCGAACGCGGGCGCGTCGATGCCATCTCGATGGCACGCCCCATGCTCTCCGACCCCGACTTCGCGAACAAGGCGGAGCAGGGACGGGCCGACGAGATCAACACCTGCATCGGCTGCAACCAGGCCTGCCTCGACCACGCCTTCGTCGGCAAGAAGGTCTCGTGCCTGCTCAATCCGCGGGCCGGGCGTGAGACCACGCTGACACTCGGACAGACCCGAAGGGCCAAGCGCGTCGCCGTCGTCGGGGCCGGACCCGCCGGGTTGTCGGCTGCGGTGTCGAGTGCGCAGCGCGGACACAAGGTGGACCTCTTCGAGGCAGGCGAACACATCGGCGGCCAGTTCTCCATCGCGGCCCGCATCCCGGGCAAGGAGGAGTTCACCGAGACCATCCGCTACTTCACCCGGCAGCTCGAGATCACCGGCGTGACGGTGCATCTCAACACCAAGGTGAGTGCCGAGGAGATCATCGACAAGAAGTTCGACGAGGTCATCGTCGCCACCGGTGTCACCCCACGTGTGCCGACCATCCCGGGTATCGACCACCCCATGGTCATGTCCTACGCCGACGCGGTGCTCGGACAGCGCGAGATCGGGAAGCGGGTCGCGGTGATCGGCGCCGGCGGCATCGGATTCGACATCACGGAGTTCCTGACCGTCGACGAATCGCCGACCCTCAACCTCAAGGAGTGGGAACAGGAGTGGGGCGTCAGCGAGGACCTGTCCAAGCCCGGCTTCGTCACCAAGCCGCGGCCGCTCCCCGCAGTGCGTGAGGTGTTCCTGGTCCAGCGCAAGTCCGGCCGCCAGGGCAAGGGGCTCGGCAAGACCACGGGATGGGTACACCGGGCGACCGTCAAGATGAAAGGTGTGGAACAGATCTCCGGCGCGTCCTACGACAAGATCGACGACCAGGGGTTGCATCTGAGCTTTCGGGACGATGACGGGAACGTCACCGAGACACGCATCCTCGAGGTCGACAACATCGTCGTGTGTGCGGGCCAGGAGTCGGTCCGCGAGCTGGTCGACCCCCTGACCGTCGCGGGTGTGACCACCCATGTGATCGGTGGCGCCGATCTCGCCGCCGAGCTCGATGCCAAGCGTGCGATCCGACAGGGCACCGAGGTCGCCGCGGGTATCGCCTGACCGTCGATCTGCAGCAGTCGGTGTCGGTGGTCGACACCGACTGCCTGGTGTTCGCCCGCCCCTTGTCGGTTCGACGGCGGAAGGGGACAATTCTCTGGTCTCGTCGAGCGCCGATGCACGGGCATCGGGTGAGGAGCGAAGCATGGTCTCGCCGTATCCCGATGTCCGCTGGGGCAACGAGTCGAATCCGCTGCGTCGCGGGGCAGTCGCCTTTGCGAGGACACCGATCGGCTCGTGGACCCTTCGCCACACCGCCGGACTCGACCGGGCGTTGCTGCGTGCCTCCCGCGGCCGCCTGACCGTTCTCGGTCCGATCGGCGCACCGACGGTGCTGGTCACGACCATCGGACGACACTCCGGCGAACGTCGGACGTCCCCGCTGCTCTACCACCGCGAGGACCCCGACATCTTCGTCGTGGGATCGAACTTCGGCCAGGGCCACCATCCGGCCTGGACGTGGAACCTTCTGTCCGACAGCCGATGCTGGGTCACCATCGGCGCCGTCGAGATCGCGTCACGCGCGAAATTGCTCGACGGCGCCGAACGCGAGCGGGTCTATGGGGCATTCGAGGAACTGGTGGACGTGTACACCACGTATCGGGGACGCACCGACCGGGAGATCCGCGTCTTCCGTCTGACCGCCGACTGATCCACCCCCGCTACGATCGGGGCATGCCAGTACCCGCGCCGTCCGAATCCTCCCGCGCCGTCGTCACCGGCGCCTCCTCCGGCATCGGGATGGCCCTGGCGCGGACCCTGGCCGCACGGGGACACTCGCTGATCCTGGTGGCCCGCCGCGGCGAGATCCTCGAAGAGCTGGCCCAAGAACTGCGCGGTCGGCACCGCGTCACCGCAGAGGTCCGGGCGGTCGATCTCTCCGAGCCCACCGACGTCGAGGTCCTGGCCGCCGAGCTGGCCGACCGGGAGATCTCGATCCTGTGCAACAACGCCGGCATCGCCACCTTCGGCCCGGTGGCCGAACTCGACTCCGACTACGAGCGCGCGCAGGTCCGACTCAACGTGACCGCGGTCCACGACCTCACCCTCGCGGTGCTCCCCCAGATGGTCGCGCGCCGGTCCGGCGGGATCCTGATGGTCGGGTCGGCAGCCGGGAACATGCCGATCCCCAACAACGCGACCTATGCCGCGACCAAGGCCTTCGTCAACACCTTCAGCGAGTCACTGCGCGGCGAGGTGTCCGGCCAGGGAGTGCACATCACCCTGCTGGCGCCCGGGCCGGTACGCACCGAGACCCCGGCTCCCGAGGACCAGTCGATCGTCGACAAGATGGTCCCCGACTTCCTCTGGCACTCCAGCGAGAAGGTGGCCGAGATGAGCCTCGACGCGTTGGCGCACAACAAGATGCGGGTCGTCCCCGGCGCGATGTCCAAGGCGATGTCGGTGGCCGGCGGGTACAGCCCGCGTGCCGTGGTCGCCCCGATCGTCGGCGGCTTCTATCGCAAACTCGGCGGCGAGTGACCATCCAGCGCGGTCACCGACCCCCTGCCGGCGTAGGCCGAGTCCGTACTTGACGCCATACCCGTACTCGACGCCATGTCCGTCCTGACGCCGAGTCCCACGCGCACCGCGGCCAGAACTAGACGCAGCCGCAGGCCTAGCGACGACGCTTGCGACCTGTACCGAAGATCGCCCGGCTGAACTCGCGCCCCGCTGCCGACGCCGCCGACCGCAGGAAGCTCTGCATCGGCTTGGACGTCAGCACCTCGGTGATGATGCCGGCTTCCTGGGGCTGCGACTGCGGAGTCGGGGCCGGCGCGGGAGCCGGTGCCTGCGTGGGGATCTCCGGCGCGGCCTCGGGCGGCGGGGCCGCCTTGGCCGTCAGGCGCTCGTAGGCAGAATCCCGATCGATGGTCTGGCCGTATTTGGCGTAGAGCGGACTCGCCTTCGCCGCAGCCGTGATGCCCTCGGCACCGAGTGCATCCATCGACGACCGCGGCGGTCGCACGACCGTCCATGCGACCGGTGTCGGTGCCCCCTTCTCCGAGAGCACCGTCACGATCGCCTCACCGGTTCCCAACGAGGTGAGCGCTTTCTCGATGTCGTAGACCTCCGATACCGGGTACGTCTTCACCGTCTTCAACAACGCCTTCTGATCGTCGGGGGTGAACGCCCGCAGTGCGTGCTGGATGCGGGCGCCCAGCTGCGACAGCACATCGTTGGGGATGTCGGTCGGCAGTTGCGAGCAGAAGAAGACGCCGACACCCTTCGAACGGATCAGCTTCACCGTCTGCACGACCTGCTCCTTGAACGCCTTCGACGCATCCGCGAACAGCAGGTGCGACTCGTCGAAGATGAAGACCAGCTTGGGCTTCTCGATGTCACCGACCTCGGGCAGGAACTGGAAGAGATCGGCCAGAATCCACATCAGGAACGTCGAGAACAGCGCGGGTCGCGACGACTGCGCGCCGAGCTCGAAGAGCGTGATGATGCCGCGTCCGTCGGTCGTCAGACGCAAGAGATCCGCCGGTTCGATCTCCGGCTCGCCGAAGAAGGTGTCACCACCGTCGCCTTCGAGGTTGGTCAACGCGCGCAGGATCACCCCGGCGGTCTGGCTCGAGACCCCACCGATCGCCTTCAACTCGGGTTTGCCCTCGTCGCTGGTCAGGTACTTGATGACCTCGCGCAGATCCTTGAGGTCCAGGAGTGGCAGCCCCTTGGCATCGGCCCAATGGAAGATCAGTCCGAGTGTCGACTCCTGGGTCTCGTTCAGCCCCAACACCTTGCTGAGCAGGATCGGCCCGAAGGACGTGATGGTGGCCCGGATCGGCACTCCGATGCCGGTGGAACCGAGCGAGACGAACTCGGTCGGGAACGCAGTCGGCTGCCAGTCGTCGCCGGTCTGTCTTGCGCGCTCGACGATCTTGTCGTTCGAGGTGCCCACCTGGCTGAGTCCGGAGAGGTCGCCCTTGATGTCGGCCATGACGACCGGCACCCCGTTCGCCGACAGCTGCTCGGCGATCCCCTGCAGCGTCTTGGTCTTGCCGGTGCCGGTCGCACCCGCGACCAGCCCGTGACGGTTCATCATCGCCAGCGGGATGCGCACGCGGGCGGTCGAGTCGACCTGGCCGTCGATCGACACGGTGCCGACCTCGAGTGCGGCACCGGAGAAGGCGTATCCGGCGGCGATCTGCTGCGCAGGCGTGGTCGGCGAGCTGTCGACGGGAGTTGGATCGGCGGAGGTCACGGACGAGTCCTCTCGAGGGGGTCGATGTCATGACGAGACTGCGACGACGGATGTGTGCAGCGCAGCGGGACGTCCCCCACTCGCCTGCAATGACAATAGCTGTCGGAGGGCGTTGGCTAAGGTTGTCGGGTGCAGGACAAACTGGTGTGGATCGATTGCGAGATGACCGGGTTGCGCCTCGAGTCGGACAAGCTGATCGAGATCGCAGCGCTCGTGACCGACAGTGAGCTCAACATCCTCGGCGACGGAGTGGACATCGTGATCCACGCATCCGACGAGGACCTGGCCTCGATGCCCGACGTGGTGACCAAGATGCATGCCGCATCCGGGCTCACCGAAGAGGTGCGTGCGTCGACGGTGACGGTGGCCGAGGCTGAGAAGGCAGTCCTCGACTACATCCGTACGCAGGTGAAGACCGCGGGCGCGGTGCCGTTGGCGGGCAACTCCATCGCGACCGACCGCGGGTTCATCGCCCGCGACATGCCGGAGCTCGACGCCTACCTCCATTACCGGATGGTCGACGTCAGCTCGATCAAGGAACTCACTCGCCGCTGGTACCCGAAGATCTACTACGGTCAGCCGGCGAAGGGCTTGGCACACCGGGCACTCGCCGACATCCGCGAGTCCATCCGGGAGCTCAAGTACTACCGTTCCGCAGCCTTCGTCGCGGCCCCCGGGCCCGATACCGACAAGCTCGCCACGATCGTCGACGATCTCGGACCTGCGTGAACACGCGCGGCCGTAACCGATTGGAGTTCCCCGGTACCGACCGGCTAGAGTAGGTTCCTGGCTCAGCGACCCGGTGTTCATCGCCTGGTCACCGACGCCGATGGTGGATGTAGTTCAGTTGGTAGAGCACCAGGTTGTGATCCTGGCTGTCGCGGGTTCGAGTCCCGTCATCCACCCCGAACACGATGCCCCCGACCACGCGGTCGGGGGCATCGTTCGTTGTTGGGTGGGGACATACCTGCTCGCTCACCGCGGCCCGAACGTGCATCCGCGGGTGATGCTTCACCCGCGAACGCTCGGCCGCCCCGCGTCGACGCCGGGGCGACACACCCGGAAATGGAACTCGCCGCCGCGACCGGAGTCGCGACGGCGAGGTATGGGGGCGGGTCGGTCAGACGTCGCCGCGGCGGAGCATGCGCCCCTTGGGGGTGGTGAAGTCCACGCGCTGACCGCGCACCCACGTGCCGGTGACCACACCGGCGAGGGCGCGGCCGTCGTACGGGCTAACCGGGTTCTTGTGGTGGAGTCGGTGCACATCGACGATCTGAGCCGACTCCGGCTCGAAGATGGCGAAGTCGGCGTCGCAGCCGAGGGCGATCCGCCCCTTGGTCGGCAGGCCGGCGAGATCTGCCGGACGCGAGGCCATCCACTCGAGGACCTGGGGCAGGCCGATGTCGCGCTTCTTGGCCTCGGACCAGATGAGCGAGAGGCCGAGCTGCAGGGAGGCCACGCCGCCCCACGCGATACCGAAATCGCCACCTTCGGGGTCCTTGAGTTCGGCGGTCGTGGGCGAGTGGTCGGAGACGATGCAGTCGATGGTGCCGTCGAGCAATCCCTCCCACAGCAGCTCGCGGTTGGCTGCCTCGCGGATCGGCGGACAGCACTTGAACGCGGTCGCACCGTTGGGCACCTCCTCGGCCAGCAGGGTGAGGTAGTGCGGGCACGTCTCGACGGTGATCTTGACGCCGTCACGCTTGGCGGTGGCCAGCATCGGCAGGGCGTCCGACGACGACAGATGCAGCACGTGCGCGCGCACGCCGGTCCACCGCGCACGCTCGATGACCTCGGCGATCGCCAGGTTCTCCGCACCACGAGGACGCGACGCCAGGAATCGGGTGTACTCGTCACCGTCTGCAGACGGCGCCTCGTCGATGGCCCTGGAGTCCTCGGCGTGCACGATCATCAGCGAGTCGAACTCGGCCAACTTCGCCATGTCGGCTTCCATCTCGTCGGCGGTGAGATGGGGGAACTCGTCGACACCGGAGTGGAGCAGGAAGCACTTGAATCCGAAGACGCCGGCGTCGTGCAGGCCGCGCAGGTCGTTCTCGTTACCCGGGATCGCGCCGCCCCAGAAACCGACGTCGATGTGGGTCTTGCCCTGCGCGGCAGCGCGCTTGGCTGCCAGCGCATCGACGTCGACGGTGGGTGGGATGGAATTGAGCGGCATGTCGATGAGGGTCGTGACACCACCGGCCGCGGCGGCGCGCGTCGCCGAGTCGAAGCCCTCCCACTCCGTGCGCCCCGGCTCGTTGACGTGCACGTGCGTGTCGACGAGCCCGGGGATCATCACCTGATCGTCGGCGAGCTCGATGACCTCGCTACCCGACAGTCCGCTCCCCAGCGGCTCGATGGCCACGACCCGACCGTCCCGGATGCCGATCTCCCGCGCGACGATCCCCGCGGTGGTCAGGGTCTGCTTGCCGCGGACCACCAGGTCGAAGGTCGCCGAAGTGGTGTCGTCGCCTACTGCGGGTGTCTGAGCACCGGTGTCGGAGGTCATGTGGCGGGGCTCCTTGCTGGTCGCCGTGTCCTGTCTGATGCCGAGCGTAACGCAAGGCATTCCTCATCATGGAATTTTAACCTGCTATTTCGGAACGTGACTCGCGAGTAGCGCCACCACATGCTATTGACAACCGGCTCGCCAGTGGTGCTAACTGTCACACACGCGGAAATCTGATTCCACATGACGGAACTCGCCGCCAGTGCAGGAGCGCGGTCATCGACCGTCCGACCGAAAGTGCAGAGATGAGCACTGAACCCCCCACCATCAGTCGCGGCGACGCCCCGTCGGCGTCTGGCACCCTCGTCGCCGATGCGGCAGCCGACAACGGCGTCACCGGAATCGTTCCCGCCGGGCTCAGCCCGCGGCTCTACAACAAGGATCTGGCCCCGACCAGCCGCGTCGGTCGCCGCTGGCGCAGCTACAACATCTTCACGTTGTGGGCCAACGACGTGCACAGCCTGGGCAATTACGCGTTCGCCATCGGCCTGTTCGCACTCGGACTCGGCGGCTGGCAGATCCTGACAGCTCTGGTACTCGGTGGCGTCTTCCTGTTCCTCCTGCTCAACCTGTCGGGATTCATGGGCGAGAAGACGGGCGTGCCGTTCCCGGTCATGAGTCGGATCTCGTTCGGTATCCGGGGCGCACAGATCCCGGCTGTGATCCGCGGCGGCGTGGCGATCGCCTGGTTCGGTATCCAGACCTACCTCGCATCCGTCGTCCTGCGGATCCTGTTGGTGGCGCTCTTCCCCTCGGCCGCCGACCTGGACACCAACCGCTTCCTCGGGCTGTCGACGCTCGGCTGGATCGCCTTCGTGTCGCTGTGGGTCATCCAGGTCATCATCGTCAGCTACGGCATGGAGATGATCCGCAAGTACGAGGCCTTCGCCGGCCCGGTCATCCTCATCACGATGGTCGCGCTCGCCATCTGGATGCTGAGCAAGTCCGACTGGAGCATCGCCTGGTCGACCCCGGACTCCAAGACCGGCGCCGACATGTGGCTGCACATCATCGGAGGGGCGAGCCTCTGGGTCGCCATCTACGGGACGTTCGTGCTCAACTTCTGCGACTTCACCCGCAACGCCGCATCGCGAAAGTCCATCGTGCGGGGCAACTTCTGGGGCATCCCACTCAACATGTTGCTCTTCGGCGGCATCGTGATCGTGCTCGCCGGAGCACAGTTCAAGATCAACGGCACGACCATCGAGTCGCCGTCGGACATCGTCAAGACCGTCCCCAACACCTTCCTGCTTGTGCTGGCGTGTCTCGCCCTGTTGATCTTGACCGTCGCGGTCAACCTGATGGCCAACTTCGTCGCACCGATCTACGCGCTGTCCAACCTCTTCCCGCGCTACCTCGACTTCCGGCGCGCGGGCCTGGTGGCCGCCGTCATCGGTCTGATCATCCTGCCCTGGAACCTCTACAACTCCCCCGCGGTGATCAACTACTTCCTCGGTGGACTCGGCGCCCTGCTCGGACCACTGTTCGGCATCGTGATGGCCGACTACTGGTTGGTCAAGCGATCCCGGATCGACGTGCCCGCTCTCTTCAGCGAGGCGGCCGACGGTGCATACCATTACTGGAACGGCGTGAACCTGAGGGCCATCGCGGCGTTGGTCCCGACCGCCGCGATCGCGTTGGTGATGGCGTTCGTCCCCGCCTTCGAAGTGGTCTCGGAGTTCTCCTGGTTCATCGGTGCAGGCCTCGGCGCAATCGTCTACCTTGTGATGGCCGATCGCCGTGGACCGTTCGCCGAGGTCTCCGGCGAAGAGATCTCCGTCGCCAGCACCCACTGACACACAGATAGCAGGCACATGCGCATCCTCGTCGCCAACGTCAACACGACCGCCTCGATGACCGAGGCCATCGCCGCCTCGGCGCGGTCGGTCGCCGCACCGGAAACCGAGATCGTCGGTATCACACCGCGATTCGGCGCGGACTCCTGCGAGGGAAATTTCGAGTCGTACCTCGCCGCCCTCGCCGTCATGGATGCGATACTCGCCTACCCCGAGCCCTACGATGCCGTCATCCAGGCCGGTTACGGCGAACACGGCCGCGAAGGCTTACAGGAGTTGCTCGAGGTGCCGGTCGTCGACATCACCGAAGCGGCAGCGTCCACGGCGATGTATCTGGGGCACCGCTTCTCGGTGGTGACGACGCTCGACCGCACCGTTCCGTTGATCGAGGACCGCCTCAAGCTCGCCGGGCTCGACCAGCGTTGTGCGTCGGTCCGCGCGTCGGGTCTCGGTGTGCTGGAGCTCGAATCGGAGCCCCGGCGTGCGGTCGAGGCGATCGTCGAGCAGTCCAAGCGGGCTGTCGCCGACGATCACGCCGAGGTGATCTGCCTCGGCTGCGGCGGGATGGCCGAGCTCGAGGAGCAGGTGCGCGCCGCGACCGGGGTACCGATCGTCGACGGCGTGCGGTCCGCGGTCACCATCGCCGAAGGGCTTGTGCGGATGGGCCTCTCGACATCCAAGGTGCGCACCTACGCACCGCCGCGCGAGAAGACGATCACCGGCTGGCCGTTCCGGACCTGAGGCCTGCGGTCGAGCCATGCCCGGTGAATACTCTCACCGGGTGCCGTTCGTTGCCACCGTCAGCCGTGACGGTCACTCTGCTTCGCAGAGGATCACCGTCACAACATGATCTGGCGGTTGACGTCCTTGTACAGCAGATAGCGGAAGTTCGACGGACCGCCGGCGTAGCAGGCCTGCGGACAGAAGGCCCGCAACGACATGTAATCGCCCTCCTGCACCTCCACCCAGTCCTCGTTCAGCCGGTAGACGGCCTTGCCCTCCAGTACGTACAGCCCGTGCTCCATGACGTGTGTCTCCGCGAACGGAATGGATGCGCCGGGCTCGAACGTGACGATGTTGACATGCATGTCGTAGGCGAGATCCTGCGGATCGAGCATCCGTGTGGTGCGCCACGCACCATCGGTGTCGGGCATCGCACTCGGCTCGATGTCGCGCTCGTTGCCGAACCTCGGCGACGGCACGTGGCCGACGAGCGGCTCGTAACGCTTGCGAATCCAGTGGAACGAGGCAGGGACGTCGCCGCGGTTGTGCGCCGACCACACGGTGCCCGAGGGGAGGTAACCGAAACCACCGTCGGTGAGGGTGTGCTCCTCCCCCGCCACGGTCACCGTCAGCGCGCCCGCGGTGACGAACACGAAACCCTCGACCTCCGACTGCGGCTCAGGCGCATCGGATCCACCGCCCGGCGCCACCTCGACGATCGCCTGCGCGAACGTGCCGGCGCCGCCGGGAACCGGACGGTTGAGCACCCACGCGCGCGTGTCGGTCCACTCCGGAAAGACCGAGGTGACGATGTCCCGGAGCACCCCGCGCGGGATCACCGTGTACGCCTCGGTGACCACAGCACGGTCGGTCAAGAGGTCGGTCTGCGGCGGGAGCCCGCCGTTCGGGGTGTAGTACGGGTTCGCGGTCATCGTGTCCTCTACAACTGTTTCGGTGGACTGGCTTGTCGGGCGGCCGATCTCGGCTCAGGCGTCGGTCGGCAGGGGCCGGTGCAGGGCAAGCGCGGAGATGGTGTCCATCGGGACCTCGGTGGCCGATTCGATCTCGGCGACGGTGAGTGCACCGCAGAGTTCGCCGCGCCGGATGAAGCCGGCCAATGCACGTGCGGTCGCCGGTTCGTCGAGCACGGCAGATTCGAGCCGATGCACGTAGTTGCGCAGACGCACCGCGGCGTCGTCGAATCCGTCGCGGTAGAAGGCGTAGGTGGCGAGAAAGCGGGTCACCAGCTGAGCAGGATGCAGATCCCACCCCTGATAGAAGCCACGCTCGAGGTGGCGCCGCACCAATCGCGCGTGGAGGGACCATCCGGCGCCGACGCGGTCGCCGATGGGCAGGATGTTGGTCGATCCGTCGGAGAGTCGCACCCCGGTGCCCGCCGCCGCGAGTTGCATGACCGCCTTGGCGTGGTCAGCCGCCGGATGTTCCATCGACTGATACGCGGCGGCGATGCCGAGGGATGCCGAGTAGTCGTAGGTGCCGTAGTGCAGTGCGGTGACCCGGCCGTCGCCCACATGGATCATCCGCGCCACGCTTGCCGATCCGTCGGCACCCAGGATCGCTTGCGGGGTCTCGATCTGGACCTCGAAGCCGATGCGCCGCTCCGCCAGACCGTGAACGCGCTCCAGTTCTCGTGCGACGCGCACCATCGCCTGGACCTGATCGACAGACGTGACCTTGGGCAGGGTCAGCGTCAGACCGGTCGGCAGCCCGCCGCCGGCCATCAGTCCGCCGACGAAGAGGTCGAGAGTGCGCAACCCGCGAGTGCGGACGTCGGCCTCGAAGGATTTGAATCGGATGCCGATGAATGGCGGTGAGCTGTCGGCACCGGCACGCATCGCGGCGATCGCGTCCGTGACAGCGGAGTCCTCCTCGGCGTCGGGCCGAACACCGTAGCCGTCCTCGAAGTCGATCCGCAGATCCTCGATCGGTTCGGTACGCAGCTTGTGTTCGACCAGCTCGGCCAGTCCGGTTGCAGCGGAGTCACTCTCGGCGACCGTCGATCGTGCGATGGCGTCGAGTCCGCCATGCGCGGCCGCGGCGTCCAACGCCGCGGCGCCCCACTCTCGGGACAGATCGGCGACGTGACGGTCAGCCGGCACGTAGACCGTGTGCACCGGTTGGCGACTGCCGTCGTCGCCCGGGTAGCGAGCTGCCAGTGCCGCATCAGAGGGAGCGAGCGTGTTCTCGAGGTCCGCGAGGAAGTCCGCGCCGAGATGGCCGCTCTGCACACTCACAATTGGCTCCCTGTCATCTCGTCATCGTGGAAGATTTATTCCGCAGAGTGGAGTTTACTGTAGAGCGACGTCGGACTTCCAGCCCCTTCGGCAAATGGATCGTCGTTGTGGTTTCGCATGATGGAACGTAGCGTCTGTCTCGACCAGTGGAGGTGGCGATGGCAGGGAACTCCGGCGGAGTGCAGTCGGTCGAGCGTGCGTTCGAGCTCATGGAGTTGATCGGGCGTGCGGGCGGCGAGTGTTCGCTGAGTCACCTGTCGGCGGAGTCCCCTCTCCCCCCGCCGACGATCCATCGGCTGTTGCGCACACTCGTCGGCATCGGCTACGTGCGGCAGTTGCCCGACCGCTCGTACGCCCTCGGTCCTCGCCTCATCCGCCTCGGCGAGGTCGCGAACCGGCAACTCGGGGCCGTCGCCGCCCCAGTGCTCGGATCACTGGTCGGCGAGTTGAGCGAGACCGCAAGTCTCGCGGTCCTCGACGGCGACATGGTCATCTACGTCGCCCAGGTCCCCTCCCCGCACAGCATGCGTACGAACAACGAGGTCGGCCGGCGCGTCACGATGCACAACACCGCGGTCGGCAAGGCCGTCCTCGCCGAACTCGACGACGCGCGGATCCTGAAGCACGTCACGCAGGCCGGGCTCACGGCCGCAACCGAGTGGAGCGTGACATCACTGTCCGGGGTGTTCGCCTCCGTCGAACAGGTTCGAGCCGACGGCTACGCCACCGACGAACAAGAACACGAGGTCGGGGTGTGCGGCATGGCGGTGTCGGTGCCCGGTGCACCGACGCCGATGGCGGTCGGGATCTCCGGCCCAGTCGCCCGATTCGACGTGGACCTGCGCACACGCGCGGTGAGCGCGTTGCGCGACGCCGCCGGAACGGTCTCCGAGGCGTTGATCGGATCACGCGAGTCGTGAGTGGGCGAGCGAACCCCGATCGACTCTCGGACGCGATGCCCGCACGCCCACGCGGGTGATGCTTCACCTGCGTGGGCGCGCGAGGTCCGCGTGGGCCGGACGACGCGCAGCGCCGACGTCGCTCGCGCCATGGCTGGTCGAGATCAGGTTCCCTTGACGTTCAGGATCTGCCGAAGGGTGTGCTCGATCTCCACCAGCGACTGCGCATCCCGCATCACCACGTCGATGTCCTTGTAGGCGTCCGGGATCTCGTCGACCCACTGGTCACCGTGGCGGTATTCGATACCGACCATCCGCGCGGCGAGGTCGTCGGCGGTGAATCGCTTCCGCGCCTCCTTCCGGGAGAACCGCCGGCCGGCTCCGTGCGGCGCCGAGCACAGACCACCCCGATCCCCCTTTCCACGAACCACATACGACCGCGTGCCCATCGAACCGGGGATCACGCCGCGAACACCGTCATGCGCGGCGATCGCCCCCTTGCGGGTGAGCCACACGTCCTTGCCCGCGTGACGCTCCTGCACGGTGTAGTTGTGGTGGCAGTTGATCCGGTCCGATTCGAGCGAATCGGCATCGACAGCCGCCCAGTGCTCGACGGCCCGCACGAATCGATCCATCATCTCCGCACGGTTCTCGAACGCGAATCGCTGTGCCCACGCCAGATCACGGAGGTACTTCGTGAACTCGGGCGTACCCGTCGGCAGATACGCGAGGTCGGGGTTGGGCAGACTGATCCACCACTGCTTGCAGAGGCGCTGGGCGATCGCGATGTGACGCTTGGCGATCTTGTTGCCCACACCCCGGGAGCCCGAGTGCAGGAACAGCCACACGCCATCGCCCTCGTCCAGGCACAGCTCGATGAAATGATTTCCACCGCCGAGCGAACCGAGCTGCTCCGGCCACTTCGGTGAATGCGCCAGGTCGACACCGGTGCGCTCTGCGAGGTCGCGCAACACCTCCAGCCGAGGCGCCGTGAAGTCGTAGCGGTCGACCGACCGGTTGTAGTTGCCCGGCGACAGCGGGATCGCCGACTCGATCGAGGACCGTAGCGACGAGAGCTCGAGGTGCGCGATGTCCTTGTGCCGCAGCGTCGTCTGCACCGCGATCATCCCGCAGCCGATGTCGACACCGACCGCGGCCGGGATCACCGCGTCGATCGTGGGGATCACGGTGCCGATCGCCGATCCCATACCGAGGTGGGCATCGGGCATCAGCGCGACATGCGGGTGCACGAACGGCATCGACGCGGTCTCCGTCGCCTGGGCGAGGGTGTTGTCATCGATGTGCGATGCGTAGTTGAGCACCTTGGGAGCGGACATCTCGGGCATGAGGAACGTTTCTACCAGCACACCCCTACCCGCCGCCGCCCATTTTTCCCGAGCTGCAACCGGATCGGCCGATCTGCCGCCCCTCAGCCGGGCAGCGCGGGCACCATGAGCGAGAACATTCGGCGCAGTCCGTGCGCCAGATCGAATTCCGTTCCGGCCAGCCATCTCTCGTGTGTGGCCGTCGAGGCAGCCAGGGCCGCGTGGGCGACCGCGGTCGCGTACACCTCATCGAGGCCGCGCCGCTCGGTGAGGTGCTCGAAGATGGCGCTCCGCCACAGCCGGTAGACCTCGCTCGCCTTCGCCTGCACCGCCGGCTCGGTCAGGATCAGTTGCGCGCGATGGCGGGCCCACTCGTCTTCGGTGCGATCGTGTACGAGTGAGGCGATGAACGCCTCCGTCACGGCCACCTCGGGTGCCACCGATGGCCCGCTCTCATCGAGCCGACGCCGGAACGCGGCCAATTCGGCATCCGACTCGACCCAGACCACGTCGGCCTTGGTCGAGAAGTACCGGAAGAACGTTCGACGGCTGACTCCCGCCGCTTCGGCGATCTCGCCCGCACTGGTGGTGTCGAAGCCGTTGGCGAGGAAGAGACGCTGTGCGTGGGCCGCGAGTTCGTGCGCGCTGGTCGATGCCGGGCGGCCCCCACGGTCGACCGGCTGCTCGGCCACCGACGCCTGACTGTTCTGCATGATTCCCATCGTCTCATCCGCGGATCCCTGTTACTCTTCCGTCACTTCAGGTCATCTGACCTGAAACGGTGGACAGCGTGGTTCCCCGGCATCGACGACCTGAGCGCCCCGCTCCCGACATGATCGGAATCCGCCATGGCTGCACCACTGTCCCGCCGAACGCTGCTCGCCGGAACCGCCGCGGTCGGTGCCGCGGCCGGCCTCTCGCGATTCGGCGCCGGGAGCGGCAGTGCAGCACCGGCATCAATGACTGCCGACGTGATCGTCGTCGGCGGTGGACTCTCCGGACTGTCGGCCGCGAAGACGCTGGTCGACGGCGGATCGTCGGTCATCGTGCTCGAAGCGCTTGAACGTGCCGGGGGGCGCGTGCACAACATCCGATCGCCGAAGCTGGGCGTCACCCTGGACGCGGGTGCCGAGTTCATCGGCCCGACGCAGGACCACATCGCCGCACTCGCCCGCGAATTCGACGTCCGCACCATCCCGACGTACAACCAGGGCGACAGTGTGTTCTGGAACGCCGGTCGTGGGAGTCGTATGTCGGCCGCGCTGCCGTTGCCGGTACAGGCAGAGACGCTGCAGGCCGGTGCGGGCCTCGCACGTGCTCAGCTCGACGCCCTCGCCGGATTCCCGGTCGGCGAGCCCTGGAAGCATCCGAACGCGCGGTACCTCGACTCCATCACCTGGGGCCAGTACAGCGCGCAGGTGGCAACGACCCCGACCGCCCGGACGCTGATGCAGGTGGCCATGTCCGCGCCCCTGTCCGTCCGACCGGACGAGGTCTCGGCGCTCTACTTCCTCAACTACATCGCGGCGTCCGGCGACGAGAACAATCCGGGCACGCTGATCCGCCTGCTCAGCACCGACGACGGTGCCCAGGAGCGACTCTTCGAGGGCGGGGCGGCCCTGATCCCGTTGCGGATGGCGCGTGCACTGGGGAGCCGGGTGGTCTACAACGCGCCCGTGCGGTCCATCGACTGGTCCGGTGGGACGGTCACCGTCTCCAGCGACGCGGGAACGTATCGGGCACGACGGGTGATCGTCGCGATGTCACCCGCGATCAGCGACCAGATCGACTATCGCCCGGGCCTTCCGGCGGGCCGGCAGGGGATCCATCGCGGCTATCACATGGGCGCTATCTGCAAGTTCGCCGCGGTGTACCGCCGGCCGTTCTGGCGCGACAAAGGACTGTCGGGCCAGGTGTACGGCAACGGACGACCCATCGACGTCACGTTCGAGAGTTACGCCGAGAACCGACACATCCTGATGGGGTTCATCAGTGCCGACGCCATGCGCAGGCTCGACCCCGCGCCGGAACGCCAGATCGTGTCCGAGTGCATCGAGAACTTCGTGGACTACTTCGGCACGGAGGCACGGCAATTCGTCGACTACGCCTTCCACAAGTGGGACGTCGAGCCGTGGTCGCGGGGCGGGCCGGTCGCGGTCAGCTCACCCGGCACGCTGACGCGATTCGGTCCGGCGCTGCGCGCACCGGTGGGCCCGATCCACTGGGCGGGAACCGAGACGTCCGACTACTGGACTGGCTACATGGACGGCGCCGTCCGCTCGGGGGCGCGCGCCGCCCGCGAGATCCTTGGCGCGCGCCGCTGACGCGGGACATCTGCCACTCATGGCCAGGATGCCCACCGAAACACGGCGGGAACTGCTGTTGGACGCCGCGTTCCGGGTGATCGCCCGTCACGGCGTCGGCGGTGCCACCACGCGCACCATCAGCGCAGAGGCCGGCGTGACACTGTCGACCTTTCACTACGTCTTCGATTCGCGCGCCGATCTGTTGGCGGCGCTGGTCGAGCGCGGTACCGACTCAGAGCTCGCGACGATCGCGGCCGCGCTCGATGTGGAGACCGGCGACCTCCGAGGCCGGGCCGGGATGTCGACGGTGTTGCGCGGCGCGCTGTCGGGATACCTCGAGGGCGTCATCGCCGACCCCGATCGGGAGCAGGCCATGATCTCGCTGAATCAATATGCGCGGCAGCAGGAGGGGCTCGAATCGCTGGGCGCCGACATGTATCGGCGTTACTACGCGCTCGTCGCCGACGGTTTGTCTGCCGCGGCCACGCGATGCGCCGTGTCCTGGGACCGACCGCCCGCCGACCTCGCCCCCCTGGTGGTTGCTGCCACCGACGGACTCACCCTCGCCTACCTCAACATCCGCGACCGAGGGGTCTGCGAACGCATCGTCGACGCAACGGTGACGCTTCTGCTCACCCGTGTCGTCGAATCATCTGTCACCGAAGGGAAGTGACCGTGGATCTGACCCGACGAGGTCTTCTGGCCGGAGCGGCCGCGACAGTCGGCGCCGGCGCCGCAACGGTGATCGCCGGAACCTCGGCATCGGCCGCACCCGACTCGCCGGGCACCGGTGGCCTCTTGGTGGGATGCGGGAGCGCCGACATGACCGGCGCGATCGCCGGCCAGGGAATGATGGGCTACTCCAACCCCGAACAGGTGGCGATGGGCCTCCTGCAACGGTGTTGGGCCAGAGCGTTCATCATCGTCGACCAGGCCACTCGCGAACGCGTCGTCTTCGTCACCTGCGACATCGCATGCGTCTTCGAGTCCCATCACATCGGGGTGCTCGCAGAACTGCGTCGACGTCTCGGTGGGCTGTACACCGATCGCAACGTCAACATCAACGCCACGCACAACCACGCATCGTGCGGCGGAACCGCCTGGGACTTCGCCTACTCGCTCGCCGCGTTCGGGTTCAAGAAGAACTCCTATCAGGCGGAGGTGGACGGCATCGTCGCTGCCATCGTGGCCGCCCACGACGATCTCGCGCCCGGCACGATCAGCGTCGGCCGCGGTGAACTCGGTGACGCCAGCCGCAACCGGTCGAAGGTGGCATTCGATCGCAATCCGGCGGCCGAACGGCGTCAGTTCCCCGATGCGATCGATCCGACCGTCACGGTCCTGCGTCTGCAGCGCGGCGGACGCGATGTCGGGGCGATCACCTGGTTCGCCACGCACGGGACATCGCTGGCAGACCACAACGTCCTGATCGCAGGCGACAACAAGGGCTATGCGAGCCATCGGTGGGAGTCCGACGAGCCCGGCATCGTGGCCGCATTCCCGCAGACCAATGCCGGCGACATGACCCCCAATCTGGACCTCGCCCGCTTTCGACCCAGCGGCCCCACCCGCGACAACAAACTCAACTGCGCACTGATCGGCGAACGTCAGTACCGCTCGGGCCGCGCGGCGTTCACACGTACCCGCCCGATGCGACGAGGCGGGGTCGACTCGATCGTGCACTATGTCGACATGTCGTCGGTGTCCATCGACGGTCGGTACACCCCCGAAGGACGCCCCGCGTCGACCACCCCGGCCATGATGGGCGTCGCGGCAGCGGCGACCAGCAGCGAGGACAACTACGAACAGCCGCTCCCCTTCCTCTCCGAGGGCACCACCAATCCGCTGGTCCGCGTACTGGGCGGCGATCGACGTCCGCCCGTCTCGCCGTGGATTCGAGACATGCAGGCGCCCAAGCTGATCGCCTTCCCACTCGGGATCATGCCGCCCGCGCCGTGGATTCCGCAGGTGGTCCCGCTGCAGATCCTGCGTATCGGCGACCTGGTGCTGGTCGCGGTGCCGGCCGAGGTCACCGTCGTCGCAGGCCTCCGTCTCCGTTCGGTGGTCGCCGACGCTCTCGGCGTCACGCTCGACGATGTCCTGCTGCAGGGCTACTCCAACAGCTACACGCAGTACGTGACCACGGAGCAGGAGTACGACGCCCAGCAATACGAAGGTGGCGAGACTCAGTTCGGTCGCTGGACGTTGTCGGCGTACCTGCAGGAGTTCGAACGCCTCGCCCGCGCGATGGCGACCGGCCGCTCCCTGGGCCGCGGCCCCGCGCGGCCCGACAAGTCCGGGTTCCAACCCGACCTCGTCCCTCCGGTACCGGCGGACCGACCGATCGCCGGACGTCGATACGGAGACGTGCTGCGACAGCCCACGTCCACGTATCGGCCGGGTCAGACCGTCGTCGCCGAGTTCGTCGGCGCCCACCCCAACAACGATTTCCGGCACGGCGGAACGTATCTCGAGGTGCAGCGTCGGGTCGGGACCGGCTGGGAGACGGTGGCCGACGACAACGACTGGTCGACCGAGTTCCACTGGTCCCGTCCGCCGGGCAGCCCCGACACCTCACGCGTACGGGTCGAGTGGACCGTCCCGCCACGCATGCGTGGACGCTTTCGAATCCGGTACCTGGGCGACAGTCGGGCACGGTCAGGGCGCCTGTCACCCATCGTCGGGACATCCGACGCCTTCACCATCGTCTGACCGGATGACAGCCTCCCGATCAAGCGCTCGGGACGATAGGCTGATGCGGGGCGTGTCAGATCAGCACGCTCGTCTCATTCGAACTCCGGGGGTTCTCCACATGACTCTGCTCCGACGCGCCGCGCTGGCGGTCTCCGCAGCAGCCATCACCACTGTCGCCATCGCGACCGGGACCGCACACGCGGCACCGGTCTCCGGTGCGGCACCGACCTACGTCTCGGCGGCGTCCGCCGACGGCGCCCACATCACCACCACGCTGCGCAACGCGACCTTCGCCGCAAAGCCTGCCGGACAGAGCCTCTCGATCCTGGATCGACACGGCCGGGTCGCCGAGAAGGTCGCACTCACCGTGCCGCTCAACGGTGTCTCCGTGCCGCTGCGGCCGGTCGTCAGCGCAGACCGGACGTCGGTGACCCTGACGCCGGTGCTCAGCCAGCAGGTGCGCGACCAGCTGAAGGCAGGCGTGCACCCGGTGGCAGGCAAGAAGGACCGCGCCTACCAGTCGATGATCGGCCACATCCAGAACGGCTGGAACCGTGGCGGCGCCGTCGCCACCGCCGTCGGCGCGCTGGCCGGCCTGATCATCGGCTGCATCGTCATCGTCGGCTGCATCTGGGGCGCCGGTGTCGGCGCCGCGATCGGTGCGGTGATCGGGATCAACAACGGCGATCCGCGTGCCGCACAGTCGGTGCTGGACTGGATCAACACGCCGTAGTCGGGCCATCTCCTCGCAGAACCGCCCACCGACCGATGTCGGTGGGCGGTTCTGTTGGTTCGGGTTGCGCGCGGGCCGCGGATCCGAAGCTCCTACGCCAGCCGCGACCGCAAGCCCTGGTCAAAAACTGCCGCCCAGCGGGGATGCGCGTGCACTATCCACGCGACACCTGGCAGCACGGCAGAATTTGGTCATCGCAAGAGGCGCGAACCCCCCCCCCGTCGTCGAAAGCAGTCCACGCCAGCCGCGACCACGCCCCCGGCCAAAAACTGGCGCCCAGCGACCAGCCGCGTGCAATATCCACTCGGCGCCCGCGTGGGCGGCAGATTTTGGTCATCGCGAGGAGCCGGCCAGAGGCGGTCGGAGGCGCTCCCAGCCCCCCCCGAGCGCGCGGACCCGGCCGTAGGCGCCCCTCAGCTGATCCGCGCGTGCATCAACGACACGTTGTACTCGGTCCAGGTCGACATCGTGAAGTAGAGATCGCGGGCACTCGACCACGGATGCAGGAAACCTCCGTAGAGCTGCGCATAGCGGTTCGAGCGGACGAGGTCGGTGCCGTCGGACCACGCGCCCTGCGGACTTCTCGCCGTGCGTAGGACGATCGCTCCACGGACCGTGTCGAGGTAACTGAGCTGCCATCGCTGAGCCGACTCGTCGTATCGCGCCGACAGTTCGCCGACCGGACCGGCGAACAACACCGACGCCACGTTCCCGTCGCGCGCCGGAACCCACCGACCGTCCCGCCAGTACTGATAGGCGGTCTTGTTGAGCACTTGATCTTTCCGGACGCGGGCCAGACCGACCGATCCGACGCGTGAGTTGGGGGTTCCGAACATGTAGACGTGATCGCCCTGCGGCACCATCGAACTCACCTGGAACTGCGATGTTCCGAAGATGTTGTCCCACCGCGTGTACGGGTCCTTCGACCACGTCGATCCGCCGTCGTCGGAGTAGGCCAGGCCGCCGTAGTTGGTGAGCCACACACCGGGGATCGGGCCCCAGGTACGCACCGACATGTAGCTCAGGAACTGACGGCTGCCGATCGCGAAGCCGGATGTCGGGATGGTGGTCATCTCGTAGCGGTCGATGTGGCGCGCGGAGAGGATCTGCGCCGCATGGCATCTGCTGTCCTGCACCATGGTGTCGATGGACATGCCGTCGGCGAGCTTCCGGTCGGAACTGAAGCCGAGCACGTTGCTCCGCCAGTCCCGGCCGTTGGCCCCCGGCGGGCGGAAGCCCTTGCCGAAGGTGTCGCCGAACGCAACGGCGACCTGCCCGGGCTTCGACTGCCACATGATGCCCAGGTCGGTGCCGTGGATCTGCCAGCGCTTGTCGGTTCGACTCGTCGAGCCCTTGCCGGTCAGCACCGACGCCCGACGCACCCACGACACCCGCGGCGCGTGCGGTCGTGCGGCGAGCGGGCCGGCATCGACGCCCGGTGCCACCGCGGCCGGTCGCGGTGGACGGGGCGCCGGATTCGGGTTGGGCACCGGGATCGGGATGTCGATGGGTCGCGGATCGAGGGTGATCTTCGGGAACTCGAGGCTCAACGCCTGAGAGGGCTTGCCTGGCCGCGGCTTCGGCGGATCGGTGATGTCCGGGCATGGGTCGCTGCACGGGTTCTTCGGAGGCTTCTGCGAAGGGATGCGGATCGGTTTCGACTCCGACTCCGGCTCGGGAACCGGCAGGACTCGTGGATACGGCAGCGGAATCCCGATGCGGTCCGGAAGACGCGGGATCAGATCGCGTGGGGTGAACGGCGTGGGCTTCGGCTTCGGTGGCAGGTCCTCCACGCAGCCGGAGCTGGGGAGCACGATGCCTGGACGGGCGGCCGCCTCACCCGCACCGACGGGCAGGCCAACGGCCATCGACGAAAGCGCAACGAGGAACGCGCACGTCAGCACCGATCCACGCCGCGCGGCTCGTGCCGACATCACGATCCTCCCTCGCGGCACCGAGTACCGCAGTCGTCCGGGACAGCAGGAATCTAGCACCGCCGTCCGTCCATCACCGGCTGATGCCACCGTTCTCCCCCGTCGCGACCGCACCACGATGTGGTCGCGGAACAATAACCACTCTGGTCTCGTGCGTAACTTCCGTTTACTTTCGTCACTGTGAAGATGACTCGTGGCGTCCGTGTGCCCGCATGCACCGACCACCGCCGGGCCGGTTGTCGACGGATGCTGACTGCGGTGACGACGATGCTGATCACCGCTGTCGCGGGCGCGCTCGTCGTCGCCGCACCGGCCGAGGCATCACCCCGCGGCGAGTTCAACCAGGCCGCCGCACAGTTCGGCGCGGGCAACTCCGCGGCCGCGATCGGCCACCTGAACAACGTCCTGCGAGCGAATCCGCGCGACGCCACCGCCCTCGCACTGCGTGCGATCTACGCCGACTACGGCTATGACATCCCGACCAAGATCGACTCGCTCACCCGCCTCAGCGGGGTCGACCACGGCAAGCGCATCCGGGTCGACACGTTGCTGAACGCGATCTTGTCCCAATCGCTGACCCCGCCTAATCCGTTGCCCGCGATGGTGGGCCCACAGACCGCGATCGTCGTGCTCGGCTACGGCCTCCTACCCGACGGTGCGATGCGTCCCGAACTCGTCGGCCGACTCTCGGCCGGGCTCATCCAGGCGTTCATGGCACCCGCATCGCCGGTCATCGTGACCGGTGGCAATCCACGTCGAGGCATCACCGAGGCCGCGGCGATGAAGACCTGGCTGATCCGGCACGGCATCCCGGCCGGCCGAATCCACGCCGAGCACAAGGCGACATCGACCGCAGGAAACGCGGTCCAGTCGGCCAAACTCATGCAATCGATCCGCGCGACCAGCGCGGTGATCGTCACCGATCCCGACCACATCCGCCGCGGCGTGGTCGACTTCATCACCGCGGGCGTCCCCGTGGTCGGTGCGATGGCGACGATCAACGGCTATATCAAGAGTGTGTGGCCGGTTCTGAGCAAGAAGCAGCAGTGGGCGATGTACCGCGACGGCATCTCGGTCCTCGGGCTGTAGCCTTCGGCGCACGATCAACGCGTCCGGGCGCACGATCAACGCGTCCGGGCGCACGATCGACGAGAAAGGCGCCACGATGCGGTGCATCGTGGCGCCTCTCGGATCAGTCGGCGATCCGCGGCGGGTGGCTCACAGCGACCGCGCGATGATCTCCTTCATGATCTCGTTGGTTCCCGCGTAGATCTTCTGGACACGGTTGTCGGCCCACATGCGTGCAATCGGGTACTCGTTCATGTAGCCGTAGCCGCCGAAGAGCTGCAGGCACTCGTCGGCGACGACCATGGCCCGGTCGCTGGTCCACCACTTCGCCATCGCGACGGTCGGGATGTCCAGTTCGCCCTCGAGATGCTTGGCGATGCAGTCGTCGACGAACACCCGCGCGATGCGGGTCTCGGTGGCGGCCTCGGCGAGTTTGAACTTGGTGTTCTGGAAGTTGAAGATCGAACGCCCGAAAGCGTTGCGGTCCTTGGTGTACTCGATGGTCTTGGCGACCGCGGTCTCCATCCCGGCCACCGAGGCGACGGCGATGATCAACCGCTCCTGTGGGAGCTGCTGCATCAGCTGGATGAAGCCCTGCCCCTCCTCGGTACCGAGCAGGTTGCTCGTCGGGACACGGACCCCGTCGAAGAACAGCTCCGATGTGTCCTGACCGCGCTGACCGATCTTGTCGAGCACCCGACCGCGTCGGTAGCCCTCACGATCGGCTTCCACCAGGATCAGCGAGATGCCCTTGGCTCCCTCACTGACGTCGGTCTTGGCGACGACGATGATGATGTCGGCCTGACCGCCGTTGGTGATGAAGGTCTTCGAGCCGTCGATGACGTACTCGTCGCCCTCCTTGATCGCCTTGGTCTTCACGTTCTGCAGGTCCGACCCGGTGCCCGGCTCGGTCATGGCGATGGCACCGACAGCTTCGCCACTGGCCATCTTGGGCAGCCAGGTCTTCTTCTGCTCCTCGCTGCCGTACTCGAGGATGTAGTGGGCGACGATCCCGTTGTGGAGGCTGGCGCCCCACGAGCTGTCGACAGCGCGGGCCTGTTCCTCGATCAGCACGGCCTCGTGAGCGAAGGTACCGCCACCGCCGCCGTACTCCTCGGGGATCGACATGCAGAGCAGGCCGAGTTCGCCGGCCTTGTTCCAGAGGTCTCGATCGACGTGATGCTGCTCGATGAACTTCTCGGTGTTCGGCGAGATCTCCTTCTCGCAGAAACTCCGGGCGAGATCGCGCAGAGCAGTGAGTTCCTCGGTTTCCCAAGGCGAACGGGGGTTGCCGGCCATGTTGTGCATACCAATCGACGAATGACAGTGTCACCCGCGATCGTAACAGTGGCGACTGTCAACGTCGCTGCGGCCCCAGCCCGGGGCGCAGGACCGTCGCTCAGGCGTTGCCCTTCGCCCAGGTCTTCCAGTCGACGTTCCAGTCACCCAGGCCGTCGGTACCCGACAGCGTGCCGCCGGTCGTGTTCTTCACGACCACGGGATCACCACGGAGCGTGTTCTCCATGACCCACAACGCGTTGTCGGGGCTGAGGTTGAGACAGCCGTGGCTGGTGTTGGTGTTGCCCTGCGCCCAGACCGACCACGGCGCCGAGTGGAAGAAGATGCCGCTGTAGGACATCCGCGTCGCGTAGTCGACCGGCGTGCGGTAGCCGTTGGCCGAGTTGGACGGGACGCCGTAGGTCGACGAGTCCATGATGATGTGATCGTGCTTGTCCGACACCAGGTAGACCCCGTTGTCGGTCTCGTCACCAGGCTTGCCCATCGAGGTCGGCATCGTCCGGATGACCTTGCCGTCACGCTCGAAGACCACCTGCTTGGTCTTGTCGTCGGCGGTGATCAGGAGCTTGCGCCCGACCTTGAAGTTGGTGCGGACGTTCTCCTGACCGAAGAGCCCGTCGCCGAGGTCGATGCCGTACGTGTTGACCGCGACGTTGACCTTGGTGCCGGTCTTCCAGAAGTTCTCCGGGCGCCAGCGCACCTCGGTGTCGCTGATCCAGTAGAAGGCACCCTCGGTCGGCGGATCGGTGGTGATCTTGATGGCGCGCTGAGCGGCCTTGCGATTCGGGATCGGTTCGTCGAACTTCACCGCGATCGGCTGTCCCACGCCGACCGTCTCGCCCGGATTCGGCGTCAGATATGCCTGGGTGAGGTTGTTGGGCGCGCGGGTGGTGAAGGAGACCTTCTTGGTGGCCGTGCCACCGATGCCCACGGCGTCGGCCTGCAGGGTGTAGTTGCGGTTGTAACCGAACGGCTCCGCGCTCGTCCAGGTGGTGCCGTCCTCGCTCAGCTCACCCTTGAGCGGCGAACCGTCGGCCTTGTTGACGCGCACACTGGTGATCGAGCCCTCGCTGGCGGCCACCTTGATCGGCGCTCCCGGCTGGACGCCGACGGCGCCCTCGGTCAGCGGCTTCTCGGCCCACTCGGTGACCTCGAGACCCGGCTTGAGCAGATCGTCGAACATGCTGGTGCTGTGCACGTCGTCGCTGTACGAGGCTTCCTGGGAGCACGAGGTCACGATTGCGACGGTGGCGAGCAGGACACCCCCGATCATCAGGTGCCGCCGACGCCGACTGTGGGTACGACCGATCCCCATCTCACTCCAACCTTGATGCGATGCGACCTGGTCCCCGCCGAGGTCGTCCGATGCCTGCGCACAGTGTACGAGAAATTCAGTGGACCGAAATGCCCGAGTCCGGACTTCCGGTCGATCACCCGACACGTCATGCGGCGAGAGAGACGCCCCGCGGTGCGGGACGTCTCTCTCGGGTGGTGCGCCATCAGGGACTCGAACCCCGAACCCGCTGATTAAGAGTCAGCTGCTCTGCCAATTGAGCTAATGGCGCTTGGCGGTGCGAGACGAAACCTTACATGCCGTGGCTACAGAAGTGAAATCGCCAGGAACACAGGGCATAGCCGCACCGAGGAGGCCTCCGGATCAGGCGTTGCCCTTGCTCCAGACCGACCACGGGACGTTCCAATCACCCAGTCCGTCGTCGCCTGGCAGCGGAGGGCCGTTGGTGTTCTTGGCCACCACGATGTCACCGCGAAGGCTGTTGTCCAGGAACCACTTCGCGTTCTCCGGACTCACGTTCAGGCAACCGTTGCTCACGTCTGTGTTGCCCTGGTCGCCCACCGACCACGGCGCGGAGTGCACATAGATACCGCTGAAGGAGATCCGTGTGGCGCTGTAGACGACCTCGCGATAACCCTCTGACGAGCTCACCGGCACGCCGTAGGTCGACGAGTCCATGATCACGCTGGGTACTCGTTCGGCGACGATGTAGATGCCGTTGTTCGTCGGCGACGAGTCCTTGCCCATCGACGTCGGCATGGTCTTGACGAGCTTGCCGTTCTCGTAGACCTGGATCGTCTTGCTGGTGTCGTCGGCGATCGCCACGAATCGGCGGCCGACGGTGAAGTCGGAGTCCAGATTGTTGTCGCCGAAGACGCCGTCACCCAGGTCGATGCCCTTGGTGCGCACCGCCACGTGCACCTTGGTGCCCGGCTTCCAGTAGTGCTGCGGACGCCAACGCACCATCGTGTCGCTGATCCAGTAGAACGCGCCGGCGACGGGCGGGTCGGTGGTGACCTTGATCGCGTTCTGCGCGTTGCGGCGATCCGTGACCGGCTGATCGAACGAGATGGCCACCGGTTGTCCGACACCGACCGTCTCGTTGTCCTCGGTGACCGTGGAGGCCGAGGCGAGCGACGACGCAGACGCCGTGCTGAACCCCACGCGCGCGGCACCTTCACCCTCGACGCCGCGGGCAGCCGCGGTGACGGTGTAGCTGGTGCCGAAGTCCAGGGTGTCGGCAGAGACCCACCGCGAGCCGTCCGAGGACGTGGTGCCCTTGACGGGCCCGTCGGGTCCGCTGACGACGACCGACGACAGACTCCCCTCGGCGGCAGTGACCGTTATCGGAGCACCCGGCTGCACCCCCACTGCGTGATCACGCAGGGGCTGGTCACGCCATCCCGTGACCGAGATGTGCGGGAGGCCCATGGTGTAGAGACTCGGGGCATCCGTCACCGAGTCGGAGTATTCCGGCGAGCCGGTGCAACCTGACAAAGCGGTCACCGTGAGGCCGGTCAGTAGCGTCGCAATCGCGGCTCTGACCTGCCGGCTGCGACGCCGCGTCATCGAATGATCTTCCGGATGACCAAGACCGCGACCACAGAGCCCACCCCGATGAGGGTGAACTTGACCGCAGGAGTGTTGACGATGCGCAGGGCGGTGCTCTTGGCGTCATCGGCCAACCGCTGCGGATTCGCCCGATCTGCGAGGGCGTCGAGGGTCTTCGCCAGATCCTCACGCGCTTGCGCGATCTCCTGCTCGATCCGTTCGGTGTCGCCGGCCACGTCCGTCCTCCCTGCTCGCGTCCCGCTCGCTTGTGATCCATCGCCGGGGCGTCGCTCGTGGGAGCGGACGCGGTCCGGCCATTTGAGAGTACGGCATCGCCGGCGACCGATCGTGTCGTGGCGCACGTCCGGCGCGACCGCGCCGGGAGCCCCGGATTACCGACACCTGAGCGCGTCGTCCTGTGCACTCTCCACCGCGGCTCCCGCTGGCCTGCCAAAAATCCGGGCCGCCGCCGGAGTGTGACCGGCCGACAGTCCGACAGTCTCCCCGCCGTGTCCGACTCGTCCCAGCCCCGGAATCGGATTACTGACACGCGAGCGAGCCGCGCTGTGCGCCATCCACAGCACACACCTGTCACGCGTCAGAAATCCGAAGATCCGCACGCCGACAAACCGGCCAGACCACAACCACACGTCGGGCGCCGACCGGACCGTCGATGCCCGATCGGACCGGCTCGGCGATCGACTAGCCTGTGCTCATGTCTGCGACCACGCGGTTGTCGGCCGGCGACCCGGCCCCGTCCTTCACACTCCCCGACGCCCAGGAGCGTCCGGTCTCGTTGTCGGACTATCGCGGCCGCAAGGTCATCGTGTACTTCTACCCCGCAGCGTCCACACCGGGATGCACCAAGCAGGCGTGCGACTTCCGCGACAACCTCGCGGAGTTCGGCGACGCGGGGATCGACGTCATCGGCATCTCGCCCGACAAGCCCGCCAAGCTGGCGAAGTTCGTCGAGGCCGAGGGGCTGACCTTCCCGCTCCTGTCCGACCCGGACAAGAACGTCCTCACCGAGTGGGGAGCCTTCGGCGAGAAGAAGATGTACGGCAAGACCGTGACGGGTGTGATCCGGTCGACCTTCCTCGTCGACGAGAAGGGCGTGATCGAGGTCGCGCAGTACAACGTCCGCGCCACCGGACACGTCGCGAAGTTGCGGCGGGATCTCTCCGTGTGAGACCGATTCGATGCCCGGACAGCGTGCCGAACCACTAGTACCGCGGAAGCGACCCACGCAGGAGCGCAGCCGACGCAAGTTCGAGGCCATGCTGACCTCGGCCCGCGATCTGTTGATCGACGTCGGATTCGAGTCACTCACCTGCGAGGAGATCGCCTCCCGCGCCGAGGTCCCGATCGGGACGCTCTACCAGTACTTCGCCAACAAGTACGTCATCGTCTGCGAACTCGACCGTCAGGACACCGTCGATGTCCGGGATGAGCTGGCCGCGTTCGCATCCGAGGTGCCGTCGCTGGAGTGGCCACGCCTACTGGAGAAGTTCCTCGACCACCTCGCCGCGCTGTGGCGCGACGATCCGTCACGCCGGGCGGTGTGGCTCGCGGTGCAGTCGACGCCCGCCACCCGCGCGACCGCGACCCTGAACGAACGCGAACTCGCCGCACTGGTGGCGCGAATCCTGGCTCCGCTCACGCCGACTCAGCGCGGACGCCGCGAGATGATGGCCCAGGTGCTGGTGCACACCGCGTACTCGCTGCTGAGCTTCTCCGTCCAAGACGGTCACGATCACCCCGAGACGGTCGCCGAACTCAAGCGGATGCTCGCCGGGTACCTCCTGCTCGAGGAGTCCACCAGCGACATCTGACCGTCGCCGGTGGGTCGGCTCCGCAGCCCGACTGTCAGTTCGGGTCCGACAGCGGCCCCTCGAGGATCGCGACGGCCGCCGCGGTGTCACCGTCGTGGGTCAGCGACACGTGCACCCGGGTGTCCTGCAGGTGGGTGCCGATCTCACCACCCAACCGGATGGCCGGACGACCCCACGTGTCGGTGACGACCTCGATGTCGCTGTGCCGGATCAGCGGCAGGAGAGGCGATCTGGAGAACCGGCTCACCGACCACGCCTTGATCACCGCCTCCTTGGCAGCCCATCGCGCGGCGAGATGCCGGGCCTCGTCACCGGTCCCCGACGCCGCGTCCCGGCGTTCGCCGACCGTGAACCGGTCGGCGAACGTCGTGCCTGGTTGACGCAGTTGTTCGGCGAACTCGGGTATCGACACCACGTCGATGCCGACACCGAGCACACCCACCGCCGTGGTCTCCGTCGTACCCGTCGACCCGGCCGTCACCGGCCGACCGGAGCGCTGATCGGGCAGCCGTAGCTACCACCGGAACCCAGTCGCGCGGCCGGATCCAGCAGCAACTCCGCCTCCGCGGTGTGCTCGTCACGGTCGGAGTCGAGACGACGGTTCGGCGGCCGCTGGTAGGCGGCGGCGCCTCCGTGCATCGCCTGCAGGAGACGGTGTCCGCCTGCGCGCAGCCGCTCGGCCGCCCGCTGCCGGTAGTCCTCGCGGGCCTCCGGGTCGAGCGTCGCGATGAACGCCTCGGGGTGCACGACAGCGATCAGACCCGACACGTGACCGAACCCGAGGCTGGTCAGCAGGCCCGCCTTGAGCGGGAACCGCTCGCCCAGCCGCAGCGTCTCGCGCGGCCACACCAGGTGCGGGTACTCCTTCATCTGCTCGTCGACACAGTCCAGGCTGCGGTTGGGCGGGATCACCCCGTCGCGGAGCAGCTGGCACAGTCCGATCAGCTGGAACGCCGCCGCGCCGCCCTTCGCGTGACCGGTCAGCGACTTCTGTGAGACCACGAACAACGGTGCGCCGTCGCCCCGACCGATCGCGCCCGCGAGTCGCTCGTGCAGCTCGGACTCGTTGGGATCGTTGGCGCGGGTGGACGTGTCGTGCTTGGACACGACAGCGACGTCGTCGGCGGAGACACCGAGTGACTCGAGCGCGTTGGCCAGCGGCGACGATGTCGCGCCGCGCGCGGCACCGAGTGCACCCAGCCCGGGAGCCGGGATCGACGTGTGCACGCCGTCGCCGAAACTCTGCGCCCACGCGACCACACCGAGGACCGGCAGGCCCATCTCGGCGGCCACGTCACCCCGGGCGAGCAGCACCGTGCCGCCACCCTGGGACTCCACGAAGCCACCGCGTCGGCGGTCGTTGGCGCGGGAGAACCGACGGTCGTCGATGCCACGAGCCGACATCGCGGCCGACTCCGCGGTCGCCGACATGTCGCCGAATCCGACCACGCCCTCGATGCCGAGGTCGTCGA
Organism: Gordonia soli NBRC 108243; assembly: GCF_000334455.1. GTDB lineage: Bacteria > Actinomycetota > Actinomycetes > Mycobacteriales > Mycobacteriaceae > Gordonia > Gordonia soli. Next base: position 188,114 of record NZ_BANX01000020.1, read on the forward strand.
AGCCACCGGCCACCGCGAAGAGCGCCTTGCCGAGGCGGATCTTGTCGGCGCCCTCCTCCACGGAGACCGCCGCCGTCGCACAGGCGGCGACCGGGTGGATCATCGCGCCGTAGCTGCCGACGTAGGACTGCACCACATGCGCGGCGACGATGTTCGGCAACGCCTCCTGCAGGATGTCGTTGGCCTTGGCCTCCCCCAGGAGCGTGTTGATGTACAGCTCCCGCATGGCGGTCATGCCACCCATGCCGGTGCCCTGCGTGTTGGCGACCAGACCCGGGTGCACCCACCGCATGAGCTCTTCGGGTGAGAAGCCGGACGACAGGAAGGCGTCGACGGTCGCGACGAGGTTCCACAGCGCCACCCGGTCGACGGACTCGACCATGTCGGGCGAGACGCCCCATCGGGTCGGGTCGAACCCGGTCGGGATCTGTCCGCCGACGGTGCGGCTCAACGCGAACTGTCGGGGTACGCGGATCTCGGTGCCCGCCAGGCGGGTCACCTGCCAGTCGCCGGTGTCGGCGACCTGCGCGACACGGGTCTTCTCCGGATTCGACGACGCGAAGGCACGCGCCTCGGCCTCGGACGTGACCGTGAAGGTGAGGTCCTCGTCGAGGAAGACCGACGTCAGCAGCGGGGCCGAGTTGTCGATCATCGCACCGTCGTCGGCGTAGCGACGGATGCCGCACCGTTCGACGACCACGTCGTGGTAGCGCTCGGCGATGGCGGCCTCGTCGACCGGGTCCCCGGACTCCGCGTCATACCAACCGGGTTTCGGGGCGTCGTCCCAGACGATCAGGCCGGTGTTCCAGGCCAGCTCGACAACGCCTGCCGCCGAGAGCTTCTCGTCGACCTCCATCTCGAAGCGGGTCCGCGCCGAACCATAGGGCCCGAGCTCGCCGGCACCGACGATCACCACGAGGTCCTCGGGGCGGGCGTCGATGGTCGGCCATGCGGGTGTCGACGAGTGCGGTGCGCGCGCCGGCGCAGGCAGAGCGGCCAGCGTGGTCGCCTGCTCCTCCTCGTCGGTCGCGGCATCCGAATCCGCCGCCGCATCGGTGGCCAGCGCCTTGAGGTCGATGGCCGACGGGTCGAGTCCGCCGGTGAAGTCCGCGATCAGCGGCTCGGTGCGAGCCGAGGCGCGCTGCTGCGGACCACACAGGCCGAGCAGGTTGTCGGCCATCTCCTCGGTGCTCCAGGTACGGACACCGGCGGCCTCGACCGCATCCACCAGGCCGTCGTTGTGGCCCATCAAACCCGTACCGCGCACCCATCCGATCAGCGCGTGCGCCAACGTCGTCGTACGGTTCCACGAGTCCTCCGCCGACCAGCGCGTGACCAGCGCGTCCAGCGCGGCCTTGCTCTCGCCGTAGGCGCCGTCGCCGCCGAACATGCCGCGGTTGGGCGATCCCGGGAGCACCACGTGGACGCGGGCGGCCAGGTCGTGGTCGGCGTGGATCTCGCCGAGACCGGCGATGAGCCGCTCGACCGACCAGAGCAGGACCTTCATCTCCAGCTCGGCCCGACCACCTGCGTCGGTGAGGTCACCGGCGACACGTGGTGCGGCGAACGGAAACAGCAGCGTCGGCTTGAGTACCGGCTTCACCACCGACGTGGTGCCGCCCAGGTTCTCCGTCTGCTCGCCACCGATCCACTCCACCAGGTCGTCGACATCGGTGTAGGAGGCCATGTTCGCCGGCGCGACCCAGAGCGCCGCGTCGTAGCGGGCGTGCTCACGGTAGAGCTTCTTGTAGAACGCGAGGCGGTCGGAGTTCAGCCGTGAGGTGGTCGCGACGACCGTCGCGCCGCCGGCCAGCAGCCCCGCGACCACACCGGCCGCGATCGACCCGGTGCTGGCACCGGTCACCACCGCGACGTCCCCCGACCAGCGGCCCGTACCCGGCACCTGCGCGGCATGGGCGATGGCCGAGAAGGTCCGGGCGTGCACACGGTTGCCCGCCGCCAGCGCCTTGCCCTCCCACCAGGTCGCCTGCTGGGCGATGGTGTCGCCTGCGCCGTCGAATCGCCCGACCACGGCGTCGAACTCGTCGTTCAGCTCTGGCTCGTCGGTGAGCCACAAGCGCACCAGATCCTCACGCGCGGTCGCCCATCGGTCGTCGACCAGGACGACCTTGGCGGCGTCGAATGCGGGTGCGACGGTGCGCGCCCAGTCCGAGCCCAGTTCCGCGCTCACCCGATCGGCGAGCGAGGTGTCGGTCTCAGGTGCCTCCTGCGTGCTCGCCTCGTCCGCCAATCCGAGCTTCTGCAGCACCGTGTAGGCCGCGGAGGCGAGTGCCCCGGACCGACCGGTGATCGTCTCGGTGAACTCGGCCAGCGCCGAGGCGTCCACGGTCGCGCCACCGCCGGACTCGGTAGCCGGCTTGCTCACGGCGACACCGCGTTCGGCGCCGACCGCCGCAACAGCACGATCGATGAGCGCGTCGAGCGCGTCGACCCCGGTGACGGGTCCGTCGATCAGGTGACCGAGGTCGCCACCGCGCACGCTGACACCGTCGCGGGTGCCGAGCGCCAGTGCGACGACGGTGTGCAGGCCCCACCCGCCGCCGAGCTGCCACACACCCGACACCCGGTCGGTGATGTAGGACTGTCGCTTGCCGACCGGTCCGAGGACCTTTCGGATCTGATCGGAGACGGCGTCGGTGAGGACCGCGCCGAGCGGTCGATAGCCACGGGCCAGGCTCTCGACCGTCGAGGCGAGGGCGACCATGTCGGCCTCGGCCGCACCGTCGATGGCGCCGAGCCCGAGCTCGCCGCCGATGTCGAGGAGCAGCTGGTTACGACGCGAGGAGACACCGTCGCACAGCGCCTCGATGGTGTCCGCGGAGCCGATCTGCTCCACGCCCATCTTGGTCCACAGCGCGATGACGGACTTGACCGCGTCGGCCGGACCGAACGAGATGTCGTCGGGGCGAGGACCTGCCGCTGCAGGCGCCGGGGCGGCCGCAGGTGCCGGTGTCGCAGGGGTCTGGGCTGCCGGGGCGGGGGTCGCGGCCTGGTCGGCCGGGGCCTCCGCCGACGCTGCGGGCTCCTCGTCCTCGATCTCGACGCCGGCGTCCTGCGCGAGGACCACGTCGGCATCGCGCTCGAGGTTGACCACCTCGGTGACCGCCGACGTGTAGTCGTCGAGCTTCAGTGTGTTCTTCGCGAGACCCGCCAGGGTCGGGGCGCCCTTCACACCGATCTCGACGAAGCGCTGGACGCCGAGCCCACCGCGCTCGGGACCGGTGAACAGCAGGTCCTGGGTCTCGATCCAGCGGACCGGGCTGGCGAACTGCCAGGCCAGCAGCTCGATCAGCACGACGCGGATGAGGCGCTGCTCGTCTGCGGCCCAGGTGTCCCAGTCGGCCAGCACGGTGTCGAGCGGATCGGAGGGCACCAGGGCCGCGATCTCCTCGACGAACGAACGGTCCAAGGTGAACAGACGCGGGACCAGGTTGGGGATGTAGTGCCCGACCAGGATGGCGGGATCGATGTGCTCGGGCAGGAGTTCGCCCAGCTTCGCCCGGAACTCCGGGACACCCGCGCGCAGCACGGTCGAATGGAACGGCACGTCGATGCCCGGGATCACGATGAACGCACGCTTGCCGCCGAACTCGGCACGGCGACGGTCGATCTCGGCTTCGAGGTGCTCGAGCCCGCGGACGGTGCCCGCGATCGCGTACTGCGACCCGAGCAGGTTGAGGTTGACCACCTCGAGGAACTCGCCCGCTGCCGCGCCGATACCGGAGACGAAGTCGGTGACGTCGCCGTCGGCGAGGCCGAACTGACTCGGACGGATGGCGGCCATCCGGTAGTCGCTGCGGCCCAGCTCGTCTCGCGGGACGAGGTGGTGCATGGCCTCGCCGCGCTGGAAGACGACCTCCAGGACGGCCTCGAGGGGCAGTACGCCGGCGCATGCGGCCAGCGCGTTGTACTCACCGACCGAGTGCCCGCAGGTGATCGCGCCCTCGACGAAGCCACCGGCCTCCTTGAGCTCTGCGATCTGCGCCACACCGAGGGTCGCCATCGCGACCTGGGTGAACTGCGTCAGGTACAGAACGCCGTCGGGGTGGTTGTAGGTGGTCCCGTTGGCGACCAGCGTGGTCGGGTTGTCGCGGACCACGGCCAGGATCGAGAAGCCCAGTGCCGCACGGGTGTGCTTGTCGGCGCGATCCCAGATGTCGCGGGCCGCCTTGGAGCGCGACCGCGCGTCGAGGCCCATGCCCTTGCTCTGGATGCCCTGGCCCGGGAAGGCGTAGACGGTGCGCGGCGCGGCCAGCAGACCGGTGGCACTCATGACGAGGGTGTCGCCGACCTTGGCGCTCACCTCGACGACCTCGCGGCCGTGATCGAGCCCGACACGGTCGACGCGGATCGCCACGGCATCCCCGGTGCGGACCATGCCCAGGTAGCGGGCGGTCCAGCCCAGCAGCGGACGCGGCGACGGCATGGGGTTGCGACCGTCGGTCGCGGTGACGACCTGCTGGGCAGCGGCGGACAGCCACATCCCGTGCACGATCGGCTCACCCAGCCCGGCGAGTTTGGCCGCCGACGCGTCGGTGTGGATCGGGTTGCGATCACCGGAGACGACCGCGAAGCCGTGCATCCGCGCGGGGGCGGTGATGGTCGCGGTGCGGAGCAGCTTGCGGGTCGCAGACCGTTCGTCGGTGAGTGCATCACCGGCGCGTGCGGGATCGGTCAGCTTGGCCTCGCCGAGTCGGCCGCGGATCGCGAACCGCTCGGTCAGCAGCGCCACGGGCAGACCCGGCGCGTCGGCACGGGTGATGTCGACGGTGACCTCCACGACACGACCGGCGTCGGTGTCGTGGACGTCGCCGGTGCGGGCGGTGACGGTCAGGTCGGTGGCATCGGCCGGGATGTCCCCGACCAGCTCGACGGCGTGGTCGAGGTGGACCAGGTCGAGCAGTCCTTCGACGACCGGCAGGCCCGATTCGGTACGCGCAGAGCCGATGACACTGAAAACGCTCGGCCATGCGGCGCCGACCAAGGTGTCGGGGACGGCGAACCCGGCCGGCTGCGACGGTGTCGTCGGGTGCAGGTGGGCGGGCAGGGTGTGACCGGTGACCGCCGCGTGATCGGCGACGCTGTCGGGATCCCACCGGACGGTGGTAACCGACGTGCCGTCCGTGACGTCGGCGAGACGTCCGCCTGCGGCGACGGTCAGGATCTCGGCCATCGCGGTCGCCGCGTCCTCGATCGCGATACGCGGGCTGCCGCCGTCGAACAGTGAGCCGTCGACGTGCAGCGGGATGCGGACCGACGACGCAGCGACCGGCACGACGAGATCGAATCGGACCGTTGCCGAGTCGGTTCCGGTCTCGATCCGCTCCAGGATCGCGCCCGACGGCTCGTGCTCGGCGCGATGGGTGTCGACCACCGACCAGCGATCACGCTCACCCAGGAGGGCGATGGGGCTGGGGACCAGTCGTCCGGCCCACTCGACGTCGTCTGCCTCGAGGACCGCGACAACGGTCCCGTCGCCGGCGACCACGCCGTCACGCTTACGGGCGTCGACCGCGACCGATTCGCCACCTGCGGTACGCAGGTCGGTGACGACCTGCGCCTCGAAGCGGTCGAGCAGTTCGCCGACCGGCTCGTCGACGCGCGTGATGCCCGCGACCGCGACCGGTCCCGGGATGATGCAGACCTGGTCGGCGCCGTAGCGCGCATCGTGCGCCTGCCACAGGGAGTCGCTGCGCCACCAGCGGCGCACGTCCTTGTCGATGACGGGGACGAAGTTCACCGGCTTACCGGGCGTCCGGCACAGGCCCAGGAAGAACGCGACGTCGGCGGGATGCAGGACGTCGGTGTCGATCTCGGGATAGACGGTGCCGAGCACGTCGATCGCGGCGTGCGGATCGTCGGTGGTCGACAGGTCGGCGAAGAGCGTCGGGAACTCGCCGCTGTCGAGCGGGTTCATCCGAGCCTCGGTGCGCTGCACCATCTCGGCGAAACGCTGCTGCCAGGAGATGTCGGCCCAGGGCAGCTGATCGCTGCGGCCATCGCCGACGGCGAGCGTCGCGTAGCGGTCCAGCCACTCTCGGTAGGTCATCTCGGCGACGTCACCGAAGTAGGGCTTGGCGGTGTCGGCCATCGCGGCGACGATCTCGTCGCGCCGGTCGGCGACGGCGTCGGCGTCCCCGGCGACCTCGTCGAGCAGACGGCCGCACCGCGACGCGGTGTTGTCCACCTCGTGGATGTCGGCGCCGAGCTGGCTGCGGCCCGACGCCATTCCGGCGGCCGCGTGTCCGGCCCCGATCCACTCCGGGTGGCCCACGGTGTCGACCAGGAGCTGCTTCACCTCGGGCGCGGTGGTCGCCTCGGCGGTGGCCATGGCCGCGGTGCCGACGAGGATGCCGTCCAATGGCATCGCCGGATGATCGTGGGCGGTCGACCAGGCGCCGGTCAGGTATTCGCTGGCCCGCTCGGGTGTGCCGATGCCGCCACCGACGCAGATCACCACGTTGGGGCGGGCGCGCAACTCACCGTAGGTGGCGAGCAGGAGGTCGTCGAGGTCTTCCCACGAGTGGTGACCGCCCGCACGACCGCCCTCGATCTGCACGATCACGGGGTGGTGGGGCACCTCTGCCGCGATCCGGACCACGGCACGGATCTGCTCGACGGTGCCGGGCTTGAAGGCGACGAATCGCAGTCCCGCCTCGACGAACTCGTCGACCAGTGCCACCGCGTCCTCGAGTTCGGGGATGCCCGCGGAGACGACGACGCCGTCGATCGGGGCGCCTTGGGCGCGGGCCTTCTGCACCAGCCGCTTGCCGCCGAGCTGCAGCTTCCACAGGTACGGGTCGAGGAAGAGGGCGTTGAACTGCGCCTGCCGCCCCGGCTCGAGCTGCTCGGTGAGGTCCGCGACGTTGCGGGTGAAGATCTCTTCGGTGACCTGGCCGCCACCGGCCAGCTCCGCCCAGTGACCGGCGTTGGCCGCGGCCGCGACGATGGCCGGGTCGACGGTGGTCGGGGTCATGCCCGCAAGCAGCATCGGCGACCGGCCGGTCAGCCGGGTGAAGGGGGTGTCGACGACGGTGCGCCCGTCGGGGAGTTCGACGAGTCGCGGCGCAAACTGCGACCACGGTGTGGCGACCTCGGGAATCCCGCCCGGACTGAAGAGGTTTCGCTGACCGACGCGCAGCGCGGCGGGCACCAGCCCCACCCCCTGTCCACGGACCAGCGACGAGGTCAGGCGGGTCGCGAGGTCACTCGGGCCGAGGTCGAGAATCCACCGCGCGCCCGACTCGATGACGCCGTCGATCGCGCCGACCCAGTCGACGGTGTCGACGAGCACGGCGGCGGCGTGCCGGGCGGCGAGCCCGGTGTCGATGCCGCACTCGCCGGCCCACTCCACGACCAGGTCGGCGGCCTCGGACATGGCCGGATGATGGAACGCGACACTGACCTCGAGCTGGTCGAACTTGGGCGCGAACGGTGCGCCACCGGTGAGCTTGCGCTTGCGGTCGTCGGCTTCCTGCGCGGCGATGCGCTCGCACCGGGCGACGAATGCCGCGAGATGGCGGGGGGCGCCCGACAGCACCAGCGAGCGACGGTTGTTGCGGATGGCCACCACCGGTGCGGTGACGAGGTCGGCATCGGTGAGCTCGGCGCGGTAGTCGGCGAGGATCGACTCGATCCGGGCAGGGACCACGTTGGAGATCGACACCATCGGGGTGCCGGCGGTGGTCACCGCCAGTCCGCGCCGACGTGCCACCAGGGCACCGGCGGCGGCGATGAGGTGCTCGACGGCCAGCAGCAGGCCCTGGCCCTCGGCGGCGTGTCCGTCGACGCCGACGGCGTCGGTCGCCACCGACCCCTGCGAGTGCCCGACGACGGCTGTCGGGACGATGGCCGCGGTGTCGAGGCCCTGCTTCTTCAGCGCCTCGATCGCAGCGAACTGTCCGAGCAGGACCCCGGGCCCCGACAGCGTGATGTCGGCGAGGTCGGCGTCGGACGGAACCGACTCCTCGGCGTTGAGCGCGCGGACCCAGGCAAGTGGGTGGAAGCCGTCGGAGCGGACGACCGTGATCCGGTCGGCGACCGGCTCGACCAGACGCTCGGAGGCCTCGACGATCGCGGCGATCCGGTGCTCGAGATCGGCGTCGACGACGAGTTCGGCCAACGTGGTGAGCCACGGCGAGCCCTGGCCGCCGAAACTGATGGCATAGGGCTCACCATCGGCCAGCCGTTCGATCAGCGTCGCGGTGGGGCGGTCGGAGCGAGCGGCGCCGTGTGCACCTGAGCGGAACTGATCAACGGTCACGGAATCTCCTAGGGGTCGGCAATGGCGCGCGCGTGCGCAGCCGGATGTCGGGGTGTGTTGTGTCGGGTTGTCACCGGTCGAACTGTCAGCGCGGCCCCGGGGCGGGCACACTGAACCGAACACACCTGCCGCACAACGTCTTCGGCAGCAGCAGAACTCAGCGGCGAGTCGTCATCGGCGTGAACGTGGAACCATCATGACACAGGAAGTTGAGGGTTCCCTCATGTTTGCCGACCACCTCGGGGCGACCCACGGGTATACCCGCCAGTAACCCCGCGGGTAACTTTCCGGACCCGGAGTCACCCCCACCGAGGCGTCGCGATAGCCGCTGATCAACGCGATTCCGCGAGCGCTCGGACGCCCCCGAACATTCGCTCGGTGCATCGTTATCTGATCGTTATGTGATCTGATACACGTTCTGCGTGGCGTCCGAGGCTCCCCTGCTCCCGACTCCTCGGGCGGCGGACCTCGGCCTCGGTAGGGTGACCACATGTCCTCGTGTGTGTTCTGCGAGATCGTCGACGGCACCGCACCAGCGCGGGTCGTCTACTCCGATGACGACGTGCTCGGATTCCTCGACATCCGACCGATCAAGCGCGGGCACACGCTGATCGTGCCGCGTACCCACTCCGCCGGGCTGGGTGACCTCGATCCGCACCTCGGCTCCCGGGTGTTCGCCGCGGGACAGGTACTCGCCGGCGCCATGCGCCGATCTGCGCTGTCGGCCGACGGTGTCAACCTGGCCGTCAACGACGGCCGGGCGGCCTTCCAGACCGTCTTCCACACCCACCTCCACGTGGTACCGCGTCACCACGGCGACAAACTGACCTTCGCGAAGGGACTGGTCGTGCGTCGCGATCCCGATCCAGACGAGACGGCCGAGATGATCCGCGCCGCACTCGACACGGTCTGAGCGATTGGTCCGGTGAACCGGTGAGCGGCGAGCGGGAACACGATCCGTACGGCACCGCGGAGCCGTACATCTCCCCGGCGGCGATCGAGGCAGTCCGTGCCGCCGAGTGGGTGACCGTGTTCTCCGGGGCCGGGATGTCCGCGGAGAGCGGCATCCCGACGTTCCGCGACGCTCAGACCGGGCTGTGGGAACGCTTCGACCCGGCGCAGCTCGCGACGCCGGAAGCGTGGTCCGGCGATCCTGCCCTGGTCTGGGGGTGGTACCAGTGGCGGGCACGGCTGGTACGCGACACCGAGCCGAATGCGGGCCATCGTGCCCTCACCGCGCTGGCCGCGGACCGATCTGTACTGGTGGTCACCCAGAACGTCGATGATCTGCACGAGCGCGCGGGCAACGAGGTCGTGGCACATCTGCACGGCAGCCTCTTCGCCCCGCGGTGCTCGCACTGCGAGACCCCGTACCGCGGTGTCGACGCCGACCCCGACAATGCCGTCGAGCAGGTCCGTGTCGAGCCGCCGACCTGTCCGATCTGCCTGTCTCCGGTGCGCCCCGGGGTGGTGTGGTTCGGCGAAGCCCTACCCGGCGACGCCTGGACCCGCGCCGAACAGGCCATCGCCGCCGCGCAGGTCGTGATCGTGGTGGGGACGAGCGGCATCGTCTACCCCGCTGCGTCGCTGCCCGAACGCGCTGCGGGGGCCGGGATCCCGGTGATCGAGGTCAATCCGGTAGCGTCCGCGCTCGACGATGTTGTCGCGCATCGCATCGCAGCACCGGCCGGTGTCGGTCTCCCCGCCCTCGTCCGCGCGGTCGCCGAGCGCCCGTGAGCCACCGGTCGCCGCGCGAGCCCGGAAGCTCTCGGGCGGTGACCAATCAGTCCACGTCGACCCGCGTCGGAAACTGTCAGTCGCCGGACGACAGGTCGATCGGTGCCCAGGGTGCCGTCGCCGCGGTCGCTTCGGAGTCGTCGGCGCCTGCGAGTGAGCCCGGACGGACACCCCGACGTTCCAACGCATCCCAGAGACCGACCAGCGCCCGGTCGGGGTCGAGCTCGAACTCGGACTCGCGAACGCGCCAGAACTCCCACCCGCACCGTCGGAGTTCGCGTTCGCGCTCCATGTCCGACCGCGCCTGTTCACCGGTGGTCCGGAATTCGTCGCCGTCACACTCGACTGCCATCCGCGCGTCAGCGCCGGTGACGACGAGGTCGATCGTGCGGTTGTTGACCGACACCTGAGGCGAGACGTGGTAACCACGGTCGGCGAGTCGCCGGAACACGCGCTGCTCGAAGAGACTCTCGAACGGCGACTGCCGCTGCGTCTCCGACACATCGGTCGGCATCGGGTCGGGGGGCGGCGCCTCCCCGGCCTGCACGTACGTGAGCAGTGACCGTCGGAGATCACTCGCCCGCAGGGCGTCCGCGTCGATGGAATGGACCAGCCAGAGTTGGTCCATCGCGCGCGACGCTGCCACGTTCACCCGGCGCTGGGACTCCGCGCGCGTCAACGGCGCGATGGCATCTGCGTCGGACACCACCATCGACACGAACACGATGTGCCGCTCGTCGCCCTGGAAGTCGGGCGGCGAGCCGATCCGGATCCGGCGCGTGCGCACTTCGTCCGCCCCCAGCGCCTCCCGCAGGCGACGGTCGATCTCGTCGATCTGCTTCTCCCCCTGCAGGACGATGATCCCGATGTCCAGACCGTCATGGGCCGGATCGCCGATGACTGCGACCACGGCGTCCACCACGGCCTGCGCCTCGGCCGGGTTGACCAGCGCCGCCCCCTGCCCCTGCGCGATGCCGTCGGCGACGCGGATGGACGCGAGCGGGCGCAGGCGATCGGAGCCGTACTGGCGCACCGGGATCAACGGATCGGCCCCGTAGAACTGTCGGGACGAGAACCCGATGATCTCCGGCATCGATCGGAAATGTTCACGCAACCGGATCAGATGACCGAACCGGCTGCGCAGCAGCGAGAACAGGCTCGATCTCGGTGTTAGGTTGTCCCGCAGATAGACCGGGACGTCGGGCAACTGTGTGTCGAGACGCGCGAATGCCTCGTCGAGGGAGGTGCCCACCAATGCTCCCGGGGCGCACTGCCGGTCGTCACCGACGACGATCACGCGCGGCGCGAGCCACAGCAGGAAGGAGCTGGTGATGTCGGCCTGGCTGGCCTCGTCGACGATGACCACGTCGAACGAGTTCTGGACCGGCGCAACGGTGTCCGCGACCTGCGAGATCGACATGATCCAGGCCGGCACGGCCGAACGTGCTTGCGACATGGCCTCCCGGGCCGCCGCACGAAACCGGTTGGCGTGTTTGCCCGACCCTTTGCCCAGGTTGATCATGTGATCGCGGTAGGACTGCAGTGCCTGCACCTGCTCGACTGTCATCCGCTCCAGGCAGGCTCGCCAGGCGTGGGTCGCCGCGAGTCGGGTGGTCAGTTGGGCGAGGTCGGCCTCGGCGTCGTCCAGGTCCTGCTGGAGACGTGCCTCGAGGTCCGGATCGCTGCGATCCTGCGCCCAGGTCAGTGCGCGTCGCCACGCCCAGGCGTCGGCCAGAGCATGCGCCCGCGCATCCCACTCGGGATCGGCGGCGGACTCCGCCAGCTGCGTGGCGAGGGTCGGCGCCTTCGCACGGAGCCGTAGGACGAGGAGATCGAGGGCGTTTTGCTCGTCCAACTCCCTTCGCGCGGTGGACCACTCGCGACGCGCTGCGGCGACCGCAGCACCGTCGGCCGCTCCGAGCGCCTCCATCAGCGCGTCGCCTTCCGGTGATGGTCCCTGATCGACCTCCACCGACACCCGGTGCGCTATCTCGGCCAACTCGCGCTCGGCAGACGCGGCGTCGTTGGTCGCGGCGATGGCGCCGGCCTGCTGGGCGACGGTGGCCAGATCGGCGACGCTGCGCGGGCGTGGGCCGCCCGGGCTGATCGCCTCCAGCTCGGCCACCAGTCGGTCGCGTCCGTGCAGGAGGTCGGACACCCGCGACAGCTGATCATCCAGCCGCACCAGGTGATTGAGCTGCGCGGACCGCGAACCGGATGTGTCGACCGGGACGTGCAGGTCCGCCAGTACCCGTTGGACGCTGTGCACTGCCTCGAGCACGGCGAGGTGATCGGCCACCAGTCGCAGCGATCGCGCATCGGAGGGTTCCCGACCGTCGACCGTCACGCTGATCCCGGACTCCTCGACGGCGCGCTGCTGAGGTGAGCGACGTAGGCGACCGCGCCAGCGGCCACCGTCGTCGAGATGGTCTGCGGCCGCATCGAACAGCGCGGCGTCGCCCGGCCGTGCTCCGTCGGCGATCACCGCGTGCGCCCCGAGATCTCGATCGCGGTGCGCGGCTTCGGCGATCACGGGTGCGGCGGTGCGGACCCGCGACCACAGGTGATCGGCCTGACCGGCGAGCAACCGGTCGGCCATGTCGACGACGGTCGGCGGGAACGCGGAGATCTCCGCGGTGAGTGGAGCCAGTTCGTCGCAGACGACCTTGATCCGGCCCAGACGATCGGTACCGACACCGGCGAGAATCGACAGCAGCGAACCGCTCCCGACCATCGGCTCGTGAGGGCGCGCGGCGATCCGGTTGCAGATCCGGTCCATCGTCACCGAGTCCGGCATCAGTTCGCCGAGGTCGGGAAGCCGCTGCCCCAGTCGATCTCGGGCGCCGCCGGTCATCCGGTACAGCTCCACCAACTGACCGAACTCGTCGGAGTCCAGCGGAGGGAAGGCGCCGTCGACCGGCCCAGGCAACCAGGAGTACCGCTCGGCATCGGCATTACAGGCTCGGACGATCTGTGCGGGTGTCCCCCGGTAGTCGCCGGCCACCCATTCGTGGACCTCGGTCTCGGCTTCGCGTATCCGCCACAGCTCGCGCAGCACCTCACCGCGACGGCGGGCGACCTGGTCGCGCCGCGCGGTCAAGTTGTCGATCTCGGCTGCGACGACTCGCGGCTGATGCGCTGACTTGCGGGTCGCGATCGCCTCCACGCCGGCGATGACCGCGGCCGCGTCGTCACGCCCGATGTCGGCGATGGACACTGCCAGGTCGCGGAGTTCGGTGGGCAGCATGTCGCGGAGCACTCCGAGCGCATGCACCTTCTCACTGACCACCAGGACGCGCTGCCCCTTGGCCAGCAGCGCGGCCACCAGGTTCGCGATGGTGTGGGTCTTCCCGGTTCCGGGCGGTCCCTCGACCACCACCCCGCTGTCGACGCCGAGTTGTGCGAGGACATCGCGTTGCTCGACGTTGGCGGGCAGTGGGTAGAGGGCATCGCCCACGAGCTCGTCGGCGGGCAGCGCTCCGGCCGCGGAGAGGGAGGTGATCCGATCGGTCACGTCGATCGGCGCCACCAGTTGCGCCAGCCCGGTCGGGACCGGCCGGGACTCGTCGCGCAGATCGGCGATGATGGCGTCGTAGAAGGCCAGGGCGGAGGCCACACCGCGGGTCCGGAGCACGAGGGCCGATCGCGTTTCGACACTCGCCTCGAGAGTGTCCGCGTCGACCTCGATCGCGTCGAACCAGTCGTCGAGCGCACCCGCGACGTCGGTGGCGACCGGACTCGACACCCGCGTCAGCGCTCGACGTGACTTGGTCGCCTCGGAGATGTCGACTCCCGAGACCCCGGCCAGCAGGTGGGTGTCGTCGACCGTCGGAACGGAGTCGGCGCCCAGCCGGACCGTGATGGTGCCCGTGTCGGCGTCGCGCTCAGCGACGACGGCCTGGGTCACGATGTGTTCGTGGACGAGTGGTGAATCGTCGGCCTCGGCCTCCGACACGGTGACCAGACCGGATGCGAGCACCAGCTCGAGCGTCTCGGGATTCTCGCCGAGGTCGTCGACGATGGCGGCCAGGTCGGCATGATCGGGGTGGTCGGCCGGGAGTTCGACGACCACCTGGCCGGGTCCGGCCGCGGACCGCACCGACACCCCGGTGCCCGCGCCCACCCACAGGTGGTCGGGATGGTCCTCGATCCGGCGGACGACCGACGATCGCGAGCGCACGAGGCCGCGGAGGAATTCGAGGAGCCGCAACACACGATCGCGATGATCGGCGTCGGCGGGCATGGTGCCTGGATTCTCGGTACCGGGATGTTCGGCGCCAGAATGCCCGACCTGGGCGCGATCGGATTGCGCGGCATCCCCATCGACCGCTTCCGGATCCGAGGCATGACCGTGTGCACCGGCCTCGACGCGAGAACCCGCGTCGTCGTGCTGGTCAGTCATCCGCCCGTCCCCTCCTCCGTCCGCCCGTCCGGCGTCGTCGGCTGGATTCACTGGCGTGGATATGGAACTGACGCTACCAATCGATGTGCGTCACACCGACGACGCGGTGCGCAGCGCGAAGAACCCGCCGTCGACGTAGCGGACGTTCGTGTAACCCAGAGCCGCGATCTGCTCTGCGATGCGCGCGGCCTCCGATCGCACCGAGACCACCGCGATCTCGGTGTCCAACTGACACTGGGCGAGTCGCTCGGCGGACCCCGGCGCGAAGGCGGCGCGGATCTCACCGGGCTCGACGACGTAGGCACCGGGGAGACTGCCCTGATGCCGGACGACCTGGGGTCGTGCGTCCACGACGACTCCGAAACCACTGTGGACGTGGTCCACGACGTCGGCTGCCGAGATCGAATCAACCACTGACACTGGTGACTCACCATTCCTGTTGCTCGCTTGCGGATGTACCCGGGAGTGTCGACACCGCGATCCGCGGAGAACCGAGATCCGCCGGGACACAACGCCATCGACGAACAACCGAACATCGATGACCATGTGTCGGGACCACGGTGCCCAGGCATCGGGGATGTGGTGCCGCATTACGCGGCTCCGAACCCTCCCGATGACCTTGTCGCTCCCCCTCCTACAAATGTTACGGAAGGATCTCGGAATGACAAGGTTCGTATCACTGTGCGGGAAACAGCCGAGGTCGGACGGCGCGGTCACGAGACGGGCGGTCACGAGACGGGCGGTCACGAGACGGGCGGCCACGAAACAGGCGGCCACGAGACGGGCGTGCCCGGCCGTCCGTGCGTCTCGCACGGTCGACCGGATACGTCGAGCAGTCGATGTCCGGGTCGGTCAGTCGGCCCGACGGCGACCGGCCACCCGCGGAGCCGGCCGCTTGCCGCTGCCACCGCGATCGTTGCGGCCCTGACCACGACTTCGGTGCGGCGGCGGTCCCCCGCGATTGCTGCCACCGCGACCGCGGGGCGGGCCCTGGTCGGGACGCAGGTCGATGGGGTATTTGCCGATCCGCGTGTTCCGCAGGAGTGCGAGGGTGTCGCGATCGAGGTCTTCGGGCAGCTCCACGAGACTGAAGTCGTCGCGAATGCTGATGTTGCCGAAGTCGCCGCGGGTCAGGCCGCCCTCGTTGGCGATGGCTCCGACGATCGCACCCGGATTGACCTTGTGCTTGCGGCCGACGGCGATCCGATAGGTCGCGTACCGCCCACCGCCACCTTTGGGTCCACGATCGGGGCGCTCCGAGCGCTCCGGCCGCTGCCCGGGCGGCGGATCGGGCGCCATCAGGAATCCGCCGTCGCGGGTCTCGAGCGCCAACGCGGCCGCGATGTCGGCCATCGCGACGTCGTTCTCCTGCGCGTAGTTCTCGATCAGCTGTCGGAACAGTGCCAGGTTGTCGGACCCGAGGTTCTCGGTGATCGAGTCGGCGAACTTCGAGACGCGCTGTGCGTTGACGTCCTCGGCCGACGGCAGTCCGATCTCGGTGAGCGACTGACGTGTGGCCCGCTCGATGGCGCGGAGCAGGTGACGCTCACGCGGTGAGACGAACAGCAGCGCGTTGCCCGACCGGCCGGCGCGACCGGTACGACCGATCCGATGCACATAGGACTCGGTGTCGTGCGGGATGTCGTAGTTGACCACATGCGAGATCCGGTCGACGTCGAGGCCGCGAGCGGCGACGTCGGTCGCGACGAGGATGTCGATGGCGCCGTTCTTCAGCTGGTTGATCGTCCGCTCACGCTGTGCCTGTGCGAGGTCACCGTTGATGGCCACGGCAGAGAATCCCCGGGCCCGCAGCTTCTCGGCGAGTTCCTCGGTGGCCTGCTTGGTGCGCACGAACACGATCATCGCGTCGAAGGTCTCGACCTCGAGGAATCGGGTGAGGGCGTCCAGCTTCCGCTGATGCGAGACCTGGATGTAGCGCTGCGTGATGTTCTGCGCGGTCGCCGTCTTCGACTTGACCGTGATCTCGTCGGGGTTCTTGAGGTACTTCTTCGCCAGTCGGCCGATCGCAGGCGGCATGGTCGCGGAGAACAGCGCGACCTGCTTGGAGTCGGGCGTCTCGGCCAGGATGCGCTCGACGTCCTCGGCGAAGCCCATCGTCAGCATCTCGTCGGCCTCGTCCAGGACGAGGAAGCCGAGCTCCGAGATGTCGAGAGTCCCGCGGTCGAGGTGGTCGATGACCCGGCCTGGGGTGCCGACGATCACCTGGGCGCCACGACGCAGGCCCGAGAGCTGGACGCTGTAGCTCTGACCGCCGTAGATGGGCAGTACGCGCACGTCGGACATGTGTGAGGAGTAGCGACCGAAGGCCTCGGAGACCTGCAGTGCCAGCTCGCGGGTCGGTGCGAGGATCAGCGCCTGCGGCTTCTTTGCCCCTGCGTCGAGCCGGGACAGGATCGGGACGGCAAAAGCTGCCGTCTTTCCGGTACCGGTCTGTGCCAGACCGACCACGTCGCGCCCGTCGAGGAGGGGTGGGATGGTGGCGGCCTGGATGGGCGACGGGGTCTCGTAGCCCACATCGGTGATCGCCTGCCGCACCCGCGGGTCGAGGTCGAGGTCGTCGAACGACCCTCCGGGTGAGGGTTCTGCGGTGTCGCTCATGCGAATGGTGTCTTCGTCATCACCAACAACTGTAAGGGGCGAGGCCCTCGTCCGAAGAATCCCGCCGGTTCCGACATGCCTCGATGCCGAATTCGTGACCTGGGCGGGAGGTGTCGCACACGCCCTGAGTAAAGGACCCCGCCCACTCGCTGCCGACCGTGTGATGACCTTCACTGATACTGGTACTGTCAGTCCCACTCAACTGGCGAGGATGACCCTGGAGCCGGGTCACCGATGCCCGTTATGTCCAACTTCGCGTGTGCAGGGGAGCCATTTATGGAGCAATATTCGACGCCATCGGATCTCACGATCGACGAGAAGGCGACGACCGTCGACTCGATCCTCCGATACCGCGCCGAACGTCCGACCTTGCCGCTGTTCCGCAAGCGGTCGGGGTCGCACTGGGTCACCGTGACGGCCAAGCACTTCGCCGACGAGGTCGACGCCGTGGCCAAGGGACTGATCGCCTCGGGCGTCAACCCCGGCGATCGGGTCGCCATCCTCTCGGGCACCCGGTACGAGTGGACCGTCCTCGACTACGCCATCTGGCGCGCAGGGGCCACGACCGTCGCGATCTACGAGACGTCGGCGCCCGACCAGGTCCAGTGGATTCTCGAGGACTCGGGCACCACGCTGCTGTTCGTCGAGAACCACGCTCAACACACCCGGCACATCAAGGTCATCGACGAGGCGCCGGCACTCAAGGAGACGCTGCTCATCGACGAGCACGCCCTCCCAACCCTCACCAAACGCGGCGCGAAGGTCGGTGACGACGAACTCGACCAGCGCCATGCCAACGCGCTCTCGTCCGACGCGGCGACGCTCATCTACACCTCGGGTACCACCGGCCGGCCCAAGGGAGTCGTCCTCACCCACGCGAACTTCCTGGCCGAGACGGCAGCCACCCGGGACGCCGTGGGCGCCGGGCTCGCCGAGGGCAAGTCGACGCTGCTGTTCCTGCCGCTGGCCCACGTGTTCGCGCGCGTGGTCGCGGTCGGCTGCGTGGAGAACGCGGTGATCCTGGGCCACACCAACGACATCCCGAACCTCATCGAGGACCTGGGCGAGTTCAAGCCCAACTACGTGCTCTCGGTGCCGCGCGTGTTCGAGAAGGTGTACAACTCCGCCAAGCAGAAGGCCTACGACGGCGGCAAGGGCAAGATCTTCGATCGAGCCGCCGACACCGCGATCGAGTACAGCAAGTCCCTCGATGCAGGCGGCCCCGGACTGGGTCTGAAGCTGAAGCACGCGCTCTTCGACCGGCTGGTCTACGGCAAGCTGCGCGCGGCTCTCGGCGACAACTGCGAGGGTGCGATCTCCGGTGGTGCCCCGCTCGGTGCCCGCCTCGGTCACTTCTTCCGCGGCGTCGGCATCCCCGTCTACGAGGGCTACGGCTTGTCGGAGACCACAGCTGCGGTCACCGCCAACAACGAGACCGACCAGCAGGTTGGCTCCGTCGGTCGACCGGTCCCCGGTGTCACCGTCGCCATCGCCGACGACGGTGAGGTCCTGCTGCAGGGTCCGGTCGTGTTCGGCGGCTACTGGAAGAACCAGCAGGCCACCGACGAGTCCATCAAGGACGGCTGGTTCCACACCGGCGACATCGGCAAGCTCGACAACGGCTTCCTGCACATCACCGGCCGCAAGAAGGAACTGATCGTCACCGCCGGCGGCAAGAACGTCTCCCCGGCCCAGCTCGAGGACGCCATCCGGGCGCATCCGCTGGTGAGCCAGTGCCTGGTGGTCGGCGACAACAAGCCGTTCATCGCCGCGCTGATCACCCTGGACGTGGAGGCGTTGCCCGGCTGGCTCGAGCGGCACCATCTGCCCGCCGACACCGCACTGGCCGACGTGGCGAAGAACGAGTCGCTGCTCGCCGAGATCGACGCGGCCGTCAAGGAGGCCAACACCAAGGTCTCCAAGGCAGAGGCGATCAAGAAGTTCTCCATCCTCGACACCGATTTCTCCATCGAGACCGGCGAACTGACGCCGACGCTGAAGCTCAAGCGCAATGTGATCCACGACGCCCACAAGGAAGCGATCGCCGACCTCTACACCTGACCGTCGCAGCGGACCTGCCCCGGGACCGGCCGCCCGCGCGTTTCGACGCGCCGGGCGGCCGGATTCGTCTGTGGACCGGTACCGGCATACCCTTAGGACCGCTATGAATCGGGACCTAGCGATCGACGCCACTCGTGGGCTGGCGATCTGGAGCATGATCAGCGCGCATTTCGCCTTCGGCACGCTGATCGAGGCCCCGACCCACAGTTTCCCGTATGTGGACGGGATGTCGGCGTTCGTGCTGCTCTCCGGCCTGATGCTCGGATTGGTCTACCGACGCTGGATCGAGCGCTTCTCGCTCGGCTACGCCTACTGGCGTCTCACCAAGCGCCTCGTCGTGCTCTACCTGTGCCAGTTGACGATCGCCCTGGTCGCGGTCGCAGCAGCCGTCGAGGGACACCGCTGGCTGACTCTGCTGCTGCCGATCGACGGTTGGTCGCACGGCCTCCGGCTCGTGTTGACGATGGACTACATCCCCAGCGGCGGCAACATCCTGCTGCTGTACATGCTCCTGATGGCGTCGGCCTTCGCGCTCTTCCCGCTGCTCCGGCTCGGGTGGTGGCTGCCGATCCTCGGTGCGTCGCTGGCGCTCTACGTCTTCTCCCAGGTCGCATCGCCGGACTGGTTCTACCTGAGTGCCTACATGCAGACGCCGCGCATCCAGAACTGGGCCGGCTGGCAGCTCATGTTCATCCCCGCCGTGGTGGTCGGCTGGAACTGGGAGATCTGGCGCATCACCGAGTTCGTCGACCGATGGCTCGTCGCAATCATCGGCGTCGCGGTGGCGGTCGGTGTCGTACTGCACTTCACCTTCCAGGACGGTCCACTGAAGGCACTCGAACCCGGTGTCGCCGACAAGCTGGAATTCGGTTGGGCCCGTGGGGTCGCGGCGTGGGTGGTCATCCCCGCCGTGTACGGGCTCTTCCGCGTGTTGTTGCGATGGTGGCATCGCGACTGGTTCCGCCCGCTGGTCATGACCGGGTCGCGCAGTCTCGACTCCTATGTGCTGCAGGCCATCGCACTGGTCCTGATCCCGATCCACGTGGCCCACCGTCCATGGAGCCTGGTCACCACGACTGCCGTCACGCTGATGGTGTTCGCGCTGTGCTGGCTGTGGGCGGAGTTCCGGCGGGCGATGCGCATCGACAAACTCCATCGGCTGCCGGTGATCGTGTACCGCCGCGTGGTCCGACGTCCGGTCACCCCGGAGCCCGAACCACTCGACGACCTCCCCACGCCGCCGGCAGCACCCACTCACCCCGAACCACAGCTCGCGCCCACGCACTGATCGACCGACCCCGCCACGACGTGCGCCGGCTCCATCGCGTCGGCTCCGTCACGTCGGACGCCGCGATCATTCCGCCTGATACAGGATTCCCCGCGTGATCGCCTCGCGGACGACCGGTAGCGCGGCCTCGGCGAGGGCGTCGGAGTCGACACCGTGGAACCCGGCGA
The DNA here is from genome assembly GCF_000334455.1 of Gordonia soli NBRC 108243. Lineage (GTDB taxonomy): Bacteria > Actinomycetota > Actinomycetes > Mycobacteriales > Mycobacteriaceae > Gordonia > Gordonia soli. The sequence goes on from NZ_BANX01000020.1 coordinate 208,672, forward strand.
GCAGGTCGATGAGCATCGCCAATGGCACCTCGCCCCGACATCCGGCGAACAACGCCCGGGACACCTCGTCGACCGCGACGGTGGCGCCCGGACCACCCGGCCGGTTCACCGAGGATGCGATCTCCTGCCACCCTTCAGGTCCCGGAAGCGACTGGGCGGTGAGCATCACCGGGGCGGTGCTCAGGCGGGCCGCCAGCAATTCCGCGTCGCTGGTGTCGCGAAGGTATGCACGACGCCTCAGGAATGCCGCCGCCTCGTGACCGGTCACCTCTTCACCGGCGGCCAGTATCTCCTCGAAGACCTGATCGGGACCGCGACTCCCGGCGACCTCCGGCAGCCGGACCGTGATGACACCCATCCCGATCCCGACGATGCCCTGGTCGGAGAACCATTGCAGCCAGCGACCTCCGCGCGCCGCGGACTGCTCGGCGGTCTCCCCCGCGTCCGACAGCCACAGCGAGACGTAGGACACCGGGTCGGCGAGTTCGCGTTGGACCACCCAGGCGTCGAGTCCGGTGTCCGCGAGCCATTCCCGCGGCCGAGCGGACCAGTCCTCCGGATCACGGACCACCCAGTTCGCCAGGATCTGCGCGGTGCCACCAGGATTCAGATGGTCGGCGAGACCGGCGACCAGCGCGGCGCAGATCGTGTCGCCCGCCATCCCGGAGTCGCGATAGATGTAGTCCTGCTCCCCCGCGCCCACCACGAACGGTGGATTCGAGACGATGAGGTCGAATCGTTCACCTGCCACCGGCTCGAACAGACTGCCGGGGCGCAGATCCCACTCCAGGCCGTTCAGCCGGGCAGTGGCCGCTGCGAGTGCGAGAGCACGGTCGTTGGTGTCGGTGGCGACCACCGTGTCGCAGTGCCCCGACAGATGCAACGCCTGGATTCCGCACCCGGTACCGAGGTCGAGAGCGCGACCGACGGGATCGCGGATCACTGCGCGCGCCAACGACACCGACGCCCCGCCGATGCCGAGCACATGGTCGTGGTGGACGGGTCCAGGCCGAAGGGCGGCATCCTGGTCGGAGATCACCAGGTAGTCGCGCTGATCGTCGGCGTGCGGCCGGATGTCGAGGATCGCGCGCACGCTGACCTGCCCGTCGCCCATCCCGTCCGCGTCGCCGACGATCTCGAGGACACCTTCCCGACGGAGTGCATCGAGTCCGACTCCCGGAAAGGCCTGGACCACCACCTCTTCCGGCTCGTCACTGCCGAGCAGGAACAGTCGGATCAGCACGGCCAACGACCGGCGTTCGGCGTCGACGTGCTCGGTGGCGTGGATGGCAGGCCACCAGACCCCGCGGCCCAGGGCCTCGTTCGCCTCGTCGCCGAGCACTGCTCCCACGCCGTCCGACGTGAAGCCGGCCGCGCGCAGGTCGACGCCCAGTGCATCGACGACGTCGCCGTCGGTGAGCGGTAGCCGCCTCGTGGCGCCGGTCGACTGCGACCCCGCCCGCTCGACGTCAGCCAACTTTTCGGTACTTCTTGTGCATCGCCTGCTTGGACACGCCGAGCAGGAGCCCGATCTCGGCCCACGACAATCCCGACAGTCGGGCCCGCCGCACCGCGACCTCTTCTTCGCGCGCGACCTCCTGTCGCAGCGACGCGATGCGCACCAACTGCTCGATCGGCGTCTCGTCGCCGTCGTCCACTCCGGTCTTCATCACCCCAGCGTGCCCGCCGATCGGACATTCGTCAACTCAGGTTGACGTTGGACGTCGGTCCTGCCCCGCGCCCCATGTTCTTCCGCCCCGAACTTCTTCTTCCGTCGCCTGCAGTCGGCGGAAGAAGAAGTTCGGGGCGGAGGAACGAGCGGAGGTCTGGGGCGGGTTCGCTTTACTCGCAGGCGATCCCGTCGCCATCGCGGTCGAGGTGACTGTCGTATCCGTCCTCGCCACGGCGGATCGGCGCCGCACCGGCGTCTCGTGCCGCGGTGCAGTTCTTGTAGTAGACGACCGGCGTCGGGGCCGGGGGCGCAGCAGCCACCGGCGCCGCCACGACGAGACCCGCCCCCATCAATCCTGCTACCGCGATCAGTCCCGCGAACCCACGGCGCCGTGTCGTCATGTCGTCATCCTTCGTCAATGTCCAGCCCCTGGTCAGGGTCGATAGATCATGCGCCCATCACATCGGGCCGGTGGCCACTTCGAAGCACATTCAGTCGAACGGACGAGCGTCACCACCGTCCTGGCCGGTGGATACTCAGTCGCCGCCGGTCTCTGCGGGCGGTACGCTGATCCCGCACACGCGCGAGTGGCGGAATTGGCAGACGCGCTGGATTTAGGTTCCAGTGTCCGATGGACGTGGGGGTTCAAGTCCCCCCTCGCGCACCATGGTCCCGGCGTTCGGCACTATCCCAGCCCCGGCACCGCCGACCTCGGGTCGGTCCCGGCGAAGGCGAGTCCGATGACCGCGCCGGCGAGTTCCTCGATCTGGCGAGCGCGGTCGAGCGGGCCGAGTACGTGGGCGGTGGCACCGACATCGCCGACCAGCCGACTCGTGAGCGCCAGCGCCCGGGCGTCGTCACCGGCGATGGGGACGACCACGCCGTCGGGCACATCGGCCCAGGTCGGTGCCGGGTAGACGTTGAAGGCCTTCACGACGTGCGCCGCCGGAATACGACTGGCGATGTGGTCGGCTGCCGACCCGGTCGGAAGGAGGTGGCTTCCCACCGCGTGGACGACCGGATTCGTCGGATCGATGATCGTCACACCGGCCAGATCGTCGCTCGACGATTCGGCGTCCGGCGACTCCGGATCTCGCGAGACGACCTCGTCGAGCACGGAGTCCACTGCAGCCCAGGGCAGGGCCACGACGACGGCATCGACACCGCGGGTGACTTCGGCGAACGAGCCCACGCTCACCCCCGGGCCTAGTGACTGTGCGAGATCGACTGCGGGGGTGCGTGATCGGCTGCTGACCGCGACGGAGTGGCCGGCGCGTGTCCACGCACCGGCGAGTGCGCGGGCGACGTTGCCGGCACCCCAGACGCCGATGCGCAGCGGACGATGGTGGCTTGTCGGAGAGTTCATGGTCGAGAACGTAGTGAGGACGATCCACACCGATCGGTGCATTACGGTTGATGCCATGGTCGCGACCAGCGCTGCACCGCCTCCGCCGTCGAACCGACCCGCGAGCGCGTCCCCGTCCCCGTCCCCGCCGCGCGACGAACTCGTCGCCGACTGCCGGGTGCGTGCCGCCACCGATCTGTTGATGCACCGCTGGGATCCGGTGGTCCTCGCCGCCCTCGACGAGAAGTCGCGCGATCGGTCGGCGCTGCGGGCCGCGATCGGCCAGATCTCCGACAAGGTGCTCGGCCAGACCCTCGACCGCCTCGAGGCGTCCGGCCTCATCACGCGGATGCGCACGAGGACGGCCCCGCCGCGCGCGGTCCTCTCCCTCACTCCGTTGGGCACGAGTTTCTGCCGCGGGCCGCTGCAGGCGCTCGGCGATTGGGCCGAGACCCACGGCGATGACCTTCTCGACGCGATGAGCGCAGGCGGCGATCACGCCGTGACCGCCGAGGCCGAGAACGGCGTGCGAGCCTATAGCGGTACCCCTCACCCCTCGGGATAGAACAGGAACAGCGTGCACCCGACCCGTGTCTGCGGCACGTGCCACGAGCCGGCCGGCGCATGCAGGAACGAACCCGCCGGATACTCCCGTGCACCGTCGTCGAAGACGCCGTCGACGACATAGACCTCTTCGGGGCCGGGTTCGTGGACATCCCGTCGCGGCCACCCGCTGCCGGCGTCCATCTCCAACACATTCGCGTGCGCACCGTTCGCACCGGTCCACAGTCGGCGGAGCCGGACACCCGGCAACACCTCCCGAGACGGAATGGTCGCGGCGTTCGACGACTCGTATCCGGGCTGGTCGAGGATCTCGCTGGTCATGTCCCGACCCTGGCATCGGAACCATCTCGGGCACGAGGTCGTCGGCGGCCGCGATGGGGTACTTTCGTGCCATGCATCGTGTGGTGACGCTGGTGCGATCGGTCCAGTCGACCTTCGAACTCGGATGCGCCGTCGAGGTCTTCGGCACCGAGCGGGCCGGCATCCCGACACATTACGAGCTGACCATGTGCACCGAGACCCCGGGTCGTGTCACGACAGCAGCCGGCTACTCCATCGATGTCCCGACGGGCCTCGATGCCCTCGAGACCGCGGACACGATCATCGTCCCCGGCTGGCTCCCCGTCGACGTCCCACCGACCCCGCGGGTGATCGCAGCGCTCCGCCGAGCGCACCACCGGGGCGCCCGGCTGGTCACCATCTGTTCCGGAGTCTTCGCGCTGGCCCACACCGGTCTGCTCGACGGAAGGTCGGCGACCACGCACGAGAGCCGAATCGGTCTGTTGCAGAAGATGTTCCCAGCGGTGCGTGTCGTCGAGACGTTGTTCGTCGACCACGGTGACGTGGCGACGAGCGCGGGCGCGGGCGCCGGGATCGAGTTGTGCCTGCATCTGGTCGAGCACGACCACGGTGCCGCCTACGCGGCCGCGATCGCGCGCAGCATGGTCGTCCCACGACGTGCGCGGCCGACCACGACTCGACCCGATGGACGGCCCGCATCGGGGATCGCGTCCGCTGAGGCCTGGATCGACGCGCACCTCCCCGACCGGCTCTCCGTCGCCGATCTCGCCACGCACCTCTCCGTGTCCCCGAGGACGCTGGCGCGTCGATGCGCCGACGAACTGGGAGTCGCTCCGGGTGAGTGGATCGTGTCGCGTCGAGTCCGGGCTGCGCAGGCGCTGCTCGAGCGCACCGACCTGACCGTGGACGCGATCGCCACCCGCGTCGGTCTCGGGTCGGCAGTGAACCTGCGACGCCGATTCCACACCCACGTCGGTGTCACGCCCAGCGACTATCGGCGGAGCATCCGCGCGGCCTGACGCCGGCGGACTGCCGCAATCGCTCACGGACGTGATCCCGACCACCCCCGCGAGCATCGAGGCACACCGCCGGCGAGCGCGTCGACGCTGGTCAGGTACCGTCGAGTCATGGCATCGGCACCCCTGCGACAGCGGCGCCACCGCCCGGCGCTGATCGCGCTGGTGGTGGTCGCAGCCGTGGCCTGCCTGGCATTGGCGTGGTGGCAGTGGAGTCGCTACGAGTCGGCGTCGGGAACGGGTCAGAACCTGGGGTACGCGCTGCAATGGCCGGCGTTCGCCGCCGCGGTGATCTACGCGTACCGCCGGTTCGTGGTCCTGGAGAGCGACCCGGACGAGGTCGAGAAGATCGCCCCGGGCTCCCGTGGCGCAACTGAGATCCCCGAGGGCATCCTCCCCGACCGGCCGACGACGCCGAGTGCTTCGTCGCTCACCTCCCCTCCGACGCCGGCCGAGGACGACAGCCTCACCGCGTACAACCGCTATCTGGCCGAGCTCGAAGCGCAGTCGATGGCCGAGGACGCTCGCGCGGGTGTCCGCCATACCGGCGGTGGCGGCCGCGCCCCAGTTCCCGACAGTGAGGACCCGACACCGTGACCGAAGCACGTACGCAGGCACCGACCACCCCCGTCGACAAGGTCCGGGGAGCCCTCCTGCGGTACCGGGTGCTGGCGTGGATCACCGGCCTGTGGCTGCTGCTGCTCGTCGTGGAACTCGTCATCAAGTACGGCTTCGGCAGCACGGCGCTGGACTTCGTGCCCTTCGTACACGGCTGGGTGTACTTCGTGTACCTGATCTTCGCGATCGACCTCGCCATCAAGGTCCGTTGGCCGCTGGGCAAGACCGTGCTCACGGCCATCGCGGGCACCATCCCCTTCCTCTCCTTCTGGGTGGAGCACATCCGCACCCGCGAGGTGAAAGCGGAATTCGGCCTCTGAGGCCGGGACCGGCAACCACCGGCCGACCACCAGCGCCCGTACATCCAAGCTCACGGCCCGGGAATTCATCGTCCTCATGGACGGGTGACACCTGAGGGGTGCCGTCTGTTCACGGCCTGCCGACAAGACTGTCGATCATGCGGATCGTGCAGCTCGCCAACTTCTACGGCTCGCGGTCCGGCGGGCTGCGTACCGCCGTCGACCGTTGGGGCGCAGGCTATGTCGCCGCCGGTCACGAAGTCGCCCTCGTGGTACCGGGCACCGAGGACCACGAGGAGGTCCTCGACAGCGGAGTTGTGCGAATCCGGGTCGCGGCCGGACGCCTCCCGTTCTCCGGTGGCTACCGACTCGCCCGACCCCATCGGGTCGCCGAGGCCGTCGCACATCTGGCCCCCGACGCCATCGAGGTCTCCGATCGACTGACCCTGCGCGGCTTCGGTCGCTGGGCCCGCGACCGGGACATCCACTCGACGATGGTGTCGCACGAACGACTGGATCGCCTGCTGGGCATGGTGATGCCGCGCTCGATCGCGCGCCTGGCGGCCGATCGCGCCAACTCCGCGACCGCAGCGTCGTACGACTCCATCGTGTGCACGACGCCGTTCGCGGCCGCGGAGTTCGACCGCATCGGCGCGGGCAACGTGGTGCGCGCGCCACTCGGCGTCGACCTCGACATCTTCGATCCGCGCCACGCCGACCGCACCCTCGCTGCACGCTGGGTCGACGACGAGACCACGCTGATCACCCACTGCGGCAGGCTCTCCCCGGAGAAGCGTCCGGATCGGAGCATCGCGGCGGTGGCCCGGCTGCACTCGGCACGGCGGCGCGTGCATCTGGTGATCGCCGGTGACGGTCCGCGGCGGCCGGCCCTGGAACGGGCGGCGCGCGGACTCCCGGTCACCTTTCTCGGGCACCTACCCGACCGAACCCAGGTGGCGACCCTGCTCGCGACCACCGAGATCTCCGTCGCGCCCGGACCGCACGAGACGTTCTGTCTGTCCGCACTGGAGTCCCTGGCCTCGGGGACGCCGGTGGTCGGGTCACGGTCGTCGGCGGTGGCCGGGATCGTCGACCCGAGTTGCGGTGCGCTCGCCGAGGACTCGACCACGGGGTTCGCCGACGCCATCGAGGACCTGCTCGCGCGGCCACGGCCGGCTCGCGAATCGGCCGCACGACGCCGTGCGATGTCGTTCCGGTGGTCGGACTCCATCGACCGCATGATCGGTGTGCATCGGGGTGCTCGGGTCTGACGGAGCGTCCCGGATGACGCGGGGTCAGCTCCGCGAGAGCTCGGTTCAGCCCCGCGCGAGCTCGGTCAGCGCCGGGACCAACTGTGCCAACGCTTTTCCACGGTGGCTCAGCGCGTCCTTCTCCTCGGGTGCCAGCTCCGACGATGACCGCCCACCTGCGGCCTCGTCGTCAGGGACGAACAGGGGGTCGTAGCCGAAACCGTGATCGCCCCTGGGCGCGCGCAGGATTCGACCACGCCATTCACCGCGCACCGTGGTCTCCACGCCGTCCGGGGCGACCAGTGCGCAGGCCGACACGAACGCCGCGCCCCGACGTTCGTCGGGCACATCCGAGATCTGCGCCAGCAGCAATTCGTTGTTCGCGGGATCGTCGCCGTGGCGGCCACTCCATCGTGCCGACAGCACCCCGGGCATCCCGTTGAGGGCGTCCACGGCGATCCCGGAGTCGTCGGCGAGGCACGGCAATCCGGTGGCCGCAGCACCCGATCTCGCCTTGATCAACGCGTTGTCCTCGAAGGTGGCGCCCGTCTCCGGTTCCTCCGGGTACTCGTGCACGTCGTCGAGACCGACGACCTCGAGGTCGCCCAGGCCCGCCGCGGCGACCACGCGCCGGAGTTCGGCCAGCTTCTTGGCGTTGCGACTGGCGAGCAGTAGCTGCGCGGCCATCAGTTGGCGCCCGGCAGCACGCCGGGATACGGCTCGGCGAGCACGGTCCGCTGCGCCTCGAACAGCTTCTCGGTGCCGACGGCGGCCATGTCGAGGAGCGCGTCGAGGGTCGCCCGCGGGAAGGTGGCGCCCTCGCCCGTCCCCTGCACCTCGACCAGGGTCCCGGCGTCGGTCGCGACGACGTTCATGTCGACCTCGGCTCGGGAGTCCTCCTCATAAGGCAGATCGAGGCGGACCCGACCGTCGACCACGCCGACGCTGACCGCCGCGATGGCACAGGACAGCGGCTGCGGATCGCTGAGTCGCTTGGCCGCCTTGAGATAGGTCACGGCGTCGGCCAGGGCCACATACGCACCGGAGATGGCGGCCGTACGGGTGCCACCGTCGGCCTGCAGAACGTCGCAGTCGAGGGCGATGGTGTTCTCCCCGAGTGCGGCGAGGTCGATGCAGGCGCGCAGCGAGCGGCCGATCAGTCGGCTGATCTCGTGGGTGCGACCGCCGATCTTGCCCTTCACCGATTCGCGCGAGGATCGCTCGTGGGTCGCGGCGGGCAGCATCGAGTACTCGGCGGTCAGCCACCCCAGACCGGACCCACGACGCCAGGGCGGCACGCCCTCGGTGACACTCGCGGTGCACATGACGCGGGTCTGACCGAACTCGACCAGTACCGAGCCGGCCGGGTGGGTGGTGAATCCGCGGGTGAAGGTGATCGGTCGGAGTTCGTCGTCGGCCCTGCCGTCTGCGCGTGTCGTCACGAGACAACTCTATCGACTCCCGACCCGGCGCCGAACCGCCTGCCAGGGTCAGGGCGCGAGGTCGAACACCTGACCGGATCGGACGACATCGACCGGCCCCGCGAAGGTGCTACGCGCCTCGGCGAGGACGTCCTCGGTGCTCGTCCAGGGCGCGATGTGGGTGAGGGCGAGCGAGCGGGCACCCGCCTTGGTGGCCGCCTCCCCTGCCTCGATCCCCGAGAGGTGCAGGTCGGCCGGACGGTCGGCCGGGGCGTGGGTCCACGAGGCCTCACAGAGGAAGATGTCGGCTCCTGCCGCGAGGTCGATGAGCTCGTCACACGCCCCGGTGTCGGCGCTGTAGGCGATCACCTGTCCCTGCGGACCCGTGATCCGCAGCCCGAATGTGGCCGGCGGATGGTTCATCCGCCGCGGCAGGATGCTCATCCCACCGAGTTGCACCTCTTCGCCGTCGACCCAGTCGTGCGTCGCGAAGGTGTCGGTGATGTCGTCGACGTCGCCGGGGATCTCGGCAGACGCGGCTCCGATGCGCAGCGGTGTGCCCGGCGGGCCGTAGAGCGGGGCCCGCCCGGTCGCCGGGGTGGGTGCGTACCGTCGCCAGACCAGCATCGCCGGTAGGTCGAGGCAATGGTCGGCGTGTAGATGACTGAGGACGACCGCCACCTCGTTGGGGTCGGCGACCCGCTGCAGTTCTCCGAGCACCCCCGGTCCGCAATCCATGAGTACGGGTTGTTCACCCGCGACCGTGAGCAGGTACCCGGAACACGCAGCGCCGGGCCCACCCACGCTCCCGGAACACCCCAGGACCGTCAGACGCATGGTGACCACCTTGCCACGTCCGCGACGCAGCCAGACAACGTATCGGTCACAACTCCCGGCGACCGCCGTTCATCTCGGTCAGAGGGGTTGCACCTGGCCCACCACCGGACCGAGGAAACGGCTGGAGAGTTTCGCGAACAACTCCGGGTCACCGGTGGAGCGGAACTCGCGGATTGCCGCCCGGTCGCTGTGCGGATGGAGCAGGTCGTTCTCGGTGAGGACCCGGAACAGGTCCTTGGCGGTCTCCTCCGCGCTCGAGACGAGGCTCACCTCGTCACCCATCGCGAGCTGGATCACGCCCGAGAGAAGCGGGTAGTGGGTGCAACCGAGCACCACGGTGTCGACGTCGGCGCGCTGCAGCGGTTCGAGGTACCCCTGTGCGAGCCCGAGGATCTGCCGACCACTGGTGACACCTCGTTCGACGAAGTCGACGAACCGAGGGCAGGGCACCGCGGTGATCACCGCGTCGCGGGCCGCGGCGAACGAGTCCTGGTAGGCGCGGGAAGCGATGGTCGCCTGTGTGCCGAGCACGCCGATCCGACCGGTGCGGGTGGCGTGGACCGCCCGGCGCACGGCGGGTAGCACGACTTCCACCACGGGGATTGGCGCGTAGCGTTCCCGCGCGTCCCGCAGACAGGCCGCCGACGCCGTGTTGCAGGCGATGACAATGGCTTTCACGCCGCGGGCCGCGAGGTCGTCGCCGATCGCGAGGGCGTGGCGCCGGATCTCGGGGATGGTCAGCGGCCCGTACGGACCGTTGGCGGTGTCGCCGATGTAGACGATGTCCTCGTCGGGCAGGAGGTCGATGATGGCGCGCGCCACCGTCAACCCGCCGACACCGGAGTCGAAGATCCCGATGGGTGCGTCGGCACCCGCGGGGAAACCGTTGGGCGCTATGACCGCACCTCCGCCGACGGGCTGCGTTTGCGGCGGTCACGATCGGAGAGGAACCACGCCGCGAGGACACCGCCGACCGCCCCGAAGAGGTGGCCTTGCCACGACACCTGCGGGTCCGACGGCAACACACCCCACAGCACCGAGCCGTACACGAGGAACAGCACGACGCCGATCAGGATCTGCCAGACGTTGCGGTTGAACAGCCCACGGATCAACAGGTACGTCAGCCAGCCGAAGATGACGCCCGAGGCGCCGACGGTGAACGAATACGACGGCGCGGTGAGCCAGACACCCACCCCCGAGACGATCCACACGATGGCGGTGACGATCAGGAACCGTCGCGCGAGCAGCAGCAGGAAACCGAGGATCGCACCGACGGTCACGTTGCCGATCAGGTGCGCCCAGTCGCTGTGCAGCAACGGCGCCCACGCGATGCCGTCGAGGCCGTCGACCTGACGCGGGATGATGCCGAACCGGTAGTCCATCCGGAAATCGCTCGCGGCGTCGATCGCCTCGATGACGAAGAGGGCGGCGACGATCGACACCATGATGGTGGCCGACCGCAGCCAGAGTGGGCGTTCGCGGCGCGCGGGCTGCGCTCCGGTCGGGACCGGATTCGTCGTCATGAGCGTCCTCGCTGGTGATCCGTACGCACGCCGTCGAATCGACAGCGGGTGGGCATCAGGCCCACAGCTGGCCCTCCAGGGCCGCTTCGGCGTCCTCCAAGCTACCCGCGTAGGCGCCGGTGGAGAGATACTTCCACCCCGCGTCGGGCACGACGAGACCGATGTCGGCGCGTTCGCCGTTCTTCAGCGCCCCGCGTGCCACGCCGCGCGCCGCCTGCAGGATCGCGCCGGTCGACACCCCGGCGAAGATGCCCTCCTGCTCGATGAGCTCCCGCACCCGGGCGACGGCGTCGACGCCCTGCACCGAGAAACGTCGGGTCAGCACCGAGTCGTCGTACAACTCGGGCACGAAGCCCTCGTCGATGTTGCGCAGACCATAGACCTCGTCGCCATAACGCGGCTCGGCGGCGACGATCTGGATGTCCGGATTCTGTTCGCGCAGATAGCGACCGACGCCCATCAGGGTCCCGGTGGTACCCAGGCCCGCGACGAAGTGGGTGATCTCGGGCAGGTCGGCGTAGAGCTCCGGGCCGGTCCCCTCGTAGTGCGCCGCGACATTCGCCTGGTTGCCGTACTGGTAGAGCATGACCCAGTCGGGATGCTCGGCGGCGATCTCCTTGGCCATCGCGACCGCGGTGTTCGATCCGCCCGCAGCCGGAGACGAGATGATCTGCGCACCGAACATCGTCAGCAGTGCACGTCGCTCCTCCGACGTGTTCTCCGGCATCACACAGATCAGCCGGTACCCCTTGAGTTTGGCGGCCATCGCCAGGGAGATCCCGGTGTTGCCGCTGGTCGGCTCGAGGATGGTGGAGCCGGGCGCCAGCAGTCCGTCACGCTCGGCCTGCTCGATCATCCGCAGCGCGGGCCGATCCTTGATGGAGCCGGTCGGGTTACGATCCTCGAGTTTCGCCCACAACCGCACATGCGGACCATCGGTGCCGTCGTCCCACCGCGGTGAGAGTCGTTGGAGCCCGATGAGCGGTGTGGACCCGACCGACTCGATCAGTGACGAGTACCGTGCCACCGCCGGTCAGCCACCCGCGACGGCGGGCAGGATGGTGACCTCGTCACCGTCGTCGATGCCGGTGTCCAGACCACCGGAGAAGCGTACGTCCTCGTCGTTGACGTAGACGTTGACGAATCGGTGCAGCTTGCCGTCGGCGACCAATCGCTCCTTGATCCCCGGGTTGGCGGCCTCGAGGTCGTCGATGACCTCCGCCAACGTGGTGCCGCCGGCGTCGACCCGCTTCGCACCGCCAGTGTGGGTGCGCAGGATGGTGGGGATGGACACGGTGACGGGCATGGGTCAGCTCCTGATCTCGATCAACTCTTCGGTCACGACGCCGTCGACGATGCGATAGCTCCGGATCTCGTCGACGTCGGGGTCCCTGGTGGACACCAGGACGTAATGGGCGGCGGGCTCGCCGGCGTAGGAGATGTCGGTGCGGCTCGGGTACGCCTCGGTGGCGGTGTGCGAGTGGTAGACGACGACCGGCTCCTCGTCGTTGCGGTCCATCTCTCGCCACACCTTCAGCTGCTCTCCGGCATCGAAGCGATAGAACGTCGGCGACCGCTCGGCGTTGAGCATGGCGACAAAGCGTTCCGGCCGGTCGGAGCCCTCGGGCCCGGCGATGATCCCGCATGCCTCGTCCGGGTGGTCGGCGCGTGCGTGCGCCACCATCGCGTCCACCAACTCGCGCCTGATCTGCAGCACCGACACATCCTCTCGCACGGCGCGGGAACCTCCCCGCATCGACCAGCCAGAACGCCGATCCCCGTGTGCATATTCCGGTCGTGCATCGGCGCGCAGGCCTGTCATCTGATTGAGCTACAGCCTATTCCACTGCGCTGACCTGCGTTGTTACTGTTCCGCCATCGTCATCCCGGTCGCGTCTCTCGCGACGGTTTCGCCTCATCGAATGTGGTCCACCGACCACGGAACGGAGTCCGTCTCGATGGACCGTCATCAGCGTGTGCTCACCGCACTGGTCTCCGCCGGCGTCGTCGCCGGTGTCCTGGCCGGATGCTCGTCGGAGTCGACCCCGGTCGGCGAATCGTCGTCGGCGTCGGCCGACCGGACGAGCGCCGCACGGACCGACGATCCCAAGGCTCTCCTGGACGCCGCGGCGAACTCGACCGCCGAACTCGACAGCGCCCACCTCCAGCTCGCAGTGACGGGCAAGGTCCCCGGACTCAAGGCCACCGCACTCGACGCCGACGTCGCGAAGTCTCCGAAGAACGCAGCCAAGGGTGACGCCACCGTGCTGGTCGGCACCGACGAGGTGAAGGCACCGTTCGTCTACAGCGACGGCAAGCTGTACGCGAACGTCGGCGGCGCGGGCTACCTGGACTACGGCGACGGGAAGTCGATCTACGACGTCACCGTGGTCCTGGACGACAAGCGCGGACTGCCGAACATCCTGCGTCAGATGGCCGCCGCCTCCCCGGCCACCCCGCCGTCGGCCGTGCCGGACCCGACCTCCGATGTCGATACCACCGCGGTCGCCGCGCAGGTCCCGCTGCAGGCACTCGCCCCGATCCTCGGCACCGTGCCACCCGAGCAGCAGAAGAAGGCCGTCCCGGTCACGGCGTGGATCGCGTCGGACTCACCGCAGCGATTGGTCCGACTGCAGGTCACCCCCGCACCCGGAGCCGCGGTCACCATCGACCTCTCGAAGTGGGACGAGCCGGTGACCGTCAGTGCCCCGCCGGCGGTGTCCCAGCCCAGCGAGAAGCCGACCGAGGAGCCCGAGCCCGGACAGCCCACAAGGGAGAAGGCCGATGGCTGAGCGAACCGACCACACTCATCGCACCGAGACGAGGACAGCCATGACCACGAACCCGACGACGAAGCGCACGTCGCTCCGCCGACGATTGGCGATCACCGCGTTGTCGGTGGCAGCCGTCGGAGGCGCGCTGGGCGGCACCGCGCTCGGCGATCCCGCTCCGGCGAACGCCGCCTACAACTACTACGGCGCGATCGCGCTGTCGCCGTCCACCGGCGCCACCGGCCGGGCCCTGGACGCGCCCAACGTGTTCTCTGCGCGCGGTGTGGCGATCCGCTATTGCGGATACGCCGACTGCCGGGTGGTGGCGACGTTCGTCAACGGCTGCGGTGCGATCGCCCGGTCGCCGTACTACTACGGCTACGGTCGCGCTCCCAGCCTCTACCGAGCGCAGATCAGCGCGCTCTACAACGCCGGCCCCGGTGCGCACATCCATGACTGGGCCTGCACGTCCAACCACTCCTGAGATGGCATCTCGGCGGGGCCGGCTCCACGAGTCGGCCCCGCCGACGGGTGTCCGGGAACGCTGCTCGGGTGGTTGCACGACCACGCGACGGTCGACGAATCCCCCGCCGACCGTCGGGTTCAGTGGGTGGCGCGCAGCGCGGACGGCACCACATCGCGGTAGCTCGGGACGCCGGCCACCGACTCGGCGGCCACCACGGCAGCCACGATCGCCCGACTCACCACCTCGGCGGCCACGACGCTGATCGCGGCGAGAGCGGCCACCGACGGGTTCATTCCGGGTGGGATCGGCACCGGCGACGGCGGCGGGGTGATAGCGCCAGTCGCGACCGCGAAGATCGTGTCGCCGTCGAGGGGCGAGTGCGCCGGTCGGATCGCCCGGCCCAGTCCGTCGTGTCCGGCCATCGCGACGCGTCGTGTGGATGCCGGGTCGAGCACAGCGTCGGTGGCGACCACACCGATCGTCGTGTTCAGCACCGTGCGCTTCGCCTCGAGTGCGGCCAGTGCCGCGATCTCGTCCGACCTCGGCTCCGACAGTCGGTGATAGGCGAGGTCGTCGGCGGTTGCGCCCCACGGCAACCCGGTACCGGGATCGATCACCGTGCCGACCGGGTTGGCGACCATCAACGCGCCGACCGTGACACCGGCCGCGGGACCGTCGGCGATGAGCATCGAGGCCGTCCCCACGCCGCCCTTGAGCGCTCCGGCACGGGCGCCCGCACCGGCTCCTACGCTCCCGACCTCGAAGTCACGCGCTGCAGAGGCCACCGCCCGGGCACCGAAGTCGGCGTCCGGACGTCGGGTCCAGCCGCCCACCGGTAGATCGAAGATCACGGCGCCGGGGACGATCGGGACGACATGACCGAAGGTGTCCATCGGGAGTCCGGTCCCGTCGGCCTCCAAGGTATGCATCACGCCGTCGGCCGCGGCCAATCCGTAGGCGCTGCCACCGGTCAGCAGGATCGCGTGGGCGGTCTGCACGGTGTTCACCGGATCGAGCAGGTCGGTCTCCCGCGTACCGGGTCCACCACCGCGGACGTCGACGGCAGCGGTGGCGGTGGGCATCCCGATCCGGGCCGGTCTGATCCGGACGACGGTCGAGCCGGTGGCCCATCCGGTGCCCTGGGTGGTCTCGTCTCCCTCGGTCGCATCGGCGTCGATGCGATGGTGATGCCCGACCTCGATACCGACGACGTCGGTGATGCGGTCACCCGCGACGCTCGCGATGCCCCTGGAATCCCGCTCGCTCAACCGTGGCCCCTTTCGATCAACCGTGATTCTCTCGACCTACGGAATCGGTGTCGATCATTCCTCTGATACCGGCACGAGGCGTCACATCAACGCCTCGACGAGCAGCTCCTGCATCACCGTGAGCCAGTGGTACACGTCCAGGTGCGCGGCGTGCGGGTGGTCGGCGGGCAGATGGTCGGGTGTGTCCTCGGAGACCCCGAGCATCGCGCCGAGCGCCAGCCGGATGTCGTTGAGGGCCGACAGCCACTGCGTCGCCTCGGCCTCGGTGAGGGCGAGTTCGCCACCGCCGTCGGGCAGGGTGTCGAGGACCACCTGCGCCGCCGACATCTTGGCGTCGATGATGTGCGGCTCGTGCACGCTGCGCAGCGCGCCGTTGATGTCGCCGGTCACCACCCCTGCGTCCAGGATCTCGTCCTGGTCCGGCCGGTGGAAGTCGGGCAGCAGGCGTCCCAACGTCGCATCCGTGGGTGGGGAGGTGTGGCCAACCGGGATGCCGGTCAGCGCGGAGAGGTCGTCGCTCGGCGCCGTCGACTCACGTTCGGCCAGCAGTTCTCGCATCGAGGTGACCATCGACGCGAGGAGTTCCGCCTCGTGCACGTCGAGTTGCGAGCAGATCCGCGTCGCCGACCCGCGGCCACGGCGTTTCCAGGTGCGCACGACGCCCAGGATGCCACGTCCGGCACGATGCAGGTGTCGGGCAGTGGTCAGGAATCGCGCTGCATGGTGGCCCACAGCCCCGCGGCGTGCAGCTTCGCGACGTCCTTCTCCACCTTGTCGCGATCGCCCGCCGACACCACGGCCTTGCCCTCGGTGTGGACCTGCATCATCAGCTGGTTCGCCCGACTCTCGGAATATCCGAAGATCTTCTGGAACACGAACGTCACGTAGCGCATCAAATTGACAGGGTCATCCCACACGATGGTGACCCAGGGCCGGTCGATCGCGACATCGCCGTCGGCGACATCGGGTTCGGCCACCGCGGTGCCGCCGGGGGTAGCCTCGTGCGCACGGCAGGTCATCGGGGTGCGCATCGAACCGCGCGCCTCGACCGGGCGAGGTCGGCGGTCCGCCGACACGCCCGCCGCGGGCGCGCGGAGGACAGTCTCGTCTGGCGCCATGACACATAGGGTAACGACTTGTGAGCATCCAGAACACCGCGCTGCTGACCGACCAGTACGAGTTGACGATGGTCGCCGCGGCACTGCGTCAACCGGTCGCGCACCGCCAGTGCACCTTCGAGGTGTTCGCCCGCCGGCTCCCCGACGGCCGCCGGTACGGCGTGGTCGCGGGCACCGGGCGCCTTCTCGACGAGCTGGAGCATTTCCGTTTCGGTGACGACGAACTCGCCGTGGTGAGCCGATTCCTGGACCCCGACACCGTGGACTGGTTGCGCGAGTACCGCTTCGGCGGGGAGATCGACGGTTACCGGGAGGGCGAGCTGTACTTCCCCGGCTCACCCATCCTGACCGTGCGCGCCGGCTTCGCCGAAGGGGTCCTGCTGGAGACGCTCGTCCTGTCGATCCTCAACCACGACAGCGCGATCGCGTCGGCGGCGGCCCGCATGGTGAGCGCCGCCGGCGTCCGACCGATCATCGAGATGGGGTCACGACGCACGCATGAGCGGGCAGCGGTGGCCAGCGCGCGTGCCGCCTACCTCGCCGGGGTGGCGGCCACGTCCAACCTCGAGGCCGCCCGCACCTACGGCGTTCCCAGCGCGGGTACCGCCGCACACGCGTTCACCCTGGGGTTCACCGGACCCGACGGTCCCGACGAGAAGGCGGCCTTCGCAGCGCAGATCGAGGCACTCGGCGTCGGGACCACCTTGCTGGTGGACACCTACGACATCACCCAGGGCGTCGCCAACGCCATCGAGGTGGCCGGCCCCGAACTCGGCGCGGTCCGTATCGACTCCGGCGACCTGGGCGTGCTGGCGCGCAAGGTGCGTGAGCAGCTGGACGACCTGGGCGCGCCGGACACCAAGATCGTCGTCTCCGGCGACCTGGACGAGTACGCGATCGCGTCGCTGCGTGCCGAACCGGTGGACACCTATGGCGTCGGAACATCACTGGTCACCGGCAGCGGCGCGCCGACGGCCGGGATGGTCTACAAACTCGTCGAGGTCGACGGCGTACCCGTCGCCAAGCGTGCCAGCCACAAGGAGTCCCGCGGCGGCGCGAAGTCCGCCGCACGGGCGGCCCGCGCGACCGGGACCATCGTCGAGGAGATCGTCTACCGCGCCGCGGAGCCGGTGCCGACCGTCGACGGGCTCCGAGTCCGACCGCTGCAGATCCCACTGGTGCGCGACGGCACCCCGGTCGCCGACCTCCCGACCCTCGAGGACGGTCGCCGACACCTGGCCGACGCGTTGGTCAGCCTGCCGTGGGAAGGTCTCGGCCTGTCGCACGGCGATCCGGCCGTTCCCACCCGCTACCAACTCTCCTGACCGACCCGACGAAGGAACCGCGATGAGCAGCCCATCCGGCACCGACCGCTCCCCTTCCGCGCACGACGCACTGATCGTCGTCGACGTCCAGAACGACTTCTGTGAGGGTGGCGCCCTCGGTGTGAACGGTGGCGCGGCGATCGCCGGCGCGATCTCCCGGCTCATCGGCGAGTACCAGACCGTCGTCGCCACCCGAGATCACCACATCGACCCCGGCGATCACTTCTCCACCGATCCGGACTTCGTCGACTCCTGGCCGCCGCATTGCCGAGTCGGCACCGATGGCATCGCCTTCCACCCCGGCCTGGACACATCCGCGGTGCAGGAGGTCTTCTCCAAGGGCCACTACAGCGCCGCGTATTCCGGTTTCGAGGGCACCAGCGACGACGGCACCACGCTGACGGCCTGGCTGACCGACCGCGGCATCACCTCCGTCGACATCGTCGGCATCGCCACCGATCACTGTGTGCGCGCCACCGCACTCGATGCCGCAGCCGCCGGTTTCACGGTCCGGGTACTGCTCAACTTCACCGCCGCCGTCGGCGCCGAGACATCGGCGGCCGCGCTGTCGGCGCTGCGCGATGCCGGCGTCGAACTGGTCGGCGACCTGCTCTACGCCGGAGCGGCACAGACCTGATGCCGACCTCCGAGAAGACACGGATCCCGGCGGCGGATCGCGCCGATCCGGAGACCGCGGCGGCGGTGACCGCACTGCTCGACGCGGCCGTCGCGTCACTCGGCGGCAAGCGCCGTGACGGTCAGGTGCGGATGGCGACCGCGGTCGCCAACGCCATCGACACCGGTGAGCATCTCGCCGTGCAGGCGGGAACGGGCACGGGCAAGTCGCTCGCGTACCTCGTGCCGTCGATCCGGCACGCCGTGGAGTCGGGCAAGACCGTCGTCGTCTCGACCGCGACCATCGCGCTGCAGCGGCAGCTCATCGAGCGCGACCTACCACGCTTCGCCGCCGCGCTCGCCCCGGGACTCGGCCGGGAGCCGACCTTCGCGATCCTCAAGGGGCGCGGGAACTATCTGTGCCTGAACAAGATCCACTCCGGTGTCGCCGACGAGCCGTCCACGGAGCTGTTCGACGCCTTCGAGCTCTCCCGGACCGGCCGCGAGGTGACCCGCCTGCGCGAGTGGTCCAGCGACACCGAGACCGGCGACCGGGACGATCTCACCCCCGGTGTCGGCGACCGCGCCTGGCGACAGGTCAGTGTCTCGGCCCGCGAATGCCTCGGGGCGGCCAACTGCTCCTACGCCGAGGACTGTTTCGCCGAGCGGGCTCGACGGTCGGCGGGACATGTCGACGTGGTCGTCACCAACCACGCGCTGCTCGCGATCGACGCGATGAGCCCGGCGACGATCCTCCCCGAGCACGACGTGGTGGTCATCGACGAGGCCCACGAGCTCGTCGACCGGATCACCGCCGTGTCCACCGCCGAGGTGTCCGCGGCAGCGGTGACCATGCTCGCCCGACGCTGCGGCAAGCTCATCGACGAGGAGACGGTCGACAACGTGGTCGGAGCGGGCGAACAGCTGGGCGAACTCCTCGCCGATCTGCCCGCGCGCCAGTGGACATCACTGCCGTCCGGATCGGCGCTCGTGCTGGCCGCGTTGCGCGACCGACTCTGGGCGGCGCACAGCGCGATCGGACCGGTGCGCAACCCGGGTTCGGGCGACGACAGCGCTGCCATCGCGGCGCGGTCGGCCGCCCTCACCGGCGTCGAGGAGATGCACGACACGGTCGTCCGCCTGCTCGGTGCGTTCGACGATCCCGACGAGTCGCGACGCCGGGACGTGGTGTGGGTCGCCGAGGAACGCGCCGGCCAGGACACCCGGATGGTGTTGCGTATCGCCCCCTTGTCGGTCGGCGGACTCTTGCGCAGCACGCTGTTCGCCCAGGCGACGGTCATCCTCACCTCTGCGACACTCACCGTCGGCGGGTCCTTCGACGCCCTCGCACGCACCTGGGGTCTGCCTGCCGGCGGGGGTGTCGAACCGGGACCGGCGACCGACTCGTCCGGATCGGCCGCCCCGACCGCGGCCACCCCCAGCACCGACGGCCCCGTCACCGACGTGCGCCACGTGACCGCGAACGGCGCGGCGGTGCCGTCGGATTCGTCGCCGCCCCGCTGGTCGGGCGTCGACGCCGGTTCCCCCTTCGACTACCCCCGGTCCGCGATCCTCTATGTGGCGCGCCATCTCCCCCGTCCCGGTCGTGACGCGATCGCCGAAGAAACGCTGACCGAACTCGCCGGGTTGATCGCCGCCGCCGACGGCCGGACCCTCGGTCTGTTCTCCTCGATGCGCGCAGCACGAGAGGCAGCGGACGCGATCCGCGAACGCACCGACCACCCGGTCCTCTGCCAGGGCGAGGACTCGACCTCCGCGTTGGTCAAGAAGTTCGCCGATGATCCGCACACCTGTCTGTTCGGCACCCTGTCGCTCTGGCAGGGCGTCGACGTGCCCGGTCCGTCGCTGAGCCTGGTCACCATCGACCGCATCCCCTTCCCGCGGCCCGACGACCCGCTGCTCACCGCTCGTCAACGCGCGGTGACCGCGCGCGGCGGCAACGGGTTCCTGACGGTCGCCGCCAATCACGCGGCACTGCTGCTCGCACAGGGCGCCGGACGTCTGTTGCGGTCGGTCGACGACCGTGGCGTGGTCGCGGTGCTCGACTCACGCCTGGCCACCGCGGGCTACGGCGGATACCTGGTGGCGTCCCTGCCGCCGTTCTGGCGCACCACCGATGGCGACCTGGTGCGTTCAGCGTTGGGCAGACTCGCCGCCATCCCCTACGGTTGAGTCGGGTGGGCCAACCACGCGGATCGACGTCGCGGTACTGCTGAGAGGAGGTCGCGAGTGATCGGTCGGATGGGTATCGACGACATCCAGCCTCTCGTCGCAGCCGGACAGTTCCCTGCCAAAGCCGTTGTGGGTGAACTCATCCCGATTCAGACCACCGCATGGCGCGAGGGTCACGACGCCCTCGGGGTGACCCTCCACGTGGAGACCCCGGACCGTCGGATCGCCGAGCACCGGATGGTCCCCGGCGACGTCGCCGACGTCTATAACGCCTCGTTCGTACCCGACGCGGTGGGGTTCTGGGTGTTCCGTATCGACGCGTGGAGCGATCCGTATTCCACGTGGCGGTCGGCGGTCGCCAAGAAACTCGATGCGGGCCAGGGTGCGGCCGATCTCGCCAACGACCTCGAGACCGGTGCGCGAATCCTGACTGATGCGCTGCAGACCGTGGCTCCGGATCGGCACGACGTCATCCGCGACGCGATCGCGTGGCTGCGCGAGAGCCGGCGCCGGGTGGAGAACCGGGTCAATCTGGCGCTGTCCGACGAGATCGCGGATCTGCTGGCCGCGGCACCGGTCCGGGAACTGGTGACCAAGAGCCGGTCGTACCGCATCTGGGCCGATCGCCGTCGCGCTCTGGTCGGGTCCTGGTACGAGTTCTTCCCGCGGTCGACCGGCGGCCGGGACGCCGACGGACGGCCGCTGCACGGCACCTTCCACACCGCCGCCGAGGACCTCCCCCGGATCGCCGACATGGGATTCGACGTCGTGTACCTCCCGCCGATCCATCCGATCGGTCAGATCAACCGCAAGGGTCCGGACAACACCCTGGTCGCAGGGCCCGACGATGTCGGTTCGCCCTGGGCGATCGGTTCGGCCGAGGGCGGCCACGACGCCATCCACCCACGGTTGGGCACCGAGGAGGACTTCGCGCACTTCGTCTCGCGCGCACGCGAACTCGATCTCGAGGTCGCGCTGGACCTGGCCCTGCAGTGCGCGCCCGACCACCCCTGGGCGACCGAACACCCCGACTGGTTCACCGTGCAGCCCGACGGCACCATCGCCTACGCCGAGAACCCGCCCAAGAAGTACCAGGACATCTACCCGCTCAACTTCGACGACGACCGGAACGGGATCTACCGGGCCGTGCTCAAGGTGGTCCTCCACTGGGTCTCACTCGGCGTCCGCATCTTCCGCGTCGACAACCCGCACACAAAACCGCCCAACTTCTGGGAGTGGCTGATCACCGAGGTCAAGAAGCGGGACCCGGACGTGCTCTTCCTCTCCGAATCGTTCACCCGTCCGGCCCGGCTCTACGGTCTCGCCCGCCTCGGTTTCACGCAGTCGTACACGTACTTCACATGGAAGACCACCAAGTGGGATCTCGAGGAGTTCGGCCGCGAGCTGGCCGCGCATGCCGACGAGGCACGTCCGAACCTGTTCGTGAACACCCCGGACATCCTGCACGCGAGTCTGCAGTACGGCGGCCCCGGCATGTTCGCCCTCCGTGCCGCCCTCGCCGCGACCCTCGCACCGACCTGGGGGGTCTACAGCGGGTACGAACTGTTCGAGCACGTCGCGGTCGTCGATGGCAGCGAGGAGTACCTGCATTCGGAGAAGTACGAGTTGCGGCCGCGTGACTACAAGGATGCCGCCAGTCGGGGCGAGTCCCTGGAGCCCTGGATCACGTCCCTGAACGGGATCCGGCGTCGGCACCCCGCGTTGCAGCAGCTGCGTAACCTGACCTTCCACCACATCGACAACCCGGCGCTGATCGCGTACTCCAAGCTCGACCCGGTCTCGGGTGACCGCGTCGTGGTGGTCATCAACCTCAACCCGTACGGGGCCGAGGAATCGACACTCTGGCTGGACATGCCCGCCCTGGGATTCGAATGGCAGGACCGTTTCACCGGCCGCGACGAGGTCAGCGGCGAGGAGTACCACTGGGGGCAGGCCAACTTCATCCGCCTGGAACCGTGGCGGGCGGTGGCCCACATCGTCGCGCTCCCGCCGCTGGATCACGCAGCGGCAGTGGAACTGTCGTATCGGAAACCGTAGATGGAGGCTTCACCCATGGGTACGCCCGACCCCGCCGCATCCGATCACGACCTGCGTCGGCTCGACACGCTGACCCATCCCGACCCGCACGCCTTCCTCGGCGCGCACGCCGCCCCCGACGGTCACACGATCCTCCGGACGCTGCGGCCCGGCGCGCAGTCGGTCGTCGCCGTGATCGGCGGTGTGGACCATCCCATGACGCGCCAGACACCGGACCTCTACGTCGCAGCTGTCCCGGTGACCGAGCTCGCCGACTACCGGTACCGGGTCACCTATGCCGACGGCAGCGGGACCACCGAGGCCGTCGTCGCCGACGGGTACCGCTTCCTGCCCAGCTTCGGCGACGTCGACGTGCACCTCTTCGCCGAAGGCAGGCACGAGACTCTCTGGGAGGCGCTCGGCGCACGGGTCGTCTCCTACGACACCCCGGACGGCACCGTCACCGGTACCGCGTTCAGCGTGTGGGCGCCGAACGCACACGGTGTGGCGGTCGTGGGCGACTTCGACGGCTGGACGGGTCGCGGGACGCCCATGCGCGCGATCGGATCCAGTGGTGTGTGGGAGGTCTTCGTGCCGGGCCTGGGCGACGGCACCCGCTACAAGTTCCGGGTCCACGGGGCCGACGGAGTGGTCAGGGACAAGGCCGATCCGATGGCTCGCGCGACCGAGATCCCGCCCGCCACTGCGTCCGTCGTCACCGAGTCCACCTTCATCTGGACCGACGACGACTGGATCGCCGCCAGGGCGGTGTCCACTCCGCACGACGCACCCATGAGCGTCTACGAGGTGCACCTGGGGTCATGGCGACTCGGGCTCGACTACCGCGAGCTCGCGGTCGAGCTCGGCTCCTACGTCGTCGAGAAGGGATTCACCCACGTCGAGTTCCTGCCGGTCGCCGAGCATCCGTTCGGCGGTTCGTGGGGTTATCAGGTCACCTCGTACTACGCGCCGACGTCCCGCTTCGGGAGCCCCGACGACTTCCGGCACCTCGTCGACCACCTCCACGAACTGGGCATCGGTGTGCTGGTCGACTGGGTGCCCGCGCATTTCCCGAAAGACGAGTGGGCCCTGGCACGGTTCGACGGCACCCCGCTGTACGAGCACGCCGACCCGCTGCGCGGCGAGCAACTCGACTGGGGCACCTATGTGTTCGACTTCGGTCGACGCGAGGTCCGGAACTTCCTGGTGGCCAACGCGTTGTTCTGGTTCGCCGAGTTCCACATCGACGGACTGCGCGTCGATGCGGTGGCCTCGATGCTCTACCTCGACTACTCCCGACCCGACGGCCAGTGGCGTCCCAATGTCTACGGCGGTCGGGAGAACCTGGAGGCGGTGCAGTTCCTCCAAGAGACGAATGCGACCGTACACAAGCACTTCCCGGGTGTGGTGACCATCGCCGAGGAGTCCACCGCGTGGCCGGGCGTCACGCGGATGACGAACCTGGGCGGCCTGGGTTTCAGCTTCAAATGGAACATGGGGTGGATGCACGACACCCTCGGCTACGTGACGCGTGATCAGGTGCATCGCTCCTTCCACCATCACGAGATCACCTTCTCGCTGATGTACGCGTGGAGCGAGAACTTCGTGCTGCCGGTGTCCCACGACGAGGTCGTGCACGGCAAGGGCACGCTGTGGACCCGGATGCCGGGTGACTCGCCGACCAAGGCGGCCGGGGTACGGATCTTCCTGGCGTACATGTGGTCTCATCCCGGCAAGCAGCTGCTGTTCATGGGCCAGGAGTTCGGTCAGACCGGCGAGTGGGGCGACGACCGCAGTCTGGACTGGCATCAGCTGCAGGGCTGGGAGGGCGAACTGCACTCCGGCATATCTGCGCTGGTGACCGACCTCAACCGGGTCTACCGCGCGACGCCGGCTCTCTACAGCCGCGACACCGAGCCGTCGGGCTATTCCTGGATCGACGCCAACGACACTGCCAACAACGTGATCAGCTTCCTACGGCATGGCGCCGATGGTTCCGTGATCGCGTGTGTCTTCAACTTCTCCGGATCCGATCGCGACAGCTACCGCGTCGGTCTGCCCGAGGGCGGTGTGTGGGACGAGGTCCTCAACACCGATGCGACGGCGTACAGCGGCAGCGGCAAGGGCAACCTCGGACAGGTGTCCGCCGACGGTCCGGCCTGGCATGGCCGACCCGTGTCGGCGACCGTGATGATCCCGGCCAATTCCGCGATCTGGCTGGCACCGCACCGCTGAGCTGCCCGGGCGGCGGCGCGGGTGCGGCTCCCACCACCCGGGTGAGCCCCCGGGGAATCAGTACAGCGCGGAGGCCAGCTTCCGGCGGGCCGCGATGACGAACGGCTCGTCGGACTCGAAGAGTTCGAAGAGCTCCAGCAACCGGGTGCGTGCACGCGTGCGGTCATCCCCCGCGGTTACCTTGACCACCGCGATGATCCGATCGAATGCGGCCTCGGGCTGCTGTCCGAGGAGGAGCACATCGGCGGCCGCGAGCTGCGCGTCGATGTCGCCGGCTGCGGCGGTGTCGACGATGGCCGGGTCGTGCGCCTGCGCCCGGAGCACGAACTCCAGATTGCGAGCGGCCGATGCGGCCTCGACGTTGCCCGGTTCTGCCTCCGCGACCGCCTGATATGCGGCGAGCGCGCCCTCGAAGTCTCCGTCGTCGAGCTTGGCGGCGGCCGCGACCAGTCGCGGGTCCTCCGGCTCCGGCTCCGCCGGGGCGTCCGTCGGAGCACCGGTCAGGGTGTCGCCGACCTGGCCGAGGATCTCGTCGACCCATGAGGTGATCTCGGCCTCGGAGCGGACCCCGTTGAAAGCCGCGACCGGTTGCCCGTGGGCGATGGCCACCACCATCGGGATGGATTGGACCCGGAAGGCCTGGGCGATACGGGGATTCGCATCGACGTCGATCTTGGCCAGAACCCAGGCTCCGCCGGCCCGCACCGCCAGCGACTCGAGGACCGGGGAGAGCTGCTTGCAGGGGCCGCACCATTCGGCCCACAGGTCGACCAGCACCAGCTGCTGGTCGGAACGTGCCAGCACCTCGGTCTCGAAGGTCTCCTCGGTCACGTCGATGACGGCGTCGCCGGGAGCCGGGGCGCCGGTCGGCGGCGCAGTCGCGGGCCTCCCCTCGGCGGGCGGCCCCGACGCGGCTGTCGGTTGGGCACGCTGCGCGTCGGCGCGCTCCTTCAAGCCGGAGAGATCGACCGCTCCGGCCATGGCGACGGCCGCGGCCTGCTGACGCGCCGCGGCGGCCGCTGCCTGCTGACGATTGGTAGGACGAGTCACCTCACCAGTGTGTCACGACCGGCGACGGGAGCCCGTCGAGAGGCCGCGGCCGGGACGCCTTCCGGTTCGGTCGGGGGTGTACCCGTTCTCCTCTGGCGGGCGGACCACACCGGCCGCGAACGCGGCGAAGACGAGCGCCAGGATCGCGGCGCAGAGCGCGGTCGCCAGACTGGTGAGGTTGCTGATGAACCCGACGATTGCCGGCCCGGCCAGCATCCCCAGATACCCGCAACCGACCACCAGCGAGATCGTCCGGCCGCTGGACTCGGTGGTGACGTTGCCCGCAGCCGTGAATATCTGCGGGATCAGGCCGGCGAGCCCGATGCCGAAGACGGTCCACCCGACGATCGCGAGTCCGGGGTTCGGCGAGATGACCGCCACGGTCATGCCGACGATCCCGATGAGTGCGCCGTACCGGACGACGGCCACCGGTCCCACCGCCCCGGCGATGCGGTCGGTCCCGAAGCGCGCGACCGTCATGGCCGCACTGAACGCACCGAACGCGATGGCGCCCAGCGCATCACGCGTACCGAATGTCTCCACGACGTGGAGGGCACTCCAGTCGTAGGCCGTTCCCTCGGCGAGCATCAGCGCGAAGGCGACCGCCGCCATCAGGCCGATGCGTCGCAGGTCGACGCCCCGCCACCACGGCTCGGCCGAGGAGACCGCGTCGCCACCGTCCGGGGCATCGGCATCACTCCGGAGATCGGTCGCCGGGGCGGCCCCGGCGGGGACTGCGGAATCCGCTACCCCCACGGCCGGATATCCCTTGGGCACGAGTCCGGCGGCCGACGCCGCGATCACGCCGAGGCCGACGACCCCGGCGACGGCGACGGTGGCGATCACCCCGACGTCGGCCCACAGTGTCGCCGCGACGACACCGGAGCCGATCAGGCTGCCGATCGAGAAGAACCCGTGGAACGCTGCCATGATCGGCCTGCGGTACGCGCGTTCCACCTGGACCGCCTGCGCGTTCATCGAGACGTCGAGACAGCCGTTCGCGAAACCGAAGGCGATCAGGCCCAGCGCGAGCTGGAGGGCGTTGGTGGCGAGCACCGGCGTCAGCACCGCCGCGGAGAGTGCGACGGCGGCGGCGATGGTCGACGGTCGGGAACCCCAGCGGTCGATCAGCGGACCGCAGATCTGCATGCCGACAAACGCGGACCCGCCGAGCAGCAGCAACAGGCCGCCGAGTGCGCTGTGGTCCACGCCGGTGCGGTCGGTGATCACCGGGATGTGGGCGACCCACATCGCGGCGAGGAAGCCGTTGAGGGCGAACACCGCGGTGACCGCGGATCGCCCCCGACGGGCCGCGTGACCGGTCATCGCCGCCGCTCCTGCCCGTCGGTGTCGTCAGTCCAGATGACGCTCGACCCGTTCCACCTTGCCGGTCATCTCGCCGGTGTGACCGGGACGGATGTCGGCCTTGAGCACGAGGCCGACCCGCGGAGCGCGCGCCGCCACGGCGTCGGTCGCGGCTTTGACCACCGCCATGACCTCGTCCCATTCACCTTCCAGGTAGGTGAACATCGCGGTCGTCTGATGCGGCACCCCTGAGCCTCGGACCACCTCGACCGCGGCCGCCACCGCTTCGCTCATCCCCCCGTCGGCGTCGACGGCGTCACCCCCGGAGGGACTCAGGCTGAACGCGACGATCACGACAGGACACTCAGCATGGCGTGACCATCAGGCTGCGAGGCCCTTGGGCTCGGGGGTCGTCGAGAGCTCGGCCAGGTGGCCGTTGCGCTGGGCCCACCACTCGAACACGACGGTGCCGAACGGGGGGATGCTCGAGACGAGAGCCAGCAGCCCGACGCCGACCTTCCACCGCAGTTGGACCCAGGTCACGATCGACACGAGCACGAAGATCACGAAGACGATGCCGTGCACCATGCCTGGCACCGCGACGGCCTCGGTGTATCCGAGCACCCACTTGAAGAACATCGCGATAAGCAGGGCCAGCCACGTGATCGCCTCGGCGACGGCGACGAAGCGGAAGCGCTTGGCCGGGGTCGTGAGGTCGAGGAAGTTCGACATGTCCATCATTGTGCCCGATTCGTTCGATTCCTACTACCGTCTGTAGTAGAGGTCTCCTCCGCCCGCGTCGCTCAGACGCTCGGCACCTTCAGGATGAGGGCGTCACCCTGACCGCCGGCACCACACAGTGCGGCCACTCCGGTGCCACCGCCCCGTCGCTTGAGCTCGAGGGCCAGATGCAGGGCGATCCGGGCGCCGGACGTCCCGATCGGATGGCCGACGGCGATGGCGCCGCCGTTGACGTTGACGATCTCCGGATCGATGCCGAGCTTTGCGGTCGACGCCAGGCCCACGGCCGCGAACGCCTCGTTGATCTCCACCAGGTCGAGATCGGAGACCGAGATCCCCTCACGTGCGACCGCCTTCTCGATGGCGTTGGCCGGCTGGGCCTGCAGCGACGAGTCCGGACCGGCGACCACGCCGTGTGCACCGATCTCGGCGAGCCACTCGACTCCGAGTTCCTCGGCCTTGGCCTTGCTCATCACGACCACGGCGGCGGCGCCGTCCGAGATCTGCGACGAGTTGCCCGCGGTGATGGTGCCGTCCTTGCGGAAAGCCGGACGCAGACCGGCGAGCGACCCGGCGGTCGTGTCGGGGCGGACACCCTCGTCGGTGGCGAACTCGATCGGGTCGCCCTTGCGCTGCGGGATGCTGACCGGCACGACCTCGTCGGCGAACAGTCCGTTCTTCCATGCCGCCGCGGCGAGCTGATGACTACGCGCGGCGAACTCGTCCTGCTGCTCGCGGGTGAAGCCGCGGGTGACGTCTCCGGTGGTGTCGGCGACGTCGTTGCCCTGCTCGGTCAATGCGCCCATCGGCTGATCGGTGAAGGCATCGAAGAGTCCGTCGAACGCGAGGTGGTCGACGAGTTCGGTGTTGCCGTACTTGAAGCCGCCACGGCTGCCGGGCAGCAGGTGCGGCGCCTGGGTCATCGACTCCTGTCCGCCGGCGACGACGACGTCGAACTCGCCGGCGCGGATGAGCTGGTCGGCGAGCGCGATCGCGTCGACACCCGACAGGCACATCTTGTTGATCGTCAGCGTCGGCACGTCCCAGCCGATACCGGCCTTCACGGCCGCCTGGCGAGCGGGCATCTGACCCGCACCTGCGGTGAGGACCTGACCGAGGATGACGTACTCGACCGCGCTGGCGGGGACACCGGATCGCTCGAGCGCACCCTTGATGGCGACGGCGCCGAGATCGACGGCACTGAAGTCCTTCAGCGAGCCGAGCAGGCGGCCGAAGGGGGTGCGCGCCCCGGCGACGATGACCGAGGTAGTGGCGGACGACGAGGACATGGGACCTCCAACAGGCGGTGGATCGGTGGCCCGAGCGAGTGTTCGGGCGGTGCGCTTGCACACGCACGGAACCCCAACGCTACCGTTAGCCCATGAGCGACTCAGCAACGGATCCGCAGTCCTCCCCCGCGGCCACCGCCGTCATCGCCGACCTGGTCGTCGCGATCGACCACGTCGGCATCGCGGTACCGGACCTCGACGCCGCGAAGCAGTGGTACTACGACCATCTCGGTTTCGTCACCCTCCACGAAGAGGTGAACGACGAACAGGGCGTCCGCGAGGCGATGGTCGGCGCCCGCGAGACCGCCGACGCCGGCGGTGCGGTCATCCAACTGCTCGCGCCGCTGACCGACGAGTCGACCATCGCCAAGTTCCTCGATCGCAACGGTCCCGGGCTGCAGCAACTCGCAGTGCGCGTGACCGATGTCGACGCCGTCACCGAACTTCTCACCGCCGCCGGTGTACGCGTCCTGTACCCCGAGGCACGGCGTGGCACGGCCGACTCTCGGATCAATTTCGTCCACCCGAAGGACGCGGGCGGGGTGCTGCTCGAACTCGTCGAGCCGGCAGGCACCGCCGCACCGCACTGACCACGGGATCCGACCGATCATCAGGCGCTGACCTCAGTTAGACTGGCGCCCATGTCAGCTCCCGCACCGAGGCCCCTACCCTTTGCCATCGTGATGCGCGGTTACGACCGCGACCAGGTCGCCGATCGACTCCAGCGGATCGACGCTGAGTTGCGGGTGCTGGCCGCCGACCGCGACGCTGCCACCGCGAATGCGCACGAGCTCGCAACACATTTGGAGGAGGCCCGGGAAGAGGCCGAGGAACTCCGCCGCGAGGTCGACAAACTGTCGGTGCCGCCGAGTACCGCACAGGGTATGAGTGATCGTCTCGGACGCATGCTGCAGTTGGCCGCGGATGAGGCGTCGGAGATCCGCGCCGAAGCCACCGCCGAGGCCGACGAGGTCCTCTCGGTCGCCCGGCAGGAGGCCGCCACCCTGCGAGACGACGCCGAGGCCGTCGCCGACCGGACCCGTACCGACGCCAAGGGCAAGGCAGACAAGCTCGTCTCCGATGCCGAGGCACGCGCCCGCGACGCGCGCGAGAAGGCCGACGCACTCGAGGCACAGGCCAAGCGCGACGCCGCCGAGGCCGCCCGGCTCATCACCGAGCGCAAGGCCGCGATGGAGGCCGAGCACAACGAGACCATGGCCGCCGCCCGCGAAGAGGCCCGACGGATCGTCACGAAGGCCAAGGGCGAGGCTGCGGAGCTCGAACTCCAGAGCACCAGGGCGCGTCAGGCCGAGCGCGAGCGTCACGATGCCGAGCTGGCCAGCCAGCGCGATCGCGCCCGCCACGAGGCGACCCGCATGAAGGAGACCGCGCAGGAGATCGCGACCGAGCGTCTCGCCCGCTCACGTGAGCTCGCCGGCAAGGCCGACACCGCTCGCAAGCAGGTGGTCGAGCACCTCAACAAGGTGCGCAACCAGCTCGCGCAGATCCCGGAGCAGCTCACCGCTCCCGACGACGAAGACCTCGCGGGTCTCACCGACCTCGACGACGTCGAGTTGCTCAACCGCGCCTTGTCGTCGCAGTCGCAGATCAAGCGCGCGCCGAACGCCAAGGCCTCCAAACACTCCTCGCAGGCGTCGGGCGGATCCTCGAAGTCCGGGTCGCACCAGCCGGGCACGCAAAAGACGACCAACCAGAAGTCCGGCTCGCAGGGGTCGAACACGTCGCGCTCGTCGGATCAGAGCACCAAGGACGTCGCGACCCACGAACCGGCCAACTGAGCCCTCGATCCGGATCGCCGCTCGACGGTCGGTCCGGATCAGCTCGCGCGATGATCGCCGGCGTCGCATCCTTCACCGGATCGACGCCGTGCCACTCAGAACAGCCGGAACTCGGTGCTCTCCGCACCGCGCAGCGCATCGTAATCCAGTACGAGACAGCGGATTCCCCGGTCCTCGGCGAGGGTGCGAGCCTGCGGTTTGATCTGCTGGGCCGCGAACACCCCGCTCACCGGCGCCAGCAGCGGGTCCCGGTTGAGGAGCTCCAGGTACCGCGTGAGTTGTTCGACACCGTCGATCTCACCCCGACGCTTGATCTCGACTGCGACGGTCGCCCCACCCCCGTCCCGGCACAACAGGTCGACCGGACCGATCGCCGTCATGTACTCCCGTCGGATCAGGGTGTGCCCGATGCCGAGCGTCTCCACGTGCTCGGCGAGCAGTTCCTGCAGATGCGCTTCGACACCATCCTTGACCAGCCCTGGGTCGATGCCCAGTTCGTGGCTGGAGTCGTGCTCGATCGACGCGATGGTGATCCGCAGTTCCTCGCCGGCCTTGTTGGTCACCACCCAGTACGCCTGCGCCTCGACACCCTCGGGTGCCTCGGCCTCGGTCAACCAGCAGGGCGGACTCATCCAGTTCAGCGGCTTGTACGCCCGATCGTCGGCATGGACGCTGACCGACCCGTCCGACTTGATCAGCAGCAATCGGCGGGCCATCGGCAGGTGGGCCGTCAACCTGCCGACGTAATCGACCTGACACTCCGCGACAACAAGACGCACAGAGGTCAGCCTAGAGGTTCGGCGGCGTCGGCGTCAGGCGGGTCCCGGCTCGATCAGTCGCGACTTCACCAGGAACTCCTCGGCGTCGAGGACCGCCTCGCTCATCGACGAATGCACATGCGGCAGAGCCGGATCCAGACGACCGACCCCATACGGGATGCCCATGTCGGTGGCCGGCCCGTCGTCGCGATACCGATCGATGCTGGCCCGCACCACCCCGTCGGGGTCGACGACCAGGGATCGCCGTCCCCCCTCGTCCAGGACGTGCTTGAACCCGAGCACCATGTTGCGGGCCACCGGGTCGACGATGTCGACGCGCGAGATCTCCAGAATCGCGACGTCGAAGCGGTCCACGTCGGCCTCGAGCCGGCGCACCGCGCTCTCCGCACCGGCGAAGGTGAGGTCGCCCTGAAGCTCATAGACACGGACGCGGTCCCGGCACGTCTTCAGGAACACGCGTTCCCGGTCGACCCACTCGGGACTCACCTCGATGTCGCCGAGGTCGTAGACGGCGCGGATGGTGGTGCGACTCTCGCGCGCGACGTTGAACATGTGCAGCCCGAGATCGGTGGACAGGTGCCGACACGTGTCGACACCGCGCACGCTGTTGCCGTGTTCGTCGAGGAGCGGCGAGTACACGCCGATGCCGAGTTGCCCGGGCAGGATCGCGAGGATGCCTCCACCGACACCGCTCTTGGCCGGCAACCCCACCCTGGTCACCCAGTCGCCCGCACCGTCGTACATACCGCAGGTGGTCATCACCGACAGCACGCGTTGCGCCACCGCCTGGTCGAGGACCCGTCGCCCGGTACGCGGGTTGACCCCGCCGTTGGCGATGGTGCACCCGATGACGGCGAGGTCGTCGGTGGTGACCTGGAGCGAACACTGCCGGAAGTAGAGGTCGATCGCGGCGTCCGGATCCGTCTGCAGCGCCCCGAAACTGACGAGCATGTACGCGATGGCCCGATTGCGCGCGCCGGTCGCACTCTCCGACGCGTACACCCGCTCGTCGAGTCCGAGCCGTCGGCCGGCACATGCCGAGTAGAACTCGACGACGTCGGCGAAGGCCGCATCCACCGTGTCGGACGAGACCGTCGGCTCCTGCGGCAGCAACATCGACGCCGCCAGGATGGCGCCCGCATTGATCATCGGATTCTTCGGACGGCGGCGCTGGTCGACGCTGATCTCGTTGAACGCCTCCCCCGACGGCTCGACGCCGATCGCCGCATCGATGGTGGCGAATCCCCGTCGTCCGAGTGCCAACGCATACGTGAGCGGCTTGGAGATGGACTGGATCGTGAAGGCCGCCGCGCTGTCGCCGTGCGAGTAGACGTGCCCGTCGTGGACGCACATCGACAGACCGAACCCGCCGGGGTCGACGGCGGCAAGCTCCGGGATGTAGTCGGCGACCGCACCGGTGAGGTGCGCCTGGCAGTCCAGCATGATGCGGCCGAGGTAGCCGTCGACGAGGGAGATCACCCGCTCAATCTAGCTGTCGTCACCACCAGTCCGGACGGGGTCGATCACCCGACGGCACGCTCGGGTCGATCACCCGACAGCACGCCGGACGGTGACCTCCACGGCGTCGGCGAAGCGGTACGGGTTGGCGTCCAGTAAACCGCTGGCATGTTTGCGCAGCCGGGACATCTCGGCACGGATCGTGATGGTCCGGTCCTCGACCCCGAACAGGTCCGCCGACATCTGCGCGGCGCTGCGCCCGGATCGGTGCTGGGCGAGCAGATCGAGGATCTGGGCGTGCCGCGGCGATGGATGGAAGGACCATCCGCCTGCTCCACCGGAGACGGTCACGACCGGCCGCGCGGAGTCGCGGAGATCGAGTTCGACCGAGGTCGGCCGACGTCCGTCGGGATCCGCGATGCGGACCAACCAGCCACCGGGGAGCGGATCGATGTCGCACTCGCCGAGCGGCCCCACCACGAACCGCCCCGGCGTGGTGCGACCGGGAAGGCGGATCCGGGTCTGCGGCGGGATCGCGTCCAACGCCGCCACCCAGCCGTCGTTGTCCACCGCGAGGGCCGGACCGGCGGCGCGCGCGAGGATCGGTGCCGCGATCGAGCGCAGGTGGTCGAGGCTCTCGCGGTGCTGATCGCGGAGGCGGGCCTCGGCCAGCTTGGCGACGGCGTCGACCAGCGCCACCATGGTCGGGTGGATCGTGGCCGCCGGCCCGCTGACGTCGACGACCCCCAACACCGAGCCGGTCCGCGGGTCGCGGATCGGCGCACCCGCACACGTCCATGCGTGATGCGTCCGGACGAAGTGTTCTGCCGAGAAGACCTGGACCGCCCGACCGAACATCAATGCCGTCCCGATCGCATTGGTCCCGACAGCGTCCTCGGCCCAGTCGGCGCCCTCGATGAATCCGAGTCGGTCGGCGCGGGTCAGCACGCGACCCGAGCCGCTACGCCACAGCACTCGACCTCGATGGTCGGCGACCACCAGGACGTTGTCGCCGTCGGCGATCACCGCGTCCAGACCACGGGTGAGTTCCGGCAGCACCCCGGCAAGTCCCGACTCATGTCGACTGATCTCCAGCTCGGACACCTCGAGCGCGCCGTGCCCGCCGCCGGCGTCCGGATCGACACCCGCGGTGGCAGCCCGCTCCCAGGACTCGCTGATCACCGGTCGTGGGCGCGCAGGCAGCTTTGCCCCGGTCATCGCGGCGTCGTAGACCGCACTCAAGACCTGCGCGAACTGCCGCGGATCATCGCCCGCGCCTACGGCCGGCTCGGGACCACATGTGTCGGCCCGAGCCTGATCGGTGCGGGTTGCGGTGTCGACAGGAGTTCTCATCGGTTCCGATTGTGCTCCCGATCACACCCGCTCCGCAAAGTCGTCCCCCCGGTTGCACGGGGTTGCAACGGTTGCGAACGGCCCGCAACCCGATGCAACCCTTGTCGCCACCTCGGCATCCCGGCTGTGCTGTGCATCACATCCCGCTGACATCGCGACGGTCCGAGGAGGACACCATGACGCAGACGCTCGAACCCGACACACACGAGGAAACCGCACCCGATCCCCAGACGAGGGTCGACGCGTGGCTCGCACGGTTCGAGGGGGCCCTCGCCGACCGCGACGTGTCGCGCGCAGCCGGTCTGTTCGCGGTCGACTCCTATTGGCGCGACCTGGTGGCGTTCACCTGGAACCTGACCACCGTGGAGGGCCGGGAACAGATCACCGACCTCTTGTCCGAGCGCCTGGTCGACACCGATCCCGCTCGGTTCCGCACCACCGAGACACCGACCGCCGACGGAGATGTCACCTCTGCCTTCATCGCGTTCGAGACGGCCACCGGACGAGGTGAGGGGCACCTGCGGATCCGCACAGATGGGGAGACCGGAGAAGATCAGGGCTGGACGCTCCTCACCACGTTGCAGGAGCTCACCGGCCACGAAGAGCCGCGCGGCACCGGTCGCATCCTCGGGGCCGTCCACGGCTCCGACCCGGACCGACGTTCGTGGGCCGAGAAGAAGGCCGACGAAGACGCCTCACTCGGTCGGGACAACCAGCCGTACGTTCTCGTCGTCGGCGGCGGACAGGGCGGCATCGCGCTCGGTGCCCGACTGCGGCAACTCGGCGTCCCCTCACTCGTCGTCGACCGTCAGGAACGCCCCGGCGACCAGTGGCGTAATCGCTACAAGTCCCTCTGCCTGCACGATCCCGTCTGGTACGACCACCTCCCGTACCTCCCTTTTCCCGACAACTGGCCGGTGTTCGCCCCGAAGGACAAGGTCGGCGACTGGCTGGAGTTCTACACCAAGGTCATGGAGGTGCCGTACTGGAGCAAGACGACCTGTGTGTCGGCCGAATACGACGAGGCCGCGGGCCGGTGGACCGTCGAGATCGATCGTGACGGTGAACGACTCACCCTCACACCGACGCAACTGGTACTGGCGACCGGGATGTCGGGCAAGCCCAGTGTGCCGACGTTCGCCGGCCAGGACGTCTTCGCGGGCGACCAGCACCACTCCAGCAAGCACCCCGGCCCGGACGGCTACGTCGGCAAGAAGGTCGTGGTCATCGGGTCGAACAACTCGGCACACGACATCTGCAAGGCGTTGGTGGAGAACGGCATCGACACCACGATGGTGCAGCGATCGTCGACGCACATCGTCAAGTCCGAATCACTGATGGAGATCGGTCTCGGCGACCTCTACAGTGAGCGCGCCCTCGCGGCGGGAATGACCACGCACAAGGCCGATCTGACCTTCGCGTCCCTTCCGTATCGGATCATGCACCAATTCCAGATCCCCCTCTACGACCGCATCCGTGCACAGGACAAAGACTTCTACGATCGGCTCACCGCAGCCGGGTTCGATCTCGACTTCGGAGACGACGACAGTGGTCTGTTCATGAAGTACCTGCGCCGCGGGTCCGGGTACTACATCGACGTCGGCGCATCGGAACTCATCGCCGATGGGTCGATCGCACTCGAGCACGGTCAGGTCGATCATCTCACCGAGGACTCGGTGGTGCTGTCCGACGGCACCGTGTTGCCCGCCGACGTGGTGGTCTACGCGACCGGATACGGCTCGATGAACGGCTGGGCAGCCGACCTGATCGGACAAGACGTCGCCGACCGCGTCGGCAAGGTGTGGGGTCTCGGATCGGAGACCACGAAGGACCCCGGACCGTGGGAGGGAGAGCAGCGCAACATGTGGAAGCCGACCCAACAACCCGGTCTGTGGTTCCACGGCGGAAACCTCCACCAGTCCCGGCACTACTCGCTGTACCTGGCGTTACAGCTCAAGGCCCGCTTCGAAGGCATCGCCACCCCGGTCTACAACCTGGCCGAGGTCCACCACCTGTCGTGACGAGTGGGACCGCAGGACCCTACGGCCGGCCTCGACCCCCAGACCGGTGATCTGGCGTCCTCCACAGACTCGGCACCGACGCCCTGACGATCCAGGGCGTCGGTGCCGAATCCATGTGAGCGTCGAGCACGCTGCCAGGTGGACTCGGCGCACGATCAAT
Organism: Gordonia soli NBRC 108243; assembly: GCF_000334455.1. GTDB lineage: Bacteria > Actinomycetota > Actinomycetes > Mycobacteriales > Mycobacteriaceae > Gordonia > Gordonia soli. The sequence continues at coordinate 245,500 of NZ_BANX01000020.1, forward strand.
TCTGTCGTGGGCGTCCGTCACGCCACTGTCATGGGGCGTGTGTCACGCCGCTGTCAGGGGCGTGAGTCACGCCGCGGCGACGAGTTCGATCGTCACCCAGATCCGTCCCTTGTCGTCGCGCGCAGCGACCGCGTGACCCGAGCGAGGACCTTCGGGCAGCGTGACGGTGACATCGCCGCCGGCGCCCTCGAAGTTGCGCCACCAGTTCTTCTTGTCCGGAGCAGCCACCCCGACACGCAGGGACTCTCCGGTGCGGCTGTAGGACACCGGCAGCTCGAAGGTCTTGCCGGACTTTCGACCGGTGTAGCTGATGACGGTCATCCCCTTTCCGAGCAGGGGGCCGACGCCCGGCAGCCGTAACAGCGGAAAGACGACGGTGTTCACGGCCTTGGCCACACGCTGAAAAGTGTTCATGGCTTCGAGGATACGACCGCAAACGCAGCAAGGCCCCTCGAGTGAACGAGGGGCCTTG
>NZ_BANX01000019.1 GCF_000334455.1 Gordonia soli NBRC 108243
CCCGGTCACCGTCTTCCGGGACGGCCGGCTGGCCCCCGGTCGCGGGCGGCGCCCCCTGCGGCGGACGCGGAGCGACCGGCGGCTCCGGCGGACGTCGCCGACCCGGTGCCGGCCGACGAGGCGGTGCCGCGGGCGGCGGATTGCCCGACGCGCGGGCGATGATCTCCTGAGCACCGGTGTCGGTCAGCGGATCCCCGACGGCGTTGGTCCGACGACGACGATGACGTGTCGAGGGGCCGCCGTCGGCCGACTGGGTGAAGTACCGGAGGCGATCGAGATCGACGCCCTCCGACACCTGCTCACCGTGATCACGGCGGCGATGCCGTTCGTCTGTCACCGGGCGTTCCCTCCCTGGCTCCCGAGAAGCTGGTCTGTGCGCGAACGGACGAGATGGGACCGGCGACCGGAACCGACGGTGGTCCGGTGCACGCAGGTGTCACTCATCGGCGCGCATCCAGCCACCCCTGCAGAATAGCGACCGCAGCCGCCTGATCAATCACCGCGCGCCCCGATTTCGCGGATACTCCGCTGGCGCGCAGGGCCGCGGTCGCGGTCACGGTGGTCAGGCGTTCATCGACGTACTCGATCGGTGTGGGCGCGATCTCGCCCGCGAGTTGCCGGCCGAAACCGCGCGCGGCCTTGACCGCCGGCCCGTCTTCGTTGCGAAGGGTGCGCGGCAACCCGACGATCACACCGACCGCCTCGTAGTCGGCGACGAGCGCCGCGATGCGCTCGATGTCGGTGCCCCCACGCCGATCGCGCGCCACCGTCTCCACCGGCGTCGCGAGTATGCCGTCGGGATCGCATACCGCGACGCCGATGCGCACGCTGCCGACATCGATGCCGAGGCGGCGACCACGATCGAGGGTCATCGCGCCGATCAACGCCCGCCCGCGAGGTCGCGCACCCGCGCGAGCGCGGCATCGATCCCCGCCGCATCGGTGCCCGCGCCCTGTGCCAGGTCCGGTTTGCCACCGCCGCGACCACCCACCAGCGGTGCGATCTCCTTTACGATGTCGCCTGCCCTGATGCCGGCGTCGCGCGCCTGAGGCGTCGTCGCGATCACGAACGGGACCTTGGCGTCGGAACCCGAACCGGTCACCGAGAACAGGGCAACCACGGCCGCTCGGTCACCGGCACGGTTGCGCAGATCCGTTGCCAGACCACGCAAACCGTTCGCATCCAGTCCGTCGGGCAACCGGTCGCCGACCACCAGCGTCGAGCCGATGGTGACCGCACGGTCGAGAAGCCCCGCAGACGCCGCCTGCGCCGACTCCGCACGCAGCCGTTCCACTTCCTTCTCCGCATCCCGCAGTCGGCTCACCAACTGCTCGACGCGTCCCGGTACCTCGCCCGACGGGATCTTCAACGACGACGCCAGACCCGCGAGCAGCGCTCGCTCCTTCGACAGGTAACGGAACGAGTCCATCCCGACATAGGCCTCGACGCGGCGCACACCCGATCCGACCGAGGACTCCCCGATCAGGGTGACCGGCCCGACCTGTGCCGACGATGCGACGTGGGTACCACCGCACAGTTCCATCGAGAACGGACCGCCGATCTCGACGACCCGCACCAGGTCTCCGTAGTTCTCGCCGAACAGCGCGAGCGCACCCATCGCCTTGGCCTCGTCGACTCCGGTCTCGAACGTGTTCACCGGATAGTTGGCCTCGACGGCGGCGTTGCTGATCTCCTCGATCTGCCGGCGTTGCTCCTCGGTGACCGGCTGCCCCGAGTGGAAGTCGAAACGAAGATAGCCGGGGCGGTTCAGCGAGCCCGCCTGCGTCGCGCCGGGGCCGAGTACCTGCCGCAGAGCGGCATGGACGAGATGCGTGCCGGAATGGCCCTGGGTCGCGCCGTGACGCCAGCCCTGGTCGACGGATGCGATGACCTCGTCACCCTCGGTGATCTCGCCCTCTTCGACGACGACCTTGTGCAGCCAGACGGACTTGCCGACCTTCTGGACGTCCCGCACCGCGAGTCGCACACCGGAACCGGTGGTGATGGTCCCGGTGTCGGCGATCTGCCCACCGGACTCGGCGTACAGCGGGGTCCGGTCGAGGACCACTGTCAGCTCCTGGCCGGGCGACCCGGTGGGGACGCGGCTGTCGCCCGCGACGATGCCCAACACCCGCGCCTCGGAGACCAGCTCGTCGAACCCGGTGAACTCGGTCGGCCCGCGATCGAGGAAGTCGCGGTAGACCCGGAGGTCGGCGTGCCCCGACTTCCGCGCGGTCGCATCGGCTTTCGCGCGCGCCTTCTGCTCGGCCATGAGGGCGGTGAAGCCCTCCTGGTCGACCGAGAGGCCCGCCTCGCTCGCCATCTCCAGCGTCAGGTCGATCGGGAAGCCATAGGTGTCGTGCAACGTGAAGGCATCCGCCCCGCTGAGCGCCGACTTCTTCGCGGACTTGGTCGCCGCGGCCGCATCGGCGAACAATTTGGAGCCGGACGCGAGGGTCTTGGCAAAAGAGTTCTCTTCGCCCACTGCGACCGAGATGATGTGATCACGCTGTTCGGCGAGAGTCGGATACGAGGGCGACATCACGTCGATGACGGTCGCGATGAACCGCCCCATCGTCGGCGGCTGATCCGCTCCGCTCCCGGCGCCCCCACCATCGGGCCCGCTCGCTCCGCTCCCGGCGCCCCCACCATCGGGCCCGCTCGCTCCGCTCCCGGCGCCCAGCAGCCGCACGGATCGCACGACGCGGCGCAACAGTCGACGCAGCACGTATCCCCGACCGTCGTTGCCCGGGAGCACGCCGTCGCCGATCAGCAGTGCCGCTGTTCGCGCGTGGTCGGCGATGACGCGGAAACGCACGTCGTCGGAGTGGTTGCCGACACCGTAACCGCGTCCGGTGACCTCCGATGCGAGGTCGATGATCGGCTTGAGCAGATCGGTCTCGTAGACGTTGTCGACACCCTGCAGGATGCACGCCACCCGCTCGATTCCCAGACCGGTGTCGATGTTCTTCTTCGGCAACGGACCGAGGATCTCGTAGTTGTCCTTGCCGCCACCGGGACCGCGCTCGTTCTGCATGAACACGAGATTCCAGATCTCGATGTACCGGTCCTCGTCGGCCTCCGGACCGCCCTCGCGGCCGTATGCGGGGCCACGGTCGAAGAAGATCTCCGAACACGGGCCGCACGGGCCGGGGACACCCATCGACCAGTAGTTGTCCTTCAGTCCGCGACGCTGGATCCGCTCCGCGGGCACACCGATCTCGTCGCGCCAGATCGCCTCGGCCTCGTCGTCGTCGAGATACACGGTCGGCCAGAGCTTCTCGGGGTCGATGCCGTAGCCGCCGTCGGCGACGCTGTTGGTCAGCAGGCTCCATGCGAAGGTGATGGCCTCGCGCTTGAAGTAGTCGCCGAACGAGAAGTTCCCGGCCATCTGGAAGAAGGTGTTGTGGCGCGTCGTGATGCCGACCTCTTCGATGTCGAGGGTGCGCACACACTTCTGCACACTGGTCGCGCGATCGAAGGGCGGCGTCTTCTCACCGAGGAAGTACGGCTTGAACGGCACCATGCCCGCGTTGACGAACAGCAGGTTCGGATCGTCGAGGATGAGCGACGCGCTCGGCACCTCGGTGTGGCCGGCCTTGATGAAGTGGTCCAGGAATCGCTTCCGGATCTCATGGGTCTGCACTGGGGTGTCGTCCTCGGTCGTGTGGTGGCGTCGGTGCGGGGCGGATCGTGTGTCGGGTGCCGGCCGTCGGCGGGTGCCGGCGCGGGAATCCGATGACGAACTGCGACTCACCAGACTACAGCCGGTAGGACTCCGGGCCAGTTCGCACCGGGCACGTGGCCCCACGACGAGCCTGTCACCGACAGGGACAGGAAGAATTCGTCGGTCGGGGTCACGATGGAGCCATGACACCGCACGCCACGAGCGGGACCCCATCACCGGTGGAACACCTCGCCGACTTCCTCCGTAGCCGCCGGGCCGCGCTCAGCCCCGACCAGCTGGGCGTCGTGAGCAACGGCCCACGGCGGGTACCCGGTCTGCGACGTGAAGAACTGGCCGAGCTCGCCGGGGTGTCACTGACCTACTACACGCGCCTCGAGCAGGGGCTCGCGACCAATCCGTCGCCCCAGGTCCTCGATTCCATCGCCCGCGCGCTCCGCCTCGGTGACGTCGAGCGCGCCCATCTGCACCGTCTCGCCGGCGCGGTCACCGCACCCGCGCAGCGTGGTCCCGGGCTTCGCGCCGGGCTGGTGACACTGCTCGAGCGGATGCCGGACGTCGCCGCGCTGGCGCTCTCGCCGGTCCAGGACGTCATCGGATGGAATCGCCTGGGGCATGCCGTCATCGCCGGACATCTACCGCCGGCCCAGCCGTATGGTGACGAGCCCCCGAACAAGGTCTCGATGTTGTTCACCGATCCGGCCGCCCGATCCCTGCATCGCGAGTGGGAACACGAGGCGACGCTCGCGGTCGCGTCCCTGCGTTACGTCACCGGTCCGCTGGGCACCGAGCACGAGATCGCCCGGCTGGTCGGCGATCTGAGTGTGCGCAGCGCGGAATTCGCTCGACTGTGGGCCGAACACCCCGTCGACCTCTGTTCCAACGGCACGAAGAAGTTCCACCACCCGGTCGTCGGTGCCCTGGACCTCCGCTACGAGATGCTGCACCTCCCCGAGGAGGACGGCTATCGGTTGATGCTCATGCACGCCGTGCCTGGTTCGCGCGACGACGACGCGCTGCGCCTGCTCGCGAGCACGACGCTCACGACCTGACCTGACCTCGCCCCCAACGCCAGACGTCCTCGTCGTCCGGTGATCTCGTCCTGCCCGCACACCCCCGAATCAGGAGCGCCCATGTCCGAACTGGACCAGTCCGCCGTCACGCGATCCGGTGACACTCAGCCCGACGACACTCAGCCTGATGACGAGCGGCCCGATGACAAGCTGCCCGCCGCCTCACCGGACGATCCGAGCGCCGCACCCGGCTCCCGGGTCCCGGCCGGCCTGATCGCACTCGCCATCGGCGGCTTCGGCATCGGACTCACCGAGTTCGTGATCTCCGGACTGCTCACCGACGTCTCGGTATCTCTCGGGGTCAGCGTGCCGACGGCCGGCGCGTTGATCTGGAGTTACGCACTGGCGGTCGCCGTCGGCGCGTTCACCGTCACCGCAGCGTTGACCCGCAGACCGCCGAAATCCGCCCTGCTCATCCTGCTGGTCGTGTTCGTGGTCGGTAATGCGATCACCGCGCTGGCGCCCGGCTTCGAACTCGCGCTGGTCGGACGCATCGTCACCGCGATGTGCCACGGCGGCTACTTCGGGATCGGTGCGGTGATGGCTGCCGACCTCGTGCCGCCTCATCGCCGCGCCGGCGCGATCGCGATCATGTTCGGCGGACTCACCTCGGCCAACGTTTTCGGCGTCCCGTTCGGCACCTTCGTCGGCCAGAACCTCGGTTGGCGCGCCGCCTTCTGGGTCGTCGCCGCCGTCGGGGTCGTCGCCTTCGTCGGCATCCTCGCCCTGGTACCTGACCGTCCGGCTCCGCCGCAGCCGGCGGGTTCCGCGTACCGGGTGCTGCTCCGACCACAGGTGGTCGTCTCGGTCGCGCTGACGATGCTGATGTTCGGCGGACTGTTCGGCGCGTTCATCTACGTCGAGCCCCTGGTCACCAACGTCACCGGCTTCTCATCGGGCGCGGTGCCGTGGCTGCTCGTCCTCTTCGGTCTCGGCTTGTTCGTCGGCAACCTCGCCGGCGGATGGCTGGCCGACCGCAACCTGCCCCTGGCGTTGCGCGGGCTTCCGGTCCTGCTGACCGCGTCGCTCGTCGTGTACGGGCTTGTCGCGCACTGGCAGATCCCGACCGCGGTGATGTTGTTCGTCATCGGCGCCGTCGGGTTCGCGACCAGTCCGCCATTGCAGCTGCGGGTGATCCGGTTCGCCTCGGACGCCCCGACCATGGCCTCGGCCGCCAACATCGCCGCCTTCAACGTCGGGAACGCGATCGGCACCCTGCTGGGCGGGCTCGCCATCTCGGTCGGGCTCGGATGGGTGTCACCGGTGTGGATGGGCGCCGGGATGGTCGTGGCGGCGGCAGTCCTCGCCTTCGCCACCGGTCACCGGCCCGCCGACAACTGACCGCCCCGGCGGCACAGGTGGGACACATCGCGCTCGGTGGGGTCCGCGGACGTCACCGACCGCGGAGACGCCCCGCCCCGGCGCGGACGATGGACCGCAATCGACCGAGACGGGCCCCGATCTCGCGCTCGAACCCGTGATCGGTCGGCTGGTAGTAATCGGTGCCGACGAGCTCGTCGGGTGCGTACTGCTGAGCGAGGACACCGTCGGGGTCGTTGTGCGGATAGCGGTAACCGATGGCGTTGCCGAGGTCCTTCGCGCCCGCGTAATGCCCGTCGCGCAGATGCGCCGGTACCGTGCCCGACTTGCCTGCCTCGACGTCGGACACGGCGGCACCGATCGCCGACACCACTGCTCCGGACTTCGGCGCGGTGGCCAGATGGATCGTCGCCTGGGTGAGCGCCAGCCGCGCTTCGGGCATCCCGACCAGTGCGACCACCTGGGCGGCCGCGACCGCCGTCTGCAGGGCGGTGGGATCGGCCATCCCCACGTCTTCACTCGCATGGATCATCAAGCGGCGCGCGATGAATCGGGGGTCTTCGCCCGCGACGATCATCCGCGCGAGGTAATGCAGCGCGGCGTCCACGTCGGAGCCCCGGATCGACTTGATGAACGCACTCGTCACGTCGTAGTGCTGGTCACCGTCCCGGTCGTAGCGCACCGCGGCCCGGTCGATCGCGGCCTCGACGTCGGCCACCGCGATCGTGGGCGGGCCCACGTCTGGCGTGTGCTCGCCGGCGTCGGACTCGCCGACACCCGACTCGCTGATACCGGGGTCATCATCGGGATCGGGCTCGGGGCCATCCAGGTCGGACACCGGCTGATGGTCGTGCCGCAGCGCGGCGTCGGCGCTGGCCTCCAGAGCGGTCAAGGCGCGGCGCGCATCGCCCCCGGCGACTGCGACGAGATGGTCGAGTGCCTCGTCGGCGACCCGGACGCGACCGCCGAGCCCGCGCGGATCATCGATCGCGCGACCGAGGACTGCCCGGATGTCCTCCGACCCCAGCGGCCGCAGCTGCAGGACCAACGATCGCGACAGGAGCGGGGCCACGACCGAGAACGACGGATTCTCGGTGGTCGCGGCGACCAACAGCACGATGCGGTTCTCCACTGCGTCGAGGAGGGCGTCCTGCTGGGTCTTCGAGAAACGGTGGACCTCGTCGATGAACAAGACCGTCTGCTGTCCGTCGACCAGCCGGCGACGCGCGACATCGATGACCGCACGCACTTCCTTGACTCCGGCCGACAACGCCGACAACGCCTCGAACCGACCGCCGGTCGCCTTCGAGATCAGGCCGGCCATCGTGGTCTTCCCTGTACCCGGCGGGCCGTACAGCATCACCGATGCTGCACCCGAACCGCTGATCAGGCGTCGCAGCGGCGAACCCGCACCGAGTAGATGTTCCTGCCCGACGATCTCATCGAGCGACTGAGGGCGCATGCGGACGGCCAGCGGCGCCGATGCCGGTGGGGGTGACGACAACGACCCCGTCGTCACGCTGCCCGCGGGGGCGGGTGGATCGAACAACCCGTCCATGGTGGGATCGGCCACGCCGGCTGCTCAGGAGAGCCAGTCGCGCTGCAGCGCGATACCGACGGACGTCGCGAAGTCGGCGATGTCGGTGTTCGACGCACGCACCGCTGCCGCGGCCAGGTCGGACCATCGGGACACGATCACCCGGGGATCGTTGGTGTGCAGCGCCCAGTCGTGGGTGTATCCGGCCGGGACGGCGACCACGGTCTCCGAATCGTCGGCGAACTGACCGGCCCCGTCGCCGTCGGCGGGCAGCATCCACACCGTCGACAACCAGACCCACAGCAGTCGTGCGATGAGGACCTTGCGACCGAGGTCGCGATCATGCCCGAGGATCGGCCAGATCGGGTACACCTCGGAGCGCCAGGCGTCGACGAGTGCGACCTCGAGGTCGACCCGATGCGCGATGTTCGCAGTGCTCAGCCGGGCGCCGAAGGTGACCACCGCGTATGCGACGTCGAGGGTCGCGTCGCGGAAGCCGCCCCACTCGTAGTCCATGAACCGCACGCCGACGTCGTTGAGGAGGATGTTCTCGGGACCGACGTCGGAGGGACTGAAAGCCCGGTGCTCACCGTCGGTGAACAGGCCGCACGCGGCGCGCAGTGCGTCGGCCACGGGATCCGTCAGCTCGACGCCCAGGTCCGCGAGAACCGACGGCGCGCCGTCGATCGACCGCTCGGCGGACTCGCGCAGGATGTCCATACCGTCGGCGGCGACCGACCCCAGGCGCAACAGCGCACGGAAGTCGGCGTCCCCGCCCACCGTGGCCGCGTGCATCCGTCCGAGGGCTTGTCCCCAGGCGCTGACGGCATGCGAGGTCTCGGTGATGTCGGGACCCGACAGCAACGCCGTCATGGAACGGCCGTGTCCGAGATCGCTGAGGACGAGTACCCGTGCCTCGGGGTCGGAGGCGATCAATTGGGGACCCGGCCGCGATTCGGTCGGCAGCGCCGTCGCGTACTTGTAGGACGCCAGCTCGCGGTGGAAGGCGTGCGGGTCCTCGTCCTCGGGCAGTGCCTTGATGACCAGGGTGCGATCCATCGACAGCGGATTCCGGACGACTCGCGCCCGGATCACGGAGGTACGTCCGCTTCCGCCGAGGTCCTCGGGGTCCGCCAGGGAAACCGCTGCTCCGGCGCGATGCGACAGCACCGCCTCTGCCGCGCGTACCACGCTGGTGATACGACTTTCCGCTATTACCGTCATGTCGCCCTTCAAGGTACCCGCTGGATCCGTCCGGCGTCACCGCTCGTCATCCATCCGCAACGTGGTCGCCATGCCGTCACGACAACCGACGTGCAGCGAAAGCCCGGATAGCACGGACGATGCGGAATCCCCGTGATACCCGAAGCTTTCGGACCGAGCAGAAGTGAACCGCGGTCCGGTCCACCGTGTGAGAATCCGGACAGTCGTCAAGATCTCAATGCGCGTCCGAAGCCCGATTCGCGGGGTTCCCCGACGCCGCCGGATCGATCGGCGCGACGTCCACCGAGACCTCGATCCGGCTGGACGACGACTCGGTGTAGATCACGCCGCGCAACGGCGGGACGTCATCGTAGTCGCGCCCCCAGGCGACGGTGACGTGTCGTTCGTCGACCAATTTGTCGTTGGTCGGGTCGAAGGCGAGCCAGCGCTCCCCCGGCAACCACACGGCCGCCCACGCGTGACTGGCGTCGGCGCCGACGACCCGTTCGCGACCGGGCGGCGGTTCGGTGGCGAGGTAGCCGGACACGTAGCGCCCGGCCAGGCCGACGGCTCGCAGGCAGGCCAGCGCGACGCGTGCGAAGTCCTGGCACACCCCCTCACGGCGTGCCATCACGGTTGCCACCCGGGTACTGATCGCGGTCGAGCCCGACCGATACGTGAAGTCGGTGTTGATGCGGTTGGTGAGATCGACGATCGCCTCGAGCAGCGGTCGCCCCGGCGTGAACACCTCTGCGGCGTACTCGCGGACCGCGTCGGTGATCTCGGCCGGGTACAGGTCCATCGCGAACTCGACCACCGGCGCAGATGTGCCGGCGGGCCGGCACTCCTCCCACGGACCCAGCGCTGCGGCCGACAGGAGCAGTCCCTGATCGATCGGGTCGACCTCGACGACCGATTCCGCGGTCACGGTGAGCGCGTCGTGCGGCGTGCGAACGTGGAAGTAGGTGTCGCTGTTGCCGTAGACGTCGACGCCCGTGGACCGGTCGTCGGGCTCGGGGTCGACGCTCACCTGCGAACTCTCGACCCGTTGATCGGACAGTGCCCGTGGAGTGAGGTAGCAGCGGCCGTACGACGACGAGACGACGTCGTCATAGGTGTACCGGGTCGTGTGGGTCACCCGATAGCGCCGGACGGTCCCGGCGACGACCGGCGAGTGTTGTCCCGGGGCGCTCACGGCGCGATCCCGCTTCCACCGGCCCAGAGCGGCCGCGCTGCCGCGGGGGTCGAGAAACGTGTGCGACCCAACAGGTCGGACAGCTCGCGAATCCCCGCGGCGAGCGTGGACGTGAGGTCGATCAGATCTCCGCGACGACCGCTGGCGTCGGAACGCGCCAGGTCGGCAGGGTCGGATCGACGGACCTCGGCGATCAGCTCCTCGACGGCTCGTTCGGCAGATGCGGACCGGACGGATTCCGGTAGAGCGGTGAGGTCGGCCGCGATACGGGTCAGCTGGTAGATCAGCGCCCGCGGATTGTGCTCGTCGAAGAACAGCAGCTCGGTGGCCGCCGACACCTGGTACAGCCCACGGTTACGGCGACGGTAGATCACCGACGATTCGTTGGCCACGAGGAAGATCTCGATGAGCACCTGCTCGACGTCGGCATCGTGGCGGCGACCGAACAGATGCCGGGTCAGGTCGGCCAGGGTGACCAGCCGCTCGATCCGGCGTCCGACGTCCATGAATTGCCATCCGGCGTCGTGGACCATCGATTCGGCCTGCAGCCCGGCCAGCGCCAGGGTGACGTGCAGGATCGCGTCGTGGGTCCGGCCCAGGTCGTCCCCCAGTTCGACGATCGCGCCGTCCGGGTCGGCCGATCCGCGGGCGTCGATCACCGCGCGTGTCATGTCGGTGAGGGCTCGACTCATCGGGGTCAGCACCATCCACGTGCTGGTGGACATCTGGTCCCGGACGGTCCGGGCGGCGCTCGACAGTCGGTCGGCGGAGTGCGCGATCGTCCCGGCGACCGATCGAGCGACTGTCAGGTCGGCGATGATCGTCATGGCGCGCGCAACCTGCGCGGGCTCACGCAGCCAGGCGATGTCGCGCCTGACGGTCTCGGGGCCGGCCCCACTCGTCGGCCGGGCGCGGTCGACCTCGCTCGCCGCATCGACCTGGTCGGTGTCGCCTGCCTCGCGTTCGGCGCCGACCTCTCCGGTCAACTCGTCGGTCCGCAGGTAGGCCGACGTCCCGGTCACCTGCCCGACGGCGTCGAGCACCAGCGGGACCGCGGCACCGCCGCTCATCCAGGGCCGGTATTGGACGTCGGCGAATCGTTCCCGCGTCACCGACACCATCCGAGTGCTGAGTTCGGTGCGCTCGCCGTAGCGCCCGAGCCAAAACAGGTCGGAGAGCACACGTGGGCTCGCCACGGCGGCGATGTCACTGCGTCCGGGGGTGCTCACCGACGGCACCCGGCCATCCGCCGACGTCGATGCGTCTGTTCGGGTCTCCGAGACACGGGAGACGTGTCCGCCGACCTCGGCGCTGGTCACCCAGACATCTTTGGCGGCGACGGCGTGCAGCGCCGAGCCCTCGGGACCGTCGACGAGGACCGAACCCAGACCACCGGGCATCACCGCGTAGCCACGACCTTGCGCGACGCTGAAGGCACGCACCGACACCGACGCCGGTCGTACGGCCCCGCGGGGCACAGCTGGTGTCCCCTGGGTCATCGTCGGGGCCACCGACCAGGTTTCGGCGGGCCGGGCGACCCACGGCCACTGCTCGGCTGAGATCCGTTCCGCCAACGAGGTTCTTGTCGCTCGATCGAGCAGTGGGCCGACGAATTCCTCGCCGGTCCGGAAGTTGGTGTGCACCATCGCTGCCACGTCGGCGACGATCTTCGACCGATCGCGATCGTCACCGGCCCACCAGGTGGGCACCGACGGTAAGGCCAGCTCTTCGTCGATCAGCACCGGGGCGACGCGTTCCAGGACGGTGTGCAGCGCGGGATTCTCCACCACACCGCTGCCGAGGGTGTTGAGCACTGTGACGGTCCCGCGGGAGATCGCCTCCACCAATCCGGCGACACCGAGGCGGGAGTCGGTCCGGAGGTCGAGCGGATCGGCGTAGTCGGCGTCGATTCGTCGCAACAGGACGTCGACCCGTTTGAACTTGCCCAGCGAACGCATGTAGACCGCACCGTCGCGCACGGTCAGGTCGGAGCCCTCGACGAGTGGGACGCCCAGTGTCGACGCGAGGTACGCCTGGTCGAACGCCGTCTCCGACACACTGCCCGGGCTGAGGACGGCGACCGTCGGATCGTCGACACCCGGCGGGGCGTATTCGGTAAGGGCCACCCGCAGCATCCCCGCGAAGGACGTCGTCGGGCGCGGTGCGCACATCTGGAACAGCTGTGGGAAGGTCCGCGACAGGAGGCGTCGATCGATGGTCGCGTAACCGATGCCGGACGGCGCCTGGGTGCGATCGGCGTGGGCGACGATGCGTCCATCGGGTCCGCGGACGAGATCGACCGCATGGAGGAACAGTGCGTGCGGCCCGGCCACCTCGAGCCGCGCGGCCTTGCGGACGTAGCCGGGGTGCCCGAACACCATCTCGGGCGGAACCAGGCCCGCGGACAGCGTCTTCTGGTCGCGGTAGATGTCGCGCATCAACGCGTCGAGTAGCTGTGAGCGTTGGGCGACCGCCCGCTCCACCCGTTCCCACTCGGCGCCGTCGATCACCAGCGGCACGGGGTCGATGCGCCAGTCCCGCGAGACGGTGTCCAGCCCGTCGAACTCGTTGTAGACGACTCCGTCGTCGCGGACGGCTGCGGCCAGCCGGTCGGCGGCCGCGGCGAGCCGCGCGCGACCCCGGCGCTCGTATCCGCCGACCAGTTCGTGCCACGCCGGCCGCGGCGAACCCGACTCGTCGAGTACCTCGTCGGCGGGCGCAATGCGGTCCTCGACGCGGCCGGAGGCCAGCTCGGTCAGGTCGAACAGCGCCGTGCCGCCCGGGCGATAGCGGTCGAAGACCTCGGAGAGCAGGCCGTCCGACGAAACAGTCACCGCCGAACTGTACGTGCCCTCGGCCGTCGACGGGATGTCGACGCCCCGGGGGCCGTGGTCACGGTGACCGACGGTCGCGGGCCGCGACGGGTTCGCACCGGTTCAGGCCTGCGCCGTTCCGACTGCGTCGTCGGTCGTGTCGGCCGGCGCGGGAGCCTCTTTCGCGCCGCGGGGCGTCGGCTTGGCGTCGATACCCGACTCCTTGCGCTGTTCGGGCGTGATCGCGGCCGGAGCGTCGGTGAGCGGGTCGACGCCGCCACCGGACTTCGGGAAGGCGATGACCTCGCGGATGGAGTTCTCACCCGCGAGCAACGCCACGATCCGGTCCCAGCCGAAGGCGATACCTCCGTGCGGAGGTGCGCCGTAGGCGAAGGCGTCCAACAGGAATCCGAACTTCTCCTGGGCCTCGTCGTGACCGATGCCCATGATCTCGAAGACCCGCTCTTGGACGTCCCGGCGGTGGATACGGATCGATCCGCCGCCGATCTCGTTGCCGTTGCAGACGATGTCGTAGGCGTAGGCGAGCGCGGCGCCCGGATCGGACTCCAACGCGGACACCGACTCCGGTTTGGGCGAGGTGAACGCGTGGTGCACCGCGGTCCAGGCGCCCGATCCGACGGCGACATCACCGGAGGCGGTCGCGTCGTCGGTCGGCTCGAACAACGGCGCATCGACGACCCAGGTGAAGGCCCAGTCATCATGCTTCACGAGCCCTAGGCGCTGGGCGATCTCACCGCGCGCGGCACCCAGCAGTGCACGCTGGGCCTTGACCGGTCCGGCGGCGAAGAAGACGCAGTCACCGGGCGAGGCTCCGACATGCGCGACCAGTCCCTCACGTTCGGCGTCGGAGAGGTTCTTCGCGACCGGCCCACCGAGCGTTCCGTCCTCGCCGACCAAGACGTAGGCGAGTCCCTTCGCTCCGCGCTGCTTGGCCCACTCCTGCCAGGCGTCCAGCTGTCGTCGGGGCTGCGATGCCCCGCCGGGCATGACCACCGCACCGACATACGGAGCCTGGAACACGCGGAACGGGGTGTCGGCGAAGAACTCGGTGCATTCGACCAACTCGATGCCGAAGCGCAGATCCGGCTTGTCCGAACCGAATCGACGCATCGCGTCGGCGTAGGTGATGCGGTTGATCGGCGTGGGGATGTCGACGCCGATCAGCTTCCACAGCGCGACCACGACCTCCTCGGCCAGTGCGATCACGTCGTCCTGGTCGACGAAGCTCATCTCGATGTCGAGCTGGGTGAACTCGGGCTGACGATCGGCGCGGAAGTCCTCGTCGCGGTAGGCGCGCGCGATCTGGTAGTAGCGCTCCATCCCCGCGACCATCAGCAACTGCTTGAACAGCTGCGGGCTCTGTGGCAGCGCGTAGAAGGTCCCCGGCTGCAACCGCGCAGGCACCAGGAAGTCCCGGGCGCCTTCGGGGGTGGACCGGGTGAGCGTCGGTGTCTCGATCTCGACGAAGTCGTGCTCGGCCAGCACACCGCGCGCGGCGGCATTGGCCTTGGAACGCAACCGCAGTGCGGCGTTCGGACGCTCCCGACGCAGGTCCAGGTAGCGGTGCCGCAGGCGCGCCTCCTCACCGGGAGACTCGTCGAGTTGGAACGGCAGCGGGGCCGACTCGTTGAGCACCTCGAGAGTCTGGGCGTTGATCTCGATCGAACCGGATGCGAGATTGGCGTTCTCGCTGCCCTCGGGCCGCACCTCGACCACACCGGTCACCGCCACGACGTACTCGGCGCGCAGACGGTGTGCCGTCGCCGCCACCGACTCGTCCCGGAAGACGACCTGGACCAGACCCGAGCTGTCCCGGAGGTCGATGAACACCACACCACCGTGATCGCGGCGTCGTGCCACCCAACCGGCGACTGTGACGGTCTGCGACGCATCGGCGCGACGCAACGAACCTGCGAGATGGGTGCGGAGCACTCAGAGTCCTTCCGAAGAGCATGGAGATGGGCGTCGACGGCCGTCGAACACGGTCCTCATCCTACGTTCGGCGGGTCGGCCGTCGGCACTCCCCTTCCCGACGCGAGCGCAGGTGCAGCCACGACGGCTCCGTGGCGAATATGCTGACCGGTGGCAGAGACCGCACCCCGCGTCCGCCGAGGACCGGGACAGCGCCGAGGAGCACGATGACTTTTCAGGGCGACGGACCACTCGACACCAGCAGTGTGTCCGGCGGTGGCGGAGGTGGAGGCGGCGCCGGGCGGATCGCCCTGGGCGGCGGCGCGGGGCTGATCATCACGCTGGTGGCGCTGTTCTTCGGCATCAACCCGGGCGACCTCACCGGCGGCGGATCGGCGACCGGCGCGGGCAACGTCAACAACGGGACCAGCGCCGAGATCCAGCAACAGATCGACTCCTGCACCCTGGAGAAGGCCAACACCGACGACATCTGCCGGATCGTCGCGACCGTGAACAGTGTCAACAATGTCTGGAACGACCAACTGCAGGGCTACACCGAGCCGAAGACCGTCATCTTCCGCGACAGCGTGAACACCGGCTGCGGCGCCGCGAGTTCGGCGACCGGGCCGTTCTACTGCCCGGCCGACCAGACCGCCTACTTCGATCCGTCGTTCTTCGCCCAGCTCAAGCAGATGGGCGGCAGCGACGGACCGCTCGCGCAGGAGTACGTGGTGGCCCACGAGTACGGCCACCACGTCCAGAACCTGACCGGCGCTCTGCAGAAGGGCAACCGACTCGGGTCGCAGGGGCCGCAGTCGGGATCGGTGCGGGTCGAGCTCCAGGCCGACTGCCTCGCCGGGGTCTGGGCATACCACGCCGACAAGGGCCCGGATGCCCTGTTGGAACCACTGACACAGCAACAGATCTCGACGGTGATCCAGACGGCGAAAGCCATCGGCGACGACACCATCCAGGGTTCGCGCTCGAATCCCGAAGGCTGGACTCACGGCTCCGCAGCGCAGCGCTCACGATGGTTCACCACCGGCTACCGCAGTGGTGACGCCCGGCAGTGCGACACCTTCGCGACCAACGACCTGTGACGGCTGACCTGTGACGGGCACGGGCCCAGGGGCCGAGCAGGAAACGGCAGACCCGGATCGGGAGTCGGATCGGCGTCGCCGGCCGACACCGGTCGATGCGATCGCCGATGACTTCCTGGCGCGACAGGCTGCCGAGGACCCCGTGTTCGCCACCGAGGTCGGGATCGCCGGCCACGATGGCGAATTGACCGACTTCTCCCCCGATGCCGTCGCCGCTCGCGCCGACACCGACCGCGCCGCTCTCCGTGACCTGGCTGCTGCACTCCCTGTGGACGACGTCGACCGAGTCACGATCGCGACGATGAGCGCCACGCTACGGCGGCGCATTGCACTCGCCGATGCCGGTGAGATGACCGGCGACCTGAACGTCATCGCCTCGCCGGTGCAGGTGGTCCGCGACATCTTCGACCTGATGGACACCGGTTCCGCCGAGGCGCGCGCGACCGTCGTCGCTCGCCTCGATGCCGTACCCGAGGCCTTGTCCACCGCCGTCGGAGCTCTGCGCCAACGAATCTCGCATGGTCCGCCGATCGCCAGACGCCAGGTGCTGGCTGTCGCCGACCAGACCGATCGCGCCGTGGACGGGATCACCGCGTCGATCGCCGCGGTGGCGAACGACCCGGACCTGACCGACGCGCTGGACTCCGCGGTCGCCGCGGCCCGAACAGCCTTCGGCGAGATGGGTGCGTTCCTGCGGTCCGATGTCGCAGCCGCGGCGGTCGACACCGATGCCGTCGGCCGCGCGCGCTACCTCCTCCATCTCCCCGCCTATCTGGGCGCCGACGTCGATCCCGACGAGGCGTACGCGTGGGCGCTCGATCATCTCGCCGAGATCATCGCGGAGCAGCAAGCCATCGCGGACGACCTCGTGCCCGGCGGGACCATCCAGGATGCGTTGAAGGCACTCGACGCCGACCCGCGCTACCGGATCACCGATCGGCACGCCTTCGTCGCGTGGATGCAGGACCTGTCCGATCGCGCGGTCGCCGAACTCGGCGGCACCCACTTCGAGATCCCGGCGCGCCTCACCCGCCTGGAATGTCGACTCGCCCCGTCGTCCACCGGGGTCATCTACTACACCCAGCCCACCGCTGACCTGAGCCGCCCCGGCCGGATGTGGTGGTCGGTCCCCGCCGGCCAGGAGGTGTTCCACACCTGGCAGGAGACGACCACCGTGTACCACGAGGGCGTGCCCGGTCATCACCTGCAATTGGGGTCGGCGATCGTCAGTGACGACCTCAACAGCTGGCGCAAGCTGGCCTCGTTCACGTCTGGCCACGGCGAGGGCTGGGCCCTGTACGCGGAGCGCCTGATGGCCGAACTCGGCCGCCTGGACGATCCCGGCGACCGGATGGGCATGCTCGACTCCCAGCGCCTCCGTGCCGCGCGTGTGGTCGTCGACATCGGTGTGCACTGCGGCCTGGCCGCACCGGAGTCGGTGGGTGGCGGCACCTGGGATGCGGACAAGGCGTGGACCTTCCTCACCCGGTCGGTTGCGATGGACCGGTCGGTACTGCGGTTCGAACTCGATCGCTACCTCGGCTGGCCCGGCCAGGCTCCGTCGTACGCGCTGGGACAGCGGGTCTGGCAACAGACCCGCCGGCAAGCCCTGGCCGCCCACCCGGACTGGTCGCTGAAGGACTTCCACACCCGGGCCCTGGCGCTCGGCGGCGTCACCCTGGACGTCCTGCGCGACGAGCTGACGCGCACCTCCTGAGGCGACACGAGCGTCGAGTACAATGCTCCTGCCGACGGAACTCATTGTGCTGCAACGCTGATCACATCAGTGAACAAGAGCCTCAGACGCGACATACGCGTGCCATCAGACCACCGCCTCCGGCGCCGACTGCCCCCTCACACCGCATTCACCACCACGATCGGTCGACGTACCCGCTCGATACCGGGCCCGGAGAAGCCGGCGTACATGAGCCGCGCAGCGATGGACCAGGAGACCGACGAGTGCACTGCCTGGCCGGAGGGGGCTGCGTCGGCGGGTAAGGGCACCTCGAACGGCAGGACGGTCCGACCACCGGCGCGCAGCGGGATCTTCTTGCCCAACTGCACGATGCGCCTGTCTGCCTCGGTGGTCTGCGCCGGATAGCGCTCCAGCGGATGGAAGTCGCGACGCAGTTGGGCGGACACCGCGAGATCACCCTCCGGCAGATCCGATCTCGGTTGCAGCACGACCTCGCCTGAGATCGTCTGTCCGGCGACGAACACCGATTCGGAGAGGAGCAGCTCCACATCCGTGGCGCCGTCGCCCCAATAGCGCTCGGTCGCCGGCGGTGGACCTGCAACCTCCACCCCACCGCCGGCGTCCGATGCACCTATCACCACGACGAACTCGCCGCGGGCGTCGATGTCGCGGCCACGACGCGCGATCAGGAGCCGGCATCCCCACCGGACGAGTTCCGACGACGATCCCGGCGCCCAGGATGGCACTCGGAAATCGGCTGCGGCTTCGGCGAACTCGTCCGTTGCGAGTTGTAGGTCGACCCGCTGGACACACACCCAGTCGCGGGTCTCGCGCTCGCTCCCGTAGTTCGTGCCCACCTGTCCGGCGGTCAGCAGCGAGTCGTTGCCGGCGCTGGCCGCTGCGTCTGCTCGCCCCGCCCAGTGATAGCGGTAAGCGTTGTCGTAGCCCCACTCCAGCGTCGCCGCAGTCACCCTGCCGATGGGCGAGCCGGTCGTGATCTGGGCTGTCACGGTCGTACCGGGTCGGACGACCCCCGGTGCGACCGCGAGTCGAACCCCACCCGACCGATCGAAGAGACCCACTATCTCTTCTTCGAGTGTCTGGCCTGCACCGCCGCGTACTCCTCGGGGTGATGTCGCTTCTGGTACGCGCGCAGCGGCCAGAACAGCAGGAGCAGCAGCGGATAGATCGTGACGTAGAAGACCCCGTGGACGACTGCGCCGACCAGGATCGCGAACACCCAGGCCGGGTAGATCAGGATCAGGCAGAACTGGAGGAACTGCTTGATCCCGACCGGATATCCCTCCGCCATCGACAACACGTACCGCGGGCTCATCGACCGCAGATAGCGACGGACCGTGGAGGTCTCGGCCTCGACGTCGGCCTGCGCCGCACTCAAATCGCGGCCCCGTTCGTCCCGCGTCAGGCCGCGCTCCGGTGGCGGCGGCTCGGCTGTTCGATTCTGACGCTCGTCACGGGTGGGACCACGCGGCGGCGGTGACGGCTCGTCGGAGGGTGGCGGCGGGGCGACGGTCATGGCGCCTTCTTCCCGTGCGCGGCTCGGCGCACCTGCGTGGTGATCGTAGACCTCGTCAGGCACTGGATCGTCCAGATCACGCCGACCGGGTCACACCGCGACCCTCACCGCGCGCACTCCCCGACCGGCGCCGACAGAACCGCAGGACGGGATCGGGCAGCGTCGACTCGGCAAGGTCGTGGTATCGCTGCCGCGCGTCGGCGGTTCGGCCATCGCGCCACTCGATGTCGGCGAGCGCCAACGCAGCATCTCGGGCGGCGTACGCCGGACCGCTCTCCACGATGTCGGTGAGCTCGCTCTCCAGCATCGCGTCGGTTCCGGTGGCATACGAGACCGCCACCGCACGAGCGACGACGACCGCGGGCGACGGCCAGACGGCTTCCAACGCGCGATACAGCGTGACCATTGCGGCCCAATCGATTCGGTCGAACTCGGCCGGCGAACAATGCAGGCCGGCGATGGCGGCCTCGAGCGCGAACCGACCCGGTGCCGTCGCCGCCCGACTCGCGTCGTCCAGGCCGGCGGCGACCATCCGGCGATCCCATCGGGTGCGATCCACCTCGCACGCCGGGACCGCGGCACCGCCGTCGTCGACGCGTCCCGCCCGACGGGCCAGTCCGAGTCTCATCACCGCTCGGAGTCCTCGCACCTCGGTGTCGTCCGGGTACATCCCGACGAGGTCGTCGACGATCCCGAGGGCGGCCGACGCGGTGTCGGTGAGTGCATCGCGCGGGACGAAGTCCACCCGGTGACCGTGGGTGAACATGAGCGACAGGCAGTCGAGGACCGTCGGTAGACGCAGGCGCCGCTGAGAGCGATCGGCGAGCCGGAAACCCGGCCGGGCGGAGGCGAGTGTCCGTTTGGCGCGCGTGAGTCGTGCCGCAGCGGTCGCCGGCTCGATCCCGAGCAGGCGAGCGATGTCGGCGGTACGCAGACCGCAGACCAGTCGCAGGGCCAATACCAGGCGCGCGCCTTCGGTCAGTTCGTCGTCACAGGCCACGAACATCAACGCGATGCGGTCGTCGATTCCCGGTCCCCAGCCGGCATCACCCGGATCGGCGTCATCCACTCCCCCCGAACCGGGGTCGGTGAGGTCGACGCCTCCGGGATCGACGGCCGAGCGGGCGATCTGCTCGGTCACCCGCTCGGCGACGACACGACGTCGGACCGTGTCGATCCAGGCCCTACGTCCGGCAGCGACACACCACGCGCAGAGCGACACCGGGGGTTCGGACTGCTCGGCGGCACGCGCGAAGGCCTCGGCGGCGAACTCCTCGGCATCGTCGGCCGACCCGGTGATCGTCAACAACGCCCGCACCACCGACGGCCAGGCCGCGACGAAGGCCTCCGGCGTGATCCCGGAACCGGACGGTCCCGCTCCGTCGCCCATCAGTCGCTCGGAAAGACCTTGCGCCACTCCACCGCGTTACCGGTCGGGACCAGCGCTGCGATGCGTCGAGCCTGCTCCTCGTCATCGACGGCGACCAGGTAGAAGCCCGTGATGACGTCGGAGGACTCGGCGTAGGACGCGTCGGTGAAGTGCGGTGCGGAGCCGTCACGTCCGGGCACACATCGCCCGCCGTGGCGCAGATTCTGCAGGGCGGCTCCACCGACGATGGTCGCGCCGAGATCGGCGACGGCCTGTTGGAAGCGCTTGTGGGCGGCGAAGTCCGGGTCGGCCGCCACCGCGGTTCGATCACGGGTCTGCGTCGCCCCCATCGCGCCCGGCGCCCGGCCGTCGTACGACCCGGCGCGCTCGTCGCCGGGACCGGCGAGGTATCGGTCGGAGTCCCAGTCGGGCTCCCGGATCAGAAAGGCGTAGGTGTCGGTCATCGTCGATCTCCTTGTTCGGACGGAGTGACGCGGAATGGTCACACCATCTTGTCGAACACGCCTCGCGAAAATCGACAGATCGGGTCCACGATCGGATTCGGCGGGACTCTCAGACGAGGAGACGTCGGATGTCGTCGACGATCGTGTCGAGTGGCAGCTGCTGCTGCTCCCCGGTGCGGAGGTCCTTGACGTCGATCGTGCGCTCGGCGAGCTCACGGTCACCCAGCACCAGCGCCAGTCGTGCCCCGCTGCGATCCGCGGCCTTCATCGCGCCCTTGAGGCCACGATCGCCGTAGGCCAGATCCACCGCGATCCCGACCGCACGCAGCCGACCGGCAAGGGTCACCAGTTCGGTCTTCGCGTCGGCGCCGAGCGGCACACCGAACACCGCGACGCGTTCGATACCGCGCGAGGCGACCTCCTCGGCTCGCAGCGCCAGCAGCGTCCGGTCGACGCCGAGCCCGAAACCGATGCCGGACAGGTCCTGCTTGCCGCCGAGCTGCCGCATGAGGCCGTCGTAGCGGCCACCGCCGCCGATCCCCGACTGCGCGCCCAGTCCGTCGTGCACGAACTCGAACGTCGTCTTGGTGTAGTAGTCGAGCCCTCGGACGAGGCGCGGGTTGCGGACGTACGGCACACCCAGCCGATCGAGGTGGCCGAGCACCGCGTCGAAGTGGGCTCGCGAATCGTCGGAGAGATAATCGATCAGCAGCGGCGCGCCGGCCGTGGCCTCCTTGATCTCGGGACGCTTGTCGTCCAGGACCCGCAGCGGGTTGAGCTGCGCCCGCTGGCGCGTCGGCTCGTCGAGGTCGAGACCGAACAGGAACTCCTGCAGGGCCTCTCGGTACCGCGGCCGGGTCTCGTCGTCCCCCAGGGACGTGATCTCCAACCGGAACCCCGACAGACCGAGTCGGCGATAGCCCTCGTCGGAGATCGCGATGACCTCGGCGTCCAGGGCCGGGTCGTCGACACCGATGGCCTCGACGCCGACCTGCTGCAGCTGGCGGTAACGACCGGTCTGCGGCTTCTCGTAGCGGAAGAAGGGTCCCGAGTAGCAGAGCTTCACCGGGAGCTGGCCGCGATCGAGGCCGTGCTGGATGACTGCACGCATGACGCCGGCGGTGCCCTCCGGCCGCAGCGTGACCGAACGATCGCCGCGATCGGCGAAGGTGTACATCTCCTTGCTCACGACATCGGTCGACTCACCGACACCGCGCGCGAACAGTGCGGTGTCCTCGAAGACCGGCAACTCGATGTGCCCGTACCCGGCGAGCCGCGCGGCCTCGGTGAGCGTGTCGCGCACGGCACGGAAATCCGCCGAATCGGGCGGAAAATAGTCCGGGATGCCGCGGGGCGCCTGGAAGTCTGCGCTCACAGTCCGAATCGTCCCTTCGTCGGGGGTGGGCTGCCGGGGTCGAGGTCGGCAAGGAATGGGTTGGTACGGCGCTCGGCGCCGATACTGGTCTGCGGTCCGTGTCCGGGAAGGACCTGGGTGTCGTCGGACAGGGGCAGGAGCCGGTCCGCGATGGAGGTCAGCAACTGCTGATGATCCCCGCCGGGCAGGTCGGTCCGCCCGATCGAACCGGCGAAGAGGACGTCGCCGGAGAACACGACCGGAACCCTGACCTGGTCGCCGCCCTCGTCCGTCACGGGGACGTCGAGTCCCAGCAACACCGACCCCTGGGTGTGGCCAGGGGCCAGGTCGACCGACAGTCGCAGGCCGGCGACCTCGACGGGCTCACGGTCGACGAACTCGACGACCTTCTCCGGCTCATGGAACTCCATGTCACCCAACATCGGACCGAGCGCCCGTCCCAGCCCCCGCGCCGGGTCGGCGAGCATCGGACGGTCGTCGGCGTGGATGTAGGCGGGAATGGAATACTCGTCACACAGCTCCGCAGCGTTCCAGGTGTGGTCCAGATGACCGTGCGTGAGCAGCACCGCGACCGGGTTGAGGTCGTGCTCGGCGAGCAGCTCGCGCACACGCGGCGCAGCATCCTGCCCGGGGTCGATGACGACCGCGTCCCCGCCGGCCGCCGGGGCGAGCAGATAGCAGTTGGTCTGGAACATGCCTGCGGCGAACCCCGTGATCAGCATCGGTGTCCTCCCCTGTCCTCGACCGGCGGCCGCTCGTCGTCCGACACGCGGGTGCGCGACGGGTGGACGTCCATTGTCGCAAAAGGTCACCGACCGCCTCCGGCCAGCGCCCGCATCGCCGACGGCCGCCCGGGATCGACACCGACGCGCGACCCGCTGTCGGTGACTCTCAGGTTGGGCTGGCACACTGCAGTGTCGCGGTACCATCGGCGCCGAAACGTGCCCGGCGATCTGTTGCCGGCCGACGCCGACAGACGATGCCGACGACGATGACAGGCCGTTACACCAGGTCAGGGAGGGTCAACCAGCGTGTCCACCAATGAGGAACGTCGCGAGGCCGCCAAGCGCAAGCTGGAAGAGCGCCTCGAGCGGGAACGACAGGTGGCCCGGCGCCGCAAGGTCATCATCGCCTCGGTGTCCACCGTCGTGGTCGTGGCGATCGTCGCCACCGCGACGACACTCATCGTGAAGAAGATCCTCGACGACCGCGAGGCAGCCCGCTGGGCGTCCTGCTCGTACGAGGACCAACCGAGTCGCTTCTCCGAGCTCCCCAAGGAGGTACCCGCCGAGGTGCCCGCCAACCAGCGGGCCCAGGCGCAGCAGTACCTCGACGAGATGCGTGCCGGCGAGGCCAAGCAGCGCACCTCCCCCAAGCCCGGCGATCGCCAGCTGAAGGAGGGGACGGTCGACCTCACGCTCGGCACCAACCGCGGCGCCATCCCGATCACGTTGGACCGCAACGGCTCTCCGTGCAACACCGGCGCCATCGCGACGCTGGCGGAGAACGGCTTCTACAACGGGACCAACTGCCACCGTCTCACCAACAGCCAGACGCTGAAGGTTCTCCAGTGCGGCGATCCGACGGCCACCGGTGCAGGCGGACCCGGCTGGTCGAGCCCCGACGAGTTGCCGACCGACCTCAAGCCCGCCGGTCAGGCCGACCCCATGTCGGGCACGGCGCCGGTCCTCTACCCGCGCGGCACCATCGCGATCGCGAACAGCAACAACCCCCAGTCGGGACAGTCGAACACCGGTTCCAGCCAGTTCTTCGTGGTCCTGCAGGACAGTCAGCTCGCGCCGAACTACACCGTGGTCGGCAAGGTCGACGAGAAGGGCTTCGGCGTTCTCGACAGCATCCAGAAGGCCGGTCTCACACCGGGTCCCGGCGGTAGCGCCGAGGACGGTCGCCCGAAGGAGCCGGTCGACATCACCACCGCGACCGTCAGCGGCAACGAGGACTGATCAGCCGGTCCGGCAAGACGACCTACCGAAACGACCCCGTGGCCTCGGCCCGGGGTCGTTTCGTACAGATGGTACGTGCGACGCTCAGGCCGCCGACGTCACGCGATAGACGTCGTAGACACCCTCGACGTTGCGGACGACGTTGAGGACGTGCCCGAGGTGTTTCGGGTCGCCCATCTCGAAGGTGAACTTGCTGATGGCCACCCGATCGCGACTCGTCGTCACCGATGCCGACAAGATGTTGACTCGCTCGTCGGCGAGCACCCTGGTGACATCGGACAGCAAACGGGAGCGATCGAGCGCCTCGACCTGGATCGCCACCAGGAAGACCGACGACGGAGAAGGCGCCCAGGTCACGTCGATGATCCGCTCCGATTGCCCCTGCAGGGAGTCCGCATTGGTGCAGTCGGTGCGGTGGACACTGATGCCGCCGCCGCGGGTGACGAACCCGAGGATCTCGTCACCCGGTACGGGTGTACAACACTTGGCGAGTTTCACCAGCACGTTGTCGACGCCCTCGACCACGACCCCGGCATCGCCGCCGTGTCGGGTCCGGGTCGGCATGGTCGACGGCGTGGAACGTTCGGCGATCTCCTCGGCCGCCTCGTCGATCCCACCGAGGGCGGCCACGAGTCGGTTCACGACATGCCGTGCGGACACGTGGTGTTCGCCGACCGCGGTGTACAACGCGGTGACGTCGGTGAAGCGTAGCTCGGTGGCCACCGCCGACATCGACTCCGCACTCATCAAGCGCTGCAACGGCAGGCCGCCACGGCGCACCTCTTTGCCGATCGCGTCTTTACCCGCCTCGAGAGCCTCCTCGCGACGTTCCTTGGCGAACCACTGCCGGATCTTGGCCTTCGCTCGTGGCGAGACCACGAAGTTCTGCCAGTCCTTCGACGGTCCAGCGGTCAACGCCTTCGAGGTGAACACCTCGACGACCTCGCCGTTCTCCAACTGACGCTCGAGTGCGACCAGCCGACCGTTCACCCGGGCCCCGATGCAGCGATGGCCGACCTCGGTGTGCACCGCGTAGGCGAAGTCGACCGGCGTCGATCCCGCCGGGAGCGTCACCACGTCGCCCTTCGGGGTGAAGACGAAGATCTCCTTGACCGCGAGGTCGTAGCGCAGCGACTCCAGGAATTCGCCAGGGTCGGCGGCCTCGCGTTGCCAGTCGAGTAGTTGGCGCATCCACGCCATGTCGTCGATCTCGGCGGAATCGGAGGGGCGCTTGGCCGTCTTGCCCCGGTTGCGGGTCTCCTTGTACCGCCAGTGTGCGGCGATGCCGAACTCCGCGGTCCGATGCATGTCGGTGGTCCGGATCTGCACCTCCAGCGGCTTGCCCTCCGGACCGATCACCGTGGTGTGCAACGACTGGTAGACCCCGAACCGGGGCTGCGCGATGTAGTCCTTGAATCGTCCGGCCATCGGCTGCCACAGCGAGTGCACGACACCGACCGCGGCGTAGCAGTCGCGCACCTGGTCACAGAGGATCCGCATGCCGACGAGGTCGTGGATGTCGTCGAACTCGCGGCCTTTGACGATCATCTTCTGATAGATCGACCAGTAGTGCTTCGGCCTGCCCTCGACGGTTGCGGAGATGCGCGCGGCGCTCAACGCGTTGTTGATGTCGGCGCGTACGCGCGCGAGATAGGTGTCGCGGGAGGGCGCGCGGTCGGCGACGAGCCGGACGATCTCCTCGTAGCGTTTCGGGTGCAGGATCGCGAACGAGAGGTCCTCGAGCTCCCACTTGACCGTCGCCATACCCAGGCGGTGGGCCAGCGGGGCGATCACCTCGAGCGTCTCGCGGGCCTTGCGCGCCTGCTTCTCCGGCGGGAGGAAGCGCATGGTGCGCATGTTGTGCAGACGGTCGGCCACCTTGATGACCAGCACCCGCGGGTCACGAGCCATCGCGATGATCATCTTGCGGATGGTCTCGGCCTCGGCCGCGCTGCCGAGTGCGACCTTGTCGAGCTTCGTGACGCCGTCGACGAGATGAGCGACCTCGGAGCCGAATTCGGACTCCAGTTGCTCGAGCGAGTACCCGGTGTCCTCCACCGTGTCGTGGAGGAGTGCGGCGACGAGGGTCGTGGTGTCCATCCCGAGGTCGGCGAGGATCGTCGCGACGGCGAGCGGGTGGGTGATGTAGGGGTCCCCCGACTTGCGGACCTGGCCGGTGTGTCGCTCGTCGGCGACGTCGTAGGCCTGTTGGAGCAGGGCGGTGTCGGCCTTGGGGTAGATCTCGCGGTGCAAGGTCACCAACGGCTCGAGCACCGGTCGGACCTGGCTGCGGGTCGCGGTCATCCGACGGGCCAGGCGAGCACGCACGCGCCGCGATGCCGACGACGCACCGGCGGCCGCCGACGTCACCGAGGACGCTGCCGCCCGATCGGCGTCCTGCTCACCGGTGTCCGAACCGGCGTGACCGTTCCCACCGATCGCGACACCGTTCTCCGTCGGGGTGGGATGACTGTCCACGGCGCCGGCAGGCGCCCCGTCGGAATCGAATTCCTCGGCCATCGTCCCTCCTCTCACACCGTCGACATCCTCTGCCGAGGTCATGAATCCGCCGTGGGTTCCACGATGTCGACGTGTCGAGTCTAGTGCGCTCGACGGCGTGGGAGGACCGGCGACGCCCGCTCGGATGCCGTCGGCCGCCCGTCGACAGATGAGTCGACACTTGCGTCGACACTTGGGTCGACCGGCGCGGGCTCAGTCGACGGTGACCGCATGCACCCCGATGTCGGGGCCCAACCCGTCGGCGATCGTCGAGCGCCCACCCAACGCGGCGAGCTCCATCACCACCGCGACGCCGACGATCTCCGCACCGGCGTCGGTCAGGAGCTTCGCGGCCGCGACGGCGGTGCCGCCGGTCGCGAGGACGTCGTCGACGAGCAGGACACGGCGACCGGCGAGGTCGAGTCCGTCGGCCGGGATCTCGAGACTGGCCGTGCCGTATTCGAGTGTGTAGGTGGTGCTGTGCACCGGCGGCGGGAGCTTCCCCGCCTTGCGCACT
Source organism: Gordonia soli NBRC 108243 (assembly GCF_000334455.1). GTDB lineage: Bacteria > Actinomycetota > Actinomycetes > Mycobacteriales > Mycobacteriaceae > Gordonia > Gordonia soli. Next base: position 27,280 of record NZ_BANX01000019.1, read on the forward strand.
GCCAGGACGCCGACCTCGAGTTCACGCGCCACCGCACCGCCGAGGAGGAATCCGCGGGCGTCGATGCCGGCCACGAGGTCTATGCCCCGGCAGCCGTGGGTCAGCGCGGTCACGATCGCCGACAGTCCCTCGGGGTCGGCGAGTACCGGGGTGAGGTCCTTGAAGGCGATGCCGGGACTGGGGAAGTCGTCGACCAGACGCACGTGGCGATCGATGGCGGCCCGAGCGCGGTCGACGGCCTTCGAGGTCACCTCGTCCGCAGTGCCTCGCTCGACGGAATCCTGGTCGGCCGGGTCCCGCCGGGCGGAGCGGGCGGCATCGTCAGGCGCCATGGCGGTTCATCCCTCCAGGATCCAACGATCCATGTTCCATCCGGTCCCGGTCCGGGACTGGCCGGGCACCACGTTAGCGACCCCGGACGTGCGCTGGATCCGGGGCGCGGCGAACAGCGGGACGGAGGCGACATCGCCCCAGGCCGCGTTCTCCACGGCCCGCGTGAGGCGCAAGCGCTCTCCCGCGTTGTCGACGACGGCGAGCGTGTCGATCGCGCTGGTCACCGCGCCGCTCTGGAAGCCGCCCAGGTTCAACGGATCCCGCGCGTGGAGCTGATACGAATCCCGAGTCGGCACCGCGGCTCCCGCGGCGGCTGTGGATGCACCGCCTGCGACCAGTGCGGCGTCGGCGGTCCGTCCGAGTCCCGACGGAGACCAGTCCGTTCCTCCCGCATCGTCGACGGCGATGCCCGCGCGGCGACACGAGTCGGCGATCACGGCGACCATCTCACCCCAACGGGGGGCCGGCGCGCGGTACCCGATCCGCACCCGGACTGGCGGTTGTGTGGAGCCGTCGGTCGCCGTGGCGCGCTGCCCCAGCAGGGTCCGCGACCGACCGATGTCGGCACGCAGGTAGCGCTGGCCGAACGCCGAATTGAGCTGCCCCGCCAGTGCATTCGACGGAGCAAGCGAACGCAGGTTCCAGATCTGGGCGCCTTGGCCGAATCGCCGGGCGAGATCGTCACGGGGTAGACATGACGCGAATGCCTGTCGGACGAGCGGATCGCCGAAGACACCGCGCTGGGACAACACGAGCTCTTGCACCCCGGAAGCCCGCTGCGGCGCCCACGCTCCCGAGGCATCTGCGGTCGCATCGGCCGCGGGCACCAGTCCCCCGGTGATGTCGACCACCCCGTGGCCTTCGCCGCCGACGCGATCGGACGCGTCCTCCGTGTCGCGTCCCCAGATGACTATCCGGTCGGCCTTCGGCCGGTCACCCCACCATCGAGGATTCGGCACCAGCACGAGTCCTCCGGATGTGGAGTACCGATCGACCCGGTACGGTCCCGAGGACGGTAGACGCGCTTCGTCGATCGGCCCGGGTTGCAGGTCGAGACCCGTGTTCCAGGCCCGCGCGATCTTCCCGACCGCATTCCGGTCACCTGCGCGGATCGGCGCCACCACGTCGGGCACGCCGGCCTGACGGGCCACCACCTGCGCGGGGACGAGCGTGCCCGCACCGAAGAGTCCGGCCCAGTCGCGATAGGCGCGCCCCGGCGCGAAACGCACCGTGACGGCCTTGTCGCCGGCCGCGCAGTCGACCGCCGAGATGTCGCGATACCCGGCGGTGGTCGCGGGGGTGAAACCGGGATACCGGCCGCTCATCGCCGCCCACGCCAGGACGACGTCATCGCAGTCGACAGCGGTGCCGTCGGAGAACACGGCCTCGGGGTTGATGTCGTACCGGACCGCGAGGTCGGGGCCGGGTAGAACGGTCGCCGTGGCCATGTCGCGGTCGGGCGTCACCTGACCGGCCGCGCCGAGCAACGAGAACCCCGGCAGGACGCGGGCCGTCGCCATCACCACGCCATTGGCATTGCCTGCCACCGTGTTCGCGTTGTAACTGTCGACGGTCGCATCGACCACATAGTGGATGGTCGGCGGACCGTCGTCACCGCAGGCGCTGACCAGGGCAGCGGTCGCGACCAGCGCCGAGATCCCGGCGACCAACCGGACGCCGAGTCCCTTCCGCATGGTCACGTCCCCGGTGTCACTGCGAACGTCGACGCTTTCCCGACGGACCGCCCCGCTTGCCCGTGGGCTCCGCGTCGGAGGTCACGCCGCGACCGCGGACCGGACGCCGAGCCGCGGGCACGTCCTCGCCGGCTGCGACACGCGCGCGCCGGTCGAGCACACGCTTGGTGTGACGGGCCACGTCGGATCGACGCTCCTTGAGCGTCACCAGCAACGGCGCCGCGAGGAAGATCGACGAGTAGGCACCGACCACTACGCCCACCAGCTGGATCAGTGCGAGGTCCTTCAGGGTGCCGACACCGAGCAGCCAGACCGCGATGACCATCAGGGCGATGATCGGCAGCACCGAGATCACCGTCGTGTTGATCGATCGCATCAGCGTCTGGTTGACCGCCAGGTTGGCCTGTTCGGCGTACGTACGTCGGGTGGTCTGCAGTACCGACCGGGTGTTCTCCGAGACCTTGTCGAACACGACCACGGTGTCGTACAGCGAGAAACCGAGAATGGTCAGCAGGCCGATGACGGTCGCCGGGGTGACCTCCCAGCCGATCAGTGAGTAGACGCCCGCGGTACAGACGATGTCGAAGAACAGCGAGGCCAGGGCCGCGACGGACATCTCCCGGTCGAAGCGGACCGCGATGTAGATGAAGACGATGACCAGGAAGACGGCCAGCGCGATCAGCATCTTCTCGGTGATCTCGCCACCCCAGGTGGAGCTGACGTCCGACGAACTGACCTCCGAGGCGGTCAGCCCGGGCGCGAACTTCTCGGCGAGAGCCGCCGTGATCTGTTCGGTCTGCTGCTGGGTGAGGTGCTCGGTGCGGACCTGCACCGTCTCGCTCGACCCGGTACCGGCGGTCTGCACCGACTCCGGCTCGCTGCCCAGCGTGTCGTTGAAGACGCCCTCGACCGCTTCGGTGGTGATACCCGAGGAGACCGGGATCGAGACCTGGGTACCGCCTTCGAACTCGATGCCGAGGGTGAACTGGCGGAAGACGATCGACAGCACACAGACCAGCAGGATCGCCGCCGTGACCAGGTACCACATCCGTCGTTTGCCGATGACCTCGAAGGCACCGGTACCCGTGTAGAGACGCGACAGGAACGACCGGTCGGAGTCGGCGACGAAGTCGGCATCCGACCCGGTCGCGGGTGCGACCGAGTCGGGATCGTCCCCGACGGTCGCTGTGTCGCCACCGCGTGCGCGGCGTGGCTCGTCGACGGTCATCGCACACCTCCTTCGGATGCGGTCGCGCGCTCCTGTGCACGTCCGGCGATGCGGCGCTGGCGGGCGACCTCGCTGACCGCGCCGAGACCGTTGACGCTCGGGCGGGACAAGAACTCGGATCGGCTCGCGTAGACCACCAGCGGATGGGTGACCAGGAAGACGATGACCACGTCCAGGATGGTCGTGAGGCCCAGCGTGAACGCGAAGCCCTTCACCTCGCCGACGGCCAGGATGTAGATGACGGCTGCGGCGATGAAGCTGACTGCGTTACCCGACCAGATGGTGCGTCGGGCGCTGGCCCAGCCGCGCGGAACGGCGGACCGGAAACTCCGGCCCTCGCGTATCTCGTCCTTTATTCGTTCGAAGTAGACGACGAACGAGTCTGCCGTCATGCCGATTCCGATGATCAGACCGGCGATACCCGCGAGGTCGAGGGTGAAGCCGATCCACCGACCGAGCAGCACGATAATGCCGTAGACCATGAAGCCGGCGAGCACGAGCGAGAGCACCGTGAGGATGCCCAGCATCCGGTAGTACGCCAGGGCGTAGATGAGGACGGCGATCATGCCGACCGCGCCGGCGATCAGACCGGCCTTCAGTGACGCGTAACCCAGTGTCGCCGAGACGGTCTCGGCATCGGATGCCTCGAAGGACAGCGGGAGTGAACCGTACTTCAGGACGTTGGCCAGATCCTTGGCCTCGTTCTGGGTGAAATTGCCGCTGATCTCGGTGCTGGGGGTGGTGATCGCGCCGCGGATCTGGGGTGCCGAGACCACCTCGGTGTCGAGCGTGAACGCGGTCTGTTTACCGGTGTTCTCGGCGGTGTACTTGGGCCAGAAGTCGCGGGCCTCGCCCTTGAACTCGACCTGCACGATCCATGCGCCGGCCTGCTGCGTGGTGCCCGCCGTCGCGTTCGCGATGTCGCGGCCGTCGATGATCTCCGGACCGAGGAGGTACACCTCGTTGCCCTCCTGGGCACAGGCGACCAGATACTGATCCGGGAGGTCGTTGCCGCGCAACGGATCCGCAGCTCCCGCGGAGCAATCGGTCTTGGCCATCTGCTGTCGCAGCGCGTTGAGGTCGCCGCCGGCCGGGGCCTGACGCAGCTTGCGTTGCTCGTTGATGGCCGCCGACGCGGATCCCGGACCGGCACCGGCGTCATCGCCGTCGGCAGGCTTCGGTGGCTGCGGCGTCGCGGGCTGGACGTCCTCGACGGGCCGGACGAACAGACGGGCCGTCTGCCCCAGCGTCCGCGCCTGGCTGCCGTCGGTGCCGGGCACCGTGATGACCAGGTTGTTGCCGTTGACGACGACCTCGGAACCGGACACACCGAGTCCGTTGACGCGTTGTTCGATGATCTGCTTGGCCTGGTCGAGCTGCTCACGCGTGGGCGCACCACCGTCGGGTGTGCGTGCGGTCAGCGTGACGCGCGTCCCGCCCTGCAGATCGATGCCGAGTTTGGGCTCGGGCGATCCCCCGCCGGTGAAGAAGATCAGGCCGTAGACCACGGCCAGCAACACGAGGAAGGCGGTGAGGGGTCGCCACGGCGGGATCTCGTTGCGAGCTCCCGACCGCTTCGACGCCCGGCGTGAGGTTGTCACTGCTGTCCTGGTCTCCTTCGACGTCACGCCGCGGCGTGATCAGCTACACACGTGCACCCGGGGCGACCACCCCGTGGCCGCCCCGATGGGCCCGACCGGTCCACGATCGACCTGCGTCCGCCGGTCACCGACCGGCGGACCGCAATGTCACTTGTCGGTGTCGGCCTGCTTGTTCTCGCCCTTGCTCGCCTCGGGCGAGTCCGGGGTGATGGCGTCGGTGTCGACATCCGGGGTGATCTCGTCGTCGGCGGAGTAGTCCACGTCGTCGTCGAGCGACTCCGGCAGCGACGGCACGGCACCCACGTAGGTGGCTCCGGCCTCGTCCGTCGGGACGACCTTCATGATGGCCAGTCGGTTCCAGCGGGTGACCACACCGGTCGCGATCTCGACGTCGACGAAGTCGTCCGCAGCCGCGTCGATGACGGTCCCGTACAGACCGGACGTCAGCTGGACGCGCGCGCCGGTCGTCACCGAGTTCTGCATCTGCTGTTGCTCGGCCACACGCTTCTTCTGCTTGCGGATGCTGAGGAACATGAAGCCGGCCAGGAGGGCCAGCAGGAGGGGGAAGAGTAGGGCGTCCATCGTTACTGCGTCAGTCCTTCATAAGGGTCGTCGGTCTGTGGTTCGGTCGGCACTGCTGTCGTTTGGTGGCGCGCAATCGGCCACCGGGCGGAAACACCGACCCGACAGCGACGCGCACCGGGGCTCGTCGCCGGTCTCCCGAAGGGTCGTCCCTGCGCCGACCTGCGGTCGACGCCGCAGTCGCGCCTCTCACAGTGTGCCATGTCGCCATGTCCGGTTCCGGCGCGCACCATGACGTGGACCGTCGATGCCCCCCGAGGACCTCCGCGAGCCTACAGGTCGTCGAAGAGGGAGTCGGTCGCGATCTCACGGGTACGGACGCCGAACGACGCGTTGAGGGCGTCGGCGGGCGGGGTGAGTCCGAGATGGTGCCACGCCGCGGCGGTCGCCACCCGGCCACGCGGGGTACGCGCGACCATCCCGGCGCGCACCAGGAACGGCTCGCAGACCTCCTCGACCGTCGCGGGCTCCTCACCGACGGCCACCGCAAGTGTCGACACACCGACCGGTCCGCCGCCGAAGCCGCGGACCAACGCATTCAGCACAGCCCGGTCGAGCCGGTCGAATCCGAGCTCATCGACGTCGTAGACCTCCAGCGCGGCACGGGCGATGTCGACGGTCACGATCCCGTCGCCGCGGACCTCGGCGTAGTCCCGCACCCGACGGAGCAGGCGGTTGGCGATACGTGGGGTGCCGCGGGAACGACTCGCGATCTCCGACGATGCGTCGCCGAGCAGCGTGATCCCGAGGATTCCCGCCGAGCGCCGGAGCACGCGGACCAGTTCGGTCGTCTCGTAGAACTCCATGTGGGCGGTGAACCCGAATCGGTCGCGGAGCGGCCCCGTCAGCGACCCGGACCTGGTGGTGGCCCCGACCAGGGTGAACGGTGCCACGTCCAGCGGGATGGAGGTGGCACCAGGGCCCTTGCCGACCACCACGTCCACCCGGAAGTCCTCCATCGCGAGGTAGAGCATCTCCTCGGCCGGACGCGCGATGCGGTGGATCTCGTCGATGAACAGGACGTCGCCGTCGACCAGGTTGGAGAGCATCGCGGCGAGGTCGCCTGCCCGCTCCAGTGCCGGACCCGACGTCACACGGATGGCCGCACCCATCTCCGAGGCGATGATCATCGCGAGCGAGGTCTTGCCGAGCCCGGGCGGGCCGGAAAGGAGGATGTGGTCGGGTGTACCGCCGCGGCCCTTGGCCCCGTGTAGGACGAGCTCGAGTTGTTCGCAGACCCGTGGCTGACCGATGAAATCGGCCAGGGACCGAGGCCGCAGGCCGGCGTCCAGGTCACCGTCGCCCGGCAGCGGCCCGGCGGAGATCTCCCGCTCGTCGTCGGGTCCGAGCTCGCTCATGCCGTCTTGCCCAACAGGGTGAGGGAGCGCCGCAGCGCGGTGGAGGCATCGGCGTCCGGGATGTCGGCGAGGACGATGGTCACCGCCTTCTCCGCGGGCGCGGCGGTGAACCCGAGACCGACCAGCGCCTCGGTGACCTGGTCGCGCACGGAACCGCCGGTGGTGGTGGTGACGACCTCGGACGACGAGGTGGTCGGCAACTCGACCTTGTCGCGGAGTTCCACGACAAGTCGTTCGGCGACCCGCTTGCCGATACCCGGCACCGACGTGAGGGCCTTGACGTCGGATGCGGCGAGGGCACGGCGCAACGAATCGGGCTCGAGTACCGACAGGGTCGCCATCGCCAAGCGCGGGCCGACACCGGTGACGGTCTGCAGCAGCGCGAACAGCGCGCGCGCGTCGGCCTCGGTGAAGCCGTAGAGAGTCATCGAGTCCTCGCGGACGATCATGGTGGTCAGGAGGGTGGTCTCCTCGCCGCGCCGCATGGACGCGAGTGTGCTCGGGGTGGCGAGCACCCGGTAGCCGACACCCGCGCAATCCACCACCACGTGGTCGAGCGCGACGTCGACGACCGGTCCCCGTACGGATGCGATCATCACGATCCCCTCTGTCCTGTCGCGGCTCTCTGCTCGGTCGCGGACGCGACCTGCCGTGCCGAGGCGACCTTCGCGCGGTGTCGGCGTGCGAGTGCGTCCGCCTGCTGCTGCGCCTGCGCCATCCGCTCCTGCATCGGTCCGCGCCAGCAGTGACAGATGGCGAGTGCGAGTGCGTCCGCGGCGTCGGCCGGGCGAGGCTTGGTCTGCATGCCGAGGATTTTGGTGACCATCGTGGTGACCTGCGCCTTGTCGGCGCGCCCGCTGCCGGTGACGGCCGCTTTCACCTCAGAAGGCGTGTGGAATCGCACCGGGACGTCCCGCTGTCCCGCTGCCAGCGCGATCACGCCACCGGCTTGGGCAGTGCCCATGGCGGTCGACACCTGATTCTGTGCGAACACCCTCTCGATCGCGACCACCTCGGGTTGGTGCACGTCGAGCCAATGGCATGCCGCGGTGTAGATGGCGAGGAGTCGTTCCGCCAGGTCCATGTCCGACGGGGTACGCACGACGTCGACGTCCAGCGCAGTCACCTGCCTGCCACGACCCGACTCGACCAGCGCGATGCCGCACCGGGTCAATCCCGGGTCGACGCCCATCACCCGCACACACCCTCCCAGTGGCCACCCGACGACGCCGGGTCCCGAACAGTTGTTCGAGACTCTACCCGCGCGGCACCCGGCGACCGGGCAGCAACACGGCTCGGATGGCCGTCGCCCTGCACGTGGAGAATGGTCGGCGATGACGGTCTATGCCCCGGTCACCCCGATCGGCCTCACCAACCGCTGTGCCGACGCCTGTGTGGGCTTGGGTGGACCGGTCGTCGTCGCCGTCGACGGGCCCGATGCCGCCCACCCGGCGACATTGGCAGGCGAGGTCGCCGACGTGCTGCGGTCCCGCGGACGCGCGGCGGACGTCGTGCGGGTCGCCGACTTCATCAGGCCGGCGTCGGTGCGGATGGAGTACGGCGCCACCGATCCCGACACCTACCTCGACGGGTGGTTCGACTACCCGGCGATCGATCGGGAGGTGGTGTCGGCGCTGCGTCGCGACGGCCGTTGGCTGCCTCGACTGTGGGATGCCGTCGCCGACAGATCGTTTCGAGATCGACGCAGGCAGGCCGATGCCGACCAGGTGGTGCTCGTGGCCGGGCCGATGCTGCTCGGACGCGGGTTGGGTTTCGAGGTGACCGTCCGGTTGCAGATGAGCGAGGCGGCGCTGCGACGGCGCACACCCGACGATCAGCAGTGGACCATCGCGCCACTGCTGACACAGGCCCTGGGCGCACCGACTGCGGACATCGAGGTCCGGTACGAGCACCCGGACCGGCCGGCGATCAGCCCGCCGCACCCGTGAGCAGCGGGCCGATCGTCGTCAGTCGTCGATCTCGGCGAGCACCTCGTCGCTGATGTCGACGTTGCTGTAGACGTTCTGTACGTCGTCGGAGTCCTCGAGGGCATCGATCAGCTTGAACACCTTGCGGGCGCCGTCGGCGTCGACGGCGACCTCGACCGATGCCCGGAAACTGGCCTCGGCAGAGTCGTAGTCGATGCCTGCGTCCTGCAGGGCAGTTCGCACGGCGACGAGGTCTCCGGGCTCGCTGACCACCTCGAACGACTCACCGAGATCGGTCACCTCCTCCGCGCCCGCGTCCAGCACCGCGACCAGGACGTCGTCCTCGGACTGTCCGTTCTTCTCGAGCGTCACCACGCCCTTACGGGTGAACAGGTACGCCACCGAACCGGGGTCGGCCATGTTGCCGCCGTTGCGGGTCATCGCCGTACGGACCTCGCCCGCCGCTCGGTTGCGGTTGTCGGTGAGGCACTCGACCAACACCGCGACCCCGTTCGGGCCGTATCCCTCGTACATGATCGTCTGCCAGTCGGCGCCGCCGGCTTCTTCACCACCGCCGCGCTTGCGTGCACGCTCGATGTTGTCGTTGGGCACCGACGACTTCTTCGCCTTTTGGATGGCGTCGTACAGCGTCGGGTTGCCTGCCGGGTCACCACCGCCCGTGCGGGCCGCCACCTCGATGTTCTTGATCAACTTGGCGAACATCTTGCCGCGCTTGGCGTCGATGACCGCCTTCTTGTGCTTGGTGGTGGCCCATTTGGAATGGCCGCTCATGGCTCCCGCATCCTTCCGACTGACTTCTTCGTGCGTGAAGGGTTCGCTGCACGACTCCCCCGCGTCAACTGTTCCCGGGTCGCGTCGCTCGAACCGCTCGTCGACAAGAGCTTACCGGCGCACCATCTCCACGAAGTATTCATGCACGCGCCGGTCGCCGGTCACCTCGGGGTGGAAGGACGTCGCGACGACGTCGCCCTGACGTACCGCGACGATCCGCCCGGCAGCGGGACCGTCCGGAACGGTGGCGAGTACCTCCACGTCCGGCGCCACGGATTCGACCCACGGCGCCCGGATGAACACCGCCCGCATCGGACCGCCGGCGTCCGGGCGATCGGTGATCCCGGTGACCTCGAGGTCGGTCTCGAAGGACTGCACCTGTCGTCCGAACGCGTTGCGGCGCACGGTGATGTCGAGAGCGTCCAGGTGCCGGGCATCGGGCCGGGTGTCGAGGATGGTGCCGGCGAGCATGATCATCCCGGCGCACGATCCGTAGGCGGGCAGCCCATCGGCGAGCCGTTCGCGCAGCGGGTCGAACAGGTCGAAGACGGTCAGCAGATGGCTCATCGTCGTCGATTCACCACCGGGGATGACGATGCCGTCCACCGCGTCCAATTCGCTGCGGCGACGTACCGGGACCGCCTCGGCCCCGGCGTGGGTCAGCGCGTCGACATGTTCGCGGACATCGCCCTGCAGCGCAAGGATGCCGATCCGCGGCGAACGCGTGGGGCCGCTCACTTCGGTCGCCGGGCGTGCTGGTCGGCGGGGACATCGCGCCCGGTACGCGCCAGTCCTTCCTGGGTGACCGCGGCGACCATGCGGCCCTGCAGGTCGAAGATCCGGCCCTGGGTCAGCGCGCGACCGGCATCGGCCGACGGCGAGGTCTGGTCGTAGAGCAGCCACTCGTCGGCACGGAACGGACGCAGGAACCACATCGCGTGGTCGAGCGACGCGATCTGCGGTTCCACCCCGGGATGCGGCACGCGGGCCGAACCGAGCAACGTCATGTCGCTCATGTAGGCCAGGGTCCCGACGTGGAACACCTGGTTGTCGGGCAGCGGTTCCCGGTAGCGGAACCACACCCGCTGCTGAGCCGCGAAGTAGTTGGATCGGACGAGTCGCTCGGGCGGGACGATCCGGATGTCGAACTTCTCCCACTCCCGGAACGGGGCGAGCTCCTCTTCGGTCGCCTCGGCGAGACGATCGGGCAATTCGTGGGGCTGCGGGGCCGGAGGCATCCGGTCCTGGTGCTCGACTCCGGTGTCGGTCGGGACGTGGAACGAGGCCGACATCGTGAAGATCGCCTCACCCTGCTGCACCCCCGTCACCCGTCGGGTGACGAACGACCGACCGTCACGGATGCGATCGACCAAGAAGACCGCCGGACGGTCGGGATCGCCGGGACGGAGGAAGTAGCCGTGCAGGGAATGCACGTGGAACTCGTCGGAGACGGTGCGGACCGCCGAGACCAGGGCCTGTCCGGCGACCTGACCTCCGAAGGTGCGTTGCAGGTGACTGGGGAACGACGGACCTCGATAGATGTCGGTCTCGATCGCTTCGACCTGCAGGATGTCCTGGATGGCTGCCACCCGGACAGTATCCCCGAAGCCGCTGCGCTCGAAGGCCGCGGACCCCTCCGCCGCGGCCTCCGCCACACGTGACCGCGGACTGACTGCGGTCCGGAGAGCGGAGACCGTGTCGATACGCGATCCACGACTCAGAGCTCGTCGAGCGAGACCAGACCGTCCTGGACGGCACGGGCGACGAGTGCCGCCTTGGTCGACGCCGGGCGCCCCACCTCGATGTACTTCGCCCGGATCCGTGTCAGATGGGTGTTCACCGTGCCCAGGGAGATGTAGAGGTCCTCGGCGACGGCCGGTTTGGAGTCGAGCATCAGCCAGGTCCGCAGTACCTCGACCTCGCGAGCGGTCAGTGCCGGCTTGGGTAGCTCGCTCGCCTCGACCGAGAGACCGACAGCCGGCGAGGTGATCGATCGATCGTCGTCGAACGGCGTGACGACGGTGACGTGCCGGTTGCGAGGTCCGACGTGGACGGGTGCCACCTGGCCGTCGGGTGCGGCCACCACCTCGACGTACCGCCGGCCGGGCACCGGCATCCGTCGCGCGGCCAGACGCTCGAGTGCCTCGCGCCGACGACGTGCCGCCTCGAGGTGACGACGCTGGTCGATGCCGGGCCGAGCCTGCGGAACATGATGTGCGACAACGGTCATGGTGATCCTCACTCGTCTGTCTCGGGGCCGCTCGGTGCGGCGTCCTCGCTGATGAGGAAAACGTTATGAGGCTTCCGCTCCGGGGTCGATGGGGAGAACTACCCACCCCATGGGGAGAACTACCCATGCCATCGACGCAGGTCAGAAGGGTGGCTGGTCGGCAGACGACACCGGATGCGTCAGCCTGCGGTGTTGCGGGCCGCTTCGTCGTCGATGAGGGGGAGATCGGCGCGCGTGACGATGCGGGACGCGACCGCGTACTCGACTAGTTTGGTCCGACGATTGGTCGCCAGACGTCCACCGCCGCCACGCATCCCGCTCACGCCGAGCTGATCGAGCTTGTCGCAGACGTTGTCGAGCTTGCGATTGAACTTGGTGATCGGCCATCCCAGCCGCGCCGCTGCCTGTGCCGAGGAAGGGATCGCGCTGGCACCCGTGCCCTCTCGTCGCAGGATCTCCTCTGCGAGTACGACGATGAGGAGCTTCTGACTCTCGGTGAGCGTGGGGACCCCTTGAGTCGTCCGTCCGCCGGCGACCTGCGGCCGCGTCACCGATCGCACCTGCGGCGCGCTGGCCACGACGTCGACCTCGTATGTGGTCGGGCCCGCGGTGAACACCACGGTGGTCCGGCCGAACACGAGCGGCATCCGCGCACCGGGTCCGAGCGTGGCGGAGAAACCGACGTCCCCCGCTGACACACTCGCCGACAGGTGGGTCCCCAGATTGGTCAGCCACCAGAGGCCGTTCTCGTTGTGCAACACTAGGAATCGTCGATGAAGATAGGGGTTGTCGTCCACCGACAGGTCGGCCTCGCGACCGATGAAGAAACGTTGACCGGCGGTCAGCGGAAAGAACTCACCGCAGTAGTCCACATACGACCGGTCGTCGTCGGATGCGGGCTCGGGTGCCACCGTCACGGCGCCCGATCAGCGCCGGTCGTCGGCGTCCACGGTCGCCGGCTCCCCGACCTCGTCGGTCGTGCCCGCATCCGCATCGACCCGGTCGGCATCGGCGTCGGGAACCGCGACCTGTGCGGTCGACACCGAGTCGTGGACCGCCACGACGATCACGGTCACGTTGTCGTGTGCACCGAGCCCCAGCGCGGCATCGACCAGCGCCTCCGCGGCCACCTCCGAGTCGGGCGAGTCGGCCAGGATGCCCTCGATCTCCTCGTCGGGCAGTTCGCCGGTCAAGCCGTCCGAGCAGACCAGCAGGAGGTCCCCCGGCAGTGCCTCGAAGGAGAAGAAGTCGGCCTGCGGCTCGACCATCCCGGCACCCAGCGCGCGGGTGATGACGTTGCGGCGCGGGTCGACCCGGGCCTGCTCTTTGGTGATGAAGCCCGCGTCGACGAACTCCTGCACCTGCGAGTGGTCGATGGTCAGCTGCTCCAGGACCCCCGCCTGATAACGGTAGGTCCGAGAATCGCCGATGTTGAGCACCAGCCAGTGCGGTCGGCCCTCGTGGGTCACCAGGACCAGACCGGTGGCCGTGGTGCCGGCCCGACGCTCGGACTCGGTGGAGATCTCACCGATCTTGGTCTGCGCGGTGGACAGCAGATCGATCAGCGCGGCCTGGGTCTCCCCCTGGTCGACACTGGCCTCGACGTCGGCGAGCGTCAGCAGCGCGGCCTCGCTGGCCAACTCGCCGCTGTCGTGCCCGCCCATGCCGTCGGCGAGCAGGTAGCGCCCCGGCAAGGCCAGGGCCGCATCCTCGTTGGTCTCCCGCACCCGACCGACATTGCAGGCGACCGACCACTCCAGTCGTAGATCGCCGAGGATGTCGGTGCCCGATCGGGAAGCATCCCGAACTATGGTCGCCGCGTTCATGGTCAGCAGATCCTACCGGTGCGACGCGCCCGGGACGCGATGGTCATCCGATCGATCGCGTCGGCCGATGACGGACGAGCCCCGAAGGCGAACGCGCGTCCCACGCCTACCAGCCGCGCTCGGCGAGGCGGTGCGGCTGTGGGATGTCGTCGACGTTGATCCCGACCATCGCCTCACCGAGTCCGCGCGAGACCTTGGCGAGGACGTCGGGATCGTCGTGGAAGGTCGTCGCCTGGACGATCGCGGCGGCACGCTGAGCCGGGTTGCCCGACTTGAAGATGCCCGAGCCGACGAACACACCCTCGGCGCCGAGCTGCATCATCATCGCGGCGTCGGCCGGCGTGGCGATACCGCCCGCGGTGAACAGGGTGACCGGGAGCTTGCCGAGCTCGGCGACCTCGGCGACGAGCTCGTATGGCGCCTGCAATTCCTTGGCCGCGACGAACAGCTCGTCCTTGGGCAGCGAGGTCAGGCGTCGGATCTCCCCGCGGATCTTGCGCATGTGGGTGGTGGCGTTGGAGACGTCACCGGTTCCGGCCTCACCCTTGCTGCGGATCATCGCCGCGCCCTCGGTGATCCGGCGCAGTGCCTCACCCAGGTTGGTCGCACCGCACACGAACGGCACGGTGAACGCCCACTTGTCGATGTGGTTGCTGTAGTCGGCCGGGGTCAGGACCTCGGACTCGTCGATGTAGTCGACACCGAGACTCTGCAGCACCTGCGCCTCGACGAAGTGACCGATCCGGGCCTTCGCCATGACCGGGATGCTGACCGCGGCGATGATGCCGTCGATCATGTCGGGATCGCTCATCCTCGAGACGCCACCCTGCGCCCGGATGTCGGCGGGGACGCGCTCGAGCGCCATCACGGCCACCGCTCCGGCGTCCTCGGCCACCTTGGCCTGCTCCGGTGTGACGACGTCCATGATCACGCCGCCCTTGAGCATCTCCGCCATGCCGCGCTTGACGCGGGCGGTGCCCGGACCGACGGGGCCCTCATCGGGGCCGACGCCGTTGATCCGTGCGTCCGGTCCGGGAGTGTTCCCTGACTGGATAGTTGTCACCTGGTCTCCTGAGTCTCGGTGCGAGCGTCGGTTCCCACCGACGTGCAGTTCACAGTCGATTCTAGGCGAGGGCACTCGCGTGCCGGTCACCCGCGTCCTGTACCGCTCGACGTGATCGCGCGACCCCGTCGGGCGCGGACGATCAGAAATTGGTCGGCGTGATCCGCTCGATGATCTCGAAGTACTGCGGCAGTTCCGCGGTGCCGCCGAGGTGCAGCCAGCGGACCGCCCGACGCTCGGCGAGACCGCGAGTGTCGCGCACGGCATCGTTGTAGAAGCGCCGCGCCATCATCACGCGGGTCTCGGCATCGGCGAGCTCCACCACCAGCGCCGGTGGTCGCGACTCGGTGTCGGTGCGGGCCAGCACCGCCGACATGGTGTTCTCTGCCTGCTCGCGCAGGATCGGCGCGGCGTGCTCGGCCTGATCCGCCGCCGCCGCGAGTTCGCGACCGGCCGACTTCACGTCCGGATCACTGCTGTAGCTCATCCCCGCAGCGACCGCGCGGGCCACGACCGAACGACGTGCCAGAGCCGCCTCAAGCGCCTGCCGCGCCAGGTCGACCCGCACGTTCAGCCGATCCAACCGGTTGGCCGTCTGATAGGCCCACCCCGCGATCAGCACCACGACAATGGCCACCGCGATCACGATGGTCAGCGTCAATCCCGAAACTGTCATCCCTCCCTCTCCGGTCCCCGTGCCGGCCGCGGACTCTCGCCGGCGATCAGTCGGAGACCACCACCGGTCCAGCGCCGACGGTCACCGTGTCATAGACGCGCAGGATCTGGTCCGCCACCCTGGACCAGTCGTACCGTGCCGCCCGGGCGCGTCCCCGGGCGACCAGATCGGCGCGTGCGTCGTCGTCGGACAGCAACTCGACGATGCTCGTCGCGAGGTCGTCCGCCGAACCGGTCGGGACCAGCCGGCCGGCCGTCCCGTCGTCGAGCACGCGTCGGAATGCATTCAGGTCGCTGGCGATCACCGCCGCGCCCGCCGCCATCGCCTCCACCAGCACGATGCCGAAACTCTCACCGCCGAGGTTGGGCGCGCAGTACACATCTGCCGAACGCAGCGCACGCGCCTTCGTCTCGTCGTCGACCTGCCCGAGGAACACCAGGTGGTCGGACAGTGCACCGGCACGCCGACGCAGCGCACGTTCGTTGCCGCCACCGACCACCAGCACCCGCAGGTCCCCGAATCTTTCCACGACAGTCGGCAGCGCGCGCATCAGGACGTCGATTCCCTTGCGCGGCTCGTCGTATCGCCCGAGAAACAGTACCGATCGTCCCGGATGCGGGTATCCCGGCAGGGGTTCGGCGGTCGCGAACCCGCCGACGTCGATGCCGTTGGGGATCTCCACCGCATCCGAACCGAGAGACTCCATCTGCCAACGACGAGCGAGTTCGGAGACGGCGATCTTGCCGGCAATACGCTCGTGATACGGGCGTAGAATGCCCTGGAACACGGTGAGCCACAACGATTTCGTCGTCGACGTGTGGAACGTCGTGACGATCGGACCGGAGGCCACCATCAAGCTGAGCATCGAGATGCTCGGCGAGTTCGGTTCGTGTACGTGCAGGACGTCGAAGTCGCCGTCGGCGATCCATCGACGCAGGCGCAGGTAGCCGTGCGGGCTGAAGTTCACCCGGGAGACGGAGCCGTTGTACGGGATCGCCAGCGCCGGACCGGCCGAGACCACATACTCCGGCAACGACGTGTCCGCCGCCGCCGGCGCGAGCACGCTGACCTCGTGTCCGCGGTCGATGAACACACCGGCCAACTCGACGACGTGTGCCTGGACCCCGCCGGGAACGTCGAACGAGTACGGGCAGATCATGCCGATCCTCACGGCGCGACCTCCCCGGTTCCGAGGCCGTTGGTCGGGTCCGCCGATCCGTGATCGTCCGGGACACCGATCCGGGCGCGTCGTTCGGCCGACCAGTCCGCCTCCCACAGCGGCTGCAGCATGTGCCAGTCGGCCGGGTGCGCGGCGATGTTGGCCTCGAAGGCCGTGGCCAAGGCCTGCGTCGCGGCCTCGACACCCCCGGACACATCGATCGGTTCACCCACGGACGCCATGGACATCGGCGCCTCGGTGAACCAGTGGTGGACCGGCAGCAGTGCCGCACCGGTCTCGATGGCGAGTCGCGCCGATCCCGCAGGCATCCGGGTCGGCTCGCCGAAGAACGTGACCGGAACACCGTGGCGCGCCAGATCACGCTCACCGAGCAGGCAGATTATCCCGCCCGCCCGCAAGCGTTCGGCGAGCTGCTCGAACGGCGGCTGCTCACCACCGCTGAGCGGGAAGATCTCGAACCCCAGGGACTCGCGGTAGGCGACGAACTGGTCGAACAACGACTCCGGTTGCAGCCGTTCGGCGACAGTCGCGAACTGACCGTAGTTCTGGACCAGCCAGACCCCTGCCATGTCCCAGTTGCCGGAGTGTGGCAGAGCCAGGATCACGCCCTTGCCCCGGTCGTGGGCCGCACGCAACCGATCGCGGTCGGGTTGCGGCAGTGTCAGCGTGGCGGCTCGCGCAGCCAGATCCTCGGCGGGCAGTCGGAACGCCTCACACCAGTAGCGCGCATATGAGCGGACCGCATCGGCGACGAGGTCGTCCGGGACCCGGTCCGGCGGCACGCCGATCACCCTGGAGAGATTGCGACGCAGTTGGTCTGGTCCGCCGTTGCGGCGACCGGCGAGACCGCCGACCCGGTCGAACAGGCCACGCGCGAGGCGCTCGGGTGCGTAGCGCACGGCAGCCCAACCGGCCCGGTATCCGAGGTCGGCGAGCTGTGCGGACAACGTGGTCATCGTCTCCCCCGTCGTTCGCTCAGGTGGTGCCCGGCCGTGCGGCCGGATCGTCGGCCGCGGGCGGTTCGTCCCGGTCGGGCTGCGCGACGGTCCCGGGGTCGACCGCGGTATCGGGGTGGGCTGCGGTACGGGGATCGGCTGCCGTGTCGGCGTCGGCAACCTCCGGGGGCGCGATCGAGATGAGGTCTCGGGCGCCCGGCGAGCGATAGATCGACCACATCCGCTGGCCGACCGTGATGACGCTGCCGACGGCGAGCAGCCACATGGCCACGTGGATCGCCCACGGCAGACCGAGCCCGGTGAAGCCGGCGCCGACGAGCACGATGATCAGCCGGTCCGGTCGCTCGATCAGACCGCCGTCGCCGTCGAGCCCGCTGGCCTCGGCTCGCGCTTTGGCGTAGGAGATGACCTGCGAGGTCACCAGGCAGATCATCGTCGCGACGAACAACAACCGATGCGGCTGCTCGACGGTGCACCACCACGCCAGGCCGGCGAAGATCGCACCATCGGCGATGCGGTCGCACGTGGCGTCCAGAACCGAGCCGAACCGCGTGCCACCACCGCGCGCCCGCGCCATGGCACCGTCGAGCATGTCGAACATCACGAACAGCCAGATCACCATCGTGCCCCAGAACAGCTGGCCCATCGGGAACAGCGTCAGGGCGGCGGCGATGGTCGCCACCGTGCCGATCAGGGTCATCATGTCGGGCGTGAGGCCGGTGCGCAGCAACGCCCGCCCCATCGGGAGGGTCACCTTGGACACCGATGCGCGGCCACGGATGCTCAGCACTTCGGCGCTCCTTCCGCTCGGCGACCCTCGGCGACTCCGCAGCTCGTCACGGTTCGGTGGACGTTCGATCGGACGGATTCTGGTCGGTCCCGGAGGGCTCGAATCGGGTCCAGGCGTCCGCGAGCAGGGACCGCGTGTCGCGGAGCAACTGTGGCATGACCTTCGTCTCCCCGACAACCGTGATGAAGTTCGCGTCGCCCACCCAGCGCGGGACGATGTGCTGGTGCAGGTGCTCGGCGAGTGATCCGCCTGCGGCGCTGCCCAGATTGAGTCCGACGTTGAACGCATTGGGGTTGGACACCGACTTGATGGTCCTGATCATCCGCTGGGTGAAAGCCATCAGCTCGTCGGATTCCGTGCGGGTCAGATCCTCTAGATCGGCGACCTGCCGATACGGGACGATCATGGTGTGCCCGGGGTTGTAGGGGTACAGGTTCAGCACGGCGTAGACGGACTCGCCGCGCGCGACGATCAGCCCGTCCTCGTCCGACTTGCGCGGAATGTCGAGGAACGGGTGACCGGTCGCCTTCTCCGACGCCGGCGGGTCTGCCGTGATGTAGGTCATCCGGTGCGGACTCCACAACCGCTGCAGCCGATCCGGGACGCCGACGCCCTCGTCCCGGATGCCGCCCCCGCCGGGGGCCTCAGCCACGGTCCGCCTCGACGCCGGTGTCGATCGCGAGCAGCTCGGCGGTCGGCGACTCGTTGCGCCGCGACCTGACCCAGCTGTCGACGAGCTCGATGGCGTCCGCGACCGGCACGCCGTTGACCTGGGTCCCGTCCCGGAACCGGAAGCTGACCGCGTCGGCCGCCACGTCACGTTCGCCGGCCAGCAGCATGAACGGCACCTTGCCGGTGGTGTGGTTGCGGATCTTCTTCTGCATCCGGTCGTCGGAGTGATCGACCTCGGCACGCACACCGCGCTTCTTGAGCTGGGTGACCACGTCCTGCAGGTGATCGGCAAACGCCTCGGCGACCGGGATGCCGACGACCTGCACCGGGGCGAGCCAAGCCGGGAACGCACCGGCGTAGTGCTCGGTGAGGACGCCGAAGAACCGCTCGATGGACCCGAAGAGTGCCCGGTGGATCATCACCGGCCGCTTCTTGGTGCCGTCGGAGGCCGTGTACTCGAGCTCGAAGAGCTCCGGCTCGAAGAAGTCGAGCTGCAGCGTGGACATCTGCCAGGTACGTCCCAGTGCGTCACGCGCCTGCACGGAGATCTTCGGTCCGTAGAACGCCGCGCCCCCCGGGTCGGGGACCAGTTCCAGTCCGGACCGCTCCCCGACCTCGCGCAGGGTGTCCGTCGCCTGTTCCCACAGTTCGTCGGTGCCGACGAACTTCTTCGGGTCCTTGGTCGACAACTCGAGGTAGAAGTCGTCGAGGCCGTAGTCCTTCAGCAGGTCCAACACGAACTGCAGGGTGCTCGTCAGCTCCTCGACGACCTGCTCCTGCGTGCAGTAGATGTGGGCGTCGTCCTGGGTGAAGCCGCGTGCGCGGGTCAGGCCGTGGATGACACCGGACTTCTCGTAGCGGTAGACGGAGCCGAACTCGAAGAGCCGCAACGGCAACTCGCGATACGACCGTCCGCGCGAACGGAAGATCAGGTTGTGCATCGGACAGTTCATGGGCTTGACGTAGTAGTCCTGCCCCGGCTTGCGCACGGTCCCGTCGTCGTTGTACTCCGCGTCGAGGTGCATCGGCGGGAACATCCCGTCGGCGTACCAGTCGAGGTGACGCGAGACCTCGAACAGATGCCCCTTGGTCAGGTGCGGGGTGTTGACGAACTCGTACCCGGCCGTCACATGCTGCGCCCGCGAGTAGTCCTCCATCTCCTTGCGGATGATCCCGCCCTTGGGGTGGAAGACCGGCAGCCCCGAACCGAGCTCGTCGGGGAAGCTGAACAGATCGAGTTCGGCACCTAGCTTCCGGTGATCGCGGCGCTCTGCCTCGGCGAGCAGTTCGAGGTAGGCGTCCTGGGCCTCGGCGGACTCCCATGCGGTGCCGTACACACGCTGAAGATCGGCGTTGTCCTGGTCGCCGCGCCAGTAGGCCGCCGAGCTCCGGGTCAACTTGAACGCCGCGATGTACTTGGTGGTCGGGACGTGGGGTCCGCGGCACAGGTCGCCCCAGATCCGTTCGCCGGTGCGCGGATTGAGGTTGTCGTAGGCGGTCAGTTCTCCGGCGCCGACCTCCATGACCTCGGGATCGTCGGCCGACCCCTTGTCGTCGACCAGCTCGAGTTTGTACGGCTCACCGGCCAGTTCCGCCTTCGCCTCGTCGGTGGACGCGTAGACCCGCCGGGAGAACCGCTGTCCCGACTTGATGATCTGCTTCATCTTCTTCTCGAGGGCACTCAGGTCCTCGGGGGTGAAGGGCTCGGCGACATCGAAGTCGTAGTAGAAGCCGTCCCGGATCGGCGGGCCGATGCCGAGCTTGGCGTCGGGGTGGAGATCCTGCACCGCCTGCGCGAGCACGTGCGCCGCCGAGTGACGGATCACGCTGCGCCCGTCCTCGGTATCGGCGGCGACCGGGGTGACGTCGGTGTCGGCGTCGGGCGCCCACGAGAGGTCGCGGAGCACGCCGGTGTCGTCACGGACCACGACGATCGCCTGCGGGCCCTTGTTCGGGAGTTCGAGTTCCCGCAGTGCCGTGCCCGCGGTGGTCCCGGCCGGCACACGGATCGTGGCGGGGGTGGTCACCTTGATGTCGTCGGGCACGGTGCTGGACTCCTGATCGATCGGCGGCGACCGCGCTGCGGTCGTCGAGGGGTGGTCGGATGCTGTACAGCATGGTATCCGCGCGTCGGTCGGCGCCGAGCACCGGCGACCGGGTTGGCACGACCTACAGGTCAGAAGATCGGACTCTGCAGCCAGCTCTGGTGCAAGCCCACCCATCCCGCGACGCTGCCGATCGCCCCGAGCAGCCACAACGTCACACAGACGATGGCAAAGGTCGCCAAGCCGAACAGCGCCTGCACCGACCAGTGCTGTTGCTTCATCCAGTCGAGCCAGAGGTCGTACTTGCCTCGCGCAAATGTCAAGAGGCGGTGCGCCCAGGTGAATTCCGACGCCAAGATGCCGAGTCCCAGGAAGACGATCAACCAGCCCGGCCCGGGATACGGGATGGCCACGATCCCGCCGGCCAGCACCATTGCGCCGATGAGGCCGACCCCGATGCGGTATCCCAGGTTCAGCTTGGGATCGCGGCGGATCACGTAGCGCCGTTTACGGGCCCAGACCCGCAGGTCCGTCCAGGTCGTCGACATGCTCCCCATCCGTCGGCGGGTCGTACCCCATCCGGTTGCACCGTGCCGCGGCGCCCAGCGGGACGCCGCAGATCTTCCTCCGATGTCCAGATTACGTCGTCGGGCGCGATGCCTCGGCCGACGCGGGGGCGCCACCGCCGATCGTGTCGTCCGCTCGAACGGTCGCCGGCGTCGCACGGGCGTCGTCTGCGGCGACCTCATCGCACGCCGGGGCGTCGACCACTGCCCGTCGTTCGCGGAGTTCGGTCACCGCGACGGCGACGATCGTCAGCGCCAACACCAGCGGGTAGCAACCGGAGTACAGGATCACCAGCAGGTGATCCCACCATTGCGGATTCGGCCAGCGCGGCATCATGAAAAGCCCCAACGCGATCGCGTGGTCGGAGCCGAATCGCGGCCCGCTGAGATACCAGTGTTTGACCCACGTGAACGACAGCACCACGATCAGCGCCGGGGTCAGCCAACGCCACCACGCCGACCGTCCGCGGGCGAGACCGCGGTAGGCGAAGTCGAAGGCGATGACGAACAGCGGCACCAACCACACCCAGTGGTGGCCCCAGGAGAACGGTGAGACCGTGGCCCCGGTCATGCCGGTGATGGTGACGGCCAACAGCTCCCGTCCACGTCGGTGGCATGTCCAGGCCGCCCAGAGCCCGGCAGCCGCGGCGACGACGGCGATCGGCATCCACAGCCACGGCGGCGCCTCGTAGACCGGGATCCCCTTCAACGGTTCGGCGTATCGCCGGATATCGAAGTGGGCCAACAGCTGCGAGATGAAACCGTTGATCGACTGGTTCGCGGGTGAGTCGACGCGACCGACGCGTGCTGCGCCGGTCGCGTACTGCGTCCAGTACTGACTCGCGTCGCCGCGGATGACCACCAACCCGATCACGATGGACAGCACGAAGGTCACCACCGCGGTGACCGCCGCCCGCCACCGCCGGGTCGCCAGCAGGTACAGCACGAAGAAACCGGGGGTGAGCTTGAGGCCGGCGGCGAGTCCCACACCGATGCCGCGCAGGCGGGAGTTGGGCCGGATCATGTCGAGCAGGACCAGGTCGACCAGCACCAAGAGCATCAGGAACACGTTGATCTGCCCGAGCCAGATGGTGGTGCGAACCGGCTCGAGGGCGGTCGATGCCACCGTCAGGAACAGCGCGAACAACGCGACGCGTCGGTCCATGCGGTAGCCGAGACTGCGCAGGCTCAGCCCGATGGTGGCTGCGAGGGCGACGAAGGTGGCCGACCACCACACCAGACTCGCCGCGGTCTGCCCCATCGCTGCGAACGGCACGAACACCAGCGCCGACAGCGGCGGGTAGGTGAAGTCGAGCCCCCAGAGCACCGGGGCCGTGTAGAGCGGCCGGCCATCGATGATCGCCTGCCCTCCCGCCCGGTACACCCGGAGGTCGGTGAGGTTGCCGAACAGCGCGTAGAACGGGTTGTCGGGTGAGATGGCGGTGAGGTGCCAGATGACGACCGCGACCGCCGCGAGAGCTGCCGCCCCGACTGCCCACCACTGCAGGATCGTCGTCCTCTCAGGACGATTCACGGTGGCGTCGGGGGTGGACACCCCAGGAGCCTAACGCCGCGGTCGGGACGTCGCCTTCAGGCGCGACGGTAGATCTGGACGGTCACCCCGCTGGGGAACGCACGGCTATCGGCGAGAGTCAGCCGCATCGGTGTCTCGACCTCGGGGAACACACGGAATCCCGAACCGAGGATCAGCGGGAACACCGTGAGTCGCAGTTCGTCGACCAGGTCGGTCGCCAGCAGTTCGTGGACGAGGGTGCGACTGCCCGCCACCAGCAGGATGCCGTCGGTACGGTCACGGAGATCACGTACCGAGTCGGCGACCGGCCCCTCGAGCGCCGTCGAGTTGTTCCAGTCCAGTCGGGTCACTGTGTTGGTCACGACGTACTTGGGGAAGGCGTTCATCTTGTCGGCGAACCCGATCTCGTCCTCGTAGTGCGGCCACGCGCCGGCGAAGGACTCGTAGGTCACGCGACCCAGCAGATGCGCCTCCGCCTCGAAGACTTCTTGTGCCTTGAAGGCCTCGACCTCGGGATCGGGATACTCGGTCACCCACCCCGTGTGCGGATAGCCGGGCTCGCCCCCGGGTGCCTCCATCACCCCGTCCAGCGAGACGAACTCGGTCACGACGATCCGGCCCACGGCGTACTCCTCCTCAGCGCCGACTGTCGGCGACTCCAGCATGATCGACTGCCACGGTCGACGGAACTCATCGCTGTGCGGCCGGACGGATCTAGATTGGCGTCATGCCGATCCTCAACAAAGACATGACCCTGTGCATCTCCCTGGCCGGACGTCCGTCCAATCTCGGCACCCGATTCCATAACTTCCTGTATGACGAACTCGGCCTGAACTTCGTCTACAAGGCGTTCACCACGGACGACATCGCAGCGGCGATCGGAGGCGTGCGCGCACTCGGCATCCGAGGATGCTCGGTCTCGATGCCGTTCAAGGAAGCGGTGATCGACTTGGTCGACGAGATCGAGGGTTCCGCGGCAGCCATCGAGTCGGTCAACACCATCGTCAACGACAACGGCCGTCTGCGAGCGTCGAACACCGACTACGAGGCGGTGGCGACCTTGATCGCCGAGCACGGACTCGATCCCTTCGCTCCGGTGCTGGTGCGCGGATCGGGCGGGATGGCCAAGGCTGTCGTCGCAGCCTTCCGCGGCGCGGGCTTCGCCGAACTGACGGTGGTCGCCCGCAATCGCGAGGCGGGCCGCACGTTGGCCGAGAAGTACGAATACCGGCACGTGCTCGACGATCCCGCGCCAGGCGCAGCGATCTTGGTCAACGTGACCCCGTTGGGTATGGCGGGAGCCGACGAGAACACCGTCGCATTCTCCGCAGAGCACATCGAGGCCGCCGAGGTGGTGTTCGACGTCGTGGCGTTCCCCGCCGAGACACCACTGATTCGCGCAGGCCGTGCGGCGAACACCCGGGTCATCACCGGCGCCGAGGTGATCGCCCTGCAGGCCGCGCGGCAGTTCGAGAAGTACACCGGCGTCGAGATCACGCGCGAACAGGTCGAGCGGGCGTCGGCGTTCTCGCGGAGCTGAGCTCGGAATTCGCGATGTCGGTCTGCGGAGTCTGTGCGCTCGCCGGCGGTCTCGAGTGGGTGAATCGCCGGCACGCGGCGCGATGCGCTCGGATGCATCAGAAAGAAGGGTGGTCCCGGCTGGGATCGAACCAGCCCCAGCGGGCAGTCTGAATCCACGCCCAACCAGCGTGAACAGGCCAGAAATAGCTACTTGACGTGCGGTTATGAGTATTGTGGTGAGTAAGGATGGTTGAGGGCGGTTTGGTGTCACTATTGCCCGCTTGTTGCCCAACTGTCGCCCGCCGATGCACCCGAGGAGACCCGACATGGCCCGTAGCGCCGCCAGCAAGACACAGCCCCGCACCCGCCGCTCGTTCGGTCGGCTGCGCCAGCGGACCTCGGGGAGGTGGCAGGCGGGCTACCTCCACCACGGGACGATCCACAACGCGCCCGCCACGTTCCCGACCAAGGACGCCGCGACGGCATGGCTGTCGACGGAGCAGGACCTCATCGACCTCGATCACCGCAACCCCGGCAAGGGCATCTGGACCCCGCCCGCCGACCGGGCCACCAAGGCGAAGGCGGCGGTGCTGACGTTGCGGGTCTACGCCGACCGATGGCTGGAACACCGCTCCCTGTCGCGGCGGACCCGGGAGAACTATCGCTACCACCTGGACCAGAACATCTTCCCGGTGCTCGGCGACGCGGTGCTGACCGAGATCACCACCGAGGACGTGCGCGCGTGGCACTCCGGCCTCGGTGAGGAGCACGCGACCCGCAACGCCCGGGCCTACGGGGTGCTGACGGCGGTGCTCAACACCGCAGTCGACGATGGGCTGATCGACCGCTCCCCCGCACGTATCAAGGGTGCGTCGGCGGTCAAGCGCACCAAGCGCGACGTGGTGCTGCTGGAGGCCCCCGAGCTGACCGCGCTCGCCGATGCCATGCCGGAGACGTTGCAGCTCACCGTCCTCCTGGCCGGGTGGTGCGGGATGCGGCGCGGCGAGGTGTTCGCCCTCACCCGTGCCGACATCGGCCCCGAGGCTGCCACCGTGCGGATCAACAAGGCGGTGACCTACCGGGAGCGCAAGTACGTGTGCGGCCCGCCCAAGACCCGCGAGTCGAACCGGACCGTCACCGTGCCGCCGCACCTGCGCCCGGTCGTCACCGCGCACCTAGCCGAGCACGTCGGCAAGGCCAGGACCGCGCTGCTGTTCCCCGATCCCGGATCGGGGTCCTACTACGCCGAGGGTCGGTTCAGGGTCCCGTTCTTCGCTGCCCGCGACGCCATCGGCAAGCCCGAGCTGCATTTCCACGACCTGCGGCACTTCGGCGGTGTGATGGCTGCGCTGACCGGCGCGACGACCCGGGAGGTCATGGACCGACTCGGGCACACGACGTCGACGGCGGCGATGCGCTACCAGCACGTCGCGGCGGGCCGTGCGGATGCGCTCGCCGACAAGCTCTCGGCGCTAGCCGGTGGCGCTGTCTGATCCCTCACCTCCGGACTCAGTCGCGGCGCCACCATCTGAATCCTCAACGAGTAGTCAGCGCCGCATCGTGTACGTGATGGTCTTGTGTTCCCACCCGTCTTCCCAAGAAAAATAGACCGTTTTGCCGACTCCCTCGAACTCCCAGCGCATGAAGCTGGGACGTTGTATCGACCCTCGAATTGGGTTCTCGGGCGCGCTGAACGCTTCCAGTTCCCGTCCTTGGTTGTACAGAGTGATCCCGAATTCGACCCCAGCGAGTCGGACCGTGCCTCCGCAGATCGCGTTAGTTCCGTTGGCCAGGAACGGCTGCGCTGACCACCAGTCGGAAAGTATCGGCTCTGGGTTCCTAAAGGGGTCGAACGTAAGCGGGCTATCCACCTGACTCGCTACGCACATTCCCCATGTCTCCGGCCACTCGGCACGTCCAAGCAAGATGTCGACTGCCTCTGGAGGTATCGGCGTAGACACACGGCCACCGTTTCCTGTGAAAGCGTTCGCGGCGGCATGATTCAACAGAAGCTTCAACGCCCACCGCTGGAAATCGTCGCCTGAGATGTGCACCTCAGCCTCGTCTCCCCACGCGCCTGCTCCCCCGCGCCACTCAAGCGCGATGTCTCGAATGAATCGTGCAAAGCTGATGGCGGCGTCGTCCGCAGGGTGAAGTCCGTGATTGTGGCTGGTGCAGAGCACATTGGCGACGAACTTCTTGGGCTTGACGGGCCGTACGATCCCGGCTCCGTGGTTGTGCTGGATTGTCGCGTTCGGGTCATCGAAGGTGAAGAGCTTGATGAGGCCGTGGGACACGTAGTGCTCACCCGAGATCGTGGCCGAGCAGCCCCCACGAGTATTCACGTAGCAGCGAGGGTGGCGATATTCCGGATCGCCCTCTTGGAACAGCTCAATGATCTCGAACACCTGCTCCGGCGGATACAGCCCTCCATCTACGCGTGCGGGTTGGCTCGGCGTCTCCCCGATTCTCACCGTGACGACTGCGCCTGGCCGCGTTGCGCGGTTCGGAATCTGGTGAATCTCGATGATCTGCGCGGGAACATTGAACTTGCCGTCGTCCGAATGCGCCCCGATGAAGAGGCCTAGGTGGTCGCCTGTCAGATCCTTAGCAGCAATTTCGTACTGCGACACAACTCCGCGAGACACGTCGCCACCGATCAGATCGACGCTGCGAAGCGTAGGTTCTCGTTCTTCCAGGGCTTCGTCGTCCGGCGCATTGAAGCACCCGATGACGCCAGACAGACGATAAACCCATGTCCGGCGCGCATTGCCCTCGGGGACACCAATGAAGCGGGCGATTGGACCGTGCTCGTGCTCGAGAACCCAGTCGATCTCGTCCACCGTCAGCGGCTTAGTGGCACGATCCTTGAAGATCGTGTCGCCGACACGTACAGCCAGAACCGGTATAGCGATAGGCGAGTCTGAAGGCATGCCGAACCTTACACCCCCGGCTCTAACCACCTCGGGACTCCTCAACCGGATGTGTCAAGCGGCATTTCGTTCTCAGCGTCGGGACGCTCGACCCTTCTCGGTCAGGGAGAACTGTGTGGTCGTGCCCGTGCCGTACTCGTGTTTGCGGCTGCGAATGTCCCCCTTGACGGTCAGCCTGTGGATCGCCGGTTCGATGTGAACCCGGCTGCTACTGGTGATGACCTTCCTGATCGCGTTGATCGTCATCCAGTCACCGTCGGCGGGCAGCATCTCGCGGATACGGTCGGCGACCTTGCGCACCTGGCGCTCAGCACGCACCTCGTCGGCGGCGGCCTGGCGCACACCGTCGAGCTGCCCACGGCTTACCGACTCGCGCTCCGCAGTGGCCGACGATGCTGCGGCGACGTACGCCATAGCGGCGGTTGACACCGTCATGAGGCACTCGGCGCGCTGCCAGTCTTCGACTCCGACGTAGGTGCGCCCGTGAATCACCGCGAACGCGGTGGCCACCTTGAGCTGACACAGGAGCCGGTGACCGGCGAGCGGGTCGTCGGACCTGCCGAACATGTCGGCGTCCTTGGCGGCGTCTACCGCGATGACCGCTTCAGCGATGGTCGTACCCACACCAATCGGCACCAGCGGCACGTCGAGGTTGTCACCGCCGTCATCGGGCACCGCGAACGGATCGATGCCGAAGTCGGGCAGGACCAACGCCCGGGGCGCGGTCTCGGCACGATCCGTGCGCACTACCCCGTCACGCACCGGTGCCCACAGAAACCGTTGCGGCAACCCGTCAGTAGTGGCCTGGTCGTTCAGCAGGATCGCACCGTTGTCGGGCTGCACACCAGCGGACAGACACAGCCGGTAGGAGTGCATCGGGAGGATCACGCGCCGTTCCTTGTCGGCGTTGGCGAATCCCAGCTCCTCGCCCATCGATGCCTTGAGCAATTCGGGAACCAATGTTGTTCCGCTGCGGGCGGTGAGCGAACTCAGCGTGGCAATATCGCGGACTCCAAACAGTCCAACCCGCTCGTGAAACTCGACGCGGTAACGGCCCGTCACGGGGTCGGTTCCGGCCTTGGCGTAAGTGCGGTTGATTCCTTCGCCGGTGCCGATAGGCAGCATCGGTTGGCGCGGCAGCAGATGCTCAGAATCGCCGGCGCCGATGCGGATATCGAACGCCTCGGCTGCCGCCTTGTCCGCAGATCCCTTCCCGCCGCCGGAAACCCCAATGAGCGCCAGGAACGTGTTGATCGATACCTCGCTCCCAATGATGGCGGGCAGCACGACGTTGTGGGGCAGGGCAAGCACTACTCGCATCAGCACCCCGCTCAGAACGGCCCACCGTCCGACGTGGCGAGCGTCGGCGAACGCCGCGACGTGCGTGAGCTGCGGGCTGGAGTCGAACAGGTCGGACGCCTCCAAAGTTGCCCGCCGGAGCCGGTCCTCGGCGTCGCGCGCTGCACACTCGGTCACGCGCTCATTTTCGACGGAGCTCTGCACGCTCTGCTTCACTGCGGCGATGGCCAAACGGTTCTCGCGTGCCCGCTCATCATCGCGGCTGTTCACGCTCCCGTCGGTCCCGTTCTCGGTGATACTCTGTGCGTGGGCCAATTCCTCGGGTCCAATCTGATTCTGGTGAGGCGGCGCGGAGTGGGTACCGCGCCGCTTCGCTGTTTTCGCTGACAGGTCCGCTCAATGCCGGGTGTGGATATTCACGAGCGGGCTGGCAGCGATCACGCGCCAGCGGAATTGGTCCCGTAGACCTCGATGGGGATCATGGCGCTGAACATCGCGTCCACGTCGGAGACCTTGAGCCTGATGTGGGACTTCGGCTTGTTCGAGAGCCGGTAAGCGGGCAGACGGCCCTCGCTGATCAGCTCGCGCAGCGTCCAGGTGGAGTAGCCGGTGCGCTTGGCGGCCTGCGGGATGCTCTCCCACTGCTCGCCTGCAGATGTGGTGGGTGCCACGGTGTTTCCTCTCCCTCGTTCCAATCTGAGGGGTGTGCTCCCGTGCGCGGGTGACCCGCTGTCGACGACATTACGGGATGGGGACGGTCGCGGCAAGCTTCCGGATTCCGCGAGATTCGTTGGGGCATAGATAATTCCGCCTTTGTCGGGGTTGTTATCGAGGCTGCCCCGAAGTTAGGTACGAAGTAGGTACCCCGGGCCGACACGCGGCCAGTCGCCGACCTGGGGCTGCGTGTCGGGCAACTAGGTCGACGTCGGCTACACACAGCCCCAGGCCAACGTCGCGGATCAGCTCCAGGGGTGGCAAGGGTGGCAAGGGTGGCAGGGGTGTGGCGCGCCCGCCACACGCAAAATCCCAGGTCAAGGCAAGGGTGGCAGGGGTGGCAGGGGTGGCGGATACCCACGCCCCAACTCCCACCCTCTAATGAGGAAAAGACTGAAAAGGTCGTTTCACGTCATATAGAGACGAGTTTGAGTAACCACATAGGTGCGCGGGAGTGTTGCCACCCCTGCCACCCCTGCCACCCCTCCGCTGACCTGCGAGAACAGTGCGCCACACCTTCGCCACCCCTCCGCCACGGTTGCCACCCCTCACCGAGGCGTTCGCCACCCACGTCCGTGCCGCACGACGAGGACGGTCGTGCTGATCAGCGGATGCCCGACCTCCTCGTCGGGCTGGATGCCGTGGGCGTCGGTGTGACCGAATCCGACCGTGCCCCAACGCATAACACCGAACTTTGGCACTGTTGTGGATGCACCGAACGTTGACAGACTGTTGACGATGACGACGACACGACGTACCCAACGCGACCGCGCCCAGCGTGCGCTCCGGCTCCGCGCGCAGCGTGCGACCTGGGCCGAAGTCGCCGACGCCTGCGGCTATCGGTCGCGGCAGGCCGCACAGATCGCGGTCCGCCGACTGCTCGACTCGGTCGCGCCCGAGCCCGACGTCGACCGGGCCTTGTCCACCGAGGGGCTGCGGATCCTCGAATCCAGGTTGTGGCGTCAGTACGCCCGTGCCGACGCCGCCGGGGACACCAACACCATGATCCGCATCTCGAAGGAGATTCGGTCGCTCAACGCCGAGGGCTCGAAGCTCAACGGTCTCTACCGCCCCGAGCGGCACGAGGTCGTCGTCACCCCCTCACCCCGCGAGGCCATCGAGCAGGCGCGACAGGCCACCCTCGAATCCCTGAACCAGCCAACACCCCAGCCCGTACTCGACGCGGAGGTCGTCACCGAATGAGCAGCCGTGAACCCACCCAGCCCACGCCCGAGGCCCTGATCAACGCCGCCTACGACCTCGCGACGTTGATCGCCGAGGGCAGCCAGGACGCCGAGGCCCGGTCGCTCGTTGCGTCGAGCCTCGACGACGCCCTCGCCGCAGCGACCGGACAGCGGACCCAGGAGGACATCGACAGGCTCGCCGCCGAACTCGTGCTCGTCGCCGTCGGCGAGGTCGACACCGATAGCTCCACCCCGAGGCGACTCCTGCAGCAGCGCACCGCCGAGGCCTGGCTCAGTCACCTCGGCGACGCGAGGGCGCAGGAGCTGCTCGACCGGCAGCGCTGGGCCGACGCCGCCGATCCCGTGGCGGAGCCGTGGGACGGCGGCGACTCCAACACCAACCGCGCGATCCCGGCCCCCAGTGGCCCGCTGCCGCCCGTTCTCGGCGTTGCCTACCCCGATGTACCCGCGACACCCGACGCGGCGCGAGAAGGGCTGTGGGACAACACCGAACATGGTGGTGAGGCCCACGCCGCCGACACCGACGACGAGACGACCGACGACCCCGATGCCGACGTCGAGATCGTCGATGCCGAGATCGTCGAGGTCGAGCGGGTGACCCCCGGCCAGACCCGATACCGGATGCCTGCAGGTCAGCACTACTCCCCCGCGAACCGGCCCGGCTTCACCCGGTCACTCACCCAGGGCCGACCCGTCGTGCAGATCAACACCGGGTCCGATCACCTGGACGATCAGCGCTGAGCGTCTGTGACCAGATAGGTTGTACCCCAACACAACTGCGGCGCGACGCGCGTCGAGCGACCAGTTAGAGTCCCTGGCTTCTTCTTCCACGCCTTCCTAAGATGGGTCTAGAACCTAGAACCACAAGGGGGGCAACAGATATGACCATCGGACAGACCGTCGGCTACACCCGGGTGAGCACGCTGGACCAGAACACCGCGCGGCAGCTCGACGGCGTGGTGCTCGACAAGGTGTTCACCGACAAGGCATCCGGCAAGGACACCGACCGGCCCCAGCTCACCGCCTGCATCGACTACGTGCGCGAGGGCGACACGCTGGTGATCCACTCGATGGACCGCCTGGCCCGGTCGCTGCGTGATCTCCTCCAGGTCGTTGACGATCTCAGCGGGCGCGGTGTCAACGTGCAGTTCGTCAAGGAGAGGCTGACCTTCACCGCCAACGACGCAGACCCGTGCGCGGTGCTCATGATGCAGGTCATGGGTGCGGTGGCTGAGTTCGAGCGTTCGCTGATCCTGGGGCGGCAGCGTGAGGGTATCGCCATCGCGAAGGCCGAGGGGAAGTACAAGGGCCGCAGGCCGTCCCTGTCCGATGACCAGGCGCGCGAGGTGGTCGACCGGCTGGCCAGCGGCGAATCGGCGGCAGCCCTGGCCCGGGAGTTCGGGGTGAACAGGTCGACGATCTACAACGTCCGCGACCGCGTGTTCGCCTCGGTGAACCAGGCAGTGTCGGCATGAGCGCGTCCGTCGAGCACTGGGGGCTGCGCACCGGCCCCGCCACCTACGTCGGCATCAGCGGGACCAACAATCGCCCCTGCCGGATCGTTCGGTTCCGCCGCGATTGCGTGGTCGTCCGCTTCGACGACGCGCCGCCCGAGGCCGTGCATCCCCACGATCTGCGGCAGGCCCCGCGCTAACGTCGACACGACCGCGACCACCTCGCGGAACTCCTGCGCCGGATCGTCGCCCGTAGCCAGGGCGCGGGAGTTCCGCCGGGTGGTCGCGGCGCTCCATCACCTGCCCGACCGACTGACCACAACGCCTAGCACTGTCGGTGAATTATACTGTGGCCCAGTCGAATTAGCCGAGTGTCGTCGTTGCGGAGCTGCTCGGCTCGGTGCATGATGGGTCCCATGACCGCAGCCACCGCCGACGCGCAGACCCCGGCCCCGGGCGACCTCACAGCGCGACAGTGGGCCGCCCGGCACAACGCCCTCCTCGGACGCGGCGCTGCCGACGACGACCCGCGTGTGGCCGAATGCCGGGCCGCACTGGCCTACTGGCGGTGCCGCACCGTAATCGACGCAGAACGCGACCAGCTCGCCCCTGCCGACGCCGCCGCCCTAGCTGACTCCCTGGGAGGCGGTGCGACGACCATGCGCACCTGAGACCACCACCCTGCTGCCCCGGCGGGCCTCGACGTCGTGGCAGCAGCACCGGATCGACGACATGCAGTTCGACCCACCCCGCCGTGTCCAACGTGGACACGCGCACACCGAGGAGACCCAGATGACCAGCACCGCCACCGCGCCGACGCGGACCACCCGCCGCATGCACACCGATGACGAGATCGACGCCGCCATCCTGTCCGCGCTCACCGACCTCGCACCCAACGACGGAGACCTGGTGCGGTGGAGCCGTGTTCGTGCCCAGCTGCCCGGGGGCTGTGGATACTGGCAGGCACACGAGGCCCAGCACCGACTGTGGCGCGCCGGTCAGATCGTCCTCGTCCAGGTCCACGGCACGCCCTGGGTCGGCCTCGCCGACGAGTGCTCGCGGATGGCCGACGCCGCCTGCGCACGCCGTGGCGAACCCAAGCGCGTGGTGATGGTCTGACGGCTATGACGGCACCGGCGAACACCACCGTCGACACCGACGCCTACCGGGTGCTCGGGGCTGCCACGAGCCGTGCCTTCGCCGACGGCACCCTCGACCTCGACGGACTGGCCCAGGTCTGCCGCCACGTCCTGGACCTCGACCTCGACCAGGCACGGTCGGTTCTGGCTGTGCCACCGAAAACCACTGACACACAACGCGCTTAGGAGACACCGCCATGCCCATCAGCGGATACCTCGCACCCCGCCGGGAGCGGCCCACCGCCCCGGTGCCCATCTACGACCAGGCCACGAAACGTGAGCGCCGACGCCGGTGGCTCACCGTCGTCCTCGACGACCAGTTCCGCCTCGACGACGAGGTCGCCGCGATCTGCGGACCCATTGCCCTGCGGGCCGTCGACGACCCCACTCCTGCTGCGAACCTCACCCGCATCGAAGCCGTCGCCGACGCGGTCAGCGGGCTGTGTGTCGCCGCCGCCGAACTCGTCGCCGACTCCGATATCCGCCGTCTCGACGCCACCAACCGCCGACGCGCCCGCGAGGCCATGCGGGCAGTGAGCCGGTCGGCGCTGCCGACCATCACCGCCGACGATCTCGCCGACGGGTCCTGGGTCGAACCCCTCGTCGACCTCGCCCGGCCCCACACCGCTCCCCTGGCACACCTGCTCGGTCGCCAGGCATCCGACCGGCGCGGCGGCCCCACCGCGTCCGAGGCGATGCTGACCGTCTTACGCGACCTCGACCGCGCCGCCCTGGCAGCACACCGACGCCTCGACGCCGCCGAGCGCCACCGTGCCCAGGTCGGATCACGGACCGCTCCCACCGACCCCGCCCAGGCAGCCCGCGACACCCTGCGTGAACTCGGCCTCGGTACCAGCGAACAGGAAACGACGTGAACACCGCGCCCACGACGGCCACCGGGCAGCGATTGGAGCCGTGCTGGGGCTGTGGAACACCCACCTGGCGGTGGCGCGGGTCCGTCCACGGCTACAAGTGCGACTCCTGCATCGCCCGCGCCGTCGGCCTCGACCGCCCACCCTCGGGACGCGAGCTACGCGCCTCCCGCTTCACCCGCCACGATCACCACGAACGACAGGAGAACGCATGACTGCCCCCGCCCCCTCGACACCGGACCTGTTGCCGGTCAACTACGAGGCACCGCTGGTCAACCCGTCACCCGGCGGCCTGTACCCGGCCACGACATGGACCCAGGACGGCGTCGGCGTACCCCGGTGGCTCGCCTCCGGTGTCCGCGTCCGCCCGCACAACTTCGGGGGCGAGGACGCCGTCGGCATCTGGGCAGCCGAATGGTGCGGTGACCCCGGCGACGAGATCAAGGACGGCACCCGTCCCGACCCCGAGACCGACCCGTTCGACCCGCTCACCGTGTGGGCGTACGACGAATGCGACCTCACCACCCCCTCACAAGACGAGGTCCGCGCCCGCGCGAGTCAGAACCTGCGCCTGATCGAGCCGGTGGCCGTCGAACGGGAGTTCTCCGCCCGCCTGATCGCCGACGCCCCTCCCGGCCCCGGACCAACCGGCATCGTCGGCGCACTCGGCCACCTGGAAGCCCAGCTCGCCAAGACCAACACCATCGGCGTCATCCACGCCAGCGCCGAATGGGCCGCTGCCGCCGCCGATCACAACCTCCTACAGTTCGTCGGAGGCGGTGCACCCCGCACACCCATGGGCCACCTGTGGGTGTTCGGCGGCGGATACGTCGACGGCCTCGGGAAGGCGCTCGTGGCCACCAGCCCGCTCTACGGCTGGCGTGATGTACCTGCGGTCCGCGAGACCATCGACGCCACCAACAACCGCTTCATCGCCATCGCCGAACGGTCCGTCGTCATCGGCTACGAGAAGGCGGTGGCCATGGCCGGGCTGACCTGACCAACCGACACCGGGCGCGTGTCTATCGTCGCACCGCCCACCGCGACGGGGCCGGTCTCGGGAATGGCTGTGGGCCTCTGGGACCGGCCCCGTCGCCGACGACCACCACCACCGACAGCAGGAGAACCACACCATGACGCGGACCACCCGCACCGCCCGGCACCCGGCGCGCACACCCGCACACACCGCCGCCGCACCACCGACACCAGAGTCCTCGACGATGACCCCGGCCCAGAAGGCCCGATACGGAACCGCGATCCACGAGTCCGCTCACGCCATCACCGCGACGGTGCTCGGGCACACGGTCCGCAAGATCACCCTCGGAACCGTCGACCCCGAGCACCCGCACCGCCTCGGGACCTGTGTCTACGCCACCAGGTTCGACGACCAGGACCGCGCCGCCATCTGCTACGCCGGTCCCTACGCGCAGGCGTTCTACCTCCACGGCGGCCCGCCGACGCCCAAGGCGATCCGCTCCGCCCTCGACGGCACCGAGGACTACGCCGCCATGACCGCAGCGGGTGACACCCGACCCGCCGAGGTCCCCAGGCTCGTCGTGAGCTGCTGGTCGTCGATCACGATGCTCGCGAACAGGGTCTACATGCGCGGATCGGCGACCCAGGCCGACGTCGACGCCGCCCTGCAACTCCCCCGCGACGACCTCGACGGGCGCCACCACGCCCTCGCGGTGATCCGATCCGGCAGTGTGCCCGGGTCGTTCACCATCGTCGCCCCGCTGCCGTAGGAGATTCATGGTCAGGGTAAACGCGAGGCGGCAGCCGAGACAGCGTCAATCGCCGACATACTCCTGACCTGGCCCGTACATCGAAATAGGCCTCGGTTCAGGCAGATCGTTCGGCAGGAATCGCTCATCGTCGGGGTGCAGATATACGCACTCACTTGCCGAGTCGATTGTGCTTTCGTTGATGAACTTCTCGTATGCGGTAGTCCCCCGCTCCTCCCTGTCGAACTCGCCAGCCCACACACGTTCGACAGGGATACCGGCCTCAGCTAGGGGGTCGATATTGCTCATCACCAAACCGATTTTTCGGGTGACGGGAAAGGTTATGCCCCAAGCGGTTAGGAAACCCACGCCTTGCCATGGCTGGTTGTCCTCGGGCTGCCGGACCAGACCCACAGGAGAATCGCAGGTGAGCAATGAACGACGCTCGAACCGCACGAGAGTCCAGGGACGCCCAACGATGTACGGGGTTAGTTTCGCCGACAGCGACGCCATGTTCTGGAGGTGGACCTCGGGCGGGACCTTGAGAGGTTGTGTCGGGCGCGCCGCCCGGTCAAGCAGACGGGCCGCCTCCTCGGCGTCTACGTCCACACCAAGCCGACGTTTGGCCCAGGCCTGAGCTCCCTCGGCTTTGGTGAACTGCGCTTCCAGCTTGATCATCTGGGTACCCATGTGCCCGATATTGCGTCGCTGATCGGGACCACGTACCGCTTGCATTGCGAGGAAGTAGCTCACTAGGGTGCGCTTCTCTTCATCGAGAGGCCAGTCGCCGTCGGCCAACGAACGCAGCGCGTCGGCAGTCGGAGTCTCCAACCGGTTAAGAGCCTTCTCGAAGGCGTCCGTGCCGTCCGGGTGCCCAGCGACCGAATAGAAGTGGTTCGTCGCAGCGGTCTTGTCGATGCTCTGAGGTGGCAGCTTCTTATCCGGCAGTCGGATCGTGACGATGCGTTCGCGCTCGTCGGCAAACCCGCGCAAGTAGAACTTGGGCACGGTGTGGTGCAGCTTTGCTGTTTGTCCCACTGCTCGACTACCTCATCTCCGTTCGGCGACCGGTATGGCGCGAGAACCACCTATCTACCCCGGCGTCGCGCGATCTCCTCGAACTCCTCCATGGACAGGTAGGAGCGCTGTTCGAGGGTGATCGGTGCCCCAGCGGTGCGCTCGGGACCGCCCTCGATGTTGAGACACTCGATGATCTGTGACAACTCCGAGGAGGTCATCTCGCTCCAGTGGCGATTCAGGTCAGGGTGGTGCCACGGGTGCGCGGTCACTGGGAGAGCCGGTACGAGGTCGGGTAGGCGGCGCTCGTCCGTGACGTCATAGCGAGTCCAGTCACTCACGTCGGCCCACCTGTACTCATCGAGCAGAGTAGGCCCCGCACGGACCAGCTCCCACGCGAGCGGCGGGAAGTAGACAGCCGACAGCGAGTGGATGCCTATAGGGCTGCCGTCCGACTCGTGCCGGGATAGCGGACCGACAAGGTGAAAACCAGACATCGTGCCCGCGACGCGGGCCGACCGTCCGCGCGCGAATGCCATGCGCAGTCGAACGTTGGAGGGGAGATCGACAGGTTCCCCAGTTAGAAGCTGCTCGGCCAGGTCAGGGCATAGTCGGCGGATCATCGTGGTCGTCGCCATCATCCCGAGCAACAGCGAACGCACCACGGCCCCGGGCCGCAGAGTCACGTCAGGGGTTTCGACCAGGCCCGGCAGCTGCAGGGTCCAGTCGCGAACCCAGTAGGGACGGAGCAGAGTTGCGAACGCGCCGTAGGCGGGGTCGAAATCCCCCGCTGCTGTGTTGCACCGACGGCACAGACCGTAGAAGTGGATGCCGCCCCGGTCGGCTCGACCGTGGGACACATCGGAGCCTCTGACAATCAGACGAGTGCGGTGGACCAGACCCAGATTCCCTGCGCACTGCGGGGGCACATGAGACTTCGACATAATGAGCGTCTCGCCGCACATTCCGCAGGGGTACTTGCGCTTTCGTCGGCGCACCTGGTCCAGCGCCTTGGGAGTGAGATCGGCGGCCATCGGAGGACCCTCACTCCTCTCGATGTTGCCCGCTTATTGCCCGGGCTGGCTAAATATCGCCTTGACCTGGTGGTCCCGGCTGGGATCGAACCAGCGACCTTCCCGGTGTGAACGGGACGCTCTTCCACTGAGCCACGGGACCGTGTGCGACGCGCGAGGCGCCTGTGCACGAGGCAGAAGGTTACACGCAGTCGACGTCAGTTCCCAAATCTGGACGCGGCGCGCCGGCCGTCATCGGCATCGCATCGCAATCGACCTCTGACCAGGCGATTTGGTACGCGTCGAGAAGTTCCTATAGTGTTCACCATCGCATCGTGAGCAACAAAATGATCCACAAGATCAGAGCTCACGAGCGTGCGGATGTAGCGCAGCTGGTAGCGCATCACCTTGCCAAGGTGAGGGTCGCGGGTTCGAATCCCGTCATCCGCTCGGCGTGAGGTCCTCTCACATCTGGTGGTGTGGCCGAGTGGTTAGGCAACGGCCTGCAAAGCCGTGCACACGGGTTCGATTCCCGTCGCCACCTCGATCCATCAATTCAATACTCGCGCGATTAGCTCAGTGGGAGAGCGCTTCCCTGACACGGAAGAGGTCACAAGTTCAATCCTTGTATCGCGCACCACGAGAACCCGCTGGAGACAGCGGGTTCTCGCGTTTCCGGGGGCCGGTCCTGCATTCGGCCCCACCGATCGACCGCGCGATGTTCGCGACCAGATCTACCGTTTGCTGCCAAAGCTTTGGTAGCGAACGGTAGAAACGGGCGCGAACATGGCCCCGCGCCGGCAGCGTGTCGGAGTGACTTCGGTGGATGAAACCGATTGCGCTGCAAAGTCTCCAGTGCTCTGGTCGCCGTCGAGAATTACCGACGACGCGACTTCACCTCGCTTCCGCGACTTCGACTGAGGTCGCGGGGACGAATCGAGGCCGCGCGAGGGAACCGGGCCGGTATCCTCGGACGCTGTGACCGAGGATCGCACCACCGACGGACAGACGCTGCCGGTCACCGTCACCGTCGTCACCGACCCAGCGCTGGCGCCGACGATCGCGGAGGTCGCCGCGATCACCTTCCCGCTGGCATGCCCACCGAACTCGGATCCGGCCAACGTGTCGGCCTTCATCGAGGCGAATCTCCGATCGCCGAACTTCGTGCGTCACATCGACAACCCGACCAGCGATGTCCTCGTCGCCCGTCGCGGCGACGGACCCGTGATCGGCTACGCACTCGTCCACCATGGCGAGCCTGCCGACGACGATGTGCGTACGGCGGTCACCGAACGGCCGGTGTCCGAGGTCTCGAAGATGTACGTCCTCCCCGACCATCACGCGTATGGCCGTGCCGACCCGCCGTCACACGCGTTGATGAGCGGCGCCCTCGACGCCGCGCGGGGCCACGGGAGCGTACTCGCGTGGCTCGGCGTCAACGAGGAGAACGAACGCGCACAACGCTTCTACGTCAAGATGGGATTCGTCCGCGCGGGCACCAAGACCTTCAGTCTCAACGGCAGCATCGAACACGACCTCATCCTCGTACACCGTCTGACGCACTAGATCGAGCCGACACGACGCCGATGGTCCGCCGGCGAACGAAATCGGTGGTCAGACAGTCGATTCGGCGAAACGTGACAACGCCAGCAGACGCGACGTGGCGCGCAGGTACTTTTTGCGATAGCCGCCGGACAACATCTCCTCGGTGAAGATCTCATCCAGCTTGCGGCCCGACACGGTCAGCGGGATGGTCGCGTCGTACAGGCGATCCGCGAGAACCACCAGCCGCAGCGCCACCGACTGGTCCTTGGCCGGGTGCACGTTGGACACGCACACGAGCGAGACACCGTCGACCAGCGCCTTGTACTTGGACGGGTGCAGCGTCGCCAGGTGGTCGCACAGGGCATCGAAATCGTCGAGTGTCGCACCCGGGGTGGACTCGGCGAGCTCGGCGAGTTCGTCGTCGGACTTGGGCTCCGGCGCCGGCGGGAGGTCGCGGTGCCGGTAGTCGGGGCCGTCGACCCGGATGGTCTCGAACACCGACGACAGCTTGCGGATCTCGCGGAGGAAGTCCTGGGCGGCGAACCGCCCCTCACCGAGCTGTCCCGGGAGGGTGTTGGAGGTGGCCGCGATGGACACGCCCTGCGAGGTGAGCTCACTGAGCAGGCGCGAGACCAGCATCGTGTCGCCCGGGTCGTCGAGCTCGAACTCGTCGATGCACAACACCGTGTGATCGGAGAGCCGCTCGACGGCGTTGACGAAGCCCAATGCGCCGACCAGATGTGTGAGCTCGACGAAGGTCGCGAACGCCTTCGGTCCCGGCAGCGAGTGGTAGATCGACGCCAGGAGGTGGGTCTTGCCGACGCCGAACCCGCCGTCGAGGTAGAGACCGATTCCCTGGGCTGCCTGCTTTCGCGAGAACAACCCCTTCTTGCCCTTACGGACCTTGGCCGCACGCGCGACGAAGTCGCGTGCCTTCGCGACCGCCTGCGCC
The DNA here is from genome assembly GCF_000334455.1 of Gordonia soli NBRC 108243. GTDB lineage: Bacteria > Actinomycetota > Actinomycetes > Mycobacteriales > Mycobacteriaceae > Gordonia > Gordonia soli. The sequence continues at coordinate 67,722 of NZ_BANX01000019.1, forward strand.
TGCGAGGGCTCGTTCGGATCGGGGATGTAGCTGTCGAAGCTGACCTCGTCGAATGTCGACGGTGGCACCAGCTCGTCGACCAGTGATTCGGGTGCGACCTCGGGGTTTCGATCGCTGAGACGTGCCGCCATGCAAGGAGGGTAGCCAGCCACTACATGATGGACTCATGTTCCATCTGCAGAAAGCGATCCACGTCACACCTGCGCCCGAGGCGGAGCCGGACGATCCGCAGGTGCTGCGATGGCTTGCGGAGCAGTACTCCACCGGGTCTCCAGCCACGTCGGTGGCGGGGTCCACGTCGGCGTCCACGTCACGGTCCCAGGATGACGACGTGCCGTACATCCGCTTCAACATGGTCGCCTCCGTCGATGGCGCGGTCACCCACAACGGTCGGTCCGGTGACCTCGGTGGGCCGGGCGACCGGGCGATCTTCCAGGTGTTGCGCGCCCATGCCGACATCGTGGTGGTCGGTGCGCGCACGGCCACCACCGAGGGCTACGGCACTCCCACGGTGTCGCCGGTGTTCGCCGAGGATCGCGACCGCGCCGGCCGCGCGCCGGCACCTGCGTTGGCGCTGTTGTCGCGCTCGCTCGACATTCCCGACGACTTCGCTCCGCTCGACGATCCCGGCACCGCGATTCTGACGTGTCGGAGCGCGCCGGCCGAACGTCGGGACGCGTTGGCCGCGGTCGGCGCTCGCATCGTCGACTGCGGTGACGACTCGGTGGAGCCGGACGCGGTGCGTGACTGGTGTGCGGCCCAGGGACATCGCGACGTCCTGGGTGAGGGCGGACCGACACTCCTGGGTTCGTTCATCGTCGCCGACCTCGTCGACGAGTTGTGTCTGACGACCAGTCCCCACCTCGTCGCAGGCGACGCGGGCCGTATCGCGCACGATCCCGGACCGGCACCGCTGCGATCGTTGCGACCGAGCGTGCTGATCACCGACGACCACGATTTCCTCTACCAACGGTGGACCCGCCGACCCTGAACGTCGGGGGCCACGCGACCCTCCTCCGCCCGCGCACCGGAGCCGTCCGAGGCCGTGTGCCAGCGCCGTCCGGCCCCGCCGGGTCCGCGTTGACTAGGCTCGCGGTCATGCGTCGTCCATCCCGGGCACCGACCCGGACCATCCGTGGTCGGCTGGCCGTCGTCGTCGCGATCTCCGCGGTGCTCGTCGGCGGCTGCGCGATCGGCCCCGACCCCGGTCCGGATGCGGTCACCGGTGGCGGCGGTGGCGGCGAGGCCGCACCGTCATCGTCGGCGCCGCCTCCCCCGCCTCGACTGAGTGCGCCCCGTACGGACCTCAATTGGCTCGACTGCTCCGACGCGACCACCCGTCGGTACGACGTCCCGCGACCGTCCGGGGTGCGCATCCAGTGCGCCACTTTCGAGTCGCCGATCGATCCGGACCGGCCCGAGGACGACACCGTCACCGTCGCGGCCACCCGGGTGACCGCCGCCGACACCCCGGCCGATGCCGCGCCCCTGGTACTCACCGCCGGCACCGACCTGCCGTCGTCCCGGGTCGCGATGCTGCTGGCGGCCGGGCCCGGACGATCGGTCCTCGCCCGACACCCCATTGTCGCGGTGGACCGACGCGGGATCCCGGAGAGCAGCGAACTGGACTGCCTCACCCGCGCCGAACGGACGACGATGGCCGACAACGGTCTCGGATTCGCGACCCAGAGCCAATCCGACCGGATCGCCCGTCTGGCCCGCGCCGCGACCTCCGCCTCCGACGGTTGCACCGAGACGCTGACCCCACACCAACTCGATTTCGCGGTGTCGTTTGCCGCCTCCGATCTCGAGACGCTGCGCAAGCGCTGGGGCGTCGAGCATCTCGGGTTGATCGGGGTCGGTGAGGGGTCCGACGTGGCGCTCGCCTACGCCAGCGCCTACGGGGGACGGTCCGGCCGCATCATCCTGGACACCCCGACGCCGTTCGGCGCCAATGCCCGGGATCGGGCCAACCAGCAGGCGACCGGAGTGCAGACCGCACTCCGGACCTTCACCCAGCGATGCTCGGCGGCGGGTGACTGTCCGCTCGGCGCCGACGGCGTGGCAACCATCACCGACGTCGTCGACAAGGGCCGCAGCGGCGATCTGAGCGGCATCTCCGACACCCAGGCGCTCGCGGGGATCACCACCGCCATCGCGGTGGCACCCGACGGTCCACGCGGCATCACCGATGTCGCGGCGATGATCGCGGCCGCCGACCGTGGCGACGTGGCAGCGCTGCGACGGGCAGCGCAGGCCGCCGAGGATCTCCGCACCACCGACGGTCAGTTGGTGTCGCGCTGCAATGACGTCACCGGGCCGGTGGGACAGAACGAGGTCCCCGGTCTCATCACCGCGTGGTCACGGCAGAACCCGATCACCGGAGCGAACAGTGCGCTCGGCCTGCTGCGGTGCAACGGTTGGGCATCGACCACACCCGTCAGTCCGCCGAACGCGTTCCCTGTCGCGCCCCTCATCCTGTCCGGCGCCAACGATCCGATCAACGGCGGTGGCGGCGCGGACGCACTCCGTCCGTTGCTGATCCGCGCCGGCACCGAGGCGACGACGGTCGGTTGGGACGGGATCGGCTACTCGGTCCTCGCGCGCAGCGATTGCGCCGCCGACATCGTCGGCCAGTACGTCGACACCGCACCGCTGACCGGGCCCACGCAGCGTGGCTGTCCCAGCTGAGCGACCGCCCGTGACCGGCAGGGACCGCCGCCGAGCGGCCCAGGGTTCTTCGTCTCGGCGAGGTGGGGCGTAGTACGGTTCGCGGGTGGCGATTCTCGACCGGTACCTCTACCCGCAGCTGCCTGCGCAACGGATCATCCCGCTGGTGCTGTGGCCGATCACCCTGATGATGGTCCTGCAGCGGTCGATCATCATGGGCGTCAACGGTGATCGCACCGACGACTTCTCGCCGGTCTACCAGGCCGCACTGCGGTTCCTGAACAGCCAGGCCGTCTACGGCGAGAACTACGACACCGTCGACCCCCACTACCTGTACCCACCGTCGGGCACCTTGCTGATGGCGCCGCTGGCGATCATCGACCCCGAGCGCTCACGGTGGTTGTTCATCGCCGCCAGCGTCCTGGTGCTGATCGCCTGCGCCTACCTCCTGACCCGACTGTTCGGCTTCTCCGGCCGCTCCTGGGTCTTCCCGGTCGTGCTGTTCTTCTTCTTCAGCACCGAGACCGTCGCGCACACACTGATCTTCACCAACTTCAACTCGTTCGTGTTGCTCGGGATGCTCGGCTTCCTGCTGCTGTCGTTGCGCAGACACGACCTGTGGGCCGGCGTCGCGATCGGCCTGACCCTCGCGGTGAAACCGGTGCTGGCACCACTGCTGCTGCTCCCACTGCTCAACCGCCAGTGGAAGGTCCTGATCACGGCGGTCGGGATCCCGGTGGTGCTCAACGCGCTCGCCTGGCCGATGTCGGTCGATCCCGGATCGTTCATCAGCCGCACGATCCCCTACCTCGGCGAGGCCCGCGACTACTACAACAGCTCGATCGCCGGCAACGGCGCCTACTTCGGTGTCGCTGATTGGCTCGTGATCGTGCTCCGGATCGCGTTCGTCGTGATGGCCGTCTTCAGTCTGTGGTTCCTCTACCGCTACTACCGACGCACCAACGAGCTGCTGTGGATCACGACGTCGTCGGGCATCCTGCTGGTGACGACGTTCCTGGTCGGTTCGCTCGGCCAGGGGTACTACTCCATGCTGCTCTTCCCGCTGCTGCTCACGGTGCTGCTGCCCGGATCGCCGATGCGCAACTGGCCGGCCTGGCTCGGTGTCTACGGCTGCATGACCTTCGACGCGTTCTACTCGGTGCAGTGGGAGGCGTTCGGGCGGATGCTCGAGTTCAACAAGGTCACCTGGGGCTGGTCCCTGCTGATGATCGCGGTCTTCTGTTCCCTGCTCTTCCGCTACCTCGATCTGCGCCGGGCCGGGCTGACCGGCGCCGACGGCCCGACGCTCGAGTCGCCGACCAGCACCGATGCCGAATCGGACATCAGCGGTGGCGAGGGTCGCGCCGCGGTCGCTACCGTGGAGAAATGAGCGAGGACGCCACTCAGGGAACGCCCACCGGGGCCGACGTCGACTACTCGTCGCTGAGCGACGACGAATGGCGCGCCCGGCTGAGTCCGGCGGAGTACCGCGTGCTCCGCCAGGCAGGTACCGAAGCACCGTTCACCGGTGAGTACACCGACGAGAAGACCGTCGGGGTGTACCGGTGTCGGGCATGCGACGCAGAGCTGTTCCGCAGCGAGCAGAAGTTCGAATCGCATTGCGGCTGGCCGTCGTTCTTCTCGCCGCTGGCCGGCAGCTCGATCGTCGAGCGGGTCGACGACTCCCTCGGCATGAAGCGCACCGAGGTGCTGTGCGCGAACTGCGGTAGCCACCTCGGTCACGTCTTCGAGGGCGAGGGGTACGACACCCCGACCGACCTGCGCTACTGCATCAACTCGATCAGCCTGAAGCTCGAAGCCGCCGACTGACCCGCCACCGGTTCGCCAATCGACCGGACCGACGTCCGACGACCATTCGGATGGGTCAGATGCGCGGCGTGGGATACGAGGCGCCGGAAGAGATCCGGACGGTTCGGTCCCGGGTGGCCGCCAGGGATGCGACGCTGCACCGGTGCCCGACGCTCATCTCCTGACGAATCTGCTCTACCGCTACGCCGAACTCGTCGACGCCGGTGACCTCGAGGGCGTGGGCGAGTTGTTCGCCGACGCAGAGATCGTTGTCGACGGGACGGTCATCTGTCGCGGTGCCGATGGGATAGTCGCCCTGCTCGGGTCGATGGTCCGCATCCACGCCGACGGCACGCCGCGCACCAAGCACATCATCACCAACCCGATCGTCGAGTTCGGCCCGCACGCCGACCGGGCGACGGTGCGGTCGTACTACACCGTCGTCCAGCAGACCGACCGGCTGCCGCTGCAGATCGTGGCGGCCGGTCGCTACCGCGATGAGTTCCGGCTGCGCGACGGTCACTGGCGGTTCGCCGTCCGCGACTACTCGTATCTCGACTTCGTCGGCGATGTCGGCGACCACCTGCTGGGCGGTCGCTGATCCGCCGCCCACCAGGGCTGTGTGAACCACTCAGGGCTGTGTGAACGATTCAGGGCTGTGTCGACGATTCAGGGCAGGGCGTCGACGAGCGCCTCGACCTCGACACGGGGGCCGGTGAAGAACGGCGTCTCCTCGCGGACGTGCAGCCGCGCCTCGGTCGCCCGCAGGTCACGCATCAGGTCGACGATCCGGTGCAGCTCAGGGGCCTCGAAGGCCAGCAGCCACTCGTAGTCGCCGAGGGCGAAGGAACTGACCGTGTTGGCCCGGACATCCTTGTAGGCCCGCGCGGCCTTGCCGTGGTCGGCGAGCATCTTCCGCCGCTCCTCGTCGGGCAACAGGTACCACTCGTACGACCGGACGAATGGGTAGACGCAGATGTAGTTGCCTGCCTCCTCGCCGGCGAGGAAAGCCGGGATGTGGCTCTTGTTGAACTCGGCGGGCCGATGCAGTGCGACGTTGGACCACACCGGGTTCGACGCCTTGCCCAGCGTGGTCTCGCGGCGGAAGCGTGCATAGGCGGACTGGAGTCGCTCCACGTCCTCGGCGTGCCACCAGATCATGAAGTCGGCGTCGGCACGTAGCCCGGACACGTCGTAGACACCGCGGACGACCACATCGTCCTTCTCGAGCGACGCGAAGAACTCGGCCGTCTCGGTGCGTAGCTGGGCGCGGTCCGCCGGCAGCTCGCCCTGCCGTACCGCGAACACCGAGAACATCAGGTACCGGACGGTCGAGTTCAGTTCTGCATAGTCCAAGCGCGTCATACCCTCATCGTGCCACCGGCGGCGCCCGGGACCGCCGTCAGGTCGACCGGTCGCGATCGAGGTCGGCGAGGAGGTCGTCGACGGCGCGGGTGGCCTGACCGATGCAGGCCGGTACGCCGACGCCCGCGTACGCCGACCCGGCCAGCACGACCCCCTCGGGACGGGCTGCGTATGCGTCGGCCATCGCTGCCAGGTGTCCGGGCGCGTACCGGGGCAGTCCGTTCGTCCACCGCTGCACCCGATGGTCGGCGAGTCGGGCCGAGATCGCCGGGACCCCCGCCGCGGCACACACTCGATCGAGGTCGGCGAGTGCCTCTCGGCGGATCCGGTCGTCGACACCTGGTTCGACACAGTCGTCCGGGACCGCCTGCCCGAATCGCCCGAACGACGCACGCACCGACACCGGACCGTCTCCGTCGAGGTGGGCCCACTTCCGGGAGCTGAACGTGAACGCCTTGGCGTGCAGATCTTCTCCGGTTGCGACGAGGACACCGGAATGCTGCGGCAGGACGGAGCCGGGCTCGAATGCCAGCGACACCACCACCGAACTCGCCCGCTCCACCGATCGGAGGATCGCCGCGGACTCCCCGGCGACCCCGCTCAGGATGATGCCCGCCGTCCAGGCCGGGACGGCGAGGACGACACCGTCATAGGTCTCCCCCGCGCCCGTGTCCCGATCCCCGGCGAGCAGCGACCATCCTGCCGACGTCCTCGACAGACCGGTGACCACCGAATGGGTGCGCACGTCTGCGGCCGCGGCGGCCACCAGGGCATCGACCAACTCACGGTAGCCACCGAGCAACGTCCCGAACACCGGGCCGGATGCGGCACTCACGCCGACGAGTTCGCCGACCGCGGCCGTGAGACCGGGTGCCCCTGCATCCAGCTTCGCGGCCAGCGCGGGCAACGCCTCACGGACTCCGATGTCGCCGGCCAGGCTCGAATAGACACCACCCAGCATCGGGTCGACGCTGCGGGCGACCACCGACGGCCCGAAACGGTCGGCGACCAGCTCACCGATCGACGGATCGGCCCCCGGCGTCCACTGCCACGGCCGCTGCGCCTCGGCACGGGTGCGCTCGACATCGGCGGGATCAGCCAACCCCTCGACCGCGTCCGCATCCGCGGGGATGCCCATCAGCGCAGGTCGCGGGAGGTCGTGCAACCGTCCGTCGGCCCACACCGCGGGCCGTGCCCCGGTGGGCGCGACCACCCGATCCGTCAGCCCCAGTTCGGCGATCAGATCGACCGCCTCGGGGCGGCGCACGATGAATGCCTCGGCCCCCACGTCGACACTGCGTCCGCCCACGTCGACGGTGGTCAGGATCCCACCGACGCTAGCCCCTGGCTCGTAGACGTCGATTCGGGCGTCGGGGCCCAGGCGTCGACGCAGCCGGAACGCGGCGGTCAGCCCGGAGACACCGGCACCGACGACCGCGATCCGCGGGGACATCAGAGGCTGTGCACGAGCTCGACGGCTCGGGTGATGGCATCGGGATCGGTTCCCGGCAGCACCCCGTGCCCCAGGTTGAAGATGTGTCCTGGTGCGCCTGCGGCGATCGCGCGATCACCGTCGGCGACCACCCGCCTGACCTCGCGGTCGAGGACCTCGGTTCCGGCGAAGAAGAGCGTCGGATCGAGATTGCCCTGCACTGCCGTACCCGGGCCGACCCGGCGGACGGCCTCGTCGAGCGGAAGTCGCCAGTCCACCCCGATGACGTCCGCGCCGGCAGCGGTCATCGCCGGGAGCAACTCGGCGGTACCGACCCCGAAGTGGATGCGGGGCACGCCGTACTCGGCGACCTCGGCGAACACCCGGGTGCTGTGCGGGGCCACGTACTGGCGGTAGTCGGCCTCCGAGAGCATGCCGGCCCACGAGTCGAACAACTGGACCGCGTCGACCCCGGCCTCCAGCTGGGCGCGCAAGAAGGTGATGGTGATGTCCGCGAGACGTCCCATGAGCACGTTCCAGGTGGTCGGGTCACCGTGCATCAGCGCCTTGGTGCGCTCGTAGTTGCGGCTGGGACCACCTTCGATCAGATACGAGGCCAGTGTGAAAGGCGCACCGGCGAATCCGATCAGAGCCTTCTCGTCGGGCAGCTCGTCGACCAACAGACCGACCGCCTTCGCGATCGCGCCCACCGACTCGGGCTCCAGGCGCGGAAGGGCCTCGACGTCTGCGGTGGAACGGATCGGAGATGCGATGACCGGTCCCGTTCCCGCGACGATGTCGAGATCCACACCGGCCGCCTTCAGCGGCACGACGATGTCGGAGAACAGGATGGCGGCATCGACGTCGTGTCGGCGTACCGGCTGCATGGTGATCTCGCAGACCAGCCCGGGGTCGAAGCAGGACTCCAGCATGCCGTGATCGGCACGGATCGCCCGGTATTCCGGCAGCGACCGTCCGGCCTGCCGCATGAACCAGACCGGACGCCGCGAGGGCGTCCCTCCGGTGGCCGCCGCCACCAGCGGCAGGGTCGAGTGGTGCGCCCGGAATCGTGTTCGCTGCGTCATCACCGGTTCACTCTGCCACGCCGAGGACCGCCTGACGCGAAGAGGATCCGGGAAGTTCGCCGTCGCGAGCACCTCCGGCCCCGGCCGCGAGCTCGTCGGACGTCGTCGACCGGCAATCGATGCCGGTCCGTGGCGGCTCGGATCGGCGCGCCTCCGACGAGCACCGGGCACCCGGTCCTACCGTCGGGTGGTGACCTCTTCAGGAGCTCCGACGGAGCCCGCTGACTTCCGGGCAGCGGTTGAATCCCTGCATGCTGCCCGGATCCGGCCGGAGATCGAGGTCGGCCCGATCCGCCCGCCCCAGCGGCTCGCCCCGTACAGCTACGCGGTCGGCGCCGAGGTCAGGACGGCCGACGAGGATGCGACCGACATCCCGACCGACTCTGCGGGTAGCGCCTTCGGCCGCCTCATCGTCCTCCACGACCCGGCAGGCCAGGACGCCTGGAACGGCACCATGCGTCTGGTCGCGTTCATCCAGGCAGAGGTCGAGGCCGCACTCGCCATGGACCCGCTGCTGCCCGAGGTCGCGTGGAGTTGGCTCAGCGAGGCGCTCGGTGTGCCCGAGGGTGACGCCGAACCGTCCACGTCCGGCCTGGACGTGACCGCGCTGGGCGGGACCATCACCTCGACCACCTCGGTCCGCTTCGGCGACATCGCCGGTCCCCCCCGCGCACATCAGCTCGAGCTGCGAGCGTCGTGGACCGCGCTGGGCACCGCACTCGACTCCCACCTGGAGGCCTTCTGCACTGCACTGTCCTCGGCAGCCGGCCTGCCACCGGTCGGCGTCACCGACCTCGGGTCGGCGTGACGTCGGCGAGGTCCGGACGGTGACGGACCCATCGGGGCCGGCCGGATCGGGCGCCCCCGACGACGCTGACAGCACCGCCGACACCGAATCGTCGACACCCGAGGTCACCCCGCTGACCCACCCCGCCGACGGGGTACCCGACGTGCTGCGCTCGGCTGCCGAATTCGCCGAGGCCGCCGAACGTCTCGCCGCCGGGACCGGACCGATCGCGGTCGACACCGAGCGCGCATCGGGCTACCGATACTCCCAGCGGGCCTACCTGATCCAGATCCGACGCACCGGCTCCGGCTCGTTCCTCCTCGATCCCATCGATGAGCCCGTCGCGCTGCGACCGGTCATCGACGTCCTGGACGGCCCGGAGTGGGTCCTGCACGCCGCCGACCAAGACCTCCCCTGTCTGCGCGAACTGGATTTCGTCTGCGCGGAGGTCTACGACACCGAGTTGGCCGGTCGGCTGCTCGGGCTGCCGAAGGTGAACCTGGCGGCGATGGTCGCCGAGTTCCTGGGACTGGGCCTCGCAAAGGGGCACGGTGCCGCCGACTGGTCGCGTCGGCCACTGCCCGACGACTGGCTCAACTACGCCGCGCTGGATGTCGAGGTGCTGGTCGAACTGCGGGACGCCATCGACGCTGCGCTGGTCGACGCCGGCAAGGACGACTGGGCCCGCCAGGAGTTCCGCCACATCCTCGACCGTCCCCCGACCCCGCCGCGCACCGACCGATGGCGTAAGACGTCGAACATCCACACCGTCAAGAACGTCCGGGCCCTGGCGGGGGTTCGCGAACTGTGGACCGCTCGTGAGGAGATCGCGGCCCGACGTGACATCGCGCCGGGACGGGTCCTACCCGACTCGGCAATGGTCACTGCCGCGACCGCCGCACCGTCGACGATCGACGAACTCACGCGGCTGCCCGTCTTCGGGGGGCCTCGCCAACGCCGGCTGGCCGGCACCTGGCTGACCGCGTTGCAGCGTGCACGCGATCTGCCCGACTCTGCTCTCCCGGCGAAGAAGGCCGGCGCCGTCGGTCTGCCGCCGGTGAACCGATGGGATCAGCGCAACCCGGACGCCGCCGCGCGCGCAGCGGTCGTCCGGCCGCTGGTGCGGGAGATCGCCGAGGCCAACACCGTGCCGGTCGAGAACCTGGTGTCTCCCGAGGTCGTTCGCCAGCTGTGTTGGGACGGAATCGATCCGCCGATCTCCGCCGCCGCCGTCGATGCACGACTCGAACGCGACGGCGCCCGTCGATGGCAGCGCGAGCTCGTGGCCGACCCGATCGCCGATGCGCTCGACGAGGTCGCTCGCAGCACCGACTGACCGATACCTCGGAGCGGTCGTCGACCGCGACGCCGGAGGACCGAGGTCACCGCTCGCGGTCGGGACCGTCCTCGGACTCGCCGACAGACGAGTCGCCGTCTCGGGCGCCACCACGCGCGGTCGCCGGCACCCGCCCCGCGACGTCGGCACCCAGGCCGTCGCCCGCGAGTTCGGCGGACGATTGCATCCCGGACACGGTCGCCGTGATCGAACGCGCGAGATCCTGTGCGGTGAGGCCGAGTTCGCCCAGCAACTCGCCGCGCGACGCGTGCTCGATGAACGCCTGGGGGATGCCGCGCTGGTGCACCGGGGCGGTGACCTCGGATTCGGAGAGTGCCGCACTCACCGCGGACCCGACGCCGCCGCTCACCCCGGCGTCCTCGAGGACGACGACGAGTCGGTGGCGTGCCGCCAGTTCCGCGATCGAGACCGGGACCGGCAGGACCCAACGGGGATCCACGACGGTCGCGTCGATGCCCTGGCTGCCGAGACGCTCGGCGGTGTCGACCGCGAGGGCACAGAAGGCGCCCACCGCGACGATCAGGACATCTCCGGTGGCGGGACCGAGCCCGCGCGCCGCCCGATGCAGCACGTCGACGCCGTCGTCGAGGCGTTCGACCGCGCGGATGTCTTCGGGGACAGCACCCTTGGAGAACCGGAGTGCCGTCGGGCCGTCGTCGACGGCCAAGGCCTCGTCGAACTCCTCACGCAGACGCACGGCGTCGCGGGGGGCGGCCACACGCAGACCGGGGACCATCGCCATCAGCGACAGGTCCCACATGCCATGGTGGCTCGGTCCGTCTGGGCCGGTGATCCCCGCCCGGTCGAGCACCAGCGTGACCGGCAGCTTCAACAGCGCCACGTCCATGAGCAACTGGTCGAAGGCACGGTTGAGGAAGGTCGAGTAGATGGCGACGACCGGGTGCATACCGCCCAATGCCAGGCCTGCGGCTGAGGTCATCGCATGCTGCTCGGCGATGCCGACGTCGAACATCCGATCCGGGAACCGCTTCCCGAAGGGCGCGACGCCGGTGGGGCCGGGCATCGCGGCGGTGATGGCGACGACGTCCGAGCGGTTCTCCCCTGCCTCGACCAGCGCAGCCGAGAACACCGACGTCCAGTCCTGCGGCGCGACGCTCGTCGCGCGACCGGTCCGGGGATCGATCACCCCGGTCGAGTGCATCTGGTCTTCTTCGTGATTCTCCGCGGGCGGGTAGCCCATCCCTTTGCGGGTCAGGGTGTGGACGATCACCGGACCGCCGAAGGAGCGCGCCTGCCGGAACGCCGACTCCAGGGCGCCGATGTCGTGACCGTCGACGGGGCCGACGTACTTGAGTCCGAGGTCGGTGAACATGGCCTGCGGCGCCAGCAGATCCTTCAGCCCACTCTTCACACCGTGCAGCACCGCGTAGGCGGGTGTTCCGACGACGGGAACCTGCTGGACCGCGCGCCGACCCCCGTCGAGGAGTCGCTCGTACCCCGGCTGCAGCCGGAGACCCGACAGATGGCTGGCGAACCCGCCGATGGTGGGGGCGTAGGAGCGCCCGTTGTCGTTGACGACGATCACCACGGGTCGATCGCCACCGGCGATGTTGTTCAGTGCCTCCCAACACATCCCACCGGTCAGTGCACCGTCGCCGACGACCGCAACCACGGTGCGGTCGGCCTCGGAGCGCAACTCGAACGCCTTCGACAGTCCGTCGGCGTACGAGAGGGCCGCAGAGGCATGGGAGGACTCGACCCAGTCATGATCGCTCTCGGCCCGCTCCTGGTAGCCGGTCAGCCCGCCGCGCTGGCGGAGACCGTCGAAACCGTCGCGACGACCGGTGAGGATCTTGTGGACGTAGCTCTGGTGACCGGTGTCGAAGATGACCGGGTCGGCCGGTGAGTCGAAGACGCGGTGCAGGGCGATGGTCAGTTCGACGACACCCAGATTGGGTCCGAGGTGTCCGCCGGTCGCCGACACCTTCTCGATGAGGAAGTCCCGGATCTCGGAGGCGAGATCGGTCAGGTCGGTCGCGGACAGCGACTGCAGATCGTCCGGTGAGTCGATCCGATCCAGCACACCCATCGAATCCTCCATCATGCGTGAGCGGTGGCCATCGGGTGGCTGTCCCGACGTCGCGGGGTCCGGTGCGAGCGAGGGGAAAGCCCGAGGACCCGTGTCCGCACAGTCTACGGACTACGAGTTCAGAGTTCGCTGAGCGTCGGCGACTCCACGGCGGTGTGGCCCCGACTCCCAGGGACCGTCAGCGGACCAAGAGCGCGATCGCCTCGACATGGTGGGTCAGCGGAAATGCGTCGAATCCACGGATTCGGCGCACCTGGTATCCGTGCCCGGCGAAGAGGGCAAGATCACGCGCGAAGCGTGCCGCGTCGCATCCCACATGCACGACCGTCGAGGGCCCGGCGGCGGCGATCGCATCCACCACGTCGGCGCCGGCACCGCTGCGCGGCGGGTCGAGCACGACCACGTCGGGACGCGGGAGCGTCGAGACGGTCTGCGCGACTCCACCGGCGCGGACGCGCACGCGATCGTCACCGTCGAAGGCCGCGGTCGCCGCAGCGAGCGCCTCGGTGTCGGTGTCCACAACGTGGACGGTGGTGTCTGTGTCCACGTCGTGGACGGGGCTATCGGGGTCCACGTCGCGGACGGGTCCAGGAGGGCCTCCCCCGCCCGGTTCGCGGTCGAGCAGCGCTGCGGCGAAGACCCCGGCACCGCCGTACAGATCCCACACGACCCGCCGGCGACCGGTTGCGCCGGCTTCCGCGACGAGATCGACCACAGCCTGCGAGTAGACGCTCGGCGCCTGTCGGTGCGCCTGCCAGAACCCGGTGACCGGAATCCGCCATTCGCGGGTACCGACGCGATGGACGGCGGTGTCCGAGCCCTCCACGACACGGGTACTCCGGCGAGTCGACCGCTGCCTACGGTCGCTCTGCGCCCGTCCACGCTGCCCCGCCGCGCGACGTCGCCGACCGGCCGGCGGGGGTGCGACCTCGGTCAGGTGCCGGGCACCGTCGGCATCGGCGACCACCACGAGGTCGGCGCCCGGGGTGAGCCGGTGCGCGTCCAGGCCGACCGTCATACCCGGTTCGGGCTGTACGCACGGATGATCGGCCAACACCGTCGCGCCGCGGAACGTCCGCACACCGGCCCGACCGTCGGCGCCGACGCCCAGCCGGGTACGAACCCGCCAACCGGTCGCCGTGGCCGACAACGCCTCCACACCGACATCGGCGAAGCCGTCGACCGCCGGGAGGCTCGGGTCGAGACCACCGATACGGGTGAGGACGTCGAGGAGGACCTGGGTCTGCAAGTCGCGCAGGTGGCCGACATCGATGAACGACAGGTCGCAGCATCCGCCACCGTGAGCGGCAGCCGGACATGCGTACGGTCGGCGATGCGGCGACGGGTCGAGCACGTCGACGACCTCCGCGCGCCGATACGCGGTGTGCCGATCGTCGGTGACACGCACCCGGACCCGTTCACCGGGCACGGCGCCGCGGACGAACACCACCCGGTCGTCGACACGTCCGATGGCCTCACCGCCGTTGGCAGGCCTGTCGACGACGAGCTCGAACTCTTCGGCCGCGCCAGATGTCGCTTTGCTCATCGTTGTTCACGGTCGCCGCCCAGGGCCCGGCGGGTGTCGCCGGGGGCGGAGTAGATGAGGTCGCGGTTCTTGCGTCGGTCGGAGGAGGTCAGCTGCCAGGGCACCGAGGTCACCATCACACCGGGCTCGAACAGCAACCTGCCCTTGAGTCGTAGCGCCGACTGGTTGTGCAGGATCTGCTCCCACCAGTGCCCGACGACGTACTCGGGGATGAACACCGTGATGACGTCACGCGGCGATTCGCGGCGCACCCGGCGGACGTACTCGATGACCGGCCGGGTGATCTCGCGGTACGGCGAGGCGATCACCTTGAGCGGCACGGTGATGTCGCTGGCCTCCCACTGCGAGACCAGGATCCGGGTGTCCCGGTCGTCGACGTTGACCGTGATCGCCTCGAGCGTGTCCGGACGTGTGGCCCGCGCGTACAGCAGGGCTCGTTTGGTCGCGAGATGCAGCGTCGACACGAGCACGATCGAATGGGTGCGACTGGGCAGCACCGACTCCGCGCCCTCCTCCGCCTCCTGCTGCTCTAGTTCGCGTTGCACCGACGCGTAGTGGTGGTGGATCGCCTTCATGAGGACGAAGATCGTCACCATCGCCAGGATCGCGATCCACGCGCCCGCGGTGAACTTGGTGATGAGCACGACGATGAGGACCGTCGCCGTCATGATCAGGCCGACGGTGTTGATCACCCGCGACTGCATCATCCGCCGCCGCGCGCGCGGGTCCGTCTCGGTGCGCAGGAGTCGGGTCCAGTGGCGGACCATGCCCGTCTGACTCAGCGTGAACGAGACGAACACACCGACGATGTAGAGCTGGATGAGGGCGGTCACCTGGGCGCCGAAGGCGACGACGAAGACGATCGCCGCCGCGGCGAGGAACAGGATGCCGTTGCTGAACGCGAGCCGGTCACCTCGCGTGTGCAGTTGTCGGGGGAGGTAACGATCCTGTGCGAGCACCGAACCCAGCACCGGGAAGCCGTTGAACGCGGTGTTCGCGGCCAACATCAGGATGAGGGCGGTGGCGGTGGCCACGAAGTAGAAGGCTGGCGTGAAGTCGGCGAACACCGCGTGCGCGAGCTGCGCGATCATCGCCTTCTGCTGATAGCCCTCGGGTGCGCCGATCAGGTCCTGCGCCGGGTCCATCACGTACTTCGCGCCGATCTTCTCGGCCAGCAGCACGATCCCGACGAGCAGCGTGATGGAGAAGGCACCGAGGAGCAACAGCGTGGTGGCGGCGTTGCGCGACTTGGGCTTCTGGAAGGCCGGCACACCGTTGCTGATGGCCTCGACACCGGTCAGCGCCGCACAGCCGGACGAGAAGGCGCGGGCGATGAGGAAGACGAAGGCGATGCCCACCAGATGCGAGTTCTCCGCCTTGATCTCGAAGTCGGCGGTCTCGGAGCGGATCTCATCGCCCAGCACGAAGATCTCGGTGAATCCCCACAGCAGCATCACCAGCACGCCGACGATGAACGCATAGGTCGGGATCGCGAGCACCGAGCCCGACTCCTTGATGCCGCGCAGGTTCACCGCGGCCAGCAGCAGGATCGCCGCGACGCAGAACCACACCTTGTGCTGCTCCACGAACGGTATCGCCGACCCGATGTTCTCCGCGGCCGAGGAGATGGACACCGCGACGGTGAGCACGTAGTCGACGAGCAGTGCACTGCCGACCGTCAGACCCGCGTTGGCACCCAGGTTGACGGTCGCGACCTCGTAGTCGCCGCCGCCGGAGGGGTACGCATGGACGTTCTGCCGGTAGCTGGCAACCACCACAACCATGACCACGGCGACCGCAGCGGCGACCCAGGGCGTGTACGCCAGTGCAGTGATGCCGGCAACCGACAGGACCAGGAAGATCTCTTGGGGGGCATAGGCGACCGACGACATCGCATCGGAGGCGAAGACGGGGAGGGCGATGCGCTTGGGGAGCAGCGTGTGGCCCAGTCGGTCGCTCCGGAACGGCCGCCCGAGGAGCAGTCGTTTGGTCGCGACGGACACCTTCGACACGGTGGACACCACGCAACACTAAGGCCTGCGCCGCGCACGGGGCCATCCACCCGTGTGACTTGTCCCGGTCCCGTCCTGGTGACTTGTCCCGGTCCCGTCCGCGCCGACGACGACCGCCGGGTAGGTTCGAGTCGCGACCCACCGACACCGGCCCCGATCACCCGCGACGGCCTGCCGTCGGAGCGGGCCGGGCAGGCGGGTTCCACCAGCACGAAAGGAACGATGTGCAGGTAGTCATCATGGGCTGCGGGCGGGTCGGATCGGCACTGGCGATGGCCATGCAGAAGCGCGGTCACGATGTCGCGATCATCGACCGCGACCCCTCTGCGTTCGCCCGCCTCTCCGCCGCCTTTGCCGGACGCACCGTCACCGGCGTCGGATTCGACCGGGATGTCCTCGTCGAGGCGGGCATCGAGTCGGCCGACGCCTTCGCCGCGGTGTCCTCCGGCGACAACTCCAACATCATCTCGGCGCGGGTCGCCCGCGAGACCTTCGGTGTCGACCGGGTCGTCGCGCGTATCTACGACGCCAAGCGTGCCGAGGTGTACGAACGCCTCGGCATCCCGACCGTGGCCACCGTCCCGTGGACCACCGAACGGTTCGTCTCGGCCCTCGGTGAGACGTCGACCACCACCGAGTGGCGGGACCCGTCGGGCTCGCTGGCGATCGCCCAACTCGACATCGAGGAATCATGGATCGGCACGACTGTCGGTCGCTTCCAGGAGCAGACCGGCGCCCGCGTCGCCTTCCTGAACCGGCTCGGCCGCCCGATCCTGCCGGACGTCAAAACCGTGCTGCAGCAGGACGATCTGGTGTTCGCGGCAGTGCTGCTCGACAACCTCAAGGACGCCAGGGCCGCGGCCCGGTCACCGCAGCTGGCATCGGACTAGGAGCTCAGGGACATGAAGGTCGCCATCGCGGGCGCAGGTGCCGTCGGCCGCTCGATCGCGCGGGAACTCCTGGCCAACTCGCACGAGGTCACGCTGTTCGAGAAACTCCTGTCGCACATCGACGCCGACGCCGTGCCGGACGCCAACTGGGTGCAGGCGGACGCTTGCGAACTGACCAACCTCGAGCAGGCCGAGCTGCAGACCTTCGACGTGATGGTCGCCGCCACCGGTGACGACAAGACCAACCTCGTCGTCAGCCTGCTCGCGAAGACCGAGTTCGCGGTGAACCGCGTGGTGGCCCGTGTCAACGACCCACGCAACGAGTGGCTCTTCGGTGAGGACTGGGGAGTCGATGTCGCGGTGTCGACACCCCGGATCCTCGCGTCGCTGGTCGAGGAGGCGGTGTCGGTCGGCGACCTGGTGCGCCTCATGACCTTCCGGCAGGGCCAGGCGAACCTCGTCGAACTCACGCTCCCCGCGAACACCCCACTCGCCGGGAAACCCGTGCGCAAGCTCGACCTACCGCGCGACGCAGCGCTGGTGACGATCCTGCGCGGCGGCCGGGTGATCGTCCCCCAGTCGGACGATCCGATCGAGGGCGGCGACGAATTGATCTTCATCGCACCCGCCGAGGCCGAGCCCGCACTCCACGAGGCCATGAACATCCCGTGATCCGTCAGGGGCCGCGGTCAGGCGCCAGGGTCTCCGGCGATCAGCCCTCCGGCGTGGTGACGACCGGAACTCAGGCTGCGGCGGTCGGCTCGATCTCCGAACGCCGGGCGGCCCGGCGCACCAGCAGCACGGTCGCGAGGACGGCGACCGCGGTGAGCGGCCAGCCCATCGCGATGCGCGCGAAGGCCAACCATCCGGTCTGATCATGGTCGTACAGCTGCGACTGCGTGATGTATCGCGCGCCGAACACCAGGGCCCAGAACGCGGTGGCCAGGTCGTAGGCGATCAACGTCCGACGATCGCGGCGCCATGCGGAGCCCGCACCGTTCACCAGGTTCCAGGCCACGCCGATGAGTGGCCATCGGATGACGATGGAGAACACGAACACCCCGGCGTACAGCAGAGTGGTCCAGATACCGAACAAGAAGTAGCCCTTGGCGCTACCCGTCCGGTAGGCGATGAAGACACAGATGGCCACGCCGAACAGACCGGCGAGGGCGGGCGTCACCGGCTCGTGGCGGATCAGCCGGACGACGAGGATCACCACCGCGGTGGCAAGGGCGGCGATGATCGCGGCGGTGAGTCCCCAGAGAGAGTTCACCGGGACGAACACCACCACGGGCACGGTGGAGTAGATCAGGCCGGAGACTCCACCCATCTGCTCCAGCACCGTCGGGAGATGTTCGTCTGCCTCTGCGTGTCCGTCAGAGTGGCTGTCCTCCGGGTCCAGCGGACCCGGCTGGTCAGTCGTCTGAGCCATACAGCTCGTAGTACGGGTTGTAGATGACCTTGTTGCCGTCGTGCTCGCCCAGACGGCCACGAACAGTCATCTTGCGACCGGGTTCGATACCGGGGATGCGGTTCCGACCCAACCACTTCAAGTAGACGGTGTCGGTGCCGTCGAAGAACTCGGCCTTGACGCCGGCCTTGGCGTTGCGGGAGCACGTCTCCACTGCACGGAGCTCACCGTGCATGGTGACCTCGTCACCGCGGCAACACTCCGACGCGCGCTGCGCGCCCGTTGCGCGTGACTCCTGAGCGATCGACGCTGCGTCGGCGTCACCGAGATCCTCGGTGAGCCTGCGCGTCAGTCGCTTGAGATAACTGGCTGTCGCCATCCCACACCCTCCCAGGGTGACTCACTCGTCGTGGAAGTCGGGGCGAGGCTGTGGCCCTGCTTCTGATCGCCAGCGTAGACCGATGACCGCGCCCCTTCAACGTCGGTGCATGATCATGACATGCCTTCGAGCGACCCCGTCGGGGCGGTGGGTCCGACCGTTCTGATCGCGATGCCGGGGACCGGTTCCGACGGCGACTATGTGACGCGGGCGTTCGGCCCGGCGGCCGCCCGGCTCGGGGTGCCGCTGGTAGCACTCGAACCGTCATCCGACCTGGTCACGAGCTATTTGAGCCAGATCGACGATCACGCCGCGGAGCACGCACGAATCCTCGTCGGAGGAGTCTCGATCGGAGCGGCCGTCGCCCTGCGGTGGGCACTGCGCGCAGGTGCGGACCGGTGCGCCGGGGTGTTCGCCGCGTTACCTGCGTGGACCGGTCGTCCCGAGACGGCGGTCGCGGCGTCGGCGGCCCGCTCCACCGCCGCGGATCTGCGCACCGACGGGCTCGAGACGACGATCGCAGCGATGCGCGCCGGGAGCCCGGCCTGGCTCGCCGACGAGCTGACCCGATCGTGGCGCGCGCTGCATCCCGGCCTGGTGGGACACCTCGAGGACGCCGCCGACCACACGGCCCCAGAGCTCGCCGAGATCGCGACCCTGGGTAGTCCGCTGGCGATCGTGACCGCCGCCGACGATCCCATCCACCCGCGAACGGTGGCACTCGACTGGGCGTCCGCCGCACCGACGTCGGCAGTGGTGGAGATCACCCTCGAGATCTGGGGACGCGACCCCGCGGTGCTCGGCAACTCGTGTGCCGCGGCATGGCGTGATCTCGTCCGGTGATCCGGTCGAGTGATCCGATTCGGCTCGGCCGGCTCCGGTGTCAGCGGCCCGAGCGCCGCCGGAACTGCTGCATCGCCGAGCCCGGAGACGGCGGCAGAGGATCGTCCTCGTCGACCTCGACGACCTGGGGGGCGGCGGCCGCTTCGTCCGGCAACTCGTCGGTGACCACGATCGCCTGCGCGAGCTGATCGCGGGCGCCGCCGGGGACGTGGTCGCCGCCGGACTCGACCGGCTGCTGCTCACTGAACATCTGCTGTTGCGCCGCGGCGACCTGCTCGGCCAGTACCGGTGGCAGTTCGATGGTCAACGGCTCGCGGGGCGGGAGCGCCTCGGTGCCGCGGCGGACCACCGATTCGGCGAGCACCGCCCGGGCGAGCTGGGCCAGGTCGCCCGCCGACTCCGACGGCCCGCTGGCGACACATCGCACCATCCACCGCGGACCGTCGACACCGATGAAGCGATGGGTGCCGTTGGGCACCTCGGCGACGATCTCGCGACCCCAGTGGCCGTCCTCGATCGACGTCGTCGCACCTTCGTCCCGCAGCGACTCGGCGAGTTCACGGACCACCTCGCGCCACTGTCCGGGCGATCGCGGTGCGGCGTAGGCCGCCACGCTGATCCGACCGACGGGCGTCACGAGGTACACGGCCTCGGGCTGGTGGTCGACGGTCATCTCGACGGTCACCTGACCGCCCTCGACCACCGGCACCAGTACCGACCCCAGATCGAGGTGAGAGTTGTCCATCTCGTCGGTGGTGGTGGCCAGCGCCTCGATGTCGTAGGGGCCACGGGCCTGGCCGATCCTCAGTTCGTCGGCGTCCCGGTCGTCTCGCGCCATCGTCTCGTTCTCGTTCCTCTAGTCCCACCGTCGTCGGTGACGGTGCCGTCGTGCCCCCGTGTCGATTCTCCACCGTGTTCTCGCGAACACTCGAGTCTTCGAGCCGTGTCGGCTCATCCGTGTCGGGTGGTCACACCTGCTCTCCGGTGAGGATGGCGTGTCCGCCGCTGGAACCGTATCCACCTGCGCCGCGGGAGGTCTCGTCGAGCTCGTCCACCTCGACGAAATCCGGGAGCTCCACGCGCTGCACGAGCAGCTGGGCGATCCGGTCACCACGGCTGATGCTGATGGTCTCGTCGGGATCATGGTTGATCAGGCAGACCTTGATCTCACCCCGATACCCGGCGTCGATGGTCCCGGGCGTGTTCACGATGGACAGGCCGGCGCGAGCCGCGAGGCCGGAGCGGGGATGTACGAGTCCGACCGTGCCGATCGGGAGAGCGATCGCGATACCGGTCCCGACCACCTGTCGGCGGCCGGGGGGTAGTTCGAGATCGATGGTCGAGACGAGGTCCACCCCGGCATCGCCCTCGTGCGCGCGGGTCGGCAGCGGGACTTCGGGGTCAATGCGGCGGACCCGGATCGCTGGGATGGGTGAGGATTCGGCGGCCATCCACAGCAGACTACGCTGGGCGCGTGACCGAGCCCGACTCCCCCGACCGCCCGGACGACACCTCGTCGTCCCACCGGACGACCGGCCCCGGCGCGGCCGACAGGTTCACCGAACGACTGGGTCTGCCCTGGTGGTGGTGGCCGGCAGGCGCAGTGGTGACCGGTGTGGTCGGCTACGAGATCCAGCTGTCCGCGCATCGCGCCGTCTGGAGTGTCGTCGGCTACGTGGTGGTGGCCGCGCTCATCACGCTGTTGTTCTGGTCGATGAGCCGCGTGCGGATCCGGGTCGGCGCAGACGGAGAACTGCACGCCGACAAGGCGGTCCTCCCGCGCGCGGTCATCGCGCGGGGAGCGACCATCCCGGCCACTGCGAAGAGTGCGGCGCTCGGTCGACAACTCGACCCCGCCGCCTATCTGGTGCACCGCGCCTGGATCAAGACGATGGTGCTGCTGGTACTGGACGATCCCGACGATCCGACGCCGTACTGGCTGGTGTCGACCCGTCGTCCCGCCGAACTGCTCGCCGCACTGGACATCCCGGACGCGGCGGCCGGCGGCGTCGACGCGGACTGAGGCGGTCCGCGGCGACCGTGCCGAGGCGCCCACACCGGCGGCCTCGGCCCATCGTTCGCGATCTATGCGCAGTCCACGCAGATCTTGGAGCTGCCGTTCTCCCGCGCCAACCGGCTGCGGTGGTAGACGAGAAAACAGCTGGTGCAAGTGAATTCATCGGCCTGCTTGGGGATCACCCGGACCGACAGTTCTTCACCCGACAGGTCTGCGCCGGGGAGCTCGAACGACTCAGCGGTGTCGCTCTCGTCGACATCGACCGCCGACGCCTGAGCCTCACTGCGACGAGCCTTCAGCTCCTCGAGTGAATCCTCGCTGATGTCCTCGGTCTCGGTCCGCCGTGGCGCGTCGTAATCAGTTGCCATTGTGTGCCTTCTCTTGTTGAGAGTGTGAGGGGCGCTCTCGGATACCGGCTTGTGGCCGGTCACGCGTGCGGGCGCGCGCCGCCGCCGGGATTGTCTTGCCGACGGCGTCACTACAACGTCGTGACTGGTGCAATTCGTTGCCGGGAACCCTAAGGACTGCTGTGATGTTCGTCACAATCAGCCATTCCAGCCCCGGTGACTTCGGGGTCTGGGCGCCCGAAGCTTAGTCCACTGATGCACGCCGGTCAATCACGATGTCGAGATAACCAGAAACCGACGGGTCGGACATCGTTCGCCGATCGTCGGGACCGCCGTCGGCCGGTTGCACCGGAGCACTTCGGTGACCGCCCGTCGCCCACCCCACGACACGTCGGGACACCCTCCACGCCGGGCTGGCGACCACCCTCTACAGTTGGGCGCACATTCACGCGGAAGGAGCACGTCGAACGTGGTGTCGCAGATCACGGCGGGTTATCCGACCGATGAACGAGGTCGGCCCTACCGGCGCAGGCGGTACCGCCCCGCGATCGTCGCGGTGGTCGTGCTCGCTGTGCTGGGGCTGGTCATCTGGGTGGTCGCGCTGACCACCGGGGACGAGGAATCGGTGCCCACGGCGTGCAACGAACCGTCCCCGGCGTCGTCCACCGTCTCCGCGCAAACCGGTCCGCAGGCGCCGGCAGCACCGAGCCCGGCGGCGGCGCCGAAGCTGACCCCGGTGAACGACGACGACGTCCTGTCGACCGCTCCGGCGGCTCTGGCGACCTTCCAGGTACGTGTGCTCAACGCATCGAACACGCGCGGAGCCGCCCGGTCGGTCGCCGACGATCTCACCGCGCAGGGCTTCAACCCGGTGCCCGACAACCCGTACGGCGACGACACGGTCTACGCCAACCGGGATCTGAACTGCGTCGGACAGATCCGCTTCGGCCCGGCGGGCAAGGCGAGCGCTGCCGCCGTGTGGCTGGCACTCCCCTGCGCACAACTCGTCGACGACGGGCGGGCCGGCAACTCCGTCGACGTCGCACTCGGCGAGTACTACGAAGGCAAAGAACAGTCCCAGGACGCGCAGGCCGCTCTCGAGGCACTTCGGTCCGCCGACCCCAAGAACCCGCAGACGGGTGTCGATCCGGCATTGGTGAAGGCAGTCCACTCCGCCAAGTGCTGACGGGTCGCGGTGGCGGTGCGACCATCCGCCACGGCCGCCCGCCAGGCCCGCGGTCGACTCGCACCTCCCGCGCGTCGACGCACGCCGACGCGATGTGCCCTCCGACCCGATGTGCACTCCGGCCCGAGCGATGCCCCTACACCGAGGTCGAAGCCGAGGTCGAGGTCGACCCACTCACGAGCGACCTACCCGGACAGCGCGCTGCGGGCCCCGATCTCGTCGAGGACCGCGACGAAGTCGTCGGCGATGGACTCGGCGACCGCGATGGTCGCGTGTCCGTCCGACGATCGTGAGTTCGGCGGTGGGGTCTGGACGCGGGCACCGGCCTCGGCTGCGATGAGCGCTCCCGCAGCCCAGTCCCACGGACTCAGCCCGTGCTCGAAATGGGCGTCGACCGCACCGGAGGCCACCATGCACAGGTCGAGCGCTGCGGCCCCGATCCGTCGCAGATCACGCACGCGCGGCAACAACTCGGCGACCAGTCGGCCCTGAACCCGACGGCGCTCCTCGTCGTAGCCGAACCCGGTGGCCACCAAGGCCATCCCGACCTGGTCGGGCCGATTGCACTGCAACCGGATCCGTCGGGAGCCGCTGTGTTGGAACGCACCGCCGCCCAGCGAGGCGGAGTAGGTGACGCCGCGGGCGACATCCACCACTGCGCCGGCAACCGACCGACCGTCGATCTGCGCGGCGACCGACACCGCGTACGCGGGGATTCCGTACATGAAGTTGACCGTGCCGTCGATCGGGTCGACGACCCACCGCACCCCCGACGGGACGTCGATGGTGCCACCGGCCTCCTCGCCGAGGACCTCGTCGTCGGGCCGGGCCGCACGCAGGCGCTCACGCACCAGCTGCTCGGTCTCGGTGTCAGCCAGGGTCACCGGATCGGTGGGCGTCGACTTCGCGCTGACCGCGTCCGAGGCGTCCGGCGACGATGCCGACACGTCGACCACCGCCTCGTCGTCCGATGCACGAACGACGTCGTCGGGCTGGGGGCCGAACAACTCGGGCCGCCGGCGGCGCACGTGTTCGGCTGCCGCCTCGGCCACGGCGATCGCCACCTGCTCGAGCTCGCCCACATCCGTTCGGTCCGCCACGACGTCAATGTCAACACATCCGCTGCACCGCCGCCCATCCGGGAGCCGCCGGATATGCACGACACCGGAGCGCACACGTGTGACGATGGATAGCCTGGAGTCATCTTCGTGCCGGTTCGCAGACGCCAGGGAGGCCCTCGATGACCGACGTACCCGTTTCCGATGCCCGCATCCCCGACCCGGTGTCCCCCATCGGCGATCCAGCCGAGTCCGGCGGCCCCACAGGAGGTCTCGCCTTCGGCGTGGACGTCGGCGGCTCGGGTATCAAGGGCGGGATAGTCGATCTCGCCACCGGCGCACTCGTCGGCGAACGGTTCAAGGTGCTCACCCCACACCCGGCCACTCCCGAGGCGGTCGCCGCGGGAGTCGCAGAGGTGGTCGCCCACTTCGGTTGGGCCGGTCCGGTGGGCATCACACTGCCCGGCGTGATCACCGAGGGGACGATGCGCACCGCGGCCAACATCGACAAGGCATGGATCGGTACGGACGTCTACGAATTGTTCAGTCGCCATCTCTCGGGGGCATCGGTGTCGGTCCTCAACGACGCGGATGCCGCCGGGCTCGCCGAGGACCGGTACGGAGCGGGCAAGGGCGTCGACGGTGTGGTGATGCTGCTGACCTTCGGCACCGGCATCGGCTCCGCGATCCTCAACAACGGCAACCTCGTCCCCAACACCGAACTCGGTCATCTGATCGTCGGCAAGAAGGAGGCCGAACACATCGCCTCGTCGAAGGTCAAAGACGACAAAGAATGGTCGTACGAGAAATGGACCGAGAAGGTCTCCGAGGTCCTCGAGACCTATGAGGCGTTGTTCTGGCCACGCCTGTTCATCGCCGGCGGCGGGATCAGCCGCAAATCCGACAAGTGGATTCCACTGCTGACCAACACCGTGCCGGTGGTCCCGGCGGTGCTTCTCAACACCGCGGGTATCGTCGGCGCGGCGATGGCCGTCGACGTCGGTCTCCGCACCTGACTTCCCGATACCTGACTTCTCAGTACCTCACCAAGGGGTCTCCAGCGACTTCGTATATCGTTCGCCGCACCGTGCCTGAGCAGGTGTTTGTCACATCCGCGACGACGGTGTCGTTACAATGGTGGACATCCGGTGTGTTTCACCGAGAAATCAAGCCCAGATCCCGCGACAGCCTGCTCTGTCGCGACGTCGTGTGAGTTCGTTTCGAAAGGTTCTACGTGGCAGCCACCAAGACCCGCCAGGCGGAGGCCGACGCCGAGTCGGTGACCTCGACGGAGACCGCGCCCGCCAAACGAACCGCCAAGAAGGCGGCGAAGAAGGCCCCGGCACGTAAGGCCCCCGCGAAGAAGGCAGCAGCCAAGAAGGCAGCGCCGGCGAAGAAAGCCGCCAAGAAGGCGACGAAGCCCGCCGGAGAAGGCGCCGAGGTCGAATCCGACGAGCCCGACTCGATCGACGACATCGACGCTCCCGACGGCGAGCTCGACGACGTCGAGATCACCGACGACGACCTGGACGTCGACGATGACGACGACGCCTCGGACGACTCCGACGACGAGTCGGACGAGGAGGGCACCGCGCCTGCGGCGACCGCCGCCAAGTCCGCTCCTGCGAAGGGCAAGGCGGCAGCCGCGGCCACCGACGAACCGTCGGCCGCGGACAAGGCGTCCGGTGACTTCGTCTGGGACGAGGAAGAATCCGAGGCCCTGCGCCAGGCGCGCAAGGACGCCGAACTCACGGCCTCCGCGGACTCGGTCCGCGCGTATCTGAAGCAGATCGGCAAGGTCGCCCTCCTCAACGCCGAGGAGGAGGTCGAACTCGCCAAGCGCATCGAGGCCGGACTCTTCGCGACCGAGCGTCTGCGCCGCATGGTCGACGCGGGCGAGAAGATCACGACCGCGCAGAAGCGTGACCTCAACTGGATCTCCCGAGACGGCAACCGGGCCAAGAACCACCTGCTCGAGGCGAACCTCCGACTCGTGGTCTCGCTGGCGAAGCGCTACACCGGACGCGGGATGGCATTCCTGGACCTCATCCAGGAGGGCAACCTCGGTCTGATCCGTGCGGTCGAGAAGTTCGACTACACCAAGGGCTACAAGTTCTCGACGTACGCCACCTGGTGGATTCGTCAGGCGATCACCCGCGCGATGGCCGACCAGGCCCGCACCATCCGTATCCCGGTGCACATGGTCGAGGTCATCAACAAGCTCGGTCGCATCCAGCGTGAGCTGCTCCAGGACCTCGGCCGTGAGCCGACTCCGGAGGAGCTCGCAAAGGAGATGGACATCACGCCGGAGAAGGTGCTGGAGATCCAGCAGTACGCGCGTGAGCCGATCTCCCTGGACCAGACCATCGGCGACGAGGGCGACAGCCAGCTCGGCGACTTCATCGAGGACTCGGAAGCAGTGGTCGCGGTCGACGCGGTGAGCTTCACCCTCCTGCAGGACCAACTACAGTCGGTGCTCGACACGTTGTCCGAACGTGAGGCCGGCGTGGTCCGACTCCGCTTCGGCCTCACCGATGGTCAGCCGCGCACCCTCGACGAGATCGGCCAGGTCTACGGCGTCACGCGCGAGCGGATCCGGCAGATCGAGTCGAAGACGATGTCCAAGCTTCGCCACCCGTCGCGGTCGCAGGTCCTTCGCGACTACCTCGACTGACCGCGCCGGCGGCACGAACGTTCACCAGGCCCGTCACCCGTGCAGGGTGGCGGGCCCTGTTACTTCTCGGGTGCTGTTCTGTGCACGAGCCGAGCGTCCGTCAGAGCTCCAGCGGTGCGAACGCTCCGTCCGGTCCCGGAGGATAGGTCCGCACATCGATGACCGCGTCCACCGGCAGCGGACCGTACAGGTGCGGGAAGGGCAACGATGCGGGGTCGTCGGGATCGCCGGGTTCCCACTTGATCGGCGCGGCGACGCGGCTCGGGTCGATCACCAGGGCGAGCAGATCGGAGCGGCCGACATAGAGGACATTCGCAGGCAGATGCACCTGTTCCAGCGCAGACAGGTGGACGAACCCGACCTCGGCAAGTGACCCCGGTTCCCATCGGCCGTTCTCCTGGGCCGTCGCCCATTCCTCACGGCCGATCAGGTGCACCAGCGGGGATCGCGTGAGCTGATCGTCGGACACGTCGGCGGCGGTCGGCGGCGTCACCGGGGACTCTCCACTGCTCACGCGTCACGGTAACCATGTCCGCGAACGGGGTGTCAACCTTTGCACCCGGCGCGATTCCCACGCGCTCTCGATTCCGGCTCGGTCCGTGTCCGAAATTACGATTGCGCAGTGCCGAACCCCCGGTCGTACCTCGTCCTCGCCTCGCAGCGCAGCGGTTCGACGCTGCTCGTCGAGACCTTGCGGGCCACCGGCATCGCCGGCCATCCCCAGGAGTTCTTCCAGTACCTGCCGCACTCCGGTCTCGCACCCCAGCCACGGGAATGGTTCGCGACCGTCGACGATCCGGCCGTCGTCGATCTCCTGGACCCGCTCGATCACGGCACCCCGATCACCGAGGACGCTGTCGCATGGCGCGATCGGATCCTCCTGGAGGGCTCGACCCCCAACGGTGTGTGGGGCGGCAAGCTGATGTGGAACCAGACCCCACTCCTCGTCGACCGCGCCGCCGGACTACCCGGACGTTCCGGTGACGACCTGCAGTCGGCGATCGCAGACACCGTCGGTGAAGTCGCCTTCGTGAAGGTGACCCGCCGCAACGTCGTCGAGCAGGCGGTGTCCTTCTGGCGCGCGGTACAGACCCGCGTGTGGCGTGGTGCGACGGCACCGGAACTCGACGCCCGCGCGGAATACCACCGGGACGGGATCGCCCACCTGGTGCGCGTGTTGCGCGATCAGGAGACCGGCTGGCGGGCCTGGTTCGCCGACACCGGGATCACGCCCATCGAGGTGGACTACGACGACCTCGCCGGTGACACGTCGGCGGTCCTCGACCGGGTGCTCAAGGCCCTCGATCTGGAACCGCAGCACCTTCCCGAACGTGCCCTGCACAAGCAGGGCAACACCCGCTCCTCGGAGTGGGCCGACAGATACCTGGATGACGCGGAACGATGGGGGTTGCCGACATGACGGACATCGTGGACAGCGGCGTGGACGAGATCCACGTCAACGAACTCCGCGCGCTCGAAGCCGAATCCGTCCACATCTTCCGGGAGGTGGTCGCCGAGTTCGAACGCCCGGTGTTGCTGTTCTCGGCGGGCAAGGACTCGATCGTCCTGCTGCGTTTGGCGGAGAAGGCCTTTCGGCCCGCTCCCCTGCCCTTCCCGGTGCTGCACATCGACACCGGGCACAACTTCGGCGAGGTCATCGACTTCCGGGACCGACGCGTCGGCACCGCAGGCCACAAGCTGATCGTCGGTTCCGTGCAGGAGTCGATCGACCGCGGACGGGTCCAGGAACTCGACGGACCGAACTCCTCGCGCAACCGCCTGCAGACCCGCACGCTGCTCGATTCGCTCGAGGACGGTGGCTTCGACGCCGCGTTCGGTGGCGCGCGACGAGACGAGGAACGTGCCCGCGCCAAGGAGCGTGTCTACAGCTTCCGCGACGAATTCGGGCAGTGGGACCCGCGCGCCCAGCGGCCGGAGCCCTGGACGCTCTACAACGGTGCCATCCGCCGCGGCGAGCAGGTGCGAGTGTTCCCGCTGTCGAACTGGACCGAACTCGACATCTGGCGCTACATCGAACTCGAGGACCTGGAGATCCCGTCCATCTACTACGCGCACGAGCGCGAGGTCTTCGAGCGGGACGGAATACTGCTGGCCGTCTCCGAGTACACCCAGCCCGCCGACGGTGAGTCCGCGAGCACGGAGTGGGTGCGATACCGGACCGTCGGCGACCTGACGATCACCGGCGCGGTGCGGTCGCGTGCGACCGACATCGGCGGAGTGATCGAGGAGATCTCCGCGGCGACGGTGTCCGAGCGCGGCGAGACCCGCGCCGACGACCGCACGTCCGCGGCAGCCATGGAAGATCGCAAGCGAGAGGGATACTTCTGATGACGGACACAGTCCCCGCTCGCGCCGGCAATCTCGCGGCGCCCGCGCACGCCGCCGATGTCACCGCGCCCGTACAGACGCGCCGCAGGCAGTTGCTGCGGATGGCCACCGCCGGTTCGGTCGACGACGGCAAGAGCACGCTCATCGGCCGACTGCTGTTCGACACCGACAGCCTGCCGACCGACCATCTCGACGCCGTCACCGACGACGGTGGCACCCCGGATCTGGCCGCGCTCTCCGACGGCCTGCGCGCCGAGCGCGAGCAGGGCATCACCATCGACGTCGCCTACCGCTTCTTCTCGACACCGACGCGCAACTACATCCTGTCCGACACTCCCGGTCACGAGCGGTACACGCGCAACATGTTCACCGGGGCCTCCAACGCCCACGTGGCCGTCCTCCTCGTCGACGCGCGCGCCGGCGTGCTGCGCCAGACCCGTCGGCATGCCCGAATCGCTTCGCTGCTGCGGGTGCCGCACATCGTCGCGGCGGTGAACAAGATCGATCTGGTCGGGTACGAGCAGGCCGAATTCGACCGTGTGGCCGACGAACTCGACGTTCTCGCACAACGTCTCGGGATCGAGCTCACGGTGATCCCGGTGGCGGCCAAGGACGGCGACAACGTCGTCCATCCGTCTACGAACACACCGTGGTACGACGGTCCGACCCTGTTGCAGTACCTCGAGGACATCGACCTCGCGGCGCCGAAGGCCTCGGCCGAGGAACTGCGCCTGCCGGTGCAGTGGGTCTCGCGACCGGGAGCCGAGTACAAGCGTCGGTACACCGGTCGCCTCTCGGCCGGTGCGATCCGAGTGGGTGACGAGGTCGCTGTGTTGCCCGCCGGCACCCGCAGCGTGGTGACCGCCCTGGACACGCTCGACGCCGAACGGACCACCGCGGTCGCACCGTTGTCGGTGTCGATCGAACTTGCCGACGAGATCGACATCGGCCGCGGGGATGTCATCGTGAGCGCGAAGGCCGACGCGGAGCTGCCCACCCTGGGCCGTGAACTGGTGGCACACGTCTGCTGGTTCGCCGACGCGCCCCTGCACGCGGGCGAGCGTCTCGCGCTCAAACACGGGACCTCGGTGGTGCGCGCCACCGTCGGCGAGCTCGCCTCGCGTATCGACCCGGAGACGCTGACCGAGGAGCAGGACCCGATCCGTCTGGATCTCAACGACATCGGTGTCGTCACGATCCGGACCAGTTCGGTGGTGACCGCCGACGAGTACGCCGACAACCGCGACGGCGGATCGTTCATCCTGATCGACGAACATTCCAACGACACCGTCGGTGCGGGAACCATCCTGCAGGCCCGAGCGGCCAAACCGGGCGAGCGCGTGCGCAACGACGTGAAATGGCATCCGTCGGCGCTGGACCGTCATCACCGGTGGGGCAAGATCGCGCAGCAGGGCGCAACCGTGTGGCTCACCGGCCTCCCGGCGTCGGGCAAGTCGACGCTGGCCGTCGCGTTGGAGCAGGCACTGGTCGAGCGCGGCGACGCCGCATACCTGCTCGACGGCGACAACGTCCGGCACGGACTCTCGGACGATCTCGGGTTCTCGCCCGGCGATCGAGCGGAGAACATCCGCCGCGTGGGGCATCTCACCCGACTGTTCGCCGACGCCGGGGTGATCGCGATCGCCTCGCTGGTGTCGCCGTTGGAGTCCGACCGGGCGATCGCCCGCGAGCTGAACCACGCTGCGTCGCTCGACTTCGTCGAGGTGCACGTCAGTACGCCACTGGCCGAATGTGAGCGCCGGGACCCGAAGCGGCTGTACGCACGAGCCCGCGCCGGTGAACTGCGAGGCCTGACAGGTGTCGACGCGCCGTACGAACCCCCGCGGAACCCGGACATCGCCGTGGACACCACGGACGCCGACACCGATCGACTGGTCGCCCGCATCCTCGAGATCATCGATCGACGACGGAATCAGGCGGTCTGACCATGGTGTCGGATCTCGTGCTGGTGACGCGCATCCCGATAGACCTGCTCCGGGTCGCATCGATGATGTGTCGTCCCCGGTGAGTCACCCGCGTCCACGCGAAAGTCACCGCGTTCGCGCGAACAGTCACTGAGCCCGCAACCTCGAATCGTCGGCTGTACCCCGGCGGCGTCATCCGACACGATGCGCCCGACCCGAAAGCACATCAACCCATGAAGACAATCATCCTGATCGGCCTCGTCGGCCTGGCCGCGCAACTCGTCGACGGCAGCCTCGGCATGGCCTACGGCGTCACCACCACGACGCTGCTCCTCGCGATCGGCACCAACCCGGCGGCCGCGTCGGCGACCGTCCATCTCGCGGAGATCGGCACCACCCTGGTGTCCGGCGTCTCGCACTGGCGGTTCGGCAACGTCGACTGGAAGGTCGTCCGACGCATCGCGATCCCGGGCGCCATCGGTGCGTTCCTCGGTGCCACCGTCCTGTCGAAGCTCTCGACCGAGACGGCCGCACCGGTGATGGCGATCATCCTGCTCCTGCTCGGCGTCTACATCCTGGTGCGGTTCACCTTCCAGGGCATCCCTCGGCACTCGCTGGGCAAGCCGCTCGGCAAACGCTTCCTCTCGCCGCTGGGGCTGGTCGCCGGATTCGTCGACGCGACCGGTGGTGGTGGCTGGGGACCCGTCGGCACCCCGGCGATCCTCGCCAGCGGGCGACTGGAACCACGCAAGGTCATCGGATCGATCGACACCAGCGAGTTCATCATCGCGGTGGCAGCGAGCCTGGGCTTCCTGTTCAGCCTCGGGTCGCAGGGCATCAACTTCGCGTGGGTCGGCGCCATCCTGGTGGGCGGCGTCATCGCCGCCCCGATCGCTGCCTGGTTGGTCCGCCACATCCCGCCGCGGCTGCTCGGCGCCTCGGTCGGCGGCCTGATCGTGCTCACCAACGTCCGGAGCCTGCTGCGCAGCGACTGGGTCGATGTGCCGAGCGCCGTCCAGACCGGGATCTACGTGCTGATCGTCGTGCTCTGGGTGGCGGCGTTCGCGTACTCCCTGCGTGAGTACCTCCGGGATCGCGAGAACGAGTCGTCGGATGCGGTGACCGCACTGCGCGAGGAGCAGGAAGCCGCTGCACAGGACGCGGACGCGGGTGAGGGGCGCGCCGCACCGACACCGGCCTGACCAGCGCTCGTGTTTCCGCGTGCGGACGCTGGGTACGCCGACGTATGAGACGGGGGCGATCGCGTCGCGATACCGAATCGTGTCGCCGTGTTACGGGTGAGTGACGACACACCGGGCGGCTCGGCGGAACAATACGAAAGCCCCATACGTCTGACAGAGTGAAGGTGACGCATCATCCCGATGCGTCGGCTCACGAAGGGAAGAGGCGCCCGGTCTCCGATCGGAACGCCGGCCCGGGACGGAGGAGAAAATGACCGACACAGCCACGACATCCCCGATCTCCATGCCGTTGACCGCTGCCGATCGATGCGATCGCTGCGGCGCCGCTGCCAAGGTGCGGGCCGTGCTGCCCGCCGGTGGCGAACTTCTCTTCTGCCGTCACCACTTCAACGAGCACGAGGCTCGCCTCGTGGAGCTGAGTGCGACCGTCGAGGAGTCGGCCGGCGAGCTGGTCTGACGAGGAGTACAACCGACCACTTCGACCCGATGCCGCGATCGCGGTGCCGGGTCGAAGTCTGTTCGGGTGTTTCCGCAGCAGGTGACCCGGCAGCGACGAGTATTCATGCGGTGCCTCGAACCGACGCCTAGAAGTCCGATCACGGGCCGGAGTTCACGCGGTGACGGTCAGCGCCACTCACGCAGGGCAGCGATGCGCTCACGGAGTTGATCGGCCGACGCCATGGCTGTCGGCGGACCGCCCAGTCGCGACCGCAACTCGTTGTGCACCATGCCGTGGGGCTTGCCGGTGCGGTGGTGATGCATCGCGACGAGGGTGTTGAGTTCCTTGCGCAACGCGTGGAGGTTCTCTCCGGTGGCACGGGTCTCGGTCGGTGCCGGCGCCGAAGCCGCCGCACTGCGAGCGGTCACCTGATCGTCCTGGCGCTTCCGCAGCAGAGCTCGCACCTGGTCGGCATCCAACAGTCCGGGCAGCCCGAGGTAGTCCGACTCCTCGTCGCTCCCGGCGAAGGTGGCGGTACCGAACGACGAACCATCGAAGATGACCTGGTCCAACTCGGCGTCGGCGTGCAGTGACTGGAAGGACTTCTCGTCCTCCCCCGGCTCGTCCTTCTGCTTGTTCGCATCGATCAGCAGGTCGTCGTCGAGGCCGTCGCTCTCTCGGTGCGGCTTGCCCAGCACGTGGTCGCGCTCGGCCTCCATCTGGCTGGCCAGGTTCAACAGCACCGGTACCGACGGAAGGAATACGCTCGCCGTCTCGCCGGGGCGACGCGACCGCACGAAGCGCCCGATCGCCTGAGCAAAGTAGAGCGGGGTCGAGGCGCTGGTCGCATAGACGCCGACCGCGAGTCGCGGGACGTCGACGCCCTCGGACACCATGCGCACCGCGACCATCCACTCGTCGTCGGACTCGGCGAACGCGGCGATCCGCGAGGACGACTTCGGATCGTCGGAGAGCACGACGGTCGGGGCCTTGCCGGTGATGGAGGCCAGCAGTTCCGCGTAGTCGCGTGCGACGGTCTGGTCGGTGGCGATGACGAGTCCACCGGCGTCGGGTACACCGCCGGCCCGCAGCTGTCCGAGTCGGGTGTGCGCGGCCGTGAGGACCGCGGGAATCCAGTCGCCGTGGGGGTCCAGCGCGGTCCGCCATGCCCGGGCGGTGTGTTCGGCCGACAACGGCTCGCCGAGCCGCGCGCTGAACTCCTCGCCGGCACTCGTGCGCCAGCTCGCCTGCCCCGAGTACGCCAGGAACACGACAGGTCGCACGACGCCGTCGGCGAGGGCGTCGGAGTATCCGTAGGTGTGGTCGGCGCGCGAGCGCATGACACCCTCGGCCTCGGGCTCGTAGGTGACGAACGGGATCGGTGAGTCGTCCGAGCGGAACGGCGTACCGGTGAGCGCCAGCCGCCGGGTCGCGTCCGAGAAGGCCTCACGGATCGCGTCACCCCAGGATTTCGCGTCGCCACCGTGGTGGATCTCGTCCAGGATTACCAGTGTGCGCCGGTTCTCGGTCCGCACTCGATGGCGGAAGGGATGCGCGGCCACCTGCGCGTAGGTCACCACGACACCCTTATAGTCGCTGCTGGTCTGCCCGGTGGCGTTGCTGAAGCGGGAGTCGAGGGCGATGCCCGCGCGCGCGGCCGCCTGCGCCCACTGGTGCTTCAGGTGCTCGGTCGGTGCGACGACCGTGATCTGATCGACCGTTCGATCTCCGAGCAGTTCACTGGCGATTCGGAGCCCGAAGGTGGTCTTACCTGCGCCGGGCGTCGCCACGGCGAGGAAGTCGGTCGGTTTCCGGGTCAGGTACTTGGTCAGCGCGCGTCGCTGCCATGCGCGCAGCGGCGGGCCCGCCGACACACTCTCGGCACCGTCTGCTGAGGTCACTCCGGCCTGCTCCTGCTACTCGAGATCGTCGGGCCGATGTCGGCCGATCGGGCATCGTGTCGGTTCGATGTCGTTGTCCGACACGGTCGATGATGTGTTCGCGGCCCGGCGGGCTCGGGGTCGTCGACGGCATCGGGTGCGCTCGCCGACGCCGGGCCGGGCGGCACCGACTCTACCGTCATCGCGTCGCATCGATCGCATGACACCACCCCGTCGGCCGGTCCCACGGCGTGCCGCGACACACCACGCCGAGAGATTCCGACACCTCGGACAGGGGTCGGTCACCCATATCCGCCGCGAATCGGCGACGATGGAACCATAGCCATCCGAAATCGCAACCCGGTACCGATCACCGACGACGTCCCGCCGCCGGACGATCGGTCGTCGGCCGCTGCCGTGGGACGGGCCGGATCGGGGCCTGTGGTGCCGCACGCCGGTCGTCCGCCGACCGACTCCGCCCGGGTCCGCAACCGGCGCCCGACGGGCTCGCCGACAGTCCCACTCCCCCGTCCCGCCGGTCCCGATGCGATCGTCGGTCCCGAGCGCGCCGGCCCCGCCCCACGCGGTCATCGTCGCCCGGCTCCCGGACCGTCCGAGCCGGTCACCGTCGCACAGGCTCCGGCATCGGCCGACCACGACCGGCACGAAGGCCCCCACCGTGAAGACCCCCACCGTGAAGGGCATGACGAGCCGGTGCCCCCGGACCTGTCCGCGGACGAGGTGAAGGCCGCACCGGGACCGCCCGTCCTGCCGAATCTCCATCGACTCGCCTGGCGCACGACGGTGAAGTCCTGGGACGACGGCATCGTCGGTTGGGCGGCCCAGGCGGCGTTCTGGCAGGCGCTGTCACTACCTCCGCTGTTCCTGGGGCTCCTCGGCAGCATCGGCTACATCGGCGGGTGGTTCGGGCCGGACACCATCACGGTGATCTCGGACCGGATCATCGCCTTCGCGAACCGCACGTTCTCGGAGAGCGTCGTGAACGACCTGATCGGACCGACAGTCGACAACGTCCTCGGCCGGGGCCGCGTGGGACTCATCTCGCTGGGCTTCGTGCTGTCGCTCTGGGCCGGTTCGTCGGCCGTCTCCTGCTTCGTCTCGTCGATCGTGCACGCCCACGACCAGCATGAGGTGCGCAACCCGGTGTGGCAGCGCATCTTCGCGCTGTTCCTCTACATCGGATTCCTGGCGGTGTCGGTGCTGTTGCTCCCGCTGGTCGCCCTGGGGCCCACCTACCTACGGGAGATCGTCCCCGAGTCCTGGGACCCCGTCGTCAGCCACCTGATCGACTTCGGTTACTTCCCGTTCGTCGCGCTCCTGATGATCTTCGTCCTGACCACGCTGTACCACCTGGCGCTGCCCAACCCGTTGCCGTGGCATCGACTGATCGGCGGTGCGATCCTCGCGGGCATCGTGTTCTGGGTGGCCAGTTACGGGCTGCGCGTCTATCTGACCGCGATCACCCGG
Organism: Gordonia soli NBRC 108243; assembly: GCF_000334455.1. Lineage (GTDB taxonomy): Bacteria > Actinomycetota > Actinomycetes > Mycobacteriales > Mycobacteriaceae > Gordonia > Gordonia soli. Next base: position 103,923 of record NZ_BANX01000019.1, read on the forward strand.
GCGGGCTACACCTACGGTGCGCTGGCGACGCCGATCGCATTCCTGCTGTTCACCTTCTCGCTCGGATTCGCGATCGTCCTGGGCGCAGAATTCAACGCCGCCGTGCAGGCCATGTGGCCGGCGAAACCCACCGCGTCGACCCAGGTGCGCAACTGGGTCCAGTCGCAGACATCCGATTTCACCGGTCAGCTCCGCACGCTGCCGGACCGGCTGGTGTCCGGTCCGATCCGACGGCGACCACCGGAGACCGTCGACACCGACCACCGGGAGCAACGCCCGCAGTCGTCCGGCCAACCGAGGCGCCGCCGTGCGAACCGATCCGGTGACGGACGCGACGCACCCGACGGATGAGCGATCGGTGAGAGGAGGGGCCGAGCTCAGTCCTTGCGCATCCGCTGGTAGATCTTCTTGCACTTCGGGCAGACGGGCGAACCCGGTTTCGCCGACCGCGTCACCGGGAATGTCTCCCCACAGAGTGCGACCACGTGGTTACCCATGACCGCGCTCTCGGCGATCCGGTCCTTCTTCACGTAGTGGAAGAACTTGGGCCGGTCGTCGTCGGTGCCGTCACTGGTGTCGGCATCGGGCCGCTCGTCGGTCTCGGTGTCGGTGTATTCGTCGAGGTCGGGTTTCTCGATGGTCTGCGTTCCCATCCGACCATTGTGCGCCACACGCCCGACCCCGCGCGGCAACCACCGTCGATGCAGCGAACGACCGAAAGTGGGACAGTGGAGTCATGAGCTTCGACCACCCGGCTGGTAAGGGCCACTCGCCCGACACCTACCTGATCACCGGGGCGCAGCAGTCGCTGGAGGACCAGCATCGTGCTCGGGTGCGCAAGTATCTGTCGCTCATGGCCTTCCGCGTCCCCGCCCTGATCATCGCCGGCATCGTCTACGGAGCCACCGGATCCGGTCTGCTCGCTCTCGCCATCGTCGCGCTGTCCATCCCGCTGCCGTGGGTGGCGGTGCTGATCGCCAACGATCGTCCGCCCCGCAAACGCGGTGAGGTCCCCCAGTACAAGTACGGCGCCGACCACACGGTCATCGGTCCCACCGGGCTCAGCGGAGGCTCGCGGCAGCTGGGGCGTTCCGCCGACGGCGGCACCGCATCCGACACCGATGACCACAGTGGCCCGGTGGTCGACTCGACCTACATCGACTCGACCGCGGACGACCACGGCACCGACCACGTGGCCCACGGGTCGACGAGGTCCCCGGACGGCGAGCGCCGACCCGACTCCGACTCTCAGTAACTTCTCAGATCGTCGTACCTGCGGATCGCGCATCGTCGCAGGTCACCGCTTGTCGTGGCCGGGAGGCCGTCGGGAACTTTCGGTCCCCTCCTGTCGTTGAACCCAGTGAACGCACTCGATTCAGGAGGCCGAATGTCACGCTCGACAATTGCACGCCCGACCACGACCACTGGATTCGCCGACGATGACCCGTCGACCCGGGGCACCCGCCCCGCAATGACCGAGCAGGACCTCGACGCACAGTCGCCGGCCGCCGACCTCGTTCGTGTCTACCTGAACGGCATCGGCCGTACCGCTCTGTTGAATGCGGAGCAGGAGGTCGAGCTCGCCAAGCAGATCGAGACGGGCCTCTACGCCAAGCACGTTCTGGCCACCAAGAAGCGCCTGTCGGCGACCAAGAAGCGTGATCTCGCGCAGATCGTCCGGGAGGGCGAGCATGCGCGGGCACACCTGCTCGAGGCCAACCTGCGCCTGGTGGTGTCGCTGGCCAAGCGCTACACCGGACGCGGGATGCCGCTGCTGGACCTGATCCAGGAGGGCAACCTCGGCCTGATCCGCGCGATGGAGAAGTTCGACTACGCCAAGGGATTCAAGTTCTCCACCTACGCCACCTGGTGGATCCGTCAGGCCATCACCCGTGGCATGGCCGATCAGAGCCGCACCATCCGTCTTCCCGTCCACCTCGTCGAGCAGGTGAACAAGCTGGCGCGGATCAAGCGTGAACTGCACCAGCAGCTCGGACGCGAGGCCACCGACGACGAGTTGGCGAACGAGTCGGGTATCCCCGCCGAGAAGATCGCCGACCTCCTCGACCACAGCCGTGATCCGGTGAGCCTCGACATGCCGGTCGGCAGCGACGAAGAGGCCCCGCTCGGCGACTTCATCGAGGACGCCGAGGCGACCTCCGCGGAGAACGCCGTCATCGCCGGCCTGCTGCACACGGATGTCCGATCGGTGTTGTCGACTCTCGACGAGCGCGAGCAACAGGTCATCCGGATGCGCTACGGCCTCGACGACGGTCAGCCCCGCACCCTGGACCAGATCGGTCGCATGTTCGGTCTGTCGCGCGAGCGCGTCCGTCAGATCGAGCGCGAGGTCATGGGCAAGTTGCGTCAGGGCGATCGCGCCGAGCGTCTGCGCGCCTACGCGAGCTAGCGAATCCGGCCGGTGATGACACCGGCTGGACGAGAACACCGGACCCGGATGGTCATCGACCATCCGGGTCCGTTCTCTGTCTCATGCGGCCGCCGCGCTCTGCCCGATCGCCGTGGGGCCGATCGACACGGGGCCCGACCGCCGTCTGGAGACCGAGCGGCCTCAGCCCAGTCGCCGGGGCCCGGTGTCGGCACGGGTGGGGACCGGACCGACCCGGATCTCCGCCGTCAGCACGGCTGCGCCTTCCGGTGAGCACAGGATGGGATCGAGTGAGACATCGCGGACCTCGGGCAGGTCGTCGACAAGTGTCGAGATACGGACCAGCAGATCGGTCAGCGCGGCCTTGTCGACCGGCGCCTCACCGCGGTAGCCCGACAGCAGCGGCGCCGACCGTGGAGCGTCCACGAGTTCCTGCGCGTCCAGCTCGGACAGCGGGATCGCCCGGTAACCGTGGTCGCCGAGCATCTCGAAGGTCCGGCCCGACAACCCGAACGAGATCAGCGAGCCGAACGACGGATCATCGCTCACGCGGACCACGGTGCCGATCCCCTTCGGCGCCATCTTCTGCACGTGCAGTACGGCGTCGCCGGTCAGATCGCGCAGTTCCGCGAATGCCGTCACGACCGCCGTGGCGTCGGGCAGGTCCAACCGGGCGCCCTCGCGGTCCAGCCGACCACGCCACGCCTCCGATGTGGCCTTCACCGCGACCGGGAAACCGAGTCGTCCGGCCGCCGCGGATGCCTCGTGCATGGTGGTGACCTCCTCGAACGGCACCACCGGAATCCCGTACCAGGCCAGCAGCCGCGCCGAGTCCACCTGGTCGAGGACTCGACCACCATCCTGTTCACCTACTGCGTCCGAGGCGATCTCGGCACCGATGTCCGGGGTCGCGGGCGTCATCGCCTCACGGACGAACATCCGGGCCGATTCGGGATCGGTGTTCTCGGGACGATGGATCACCGACTCCGGGCGTTGCCGCCACCGTGCATACTGCCATGCTCGGGCCAGCGCAGCTGCCGCACGCTCAGGACTGCCGTACGAGGGAATGGATCCCGGTCCGGGAGCACCGTTCTCGCCCTGACGGGTCAGGGCGGGCAGGATTCCCTCGACCGCCAGGAAGGTGGTGACCACCGGCTTCGGGGTCCCCTCGCCCGCGGCCACCGCGGTCATCAACGCACGAGCGTGACCGTCCGCGTCCACCGCGACGGGCGGGACGAACACGACGACGACGCCGTCGACGCCATCGTCGGCCATCGCCGCTGCGACGGCATCGCCGAACTCCTGTTCCCCGGCCGCGGGCCCGAGGTCGAGTGAGTCGGTGACCTCGAGTCCGTTGCCGCGAGCCGTCGCCGCCGCGAGACTCCCGAGCACCGACGAGTTGCCGATGATGCGCGTGCGCGGGCCGCGCGGAAGCGGCTGGTAGGCGAGCACGGTCGCGCAGTCGAACAGCTCGGGGATCGTGTCCACCTGGATCACACCGGCCTGTTCGAGCACCATCTGGGCGATCTGGTCGTCCAGGCTGCCGGCAGCGGAGCGAGCGGCACGGACCGGCGTCATGGCGCCCTGACCGGATTTGACCGCCACGATCGGCTTGCTCCGTGACACCCGTCGGGCGATGCGGGAAAATTTCCGCGGATTACCGAAACTCTCCAGGTAGAGCAGGATCACGTCGGTCGCGGAGTCGGTGTCCCAGTACTGCAGCAGATCGTTGCCGGAGACGTCGGCACGGTTGCCCGCCGAGACGAAGGTCGACAGCCCCAGGCTGCGCCGGGCCGCGGTGTCGAGAATGGCGATGCCCAGCGCACCGGACTGGCAGAAGAACCCGACCCGCCCGGCCGCCGGGATCCGCGGTGCGAGAGTGGCGTTCAATGCAACGCCCGGATCGTTGTTGGCCACCCCGAGCGCGTTCGGCCCGACAAGACGCATCCCGTGCTCACGCACCTGGTCCACGAGCCGACGTTCGGTCTCCAGCCCGACCTCGCCGCGGTCGGCGAACCCGGCCGACACGACCACCAGGGTGCGCACACCTTTGACCAGACAGTCGTCGAGGACGTCGTCCACGATGGCGGCCGGGACCGCCACTACCGCCAGGTCGATCGGGTCCGGGATGTCACGGACCGTCCGGTAGGCCCGGATTCCGCGCACCGACGGAGGGCGTTCCGGATCACGTCGTGTCGTCCGCGCCGGTCCGTGATGCGCCCGGCGAGCCCCCGCACGTCCGTCCGCGGGTGTCCCGTCCGGACCGTCTCCCGCCCCGTCCGCGTCCTCGTCGGTGGCGGCACCGGCATGTCCGGGCCCGTTGACCGGGAACACCGGGCCCGTGAAGCCGCCGGCGATGATGTTGGCCAGCAATGCATTACCGACCTTGGTCGGGTCCGACGACGCGCCGATGACCGCCACCGACGAGGGCCGCAACAGATTTGCGACGCTCCGCGCCTCCGAGGCACGCTCGCGCGCGTTGCGCACCGACAGCAGCGCTTCGGTCGGGTCGATGAGGAACTCGACGTGCACCGTGCTGCCGTCGAAGCTGCGCGACAGTTGGTAGCCGGCGTCGCGGAAGACCCCGACCATCGTCGGGTTCTCGCTCAGCACCTCGGCCTCGAAACGCGTGAAGCCGTTCTCCGCCGCCGCACCGGCCAGGTGCTCCAACAGGATCGGGCCGAGGCCGCGTCCCTGATGTGCGTCGGCGACGACGAATGCCACCTCCGCGGACTCCGGCTTGCCGTCGAAGGCGAGACCCTCGTAGAGCCCGATGGCGATGACCTCACCCCCGAGGACCGCGACCAGCGCCACACGTTGCTGGTGGTCGACGGTCGTCATCCGCGCCACCTCGCGCGGCGGCAGCGTCGGGGTCGGACCGAAATACCGCAGGTATCGGGTGCGCTCGGACAGCTTGGAGTGGAAGTCCACGATCCGATCGGCGTCGTCGGGCACGATCGGACGCAGGTGGACGACTCCGCCGTCGGACGCGAGGACGTCGGCGATCCAGTGTCGCGGGTAGTCCCACGGCCCCCGGGGCGCCGGTCGGTCGACGACACCACCGGCGGCCGGCAGGTCACCCGCCCGGAGGGACTCGTCGATGCCCGGCCGGCTCTCGTCGAGGCCCGGGGTCGCGGCCGCGGCGCTCGTGGGTGTGTCGTCGTGTGATTCGCCGTCGGCGATCGTGGCGTCCTCAGTCACGGGGGTCCTCCGGGTCGAGTCCGTGCAGCGGGTACACCGCACGACGGGTGGCCAGGATCGCGCGGTCGGTCTGTTGCTGGGCGCGGTCGGTGATGCCGTCGGGTGCGGGCTGGCCGGTGTCTCCGTCCCAGGCGACGTAGTCGACGTCACCGCCGTCGCCCATCGTCCCGACCGGCGGATGTGAGTACTGGGAGTGGACCTGGCGGGTGATCTCGGTCGCCGCGTCCTGCCACTCCTCGTCGATCACCGACGTCACTTCGACGTCGCGGTCGAGGACCGCCGCGATCAGGTGCGTCCAGCTGCGCGGCACCACGTCGATGACGCCGTAACCACCACCGCCGACCGCGAGCCATCGCCCGTCGCAGTACTTGTCGGCGAGGTCGCGCAACGCGGTGATCGCGGCACGGTGGCCGTCGACGGTCAACGAGAGGTCGGTCAGCGGGTCGGCGCGATGGCTGTCGACCCCGCACTGGGTCACCAGGATCTGCGGCCGGAACTCCGCGACCAGCGAGGGCACCACGGCATGGAAGGCACGCAGCCACAAGCGGTCCCGGGTGTCGGGCATCAGTGCGACGTTGACCGCAGTGCCCTCCGCGGTCGCGTCCCCGATCTCGGTCGGCCAGCCGGTGCCGGGCCAGAGCGTGGCCGGGTGCTGGTGCAGCGACACCGTGAGCACCCGTGGGTCTGCGGCGAACTCGACCTGCACGCCATCGCCGTGGTGGGCGTCGATGTCGATGTAGGCGATCCGATCGAAACCATGCTCGAGGAGGTACCGGATCGCGATCGAGCAGTCGTTGTAGACGCAGAAACCCGCGGCGTGCGACCGCATGGCGTGGTGCATCCCACCGCCGATGTTGACCGCCCGTCGCACCGATCCCGAGGCGATCGCCTCGGCGGCCGCGACCGAGCCGCCGACGAGCAGCCGAGCTGCCTCGTGCATCCCGTCGAACACCGGGTTGTCGGTGCCGCCGAGCCCGAACAGACGCTCCAGGAGCGGTCCCGACAAGGCCGCGTTGCCCGACCCGACCGCGCGCACCGCATCGATGTACTCACGGTTGTGCACCACCATCAGGTCGGTGTCGGTGAGCGCCATCGGCGGCGTCGTCTCGACTCCCTCCAGCACACCCAGACTGCGCGCCAGCGACATCGTCAGTGCGAGTCGGACGGGATTCATCGGATGGGTGTGGGCCCAGCGATAGGACAGGAAGTCGTCACTCCAGATGACCGCTGCACTCATGCGGCACTCGTTCGCGTCACGGATCCAAGGCTAGTGGTTCGCGTGGGCACAGTGACCGATCTCGCAGGCGTCCGGACACGGCGGCGTGTGACCACGGCGATCCGTACGGCGCCCGCTGAGCTCGGTGATGTCGACGGTCGACACCGTGCACAGGCGGCCGAAAGACGCACCGACACCCCCGCAACCGGTGACATCGGGCGCAAGGCCAGGTCAGGTACCCTGTAGACAACGGAAGGGACTGCGCACAGTGAACGATCTTGTCGACACCACCGAGATGTATCTGCGTACGATCTACGACCTCGAAGAAGAGGGCATCGTGCCACTTCGGGCCCGCATCGCGGAGCGCCTGGAGCAGAGTGGACCCACCGTGTCCCAGACCGTGGCCCGCATGGAACGCGACGGGCTGGTGCACGTCGCCGGCGACCGTCACCTGGAGCTCACCGACAAGGGTCGGCAGCTCGCGATCGCAGTGATGCGCAAGCATCGTCTCGCCGAGCGCCTGCTGGTCGACGTGATCGGGATGCCGTGGGAACAGGTCCACGAAGAGGCGTGCCGCTGGGAGCACGTGATGAGCGAGAACGTCGAGCGTCGTCTGTTGACGGTGCTCGACAACCCCACCACGTCGCCGTACGGCAATCCGATTCCCGGACTCGACGTCCTGGGCGTGGAGCCGACTGCGGAGTCCGACGCGGCAACGCGTCTGTCGGACCTGCCGCAGGGCGATCCGGTCGCGGTGATCGTGCGCCGGCTCTCCGAGCACGCGCAGTCCGACGTGGAGCTCATCACCACCCTGCGAGACGCCGGCGTCGTGCCCAACGCGCGGGTCACGGTGACCAACAGCCCGCAGCGGGTCGTCATCAACACCCCGGGTCACGACGGTCTGGAGCTGTCGGAGGAGATGGCCCACTCGATCTTCGTCGACAAGGTCTGACCATCGCCGCGAGCTGACCGACCGCGGCGAGCTGTGCGTTCGCCACGGTCGACTCAGCCGGCGTCCCGCATGGTGATGGCGGGCAACTGGACTCCCAGTCGTGCGGCGACCTCGTACGAGTCGTCGACCATCGGCCACATCACCACGTCGGGATGCAATCCTGCGCGGAGTGCACGGTCGAGCAAGGTCGCCAACGTCCAGTGCGGGTCGGCCGTGAGTGCGCAATCCAGCGCGACACCCGCGTATGCTCCGTCACCGCCGACGTAGTGCAGATGCGCCAACAGTGTTGCTGCACTTGCACGTCCGCTCCCGCGGAGTCGTCGGGCCAGTTGCCGCCAGAGTTCTTCGACGGCTGCCCGGTGATCGGTGACCGACAGGGCGAGCAACCCGTCACGGACCTCGAGTGTGGTGATGGCTCGCTCGAGTGTCCGCACCGTCGCACAGTCCAGTGCCGATGACGGGGCGAGTACCTGATCGAACACGAATTGCAGCAACTCCCCCGACGGTCGGGGTGAATTCGATTGTTCCGCGACACCATCCGGGTCCGGATGGTGTCGGTTGTCGCAGTGTTCGGTCTCGGACAGCATCGCGACCATCTCGGAACGCTTCGCCAGGATGCGCCGGCCCGATGTGATCGCCTCGCGCATCGCGGTCGCCGACGTGTGCGGGTCCCGCACGAACCCGGCCTCGTCGACACCGGCGGGCATCACGATCGGCGGCGGGAAGCGGTCCAGGTCGTCGGTGGGATGCCAGATCGTCCGCCACGGACGCCCTTCGGTGAGGTCGTCGGCGAAGAAGGCCGCGTAGACACCGCCGCTCGCCGCCAGGTGCCGATCGGCGACCGCCGCTATCCGCCGGTATCGCGGGTCGTCGCCCGGGTACCGGTCGTCGACGATCACCAGGAGCACCGAGGTGGCCGCGTATCGGACGCAGATCTCACCGAGTTCGCGCAGCAGCACCGGCATCGATCGATGCGGTGCGCCCGCCGGGGTCAGGACCAGATCGTGGCGCATGGTCGCGCAGATCGAGTCGTCGGCGGCGAAGGCGATCAGGATGATCGACCGCTCCGGGATGAAGCCCAACAGGGCGGGTAGCGCGGTGAGCAGGGTGGTCGGATCGAACATGCCCTGGCGACGATCGGTGGTCATGCCGCGAATGATGTCCGGATGGCGTCACGATCGGGCGGCACCCGACGCCCGGAACGGGCATCTGTGCACAGGTCGGAATCTCTCCCCAGATCGTGCGCGGACGATGCCGGCGAGGTCAGCCGAACGCGGCCGACACCGACGCTGTGAAGAGGCGGTCGAGGGCGGCCCCGGCCTCCTCGGTCAGCGGCGCCGCTCCCTGGTGTCGCTCCTCGACGTACACCCGCACGTCGTCACGCTGGGCGATCAACAGGGTCACGGTCGTCACCAGCGGCGCCGCATCTCCCCCGGTCTGCAGACTCCGTCGGAGAGCGGTCGTCTCCACACCGTCGACCGTCGGCGGCGCGGGCGCCACCTCGGTCGACACCCTCGTCGTCGCCCCGCCACCAGCGCCGAGGGTCACGACGGGACAGCGTCGGGCCGTTGCGGTGAGGTCGGCGAGCGATTCGTCCGTGCCGACCACCGCACTGGTGAGTGTGCCTACCCCACCCGCTTGCGGCGAGGCGCCGACCAGCACCGTCGCGGACTCGGTGCGCATGGCCCCCGGCGTACAACCGGCCGGCGACACATCGCCCCGCAGCGGTCGGCCGGTGATGTCTGCCAGTGCATCCTTCACGGCCGGGGTGGGTACCCGCGTGGCAGGGCCGGACGGGAAGGAGGAAGCCGCGACGGCGCGGGCTGTGAGATCGGACTCATCACCGACCGGGTCTCCATTCACCGAGCACCCGGCCACCAGCAGTCCGACCACGAGCGCGGACGCAGCGACGCGTACACCTGCGGACACCGCACCGTGCCAGGGTAGATTCGCTCGCGGCAGCCATCGTTCGCCGGGAATCGGAGTGGATGCAGCCGGGGAGTTCACAACGGATCACTGTGCCATCGACCTCGCCGGATCCGGCGCTCCGACACCCCGCAGCTCATCTCGATCGACTGCCCGAACTCGCTGCCACGCCGTGGACGACCGTGCCCGCCGGGCGTCGGCGCCGCATATCGGGAATCGCGCGGCGGACCACGACGTTGGAACACCAGTAACCGCCCGGGCCCGTCGAGGTCCGGCGCCGCGATCGTAGGGACGGTCACGGCGGCGTACAGATCCACCAGACCACGGTGGCGACCGACAGGCCAGCCCCGAGGAGGACGCCGTATGAGCGATAATGGACACACCCACGACCAGGAGGACCCCATGGGCGAGCAGTCGGACGACAACAGCTCGTTGTACTCCCTCGAGTTCCCGGCACCGGCGGTGTCGGGCGACGAGGGCGACGGCCCCGTGCTGATCCATGCTCTCGAGGGATTCGCCGACGCCGGGCATGCAGTCGCGCTTGCGGCGGCACACCTGCGCGACAGCCTCGACTCCGAGTTGGTGGCGACCTTCTCCACCGACGAGTTGATCGACTACCGGTCCCGTCGCCCGACGATCACCTTCACGGGCCAGGAGTTCTCGGATGTCGAGATGCCTGCGCTGACCATGCATGCCGTCCGCGACACCGCCGGACGCCCGTTCCTGCTGCTGGCCGGGTCGGAGCCCGATCTGCGCTGGGAGCAGTTCGTGGAGGCGGTGCGCGGTCTCGCGGAGCGGTTCGGGGTCACCGATGTGATTGGCCTGAACGCCATCCCCATGGCTGTGCCGCACACTCGGCCGCCGTCGATCACCGCACACGGCAACGATTCCGACTCGCTCGGCGACCTCCCGCGCTGGGGGTCGGCGATGAAACTCCCCGCGAGCGCGTCGATGCTGCTCGAACTCCGGCTCAGCGAGCACGGTTACCGCGCCGCCGGGCTGTCGGTGCACGTGCCGCATTACCTCTCGCAGACCAACTACCCCGCGGCGTCGGCCCGACTGATCGATGCGGTCGCCGGGATCACCGGACTGCGCCTGCCGATCACCGCGCTCGACAGCGCAGCCGAGGACGTGCGCGCCCAGGTCGACACCGAGGTGACGGGCAACGCCGAGATCGAGTCGGTGGTCTCCGCGCTGGAGAACCAGTACGACAGCTTCCACGCGAGCCAGTCGGGGCGCGCGTCGCTGCTCGCGCCGGAAGAGGCCCTGCCCAGCGGCGAGGAACTCGGCGCCGAGCTCGAACGCTTCCTGGCCGAACAGGCACAGGGCGACAGCGGCTCCGCCGAGGACGGATTCTCGGGCGGCAGCGTCACCGATGGCCCGGACGACACGACTCCTGACACAGACGACTCGCGACCGGAGGACTGATCGAGACCGCCGACCAGACCTCATCGTCGACGCCGGTGCCCGTGACGGCACCGGCGTCGGTGCTGTCGCCGACCGCCGACGAGGACACGGCATTCGAGCAGTTCACCGACTGGTGGGAAGAGCGCGGCATCGCCCTCTACCCGCATCAGGAGGAAGCGCTGCTCGAACTCGTCTCCGGCGACAACGTCATCCTCGCGACGCCGACCGGCTCGGGGAAGTCGCTGGTCGCTGCAGGAGCGATCCACTTCGCCCGCGGTCGGGGACGCCGCGCGTATTACACCGCACCGATCAAGGCCCTCGTCAGCGAGAAGTTCTTCGATCTGTGCGGGATCTTCGGCGCCGAGAACGTCGGCCTGCTGACCGGCGACGCGGCCGTCAACACCGACGCACCGATCGTGTGTGCCACAGCGGAGATCGTCGCCAATCTGGCTCTGCGGGACGGCGCGGACAGCGACATCGGCACCCTGATCGCCGACGAGTTCCACTATTACGGTGAGTCCGATCGCGGGTGGGCGTGGCAAGTGCCGTTGGTCGAGTTACCGCACACCCAGTTCTTGCTGATGTCGGCGACGCTCGGCGACGTCTCGTTCTTCGTCGACGACCTGACCCGCCGCACCGGACACCGCACCACCGCCATCACCGGCACCGCCCGCCCGGTCCCGCTGGAACACACCTATGCGATCACCCCGATCCACGAGACGATCGAGCAGCTCATCGATCGCGGCCGTGCCCCGATCTACGTCGTCCACTTCACCCAGGCAGCGGCCGTGGAGCGTGCGCAGGCATTGCTCAGCGCACGCATCTGCGACAAGACCGAGAAGGCAACCATCGCCGAGGCGATCGGCGACTTCCGGTTCGCGACCGGATTCGGTTCCACACTCTCGAAGCTGTTGCGGGCCGGGATCGGTGTCCACCATGCCGGGATGCTCCCCCGCTACCGACGGCTCGTCGAGCGACTCGCCCAGCAGGGCCTGCTCAAGGTGGTCGCAGGCACCGACACCCTGGGGGTGGGGATCAACGTCCCGATCCGCACCGTGCTCTTCGCCGGTTTGAGCAAGTACGACGGTGTGCGTGTGCGCCGGCTCCGTGCCCGTGAGTTCCATCAGATCGCGGGACGTGCGGGCCGAGCCGGATTCGACAGCATCGGCTACGTCGTCGCCCAGGCACCCGAACACGACGTCGAGAACGCGCGCGCGGTCGCCAAGGCCGGTGACGACCCGAAGAAATTGCGAAAGTTGGTGCGCAAGAAGCCGCCCGAGGGGTTCGTGTCCTGGGGTGAGCAGACCTTCCACCAACTCGTCGACGCACCGGACGAGCAGCTCCGGTCGCACTTCCGGATGACCACCGCGATGTTGATGGAGGTACTCGACCGTCCCGGTGACTGTTTCGCCGCCGTTCGACATCTCCTGGAGGACAACCACGAACCCCGTTCGCGGCAGGTGCGCCAGATCCTGCACACCATCGCGCTGTACCGCGGTCTCCGCGACGCCGGCATCGTCATCCAGCTCGACGAGCCCGACGACACGGGCCGCAACATCGCACTGAGCGTCGACATGCCGGAGAACTTCGCGCTGACGAATCCGCTCTCGGAGTTCGCGCTCGCGGCGTTCGAACTCCTCGATCCCGACTACGCCACGTATGCACTCGACGTGGTGTCGGTCCTGGAGTCCACCCTCGAGGACCCGCGCCCCGTCCTGTTCGCCCAGCGCAGCGCCGCCCGCGACGCCGCGATCGCCGAGATGAAGGCCGACGGGATCGAATACGAGGAACGGATGGAGCGGCTCGAGGAGATCACCTGGCCGCGTCCGCTGCTGGACGAGATCGAGTTCGCCTTCGAGGTCTATCGGCGCGGTCACCCCTGGGTCGGCGGTCACCCGCCGAAGCCGAAGTCGGTGCTCCGCGAGATGCTGGAACGGTCGATGACGTTCACCGAACTGGTGTCGACCTACAAGATCGCCCGCAGCGAGGGCGTGGTGCTACGTTATCTGTCCGATTGCTATCGCGTTCTCCGACAAGGTCTTCCGACGACACTGATGACCGATGAGGTGATCGCGATCACCGAGCGGGTCGGCGCGATGGTCCGCGAGGTCGACTCCAGCCTCCTCGACGAGTGGGAAGCTCTCACCGAGGTCTCCTGACGGCAGTCCGGTCAGACGCTCTCGCGGCGCACCGCACCGGTCGCCTCGACCACATCCGTCAGAATCTCTGCGATCTGCCGGTAGGCATCCTGACGACCTGCCGACGCCCGATGCACGAGACCGATGTGCCGACCGGGCCGCGGCTGCCGGAAGTTCGCCACCCCGAGATCTCCTCCCGCGGTCTCCACCCCGACCGCAGTCCGCGGGATGAGGGTGACACCGAGCCCGCCCTCCACACACTGCACCGCCGTGGCCAAGGACGCTGCGCGGGTGTGCCCGATGTCGGGGCGGACCCCGGCGAGCCGGCAGACCTCCAGCGCCTGGTCGCGCAGGCAGTGCCCCTCGTCGAGCAGTAGGAGCGGGAGGTCGGCGAGCGATGCCGGGTCGACCCGACTCCGGCCGCTGAGCGGGTGGTCGCCGGGCAGCGCCAGCACGAAATCCTCGGCGTACATCGGGATGTCGACCATGCCGGGCATCTCCGAGGGCAGCGCGATGACGGCGACGTCGAGAGTGCCGTCGCGCAAGTGGTCGAGCAGTCGCGATGTCTGGTCCTCCACCACACGCAGGGTCAGTTCCGGCAGTCGATCGGCCAGGCCGCGGAGCACCGTCGGCAAGATGTAGGGCGCAACCGTCGGGATCATGCCCAATCGGATGGTGCCGGTCAGCGGATCGCCACCCTGCGACGCCGCCGCGACCAGCTCATCTACCGCGTCGAGCACCGCGATCGCGCGCGGCAGCAACGCCTCTCCCTCGGGGGTGACGAAGACCCGTCGGGTGGTGCGCTCCACGAGCCGCGTCCCCAACCCGGCTTCGAGAGCAGACAACGCCTGGGACAGCGACGGCTGACTCACACCGAGATCGCTTGCAGCCGCACCGAAGTGACGTTTGCGCGCGAGAGAGACGAATGCACGGAGGCCCGCTACCGACGGCTGATAACTTCTATCGGGCATGCCTATGAGTGTAGTGCTAATCATCACGTTTCGCTCTTGCTGATTCTCCGGCACCATTGAGGACATCGCGCGACTTGGACGGTTCCGCGCGAGACCCTCACATCCAGAACTCAAGGAGCGACACCACTCATGGCTCTGCTGACCATCGGCGACCAGTTCCCCGCATACAACCTGACCAGCGTCATCGGCGGCGATCTCTCGAAGGTCGACGCCCAGCAGCCCGACGACTACTTCACCCAGGTCTCCAGCGACGACCACCCGGGCAAGTGGCGGATCGTGTTCTTCTGGCCCAAGGACTTCACCTTCGTGTGCCCCACCGAGATCGCCGCGTTCGGAAAGCTCAACGACGAGTTCGCCGATCGTGACGCGCAGGTGCTCGGCGCCTCGGTGGACAACGAGTTCGTCCACTTCCAGTGGCGCGCACAGCACGAGGACCTCAAGACCCTCCCCTTCCCGATCCTGAGCGACCTCAAGCGCGAACTGGCCGCCGCCGCCGGCGTTCTCAACGCCGACGGTGTCGCCGACCGCGCCACCTTCATCGTCGACCCGAACAATGAGATCCAGTTCGTCTCCGTCACCGCGGGGTCGGTCGGCCGCAACGTCGACGAGGTCCTGCGTGTCCTCGACGCCCTGCAGTCCGACGAGCTGTGCGCGTGCAACTGGCGCAAGGGCGACCCCACCATCGACGCCGGCGAGCTGCTGACCGCGAGCGTCTGAGAGGAGACCTGATGAGCATCGACAACCTGAAAGACGCACTCCCCGAATACGCCAAGGACCTCAAGCTGAACCTGGGCTCGATCAGCCGCACCACCGCGCTCACCGAGGAGCAGCTCTGGGGCACCCTGCTGTCCACCGCAGCCGCCACCCGCAATGCCAAGGTGCTCAGCGAGATCGCCGACGAGGCCGCCGACATCTTGTCGGCGGAGGCCTACAACGCCGCGCTCGGGGCGACGTCGATCATGGGCATGAACAACGTGTTCTACCGCGGTCGTGGATTCCTCGGCGGCAAGTACGACGACCTGCGTCCGGGCCTGCGGATGAACATCATCGGCAACCCCGGTGTCGACAAGGCCCTGTTCGAGTTGTGGTCGTTCGCGGTCTCGTCGGTCAACGGCTGTGAGCACTGCGTCGGCGCACACGAGAACACCCTCCGCGAGGCGGGCATCGACCGCGAGGCCATCTTCGAGGCCCTCAAGGTCGCATCGATCGTCGCCGGTGTCGCACAGGCGATCGCCACCACCGAGGTGCTCACCACGGCCTGATGCGATCGGGTGACGAGCACATCGTCGGCTGATCAGCCGGTCAACTCAGCATTCCGCCCCGCCGGCCCGATTCGGGACCGCGCGGGGCGGAATCGTCTGTGTCGGCACGCCTGTGTCGGCACGTCTGTGTCGGCACGTCTGGGCCGGGGCCGTGGGTGCCGGACCCGTGGGCGCCGGCGTCGTCCCTGATGCGCCACTGCCGAACAGCGGCGGCGCACGGTGTCAGGACAATGCGGCGCGATATCGGTCGGCGAGCTCGTGGACCTGGTCGGTCGTCATCACGAAGGCGGGCGAGATCTGCAGTGCCCCCTGCCCGGCGGCGCGTCCGCTGACACCGTGTTGCCGCAGCCGACCGACCGTCGGGATCGCGTCGGCAGGGTCGGCGAGCTGCACCGCGGTGACCGCGCCGAGTCCGGTGCGGACCTCGGCGACGGAGTCGAGATCGGCGAGCGGCGCGAACGCCTCGGCCAGGTCTGTCTCGAGTCGGGCAGCCTCGGCCAGCAAGCCTTCCCGCTCGATGATGTCGAGGTTGGCCATCGCCGCCGCCGCTGCGCCGGCATGACCGCCGTAGGTGTACCCGTGCCGCCACCACACACCACCCGCGAAGAACGGCTCGGCGACCCGGGGTGCGATGAAGACCGCTCCCATCGGCACGTAGCCGGATGTCAGCCCCTTTGCGGTGGTCACGATGTCGGGCTCGAGATCGAATCGAGAGGACGCGAACCACGAATCACCGCCGATGCGCCCGAAGCCGGTGACGACCTCGTCGACGACGAACAGCACGTCGTGATCCCGGCAGATCTCGCGGACCTCGCGCAGGTAGCCCTCGGGCGGCAGATAGACCCCGCCCGCGCCGATGATCGGCTCCACGAAGAATGCGGCGACACGATCGGCTCCGACCCGCTCGATGAGTCCGAGGAGGCTCTTGGCGCTGTCCCACTCCACCGTCTCGGCGTCGGGGACGAACTCTCCGTACCCCTCCCGGTTGACCGGGATACCGGCCAGCGCGGTGCCCGCGACGTGCATGCCGTGATACGCCTTGCTACGTCCGACGACGATCGTCTTCTCCGGTCGACCCTGCTCGTGCCAGTACCGACGAGCCAGTTTGACCGCCGTGTCGATGGAGTCGCTGCCGCCGGAGGTGAAGAAGATCTTGCTGCCGGGCACAGGGGCGATCTCACCGAGCCGGTCCGCGAGGCGCGCGGTGATGTCGGAGGTGATGTCCCCGAACCCCGAATAGTGCGCGAGGGTCGACAACTGATCGGCGACGGCCTGGGCCACCTCGGTACGTCCGTGCCCGATGTTGGTGAACCAGAGTCCGGCGGTCGCGTCGAGGTATTCGGTCCCCTCCGCGTCCCAGATCTTCGCGCCCTCTCCGCGGCTGACCACGAAAGCGCCCTTGCTGCTGACCGAACCCATGTCGGCGAAGCCGTGCCACAACGAACCCGTCATGACGACGATTCTGCCGGTGCCCGTCGGTCGGTGCCGCACGGGGGCCACCTCGCGCCGCCCCATATCCTGGAAGGACCATGTCCGCACCTTCCACCGAGACCATCCGCGAACTCCGCGCCGCCCTCGACGACGTCAGCGTCATGGACGCGCACCGGCTACGTCGACGGCTCGACGAACTCGGCAGTGGGCGTTCTCGTCGCGGGAAGAAGCGCAGCTCAACCGCCGGTGGCGGCCAGGACAGAGGTCGGGACGACCTCGAGGCCGCACTGGCGCGAATGGAAACCGACATCACCGAAGCCCGCCGACGCGTCGACCGTCGGCGGGCTTCGGTACCGGTACTGACTTTCCCCGAGGACCTGCCCGTCTCGGCAGCGCGCGACGAGATCGCGGCCGCCATCGCCGACCATCAGGTCGTGGTGATCGCCGGCGAGACCGGTTCCGGCAAGACCACCCAGCTACCCAAGATCTGCCTCGAACTGGGCCGCGGGATCCGAGGCGCGATCGGACACACCCAACCGCGACGGATCGCGGCGAGTTCGGTCGCGCGACGCATCGCCGACGAGACCGGAACCGAGATCGGTGACGCCATCGGGTTCTCCGTCCGGTTCACCGACCGCGCAGGAGCCGACACCCTGGTCAAGGTGATGACCGACGGCATCCTGCTGCGCGAGATCACCAGCGATCCGCTGCTGCGCCGCTATGACACCCTCATCATCGACGAAGCCCACGAGCGCAGCCTCAACATCGACTTCATCCTCGGCTATCTCAGGCAGTTGCTCCCGAAGCGGCCCGATCTCAAGGTGATCGTCACGTCGGCGACCATCGAACCCGACCGGTTCGCCCGACATTTCAGCTCAGCGGACTCGTCGGTCCCCATCCTCGAGGTGTCCGGCCGGACGTACCCGGTCGAGGTGCGCTACCGACCACTCGTCGCGCCCTCCGACGACACCGAGCACACTGATCTCGACCAGATCCAGGGCATCGACGCCGCCATCACCGAGCTGTGGGCACACGACCGCGGCGACATCCTGGTGTTCTTGCCCACCGAACGCGACATCCGCGAGACTGCGGATGCACTGCAGCGCCGCACGTCGACCGGTGCCGAGATCGTGCCGCTGTATGCGCGGCTGTCCGTCGCCGACCAGCAGCGGGTGTTCGCGCCGTCGGACGGTCGGCGCATCGTGTTGGCCACCAACGTGGCCGAGACGTCGCTGACGGTGCCCGGCATCCGCTACGTCATCGACACCGGCACCGCCCGTATCTCCCGGTACTCGACGCGCACCAAAGTGACCCGGCTGCCCGTCGAACCGGTCAGTCAGGCGAGTGCACGTCAGCGCGCCGGCCGCTGCGGCCGCGTCGCACCCGGTATCTGCATCCGCCTCTACGGCGAGGACGACTTCGACGCCCGGCCCGGATTCACCGATCCCGAGATCCTCCGCACCAATCTCGCCGCGGTGATCCTGCAGATGGCCTCGCTACGCCTCGGCGACATCGCCGAGTTCCCGTTCGTGCAGCCGCCCGACGACCGTGCCATCCGGGACGGCATGGGAGTACTGACCGAACTCGGTGCGATCACCGCGACGCCCGCACGCGACGGATCACCGGTGCTGACCCCGGTCGGGCGCACCATGGCACGCCTGCCCGTGGATCCGCGACTCGCTCGGATGCTCACCGCCGCGCACGAATCCGGCTGCCTCGATCACCTGTTGGTCATCGCGGCCGCGCTCTCGGTCCCCGACGTCCGGGAGCGGCCGAGCGAACATCGGGAAGCTGCCGACGCCGCCCATCGGCGATTCGCGGTACCCGGTTCCGAGTTCCTCGGCCACCTCGCCCTGTGGGAGTACCTGAACGAACAGCGACAGCAATTGTCGGGCAACCAGTTCCGGCGCCAATGTGGCCGAGAGTTCCTGCACTACCTGCGTATTCGCGAGTGGCAGGATCTGCACCGTCAGCTCCGTCGCGTCGTCGCCGACCTCGACTGGTCGACGACCCCGACCGAGCGCGACCCGGACGCGATCCACCGGGCGATCCTCTCCGGACTGCTCGGCAACATCGCCGCTCGGCGTACCGACTCGCGCGAGTTCACCGGAGCGCGCAACACCACCGTCGTGGTCTTCCCTGGCTCCCCCCTGGCGAAGAAGCCACCGCCGTTCATCATGGCCGCGGAGCTCATCGAGACCTCGCGCTTGTTCGCGCACACCGTCGCGGGCATCGATCCGCTCTGGGCCGAGAAACTCGCCGGCGACCTCGTCAAACGGACCTACAGCGAACCGCACTGGTCGTCCAAGCGCGGTGCGGCGATGGCCTATGAACGGGTCACCCTCTACGGCGTCACCCTCGTGGCGAAGCGACGGATCACCTACGGTTCCATCGATCCGGAGACCTCGCGTGAACTGTTCATCCGCCACGCACTGGTGGAGGGCGACTGGACCACTTCGCATGCCTTCTTCGCGCGTAACCGGGACCTGCTCGACGAGGCACAGGACGTCGAACACCGTGCGCGCCGCCGCGATCTCACGATCAGCGAGGATCAGCTGTACGCGTTCTACGACGAGCGAGTCGGTGCCGAGGTGGTGTCGGCCCGACATTTCGACAGCTGGTGGAAGAAGGCCCGTCGGGAGCGACCAGACCTGCTCGACCTGCGCCGAGAGGACGTCCAGGCCGATGCCCCGGTGGCCGACACCGATTTCCCCGGCGCGTGGCGACAGGGCGAGACGACCGTGGACCTGGTGTACCGATTCGAGCCGGGTGCATCGGACGACGGCGTGTCCGTGCTCATCCCGGAACCGCTGCTGCCGCATGTGCGCACCGCGGGCTTCGACTGGTCGGTTCCGGGCCTACGGTCCGAGTTGGCGACCGAGCTGATCCGTACCCTGCCGAAGTCGATACGCAAGTCGCTGGCTCCCGCACAGCGGTTCGCCGACCTCGCACTCTCCCGGCTGAAGCCGCGTTCCGAGCCACTGGTCAGCGGACTCGCGCGAGAGCTGTCGGCCATCACCGGGATGACGATCACTCCCGACGACTTCTCGATCGCGCGCGTTCCCGACCACTTGCGGATGAACTTCGCGGTCGTCGACAGAAGCGGAGACGTCGTCTCCCGCAGCAAGTCACTGCGTGACCTGCAGAAGGCGGCCGGATCGGGTACTGCGCCACGGTCGCGACCTGTGCATCGCTCCTGGACCGACGACGGCATCGGCACTCTCGCGGAGTCGGTGACCCAGACCGTGTCCGGTCAACAGCTCACGCGCTTCCCCGCGCTGGAGCCGACCCGCGGTGCCGACGGCACGATCACCGGCGTCTCCCCCGTCCTGGCCTCGACGGCCGAGCACCGCGATCGGCTCGTCGCCGATGCAGTCGTGGCGCTTCTCGATCTCGGGCTGCCGCTCCTGGGCAAGAAGATCGTCGCGACGCTCGATCCGGCGAGCCAGATCGCGTTCAGCCAGAGCCCCTATGCCGACGCCGAGCGGCTCACCGCGGACTGCACGCGTCGAGCGGTACGGGACCTGTTGCCGTCGACCCGAGCAGCGTCGATCCGGACACCTCAGCAGTTCACCGCGCTCGTCGATGCGCTACGGCCTGAGGTAGCCACGGCAGCTCCCGACTACTTCGTCGCCG
Source organism: Gordonia soli NBRC 108243 (assembly GCF_000334455.1). Classification (GTDB taxonomy): domain Bacteria; phylum Actinomycetota; class Actinomycetes; order Mycobacteriales; family Mycobacteriaceae; genus Gordonia; species Gordonia soli. The sequence continues at coordinate 124,452 of NZ_BANX01000019.1, forward strand.
CAGTCGACGTACTGCGCCGTCTGGCACCTCTGCGCGCGGAAATCGATCGACACGCCGGCAGCGCCGCGGCCGACGACGTCGCCGAACAACTCGATCACCTGGTGTTCGACGGGTTCGTGCTCGCGACGCCCTATCGCCAGTTGACCGAGGTACCACGGTATCTGGAGGCGGCTGAGTCGCGATTGGAGCAACTGCCCGGATCCGCAGCGCGCGATCGTGACGGACTCGCAGCGGTCGACCGTGTCATCGCGCGCTGGGCACAGCGCATGGAGCAGCTACCCGAGTCGCGTCGCGATCAGTTCAACGAGCGCGCGCACTGGATGGTCGAGGAGTTGCGGGTCGGTCTGTTCGCGCAGCGACTCCGCACCGCATACCCGGTGTCGGAGAAGCGCGCCTTACGAGCCCTGGACCGAGGTCTCGACGGGCCTGTCTGAGGCGGCCGACTCATCGGTTGCCACCTCGGACCTGGGCGCGTCGCCCTGCAGATCGTCGATCTCGCGCTGAAAGTCCGCGAGCGAATCGAATGATCGATAGACCGACGCGAACCGCAGGTAGGCGACCTCATCCAGATCACGGAGCGGGCGCAGAATGGCCAACCCGACCTCATTGCTGGGGATCTCGGCCGAACCCGACGAGCGAACGGCATCCTCGACCTGCTGCGCCAACTGCGCGAGGGCATCTTCGGCGACCTGCCGTCCCTGGCAGGCCCGGCGAACACCGCGCATGACCTTCTCACGGCTGAACGGCTCGGTCACCCCGTTGCGCTTCACCACGGACAGGACAGCACTCTCGACGGTGGAGAACCGGCGCCCACAATCCGCGCACGAGCGGCGGCGGCGGATCGCCTGACCCTCGTCGGCGACACGCGAGTCGATGACCTTGGTGTCTTCGTTCTTGCAAAACGGGCAGCGCATGTAGTCCTCACGCACATCGCGGGACACTCCAGAGCACCTGATGGTCCGCGCTCCGGGTCGAATCTCGACTGGACCCTGTGACATCGAGGATACCGCCCGCGGTTCAGCGATAGTCAGGCGTCAGGAGCGGCTGCCCCGCCTGCAGCCCGGAGGACGGCAGATCATTCAGGGCGACGATCGCGTCGATGACCGTCTGCCTGGGCAGGTCGGGTGCGACGCGCGCTGCGATGCTGCTGAGCGAATCGCCCTGTCGGACATGTGTGACCTCGGTGGCCGCCGGGGTCGGGGTCACCGACTCGGCGTAGTCGTTGCCGACGATCCCGAGGATCCACACCGCCACGGCCAGACCGACACCGACGAGGATGCCCGCGGCGCCCGCGCGACGACGCCGGTACACACCGTCCGGGTGTGCCGGAGCCGCACAACGAGTGCCGGCCGGCGACGCCTGCCGGGCCGGGGTGATCGGGTTGGGACGACCGATCGGGCGGCCATCGGCCGGATGGCGACCGACCGAGCGACGAGCACCGCCGGTGCGGGTGTACCGCTCTGCCGGGGTGACGCGCCCGCCGCGGACCTGCCGTCCGCCGCGCGTCGCATCCAGATCCTGGAACTCGCCGTCGGCGTCGGCGCGGGCGCGGCGGTCGGTGGGCCGGGTGATGGTCGCGGATGCACTCATCGATTCGTCCTTCCTGCGGGGTCCATCCCCTCGACGTGATGCTGATCGATCACGTGTTCGATGAACTGATGTTCGAATCATGACACGGACCACCGACAAAAGTCTCGCAACACGTCGAACAAATGTTTGAACATGTCCCGTCGGTGGACTACTGTCGGCGCCAGGAACCTGCACCACCTGCGGTTTCGCTCGGAACACGCCGATCGGGTCGGCGATCGCGACCGAGTCCGACGATCCCGACCCGATGTCCGAATCGGTGGATGATGCATCGACGACGCACGAGTTGCCGGACATCGCCGAGAACGTCGGCCGTGGCCACGGTCACCGCCGACGGGCCACCACGAGACCGGCATCAACCACCCAGCAGCACCACCTCGCAGCGCCACCGACTGCAGCGCAGCAGCTAGGAGAGGACACCGATGAGCGACACATCCGACCGGCGTACCCGCACCTCGGGCGGAACCGGGGAGGACGAGACCGCCGTCGTCGATCCCGCCCTCGCCGATCCTGCCGTCCCCGATCCTGGGGCCGCCGAGTCGTCTCTCACCCCGCGGCAACGCGGGGTGCTCGAGGTGATCCGCAAGTCCGTCCGGGAACGCGGTTACCCGCCGAGTATCCGGGAGATCGGCGACGCGGTCGGTCTGACATCGACCTCCTCGGTGGCCCACCAGCTGCGCACGCTGGAACGCAAAGGCCTGCTCAAACGCGACCACAACCGGCCGCGAGCGGTCAACATCCAGGACAGCGACCCGACTCCGCCCGGCGGATCATCGGCGATCGCCGACGACTCGCTGCCGACCCCGACGTTCGTGCCCGTGCTCGGACGCATCGCCGCAGGCGGCCCGATCCTCGCCGAGGAGGCCGTCGAAGACGTCTTCCCGCTCCCCCGTGAACTCGTCGGCGAGGGATCGCTGTTCTTGTTGCGCGTCGTGGGCGAGTCGATGATCGACGCGGCCATCTGCGACGGCGACTGGGTCGTCGTGCGTCAGCAGAACGTCGCCGACAACGGCGACATCGTCGCCGCGATGATCGACGGCGAGGCGACCGTCAAGACCTTCAAGCGCAAGGACGGCCACGTGTGGCTGATGCCGCACAACGACCTGTTCGAGCCCATCGCCGGCGATGAGGCGGCGATCCTCGGCAAGGTCGTCACCGTGATGCGTCGGGTCTGACCCAGGGCTCGGACCTTCGCGCGCCGGTGCGGCGACCGGCCCTACGGGGCGGACGGACCGCTGTCGAGGACGGCAGCCGCAGCGGTGCGGGCAGCAACTGGATCGGACGACGCAAGCGCCGCATCAGCAGCTGCCCGGCACTGGTCGAGATCGACCTGCGCGAGTCGTGCGCCGACCGCAGCCGAGGCCGCGGGGGCACTCGACAGTGATGTGACTCCCATGCCGACCAACACACAGGCCAGCAGTGGATCGGCGGCGGCCTCGCCGCAGACGCCGACCGGCTTCTCGGCGCGGATACCGGCCGATCCGATCATCTCGATCAATCGGAGCACGGCCGGCTGCCAGGGATCGGTCAGCGCGGCCAACTCGGCCGACATCCGGTCAGCCGCCATCGTGTACTGGGTGAGGTCGTTGGTGCCGATGGAGACGAAGTCGACCTCGGCGAGCACGGCGTCGGCGAGGATCGCTGCCGAAGGGATCTCGATCATCACCCCGGCGACGAGTCCACGTGCACGGACCTCGGCCGCGAACTCGGCGGCGTCGGCGGGTCCGGCGATCATCGGTGCCATCACCCAGGGTGACGTCCCCGACTCACGTGCGGCGGCGGCGATCGCATCGAGCTGCGCGGTGCGGATGTCGGGGTGGCTCACCACTATCCGGTTTCCCCGCACCCCGAGCGCCGGATTCGCCTCGGCGGGTTGCGCCACGAATCCCAGCGGCTTGTCGGACCCGGCATCGAGCGTGCGGATGACCACCTTGCGATCGCCGAATGCGTCGATGACCTCGCGATAGAGAGACGTCTGCTCCTCCACCGACGGCGCCTGCGCGCGGTCGAGGAACGCCAACTCGGTACGGAACAGCCCCACCCCCTCCACCGGATGGCCCACCGCGGCGCGAGCCGAGACACCATCGGCGACATTCGCCAGCACGGCGACCGACCGGCCGTCCGCGGTACGGCCCGGCCCGCGCCACCCGGCCACCTCGGCAGCGCGTCGGGCGCTGCGCTCCACCAGTTCCCGGGCATCTGTCTCATCGGGCGCGACGGTCAGGGTGCCGGCGGAGCCGTCGACGAGGACGGGCACTCCCGACGACACCGCGCGGAGTCCGGACACCGCCACGATGCAGGGGATGCCGAGTTGGCGCGCGATGATGGCGGTGTGGCTGGTCGGCCCACCCAGTCTGGTGACCAACGCGACGATGACTGCGGGATCGAGCCCCGCGGTGTCAGCGGGTGCGAGATCGTCGGCGAGCAGAACCGAAGGCCGGTCGGGTTGCGGCACACCGGGTTCAGGGGTGTCGGTGAGCACCGCGAGGACACGGTCACGGACGTCCTCGAGGTCGGTGACGCGTTCGGCCATCAGACCGCCGAGCTTGGTGAACATCGCGGTGAACTTCTCTGTCGCGGCGATCGCTGCCGCTTCCGCGGGCGCCCCGGCCCCGATGGCGGCGTTCGCGGCGCCGATCCAACCACGATCCTCGGCGAGAGCCGCGGTGGCCACCAGGACCTCTGCCGCGGCACCCGAACTCGCCGACGCACGATCACGCAGGCGGGTCGCGACCGTCGCGGCGGCGTCGGCGAATCGCTGCTGATGTGCGCCCCGATCCGACTCGGGGACCTCGGGATGGCCACCCACGTCATACGTCGGGCGTTCGCCCGGCCAGACAACCGGTCCGTATGCCGTGCCGGCGACCACGGGCGTGCCGTCGAGGATTTCCAGAGATGCCGTCTGCGCCACTGCAGCCACCTTCCATCGGATGCGATCGGACCCGGATCACCGTGTGGCAATCGGCCGTCAGCGATGAACTTGTGATCCAAGTTACAAGAAATGCTTGACTTGTCAACATAAACAAGCGTAAACACAGATATACCAACATCCGATCCCACAATTACCAACACGGTAGGGGCGGATTCCGATTCGACGATGAGGACGTGCGTGTACGCCGAGGAGCGACAACAAGCGATCGCCGACATGGTCCGTGTGGACGGCCGAGCGTCGGTCACCGCACTCGCGTCCCGATTCGATGTGACCAGCGAGACGGTCCGGCGGGATCTGATGAGCCTCGAGAGGTCGGGGCACGTGCAACGCGTCCACGGTGGAGCGGTGCGCGCCGGGCTCGTGCAGGTCATCGGCGAGCAGGCGGTCGATGAGCGCGAGGCGACCCGGACCGAACAGAAGTCGGCGATCGGACGCGCCGCCCTGCGTTTCCTCCCTCCGGACGGTGGGTCGGTGCTGTTCGACGCCGGCACCACCACCATCCAGGCGGCACGATCGCTGCCCCTCGACCGAGCGCTGTCGTCGATCACCAACAGCATCCCGGTGGCCGCGGTGCTCGCCGCGCATCCGCTCGGTTCTGTCGGTGTCCTCGGCGGTCGCGTGCGGGGACTCACCCAGGCCACCGTCGGCGCGGACACCGTCGCCGCGCTCGAGCGCCTACGGGTGTCCACAGCCTTCATCGGCACCAACGGCATCAGTGAGTCGCACGGACTCTCCACCCCCGATCCGGACGAGGCAGCCATCAAGAGCGCGATGGTCCGGGTGGCCCGTCGCGTCGTGGTGCTCGCTGATTCGTCGAAGACGAACCGCGAGGACTTCGCGTCATTCGCCGAGGTCGACGACATCGACGTGTTGATCACCGACGACGGTGTCGATCCGGAGTTCTCCGCGGCGCTGTCCGCCCGGGGCGTCGAGGTGGTGATCGCGTGATCCTCACCGTCACCGCGAATCCCAGCCTGGATCGCACCATCGAGTTGCCCGGCCCGCTGCAGCGCGGCGAAGTTCACCGCGCGAGCGACGTCCATGCCCAGCCGGGCGGCAAGGGCGTCAACGTCTCCCGGGTCGTCACCGAGGCCGGCCTCCCCACCCGGGCACTGCTGCCCGCACGACGGACCGACCCGCTGCTCCTCGCGCTCGACGCGGTCGGGTTGCCGTACCAGGCGGTCGGGATCGAGGCCGAGGTGCGCTCGAACATCACCGTCGCCGAGCCCGACGGAACCACCACGAAACTCAACGCCGGAGGCACTCCGCTCACCGCCGAAGCCGTCGCCGAACTCACCTCACACCTGCGGGTCGGGGCGCGCGAGGCCACCTGGGTCGCGCTGTGCGGATCGCTGCCGCCCGGTCTCGAGGCCACGTGGTACCGCGAGCTGGCCGCAGAACTCGCCGACTTCCCGTGCTCGGTGGCCGTGGACACGTCCGGCGCCCCGCTGGTGGCGTCCGCCACCGGGCGTGCCGACCTGCTGAAACCGAACGTCGAAGAGTTGGCCGAGGTCACCGGGGCGGATGCCGAACTCCTCGAGACCGCCGTAGAGGCGGGCGATTTCGGACCCGTGCTGGCCGCCGCGGCGGTACTCCGTGAGCGCACCGGCGCCACGGTTCTCGCGACCCTCGGTGGGGCCGGAGCGGTGCTGCTCGGAGCTGACGGCGCATGGTCGGCCACCCCACCACCGGTCACCGTCCGCAGCACGGTCGGTGCGGGCGACGCATCATTGGCCGGCTATCTCATCGCGCGAAGCGCCGGACACGACGACGCAGAATGCCTCCGCTATGCGGTGGCCTACGGTTCGGCCGCGGCAGCGCTGCCCGGTACGCAGCCACCGACCCCGGGGCACCTCGACCTCGACCTCGTCGGCATCACGGATGTCTCGTCCGCCGCTTCGACCGGCTGATCCCGACCACCCGCACCGGACGCAGGCCACGCCCGTACACCGCCGCCACCCCCGAACACACAGCACCCACACCACCCACACCACCGAAGCCACCGAAGAACAGAAGGAACCCCGATGTCCGCACAGATCCTCACCCCACAGACGGTGAGTCTCGACGTCGATGCCGGCGCCGACTCCACCGAGGTCATCAGCCGCCTCGCCGAGCTGCTCGCCGAGGCGGGCCGCACGACCGACCCGGCCGAACTGACCCGCGGCGCGCTCGACCGCGAGGCCAAGTCGGCCACCGGGCTTCCCGGCGGGATCGCGATCCCCCATGCCCGGGCCGAGGCCGTCACCGAGGCCAGCCTGGCCGTCGCGCGTCTGTCCCGGCCGGTCGACTTCGGCGCGCCGGACGGTCCAGCCGATCTGGTCTTCCTGATCGCCGCCCCCGCGGGTGCGGCCAGCGACCACATGAAGTTGCTCAGCAGTCTGGCCCGGGCCCTCGTGCGGCCTGACTTCGTCGCCTCACTGCGGGCCGCCGAGGACGCCGACACCGTCGTCGATCTGGTCGACGCGGCCGTGAACCCGACACCGGAGGCCGCGACGGCGGCATCGCCCGCGGCAGCACGGTCGGCCGAAGCAGCCGCCACCCCGCCGGCATCGCCGACCAGCACCGACGCCGCAGTCGGTTCCGCTGCGGTCCGCCGCCGCGCACTCGTCGCGATCACCGCGTGCCCCACCGGGATCGCCCACACCTACATGGCCGCCGACGCGCTGAAGTACGCCGCCGAACGTGCAGGCGTCGACTTCCAGGTCGAGACGCAGGGCTCCTCGGGCACCACTCCATTGTCCGCCGAGACCATCGCCGCGGCCGACGCCGTCATCTTCGCCACCGACGTCGGAGTCAAGGACAAGGACCGATTCGCCGGGAAGCCGGTCATCTCGTCCGGCGTCAAGAAGGCGATCAACGACCCGGACTGGATGATCTCGGCCGCACTCGACGCCGCGGACGATCCGGATGCGGCGACCGTCGCCGGCGACGCAGGAGCTCACGGTGGCGACTCCGCCGCCACCACCGTCGGTCTCGGCGGGCGACTCAAGCAGGTGCTCCTCACCGGCGTCAGTTACATGATCCCGTTCGTCGCCGCGGGTGGTCTGCTCATCGCGCTCGGATTCCTGCTCGCGGGATACGAGATCGCCAACACGCCGGACGGCGCGACCGACGCCCTCGGCAAGACCATCGCGCTGGAGAACAGCCTCTGGAACCTTCCGTCGGGCGGGCTGTTGCAATACCTCGGCGCGGTGAGCTTCTCGATCGGCAGCCTCGCGTTCTTCTTCCTGGTGCCCGCTCTGGCCGGCTACATCGCCTATGCGATCGCCGACCGGCCCGGCATCGCACCGGGATTCACCGCCGGTTACGTCGCCACCACGGTCGGCGCAGGCTTCATCGGCGGCCTGGTCGGCGGTCTCATCGCCGGCGTCGTCGCGCTGTACATCTCACGAATCCCACTGCCGCAGTGGGCACGCGGACTGCAGCCGGTGGTGATCATCCCGCTGCTTGCGACCCTGATCACCGGAGGACTGATGTTCATGGTGTTGGGCCGGCCGCTCGCCTGGGTCACCACCGAACTGCAGGACTGGCTGGGCGGCATGTCCGGTACCTCGCGGATCCTGCTCGGCATCATCCTCGGTCTGATGATGTGCTTCGACCTCGGCGGGCCGGTCAACAAGGCCGCCTATGCATTCGCGGTCGCAGGCCTCGGTGTCGCCAGCGGTCCCGACCTGCGGATCATGGCCGCGGTGATGGCAGCGGGTATGGTCCCGCCGTTGGCGATGGCGCTCGCCACCACCGTCCGTCCGCAGTTGTTCACCGAACCCGAGCGTGAGAACGGTCGTGCCGCATGGCTCTTGGGTGCGTCCTTCATCTCCGAGGGAGCGATCCCGTTCGCGGCCGCCGACCCGTTCCGGGTCATCCCGTCGATGATGGCCGGTGGCGCACTCACCGGTGCGCTGATCATGGTGTTCGACGTCCAACAGCGCGCACCCCACGGCGGCATCTTCGTGTTCTTCACGATGAACAGTTGGGTGCTGTTCCTGGTCGCCCTCGCCGCCGGGACCGCGCTGTCCGCAGTTCTCGTCGTCGCGGCGAAGCAGTGGCACAGGTCCCGGACCGCGACCGGCGTGGCCGAACTCCAAACCGTCCCCGCCTGACGCACGGATCGGCGAGAATCTCACCACCGACGAACACGGTCGCTCGTGGATCACCGAGTGACGACCCACGAGCGACCGACCTCTGCCACAGAACGACAAGAATCGACCACGACGACCGGAGTCGCACGACCCGGGATCCACCACGAAGGAGACATCCACATGCCCAGCACCACCGTCGAGGTCGGTTCGGCCATCGGTCTGCACGCCCGCCCGGCCACCATCATCGCCGAGGCCGTCGCTGATGCCGGCACACCGGTGACGCTCGCACTCGCCGGCGGTGACCCGGTCGATGCCGGCTCGGCGCTGATGATCATGACGCTGGGGGCCGAGAAGGGCACCTCGGTCACCATCACCGCCGAGGACCAGCCGACCCTAGACGCAATCGCGACGCTGGTCGCAAAGGATCTCGACGCCGACTGAGCTCGGTTCGGCATGCCGCCGCCTCGTCGGTCGGCGGTGCGCCACAGGTCGTCGGGCCGCAGGACATCGGTGCGCCGACTCTGCGACACCGGCCCACGGTCGTAGACGACGCGCCGGACGCCGCGGGTCAGACATCGGGTTCCCCACCCGGTATCAGACGACCAGGTCGGACAACTCCCCCGCGAACGCGGACGGCACCCGGACATGCATCCTCGTGCCGTCGGCGTCGTGTTCGGCCGAGAGCACCTCACCCTCGCGGTGGATGCGGGAGACCACATCTCCACGGGTGAACGGCACCGACAGGGTGAGTTCCACATCGCTGCGTCCGACGAACTCCCGGATGCGGTCGAACAACTCCGGCAGACCCTCACCGGTCTGCGCGGACACGAACACGGCACCGTCCAGCGCGCCGCGCAATTCGGTCAGGCGCAACTCGTCCACGGCGTCGATCTTGTTGATCACCAGCAGTTCCGGCGGCGGCGCGGCACCTTCGTCCGCGACGACCTCGTTGATCACCCGACGGACCGCCGAGATCTGCTCCAGCGGGAACTCGTCGGACCCGTCGACGACGTGCAGTACCAGGTCGGCGTCGACGACTTCCTCCAGCGTGGACCGGAATGCCTCGACGAGCTGGGTGGGAAGATGCCGGACGAAGCCGACGGTGTCAGTGAACACGACCTCACGACCGTCGTCGAGGGTCGCGCGACGAGTGGTCGGATCGAGGGTCGCGAAGAGCGCATCCTGCACCAGGACACCGGATCCGGTCATCGCGTTGACCAGGCTCGACTTGCCCGCGTTGGTGTAGCCCGCCACGGTCAACGCGGGCACGCTGCTCTGTCGGCGCGCCGAGCGCATCACCACTCGCGATTTCTTCATCGCGCGGATCTCGCGCCGTAGCTTCGACATCCGCTCGCGGATTCGGCGACGGTCGGTCTCGATCTTCGTCTCACCGGGGCCTCGCAGGCCGACACCGCCGTTGCTGCCGGCCCGACCGCCGGCCTGTCGAGACATCGACTCACCCCAACCGCGCAGTCGCGGCAGCATGTACTCCATCTGGGCCAGCGACACCTGCGCCTTGCCCTCGCGTGACGTTGCGTGCTGGGCGAAGATGTCGAGGATCAGCGCGGTCCGGTCGATGACCTTGACCTTGACGATCTTCTCCAGCGCGGTCAGCTGCGCGGGGGTCAGCTCGCCGTCGCAGATGACGGTGTCCGCGCCGGTGGCGAGCACCACCTCGCGCAGCTCGTCGGCTTTTCCGGAGCCGATGTAGGTGGCGGAGTCCGGCTTGGACCGGCGCTGGATGAGCGCGTCGAGCACCTGCGACCCGGCCGTCTCGGCGAGCGCCGCCAACTCGACCATGCTCGCCCGGGCCTGGGCTGCGGTGCCTTCGGTCCACACTCCGACGAGCACCACCAGTTCGAGGCGCAGCTGCCGGTACTCGACCTCGGTGACGTCGGTGAGTTCGGTGGAGAGACCGGCCACACGCTGCAGTGATGCGCGCTCGGAAAGCTGCAGCTCGCCGGTGGTCGGGATGGTGAACGCGGTGGATCTGCCGATGCGACGGTCGTCGGACGAGTCGTCGAGATCGGCGTCGATGTCCACCGGGGTGACCTCGTCGGCGCGCGGGTCGGGGCGGTCGTCACCGTCGCGTCCGTGATCGGTCGTCGGATGGGATTCTGGGAGAAAACGTGCTGGTTCGGTCATACGGCTTCCATGATCGCACGACAGGAGACCGAGGTCATCGGGATTATTCCGCGAGCGGCGGTCGCGACGAACGAAACGGGTCGAGCTCGTGGTCGGCGACGCGCGATGGCCGGTCCGATGGTGCTCAGGCGTTCCACCCCGGACGGAGCGTCCCGTCGCCGACGAGCACCGACGGCCCGCGCAACACCGCGCCGTCGGGGCGGATGGTGACCTCGACGCGCCCTCCGGGAATGGTGATGACCAGGCGACCGGAATCCTCACCGATGCCCGCCAGCGCGGCCGCTGCTGCGGCGACGAGCCCGGTGCCGCAACTGCGCGTCTCCCCGACCCCGCGTTCGAAGACGCGCATATGCGCCAGGTACCGGCCTCCGTCGCGAACGGGTGGGGTCAACAGCTCGACGTTGGCGCCGTGCGGGAACACCGCGGCGTCGATGTGGACGCCGAGCAAGAAGTCGATGGCGGCCAGCCGTTCGGCGTCGAGATCAGGTACGACACAGGCGAGATGGGGGTTTCCCACGTCGACCACCAGACCGGTGAACGACTCGTCTGCGACCATGACGGTCGACTCGTCGCCGATGCGCACCGCGCCCATCTCGACCGAGACGTCGGCATGCACGGCGTCCGACGCATGCACGACGACGGGCTTGCCTCCGGCGCGTGAGCCGACCGTGAATCGGTCGTCGGGGACGAGACCGGCCGACCGTAGGTAGTGGGCGAAGACCCGGACCCCGTTCCCACACATCTCCGCGATCGAGCCATCGGCGTTGCGGTAGTCCATGAACCAGTCGTCGGCCGCGACTCCCGGGGGCAGTGCGTCGAGCACTCCCTGATCGACCAAGGCACCCGACCGCGCGACACGCAGCACGCCGTCCGCACCGATGCCGCGCTGGCGATCACAGAGTGCGGTCACGAGATCCACATCCAGGTCATGCTGCGCATCGGGGTCGGCGATCACGACGAAGTCGTTCTGGGTGCCGTGTCCCTTGACGTAGGTCACGACCGGGCTCGAGGTGCTCACCGGACCAGGATACGGACCGCCGCGACGGCTCCGGCCCACACATCAGGGTCGGTCGGATGCGGCTTCGTCGGTGGTGAGGTACTCCAGCGCAGCAGCGGTCGACGCCGGGTCGGCCGCGTCGAACCAGCGGATGCGATGGTCACGCCGGAACCACGACCGCTGTCGGCGCACATAGCGGCGGGTACCGATGAAGGTGAGCTCCTCGGCGTGGCCCAGGTCGTACTCACCGTCCAGCGCGGCGACCACCTGGGCGTATCCGATGGCACGTGCCGCGGTTCGTCCGGACCGGAGCCCGACCTCGCACAACGCGCGGACCTCCTCGACCAGACCGTCGGCGAACATCTGGCCGGTGCGTCGGCGGATCCGGTCGTCGAGATCGTCGGTCGCGCGATCGAGGGCGACGATGCGCGTGTCCCAGCGTGGCGACCCGATCGTCGGCGCCGAGGCGGCGAACGGTCGTCCGGTCAGTTCCACCACCTCGAGCGCCCGCACGATGCGACGCCCATCGGTGTCCAGGATGTGTGCCGCGGCGTCCGGATCGACCTCTCCCAGCCGACGGTGCATCTCGGCGACCCCGTGCTCGGCGAGATCGTCCTCGTAGCGTGCGCGGACGGTGGGATCGGTCGCCGGCAGCCGCCAGTCGTCGAGAAGCGCCTGGATGTAGAGCATCGACCCACCGACGATCACCGGTACGACGCCTGCCTCGCGCAGCTCCTCCACGTCGGCGACCGCGGCGGATTGGTACTGCGCCACGGTCGCGGTCTCGGTCACGTCCAACACGTCGATCTGCCGATGTGGGATACCACGGCGCTCGGCCACCGGAACCTTGGCGGTACCGATGTCCATGCCGCGGTACTGCTGCATCGCATCGATGTTCACGATCTCCCCACCGACCGTCTCGGCGACGTCGAGCGCGAGATCGGACTTACCGCTCGCCGTCGGGCCGACGATGGCAATCGGTCGAGGTGCGGCGGCGTTCACCGCGACGGCTCCCAGGTGACGACGTCGTACCCGACCCCGAACGGCGCGTCGGCGTACCAGACCCGGATTGCGCGATACGACGCGCCGAGCGCCGCGGCGACCTGCCACGCTGCTCGCCCGGACACGCCGCCGGCAGCACACTCGGTGACATCGAGCGACTCGAGCGCCGCCACGTCCGCGGTGGCCAACGCGCGGTCGATCCGCTCCTGGAGGGCGACCGACGACTGGCGCAAACCGCCGCCGGGAGCCTTGGCGGACAACGCGGTCGCACCGTCGCCGACCACGACCACACCGACCGGGTCGTCCGTCGACTGCAGGCGATCGGCGATCCCGGCGCCCTGCCGGGCGCAATCCGCCGGGGTTGCGTCCGGTGCCACGACCACCGTCTCGACCGGTCCTGCGCCGACCTGCCCGCGGAGCCAACCGGCCACCAGCATCGACAACGGAAGCCGGAGCGGGGCCGCCTCGCGCCCGTCCGGTCCGTCGGGAGCAGGGAAGCCGGATGCCGCTGTGCCATCGAGCGCGGCGGGTCCATCCAAGGAGACGGCCACGTCGACACCGTAGGCCCGGAATGTTCCCGACCGCGCATGTACCGACCGCGCATGTACCGACCGTGCATGGACCGACCCAGCAGACGGCGGGAGCGACACGTCCGGTGCGGCCATGTCGTCGTGCGCGGTTGTCACCCCGGCACCGACCGAGGACAGGACGCCGACGTCCCCGACGCCGATCGCGATCCAGTGCGGCGTCACGACAGCCAGCTCGGTTGCCGCCGAGATGACCGCTGCGCGAATCGGTTCGGTGTCCGCCGCGGCGGGCCCCGTCAGCTCGGGAACCAACAGCGGTGCACTCGGTACGAACAGCACGGACGCCAGCACACCTCGACGCTAGCCGACACCTGCCGTCCGTCCCGGCGGCGATCCCCGCCAATGTCGGCGCAGCGCACACATGATCGACGCTGACCTGCTTGAATGGACGGCAGCCGTGGCGAGGTCGGGTACCCGATCACACCGCGACCGACGAGTGGACGGCAGCCGTGACGCGCGGCAGAACGAGCGGTAGGGACCCTGCGATGACGAATCCGAGCGAGCACACCACCCCGGCGGCAGATGCCGCGAGCGAGACCGGCGTCACGAGCGCCGACGAGGCCGCCACGGCCGCGGCCGAGCCGGCGACCGACAGTCCGGGTGCGGAGGTTCCCG
>NZ_BANX01000018.1 GCF_000334455.1 Gordonia soli NBRC 108243
GCGCGCGGCCTCGCCATCGCGGACGGGGTGGTCAGTGTCCTGGCTCCCGGCCAGGGCCTCCTGCGGTACGACCTCTCCGGTCGTCCCGCCGTTCCGCCACGTGTCGCCACGCCCGATCTCGTGGCCCTCGTGCCCGCCGAGGGCGGGGGCCTGGTCGGCGTCGGCCCCGGCGTGCTGGTGCGCGTCGACGCCACGGGAGCCACCACCACCGTGAAGACAACGGTGAACGACCCGACCGCGGTCGCCCAGACCGCCGACGGTCGGGTGGTGGTCGGCACGGCCGGCGGCCAAGTGGTGGTTTTCGACGAGAACCTGGCGCAGGTCCGCACGATCCGCGGCTTCATCAGGGTCGACGAGCTGACCGCATCGCCGCGCGGTGCCGACCTCCCCGACGAGCAGGTGGTGGTGGTCGATCGCGCACAGTCGTCGGCGACACCGGTCGACATCGACGATGGATCGCTGAAACCTGCGCTGCGTGCAGGCAACGGGGCGACCAACGCGACCATCGATCACTTCGGCCGGGTGTCGGTCGCCAACACCCGGGACGGCGAGATCATCGGATTCTTCGGTTCACCGCTGGTCATGCGGTTCCGCTACCCCGTGCCCGACGGTCCGTACGCCGTAGACTACGACGACACCCGCGAAGTCCTCTGGGTGTCGACGACGGCGAACAACGAGGTGGTGGCCTATGACCTGTCCGGCGGTGAGCCCACGGAGAAGCGTCGATTCCCCGCAGTCGCCCAGCCGGATTCGGTCGTCGTCGACGATCGCAGCGGGACCGTCGCCGTCCTCTCCGCGCGGACCGGCGAACTGCAACTCGTCGGCGCCGACGCCTCCACCGACGCCGCGACGCCGGGACGGTGAACGTGGCCGCTGACGATCACGTGGTGCGCCCGCGCACCGGCCGCGCCGGAACACGATTCGGCTCGCGTTACCCGCGCGGCTGGGAGGTCTCCTCGGAGGACGTCGAGACGATGCTGGTGAACCTGCCGCCCGATGTCACACGGGTCACCGCGTCGATGCGGCTGTCGCTCGAGGCCGAGTTCGGCGGGTGGGAGTTGTCCCGCGTGCGCCTGTACACCGACGGCACCCGGAAGGTGTTGCTGAAGCGTCGCAAGCCGCGACGTGGCGACCAGGGCTTCTCGGGGCAGGACGCGGCCGCATGCTGAATCGCCTGGACGCGGCGCTCTACCCACTGCTGCTCCGGGTGATGTTCCTCTTCTCCCCCGAGCGCATCCACACCGTCGCCGCCGCAGCCATCCGCATCGTCGGACGCACCCCTGGCCTCCGCTACCTCGCCGCCACACTGCTGGCCGTCGACGACCCGGTACTGCGACAACGGGTGTTCGGCGTCGACTTCCCCGCACCGCTGGGGTTGGCCGCCGGTTTCGACAAGACCGCTGCGTCGGTGAACGCCTGGGGGCAACTCGGATTCGGATACGCCGAGGTCGGCACGATCACCGGTCGTGCGCAGCCCGGCAACCCGCAACCCCGATTGTTCCGACTACCCGCGGACCGCGCGCTGCTCAACCGGATGGGATTCAACAACCCCGGTGCGCATGCGGCTGCCGAGAATCTGGCCGCCGTCCGGCGCGGACCGGTGGCCGTGCCGATCGGCGCGAACATCGGCAAGACGAAGATCGTCGGGTTGGACGAGGCCACCGAGGACTACCTCGTGTCCGCACGACTGCTCGGACCGCTCTCGGATTTCGTCGTGGTCAACGTGAGCTCCCCGAACACCCCCGGGCTCCGTGACCTGCAGGCCGTCGATGCGCTGCGGCCGATCCTGGCCGCGGTGGTCGCCGAGGTGTCGGTACCGGTCTTGGTCAAGATCGCGCCGGACCTCGCCGACGCCGACGTCGACGCGGTCGCCGACCTCGCCATCGAGCTCGGGCTCGCCGGCATCGTCGCGACGAACACCACCATCTCGCGTGCAGGCCTGCGCTCGGATGACGCGGAGGTCGCCGATCTCGGCGCCGGCGGTGTCTCCGGTCCCCCGGTCGCTGATCGTTCCCTCGAGGTGTTGCGTCGTCTCTACGGACGCGTCGGCGGCCGGCTCGCGTTGATCAGCGTCGGCGGGATTGAGACCGTCGACCAGGCCTGGGAGCGCATCATCGCGGGAGCCGACCTCGTTCAGGGCTACACCGGTTTCATCTACGGCGGACCGCTGTGGGCGCGCCGGATCAATCTGGGGATCGCCGAGCGGGTCCGAGCCGGTGGGTTCGCCGCTCTGGCCGAGGCCGTCGGCAGCGCGACTCGCGACTGACGAGCCACACCCACGGGCATGTCACCGCGCTCCATCGGGCCGGACACCGCACCACAACCGGTGAGAACGGGTGATGCCGTCACCTCCGCGGAGATGACGGCACCCCGATCAGACGCAGGAGGGCCCCACGAGCCGTCCCACCTCAGACGTCCTCCGCCGGCTGCTCGTAGGTGCCGACGATCCGGGCGCGCCCGATCGCATGCGAGAACAGGTTGAACCCGAGGTAGGCCGGGGTCGCACCGTCGGGTAGCTCCAACGACTCCACGTCCACCGCGTGCACGGCGACGATGTACCGGTGGGCGCCGTGGCCGGGTGGCGGCGCAGCGCCGACGTATCGGGCCAACGAGGCGTCGTTGGCGAGCGTGACGGCACCGTCGGGCACGCCGCTCGCGGCCTCGTCACCCGCGCCCTCGGCCAGTGAGGTCACCGAGACCGGGATGTCGGCGACGGCCCAGTGCCAGAACCCGGAGGCGGTGGGGGCGTCGGGGTCGTAGACGGTGACCGCGAAGCTCTTCGTGCCCTCGGGATACCCCGACCACGACAGTTGGGGCGATCGGTCCTCACCGCCGGCACCCATCAACCCACTCACCTGGGCGTTGGGCAGCGCGTCACCGTCGGCAAAGCTCTCCGACGTCACGGTGAACGTGGGCAGGTCGGGCAACGGCTCGTAGGGATCGTTCGTCGACATCGGTGACGTCACCTCTCTGTTGGCGGCCGGACCACTCCCACTATGCCACCGCCGGCGCGCGCGACCGTCGTCGCCGCAGTCACCACCCGACGATCAGCTGTTGTGCAAGAAGTGCTCGAAGACGTTGGTGCCGAAGCGAACTGCGTCCACCGGAACCCGCTCGTCGACGCCGTGGAAGAGCGCTGCGAAGTCGAGTTCAGGCGGCAACTGCAGCGGAGCGAAACCGAAACACCGGATACCCAGCCGCGCGAACGCCTTGGCGTCGGTGCCGCCGGACAGCATGTACGGCACCGTCTTGCCGTCGGGGTCGTGGGCGAGGACGGCGTCGTTCATCGCATCGACCAGGTGTCCGTCGAACGTCGTCTCGTACGAGTCGAGATGGGTGATCCACTCGCGGGTGATGCCGGGACCGAGCAACTCGTCGATCTCGGCCTCGAACGCGGCCTGCCGGCCGGGCAGTACCCGGCAGTCGATGACCGCCTCGGCCTTCTGCGGGATCACGTTCGCCTTGTATCCGGCCTTGAGCATCGTCGGGTTGGCGGTGTCCCGCAGCGTCGCACCGATGATGCGCGCCAGGTTGCCCAACTTGAACAGCGTGGTGTCGAGGTCCGGTGCGCCGGGGCGCAGGTCGAGTCCGGTCTCCTCCGAGACCACTCCCAGGAACTCCGCGACCGAGTCCGAGATGACCAGCGGAAAGGTGTGATTACCGATCCGCGCGACCGCTTCGGCGATGGCCGTGACGGCATTGTCCTCGTGCAGGAACGACCCGTGTCCGGCGGTGGCGTCCGCGGTGAGTCGCATCCACGACAACCCCTTCTCCGCGGTCTCGACCAGGTACAGACGCCTGGTCGAACCGTCCGGACGGTCGACGGTGAGGCTGAAGCCACCGACCTCGCCGACCGCCTCGGTCACTCCTTCGAAGAGGTCCGGACGGTTGTCGACCAGCCAGTGCGAACCCCAGGTGCCGCCCGCCTCCTCGTCGGCCAGGAAGGCGAACACCAGCTCTCGCGGGGGCACGGTGTTCTCGCGTTTGAACTGACGGGCCAGGGCGAGCGCCATACCCGCCATGTCCTTCATGTCGACCGCGCCACGACCCCAGATGTAACCGTCCTCGACGGAACCGGAGAACGGATGGACGCTCCAGTCGGCAGGTTCGGCGGGGACGACGTCGAGGTGGGCGTGCACCAGCAGCGCACCGCGATCGGAGTCCGCCGGACCGGCCAACCGCGCGAAGACGTTGCCACGCCCCGGGCGTCCGGACTCGACGTAGACCGTCTCGTATCCGACTTCCTCGAGCTGCTCCGCGACCCAGCGTGCGCACTCGGCCTCACCGACGGTGGTCTCGGGCTCCCCGGTGTTGGTGGTGTCGAACTGGATGAGTCTGCTGACCAGATCGACCACTTCGTCGACCGCACGCTGGGAAGTCACCTCCACACTCCTACGGGATTTGGGGTACGGGGGCAACCTCGGTTAATGTGGTCCGGCGGTTGCAATCAGCAGTGCACGCAACCAGGTCCGAGTGGCGGAATGGCAGACGCGCTAGCTTGAGGTGCTAGTGCCCTATTAACGGGCGTGGGGGTTCAAGTCCCCCCTCGGACACCCAGAACAGAAACCCCCGGGATCCACCAGGATTCCGGGGGTTTCTCGTTGTGCGGCAAGGGCCGCGCGTCCCCTTGGCTCAGCCGGGCTCACCCAGGAACGCGCCCGCCGGGCGGCCGTTGGGATAGGGAAGCTCGACGCCGTGTTCCTCGTAGGCGCGCAGGATGTCGCGACGGATCCGCCGCTGTAGCGCCCACTGTGCGTTCGCCTTGGTCTTCAGGGTCAGCCGCAGGGTGATCATGTCGGGCGAGACGTCCTGGACGCCGAGCATCTCCGGCACGCCGAGCACGTCGCCGGCGACGGCCGGGTCGGCGATCGCGGCACGCGCAGCCTCCAACGCGACCTCCTGGGCGCGGTCGATGTCCGCAGTCAGCGCGACCGGCACCTCCACTCGGGCCACCGCATACTCCTGGCTCATGTTGCCGACACGGATGATCTCTCCGTTGCGCACGTACCAGAGCGTGCCGTCGATGTCCCGCAGCGTGGTGATCCGCAGACCGACCGTCTCGACCTCACCGATCGCCTCACCGACGTCGACGATGTCACCGACCCCGTACTGGTCCTCGAGCAACATGAACACACCCGACACGAAGTCGCGCACCAGATTCTGGGCACCGAAACCGATTGCGAGACCGATGATCCCGGCGGAGGCGATGAAGGGTGCGATGTTGACGCCAAGCACCGACAGTGCGGACAGGACGAACCAGACCAACAGGATGATCGACACCGTCGACTTCAGGACCGAGCCGATCGTCTGCGCCCGTTGCGCGCGTCGCTCGGCGACGACCGGATCCTTGCCACCCCGGGGTGACCGATCCCGTAGATGGCGCAGCAGAGCGGGTTTGGTGCTGTCGGAACCGGGAGCGGCGTCGGGCCGGCCGGGCGGGCGGCGGGTCGCGCGGTCGATGACCCGATGCAGGATCAATCTCAGGATGATCGCCACCAGGAAGTAGGCCGCGATCCGGATCGGGTTCTCGATGAGCCACTGTCGGCTCGTGTCGGTCCATTCGAAAGCCAGAACTTGCGCAGTCATGACCCCGACCGTACGTACGTTTCCGAGGTTGTCGAGTGCCGGTGACGCCGCCCCGCGGCGTCCCAGCCGGTGCGCCAGGACACACACCGGCCTCCCGCCCGGCAGGACCGACGGGACTGTCGTAGGACACAATCGTCTCTCGTGACGCGCATCCTCTTCGACTGCGACACCGGCATCGACGACTCGGTGGCCCTGCTGTACCTGCTGGCGCGGACCGATGCCGACATCGTCGGCATCGCATCGACCGCGGGCAACGTCCCCGTGGACGTGGTCACCCAGAACAATCTGGCGTGGTTGACGCTGCTCCAGCGAGACGAGATCCCGGTACACGAAGGATCCGCGGTCCCCCTCGTCGGCGGACTGACCACCACCGAGGACACCCACGGTCCGCTGGGAGTCGGCTACGCGGAATTGCCGACACCCACACAGACCGTCGCCGCGACCGATGCCGCCGACGCATGGATCGCGGCCTCACAGGAGTACCCGGGCGAACTCGTCGGTCTGGTCACCGGTCCAGCGACGTCGTTGGCCACCGCGATCCGTCGGGACCCCGCGCTGCCGACCCGCCTCCGCCGACTGGTGGTGATGGGCGGGGCCTTCCACGTCCACGGCAACACCACCCCACTCGGCGAGTGGAACGTCACGGTGGATCCAGAAGCCGCGGCGGAGATGTTCCACGCCTTCGCCGACGACGCCGCACCCACCCCGATCGTATGCCCGCTGGACATCACCGAGTCCATCGCCATGACCCCCGATCACGTCGTCCGACTCGCAGGTGCCGCGGGATCGTCGCCGGTCGAACTGCTGGACGGCACCGACGATCTCGGCACGCGATCGGTCGCCGACACCCCTGTCATCCGGCACCTGACCGATGCACTGCGCTTCTACTTCGAGTTCCACGACGCTCACGACGAGGGCTACATCGCCCACCTGCACGATCCGCTGGCGGCCGTGATCGCCCTCGATCCGGGAATCGCCGAGACGCGGCCGGCGCACGTCGACGTCGAGTTGGTCGGCTCGCTGACCCGCGGCGCCACCGTCGCAGACGAGCGTGGGCTGTGGGGAGGGTCGGTCAACGCGCGGATCGTCACGGCGGTCGACGCCGACGCGGTCTTCGACGAGGTGATCGACCGCGTCGCCGCACTGGCCGCCGCCCACCGCGACGCGGTCGGGTCGCGCCCTGCTGCCGGCGAACAGCAGACGAGGGACGAACAGGAGACGGGGGACGAACAGGAGACGGGGGACGACCAGTAGGGCGCATCCGGTCGGCGGCGAGGGCTGCCGAGCCGGAGTAGCGTCGCGGTGTGACGAAACTCGGCTATCAGATCCCCAACTTCACCTACCCGGACGTCCCCGCCGACGAACTCTTCCCCACCATCACCCGCCAGGCCGTCGAGGCCGAGAACTCGGGATTCGACACGGTCCTCGTGATGGACCACTTCTATCAGCTCCCGATGCTCGGCAGCCCCGACCAGGAGATGCTCGAGTGCTACACCCTCCTGACGGCGCTCGCCCAGCACACCTCGCGGGTCCGCCTGTCCTCACTCGTCACCGGCAACACCTACCGGCATCCCACACTGCTCGCAAAGACCGTCACCGCGCTCGACGTGGTCTCTGGCGGCCGCGCGCAACTGGGAATCGGTGCGGGCTGGTTCGAGCTCGAGCACGACTCGCTCGGCTACGAATTCGGTACCTTCACCGACCGTTTCGAGAAGCTCGAGGAGTCGCTGCAGATCGTCCTCGGCATGCTGCGCGGTGAGCGTCCCAGCCTGGACGGCAAGTGGTATCAGGTCCGCGACGCGATCAACTCCCCAGCCCCACTGAGCCGCATCCCGGTGTTGATCGGCGGCGGCGGCGAGAAGAAGACGCTGCGACTCGTGGCCCAGTACGCCGACGAATCCAATCTGATATGCGCGGTCGAGGACATCGGCCGCAAGCTGGAAGCCCTTGCCGGGCACTGCGAACGGCTCGGCCGCGACCGCTCGGAGATCACCGTCAGCCTGCAGACGTCGGCATGTGTCGCGCCGACCCGCGAAGAGGCCGAGCGTGAGTTCGACGCGTACCTCGAGCGCACCCCCGAAGCCGGGGTGCGTCGTGGAACGGCGATCGTCGGCGCTCCCGCCGAGGTCGCGGAGGCATACGCGTCGCTCCTGGCCACCGGGGTCGACGGGGTGACCGTGAACCTGCCCGCCAACGGGCACATCGAAGGCAGGGTCCAGTTGCTCGGTGAGGCACTGGCCCCGTTGATCAAGTGACCTGCTGACGCGCTGCCGCGCGACGGTCCGCCCCGTCGCGCGGCTGCGCGTCGCCCTGCTGCGCTGTTTCTGGGCTGTTGCCTTCTGGGCGGTGACGACGTGCGAGCTCGAGCGACTGCCGTGGGGCGCCTCAGGACGGCGAGTCGAAGGCGTCGACGATCTGCTGCGCGGCGAGGGCCGGTGTCAACGATCCATCCCGGACCCGGCTCTCCACCTCGTCCCGGATTCCCTTCACCTCGGCGCTGCGGCCGAGGCGGGTGAGGACGATGTCGGTGACCATCGACCAGGTCCACTCGACCTGCTGGCGTTGACGGGTCTCATCGAATCGGCCCGCTTCGGTCAGCACCTCGCGGTGCCGCGTGACCTCGTCCCAGTACTCGGTGACACCGGTGTTCTCCATCGCGCTCATCGTCAGCACGGGCGGCGTCCAGAGCGCGTCATGCGGGTGGATGAGTTTGAGGGCGTTGGTCAGTTCCCGCGCGGCCGAACGTGCCTCGATCGCGTGTTTGCCGTCCGCCTTGTTCACCACGACGACGTCGGCGAGCTCGAGAACGCCCTTCTTGATGCCCTGCAGCGAGTCCCCGGTCCGGGCCAACGTGAGAAAGGTGAAGGTGTCGACCATGTTCGCGACGGTGACCTCCGACTGCCCCACTCCCACCGTCTCCACGAGCACCACGTCGAACCCCGCGGCCTCGACCAGGACGATCGACTCGCGCGTGGCCTTCGCGACACCGCCCAACGTGCCCGACGTCGGGGACGGCCGGATATAGGCCTCTTTGGCCACCGACAGCTTCCCCATACGGGTCTTGTCACCCAGGATCGACCCGCCCGTGCGCGTCGACGACGGGTCGACCGCCAGGACCGCCACCTTGTGGCCCTGCTCGATGAGATGGGTGCCGAGGGTCTCGATGGTCGTCGACTTGCCCACGCCGGGGACACCGGTGATGCCCACCCGGAACGACTTCCCCGCATGCGGTGTCAACCGCAGCAGGAGCTCCTGCGCGGCGGCGCGGTGGTCGGCACGGGTCGACTCGACCAGCGTGATCGCCCGCGCCAGTTCGGATCTGCGGTCGGCGAGGACGGCCTCGGCCAGCGCATCGACGTCGATGGGTCGCCCGCGGACGGGCCGCGAGGACGGTGCGGTGTCCCCCATCAGCCGGTGGTCGCTCCCGACAGTTCGTGCCCGAGGTTGCCGGCGAGTTTGGTGACGAGCTCGACCGCCGAGTCGGCGATGACGGTGCCGGGCGGGAAGATCGCCGCCGCGCCGGCGGCGTAGAGCTCCTGGAAGTCTCCCGGCGGGATCACACCACCGACCACGATCATGATGTCGCCGCGACCGACGTCCTCGAGTGCCTGTCTGAGGGCAGGCACCAGAGTGAGGTGACCTGCGGCCAACGACGAGACCCCCACGACGTGCACGTCGTTGTCTGCCGCCTGCGAGGCGACCTCCTCGGGGGTCTGGAACAGCGGGCCCACGTCGACATCGAAACCGAGGTCGGCGAACGCGGTCGCGATCACCTTCTGCCCGCGGTCATGACCGTCCTGCCCCATCTTCGCGACCAGGACGCGGGGGCGACGGCCCTCGGCCTCGGCGAACTCGGCCACGACCGACGTCGCCGCCTCGATGTTGCTCACCTGTCCAGCCTCATGTCGGTACACCCCGCTGATCGTCCGGATCTCCGCCTGATGGCGACCATAGACCTTCTCCATCGCGGCCGAGATCTCGCCGACGGTCGCCTGGTGTCGCGCGGCCTCGATGGCGAGGGCCATCAGGTTGTTCTCCATGCCACCGTCGCTGCTGCCTGCCGCGCGGGTCAGATCCGCGAGCGCGGCGGCCACGGCGGCCTGGTCACGCTCGGCCCGCAGGCGCTCGAGTTTGTCCAGCTGCTCGGCGCGGACCCGCGAGTTCTCGACCTTGAGGACCTCGATCTCCTCGTCGTCGGTGACCTGGTACTTGTTCACGCCGATCAGGGGCTGCTGTCCGGAGTCGATGCGAGCCTGCGTGCGGGCTGCGGCCTCCTCGATGCGGAGCTTGGGCAGCCCTTCGTTGATGGCCTGCGTCATACCGCCGGCCTCCTCGACCTCGCGGATGTGCGCCCGTGCCTTCTGCGCCAGCTGGTGGGTCAGCCACTCGACGTAGTCCGAGCCCGCCCACGGATCGATCGGCCGCGTCGTCCCCGACTCCTGTTGCAGCAGCAGCTGGGTGTTGCGGGCGATACGTGCCGAGAAGTCGGTCGGCAGCGCGATCGCCTCGTCGAGCGCGTTGGTGTGCAACGACTGTGTGTGCCCCTGGGTCGCGGCCATGGCCTCGACACAGGTGCGCGCGACGTTGTTGAAGACATCCTGCGCGGTGAGCGACCATCCTGAGGTCTGCGAATGCGTACGCAGCGACAGCGACTTCGGGTTGGTCGGGGCGAAGTCGGCGACGAGCTCGCTCCACAGCAACCGGGCGGCACGGAGTTTGGCGACCTCCATGAAGAAGTTCATGCCGATTCCCCAGAAGAAGGACAGACGTGGCGCGAACTTGTCGATGTCCAGGCCCGCCTCGAGGCCGGCACGGATGTATTCCACACCGTCGGCGAGGGTGTAGGCGAGCTCGAGATCAGCTGTGGCCCCGGCCTCCTGGATGTGGTAGCCGGAGATCGAGATCGAGTTGAACTTCGGCATCCGGGCACTGGTGTACTCGAAGATGTTGGAGATTATCCGCATCGACGGTTCCGGCGGATAGATGTAGGTGTTGCGGACCATGAACTCTTTGAGGATGTCGTTCTGGATGGTCCCGGCCAGCTTCTCCGGCGGCACCCCCTGCTCCTCGGCGGCCACCACATAGAGCGCGAGGATCGGCAGCACCGCACCGTTCATCGTCATCGACACCGAGACCGCACCCAGGTCGATGCCGTCGAACAGCTGGCGCATGTCGAGGATGGAGTCGATGGCGACACCCGCCATGCCCACGTCACCGGCGACGCGCGGGTGGTCGGAGTCGTAGCCGCGGTGTGTCGCCAGGTCGAAGGCCACCGAGAGCCCCTTCTGGCCCGCGGCGAGGTTACGCCGGTAGAAGGCGTTCGACTCGGCCGCGGTGGAGAAACCTGCGTACTGGCGGATCGTCCACGGCTGGTTGACGTACATCGTCGGGTACGGCCCGCGGACGAACGGGGCCTCACCGGGGATCGAGTCGAGGGGGTACGGATGGTCTCCCTCTGTCGCCACGGCATCGCGGTCCGCGCGGGTGTAGATCGGCCGCACGTCGATCTGCTCGGGCGTCGACCACGTCACCTGCTCGTCGCTATAGCCATGGGCAGTCGCGAGCCGACTGATTGCCTCGGCCGCTGCTTCTCGATCGGGAGTGGACGGCTGTGCCGTGGCTCCCGGGTCGGTGGTCGCCGTGTCGTCGACGAGCGGGACGTCGGCGAAGTTCGGGATGGTCTGCGACGATCCGGCGCCGTCCGCCGCCCCTGTCGTCGTGTCGGTCTGCGTCATGAGCTCGCTCCCACCCGGTCGCCTGCGGTCGTGTTGTCGGAGTCGTCCAGCTCGACGAGCAGCGCGTCGAGGACGGTCACGGCGTCGATGCCGACGCGCAGCGAGTCGTCGGGTGCGTCGTCGCCGTCGGGCCACTCGGCCGCCGGCCCCGCCAGCAGCACTCGGCCGACACCGGCGGAGCGGGCCGCGGTCAACGCGGCCGGGCCGTCTTCGGCGTACCTCTTCTTGGTGCCGCACAACACCGCGACGGGCGTCTGTGCCTCGGTGACAGCGGTGGCGATCGCATCCGCGGCCAGAGGCCCCGGGTTGGTGGCGTCGATACCGCCGGCGGCGAGCAGGTTCGCGACGAAGGTGGTGCGGCCGTTGTGCTCGGCCACCGGTCCCAGCGGGATCAACAGCACGCTCGGGCGACGGCCGTCGCGCGCCAGTCGCGCGTCGGATCGGTCACGCAGTTCCTCGAATCGTCGTGCGACACGGGCGAGTCGGGGCGATCCGTCGGGGACGTCCGTCGTTCCCGCGGCACCGTCGGCCAGGGCTCGCTCGGCCAGGTTGGGGAACTCGTTGACCCCCGTGACGGCGATGCGGCGATGTGCGACCTCGGCGTCCCGTCGAGCCAGTGACCCGGCGACCCGGTCGGCGATCCAACCGTCGGCGAGGGCCTGTCGGTACCCACCGCGAGCCTCGATGTCGGTGAAGACCGACCACGCGTTCGCGGCGACCTCTGCGGTGAGCGACTCCACGAACCAGGAGCCTCCGGCAGGGTCGATCACCTTGCCGAGGTTGGACTCCTCGAGGAGCAGCAGCTGGGTGTTGCGGGCGATGCGCCGGGAGAAGGAAGGCTTCGATGTCCGGTCGTCGACCGGCAACGCGGCGTCGTAACCGAGCACGGTGACCTGGTCGGCGCCACCGACGCCCGCCCCGAAGGCGGCGATGGTGCTGCGCAGCATGTTCACCCACGGATCGCGCTGGGTGAACATGGAGAGGTCGGTGACCGCGTGGGTGAGTGCGCCGCCGGCCTCGGGGGCGCCCGCGACCTCGGCGACGCGCGCCCAGAGTGCCCGCAGCGCACGCAGTTTCGCGATCCCGGCGAACTGGTCGTCGTCGACCGAGACCGCGAAGGTGATCTGCCGCAGTGCGTCCGCGGGGGCGAGTCCGGCGGCGGTGAGATCGCGCAGGTGTGCGACGGCGGCAGCGACGACCAGTGCCAACTCGAGGCCGTGATCGGCTCCCGCGGTGGCGAAGTCGGTGCCGTCGACCCGGAACGTCCGGACGTCGGCGGGAACTTCGGCGGCAAGCGCGACGGCGTCTGCGGGGTCGACCGTCGGGCGCCTGGAGAACGCCGCGGTCAGCGGTGACAGGCCGAGCGACAGCGTCGTCGCCGGCGTCGGGTCGGCGGCGACCGGTGCCCCTGCTGCCGCCTCACGCAACGCCAGCAGTGCGCGGGCAGCGGCGACACCGTCGGCGCCCGCATCGAGCGTGACGGGTACGAGGTCGAGGTAGACGCCGGCGAGTACGGCAGCGATGTCGTCGACTCCGACACCTGCGCCGACACGCAACCAGAGACCGCTCGCGCCGTTGGCGAACGCATCCAGGATGCCGGTGTTCACATCGGCGATCGGCGCGTCCAGGTCGTCGCCGAATCGCTCGGTGACACGCCAGCCGACGTTCACGTCGCGGACCGGGTCGGCACCGCGCACGTACGGGAAGCCCCCCGGCAGGCCGACCTCGGGGAGCTCGTCGCGTCGGGTGTAGAGCGGACGCACCGTCAGGCCGTCGGCCGTGGTCGTCGACAACAGTTCCTCGGCCGACGCCGGCAACTCCTCGACAGTGCTCCGCCGCGCCTTGGCCAGCACAGCCGCAGCGGCATCTGACCAGGACCTATAGGCGTCGTCGAGCGCCTGGCCGTCCAGTGGACCGGATCGCTGAGAAGCGTCCTGATCGGTCGGCGGTTGGTGGTCTGTGGGCATTGGGGCGTTCCACCTCCGTGTTGCTCCCTGTCGAGCGCGTACCCGACCTTAGCCGATCGCTCGGTCGGGACCCGACCCGGACGCTCCGGCGCGACAACGGCACCCGCGAATCCGCCAGTAGAGTGACGCAGGTGTCCGAACCCCCGTCCGTCGCGCCATCCGACCGGTCTGCGGCCACGGCGTCGGACACCGCTCCGCGTCGGCGTGTCGACGCCCGTGTGGTGAAGCGCGCAGCTGTCGTCGCAGTCGTCCTCGCCGCAGTGGTGGCCGCGTCGTATCTGGTGCCACTCCCTTCGGTGGCGAGTGTCCGCTCCTGGGGTGAGGACCTCGGACCGTGGTTCGTCGTCCTGTTCTTCGTCGCCTATGCCGTGGTGACCATCGCGCCGATCCCGCGATCGACCTTCACGGTGATGTCGGGTGTTCTGTTCGGTCCGCTGGTCGGCTTCGTCGGGGCGATGATCGCGTCGACGGTCGCCGCCATGGCCGCGTTCTGGTTGGTCCGGGGACTCGGGCGCAGACGCGTCCAACCGTTCCTGACGAAGCCGATCGTCCGTTCCATCGAATACCGGCTGAGTCGACGAGGCTGGCTGGCCGTGGGGTCGATCCGGTTGATCGCCGCCTGCCCGTTCTCGGTGGCCAACTACTGCTCGGCGCTGTCGTCGGTGCGACCACTGCCCTACCTCGTCGCCAGCGTCCTCGGGATGGCCCCTGGCACAGCGGCCGTCGTCTTCATCGGCGATGCGTTAACCGGCCAGCGCAACCCGCTGCTCCTGGGACTCAGCGCGCTGTTCTTCTCGCTGGGCATCATCGGCCTGGTACTCGACGCCCGACTGCCCGTGCGCTCCCCCGACGCCGACCCGACCACCGGCGAGGACCCAGCAGCCATGCGCGACGACCAGTCGACCGCTTCCGCAGGGTGACGATCGCCAGGTTCGTCGAGGCATTACCTTGATTCACCCATATCAAGTTTGATAGCTTGATTTGTGCAAGTTGCGTTTCCTGGCTTGATCGACCATGGGAACGTAGCCACTATCAGGGATGTCAGGTGACTCGCCGTGTACGTGATGACGACCGACCAGCAACGCAGCCGTCGAGAACCGGATCGTGTTCCCGGTGCCATCGAGGCCCTGAGTGGGATCCACACGGTCCGAACGTTCGATCGCACGGCAGGAGACGAGTTCCAGGCGGTACTCGACGACGTCGACGACGTCATCTCGGCGGTCGTGATCCTGGCCGAGCTGGGCGGGTGGAGCATCGGCATCGGCATCGGCGATGTCGAGCAGCCCCTCCCCGCCCAGACCCGGGCTGGTCGCGGGCAGGCGTTCGAGCGGGCGCGCGTCGCCGTGACCGACGCCAAGCGCGCGCCGTACCCGGTCTCCGTCGTCGGATCCGACGACGATGCCACGACCGCTGCCCGAACCGCGGTACGGCTGTTGTATCTCGTGGTGTCGGAGCGATCACCCGCTGGGCGAGCAGCGGTGGCCCAGATGCGTCGGGACGGAACACAGTCGGAGGCTGCTGCGAGACTGGGCATCACCCCGCAGGCGATGTCCCAACGCCTGCGCACCGCCAACTGGCATCTCGAGGAGGACACCCGCATGCTCGCCGCCGACCTGTTGAGGAGCGCCGGATGACCGCGACCGCACTGACCCTGCTCGCGGTGCTCGCCGTCGTCCCCGTGGTACTCGGCAGGTTCACCAGGACGGCACCGCCGTGGCGCACGATCGCTCTCGCAGCCGGGATGATCGTGGTGCTCGGTGTCGCGGCCGTTTTCGCACTGGGCACCGACCGCGTGACCGGTGTACCCGCGGTGATCACGTACTTCCTGGTCGCGCTCGTCGCGGTGACCGGAGGCACGGCGATGGTCCGCGGCGCACTCGTCACCGGCGGTATCCCTCCGTGGCGATCGCCAGGAGACGGTTCCGAGGACGTCGCAGGCGACGACGCTGAATCCGTCGGCGCCGACCGGGCACGGACACCGCCACCCGCAGGCACACCGCCGGCAGCGGATGCGGCCACGTCACCGGACGAGCGCCGGGATCCGTCGATCGCTCCACTACGCGGCGGCCGGGTGATCGGATATCTCGAGCGTCTCGTGGTGGTGGGGGCGCTCGCGACGCACTGGCCCGAGGCGATCGCCATCGCGATGGCCGTCAAAGGTCTGGGCCGCTACCCCGAACTCCGCGAACCGGGGGCGGCCGAGCAGTTCATCATCGGCACATTCGCCTCGGTGATCTGGGCCGCCGCCGCGGCCGGGGTCGGTCAGATCCTGGTGCGCTGACACCCGCCCGACCGTCGAACTCAGCCCTCGGCGTCAGGATGCGCCGTCGTCGACACCGGGCGGCGTGGCCTCGGGTGGCGCCTGCCAGTCCAGCGAGCCCTGCGAGGCGGTCGGGACGCTTCCCATGGAACGGCTGGTGAGTGCCGACGGATCCGCCACCGGGGTACGCGCGACCGCCTCGGCCTCCCGAACCGCCTGTGCCACCTTGGGATCGGATGCCAGCGAGAACCAGTCCTCGACATCGGAGTCGTCGACCTCGGCCACCGGCTCGTCCGGCGCCTCGTAGCGGAACACCCCGTCGTCGCCCTGCTCGCCGAACGACTTCGCGAAACCCTGTAGCGCCGAGCCGAAGTCGGACGGGACGACCCACACCTTGCTCGCCTCGCCCTTGGCCATCTCCGGCAACTGCTGCAGGTACTGGTACGCGAGGAGTTCCGGCGTCGGCTTGCTGGACTTGATCGCGGCGAACGTCTTCTCGATCGCCTTCGCCTCGCCTTGCGCGCGCAGATACTGTGCGGCCCGATCACCTTGTGCACGCAGGATTCTCGATTGTCGGTCGGCCTCCGCACCCAGGATCGCGGCCTGCTTGGCACCCTCCGCGGCGAGGATCTGACTCTGCTTGTTTCCCTCGGCCGTCTTGATCGCCGACTCGCGCTGCCCCTCGGCGGAGAGGATGGTCGCGCGCTTCTCACGGTCGGCCTTCATCTGCTTCTCCATCGACTCCTGGATCGATGGCGGCGGCATGATGCTCTTCAGCTCCACACGGGCGACGCGCAGTCCCCACCGTCCGGTCGCCTCGTCGAGGACACCGCGCAGCTGACCGTTGATGGAGTCCCGGGAGGTCAAGGTCTCCTCCAGCGTCATCCCACCGACCACGTTGCGCAACGTGGTGATGGTGAGTTGCTCGACGCCGGCGATGTAGTTGTCGATCTCGTACACCGCCGACCGCGGGTTGGTCACCTGGAAGTAGACGACGGTGTCGATCGACAGGGTGAGGTTGTCTTCGGTGATCACCGGCTGCGGCTCGAAGGAGACGACACGTTCACGGATGTCGACGCGGGCACGGATGCGGTCGATGAACGGCAGCAACAGCGTCAACTGACCGGACACGGTCCGGGTGTATCGCCCGAGTCGTTCGATCACCGCGGCCTCGGCCTGCGGGATCAGCGCCACCGATTTGACCAGCACGGTCACCGCCAGCACCACGAGCAGCACCAGGACGACGAGACCGAAGATCTCCATCTGATTCACCCTCTCCACACGATGGCGGTCGCGCCGTCGATCTGTACGACCGTCACCTCGATTCCCGGTTCGATGACCTCGCCCGGGTTCATGGACCGCGCCGACCACACGTCACCGTCGATCTTGACGCGTCCGTCGCGCTCGTCGACCTGCTCGGTCACGACCGCGTGCCGGCCCTCCAGGGCCTCGGTGTTGGTCAACACTCGAGGCCGACTCAGCATGTGACGCCGGGCAATCGGCCG
The DNA here is from genome assembly GCF_000334455.1 of Gordonia soli NBRC 108243. Taxonomy (GTDB): domain Bacteria; phylum Actinomycetota; class Actinomycetes; order Mycobacteriales; family Mycobacteriaceae; genus Gordonia; species Gordonia soli. The sequence goes on from NZ_BANX01000018.1 coordinate 17,054, forward strand.
GACCGCGGTCAGCAAAAGCACCGACACCACCGCGAACACCACGCCGTCGACCCAGACCGGTGGATCGAAGACATAGTCGACGCCCGCCGTGGTCAACGCACCGCCGGCCAACATGAGCAGGAAGAGTTCGCCGCCGAACATCTCGGCGACCACCAACACGATCGCGGCTACCAGCCAGAGCAGTGCGCTCATGTCACCAGTCTGCCAGATGTCCGATTAGTCGGACTGATTCATCGGCACGCTCAGCACCGATCACACACGCGGCACCCGGGACCCGAACGGGCCCCGGGCGGCACGCCGCGTCCGGATCCGGTCGCGGCTCAGGAGTCCTCGGGAGCGGCGGTCACGAAGTCGATCAGCTCCTCGACAGATCGCAGCAGATCCACTTCGAGGTCACGGAAGTCCGACACGGCTCCGAGAACGCGACGCCAGCCGTCCTGCGGTGTGCCCCAACCCAATGCGTTGCACACACCGGTCTTCCAGTCGATCCCGCGCGGGATGACCGGCCACTCCCGGATGCGCACCGACGCAGGCTTCACCGCCTGCCACACATCGATGTAGGGGTGACCGCACACGAGGACGTGGCCGGGTAGCGACGTCGTCAGGCGCGCCTCCTTCGAGCCGGCGACGAGATGGTCGACGAGGATGCCCGCCCGACGATTCGGCGCGGGTCCGAATTCGGCCAACGCCTCCTCGAGGTTGTCGAGTCCGTCGAGGCTCTCGACGACCACACCCTCGTCACGCAGATCGGCTCCCCACACCCGTTCCATCAAGGTGGCGTCGTGCACGCCTTCCACGAACAGGCGACTGGCCCGCGCGGTCCGGGCACGTCGGGTCGGCGCGACCCGCGACCCGGACGCCGTGGTGGTCACCGGGGCGGGCCGACGGACGCGGGGCTTCACCAGGGTGACCGGACGTCCGTCGATGAGGAATGCCGCAGGCCGAAGGGCGAACAACCGTGTCGCGCCGCGACGGTCCTCGAGACGGACGAACTCACCGTCGTAGGTCCGCTCGAGACCCACCACGGCACCGCAGAAGCCCGATGCCGCGTCCTCGACCACCAGGTCGCGCTCAGCGGCCATCTCGGGCACCCGTGGACGGGCACGGCGAGGGCTGCTCAGCACATCCTTGCCATACCGGTCAGCCATGGTGGGCCAGTCCTGAATCGCTCACGCGGGACACGATATTGGTCGGACCGAGCGCGGCTTCACCCGACACGCCAGCGGACCGGCCGATCGGTATCGTATGGGGATCATGACCAGTTCTGATCTCGTCGTCTCGGGCCCCTCGGCGTGGCCGGCCTGTGCCCTGGGCGCATGGGCAGCCGCATGGGTGTCGGGCCGCTGCTCACCCGACGACGTGGTGGACACGTTGAGCGGGTTCGCCGTCCGACACGAGGTGGTCGGCCCCGCCGAGGACGACTCCGGTGACGGACCGCTCGCGGTGCTGGCGATGGTCCGCGGCCGCCGCGACCTCCGGATCCATCTGCCGGTGAGCGGGAATCCGGACGGATTGCCGCCCGGTCCCGCGACCGAGGCCGCATTGCTCGCCGGTCAGATACTGGTCATCGGCGGGGACTCACCGACCCCGGTCGGGGTGATCCCACTGATCACCGACGACGTGTGCCGATGGTCGGTGCATCGATACGCTGCCCCGATCACCACCCCGTCGGGAGGCGGGCTCGGACAGGTGGATCACGATCTGCGCACGGCCATCCGGGAGAGTGCCGAGATGCTCGGCGAACTCGGCCGCGGGTCCGCCACGGCCCGTCGGGCCACCGACCTCCGTCTGGCGGTTCAGCGACTGGTCCTGCGACTGCTCGTCGACCTTCCCCCACACGACGTCACCCGAGCGGATCGCATCCTCGAGAGCACGGCGCAGATCGAGGCCATCGTCGCGCTGGCGCTCGACGAGGGTGCGACCTTCGGCGCCACCGCGCGCACCGTCGACGCCGGCGACACACACCTGCGCGGACTCGTCAGGTCGGCGCGATCCGCGCGCGCGGCCGCGGTCAATGCGGTCATCGCGGAGCTGACCGCAGACTGACCGGTCCAAGCGCGGCTGAGGCGGTGTTCGCTGCCTCCGACTGTCGGGTGCCCGTTCGCCGAGTCGCCGGCTGTCGGCTTCTTGCGTGTCGGCTTCTCGTGGGGATTTCAGATTGTTGACACCTGAGCGCGTCGCGCTGCGCACATACCCGACTGAGCCTCGCTCACGTGCCAGAAATCCGCGGACGAAACCGAACGCCACCGGATGGAACCACACCGAACCGACCGAACGACCCACACCGAACCGTCGACTCAGGTGCGCGCGGGCCTGCGGGCGGGGACGCAGCACACTGCCCGGCAGGTGGAACCGTTGTCGGCGCAACCCAGTTCACGCCCGGCATCGTCTCCGGGGAGCGACGTCGGGCCGGTCGGCACCTCTCCCCCGCGGTAGCGGTCGATCAGATCCGCGATCAGTGCGATGAAGCGGGTGTCGGTCCCGACGGTGTCCGCCCGGACATAGCCCAACCCCAGCCGCTCGGCCGTCTCGGCGGCCTCGTTGTCGAGATCCCAGACCACCTCGAGGTGATCGGAGACGAAGCCGACCGGACATACGACGACCTGCTCGGCACCTTGTGTGGCAACGATTTCCAGGTGGTCGCAGATGTCGGGTTCGAGCCACGGCACCTGGGGCGGACCCGAGCGGGACTGCCAGACAAGGTCGAATTCGGTACCGTAACCGGCCTTCTCGGCGACAGCCGCGGCAGCAGCCGACACCTGCCGCTGATACAGCTGCCCACCGGAACCCGCCGGTCCGTCGGAACGGTCGGCGGCGACGGGGATCGAATGGGCGGTGAACACCAGTCGCGGACGGACGGGCCGGTTCGGGAGTTGCCCGACCGCGCGGATGACGGCGTCGCCGAAGGCCTCGACGAACGAGGGCTCGTGCCAGTATTGCGGCAGTTTGCGCAACAGCATCGGATCGGATGCGATCTCGGGCAGTGCCGCCGTGGCCGCCGACAGCGCACGCCCGATGTCCTCGTTGTACTGACGGCAGCCCGAGTACCCACCCCACGCGGAGGTCGGGAAGACGAGCACGCGACGGTGGCCGGCCCGGTACATCTCGACGACGGTGTCCTCGATCATGGGATGCCAGTTGCGGTTGCCGAAGAAGACCGGCAGGTCGACTCCGCGGGATACGAGTTCGCCGCGAAGGGAGTCGATCATCTCGAGGTTGAGCCGGTTGATCGGCGAGACACCACCGAAGTGCAGGTAGTGCTCGGCCACCTCGTCCAGGCGTTCGGGGGGCACGCCTCGACCACGTGTGACGTTCTCCAGGAACGGCCGGACGTCTGCCGGTTCGTCCGGTCCGCCGAACGACAGGAACAGCACCGCGTCGAAGGCGATCGGGCTTCCGACCGCCTTCGACGCATCCGCCGTCGTCACGTCAGGAATCGCCCCCGACGAAGTTGTCCGGGAACCAGGTGTTGTGGCTGGCCCCGCCGTCGACGTAGACGATCGAGCCGGTGGTGCCGGGCAGCCAGTCGGACAAGAGCGCGACCACCGACTTGGCCACGACGGTCGGGTCGTCGACGTCCCACCCGATCGGCGACGCGCCGTCCCAGTACTCGTTGAGCATGGTCAGCTGCTTGGCGTCGTCGGTGGCGGTACCCGCGATGGCCTTGGCGGCCAGGGTCTTGATCGGACCGGCGGCGACCAGATTCGACCGGACGCGCTTCGCCGTACCGACCTCGCGCGCGACATAGCGATTGACCGACTCGAGCGCGGCCTTCGCGACGCCCATCCAGTTGTAGTACGGCAGCGCGGTGCGCGGGTCGAAGTCCATGCCGACGATCGAGCCACCCTCTTTGAGTGCGGGCAGGACGGCGCGCGCCAGCGATGCGTAACTCCACGCTGAGATCTCGAAGGCCTTTGCGGCATCTGGACCCGGTCCTTCGAGGAACGGCTTCGCCTCCGGCCCCATCAGGGTCCGCGGTGCGAACGCGATCGAGTGCAGCACGCCGTCGATGCCGTCAGGTGCCAGCTCGGCGATCTTGCCCGCGAGGGCGTTGAGGTCGTCCTCACTGGTGATGTCGAGCCCGATGGCCGGCGGCACCTCCTTGGGGAGCCGCTTGGCGATCCGATCGATCAGCCGCAGGCGCTCGGGGATACCGGTGATGATCACCGTGGCCCCCTGCTCCTGGGCCATCGCCGCCGCGTGGAACGCGATCGAGGCGTCGGTGATGATGCCGGTGATGAGAACTGTCTTGCCGTCGAGGATTCCGCTCACGGGTTCACTCCTGGTGTGTGCTGCTCGAATCGATCGAGCGTCGGATGTCGGTCGGGTCGATCGAGGATCGGGTGCTCAGTTGCCCATGCCCATGCCGCCGTCGACCGGGATGACCGCGCCGGTGATGTAGCCGCCCTCGTCGGAGGCGAGGAAGCTGATGGCGGCCGCCACGTCCTCGGGCTGGCCGACGCGACCGAGCGGGATCGCCTGCTTTGCCATCTCGACGTAGCGGTCTTCCATCTCGTTGGTCATGTCGGTCTCGATGAAGCCCGGTGCCACCACATTCGCCGTGATGTTGCGCGAGCCGACCTCGCGGGCGATCGAACGCGCGAGGCCGATCAGGCCGGCCTTGGAGGCGGCGTAGTTGGCCTGCCCGGGGATACCGGAAGTCGCGACCACGGAGCCGAGGAAGATCATCCGACCGAACTTCGCGCGCTGCATCCCCTTGGTGGCCCGCTTGGCGCAGCGGAAGGCACCGGTCAGGTTCGCGTCGATCACCTTCTCGAAGGAATCCTCCGAGAGACGCATCAGCAGCATGTTGTCGGTGATCCCCGCGTTGGCGACCAGGACCTCGACCGGTCCCTGATGCTCGGCCACCTCGTCGAACGCACGCTCGACGGACGCGTTGTCGGTGACGTCGCACTGGACGCCGAACAACCCCTCCGGAGCACCCGAACTGCGGTGCGTCACCGCGACCTTGTGTCCGTCGGCGGCGAGTCGCCGCGCGACGGCCAACCCGATGCCGCGGTTGCCGCCGGTCACCAACACCGATCGCGACACCTGACCGCTCCGTCCGCCCTGCTCTGCATTGCTGTCTGCCATGGTCGTCAACCTATCCGTTCGTCGAACTGCAGTACCGCCCAGGTGGAGACCTGGCGGGTACCGGTGCTGACGATCACGGGAGTCGGCGGTTGATCGCCAGCGCCGCGAAGGCGGACAGCACCGCGAGCAGGGTGCCGGCGATGAGCCACGGACGGGAGTTGTCGCCGCGCCGTTTCTCGAAGCCGATCTGCTCCTGCAGCGTCTCGTACACCTTGTTCAGCTCGTCGAGGCTGGCGGCCGTGAAGAAGTCTCCCCCACTGAGATTCGCGATCTTCCGCAGCGACTCGTCGTCGACCGGTACCGGGACCTGATCCCCCTCGAGGTCCACGGTGCCCGTCATCGTACCGAAGGAGATGGTGGAGACCGGTATCTTCTCCTCCTTGGCCTTGCGGGCCGCGGTGAAGGCGCCCCGCGGGTCGTCGGGGTCGTCAGGGACGGTCTCCTTGCCGTCGGAGAGCAGCACCACGCGGGCGGGCGGCGCGGCCGCGTCACCACCGAGGACGGCGTTGAGGGTCTGGATCTGTTGCAGGGCAGCGAAGATGCCCTCGCCGGTGGCCGTCTTGTCGTCGAGCCGCAGCTTGTCGACCGCCGTCTTGGTGGCGTTGTGGTCGGGAGTCGGCGAGACCAGGGTGGCCGCGGTGCCCGCATAGGAGATCAGGCCGAGGTTGATCCCGTCGGTCAGTTCGTCGGCGAACTTCTTCGCCGACTCCTGTGCGGCGCGGATACGGGACGGCGACACGTCGGTCGCGTTCATCGACCGCGACACGTCGATCACCAGGATCACCGTCGCCTTGTTGCGCGGGACCCGACGGTCGGCCTGCGGGCCGGCGACCGCGATGGTCAAGAGGATCAGCGACACCAGCAGGAGTGCGATCGGGACGTGCCGCCACCGGTTGCGCTCGGAGGGCGCGACAGTGTTCAGGAGGTCGAGGTTGGCGAACCGTAGGGCGCGCTTGCGACGCATCCGCTGCACGTAGACGTATGCGGCACCCAGCAGCGCCACGACCAGCAGGAACAGCAGCCACCACGGGCTGGACAGAAACGACACCAGGGATCACCCGACTCCGGCTGCCAGCCCACGGCGACGCTGGGCGATGAACTTGACGGTGTCGGCGATCCAGTCGCGATCGGTGCGCAGGGTCATGGTCGGACCACCGCACCCGCGGATGGTGCGATGCACGGTCGACTGATGCGCCGCGGCGGCCGCCGCGAAGTCGCGCCGGACGCGGTCGGTGATCACGATGTCCCGGACCTCGCCCGACTCGGCGTCGGCCAGGGTCACCTCGCCGACGTCGGGCAGTTCGAGGTCACGCGGATCGAGTACCTCGACCGCGAGCAGTTCGTGGTGGGCGCCGATGGCCCGCAGCGAACGTTCCCAGTCGATGGGCCCGAGGAAGTCGCTGATGACCACGGCAAGCCCTCGGCGGCGCTGTGGTCTGCGCAACGCCTCGATCCCACCCTTCAGATCGCCTCGCACGCCCGGCCCGCTGCGTCCGGTGGTCGCGATCGCCTTCAGCAGGTTCTGTGCGTGGGCGCGTCCGGCACGCGCGGGCACTCGTACGAGGGTGTCGCCACTGACCACGATGGCGCCGTGGCGGTTGCCTCCGCCGGTGGTGAGGTGGACGATCGCGGCTGCGGCGGCGACCGCCAGATCGCGTTTGGTGCAGGCGACAGTGCCGAAGTCCAGGCTGGCCGACACATCGACCACCAGCCACGTCTCCAACTCGCGGTCGGCGATCATCTGGCGCACATGGGGTTGGGTGGTCCGCGCGGTGACCGACCACTCCATCCGCCGGATGTCGTCGCCGGGCTGGTACGCCCTGGCCTCCCCCGGCTCGGAGCCCGGCCCCGGGATCAACCCGAGGTGCTCTCCCTGCAGGACCCCGTCGAGCTTGCGACGAACGGTCAGCTCCAGGGACTTGAGGGCAGCGGTGAGCTGCGGGTCCTGGAGCAGGCCGGCGCCCAGCGAGGGCAGTTCGCTATTGGCCGCCATACCGCCCAGACGCCTGATTCACCGGCGCGCCGTTCGGTCCCGGAAAGGGTTGCGCCGGTTGCTGAGTGGGGTTCGGTTGAGGCGCGGCCGGATAACCGTTGGCCGGTCCGGGCTGGGCACCGCCGGCGACCGGCTGGGTGCCGACCTGCGGGAGACCGACCGTCTGCAGGACGCGGTTGATGACCTGGTCCGCGTCGACCTCGTCGGCCAGCGCGTCGTAGCTGAGCACGAGGCGGTGTCGGAGCACGTCGGGCATGATCTCGACGACGTCCTGCGGGATCACGTAGTCGCGCCCCCGGACCAGAGCCAGCGCGCGGGCCGCGGCGACGATGCCGAGGGTGGCGCGCGGCGAGGCGCCGTAGGACAACCAGGACGCGACGTCGGACAGACCGAGCTCGGCGGGACGTCGGGTGGCGTTGATGACGCGGACGACGTAATCGACCAGCGCGTGGTGGACGAAGACGGTCGCTGCGGTCTTCTGCAACCGCAGCATCGCCGCGGGATCGAGGACCTGCGACGCCGTCGGCGGGACGTTGCCCATCCGGTAGACGATCTCGCGCTCTTCCTCGACCGACGGGTAGTCGACCAGGATCTTGAACAGGAACCGGTCGCGCTGCGCTTCGGGCAGCGGGTAGACGCCCTCGTTCTCGATGGGGTTCTGCGTCGCCATGACCAGGAACGGGTCCGGCATCGAGTAGGTGGTGCCACCGATCGACACATGTCGCTCGGCCATCACCTCGAGCAGCGCCGACTGCACCTTGGCCGGCGCGCGGTTGATCTCGTCGGCGAGCAGGAAGTTGGCCACCACCGGGCCGAGTTCGGTGTCGAACTCCTCCTTGCCCTGCCGGTAGATCCGCGTACCGATCAGGTCGGTCGGGACGAGGTCGGGCGTGAACTGCACGCGGGAGAACGAGCCGCCTACGACACGCGCGAAGGTCTCCACCGCCAGTGTCTTGGCCACACCGGGCACACCCTCGAGGAGGATGTGACCGCGGGCCAGTAGTCCGACCAAGATGCGCTCGACGAGCTGATCCTGGCCGACGATCACCCGCTTGACCTCGTAGATGGCGCGCTCGAGCAGTTTGACGTCGGCGTCGCTGAGGGTGGCGGGCTCACCACCGTTCGGTCCGGGTCCCACACCCCCCGCGGAGTCGACACCTGCATGCGATGAGGTCAACCCGTGCTCCTGTTCGTGTCCGCGTCGTCCCGCCCCGGAGCCGACACCCGTCAGCGGAGTTCCTCCGCCTGCTGCGTTCAGGTAGGCCGACGCCGATCCAGTCGTCGACCTGTCGTTGACAGCCTAGTCACGTCGGCTGAAATCTCGCCAAGAAGACGCACCGGGTGCACTGTCCGATCGACCGGAACCGGCATCGGCGCCGTCGGAGGTGCACTCGGATGAGAAGGACGTCAGACCAGGCGGACGACGTTCGGCATCGCACCCGAGGTGCGCAGCGGCGACACCTTGACCACGTCGCCGGACTGCGGGGCCTCGATCATCTTGTTGTCGCCGAGGTACAGCGCCACGTGCTGACTGGCGTTGGGGCCGTAGAAGATCATGTCGCCGCGTTTCATCTGCGAGAGCGGGAACTGCGGACCCGACGTGTACTGGTAGCCGGTGTAGTGCGGCAGGTCGATGCCGACACCGGCGAACCCGTAGATCATCAGACCCGAGCAGTCGAAGCCGGTCTTGTTGTAGTCGCCGTAGCTGTCGGCTACACCACCGTCGCGGATGCCCTGCGTCGGGCCGTTGCCGTCGCCGCCACCCCACGCGTAGGGGACGTTCAGCTGCGACATCATCCGGTTGACCACGACCTCGACGGCTGCCGGCCCACGCAGGCCCGGCCGGACGTCGCCGCCCGAACCGCCACCACCGGAGGAACTCCCGCCGAACAGTGAACCGAGAGATCCCGACCCGATACGCGAGCTCAGTGTGTCCGGGCCGCTACCGGTGAAGCTGGAGCCGCCGACGCCGAGTTCGTCGAGCAACTCCGAGTGCGGCACCTGCTGGTCGCCGATCAGCGCTGCGAGAGCCTTCTGGCCCAGATCGACGGCCAGTTTCGCGGCAGCCTGCGCGGCCATCTTGATGGCCTCGTTGTCGCCGGCGGCCGGCACGGCTTGCGGCCCGCTCGGTGCGGCAGGCGCTGATGGGTCGGCCTGACCGTTGGGCAGCAGCCCCGACAGCACTCCGCCTCCGGTGGTGCTCTCGACCGGCTTGCGCGCGCCCCGCAGCGCGTCGAGCCGCGCCTGGACACCGTCGCGCTTGTGCACGAGCTCGGACCGACGCTGCTGCTCCGACGACGCGGCACTCCGGGCGGCGGCGATGGCCGCCAACGCATCGCTCTTACGCGTCGCAGCACTCTTGGTCGCCGCAGCCGCCTGCCGCTTGGTCGCCTGTGCGGCCGCGACCCGATTGGCCTGTTGGTTACGTGCCACCTGCAGACGCTGGATGGTGTCTCGCTGCTCCTTGCCGACGCGATCGAGCACCGTGACCCGATCGAGCACCGACTGCGGGTTCGGCGAGGAGACGTAGTTGGACATCGAGCCGGACGCGCTTCCCTGCCGATACACGTCGCGCGCGAACTTGTCGAAAGAGGATTGAGCGTCGGTGACGGCGCGCTGCGCCTTCACCAGTGAACCCTGCGCACCCTTGGCCGCGACTGCTGCGAGCCGCTGTGCGGCGAGCGAGTTCTGGTAGTCCACGAGTGTCCGGTTGACGTTCTCCTGCTTGATGGCGACAGCGTTGTCGAGGTCGACCAGGTTCTGGTTTGCGGTGGCGATCTGATTGATCAGCCCGGAGATCGACGAATTCCCGCCCTTGCCGGACTGCTGCGGAGCCGCGAATGCCTGACCCGCGCCGAGTGTGCCGAGCAGCAGGACGGCCACGACAGCACCGAGGCGTGCCGAGCGCGGCGTCCCACGCGTCACACGAGTAGTACCTCGCCTCACCAGAGCTCCCTTGTCGTCCAGGGTTCGCGTAGCTCACCCACACGTCGGTTCGGTGGTGTACGGACGCCCCGGGCCAACATCTGTCCGTCGTGCACCACCCATCACATGTGTCGGCAGATTCCACTTGCACACCACACGTGACATGAGAACCGTACGTCACATGAGCCACATAGAAAATCGCTGTTCGTGAATTACAAACGCGTGATTACCTGCGAAAATGCTGTGAACTGGACAAAGGCGGCATGGGTCCACGAGGTATCGAATTGGCAACAGCGAGGTCGCCGAGAGATTCATGACGTCCGACGTCGCAGCGGCGTCCCGAGAGTGTCTGGAAGCTGGTCGCAGTCGGGGCTCCCGTACGCGTGCCGGACGCGTGAGACGGTCGGTCCCGAGGGGCGACGCCGGCGGTCAGGCCCGGGAGTCGGAGCCCGGCCCGCCGGACTCGACGGATGCATCGTCGGCATCCGAGGGCTCGGCATCCGAAGGCGGCGCGGCGACCGTGGCCGGGCCGGACGGGGCCGCGACGGTCGGCGAACTCGCCGATTCCGACGTATCGCGTGTGGTGGCATTCCGCGAGATGTGCAGGCCGCGCAAGCGTGCGAGCACGGCCCCGACCACCACGACAACGAGCAGGACCAGGGTCACCAACGTCCAGTTCACGCCCGGCTCGGTCATCTGGTCGAACATCTGACGCGCCGCCAGCGGCGGGTTCGTGAGGGTGAGGTTGTCGGTCGCCTCCTCCTGCTGGACGCGACTGAAGTACGGCGACGAACTACCCACCGAGTTGGGGCCGAGCACGATCACCGTGCCACCGGTCTCCGACTGCAATTGGCTGGCGATGTCCCGGTAGTACGTGAACTTGGGCTGGGCCTCGGGCAGCACCACGAAGCTGACGTCGTACCCCTCGGCCTTCGCGTGCGCGACGACCTCGCGCAGGCCCGCGACCTGATCGGCGGGCGCGGCGACGTGATCGTCCTGGATGTCGGCGAGCAACGCCGCCATGTCGATGTCCTCCGGGATGATCGACAGGTTGTCGGTGGCTCCGACCGGCGCGGCGAGCACGAAGGTACCCGGATCGGCGAGAGCAGCTCCGGATGACGTCGAACCGGGACTCATCTGCCACGCTGCCTTTCCCCGCGCTCGCGCGGCCGGTGCACAACGCACCACGTCGGTGTTTCGCGCCCATGAAGATCCCACGGACATCCGCCTGTCGGCAAACCTAGCCTGGCACGGCGCGCGATACTGGACGCAGGTCTCCCCTGCCCTGTCGTCGATCGTGCACACGCTGGACGGCGAGTGCCGGAACCGGCGGACGGACACGCCGACCGACACGGGGGTCGGTTGTAAACAGTACGGCCGTACTGTTAGAATCGAGGAGTCGCCGCAGCACCATCGCGGTCACCGGACAACACCGGCGCAGCCCGTCGGTGAGATCACTGTCGGCGAGCGGAGATCGCCCGCCGTCACCGTCGGCGCAGCCCGTCGACACACGAGAGAGTGGAGTACACGTGAGCAAGGATTCCTTTGGCGCCCGCGGCACCCTGGAGGTGGGCGACAACTCCTACGAGATCTTCCGACTCAGTGCAGTCGAGGGCACCGAGAAACTCCCTTACTCGCTGAAGGTGCTCGCCGAGAACCTGCTTCGTACCGAAGACGGCGCGAACATCACCGAAGACCACATCAAGGCCATCGCGAACTGGGATCCCTCGGCCGACCCGAGCATCGAGATCCAGTTCACCCCCGCCCGGGTCCTGATGCAGGACTTCACCGGCGTGCCCTGCATCGTCGACCTCTCGACGATGCGCGAGGCGGTCACCGCCCTGGGCGGCGACCCGACCAAGGTCAACCCGCTGGCACCCGCCGAGATGGTCATCGACCACTCGGTCATCATCGACGTCTTCGGTCGCGCCGACGCCTTCGAGCGCAACGTCGACCTCGAATACCAACGCAACGGTGAGCGCTATCAGTTCCTGCGCTGGGGCCAGGGCGCCTTCGACGACTTCAAGGTGGTCCCGCCCGGCACCGGCATCGTGCACCAGGTCAACATCGAGCACCTCGCGCGGTCGATCATGGTCCGCAACGGCCAGGCCTACCCCGACACCTGTGTCGGCACCGACTCGCACACCACCATGGAGAACGGGCTCGGCGTGCTGGGCTGGGGCGTCGGCGGTATCGAGGCCGAGGCCGCGATGCTGGGCCAGCCGATCTCGATGTTGATCCCCCGCGTCGTCGGCTTCAAACTCACCGGTCAGATCAGCGCCGGCGTCACCGCGACCGACGTCGTCCTCACCGTCACCGAGATGCTCCGTCAGCACGGGGTGGTCGGCAAGTTCGTCGAGTTCTACGGCGAGGGTGTCGCCGAGGTCCCGCTGGCCAACCGCGCCACGCTGGGCAACATGAGCCCCGAGTTCGGTTCCACCGCAGCGATGTTCCCGATCGACGAGGTCACCGTCGACTACCTGCGGCTGACCGGTCGCGACGAGGAGCAGCTGGCCCTGGTCGAGGCCTACGCCAAGGAGCAGGGCATGTGGCACAACGCCGAGAAGGAGCCGGTCTTCTCGGAGTACCTGGAGCTCGACCTCGGCTCGGTCGTGCCGTCGATCGCCGGACCGAAGCGACCGCAGGACCGAATCCTGTTGTCGGAGGCGAAGACCGCCTTCCGCAAGGACATCCACCAGTACGTCGAGGAGAACCACCCGGCGGATCACACCCAGCTCGACGAGGCACTCGAGGAGTCGTTCCCGGCGAGTGATCCGGCGACGCTGTCCTTCGCCGATGACGGTGCCGTGCAGGTCCAGTCGGCCGCGAACGGCTCCGAGGGACGGCCGACGAAGCCGGTCCGCGTGAAGGCCGAGGCACAGGGCGAGTTCATCCTCGACCACGGCGCCGTGGCGGTCGCGGGCATCACGTCGTGCACCAACACCTCCAACCCGTCGGTCATGATCGGTGCCGCACTGCTGGCCAAGAAGGCGGTCGAGAAGGGCCTGACCTCCAAGCCGTGGGTCAAGACCAACATGGCGCCGGGTTCGCAGGTCGTCACCGACTACTACGAGAAGGCGGGCCTCTGGCCGTACCTCGAGAAGCTGGGCTTCTACCTCGGCGGCTACGGATGCACCACCTGCATCGGCAACACCGGGCCGCTGCCCGAGGAGATCTCGAAGGCGATCAACGAGAACGACCTGACGGTCACCGCCGTCCTGTCGGGCAACCGCAACTTCGAGGGTCGCATCTCGCCGGACGTGAAGATGAACTACCTCGCGTCTCCGCCGCTGGTCATCGCGTACGCGATCGCCGGAACCATGGACTTCGACTTCGAGTCGGACCCGCTGGGCCAGGACACCGATGGCAACGACGTCTTCCTCAAGGACGTCTGGCCGTCCGCCAAGGAGATCGACGACACCATCTCCCAGGCCATCTCCCAGGAGATGTTCACCAAGTCGTACGCCGACGTGTTCAAGGGTGACGAGCGGTGGCGCAGCCTGCCCACCCCGGAGGGCGACACCTTCGAGTGGGACGAGAACTCGACCTACGTCCGCAAGGCCCCGTACTTCGACGGGATGACGCAGGAGCCGGAGCCGGTCACCGACATCAAGGGTGCCCGCGTGCTCGCGGCCCTGGGTGACTCGGTCACGACCGACCACATCTCCCCCGCCGGTGCGATCAAGCCGGGCACCCCGGCGGCGCAGTACCTCGACGAGCACGGTGTGGCCCGCAAGGACTACAACTCGCTGGGTTCACGTCGAGGCAACCACGAGGTGATGATCCGCGGCACCTTCGCGAACATTCGGCTGCGCAACCAGCTGCTCGACGACGTCAGCGGCGGGTACACCCGTGACTTCACCCAGGAGGGTGGCCCCCAGTCGTTCATCTTCGACGCGTCGCGCAACTACCAGGAGGCCGGCACCCCGCTGGTCGTCCTCGGTGGCAAGGAGTACGGCTCCGGGTCGTCGCGTGACTGGGCCGCCAAGGGCACGATGCTGCTCGGTGTGCGTGCGGTCATCGTGGAGTCCTTCGAGCGCATCCACCGGTCGAACCTGATCGGCATGGGTGTTGTCCCGCTGCAGTTCCCCGAGGGCGAGAGCTACAAGTCGCTCGGCATCGACGGCACCGAGGTCTTCGACATCGAAGGCATCGAGGAGCTCAACGAGGGCAAGACGCCGAAGACGGTCCACGTCACCGCGACCAAGGAGAGCGGCGAGAAGATCGAATTCGACGCCGTGGTCCGCATCGACACCCCCGGTGAGGCCGACTACTACCGCAACGGCGGCATTCTGCAGTTCGTCCTGCGGAACATGATCAAGAGCTGAGTCTTGACCATGAGTCGATCGACCTCGGGAGACCTCGGTGCCCAAGGTCAGTGACGACCGCCTGGCCGCGCGCCGTCGGGAGATTCTCGACGGCGCGCGGCACTGCTTCGCCGAGTACGGCTATGACGGCGCCACCGTCAAGCGGATCGAGGAGTCCACGGGGCTGTCCCGCGGAGCGATCTTCCACCACTTCCGCGACAAAGAGGCCTTGTTCCTGGCGCTGGCCCACGAAGATGCCGAGCGGATGGCCGACGTCGCGGCCGAGCAGGGACTCGTCCAGGTCATGCGGGACGTGCTCGCACGTCCGCAGGACTTCGACTGGCTCGGGACCCGACTGGAGATCGCTCGGAAACTGCGCACCGACAGCAGTTTTCGCTCTGCGTGGCTGGCCCACTCCGCCGATCTCGAGTCGGCCACGCTGAGCCGACTCGAACGTGGCCGTGAGGCGGGCCGACTGCGCGACGACGTGCCGACCGAGGTCCTCGTGAAGTACCTCGACCTCGTCCTCGACGGACTCATCACGCGACTGGCGTCCGGCCAGCCGACCGCCGATCTGAACGCGGTCCTCGACCTCGTCGAGGAGTCGGTGCGCTCGCACGCCTGACGCGTCGCTGCCTCCGATCTCGGCGCGCCTCGGGATCGTCGCGTGGGCACTGCGGGAACAGCGTGCCCGTGGCGTCGGGTGCGCACCGAGCGACCCGTGATCCCCAGATCGGCACACGCTGTTGGAACAGAACTGTCAAAACGTCCCAACGGGTTCGGGTGCACTTGTACGATCGCAGCACCATCCCCGTTGCGAGGAGAACGTCGTTGTTCCCTGGAGTTTTCGCCGCCACCACTCCCGACAAGCCCGCGGTGATCGTCGCCGCCACCGGAGCGCAGCTCACCTACGCGCAACTCGACGAGAACTCGACGCGGCTCGCCAATCACCTCGAGAACCTCGGGCTCCGACCGGGCGACACCATCGCCATGATCTCGACCAACGATCTCCGACTTTTCGATGTGTACTGGGCCGCGCTGCGCAGCGGTCTCTACGTCACCGCGATCAACAGTCACCTCACCGCTGCGGAGGTGGACTACATCCTGACCGACTGCAACGCCCGAGTGCTCTTCGCCGGGGCGTCGGTGGCCGAGGCGGTCGCCTCGACCGGCACCATCCCGGCCCTCGCAGACGACGGTCGGCGCATCGCCTGGGGTGGCCCGATCGACGGCTTCGCCGACTACGACGCCGTACTGGCCACGGCGTCCGCCACACCGCGGGTCGACCAGCCGCGCGGCACCGACATGCTCTACTCCTCGGGTACCACCGGTCGGCCGAAAGGCATCAAGGTGCCGCCGCCGGAGGGGCAGGTCGACGCGGTACCCGATGCCTACACAGCGATCTTCGCCCCGATGTACGGATTCGACGCCGACTCGGTCTACCTGTCCCCCGCCCCGCTGTATCACGCAGCGCCACTGCGGTATTGCGGGATGACCAACTCGGTGGGCGGCACCGTCGTGATGATGGAGCGGTTCGAACCGGAGGCCGCCCTACAGGCGATCGAGACCTATCGGGTGACCCACAGCCAGTGGGTACCCACGATGTTCATCCGGATGTTGAAGCTCCCCGCGGCAGTCCGGGAGAAGTACGACGTCAGCAGCCTGAAGCTGGCCGTGCACGCCGCGGCGCCGTGTCCCGCCGACGTCAAGCGGGCGATGATCGAGTGGTGGGGTCCGGTGGTGCACGAGTACTACGCGGCCACCGAGGCCGCCGGCGCGACGTTCATCGGCCCCCAGGAGGCGCTCGACCATCCCGGCTCGGTGGGCAAGGCACTGCTCGGCGTGGTCCACATCTGCGACGAGGACGGCGCCGACCTTCCCGTCGGCGACGTCGGGCAGGTCTATTTCGAACGCGAGGAGATGACCTTCGAATACCACAACTCGCCGGAGAAGACCCGCGGCGCACAGCATCCCGCACACGCGAACTGGGCGACGACCGGCGACGTCGGATATGTCGACGGCGATGGCTACCTCTACCTGACCGATCGCAAGGCCTTCATGATCATCTCGGGCGGGGTCAACATCTACCCGCAAGAGGCGGAGAACGTGCTCGTCGGACACCCGGCCGTGTACGACGTCGCGGTCATCGGCGTCCCGGACGACGACCTCGGCGAGCAGGTGAAGGCCTGCGTCCAACTCGACCCGGCCTTCGCGCCGTCGGACCAACTCGCAGCCGATCTCATCGAATTCACCAAGGAGTCACTGGCCGCCTACAAGGCGCCCCGGACGGTCGACTTCGTCGACGACCTGCCGCGCACCCCGACCGGCAAGCTGGTCAAGGGTGTACTCCGCAAGCGGTACTGGCCTGAACCGGCGCACTGATCGGCGACCGGCGATCATGCCAACTCGATGAGCTCCTGGTACTCGGCGCTCCAGTGGTCTTCGGTGCCGTCGGGCAGCAGGATCACCCGCTGTGGATCGAGCGCAGCGGCGGCGCCGGGGTCGTGGGTGACGAGGACGACGGCTCCGGTGTAGCTACGTAGGGCGTCGAGAACCTGCTCGCGGGAGATCGGATCCAGGTTGTTGGTCGGCTCGTCGAGCAGCAGCACGTTGGCGGCCGACGACACCAGGCCGGCGAGCGTCAGTCGCGTCTTCTCGCCACCCGAGAGCGTGCCGGCCGGCTGGTCCAGTTGCGCACCGCTGAACATGAACGCGCCGAGCAACCCGCGGAGATCCTGTTCCCCGGCGTCGGGGGCAGCATGCCGGATGTTCTCCCAGACGCTGGCCATGTCGTCGAGGGTGTCGTGTTCCTGGGCGAAGTACCCGATCTTGAGACCGTAGCCGGGCTCGAGCTGACCACGGTCTGGCTTCTCGACGCCGGCCAGCAACTTGAGCAGCGTCGTCTTGCCCGCACCGTTGAGTCCCAGCACGACGACCCGACTGCCCTTGTCGATGGCCAGGTCGACTCCGGTGAAGATCTCGAGTGATCCGTACATCTTGGTCAGGCCGCTGGCCATGAGCGGGGTCTTGCCGCAGGACGCCGGCTCCGGGAACCGGATCCGCGCGGTGCGATCGGCCACCCGCTCTTCGTCGAGTGCGTCGAGCATCCGATCGGCACGCTTGAGCATGTTCTGGGCTGCGACGGCCTTGGTCGCCTTCGCACCGAGCTTTGCAGCCTGGGTGCGCAGCGCCGCGGCTTTCTTCTCGGCGTTGGCGCGCTCCCGCTTGCGACGTTGCTCGTCGGTGGCACGCGCGTCGAGGTAGCGCTTCCAGCCCATGTTGTAGATGTCGGCCTCGCCCCGCACCGCATCCAGGAACCAGACGCGGTTCACCACGTCGGCGAGCAGGTCGACATCGTGGCTGATGACCACCAACCCGCCCTCGTGGTTCTGCAGGAAACTGCGCAACCAGGTGATGGAGTCGGCGTCGAGGTGATTGGTCGGCTCGTCGAGCAACAGCGTCGTGTCCGACTTACCGGAACCGTCGGATGCCGCGAACAGGATGCGCGCCAACTCGATTCGTCGTCGCTGGCCACCCGACAACGTGTGCAGCGGCTGACCGAGGACGCGGTCGGGAAGCCCGAGGCTGTTGCAGATTCGGGCTGCCTCGGACTCGGCCACGTAGCCACCGAGCGCGGAGAACCGCTCCTCGAGCTGTCCGTACTTGCGGACCGCCTTGTCCCGGACCCGGTCGTCGGCGGCCTCGGCCATGAGGGCCTGCTGCTTCTCCATGTCGTGCAGGATCGAGTCGAGCCCACGCGCGGAGAGGACCCGGTCCTTCGCGAGGACGTCGAGGTCACCTTCCTTCGGGTCCTGCGGGAGGTAGCCGGATTCGCCGTTGCGGACGACGGTGCCCGCGTACGGCTCGGTCTCACCGGCCAGGATTCGGAGAGTGGTGGTCTTGCCCGCGCCGTTGCGGCCCACGAGGCCGATCCGGTCTCCCGGCGCGATGCGCAGCGCGGAGCCGGGCGCCGACAACAGGGTCCGAGCGCCCGCTCGAACTTCCAGGTCGGTCGCGGTGATCACGACGGTCCAGTCTACGGGTAGGTCACCAGTGGCTCCCGTCACCCTGCCGGCCTCCGCGGACCGCACGCTGTGCGAAGTCGCTCCGTCCGATGGCCCCGGCGACGATGTACCTCCGGTTACGGTGTGGGAGTGACCGAAACCACAGGACAGCAGACCACGTCGGATCTCTCCGGACGCTCCGCGATCGTCACCGGTGCCAGCCGCGGCATCGGTGAGGCGATCGCAACCGAACTGGCCCGCCGCGGCGCGGCCGTCGTCATCACCGGCCGCAAGGCCGAACCGCTCGAAGAGGCAGCCGGCCGCATCCGTGCCGCGGTCCCGGAGGCCGCCGTGACGGCCATCCCGGGCAACACCGGCGACGCCGACCACCGCAAAGCCGCTGTCGCCGCCGCTGTCGCCCAGGGCGGTGGCATCCACATCCTGGTCAACAACACCGGCATCAACCCGCTGGCCGGGCCGTTGATCGACGCCGACCTCGAGGCGTATCGCAAGATCTTCGACACCAATGTGGTCGCCGCCCTGGGCTTCGTGCAGGAGGCCCACGCGGCCGGGATGGGCGAGACCGGTGGGTCGGTCGTCAACATCTCGTCGGTGGCAGGCATCCGGTCCACCGGCGTGATCGCTGCCTACGGCACCTCCAAGGCCGCATTGATCCGACTCACCGAGGAACTCGCCTGGGAACTGGGCCCGGGGATCCGGGTCAACGCCGTGGCGCCCGCCATCGTCCGCACCAGGTTCGCGTCCGGACTGATCGCGGGCGACAACGAGGAACGAGCGGTGCAGGGCTATCCGCTCGGCCGGATCGGTGAGGTCGAGGATGTCGCCCGCGCCGTCGCGTTCCTGGTCGGCGACGAGTCCGCCTGGATCACCGGCGACACCCTGCGCGTCGACGGCGGCCTTCTCTCCACCGGATCCCTGTGACCCCTTTCCCCGATCAACCCGACAGGGTTTCGGAGGTCGGGGCACCCGACAGGGTCGTGGAGGTCGGGGCACCCGACAGGGTCGTGGTGGTCGGGGCGGGGCCGGCAGGCCGTGCGTTGTCGCATCGGCTGGCGCACCGCGGGGTCGCGGTCACGCTCATCGATCCGCACCCCGCGCGTCCGTGGCGGTCGACCTACGCCTGTTGGTCCGACGAACTGCCTGACTGGCTCGATCCGTCGGTGGTCTCGGCCGAGGTCGACTCGGTGCGGGTCATCGGTCACCGCCGCACCGAGGTCCACCGTGGGTATGCGGTGCTCGACACCGATCGTCTGCAGGAGACCCTGTCGGTCGTCGGTGACTCTCCTCTCGTCGTCTGCACTGCCGAGGCGGTCGCCGTGGCGCCGGACGGGGTCACCCTCGACGACGGCCGACGGATCGATGGTCGGGTGATCATCGACGCCCGGGGAGTCGGCGGGACAGGGCCGCGACAGACCGCATGGGGCATAGTCGTACCGACCGATGTGGCCGCGCCCGTCCTCGACGGTGCGTCGGCGATCCTGATGGATTTGCGGCCCGCGGACCCGACGGTCACCGGACTCCCCTCCTTCCTGTACGCGGTTCCACTCGACGGTGACCGCGTGCTCCTCGAGGAGACGTGCCTGGCGGGCGATCCAGCACTTCCGCTGTCGGAGTTGCGTACCCGGCTGGCCCAACGGCTGTCCCGGACCGGGATCGATCCGGCACTCGCCACCGCGACCGAGAAGGTCTCCTTCGGTCTGCAGGGCGCCAGCCGCGACCCGTGGCACCGACGACCGACGATGTTCGGCGCACGGGCCGGACTCATGCACCCGGCGTCCGGATACAGCGTCGCGGCGTCACTGGCCACCGCCGATCCGCTCGCCGCTGCGATCAGCGCAGGTGGCGATCCCACGCGTACCCTGTGGCCGCACTCGGCACGCATGGTCCAGCGCCTACGCGCGGCCGGCCTCGCGGTGCTGTTACACCTCGACGCCGACGACACGATGCGATTCTTCGACGACTTCTTCGACCTACCAGTCCATCGTCAACGCGCGTACCTGTCCGATCGCGATGACCTGCGAGGTCTGCTCGCAGCCATGCTCACCCTGTTCACCGCGACCGATCGGCGACTGCGTCGCCACCTCGTGCGAGCGGCGCCGCACCTCGTCGGACGCTGATCTACAGCCGCGAGTCGACCGGCTCCGATTCCAGGGCGAGCAACCCGAACACACACTCGTGCACTCGCCACAACGGCTCACCCGCGACGTGCCGCGCCAACGCCTCACGCCCGAGGAGGTACTCACGCAGCGCCATCGACCGCTTGTGCCGGAGGTCCCGCTCTCGTAGCACCTCCAGCCGGTCGAGATAGGACGGCCCGTAGATGATGCGTAGGTACTCCGAGCTGCGAACCTTCACGCCCGGTGCCACGACCCTCCCCTTGTCGTCACGCACGGCGTTCGCCGCCGGCTTCACCACCATGCCCTCACCGCCGGCCGCGGTCAGCTCCGTCCACCACCGACCACCTGCGGCTCGGGACGCCGGGTCGCCTACGTCGACGACGCACCGACGGGTGGACGCGAACAGCGATGGATCGGCTTCCACCAGCTGATCGGCAACGTCGAGATGCCAACTGTGTGGTTGTGTCTCGGCTGTCACTCCGCCCGCGCCGGCGCCGTGGGCGAGGATCTCGAACGGTGCGATGCGGACATCCGCGATGGTCGCCGTGGCGTCCACGTACCGCCCGTAGGCAGCAGTGAACGCGTCGACGTCGCGACGTCGGTCCTGCGTCGCGGCCAACATCTCACCGACATCCAACCCGCGGTCCGCAGCCGCGGAGAGTTCGGTCCGGAACAGATCGAGTTCGGCACCCGCCGCCGCGGAGACGGCGGCGAAGTGATCGCGGATCAGGCCTTCGCCCTTGATGTTCCATGGCAACAGCTCGGCATCGAGGATCAGCCAGTCCGATTGCAGGGTGTCGAGGACGCCGGACGCGGCATCCCTGGTCCGGTCGAGCAGATCCGCCGTCGTCGGAGCGTCGAAGAAGGTTCGGCCCGTCCGGGTGACGATCGCGCCCAACCCGTCCACGACACCGAATGCCGAAGCCGCGGCAGCCTGGTCACGGGTCACCACCACCATCGCCCGCGAGCCCATGTGCTTCTCCTCGCAGATCACCTCCGCCACACCTGACCGCGCATAGAAGTCGAAGGCCGCGTCGGGATCCTCGAGCAGTCCCGGGCTCCGTCCACCCACCGGGCTCATCGTCGGCGGCAGGTACCTCAGCCACCGTGGGTCCACCGCATATCGCGACATCACCTCGAGTGCCGACGCCGCGTGCTCGGCGCGAACGGTGACCGACGGCCCGAGACGCGTGGTGATGACCCGCTTCCCGGCGACATCGTCGAGCCGCACCCGCGCGCGTACGCGGGCGTCGGCATCCGAGTCGCCGTAGCCCATCGGACGCTCTGGCTCCCAGTACGTCTCGTGCGCCGAGACCGCGACGGTCTCACGCTCGGGATGG
The DNA here is from genome assembly GCF_000334455.1 of Gordonia soli NBRC 108243. Lineage (GTDB taxonomy): Bacteria > Actinomycetota > Actinomycetes > Mycobacteriales > Mycobacteriaceae > Gordonia > Gordonia soli. The sequence goes on from NZ_BANX01000018.1 coordinate 38,855, forward strand.
CGCAGCGCCGTGAGCCGGCCACCGAAGACACAACCGGTGTCGATGCACAGCGTGTTGTTGACCCAGCCGACCGCCGGAACGGGTGTGTGCCCGTAGACGACCGCTGCGGCGCCTCGATAGTCACGCGCCCAGTCGATCCGGATCGGAAAGCCATGACGATCGACCTCGCCGGAGGTCTCGCCGTACATCGCGAGGCTCCGAACCCGCCCGGACGATCGACCGTGGTATCGCTCCGCGAGACCTGCGTGGGCCACGACGAGACGTCCGCCGTCGAACAGATAGTGCGACACGAGGCCGTCGAGGAAGGTGATCACCGCGGCGACGAAGTCATCGGGCTCCCTGGCCAACTGCGCCAGGGATTCCGCCAGACCGTGGTTCATGGTGAGCCGACCTCGGTCACGCCCGCTGCCGGTGCGCTGCCGAAGCGCCTTGAGTAGCTTCTCCTCGTGGTTCCCGCGCACGCAGATCGCTTGTCCGGCAGCCACCATCGACATGACGAGACGGAGCACCGCCGGGGTGTCCGGCCCGCGGTCGACGAGGTCACCGACAAAGATGACCCGACGGCCGTCCGGGTGATCCTCCATCGTCGCGACCGCTGCCCCGTCGGGACGCGGAGCCGGTCTCCAGCCGAGGCGTTCGAGCAACTCGACGAGCTCGGCGTGACAACCGTGGACGTCGCCGATGATGTCGAACGGTCCCGTCTCGTCGGTCCGATCGCTGAAGAGTCTCGTGCGAGTGATCGACGCGGCATCGATCGCGTCCACACCCTCGAGGATGTGGACGAATCGGAAGCCCTCTTTGCGAAGTCCGCGCCCGTATCGGCGCAGCAGCCGGTGCTGACGCACGACGACACCGCCGTCGACGTCCGTCCGCCCCGCAGTACGTCGCGTCAGCTCGTCGAGCGGCACGTCGAGGACGATCGCGACCGCGAAGACGTCGTGCTCCTTGGCCAGATCGACGAGGGCACGCCGATCCTCCGGGCGCACCGACGTGGCGTCGACGACGGTCAACAGACCTCGACGGAGTCGACGTGCCGCTACGTCGAAGATCACACTGAACGCATCGGTGGTGGCCGACTGGTCGGTCGGGTCATCCGCCACCAGACCGCGAAAGGCGTCCGAGGACAGTACCTCGGTCTCCTGGAAGACCCGCCGGGCGAACGTCGACTTGCCCGCACCGGAGACACCGACGAGTACGACGAGGCACAGGGCCGGGATGTCCAGTCCGGTTGCGGTCACGGGGCTCGCGGCGTCGTCCACGGGGAACACCGCGTTCTCGTCGGTCATGAGTCGTCCTCGTCGTCTCGGGTGAACACGGCGACCTGGGTCGGCGTGCCCGCATCCGGGTCCTCGTCACCGATACCGTCATAGGTCACGGCGTATCGGTACTCGTCGGCGACCGACGCGGCCCAGGTGGTGAACTCCGCACGCGTGAACTCGAATCGGTGATCCGGGTGGCGGAACCGCGCGCCCAGCCCGTACACCGCGTTGTACTCACGATTCGGGGTCGTCACGACGACCGTGCGGGGCGACATCTCGTCGAACACGGATGCCATCGCGGTGGCCAGGCGGTCGGCGTCGACGTGTTCGACGACCTCCATCAGCACGACGGCGTCGTAACCACGACATCGCTCGTCGGCGTACATCAGCGACGACTGCCACAGGTCGATTCCGGGCCATCGGTCGAGCCGAGCCCGAGCGGCATCGAGAACCGCCGGCGCGACGTCGATCCCGGCCAGCCGGCCGAACCCGTTGCGGGCCAGCGCTGCGAGTAGTCTCCCCTCGCCGCACCCGACGTCGAGCACCGATCGGGCTCCGGTCTGTTCGAGCACGTCCACCACCCGGGACAGCCGCCGGCGCGCGAGTGGTTCGCGGTGGGGCGCCGCGGCCTCCCCCGACGTCCCGGATCCGCCGTCCGGTCCCGCTCCATCGCGACCGTCCGACGACGACACGTCGGATGCCATCCGCGCGGAGGCGGTTTCGGCCAGATGGCGCAGGTTCTTGACATAGCCCGCGACGATGTCGTCGCGGTGGGGATGGTCGACGAGCCATCCGTCCCCGAGTCGCTCGAGCTTGTCGATCTCCTCGTCGTCGACGAAGTAGTGCTTGTCGTCGGCGAGCACCGGGATCACCACTGCGATGTGGCGCAACGCGTCTCGGATCGATTGACTGCCCGACAACCGAATGGTGACGAAGTCGGAGTCACCCCATTCCTGCGGACTCAACGGCTGCGCGACCTCCGACACCCGCCAGCCGAGCGGTGCGAACAGTTCGGTCGGCTTCCGTTGCGAGCGCACCGGAACCGACGGGATCGTCAGGGTGAGTGGCCAGCGGACGTCGACGAGGTCGGGACGGTTCGCGCATCGGCCGGCGAGTGCGTCGCCGAAGACCTTGCCCAGTGCCACGATCAAGCGCGACGATGCCGCATACGGGACAGTGTTGACGTGTCGGTCGACGTCGCCGCCGCGGTCGATCTGTGCGCCCTCGCCGTCGACATGCAGGACCGCACGACAGGTGTCGGAGGTCGCGACGGGATAGAACACGGTCGCGCGGCCCTGACTGGTCGCGAACTCCTGGACCCGGTCGGGATGCTTGTGCAACAGGTAGCCGAGATCGGTCGCCGGGTACTGCCCGCTCCGCGAGACTTCCATCGACAGGATCACGGTCTCACGGTACGCAGGTACGCAACCGATTTCGGGTGAGCGGCGTGCAACCGTGCCCGGTTCAGGACAGCTCGCGCCACCGGGTGATCATGGCGTCCACGTCGACGAGCGGCGCGACCAGGTTCGACGTCGGTCCGCGGCCGCGGGAACCCAGCCGCTCGTACCGTACGCGCCGGTTGTAGTCCTCGAGGACGGCCCGCACCGCATTTTCCCCGGTGAGACCGCGCAACGATTCCGGGAAGCCGTCGGCCTCTTTGCGCAATCGGAGGACCGGCGGCAGCAGCGCAGAGGAGCCGAGATTCTCGTCACGGATCTTGCGTTTGACCCACCAATCGGGGTCGTCGCTGTCGGAGAGGTCGAGAGGCTTGCCCGCACCCGGCAGATCGTCGAAGTCACCGCGGGCGGTGGCCTCGCGGATGAGGCGCTCGACGCGCGACTCGAACCGATGCACGGCTGTTAAACCCAGACCGACGTCGCCGAGTGAGGATCACAGCGACGCAGGAGTGAGGACCGGAGCGACAGCGGGCGTCGGGCCATCTACACCGTGAAGCCCAGCGCGCGGAGCTGTTCGCGTCCGTCGTCGGTGATCTTGTCGGGCCCCCACGGCGGCAGCCACACCCAGTTGATCTCGAGGTCGGTGCAAAGTCCGCTGCTCACCAGGGCTGCTCGCGACTGGTCCTCGATGACGTCGGTGAGCGGACACGCGGCCGAGGTCAGCGTCATGTCCAGCTTGGCGACGGCGTCGTTGTCGATGTCGATCCCGTAGACGAGGCCGAGGTCGACGACGTTGATCCCGAGTTCCGGATCCACGACATCGCGCATCGCCTCTTCCACGTCTTCGACCAGTGGCAGCGACGTGGTGGGCGCTTTCGGCGCGGTGCCGGTGGTGGTGTCTTCGGTCATCAGGACTCCTTTGCGGTCACGGGGGCGTGCTTCTCGTCGACCGTCTGTGCCAACGCGTCCTTGAACGCCAACCATCCCAGCAACGCGCATTTCACACGCGCCGGGTACTTGCTCACGCCGGCGAAGGCGATGCCGTCGCCGATGATGTCCTCGTCGCCCGCTTCGGTGCCGCGGGAGGTCATCATGCTGTTGAACGCGCCGATGGTGGCCAATGCATCATCCACCTTCGAGCCGACGACCTGATCGTGCAGCACCGAGGTGGAGGCCTGCGAGATCGAGCATCCCTGGCCGTCGTAGGAGATGTCCTCCACGACCGTCCCGTCGTCCGACAACGTGACCCGGAGCGTCACCTCGTCTCCACAGGTGGGGTTGACGTGGTGGACCTCGGCACCGAACGGGTCTCGCAGTCCGCGCCCATGGGGGTGTTTGTAGTGGTCCAGGATCACTTCCTGGTACATCTGTTCCATCCGCACGGCGATCAGTCCCCCGGTGTGACGCCGAAGAATCGCTGCGCGGTCACGATCGCATCGGCGAGCACATCGACCTCGGCGAGTGTGTTGTACGCGGCGAAGGACGCACGGGCGGTTGCGGCGACACCGAACCTGCGGTGCAGCGGCCAGGCGCAGTGGTGTCCGACACGGATCGCGACGCCCTCGTCGTCGAGGACCTGGCCGAGGTCGTGCGCGTGGATGTCGTCGACGACGAACGAGACCGCGCCCCCTCGGTTCACGGCGGTGGTCGGCCCGATGATGCGTACGCCCGGGATGGCCGACAGTCGCTCGAGCGCGTGCGCGGTGAGTCGGTGTTCGTGGGCAGCGATCGCGTCCATGTCGAGGGAATTCAAGTAGTCGACGGCTGCGCCGAGCCCGACGACCTGCGACGTCATGGGTACTCCCGCCTCGAAACGCTGCGGCGGCGGCGCGTACGTCGAGACCTCCATGGTCACGGTCTCGATCATCGACCCACCGGTGATGAACGGTGGGAGGGCCTCGAGGAGTGCCGACTTGCCGTACAACACACCCACTCCGGACGGCGCGAACATCTTGTGCCCGCTGAAGGCCGCGAAGTCCACGTCGAGCGCGGGGAAATCGACCGGCGTGTGCGGAACCGATTGGCATGCGTCGAGAACGACCAGTGCGCCGACCGCCCGTGCTCGCCGGACCAACTCGTCCACGTCCGCCACCGCACCGGTGACATTCGACTGATGCGTGAAGGCGACGACCTTGACGGTGTCGTCCAATTCGAGCGAGTCGAGGTCGATCCGGCCATCGTCGGTGACGCCGTACCACCGCAGGGTCGCACCGGTTCGTCGGCACAGTTCTTGCCAGGGAACGAGGTTCGCGTGGTGTTCGAGCTCGGTGGTCACCACGGTGTCGCCGGGGCCGAGCGGACGGCCGCCGAGCACCGTGGCAATCCGGTCGTCACCGAGGGTGTAGGTGACGAGGTTCAGCGCCTCGGTCGCGTTCTTGGTGAAGACGATCTGGTCGGACGTCGCGCCGACGAAGGAAGCGATGGTCGCCCGAGCACTCTCGTACGCGTCGGTCGCCTCCTCCGCGAGTTGGTGAGCACCACGATGCACTGCTGCGTTGGATGTGATCAGGAACTCGCGCTCGGCGTCGAGAACCTGCACCGGCCGCTGCGAGGTGGCACCGGAATCGAGGTAGACCAAAGGCTTCTCGTCCCGCACGGTACGGGCCAGGATCGGGAAGTCGGCGCGCACGCGAGCCACGTCGAGTGCGGCGCCGGCGGCCGGGGCCGCGGTACGGATGTCATCCGTGGACAACGTCACCGTCGTATCTCCTTCGCTGCGGACTGCGTGGATACCGTTCCCGTGCTGCAGAAGTCGTCGCGGGAACGGTCTAAACGGGCTACCTCAGGACGCGGCCGCGGCCGACGTGAACCGGACGTAACCGTTGTCCTCGAGCTCGTCGGCGAGCTCCGGACCACCCGACTCCACGACCCGGCCGTTGACGAACACATGCACGAAGTCGGGCTTGATGTAGCGCAGGATTCGCGTGTAGTGGGTGATCAGCAGGATGCCGCCGTGCTCGTTCGCCTTGTACCGGTTGACACCCTCGGACACCACACGCAGGGCGTCGACGTCCAGACCGGAGTCGGTCTCGTCGAGGATCGCGATCTTCGGCTTGAGCAGGTCGAGCTGCAAGATCTCGTGGCGCTTCTTCTCGCCGCCGGAGAACCCCTCGTTCACGCTGCGCTCGCCGAACGACGGATCGATCTCCAGCGCCGTCATCGCCTCCTTGGTCTCCTTGACCCAGTGGCGCAGCTTCGGGGCCTCGCCGCGGACCGCGGTCGCCGCGGTCCGGAGGAAGTTCGACATGGAGACGCCGGGCACCTCGACCGGGTACTGCATCGCCAGGAACAGCCCCGCGCGGGCGCGCTCGTCGACGCTCATCTCCAGCACGTCCTCACCGTCGAGGGTGATCGACCCGGAGGTCACCTCGTACTTGGGATGGCCGGCGATGGCGTAGGACAGGGTCGACTTGCCGGACCCGTTGGGGCCCATGATGGCGTGCGTCTCGTCGGAGCTGACCGTGAGGTCGACACCCTTGAGGATGTGGATCGGCTCGGCATCCGAGTCGGACTGTGCGACGTCGACATGCAGGTCGCGGATTTCCAGAGTGGTCACGATGTCTTCCTTGATGATTCGGGGCTGTGGTTGGCTGAAGTCCGCGCGCTCAGGCGCCGGCGGATTCGAGTTCGACCTCGATGGCCGCCTCGAGACGCTCACGCAGTTCCGGGACACCGATCTTGGCGATCACCTCGCGGAAGAACCCACGCACCACGAGACGGCGAGCCTGGTCCTCCGGAATGCCCCTGGCCTGCAGGTAGAACAGCTGCTCGTCGTCGAATCGGCCGGTGGCACTGGCATGCCCGGCGCCGACGATCTCGCCGGTCTCGATCTCCAGGTTCGGCACCGAGTCCGCGCGTGCGCCGTCGGTCAGCACCAGGTTGCGGTTCAACTCGAAGGTGTCGGTGCCCTCGGCCTCGGGACGGATCAGCACGTCGCCGATCCACACCGTGTGCGCCTCGCGGGCGCGATCGCCCGGGACGCCTTGCAGGGCACCCTTGTAGACGACGTTCGAACGGCAGTGGGGCTGGCTGTGATCGACCAGCAGTCGCTGCTCGAGGTGCTGTCCCGCGTCGGCGAAGTACAGACCCCAGAGTTCGGCGTCACCGCCGGGGGCGTCGTAATGCACCACCGGGGACAAGCGGACGAGATCGCCGCCCAAACTGATCGCGAAGTGACGGATCACCGAGTCGCGACTGAGCTTCACGTGATGTGCGGCCACGTGAACCGTGTCGTCGGCCCAGTCGTGGACGTTGACAACGGTCAGCGCGGCCTGGTCACCGACGACGAACTCGACGTTCTCAGCGTATGTCCCGCTGCCCTTCTGGTCGAGGACCACGACGGCGCGCGCGAACGGCTCCAACCGGATCTGCAGGTGCCCGAAGGCCACCTCGCCCTCACCCGGTCCGGTCACGGTGATGGTGACCGGGTCGGACAGCTCGATCTCGGTGCCGACCGTCACGACGGTGGCCTCGGTGAAACCTGAGTACGCCTGTGCGGCGATGCGGTCGAAGGGCACGCCACCCTGGCCGAGGCGCTCGTCATCACGACCGACGGTCTCGACACGGACGCCGTCGGTGACTCCCTCGACCTCGACGCCCGCCTCACCGGACCGCTGCGCGGACCCGTCGTGCAGACCGCGAAGGCGACGGAACGGCGTGAACCGCCATGCCTCCTCACGTGAGTGGGGCACCTCGAAGGCGTCCACGTCGAACGACGTGAACTGCTCACCCTTGTTGACCGCGAGGGCCGCCGGGGTGGCGGGGATCGTGGGATCCGCCATCAGCCGACCGCCCCTTCCATCTGCAGCTCGATGAGCCGGTTGAGCTCCAGCGCGTACTCCATCGGGAGTTCCTTGGCGATCGGCTCCACGAATCCGCGGACGACCATCGCCATCGCCTCGTCTTCGGTCAGCCCGCGACTCATCAGGTAGAACAACTGGTCGTCGCTCACCTTCGAGACGGTGGCCTCATGACCCATCGTCACGTCGTCCTCACGGATGTCGACATACGGATACGTGTCGCTCCGGCTGATCTGATCGACCAGCAGCGCATCACATTTCACCGTCGAGCGGCTGCCATGGGCACCGTTGTTGATCTTGATCAGGCCGCGGTACGACGCTCGTCCGCCGCCGCGCGCCACCGACTTGGACACGATGTTGCTGGAGGTGTTCGGCGCCAGGTGCACCATCTTGGAGCCGGTGTCCTGGTGCTGCCCCTCGCCGGCGAAGGCGACCGACAGGACCTCGCCCTTGGCGTGCTCGCCTGTCAGCCAGACGGCCGGGTACTTCATGGTGACCTTGGAGCCGATGTTGCCGTCGATCCACTCCATGGTCGCGCCGGCCTCGGCCTTCGCACGCTTGGTGACCAGGTTGTAGACGTTGTTCGACCAGTTCTGGATGGTCGTGTAGCGGCAGCGGCCGCCCTTCTTGACGACGATCTCGACCACGGCCGAGTGCAACGAGTCGGTCTTGTAGATCGGCGCGGTGCAGCCCTCGACGTAGTGCACGTAGGCGCCCTCGTCGACGATGATCAGCGTCCGCTCGAACTGACCCATGTTCTCGGTGTTGATCCGGAAGTAGGCCTGCAGCGGGATGTCGACGTGCACACCCGGCGGGACGTAGATGAACGATCCACCCGACCACACCGCGGTGTTCAGCGCAGAGAACTTGTTGTCGCCTGCGGGGATGACCGATCCGAAGTACTCCTGGAACAGCTCCGGGTGCTCCTTGAGACCGGTGTCGGTGTCGAGGAAGATCACGCCCTGCTGCTCGAGGTCCTCACGGATCGAGTGGTAGACCACCTCCGACTCGTACTGGGCGGCGACACCGGCGACCAGACGTTGCTTCTCGGCCTCGGGGATGCCGAGCTTGTCGTAGGTGTTCTTGATGTCCTCGGGGAGGTCGTCCCAGGACGCGGCCTGCTTCTCGCTGGACCGCACGAAGTACTTGATGTTGTCGAAGTCGATGCCGTCGAGCTCGGCGCCCCAGTGCGGCATCGGCTTGCGATCGAAGATGCGCAGCGCCTTGAGACGCTGTTCCAGCATCCATTCGGGCTCGCTCTTCTTCGCCGAGATGTCGGCGACGACCGCGTCGGACAGACCGCGCTGGGCGCTGGCGCCCGCCTCGTCGGAGTCGGACCAGCCGTAGCCGTATGTGCCGAGGGAGGCGATGGTCTCCTCCTGCGACAACGGCGTTGGCTTGACCGGCGTACCGGTGTCGGTCGCGGCGGGATCGGTGACTGTCATCGCGAGGCCTTTCGACTCGTCTTCTGGTGAGCGGGTGTGGGCTGGGGCCCGCTCGCTGTCGTGTCTGCATCGGCAGGCGATGCGACACCATCCGGCGGAGGATGCAGCGGCACGTGGGTGGTGCAGGCGCAGTCACCGTTGGCGATCGTCGCCAGGCGTTGCACATGCGTGCCGAGCAGTTGGGTGAAGACCGCGGTCTCCGCCTCACACAACTCCGGGAACTCGGTGGCCACGTGGGCGACCGGACAATGGTGTTGGCAGATCTGCATACCGGTGCCGACCTGCCGGGTGTTCGCCGCGAATCCCGCGCTGGTGAGGGCGTCGGCGATCTCGTCGACCGTCTCGGCCACGGAACCCGACTCGTCGGCCGGGGTGACCCCTGCGACGATTCGTTCCACCCGGTCGCGGGCGAAATCCTCCACCGCGTCCGAGCCACCGATGTCACGCAGCTTGCGCATCGCGGCGCCCGCGAGATCGTCGTAGGCGTGCCGCAGTTTGCCGCGACCGCCTGCGGTCAGCTGGAACCACTTGGCCGGACGTCCACGACCACGCTGCCCGAAGCCCGAGGACGAGACCTCCACGTCGCCCGCGGCGACGAGCGCGTCCAGGTGTCGGCGGACGCCCGCCGGGCTGATACCCAGACGCTCCGCGATCTCGCCTGCGGTCAACGGACCACCCTCGACCAGCAGTGTCACCACTGCGTTCCGGGTGTGGCCGTCGTGATGTCCGGCGACGGGGGTATCCCCGACTCCGGCGCCCGAGGGCACGACATCACTCCGCACGGTTTTCACAACACGAGTGTGACGTAATTGATTCCTCCTTTCCAGCAAGGGCACCCTTAGCGTTCGTTCATCCGCCGGCGTGTCGACCCCGCCGTCGAGGCCCGTGCGAGGGGATGTGGGCCTCGACCGGACTGGCACTAGAGTCGTCGTGTGCCAGAAACCACAGTCCTGCGTCGCGCGTTGGACTACCTCGGGCTCGCCGGCGGACGGCGGAAATCGGCGGTTCGGCCGGACGCCGACCGTCCCGGTGACTATGGTCGCGCCGTCGCGCGTCTGCACGACGACGAGCGTGAGGTCGGTCCGCTCAACGCCGAGGAGAACCGTCGCCTGCAGCGCATCAAGCTGTTCGGGGCGACCGGTTCGGTACTGCTGCTGATCGGTTCGCTCGGTACGGGGGCCGTCCCCGTGCTGCAGAACCCGACCGCGGGTGTCCGCGTGCTCTCGCTGCCCTCGCGCATGTGGAGCACCGCGCTGACGCTGTCGATCGGCGGCACGCTGATGCTGGTCGTCGCCTGGCTGTTGATCGGGCGGTTCGCGGTCGGCAGGTTCAGCGTCGAGGTCTTCCACGGCCGCAGCCCCGAACGGCGCATGACGCGACGACAGGCCGACCGGACCCTGCTGCTGTGGATCGCCCCGATCGTCATCGCTCCCCCGCTGTTGAGCAAGGACGTCTACTCCTATCTCGCCCAGAGCGCGATCGCCTTCCGCGGCATGGACCCGTACGTGGTGAGTCCGGTCCGAGGTCTGGGCGTGGTACACGAACTCACCCGGTCGGTGCCCAACCTCTGGCGGGACACACCCGCGCCCTACGGGCCGCTCTTCTTGTGGATCGGCAAGGGCATCACCGCTGTGACCGGCGAGAACATCACCGCAGCGATCTTCCTGCACCGGATCGTCGCCCTCGTCGGTCTGGCACTGATCGTCTGGGCACTGCCTCGTCTGGCCCGTCGCTGTGGTGTCTCGTCGGTCGCCGCGCTCTGGCTCGGCGCGATGAACCCGCTGGTCATCCTGCATCTGGTCGGCGGCATCCACAACGAGGCCCTCATGCTCGGCATGATGCTGGTCGGCCTCGAACTGTCCTTCCGGGCCATCTACGGTGCCGACCGATTACGCCGCGAGGGATCCGCATTCTGGCCCTCGCGATCCGGCTGGATCCTGATCGCGGGTGTCGCGGTGCTGTCGGCGTCGTCGATGGTGAAGGTCACCTCGATGCTGGCGCTGGGGTTCGTCGGCATCGCCCTCGCGCAGCGGTGGGGCGCGACACTGCCGGCCCTCCGGCATGCACCCCGTTCACAGTGGTGGGCGCGATCGAAGCAATCGGTCATCGCGCTGTCGGCCTCGGCGGCGTCGCTGGCGGTGATCCTCGGGGTCGTCGTGATCGGGATCTGCGTCGGCACCGGCCTCGGGTTCGGGTGGACGTCCACATTGAGCACCGGCGAGATCGTGCGGTCCTGGATGTCGATGCCGACGCTGTTGTCGGTGACGACGGGCCGCATCGGTATCGGGCTCGGGCTCGGCGACCAGACACAGGCCATCCTCGACGTCTGTCGGCCCATCGGACAGCTGATCGCGGCGGTCTTCGTCGTCCGGTGGCTGCTGGCGGCGCTCGGTGGTCGGCTGCATCCGCTAGGTGCCCTCGGTGTGTCAATGGCCACAGTGGTGCTCTTCTTCCCCTTCGTCCAGGCCTGGTACCTGCTGTGGGCCGTCATCCCGTTGGCTGCCTGGGCCACCGGCCGCTGGTTCCGTCTCACCGCGATCGCCGCGTCGGCGATCATCGCGATCGTCGTCATGCCGACCAGCTCGAACACCAGCGGAGTCGTTCTCGCGCAAGGGCTTCTCGCCGGCGTGATCATGGTCGCGATCCTGACCGCCCTCTTCTTCGAGGATCTCCGACTCCGTCGACGTCGCACCCCGGTCACGGAGTCCGAGGACGAGGTCCCCACCTCCACGTCGCCGTGAGAGGAGTCGACGCCTGCCCGCCGGACGATTTTTTGGGCGACGGCTCCCACCGCCTAGGCTGATCGATGTGCCCAGCACGACGACCCGACAGCGGAATCCGGACGACGACCGGACGTCGATGGCTCGTCCCGTGAGCCCGACGTCGGCGACCCGTCCCGATCTGGCTGTCCGGGTGTCCGGTCTGGTCAGACGATTCGGCCATCGCACCGCGGTGGACGGTCTCGACCTGGAACTCCCGGTCGGTGGCGTGCTCGCGCTGCTCGGCCCCAACGGCGCCGGCAAGACCACCACCGTCGAGATCTGCGAGGGCTTCCAGACCCCGGACGCGGGCAGTGTCTCGGTACTGGGGCTGGATCCGATCGCCGACAACGATCACCTCCGCAGTCGGATCGGCGTGATGTTGCAGGGCGGCGGTGCATACCCCGGCGCACGAGCAGAGGAGATGGTCCGACTCTGCGCCGCCTACTGTGCCGACCCCATCGACCCCGACTGGCTCCTGGACGCACTCGGCCTCCGCGAGGTCGCCCGCACCCCCTTCCGCCGACTCTCCGGCGGTCAGCAGCAGCGACTCTCCCTCGCCTGCGCGATCGTCGGCCGACCAGAGCTGGTGTTCCTCGACGAACCCACCGCCGGGCTCGACGCCCACGCACGGATCGTGGTGTGGGAGTTGATCGATCGACTGCGCACCGACGGTGTCTCGGTACTGCTGACCACACACATGATGGACGAGGCCGAGGAACTGGCCGACGAGGTCGTGATCATCGACCACGGTCGAGTGGTGGCCGCCGGCACACCCGCCACGCTGACCAGCCAGGGAGCCGAGAACGAGCTGCGCTTCTCGGCACCGCGGGGGTTGGACCTGTCCATGCTCGAACTGGCACTCCCCGAGGGCTATGTGTGCACCGAACCGACACCGGGCAAGTACCTGGTGGTGGGTTCGGTCACCCCTCAGGTGCTGGCGACGGTCACCGCCTGGTGTGCGAAGATCAACGTCCTCGCAACCGACCTGCGCGTGGAGACACGCAGCCTCGAAGACGTGTTCTTGGACCTGACCGGACGGGCGTTGCGCTCATGAGCTCGGCATCGACAGACCTGTTCCCCGCCGGCACATTCGCGCCGCGCCCCGCACCCGCCGGGATCGTCCGGATGCTGACCGCGCAGTCGGCCCTGGAGTTCCGGCTCCTCGTCCGTAACGGTGAGCAGTTGCTGCTGACCCTGTTCATCCCGGTCACCCTGCTGATCGGCCTGTGCCTGTTCCCCATCGACACCGGCCTCGGTGACGGTCCCGCAGCCCGCGCGACGACCTTCGTGCCGGCGATCATGACCGTGGCGGTGATGTCGACGGCGTTCACCGGGCAGGCGATCGCCGTCGGATTCGACCGACGCTACGGAGCGTTGAAACGTCTGGGTGCCACGCCCATCCCGCGCTGGGGCATCATCGCGGGCAAGTCGGTCGCGGTGATCGCCGTCGTGACAGCGCAGTCGGCGATCATCGGTGCGATCGGACTGGCCTTCGGTTGGCGTCCGCATCCGCTGGCCCTGCTGCTCGGGGCCATCATGATCGCAATCGGGACCGCGACCTTCGCCGCACTCGGACTGCTGCTCGGCGGCACGCTGAAGGCCGAGGTGGTCCTGGCTCTGGCGAACCTGCTCTGGTTCGCGATGGTCGGCATCGGCAGCCTGGTGATCCTCGGATCACGGGTTCCCGACGCCGTCGTGTGGATCGCCCGGTGCATGCCGTCCGGTGCACTGACGGAAGCGCTCGACCAGGCGTCGCGTGGATCGTTCGACATGATCGGGGTGGGCGTGTTGCTCGTGTGGGCGGTCGTCGCGACAGTCCTGGCAGTGAGGTGGTTCCGATTCCGATGACGACGTCGCAGGCTCCCCGCCCGGCCGATACCGCGGTCGCGCAGACCACGGACCCGAACGGTTCCCGCTGGTCGCGGATCCCCGGATTCGGTCGTCCCACACCTTCGTTCGTCCACCGCTGGGCCATCGGCCTGCTCGTCGCGAACATCGGCATCGTCGCCACCGGCGGAGCGGTGCGCCTCACCGGCTCCGGTCTCGGCTGCCCCACCTGGCCCCAGTGCACCGACAACTCCTTCGTGCCGCACGGAGAGCTCGGCATCCACGGTGTGATCGAGTTCGGCAACCGGATGCTCACCTGGGTGCTGATCATCATCGCGATCGCGACCTGGACAGCCGTGCTCCGCGCGACGACCAGCCCACGTCGCGACACCCTGCTGGCCACGGTCCTCGCGTTGGGGATCCCGTTCCAGGGCGTGATCGGTGGGATCACGGTGTTGACCCAGCTCAATCCGTGGGTGGTCGCGCTGCACTTCCTGCTCTCGATGGGTCTCGTATCCGGGGCGACGGTCCTGGTCTACCGAACCCGCCCCAACCTCACACCGGGATCGACGCCCTCACTGTCGGCCCGCTACGGCGTCGTGCTGTCCTGGCTGCTGTACCTCGCCACCTGGGTGACCGTCTACCTGGGGACGGTCGTGACCGGTTCCGGTCCGCACGCCGGGGACGTGAAGGCACCCCGCAACGGCCTGGCTCCCGGTGCCGCCACCCAACTGCACGCCGATGCCGTGTTCGTGCTGGTCGGACTCACCATCGCGATCACAGTCGTCGCGCTCGTCGGCCGCCTGCCCCAGGCGCGGGTGGTGCTGACCTACGTCGGGCTGCTCGTCCTCCAGGCCGTGATCGGTGTCGTGCAGTACGTCACCGACCTACCGATCGCGCTCGTCATCGCGCACATGATCGGCAGCGCGCTGCTGCTGGTCGGTGCGACGTGGTTGGTCCTGCGGTTCCGTACCGCCGAGGCTGAACCCTACGGCGGGTCAGAGAAGGCGTCCTCAGCAGTCTGACCGTATCCAGCTGACGGTCGGTGTCCCCGGATCGCCGGGCAACCCGGGGACGGCGCCGCACGCATGCGATCCGGATCCGGCAGTGGACAGTCGAGATCAGAGAACCCCGAGAATCACACGGTGGCCGAGATCAGAGGACGGCGGAGTTGCGCGCCTTCGGAAAGTGCTTCTGGCCGGCGACCCAGCCGGCCATCTTCCGGTAGTGGGTCGGGGACACGGTGGTCTCCGACGTGAGCTCGCGATCCCATTCGGCGACCTCGACGCCGTCGACGGTGTCGACCACGGCCTGGGCGACGGCGAGGTCGGCGACCACCTGATCGCCGAGGAGGCCACCCTTCTCACCGACGAGAGTGATGCGGACCCCGGCGCCACCGATCGGCTGGAGGACGGCTTTGGCCGAACCCTCCCGCGAGACAAAAGAAGAGACCGCCGAGATGACCCGTCCGGGCACCGACGGACGGGGTGCGCTCGCGGCCTCCTCGGTGGTGGTGTCGGTGGTCGTCTCCGAGCCCGTGTCGTCGCTCATGCGTCGAGCATACCGCCACCGGCACGGTCGGTTCCGAGCGCGGTGGGGCGTGTAGAACGGTCCCATGCGTGCAATCCAGGTGACCCGACACGGCGGTCCCGAGGTTCTCACCTACGGATCGGTCGACGACCCGGTTCCCGCTCCCGGCGAGGTCGTGGTCCGGACCACCGCGATCGGCGTCAACTTCATCGACACCTATCTGCGCCGCGGGCTCTATCCGTCGACCCCGCCGTACATCCCGGGCACCGAGGGCGCGGGTGTGGTCACCGCCGTCGGTACCGAGGTCGATGATCTGGAGGTCGGCCGCCGCGTCGCCTGGACCGATGCCCCGGCGAGCTACGCGGAGTCGGTCGCGGTTCGCGCCGACCGCGCGGTGCCCGTCCCCGACGCAGTGCCCGACGAGGTGGCCGGATCGTCGTTGTTGCGCGGTTTGACCACCCACTACCTGCTCGACGGCAGCGCGCATCCCGAGGCAGGCGACACCATCCTGGTGCATGCCGGAGCCGGTGGTGTCGGACTGTTGCTCACCCGTCTGGCCTCTGCGCGAGGGGTTCGGGTCATCACGACCGTCTCCGACGACGCCAAGGAGGAGCTGTCGCGGGCCGCCGGTGCCGCCGAGGTGCTGCGGTACGGCGACGGTCTGGTCTCCGGGGTGCGTGACATCACGGGCGGACGCGGCGTCTCGGTCGTCTACGACGGCGTCGGCGCCGACACATTCGAGCACTCGCTCGCCGCCGCTGCGATCCGGGGCACGATCGTGCTGTTCGGGGCGGCCAGCGGACCGGTGCCGCCGTTCGACCTGCAGCGGCTCAACCAGGCCGGCTCACTGTCGGTGACCAGGCCCACCCTGGCGCACTTCATCGCCGACCCCGATGAGTTGGCATGGCGGGCCGGTGAGTTCTTCGCGGCCGTCACCGACGAGACGCTGGACGTCCATGTCGGGAATCGCTACGCGCTGGCCGATGCCGAGCAGGCGCATCGCGATCTGGAGGGCCGTGCGACGACCGGCAGTACGGTTCTGGTCCCCGGCCGACCGTGAGCAGGCATCGAGCATGACGGGGCGTCGAGCGGAGCCAGGGATCGAGCGGGGTCCGGGGATGGGGCGGGGTGCGGCCGGCGCTCGTGATCTCCGCGAGCCCGCGTCTCGGATCAGAAGTAGCTGGTCACCAGCGGCAAGTTGACCACCGCATCGATCGCGAGTCCGCAGAACAGGATCGCGAGGTATTCGTTGGACTGCAGGAACACCTTGAGTGGCGCAACCTCTGCGCCACGACGGGTCTCGCGGTAGAGCTTCTGCACTCGGCTGCCGAACCAGATACCCGCCGCGACCGCGAGGCCGGCGTAGATCCAGCTGGTGGCGGCGATCAGGACCAGCGATGCTGCGACGGTGGCCCACGTGTACCAGACCATCTGTCGGGTGACCTGCTGCTCGGTCGCGATGACCGGCAGCATCGGCACGCCGGCAGCCTTGTAGTCCTCCTTGTATCGCATGGCGAGGGCCCACGTGTGCGGAGGTGTCCAGAAGAAGATCACCGCGAACAGCACGACCGGCTGCCAGCTCAGCGAACCCGTCACCGCGGCCCAACCGACCAATGTCGGCATGCACCCGGCTGCGCCGCCCCAGACGACGTTCTGCCAGGTCCGGCGTTTGAGGATCATCGTGTAGACGCCGACGTAGAACGCAATCGTCGCGGTCACCAAGAGCGCACTGAGCAGGTTGGCGGCCGACCACAGGACGACGAACGAACCGACACCGAGCAGGATGCCGAACACAAGTGCGTTGCGGGGTGCGACGGCGCGGCGGGCCAGCGGCCTACGCGCGGTGCGCTTCATCTTCTGATCGATGTCGGCGTCGGCCACCATGTTCAGTGTGTTGGCCGATGCCGCACCGAGCCATCCGCCCAACAGTGTGAACGCGATGAGCGCGAGATCGACGTGACCGCGGTCGGCCTGCAGCATCACCGGGATGGTGGCCACCAGCAGCAGCTCGATGACGCGCGGCTTGGTGAGTGCGATGTACGCCAGGACGGTCGCCCGCACCCGCCGCCAGCCGGTCTCCGGGGTCGTCTCCTCGACGACGTCCACGGTCGGTTCCGGGTGTGCGGTGGCGGAATCGACGTCGGCCGCATCGGCGGTCGCCGGGACGTCCGCGGATTCGGCGACCCGACCCGAGTCCGACGTCCGAGGGGAGGTCGACCGGGTGCCGCGTGATGCTGCGGACCACTCTCCGGTCACTCGCTCCCCAATCCTCACGGCCACTCCCTCTGCCGGCGCCCGGTCCGCCCCGGTGTCGGGTGTGGACGACGTTCGGATGCCGTCGTGAACGGGTACGCCTCGGCTACTACAGAGCATGGTAGACCGTGCGATCCGCTAACAGAGAATCGAGGTGGAGGCCTGCGGGAGCGACATCCGCGCCACCTCCGACATCCGCGCGACGCCCACCCGACACGCGCTGCTCATCGGAGTCGACGCCTACCGACCGGTCCACGCGCCGGAGAGGTCGGCGCACGACTAGGCTGGGTTGCGAACAGGCCGAACCGTCCGCTGCAGACTGCCCCCGGACCATCCCGGATCGCTGTCGCGAACGGTTCACCACCGACGAAGTACAGGAGACAGTACGACCGTGGCTGAGACCGACGAGATCCGCGCACTTACCCGGCCGAATCACCCCGGCGACTGGTCCGACCTCGACACCCGCTCCGTCGACACCGTGCGTGTCCTGGCCGCCGACGCGGTGCAGAAATGCGGCAGCGGGCACCCTGGCACCGCGATGAGCCTGGCTCCGCTGGCCTACACCCTGTTCCAGCGCATCCTCCGGCACGATCCCGCCGACCCCACCTGGGTCGGCCGCGACCGGTTCGTGCTGTCCTGCGGGCACTCCAGCCTCACGCTCTACATCCAGCTCTACCTCGGCGGTTTCGGTCTGGAGCTCGAGGATCTCGAGGCCCTGCGCACCTACAAGTCGAAGACCCCGGGCCACCCGGAGTTCCGCCACACCCGCGGTGTGGAGATCACCACCGGCCCACTCGGCCAGGGTCTGGCCTCCGCGGTCGGCATGGCGATGGCGTCGCGGCGTGAGCGCGGTCTGTTCGATCCCGAGCCAGCTTGGGGCGCAAGCCCGTTCGACCACTACATCTACGTCGTCGCATCCGACGGCGACATCGAGGAGGGAGTCACCTCCGAGGCGTCGTCGCTGGCCGGGACCCAGCAGCTGGGCAACCTGATCCTGTTCTACGACGACAACAAGATCTCGATCGAGGACGACACCACGATCGCCCTCACCGAGGACACCGCGAAGCGGTACGAGGCCTACGGTTGGCACGTACAGGTCGTCGAGGGCGGCGAGGACGTGGTGGCCATCGAGGCCGCCGTCGAGGAGGCCAAGAAGGTCACCGACCGTCCGTCGATCATCGTGCTGCGCACCATCATCGGATACCCGGCACCGACCAAGATGAACACCGGCGCCGCCCACGGTGCCGCGCTCGGTGACGACGAGGTCGCCGGTATCAAGAAGGCACTCGACTTCGACCCGTCGAAGAACTTCGACGTGAGCGACGAGGTCATCGCCCACACCCGAGCGTTGGTCGACCGTGGTCGCGAGGCACACCACGCCTGGCAGCAGGACTTCGACGCATGGGTCGCCCGTGAGCCGGAGCGCAAGGAGCTCTTCGACCGCGTGACCCGCGACGAACTGCCCGCCGGATGGTCGGACGTGCTCCCGTCCTGGGAGGCAGGCGGCTCAGTCGCCACGCGCTCCGCATCCGGTGACGTCCTCAGCGCCGTCGGCCCGGTGCTCCCCGAGCTGTGGGGCGGTTCCGCCGACCTCGCGGGCAGCAACAACACCACCATGAAGGGCGCCGACTCGTTCGGTCCGGTGTCGATCAAGACCGACACCTGGAACGCCGAACCCTACGGGCGCACACTGCATTTCGGTGTTCGTGAGCACGCGATGGGCGCCATCTTGTCGGGCATCGTGCTGCACGGCCCGACCCGCGCCTACGGCGGCACCTTCCTGCAGTTCAGCGATTACATGCGGCCCGCGGTACGACTCGCGTCGCTGATGGACATCGATCCCATCTACGTCTGGACCCACGACTCGATCGGTCTCGGCGAGGACGGCCCGACCCACCAGCCGGTCGAGCACCTGGCCGCCCTGCGAGCGATCCCGAACCTCAGCGTGGTCCGACCCGCCGATGCCAACGAGACCGCCTACGCATGGAAGACCATCCTCGAGCGCTCCAGCAGCAGCGGCCCGGTCGGTCTGGCACTGACCCGACAGAAGGTCGCCGTCCTGGAGAACACCTCGGCCGAGGGTGTGGAGAAGGGCGGCTACGTCCTCGTCGAGTCCTCCACCTCGCTACCGGAGGTGATCCTGATCGCCACCGGGTCCGAGGTCGAGATCGCGGTCGCCGCCCGCGAGGCGCTCGAGGCGCAGGGTGTGGGCACGCGGGTCGTGTCGATGCCGTGCCTCGAGTGGTTCGAGAGTCAGGACCAGAACTACCGCGACCAGGTGCTCCCCCCGACCGTTCGGGCCCGGGTGTCCATCGAGGCCGGGATCGCACTGTCGTGGCACAAGATCGTCGGTGGCTTCGGTGAGAGCGTCTCGCTGGAGCACTACGGCGAGTCCGCCGACTACCAGACCCTCTACCGGGAGTTCGGCATCACGCCCGAGGCCGCCGTCGCCGCCGCCCAACGCTCGATCGCCAACGTGAAGGGATAGAGATGACCCAGAACCCGAATCTGGCAGCACTGTCGGAAGCCGGCGTGTCGGTCTGGCTCGACGACCTGTCGAGGGATCGCATCCGCTCCGGCAACCTCCAGGAGCTCATCGACACCAAGTCGATCGTCGGCGTCACGACCAACCCGTCGATCTTCCAGGCCGCCCTCTCCAAGGGGAACGCCTACGACGACCAGGTCCGTGAGCTCGCCGCCCGCGGCGCCGACGTCGACGCGACCGTCCGCACCGTCACCACCGACGATGTCCGCGAGGCCTGCGATGTCCTCGCTCCGCAGTTCGAGGCGTCCAACGGTGTCGACGGCCGCGTCTCGATCGAGGTCGATCCGCGGCTGGCGCACGATGCCGACAAGACCGCCGCACAGGCCATCGAACTGTGGAAGATCGTCGACCGGCCGAACCTCTTCATCAAGATCCCGGCCACCGAGAAGGGTCTGCCGGCCATCACCCGGACCCTCGCCGAGGGGATCAGCGTCAACGTCACGCTGATCTTCTCCGTCGACCGCTACAAGGCGGTCATCGACGCATATCTGGCCGGTCTGGAGCAGGCGAAGAAGGCCGGCCACGATCTGTCGACGATCCACTCGGTCGCGTCGTTCTTCGTATCCCGGGTGGACACCGAGATCGACAAGCGACTCGATGCCATCGGCACCCCCGAGGCCACTGCGCTCAAGGGCAAGGCCGCGCTGGCCAACGCACGCCTGGCCTACGTCGCCTACCAGCAGTACTTCGAGGTCGAGTCCCGCTTCCAGGGACTCGTCGGCGAGGGCGGACTCCCTCAGCGTCCGCTGTGGGCGTCGACCGGTGTCAAGAACCCGGACTACCCCGACACCCTCTACGTATCCGACCTGGTGGCACCGAACACGGTGAACACGGTGCCGGAGAAGACCCTGGACGCGTTCGCCGACCACGGCGAGGTCAACGCGGACTCGATCATCGGGACCGGCCCTGCATCGGAGGCCGTGTTCGCGGACCTGGCGAAGGTCGGCATCGACGTCGACGACGTCTATCAGGTCCTCGAGGTCGAGGGTGTGGACAAGTTCGAGCAGGCCTGGAACGAGCTGCTCAGCGCGACGGCCGAACAGCTCGACGCCGCAAAGGGCTGAGCCGTGGCCGAGCGCGCCGGTGAGGCGTCCTGGGCTAATCCACTCCGCGACAGCCGCGACAAGCGGCTGCCGCGGATCGCCGGGCCCAGCAGTCTGGTGATCTTCGGCGTGACCGGCGATCTTGCGCGCCGCAAGCTGATGCCTGCGGTCTACGACCTCGCCAACCGCGGTCTGCTCCCGCCGAGTTTCGCCCTGGTCGGCTTCGCCCGGCGCGACTGGGACACCGAGGATTTCGGCAAGATCGTGCACGATGCGGTGCGCGAGCACTCGCGGACCGAGTTCCGCGAGGACGTGTGGGAGCGCCTGGCCGAGGGGTTCCGGTTCGTACAGGGCTCCTTCGACGATCCGGAGGCGTTCACCGCGCTCGCGCAGACACTGGGCGACCTGGACCGTCAGCGCGGCACCGACGGCAATCACGCCTTCTACCTGTCGATCCCACCCGGTGCGTTCCCGGTGGTGTGTCAACAGCTGAAGGACTCGGGTTTGGCCGATCCGACCGGCGGCAGCTGGCGACGCGTGGTCATCGAGAAGCCCTTCGGCCACGATCTGCAGAGCGCCCAGGAGCTCAACGCGGTCGTGAACAGCGTCTTCCCCGAGGAATCGGTGTTCCGGATCGACCACTACCTGGGCAAGGAGACGGTCCAGAACATCCTGGCACTGCGCTTCGCCAACCAGCTGTTCGATCCGCTGTGGAGTTCCCACTATGTCGACCATGTCCAGATCACCATGGCCGAGGACATCGGGTTGGGCGGGCGCGCAGGCTATTACGACGGCATCGGCGCTGCCCGGGACGTCATCCAGAATCACCTGCTGCAACTGCTGGCCCTCATCGCGATGGAGGAGCCGGTCTCCTTCGAGCCGAGTCAGCTGCAGGCCGAGAAGATCAAGGTCCTGTCGGCGACCCGCAACATCCTGCCGTTGGCCGAGAACACCGCTCGCGGTCAGTACGGGCCGGGGTGGCAGGGCGGCATCAAGGTCCCGGGCCTGCTCGACGAAGAGGGGTTCGCAAAGGATTCGTCCACCGAGACCTTCGCCGCGATCGCCGTCGAGGTCGACACCCGACGGTGGGCCGGGGTGCCGTTCTATCTGCGTACCGGAAAGCGCCTGGGACGCAGGGTCACCGAGATCGCAATCGTGTTCAAGCGCGCCCCGCACCTCCCCTTCGATCAGACGATGACCGAGGAGTTGGGCCAGAACGCACTCGTCATCCGGGTCCAGCCGGACGAAGGAGTCACGCTGCGATTCGGCTCCAAGGTGCCCGGCCCCGGCATGGAGGTCCGCGACGTCAACATGGACTTCAGTTACGGGCAGGCGTTCACCGTCGCCTCACCGGAGGCCTACGAGCGCCTGATCCTCGACGTGCTGCTGGGTGAACCGTCGTTGTTCCCCGTCAACGCTGAGGTCGAATTGTGTTGGCGCATCCTCGATCCGGTCCTCGAGGCATGGTCCGAGGCCGGGCATCCGGACACCTACGAGTCGGGGACCTGGGGACCCGCGTCGGCCGACGAGATGCTGGAACGGGTCGGTCGAGTGTGGCGCCGACCATGAGCGATCTCCTGGACGCCGCAGTGCAGGGCACCTGGACAGCGGTTCCCGTTCGACCGACGGCGACCGCACCCACACCTCACCTCGTCATCTCGATCACCGGGAGGTTTCGATGATCAAGGATCTGCCCGACACCTCGACCGTCGCCGTCAGCAAAGAGCTCGTGAAGATGCGGGAGTCAGGCGGCGCGGTCACGCTCGGCCGAGTGCTCACCCTCGTGGTCAAGACCGACCTCGGCGAGCCGACCGAAGGTGCGATCGAGGCCGCCAATGCCGCGAGCCGCGAGCATCCCTGCCGCGTCATCGTCGTCGCCAGTGGTGAACGGACCGTCGAGTCGAGGCTCGACGCCCAGATCCGTGTGGGTGGCGACGCCGGCGCCTCGGAGGTGGTGGTGCTCAACCTCTACGGCGAGCTCGCCGACCACGGCCACTCGGTGGTCATCCCGTTCCTGCTGCCCGACACCCCGGTCGTCACGTGGTGGCCGGGCCATGCCCCGGCGGTCCCCGCCCAGGATTCGCTCGGCCAGTTGGGACATCGCCGGATCACCGACGCCTCCCACGACGGCGACGCCGCTGCTGCCCTGGCCTCGCGCCGCGCGGGGTACGCCCCCGGCGACTCCGACATCGCCTGGTCGCAGATCACCCCGTGGCGAGCGCTCCTGGCATCGGCCTTCGACCGGCCGCCGCACACCACCGTCGACAGCGTGAAGGTGACCGGCCCGGCCGAGTCGCCGAGTGTCGACCTGCTCGCGGGGTGGCTGCGATCCGCACTCGGGGCACCGACACTGCGGGCCCGCGGGAGCTTCGAGGTGCGCATCGAACGATCCGACGGCGTCCTGATCCTCGCCGTCGACCAGAACAACAATGCCGTGCTCAGCAGCCCGAATCGGCCCGACGGACGCATCGCCATGATGGTCCGCGGGATCAGCGACTGTCTCGCCGAAGAACTGCGTCGGCTCGACCCCGACGAGATCTACGAACTCGCACTGCACGGCCTCACCGAACTCGACTTCGTCACCGAGGGAGCTGCCTGATGTCACAGCCGATCGAGACACTGGTGTTCGAGAACTCCGCCGAACTCGTCGACACCGCCGCGCGCCGGTTCGTCGACGTGATCACCCGTGCCCAGTCCGAGCGCGGGATCGCGTCCGTGGCACTCACCGGTGGCAGCAACGGCATCGCGTTGCTTCGTCGGCTCGCCGAGAACAGCGGCACCATCGACTGGTCCCGTGTCGAGATCTACTGGGGCGACGACCGTTTCGTCGCATCCGACGATCCGGAACGGAACTCGGGACAGGCTCGTGAAGCGTTGCTCGACCACGTTCCGGTCGACCCCGACCGCATCCACCCGATGGCCGCTCTCGACGGCCCGCTCGGCGACGACATCGCCGCCGCCGCCGCGGAGTACGCGGCCGTCCTGGCATCCACCGACGACTCCCCCTCCCCAGCATTCGACATCCACCTCCTCGGCATGGGCGGCGAGGGGCACATCAACTCGCTCTTCCCGCACACCGCGGCCACTGCCGAGGAGACCAAGACGGTACTCGCCGTGGAGGATTCGCCCAAGCCACCGCCGCGACGACTCACGCTGACCCTCCGGGCGGTCAACCGATCCCGCGCGGTGTGGTTCCTGGTGGCCGGCGCCGACAAGGCCGCGGCCGTCGCGGCGGCCCACTCCGGAGCCGCGGCCGCCGACTGGCCCGCGGCAGGCGCGCACGGCACGACCGAGACCGTCTGGTTCCTCGATCACGCCGCGGCGGGGCACCTACCCACGTAGTTCCACACCCGTCGACCGTGCGCTCCAGATCGTCGACCGTGCGCCTGAAATCACCGACCGTGCGCGTCGACACGGCTATGCGCACGATCGACGGATCCGAGCACACGGTCGACGCGGCACGGTGCACGATCGACGCGACCGAGCGCACGATCGACGACTAGCCGCTGTTGCGGAGTGCAGTTGCTAGGCCGTTCATCGTCAGCTGAATACCCCGCCGCACGAGCGGGGTGTCTTCACCGGCCCGGAACCTGCGCAACAACTCGACCTGGAGCAGGTTGAGCGGCTCCAGGTACGGGAAGCGGTTGTACACCGAACGCTTCAGCGCGGCATTGTCGGCCAGCAGATCGTCGGTACCGGTGATACGCGCGTACATGGCGATGGTGCGCTCGTGCTCATCGACGATCTTGCCGAAGACCGTCTCGCGGAGAGTCTCGTCGGGCACCAGCTGCGCATAGCGATGCGCCAGGCCCATGTCCGACTTGGCCAGCACCTGAGCCATGTTCGACATCACGGTCTGGAAGAACGGCCACTCGGCGTAGTAGCGCCGCAGCGTCTCGAGTCGTCCGGTGTCGTCGCCGATCCATTGCTCGAAGGCGGACCCGGTGCCGTACCAGCCGGGCAACATCACACGCGACTGCGTCCACGAGAGCACCCACGGGATGGCCCGGAGGTCGGAGATCTTCTCCGTCTGCTTCCGCGACGCCGGGCGGCTGCCGATGTTGAGCGCACCGATCTCCGACAGCGGGGTCGACGTGGTGAAGTACTCGACGAATCCCGGTGTGTCGTGCACGAGTTCGCTGTAGGCCGAACGGGCCAGGGCCGCCAGCTCGTCCATGGTCTCGTACGCCGACTCCGACTCGTCGCCCAGTCCCTCGACGTCGAGCAGCGACGATTCGATCGTGGCGGCGAGGAGGGTCTCGAGGTTGCGTCGGGCAGCAACGGGTTCGGCGTACTTCGCGGCGATGATCTCACCCTGCTCGGTGATGCGGAGCGACCCCTGCACCGCGCCGGGCGGCTGAGCCAGGATCGCGTCGTAGCTGGGGCCGCCACCCCGGCCGACGGTGCCGCCACGACCGTGGAAGAGCCGCAGCCGGATCCCGTTCTCGGCCGCCGTGGCGACGAGGTCGAGCTCGGCGCGGTAGAGGGCCCAGTTCGCGGCCATGTAGCCGCCGTCCTTGTTGGAGTCCGAGTAGCCCAGCATGATCTCCTGGATGTTCTGCTGGGACCTCACGAGCGCCCGGTAGAAGTCGAGCTCGAGCATCGCCTGCAGCGTGCTCGCCCCCTGCTGCAGATCCTCGATGGTCTCGAACAGCGGGACCACTCGGACCGAGCAGCGCGGCTCGCCGTCGTTGGGATCGAAGAGTCCGGCCTCCTTGAGCAGAACCATCGCCTCGAGCATGTCGCTGACCGACGTGCACATGCTGATGATGTAATTCGGCACGGCCTGCGGACCGAAGACCTCGACAGCACGTGCGCCGGCCGTGACGATCCCGAGTTCCTTGGTGGCCAGCTCGCTCAGCCGTGCGCCGGGTCGGGTGAGCGGCCGACGTGCCTGCAGTTCGGCGGACAGGATCGCCACCCGCTGATCCTCGTCCAGTGACGCATAATCGGGATGCACACCCGCCCACGCGAGCAACTCGCCGATGACCTCCTCATGCATCTCCGAGTTCTGTCGCATGTCCAGACCCGACAGGTGGAAACCGAAGGTGCGCACGCCTTCACGCAGACGGAGCAACCGATCGTCGGCTATCGACTCGTCGCGGTTGGACCGCAGTTCGGCGTCGATGATGTCGAGGTCTGCCAACAGGTCCGCGGCATCGTCGTAGGCTGCCTTGCCGTCGCCCAGTCGCCGGTCATCGGCCGACAACGCCTCCGGGGTGAACATATGTGCGGCGGTCGCGGCCAGCCGGGCGCGGACGTGTCGCAGTGCCACCCGGAAGGGTTCGTCGGCGCCCGGATCGTCGCTGTCGGTCTCGGCCAGTGCCAGCAGCGATTCCGACGACCCGATCAGCCGCGCGGACATGCTGAGTTCCTGCGCGAGTGTCTCCAGCTCGGCCAGATGATGTGTCACCGCGGTGCGCGCCGCACTCGTGGTCGCCTCCGTCACGATCTCGTCGGTCACGTACGGGTTGCCGTCCCGGTCACCACCGATCCACGACCCCATCCTGATCATGGGCTGGTCTCCCAGACCGGCATCGGGGTACGCCTCGTGCAGACGTGCGCGGACCGCGGTGTTGATCCGGGGCACCACGTCGAAGAACGAAGCATCGTAATAGCGCAGTCCCGAACGGATCTCGTCGCTGATGGTGAGACGCTCGAGTCGGATGAGGGCGGTCTGCCACAGCGTGAGGATCTGTCGGCGCAACCCCTCCAGGACTTCTGCGTCCTCCTCCGGGGTCAACTGCGTGCGGCCGCGGAAGCGCATCAATTCCGTGATGCGGTTCTGGGCCTCGAACACGGTCCGTCGCCGGGTCTCGGTCGGGTGTGCGGTGATCACCGGCACGACGGTGGCGTCGGCGAGTGCCGCACCGACCCGATCGTCACCGAGGCCCGCATCCGACAGCTTCTGGTACGTGGCGGCGAGGCTGCTGTCCTGAGGCGGATCGCCGGCATGGATGTGGATCGCGCGCCTGCGCTCCCGGTGGATGTCCTCGGCCAGGTTGGCGAGCAGCGCGAAGTGACTGAATGCACGGATCACGGGTACGGCTGACGTCTCGTCGAGATCGACGAACATGTCCGCGAGCTCGTCGCGGTCGATCTCCGAGCGGCGGACCCGGAACGCCGCGATGCGCGCGTTCTCCACCAGATCGAAGACGTCGACACCCGAGTGCTCGCGGACGACGTCGCCGAGGATGCCGCCGAGCAGACGGATGTCCTCGCGGAGCGGTTCGGTCAGTGCGCGTCCCTCGTCATCGACGACGACGTGGTCGACGATCGAGATCGATGGTCGCCACTGTGCAGCGCCGCGTGAGGAGATGGTTTCGCTCATGAGATCAAGTATCCCGCCGTGGGTCGGAGGTGGCATCTCGGGAGAGGCCGGAGAGGTATGTGCGCGGACAACTCGGTCGCCGCGATGGCGTTACGCGGCGTCACGGGCAACCCCGGACACGCAACCGCCCGGTGTCGTGCGGCGCACGAACCGGGCGGGATGACGGGGCCGACGCCGAAAGGCGGCGTCAGCTCTGAGTCGGTGTCAGGACAGCTTGATGTCGACGCCGATGCCGATGATGAAGATGAACCAGATCAGACCGACGAAGATCGTCAAACGGTCGAGGTTGCGCTCGACGACGCTCGATCCGGACAGGCTGGACTGCACGCCGCCGCCGAACAGGGTCGACAGACCGCCGCCCTTGCCACGGTGCAGCAACACCAGCACCACCATCAAGACGCTGGTGATGACCAAACCGATGTCGAGTGCGAGCTTCACGAGGTGAGAGTCCTGTTCGGGTCGTTGGTGTGGCAGGTGTGCTCGATCGACCTGAGCACAACCCGCCACAGTCTACGCGTCGGTGATGCGAATCAGGGCAGGGGCCCGCCGGCGGCGATCGCCGACAGTGTCGCGAACTCGTCCGACTTCAGCGACGCACCACCGACCAGAGCACCGTCGACATCGTTCTGACCGACGATGTCGCCGACGTTCTTGGCGTTGACCGACCCGCCGTACAGGATGCGGATGCCCGCCGCTGTCGCGTCATCGGCGATCTCCGCGATCGCCGCACGGATCGCGGAATTGACCTCCTGCGCGTCCTCGGCGCTGGCCACCCGGCCGGTGCCGATCGCCCAGACCGGCTCGTAGGCGATGACGGTCTTGCTGATGTCCTCGGCCGACAGACCTGCGAGCGAACCCTTGATCTGCGCGACGTTGTAGGCCACGTGCTCGCCCGACTCACGGACGTCGAGCCCCTCGCCGATGCAGACGATCGGTGTGAGCCCGTGTTTGAGTGCGGCCTTCGTCTTGGCCAGCACGATCTCGTCGGTCTCAGCGTGCAGGGTGCGACGTTCGGAGTGCCCGACGACCACGTGCGTGCATCCGAGCTTCGCGAGGAAGGCACCGCTGATCTCACCGGTGTAGGCGCCCGAATCATGCTGGGAGAGATCCTGCGCACCGTAGGTGAGCAGCAGCTTGTCGCCGTCGACCACCGTCTGAACGCTGCGGATGTCGGTGAACGGCGGGATCACCGTCACGTCGACCTTGTCGAAGTACTTCGCGGGGAGTGCGAACGCGATCTTCTGCACCAGGGCGATCGCCTCGAGATGATTCAGGTTCATCTTCCAGTTGCCCGCGATGAGCGGCTTACGAGCGGATGCGGCCATCGTCACTCCCCTGTTCGTTCCAGCACGGCCAGGCCGGGCAGTTCCTTGCCCTCCAGGTACTCCAGTGAGGCACCGCCACCGGTGGAGATGTGTGAGAAGTCGGAATCGGGCAGGCCGAGTGTGCGGACCGCGGCGGCGGAGTCGCCACCACCGACGACGGTGAACGCACCCTTGGCGGTGGTCGCGGCGATCGCCTCGGCCACACCTCTCGTGCCCGACGCGAACTTCTCGAACTCGAAGACGCCGGAGGGGCCGTTCCAGAAGATGGTCTGCGCACCGGACAGGACCGCGGCGAACCGCTTGACCGACTCCGGACCGATGTCCAGGCCCGACCATCCGTCGGGGATCTCCTCGACGGGGACGATCGACGAGTCGGCGTCCGCGGCGAAGCGGTCGGCGATCACCACGTCCACGGGCAGATGGATCACATCGCCGAAACGGTCCAGCAGATCCTTGCAGACCGAGATCTGGTCTTCCTGCAGAAGCGAGGATCCGACCGAATGTCCCTGTGCGGCAAGGAAGGTGAACGCCATACCGCCACCGATGACCAAGGTGTCGACCTTGGGGGCCAACGCCTCGATGACGCCCAGCTTGTCCGAGACCTTGGAACCGCCGAGCACGACCGCGTACGGCCGGGTCACCTCGTCGGTGAGCTTCGACAGAACGTCGACCTCGGCGGCGACGAGTTCGCCCGCGTAGTTCGGCAGCAGCTTCGCGACGTCGTAGACCGACGCCTGCTTGCGATGGACCACACCGAATCCGTCCGAGACGAACGCTCCGTCGTCCCCGACCAGTTCCACGAGGGCCGCCGCCAGCGACTCGCGCTCGGCGTCGTCCTTCGACGTCTCGCGCGGGTCGAACCGGATGTTCTCCAGCAACAACACGTCGCCGTCGGTGAGGCCCTCCGCCCGCGCGAGGGCGTCGGTGCCGACGACGTCACCGGCCAGCTGGACGTTACGACCGAGCTCTGCGCCGAGCCGCTCCGCCACCGGCGCGAGCGAGAACTGCGGGTCCGGCTCGCCCTTCGGGCGACCCAGGTGGGCGGTGATGATGACCTTGGCGCCGGCCTCGATGAGGGCGGTGAGCGTCGGCAGGGAGGCCAGGATGCGGCCCGGATCGGTGATCGTCGTCCCATCGAGCGGGACGTTGAAATCCGACCGGACCAGCACCCCGCGTCCCGAGACGCCCTCGTCCAGAAGGTCCTTCAGTGTGCGGACAGCCATGTTCGCGGGTCTCCTCGTGAACTGCGTGTCAGAGCGACTTGCCGACCAGACCGGTCAGATCGACCAGGCGGTTGGAGTAGCCCCACTCGTTGTCGTACCAGGAGACGGCCTTGACCTGGTTGTCGATGACCTTGGTCAGACCGGCGTCGAACAGCGAGCTGTGCGGGTCGGTGACGATGTCGCTCGAGACGATGGGTGCGTCGTAGTACTTGAGGATGCCCTTGAGCGGACCGTCGGCGGCGGCCTTGAGCGCACCGTTGACCTCGTCGACCGACGGCGACTTCTTCAGGACGGCGGTGAGGTCGGTGACCGAGCCGGTCGGGATCGGCACGCGCAGCGCGTAGCCGTCGAGCTTGCCCTTCAGCTCCGGGAGCACCAGGCCGATGGCCTTGGCCGCGCCGGTCGAGGTCGGGACGACGTTGACCGCGGCGGCGCGGGCGCGACGCAGGTCCTTGTGCGGGCCGTCCTGCAGGTTCTGGTCCTGGGTGTAGGCGTGCACGGTGGTCATCAGGCCCGAGACGATGCCGAACTCGTCGTTGAGGACCTTGGCCAGCGGGCCGAGGCAGTTGGTGGTGCACGAGGCGTTGGAGATGATGTTCTGGCTGCCGTCGTACTTGTCGTCGTTCACGCCGATGACGATGGTGATGTCCTCGTCGGACGCGGGCGCGGAGATGATGACCTTCTTGGCGCCGGCGTCGAGGTGGCCCTGGGCCTTCGCGCGGGCGGTGAAGATGCCGGTGGACTCGACCACCACGTCGACGCCGAGGTCGCCCCACGGAAGGGCCGACGGGCCCTCCTTGATCGACAGCGCCTTGATCTTCTTGTCTCCGACGACGATCGTGTCCTCGCCCTCGAGGCTGACGTCCTCGGGTAGGCGACCCAGGATGGAGTCGAACTTCAGCAGGTGCGCCAGTGTGGCGTTGTCGGTCAGGTCGTTGACCGCGACGATCTCGATGTCGGTGCTACCCAACGCTTTCTGTGCTTCCACGGCGCGGAAGAAGTTCCGGCCGATCCGGCCGAATCCGTTGACGCCAACCCGAACTGTCACTGTGCGCTCCTTAGCGGTATTCATCGGTACAGGGCCTGGGGCCACCGGGCACGAACACCCGACTGCCGCTGCGCAGAGCCCTCGGCAGGTCTCAGCCTAGTCGGCGCACGTCGAGACCACAGCACAGGGTGTGACCGATGGCCGAGCGCTGGTCAGGCGTCGTCGAGCAGCTCCGTGGTGACCGCCGACTCGGTGTCGGGGATGCCGTCGGTCCGCGCCTTCTTGTCCGCCATCGACAGCAGACGCCGGATCCGTCCGGCGACGGCGTCCTTGGTCATCGGCGGGTCGGCCAGCTGCCCCAGCTCCTCCAGCGATGCCTGCCGGTGGGTGACGCGCAACTGGCCGGCCGCGACCAGATGGTCGGGGACCTCGTCGCCGAGGATCTCCAGCGCACGCTCGACGCGAGCGGCGGCGGCGACCGCGGCACGTGCCGAGCGGCGGAGATTGGCGTCGTCGAAGTTGGCCAGGCGGTTGGCGGTCGCCCGCACCTCGCGCCGCATGCGACGCTCCTCCCAGACCAGGCGCGTGTCGTGGGCGCCCATCCTGGTGAGCAGCGCACCGATGGCCTCTCCGTCGCGGATCACCACGCGGTCGGCGCCGCGCACCTCGCGAGCCTTGGCCGCGACGCCCAGGCGTCGTGCTGCGCCGACGAGCGCCAACGCCGCCTCCGGTCCGGGACAACTCACCTCCAGCGCCGACGAGCGGCCGGGTTCGGTGAGCGACCCGTGCGCGAGAAATGCTCCGCGCCAAGCAGCTTCCGCATCGGCGACACTGCCGCCGACAACCTGGGCGGGCAGCCCCCGGACCGGTCGACCGCGGAGGTCGAGCAGCCCGGTCTGCCGGGCCAGGCCCTCGCCGTCCTTGGTGATGCGCACGATGTAGCGCGCACTCTTGCGGATCCCGCCGCCACGCAGGACGTGGACGTCGGATTGGTAGCCGTACAGGTCGAAGATCTCGCGCCGGAGTCGGCGGGCGACGTTGCCGAGGTCCACCTCGGCCTCCACCACCACCCGGCCGGCCACGATCTGCAGCCCACCGGCGAAGCGCAACAGTGCGGACACCTCGGCTTTCCGACAACTCACCTGCGTGACGGTCAGACGACTCAGTTCGTCCTTCACCGCCGCGGTCATCGCCACCGGTCCCTGTCCTCCTGTCACCTGGTCCAGCACATCCTTCTCCACCCGAGGTCGGTCATCGCTCGTGCTGTCGACTCGTCGCGCGGGGATCCGACCGCCGACGGTGTTCGCCGGCGCACCCCGATCGGCTCCGATCTCGCGCCCGGTAAGACTATCGACTCAATTCACCTTCGCACAGTTCGTTCACCAGGATCGCGACTTTAGCGGGGTCATGGACCGGCTTGCCGGGCCGGGCCAGATCGCCGACATGCAGTCGGGCACCGAAGAGTTCCGCAGCGCGCACCAGGTGCTCGCGTTCACGCCCGGCGGGCACCGAGGCCGCATCGACCACGATGTCGTCGATGCGGAACGAGTCGGCGTGGGCGTGGAGCACGTGCAGGTGCCGTTCCACCGAGAAGCCGGTCGTCTCCCCTGGCTCCGGGGCAAGGTTGACGAACAGCATCTTGCGCGCCGACGTCTCCCGCAGCGCCCGCAATTGCTCCGGGACGAGGACGTGCGGGATCACGCTGGAGAACCAGGACCCCGGACCGAGCACCACCAGATCGGCGGCGCCGATCGCGGCGATCGCGTCGTCGCAGGCCGGCGGGTCGTTCGGCAGCAACCGGACCCGTCGCACCTTGCCCGGCGTGGTCGCGACCGCGACCTGGCCACGGATGCATCGGCTGATCCGCGGATCACTCTCGAGTCCGGAGACGTCGGCCTCGATCTCGAGCGGCACCGTCGACATCGGCAGCACCCGACCGTCGACGCCGAACAGCGCCACCAGTTCGTCGAGCGCGAGGACCGGATCCTCGAGGACCTCGGTGAGACCGGCGAGCACGAGATTGCCGACGGGGTGCCCGGCGAGAGCCCCGCGTCCGCCGAAACGGTGCTGGAGCATCTGCGCCCAGAGTTCGCGACGATCGGCCACCGGCTCTTCGTCCAGCCCGGTCGAGGCACCGGCGGCGTCGCGGGCCGCCGGAGCGGACATCAACGCGGACATCGCCATCCGGAGGTCGCCGGGCGGGATCACGCCGAGCTCGGCGCGGAGTCGGCCCGACGATCCGCCGTCGTCGGCGACCGTCACCACCGCGGTGACGTGCGGGCTGAGGTAACGCATCGCAGTCAGCGTCGCGTACAGGCCGTGGCCGCCGCCGAGCGCGACGATGCGCGGCGCTGCGCGGTCCGCGGTCGCCTCACCGGGATCGGCCTCCTCCAGCCGGACCTCGATGGGTGCGGTGTCGCCGGCCCCCACACCCGGTGTCATTCGCGCCCCAGGTCGCGATGGAGCACCCGGACGTCGTAGGTCGATCGACCGGTTTCGTCCTTCTCCTGGCCGAGGAGACGTGCCAGCGCCTCGGTGATGGCAACGCTGCGATGCTTGCCGCCCGTGCAGCCGACACTGATCGTCATGTAGCGCTTACCTTCCCGGAGGTAGCCCTGCCCGACGAGTCGGACCAGGTCGACGTAGAGCGCGAGGAAGTCGGTGGCCCCGGGCCTCCCCAACACGTAGTCGCGGACGGGCTCTTCCTGTCCCGTGTGGTCGCGCAGTTCGGGAATCCAGTGCGGATTGGGCAGGAATCGGACATCGGCCACCAGATCGGAGTCGATCGGCAACCCGTACTTGAAGCCGAATGACTGCACCGCCACACTCAACCGGTTGTCGGTGTCGTGCGGGTAGGCGTCCTCGACGACTTCCCGCAGCTTCGCCACCGACAGTGCCGACGTCTCGACGACCAGATCGGCGTAGTCTTTGATCGGCGCCAGGATCGCGCGCTCACGCGCGATGCCGTCGACCAGGGTGTCCTTGCCCTGCAACGGATGCCGCCTGCGGACCTGCTCGAACCGCCGGACCAGCATCTGATCACTGGCGTCGAGGAACAACACCCTGGTGCGCACCCCGGTGTCCTCCAACGACTTCCGGACCTCGACCAGGCGGTCGCCGATGGTCGCGTCGGACGCCCGGATCACCATCGCCAGACGCGCGGTGGGCACCGCTCCTGCCCTGATCGTGTCGACCATGGTCGCGATGAGGCTGGGCGGCACGTTGTCGGCGACGTACCATCCGTCGTCCTCGAGCACGTTGGCCGCGGTGGAGCGTCCCGCACCGGACATGCCCGCCACGAACAAGACCACGAGACCGTCCGGGGCGGTGGGGGTTCCATCGTCTGCCGGTGACGCGGCGGTCATCGCCGACCTCCTGCTCGCTCGCTGATGCCGGCGACGGCGGGACAGGGCATCGTCATTGCTCTCCTCCACCCAATGCGGCACGGACGGCCCGTGCCGTGGCGATCCCGATGCCGGGAACCTCCGAGATGTCCTCGAGGGTCGCCTCACGCAGTCGCGCCACCGACCCGAAATGGGTCACCAGCGCGGTACGCCGGGTGTGCCCGAGCCCGGGCACACCGTCGAGCACCGATTCGGTCATTCGCTTGCTGCGCTTGCTGCGATGGAACGTGATGGCGAAACGATGCGCCTCGTCACGCACCCGTTGCAGGAGGAACAGGGCCTCGCTGGTTCGGGGCAGGATCACCGGGTCGTCCTCGCCGGGGACCCAGACCTCCTCGAGCCTCTTGGCCAACCCGACGATCGAGACGTCGGTGATGCCTAGCTCGTCCAGGACGGCGGCCGCCGCATGGACCTGCGGGGCACCGCCGTCGACCACGAACAAGTTGGGCGGGTAGGCGAATCGGCGCGGACGACCGGTCGTCGGGTCGATTCCGGGTCGTGGATTCGTGTCGGCTTCGTCGATCACCGCGACCGACGAAGCCGCGCCGCGGTCGCCACCCACTCCGGCGGCGGTCGCACTCGACCCGCCGGTGCTCGGGGATTCCGCGGTCGTCGGATCGGTCGGGCCGGAGTCGTCCGGAGCCTGATCGGCGCGATGACGGAGGAATCGCCGCCGGGTCACCTCGGCGATGGAGGCGACGTCGTCGGAGCGTCCCTCACCGGCTGCCTCACGGATCGAGTAGTGACGGTAGTCGGACTTGCGGGGCAGACCGTCCTCGAAGACCACCAGCGACGCGACCACGTCGGTGCCCTGGACGTGCGAGATGTCGATGCACTCGATCCGTAACGGCGCCTGGTCGAGGCCGAGAGCCTCCTGGATCTCGGTCAGCGCGGCCGACCGGGTGGTGAGATCTCCTGCGCGACGGAGCTTGTGCTGTGCCAGGGCCTCCCCCGCATTGCGCGTGACGGTCTCGAACAGCGCCTTCTTGTCGCCTCGCTGTGGCACGCGGAGACTGACACGACTCCCCCGTAGCTCCGACAACCAGTCCTGGAGTTCCTCGTGGTCGGCGGGCAGATCGCCGACGAGGACCTCCCGGGGAATGGACTCGCCACGCACCCGGTCGTCGTCGATCTCGACCGTCGCGTCGAGGTCGACCTGGGCGCCGTAGAACTGCGTGAGGAACTGGCCGACCTGTTCGCCCGCCGAGTCGTCATCGGAACGTTCGACCACCCAGCCACGCTGACCGCGGACGCGTCCGTCCCGGACATGGAACACCTGCACCGACATCTCCAGCTGGTCCCCGACCATCGCGATGACGTCGGCGTCGGTGCCGTCCCCGAGGACGACGGCCTGCTTCTCCATGGCGCGGCGCATCGCCCCGACGTCGTCCCGTAGCCGGGCGGCACGTTCGAAGTCGAGTTGCTCTGCGGATGTACTCATCTCACGCTCGAGCCGCTTGATCATCAGGTCGGTGCGGCCGGCTAGGAAGTCGCAGAAGTCATCGACGATCTCGCGGTGTTCCTGAGCGCTGACCCGACCGATGCAGGGGGCGGAACACTTGTCGATGTACCCCAGCAGACAGGGGCGGTCGATCTGACGATGCCGTTTGAACACTCCCGTCGAGCAGGTGCGCGCCGGGAAGACCCGGGTCAACAGATCGACCGTCTCGCGGATCGCCCAGGCGTGGGCATACGGTCCGAAATAGCGGACCCCGCGTCGGCGTGGCCCGCGATAGACGAACAGTCGCGGGTACTCCTCGTTCAGCGTGACCGCGAGCATCGGATACGTCTTGTCGTCGCGATAGCGGACGTTGAAACGCGGATCGAATTCCTTGATCCAGTTGTATTCGAGCTGGAGGGCCTCGACCTCGGTGCCGACGACGGTCCACTCGACCGAGGCCGCTGTGGTGACCATCTGCCGGGTCCTGGGATGGAGCGAGGCGATGTCGGCGAAGTACGACGTGAGTCGCGACCGCAGACTCTTGGCCTTGCCGACGTAGATGACCCGACCGTGCTTGTCGCGGAACTTGTAGACCCCGGGGTCGGTCGGGATCGTCCCGGGTGCGGGACGGTAGGTAGTCGGGTCGGCCACGGATCCCAGGCTAGTACGCACCACCCACAGAGCGGCTGCACCCGAGGTCGACGGGGTACGCGCTGCATCTGGTAGCGCGTAGTCCGACGCCCCGTGCCGGTCGCGTCACGCGATCGGCGGCTGATCAGTCCGACGTCGGGCGAGGGGCGTGGATCTGTCGGAGCTCGCGGAACCTGTTCATCGCGCCGACCGCCCGATCACCGTCACCGGCCTGCACGGCCAGCACCGGGATGTGTTCGTCGGCGGGGAGCAGCAGCCGTGCGCCGAACCCCTTGTCGGGATAGGTCAACCCGACGATGCGATCCCATCCGAAGACGCGTTCGGAGGTGAGGTTGCGCACGCCGACACCCTGCGGGCCCACCCGCAGCCGGACCCGGGTGAACAGCAGGATGGCACCCGCGACGACGACACCGATGATCCAGATGGCGAACTGGTCGGACAGGCCGATCTGCACCCCCGTGTCGGAGATCGTCAGCAACGCGCCGAAGACGATGTGGATGATCAGGACCACGATCGCCACCGCGATCGCGATCCGTGGCGTGCGTCGGGGCCGATAGACGAACTCCCAGACATCGGAAGGCTCGGTGTCCCGCGCCGGCGGACCGGTCACGGGATGGTCGGCGCCCTCAGGCACCCGAAGCGCTCCCGCCGGTCCCGACCGTCGCGACCGCGCCGGTCGAGGCGACCACGCCGTCGTCGAGACCGCGCAGGATCAGCGCCGACGCGACCGCTGCGGTGGTGGCCTGTGCCCCCTTGTCCTCGGACGAATCCGGCAGGCCTGCGCGTGCCAATGCCTGCTCTTCGGTGAGTGTGGTCAGCACGCCGTTGCCGACCGGGGTCGACTCGTCCAGCGACACGCGGGTCAGGCCTGCGGTGACCGCATCGCAGACGTAGTCGAAATGCGGTGTCTCACCTTTGATCACGACACCGAGTGCGACCACGGCGTCGTGCGTGCGGGCGAGGGCCTGGGCGATCACCGGCAGCTCGATGGCGCCGGCCACCCGCACCACGGTCGGTGCCGGGACACCGTGCTGCTCGGCAGCTCGGAGTGCGCCGTCGAGCAGTGCGGTGCAGATGGTCTCGTGCCACTGTGACGCGATGATGGCGAGTCGGACCTGCCCGGCGTCGTCGAGTTCGAGCGTCGGCTCCCCTGCCCCGCTCATGCCGGATCCCCGTGTCCGACATGGCCGGTGGCCGGATCGTTCGGGAGTGGATCATCGAGGCCGGCGAGGTCGTGGCCCATGCGGTCTCGTTTGGTCCGCAAGTAGCGGAGGTTCTCCGCGTTGGCCCGGACCGGCATCGCGACCCGGTCGACGATCTGCAGGCCGTACCCGTCCAGACCGACGCGCTTGGCCGGGTTGTTGGTCAGCAGCCGCATCGAGGAGACCCCGAGGTCGACCAGGATCTGAGCACCGAGGCCGTAGTCGCGAGAGTCGGCGGGCAAGCCCAGTTGCAGGTTGGCATCGACGGTGTCGGAGCCGGCGTCCTGGAGCTGGTAGGCCTGCAGCTTGTGCAGCAGCCCGATCCCGCGGCCTTCGTGGCCGCGCATGTAGAGCACGATGCCCCGCCCCTCGGCCGCGACCATCTCCATGGCCGCGTCGAGTTGCGGTCCACAATCGCAGCGCAGCGAACCGAAGACGTCACCGGTCAGGCACTCCGAGTGCACACGCACCAGGACGTCGTCGCCCTGTCCGTCGGGACCTGCGATGTCACCCAGCACCAGGGCGACGTGCTCGACGTCGTCGTAGATGCTCGAGTAGCCGACCGCGCGGAAGTCGCCGTGGCGGGTGGGGATCCGGGCATCCGCGACGCGCACGACGTGCTTCTCGTTGCGACGCCGCCACGCGATGAGGTCGGCGATCGAGATCAGCGCCAGGTCGTGATCGTCGGCGAAGACGCGGAGCTCGTCCGTCTGCGCCATCGAGCCCTCGTCCTTCTGGCTGACGATCTCGCAGATGACGCCGGCCGGCGTGAGACCGGCCAGCCGCGCCAGGTCGACCGCGGCCTCGGTGTGCCCAGGGCGTCGCAGCACGCCGCCCTCCTTGGCGCGCAGGGGTACCACGTGACCGGGCCGGGTCAGGTCGTTGGCAGTGCTGGACGGATCGGCGAGCAGGCGCATCGTCGTCGCGCGATCGGCGGCGCTGATGCCGGTCCCGATGCCTTCGCGAGCATCGACGGTGACGGTGTAGGCCGTCCCGTGCTTGTCCTGGTTCATCGAGTACATCGGCGGTAGACCGAGGCGGTCGCAGTCGTCCCCGGACAACGGCACACACAGGTATCCGGAGGTGTAGCGCACCATGAACGCCACCAGTTCGGGAGTGGCCTTCTCGGCGGCGAAGATCAGGTCGCCCTCGTTCTCGCGGTCCTCGTCGTCGACCACGACCACAGCCTTGCCCGCGGCGATGTCGGCGATCGCACGCTCGACGGAGTCCAGTTCCACCCGCTCATGTGCCCCACCACCCTCGGTGGTTGCACTCCCCTGCGTGGTGCTCTCAGTAGTCATCTCGGTGCTCACTTCACATCAGGCTGCACGGCGGCGGTCGCCGGGTGCAGACGCTCCACATACTTCGCGATCACGTCGGCCTCGAGGTTCACCGGGTCTCCGATGGACACGGAACCGAGGGTGGTCTCGTCGAGGGTCGTCGGGATCAACGAGATCTCGAACCAGGTCTGTTCCCCGGGCGCACCATCCGACAACGCCGAGACGGTCAGGGACACCCCGTCGACCGTGATCGACCCCTTCTCGACGATGTAGCGGCTGATCGCGTCGGGGACGGCGATCCGGACGACGGTCCAGTGCTCGGACGGACTCACGGAGACGACCTCACCGACCCCATCGACGTGCCCCTGCACTATGTGCCCGCCGAACCGTCCACCGGCGGCCATGGCGCGCTCGAGGTTGACCCGCGATCCGGTACCGAGGCGGGCGAGCGAACTGCGGTCGAGGGTCTCCGCCATGACGTCGACGGTGAACGCGTCGGGGCTCTGTTCGACGACGGTCAGGCAGACGCCGTTGACCGAGATGGAATCGCCGAAGGATGCATCGCTGGTGACCAGTGGTCCTCGGACGGTGATGCGCGCCGCGTCGGACAACTCCTCGCGGGCGACGATGGTGCCGAGTTCTTCGACGATCCCAGTGAACACGCAACGCTCCTCTGTGCTCGCTCGGAGCGGAGAGGGCGCACAGGTGTCGCCTGTTCTCTCATATCCGGACTGTGACCGTCGGCTCCGGAATCACACCGGATCTGCTGACCTCGCCGTTGTCGGCGAGCGCTCGCGGGCTTCCGTCCACACGCACTGACGTGCGGACGATCACCGCCGGTGGGGACTTTCACCCCGCCCCGAGAACTATGTCCTCGACGCTAGCACGGGCTCCCGAGCACCCGATATCCCGCATTCATCGCGAGCGCAAATCCGAGCCGGTCACCGACCTGCCGATGCACGCCGGAAGCACCGCGCCCGGACTACGATGTGACCATCGTCTCGTCGGTCGGCGGCACTTCCGACCGTCGCCACGGGACCGGGAGAACGGAGACCTCCGATGTCCGACCGCGCAACCGTCGACGCCCCGTCCAGCCATGCCGGTCCGGGTGCCCGCGCGCTGGCGCTGGTACGCCGACAATGGTTGCCGATCCTACTGGCGGTGATCGCGGTGGTGTTCATCGTCCAGAACCGGCAGCGGACGCGCATCGACTTCCTCTTCCTGCACGTCACGACGCCCCTCTGGCTCACGCTCACGATCGTGTGCCTGATCGGAGTGGTCATCGGCTGGTTCGCTCGTCGCCGACGTCGGTAACAGCATCCCGTCAGGTGGGATTCGTAGGACGTCCGAGCCGGATGCGCACATCTGGATCGAGGCCGTCGACTCCGGTGATCGAGAAACCTCGCGCGTCGGTCAGGGTCTGCACGGACGGGATGTCGATGGATGCCGCGCCTGCGCCGAGGATCGTCGGCGCCAGGAAGAGATCGACCTCGTCGACGAGGTCGGCGGCGAGGAACGCACCGATGATCGCCGGCCCGCCTTCGACCAGGACCCACAGCGCGTCCGGCAGAGCCGCGAGCACATCGGCGGGATCGTGTGATCCGACCTGCACGAACGGTGCCGCGTCATCGGCGACACGAGCATCGGCGGGGAGCCGGCGCCGCCCCATCGCGACGCGCGTCGGCTGGTGCGGGTAGAGGTGTCCGTCGGCATGTCGGGCAGTCAGTGACGGATCGTCGCGGATCACTGTCCCCGTACCCACGACGATCGCGTCCAGCCGGGCCCGCTGCTCGTGGACGGCCGCACGTGCTCGTGGACCGGTGATCCATTGGCTGGTGCCGTCCGGGGCGGCGATCCGTCCGTCGAGCGTGCTCGCTATCTTGGCGGTCACGAACGGTCGGCCGACGCGCTGTCGGAACAGCCAGTGGCGCAACGGTCCCGCTTCCGCGTCGGTGCGGGCGACATCGCCGACCACGTCGATCCCCGCCGCACGCAGGGTCGCCGCGCCACCGCCGGCGACCGGCGAGAGATCGGGGACCGCGTAGCGGACCGCCGCGACCCCGGCATCGATGAGTGCGCGGGCGCACGGTCCGGTCCGACCCGTGTGATTGCAGGGTTCGAGAGTGACGACGGCAGTGCCACCGCGCGCGGCCGGGCCGGCGTCACGTAAAGCCATCACCTCGGCGTGCGGGCCGCCGGGCGGCTGTGTTGCGCCCCGACCGACGACGGCCCCGTCCCGATCGAGGATGACGGCACCCACCGGAGGGTTCGGCGAGCTCGATCCCTGCGATCCCACCGACTCGGCGATCGCGGTCGCCATCGCCGTGGCGATCGTCGGATCGATCGCGGCCGGATCGAGGTCGTCTGGCATCGGCTCAGGCGCGGTGCCCGACCGCGGCCGCCGCTGCCTGCGCGCGCAGGGCTTCGACGGCCACCCCGGGGTCGGACGCACCGTAGACGGCCGATCCCGCGACGAAGCAGTCGACACCCGCCTCCGCTGCCTGCTCGATGGTGTCGGCGTTGATGCCGCCGTCGATCTCCACCGTCAGGCGCAGCTGCCCGGAGTCGACGATCTTGCGGATGGCCCGAACCTTGTCGAGCACCTCGGGGATGAACTTCTGGCCGCCGAAACCGGGCTCGACGCTCATGATCAGCAGGGTGTCGAAGTCGCGCAGGATCTCGAGGTAACCGTCGAGCGGGGTGCCCGGCTTCAGACTGAGTCCCGCCGCTGCTCCGGCTGCACGGATGTCTCGCGCGACAGCACTCGGGTCATCGGTGGCCTCGGCGTGGAACGTCACGTTCGCAGCACCGGCCTCGGCATACGGCGGTGCCCAGGTACCGGGATCTTCGATCATCAGGTGGCAGTCCAACGGGATGTCGGTGGCCTTGAGCAGACTCTCGACCACCGGCAGGCCCAGGGTGAGGTTCGGCACGAAGTGAGCGTCCATCACGTCCACGTGCAGCCAGTCGGCTCCCGGCCGATCCTCCGCGGATCCGACCGCCGCGGCCTCGGCGGCGAGGTGCGCGAAGTCGGCGGACAGGATGGACGGTGCGATCATCGGCGTGCGGCCGGGTGCAGACATGGTGACGATTGTAGGGCGCGCATGTGTCGCGACCGCGCACCATCCGGTCGACCCGGACGATGGGTCCGAGTGGGCCCCAGCTCAGGCGTCGACGGTCAGGGCGGCCAGGAACATGGCGTCCGTGCCGTGCAGGTGTGGCCACAGCTGCACCGACGGCCCGGCCCCGACATCGTCCACGCCGACCTCTGAACGCGCATCGAGCTGACGCAGAGCGGGATTGGCGGCAAGGGCCGCGCCGATGACCTCGGTGGTCTCGGCCGGATGCGGTGAGCAGGTCGAGTACACGATGACACCGCCGGGTCGGATGAGACGTACGGCCTCGTCGAGCAGTTCACGCTGGAGTTCTACGAGGGTGACCACATCGTCGGGGGTCCGACGCCAGCGTGCCTCCGGTCGGCGCCGCAGCGAACCGAGTCCGGTACACGGGGCGTCGAGCAGGATGCGGTCGTATCCCGGGTCCAGATCGGTCTGACGGGCGTCGGCGACGCGGACGGTGACCGGGAGGTCTCGGGTCACCTTGCGCACGAGTTCCGCACGGTGCTCGGACACCTCGATGGCGTCCAGGTGCGCACCGTCGATGTCCGCGATCGCACCGAGCAGGGCCGCCTTCCCGCCGGGGCCGGCGCACATGTCCAGCCACCGGCCGTGGTCGTCGGCGAGCTCGAACTGCGTCAGCGCCCGCGCGACCGACTGACTGCCCTCGTCCTGCACACCCGCGTAACCCTCACGCACGGCATCGATCTGGCCCGGGTCACCGCCGGGAAGGTAGACGCAGTACGGCGACCATCGACCCGGGTCGCCGCCGGAGACCAGCGCCAGTTCCTCGGCGGTGATGAGCCCGGGGCGCGCGACCAGGTGGACCGGTGGGCGTTCGTCGTCGGCGGCGAGGGCCGCCTGCAACTGACCGGCCGAGCCGCCGAGCGCGTCGACGAAGACCTCGGCGATCCAGCGCGGATGGGCGTACCGGAACGCGAGGTTGCCGACCAGGTCAACGGCCATGGATGGCGCCAACTCGTCGACCCAGAGGTCCTCGTCGCGCTGGGAGACCTTGCGCAGCACCGCGTTCACGAACCCCGACGGCCCCATCCCGGCCTCGGAGCGGATCAGGTCCACCGAGGTGGAGACGGCCGCGTGCGACCCGATGCGGGTACGCAGCAACTGATAGGTGCCCAACCGGAGGACATCCAGGACGGCTCCGTCGATGTCGGCGACCGGACGTCGCGCCGCCGACTCGATGACCGCGTCGAGGAGGCCTTGTGCACGGGCCGCGCCGTAGGTCAGTTCGGTCGCGAGCGCGGCATCCCGACCGGTGATCCCCCGCTCGCGCAGCAACTTCGGCAGCAGGATGTTGGCGTAGGCAGCTCGTTCCCGAACCGCCCGCAGTACGTCGCGCGCAGTCGCGCGCACCTGATCGACGGGCTTGTCACGTGTCATCGCCGGTCGCTTCATGCGAGCTCCGCCCCGTCGGTCAGTCGCGCGCCGCGCGCCCAGTCGGCGGCAGGCATCTGCTTCTTGCCCGGCGGCTGCACCCAGCCCAGACGCACCGGAGTCGACGATGTGCCCACGAAGACATCACGTTTGGTGATCGCGAGGGTCGCGATCGACAGGTCGGCGGGGGCGGTGGGATCGGAGTCGGTGTCGACCACCACAACCGGCCCGACCTTGACACGCTGGTCGGCGAAGGTCGTCCACGCGCCGGGAGCCGGGGTGTGTGCCCTGATCTGCCGATCGATGATGTGCGCGGGGAGTTCCCAACGCACGCGCGCTTCCTCGACCGTGACCTTCGGCGCATGCGACACCCCGGCCGTGGACTGCGCCACGGGGGTGAGACGACCGGCGGCGACGCCGTCGATCGTCTGCTCGAGGAGCTGGGCACCCGAGACGGAGAGTCGTTCCAGGACAGCACCACTCGTGTCGTCCGGACGAAGGGTCTCGGTGATGACCCCGAAGACCGGTCCGGTGTCGAGCCCTTCCTCGAGACGGAAGGTGCTGGCGCCGGTCACCTCGTCCCCCGCCGCGATGGCGGCCTGGACCGGCGCCGCACCCCGCCACGCGGGCAGCACCGAGAAGTGCAGGTTGATCCAGCCGTGTGCGGGGAGGTCGAGCAGGCCCGCGGGCACCAGACCTCCGTAGGCGACCACGGCACCGAC
The DNA here is from genome assembly GCF_000334455.1 of Gordonia soli NBRC 108243. Taxonomy (GTDB): domain Bacteria; phylum Actinomycetota; class Actinomycetes; order Mycobacteriales; family Mycobacteriaceae; genus Gordonia; species Gordonia soli. Next base: position 82,793 of record NZ_BANX01000018.1, read on the forward strand.
GTCGGGCCGCCAGTCGCGGAGTCGGTCGAGTACACCCGGATCACCGAGGCGGCGCGGCGTGAGGACCTCGATGTCGTGCTGGTCGGCGAGTTCGGCGACCGGCGACCGGACCACTTTCCGCCCACGCCCGGACACCGCGTCGGGTCGTGAGATCACACCGACGATCTCGTGCCGCGGCGAGTCGAGGAGCAGTCGGAGCGACGGCACCGCGACCTCCGGTGTGCCGGCGAAGACCACCCTCATGCGACCCCTTCCAGATGTCGACGCCACGCCTGTCGCGGCGGCCGTGTGTTCATCCGATGGTAGGCGGGTCCACCTGCACGCGGATCGGCCCGGTCTCGTGATGGGTGTTGCGGCGGACCTGGGCGCCGACGAGTGCCTCCGACAACGCCCGGCCGGTCCGGCGCGGCACCCGGACGAGGATCCGTTCGGCCTCTCCCTCGATCTGCTCGCCCCGATCGCCGCCCGCGGGTGGCCGCACCCCCGGTGGCAGGGGCACCGGGCCGAGGAGTTCTGCGCCGTCGGGCAGTTCGATGGTGTCGGCGAACGAGGTGATCATCTCCGGTGAACCGTCGATGGACGCCATCGTGACAGCCGGCGGAAAACCCAGCTCGACACGTTGCGCCAGTTCATGATCGGCGAACCCGACCGGGTCCCAGCGGATCACCGCCTGGACCGCAGGCAGGGTCGCGTCTGCCACGACGACGAGCGTGCCACCGTCGCCGTGCGGCCGCACCAGCGTCCCCACCGCCATCCACCGCCGGACCGCATCCTCGGTGGCGCGCAGGTCCTCACGGTCGAGTTGCGCCCAGGTGTCGACGATCACGCCCGCGCCGTAGCCACCGTCGGCGACCGGCTCGGCCCCGGGGGTCGCGACCACCAACCGTGCGCCGGTGGGGATCTCGTCGGCCACCGTGTCGCCACCGGAGGTGGTCACCGGGACCCCGGCGAACGCGCGACCGAGCTCTTCGGCGGTGCGTCGAGCACCGGTGGTCAGGGCCCGCACCCGTCGGCCACCACACGTCGGGCACCGGAAGGCACGCTCGGGCCTGCCGCACCATCGACAGTCGACCGCCCCGTCCGCGTGGACCTGCAACGGTCCATGACACGCACGGCACCGCGCGTGGGTCCGGCACCGTTCACACGCCACCGACGGGATGTATCCGCGACGAGGGACGCTGACGAGCGCAGGCCGATCGTCGGCGAGCGCCTTGCGGACGGCGTCGAACGCGACCGCGGGCATCCGGGCAGATCGGGCCAGCGGATCGCGTGCGATGCGGTTGTCCTCGTCACTCAACGCGATGACATGCGGACTGCGGGCGCGGACGTCGACGCGCTCGGCGACGAGATCGTTGGCCCACCCGGCGGCGACGAGTGCATGTGCCTCTGCGGTACGGGCGTGCCCGCCGATGACCAGTGCCGATTTCTCGAGGTGCGATCGCAGCACCGCCACTTCACGCGGATGCGGATACGGTGCGCGTGGCTCGACGAGGCTGTCGTCGCCGTCGTCCCAGACCACGACCAACCCGAGGTCGGCGACCGGGGCGAAGATCGCACTGCGGGTGCCGAGCACGACCGACGCTGCGCCGCGTCGGATGGCGAGCCAGCGGCGGTATCGGGCGGTCGGTCCGAGACCGGCCGCCAGGGTGACGCAGCGATCGCCCAGCAGGGGCGAACACGCGGCGGCCACCCGATCGAGATCGCGCTGATCGGGCACCACGATGATGGTGCCGCGTCCGGCTGCTGCGGTCCGCGCGGCGAGTTCGGCAAGTCGGGTCGGCCAGTCCTCACCCGGCGTCGCCTGCCAGATCGCGCGCGGATGGTTGTCGGACAGCGATGTCAGAAACGAGTCGGCGTGGGCATAGGTATCCCATCCCTCGCCGTCGGGCACGCCGACCACCGATTCGGGAGGCGGCGTCTCCTCTTTCTCGGTGCGCGCGTGCCGGGGCGGGATGGCGAGCCGGATCACATCCGACATGGTTCCCGCGTATCGGTCGGCAACCGCCCGGCACAGCTGTGCGAGTTCAGGTGTCAGGACCGGTTCGGCCGAAACGACACGCTCCACCCAACCCAGCTTGCCTTCGTGTGCGCTCTCGTCGATGCGATCGAGGAGGTACCCGTCGACGAGCCGACCGGCGAATCGGACGCGTACCCGCACCCCGGGTATCGCGTCGGCGTCCTGATCCGTGTCGATCAGGTAGTCGAACGGACGATCCAGATGCGCCAGCCCCAACATCGGCAGCACTGTACCGATGGGGCGCTCGGAGGCCCGCTGCCGCGCGCCCGAGGTGCGCGGGCTCACCGGAGCACCGGGCGGCGCGGACCGCGACTACAGACCGGCAGCGGCCCGCAGCTTGTCGGCACGATCGGTGCGCTCCCACGGCAGGTCGACATCGGTGCGGCCGAAGTGCCCGTAGGCGGCGGTCGGACCGTAGATCGGTCGCAGCAGGTCGAGGTCGCGGATGATCGCCAGCGGGCGCAGGTCGAATTCCTCGGTGATGACCTTCTCGATGATGGACGGGTCGACGGTCTCGGTGCCGAAGGTCTCGACGAACAGACCGACCGGTGCCGCCTTGCCGATGGCGTAGGCGACCTGGACCTCGATGCGTGTGGCCAGCCCCGCGGCGACTGCGTTCTTGGCGACCCATCGCATGGCGTAGGCAGCCGAACGGTCGACCTTCGACGGGTCCTTGCCCGAGAACGCGCCACCACCGTGACGGGCCATGCCGCCGTAGGTGTCGACGATGATCTTGCGGCCGGTCAGGCCGGCATCGCCCATCGGGCCGCCGAGCACGAACTTGCCGGTCGGATTCACCAGGAGGCGGACCTCCGAGGTGTCCAGGGTCGGGATGTCGAGGTCGGCGAGGACCGGGTCGAGCACCTGCGCGCGGATGTCCGGTGACAGCAGGTTGTCGAGGTCGATGTCGGCCGCATGCTGGGTCGACACGACAACGGTGTCGAGGCGGACCGGCTTGTCGCCGTCGTACTCGATGGTGACCTGGGTCTTGCCATCGGGACGCAGGTACGGCAACACACCGGTCTTGCGGACCTCGGTCAGCCGACGCGACAGCCGATGGGCCAGTGCGATCGGCACCGGCATGTACTCCGGGGTCTCGTTCGTCGCGTACCCGAACATGAGCCCTTGGTCGCCTGCGCCCTGGGCGTCGATCTCGTCCTCGGAGATGCCGCTGCGGTGCTCGTGCGAGTTGAACACGCCGCCGGCGATGTCGGGCGACTGTGCACCGATGGCGACGTTGACGCCGCAGGAGGCGCCGTCGAAGCCCTTGGTGGACGAGTCATAGCCGATGTCGAGGATCTTCTGGCGGACGATTCCCGGGATGTCGACGTACGCCGAAGTGGTCACCTCGCCCGCTACGTGCACCTGACCGGTCGTGACCAGGGTCTCGACCGCCACGCGCGACCGGGGGTCGTCGGAGAGGAGGGCATCCAGGATCGAGTCGCTGATGGCGTCACAGATCTTGTCCGGATGCCCTTCGGTGACGGACTCACTGGTGAACAGACGTGACGAGGTGGTCATCGGTTCCTCTCAAGGTCGGCCCGGGCCGGTGCGGCGACGCACAGCGAGATCGGTGCGGGCCGTGTCGTGGGTGGTCCTGGTGTGGCGGTGGTCGGTCGGCGCCGGTGCGCGGCGACCTGGTGGTCCGTGTGTCGAAAGTCTTCGTGCATGTTCTACCGCTTCACCGACATCGGTGTCGATGCCGGTCATCGCGGTCGTCGGCGCCCACGCCGGGGTCGGCGACCGGAACGGGAGGCCGTGGTCGGGCCCCTGAGTGGATTCCAACCTACACACCCGTGATGACGCGGTCGCCGGCCGCGGTGCGGTCAGCGTCGACGACCATCAGGCACCAGCGTGCGGACCTGGTCAAGGATTCGGCTCGCCATGAGGGTTTTGGACCCCAGCGGCAGGGCTGTCTCGGATCCCGTCGACGAGAGCAGCCACCCGGTGTTGTCCTCGGTGCCGAACGCCTTGCCTTCTCCCACCGCGTTGACCACGAGGAGGTCGCATCCTTTGCGCCCGAGTTTCGCTCGTCCGTGGTCGAGGACTCCGCCGTGTTCGTCACCGGTCTCCGCGGCGAATCCGACGATGACCGTCTCGGCCGGGATCCGGCCTTCGGTGCGGCTCTCGACGAGTCCACGGAGGATGTCGGGGTTGGTGGCGAGTTCGATGGGTGCCGGACCGGCGGCGCCCTTCTTGATCTTGGATTCGGCCACGCTGGTGGGCCGGAAGTCGGCGACCGCGGCCGCCATGATCACCACGTCCGCCTCGGCCGCGCGCTTGGTCATCTCGTCGGCGAGTTCGGTGGCGGTCGCGATCCGGACGACCTCGACCCCCGCGGGATCACCGGGTTCGGCCGTCGATCCGGCGACGACGGTGACCTGCGCTCCGCGCTGGGCGGCTGCTCGTGCCAGTGCGAACCCCTGCTTGCCGGAGCTGCGGTTCCCCAGGAAGCGCACCGGGTCGAGTGGTTCGCGGGTGCCGCCGGCAGAGATGACCACGCGAACGCCGGCGAGGTCGTACGGGAGGGCATCGGCGCGCTCCATGAGCAGTTCGCCGAGGAGTGCGATCTCCTGCGGGTCCGGAAGCCGGCCCCGACCGCTGTCGGCACCGGTGAGGCGCCCGGACGCGGGGGTCATGACGGTCGAACCGTGCGATCGGAGGGTCGCGATGTTGGCCTGGGTGGCCGGATGCTCCCACATCTCGGTGTGCATCGCCGGGGCGAACAGCACCGGACATCGCACCGTCAGCAGGGATGCGGTCAGGAGGTCGTCGGCGCGCCCCACAGCCGCGCGCGCCATCAGGTCGGCGGTGGCCGGTGCGATGACCGCGAGGTCGGCGCCCTGCCCGAGGCGAACATGTGCGACCTGGTCGACATCGGAGAAGACGCCGGTGGTCACCGGGTTGCCGCTCAGCGCCTCGAAGGTGGCGGAACCGACGAACTCGAGGGCTGCGGGAGTGGGGACCACACGCACGTCATGGCCTGCCTCGGTGAAGTGTCGGATCACCGAGCAGACCTTGTAGGCGGCGATCCCGCCACCGACCCCGACCAGGATTCGACGGCGCGATGCGCCAGGCGTCGTCATCGCCCTACCGGCTATTCGCCTTCGGTGTGCTCGAGGAGGTCGGAGTGGATCTCGCGCATCGCGATCGACAACGGCTTCTCCTGCAGGCCCGGCTCGACCAGCGGTCCGACGTACTCGAGGATGCCGTCGCCGAGCTGGTTGTAGTAGTCGTTGATCTGTCGTGCGCGCTTGGCGGCGTAGATGACCAGCGCGTACTTCGACGATGCGCGCTCGAGGAGATCATCGATCGGCGGGTTGGTGATACCCAGCGGCGTCTCGTATGCCGGCGCGTCGTTGATCTCGGTCAGTTCGAAGTTGGTGGTCACGCAATCTCCTGCATCGGTCGTGCGTATGTGTGGTCCGGTGCCGACGTTGCACACCTGGTCCGGGGCTTCGGGGTCAGCTGATGTCGTCGTGTCCGTCGTCGGCGGGGGCCGACACGACTGCGTCACCAGGTCCGACCAGCAAGGATACCAACTGATGGGCCACCTGGTCGACTTCGCTGTTGACCAGCACGTGGTCGAACTGCGACGCAGCCTCCATCTCGGCGCGCGCGGTGGTCAGTCGACGCTCCACGGCCTCTGGAGTCTCGGTACCCCGACCGGTGAGCCGGGCGACCAGATCTTCCCAGGTGGGGGGCGAGAGAAAGACCGTCGTCGCCTCTGGGAGGCGGCTGACGACGTTGCGGGCGCCCTCGAGATCGACCTCGACGAGGACCGGTGTCCCGGCCGCGAGCGCGGTGAGGACCGGCGCCACCGGGGTTCCCGATCGCTGCAGACCACCGTGGATCTCGGCCCATTCGAGCAGCTCGTCGTCGGCGATCATGCGATCGAACTCCGAGCCGCTCACGAAGTGGTAATCGCGTCCCTCCACCTCACCAGGCCGCGGGGCGCGGGTGGTCGCGGAGACGCTGAAATGCATCTGCGGCAGCAGTTCTCGGACGCGCCGCACGACAGTCGACTTACCGACGGCCGAGGGGCCGACCAGGACTACCAGTCGACCCCTCGTACGTTCGGTCTGTGATCGGTGCGGTGACAGGGCGTTCACCCTCCGACCTGCGCGACCGGCACGCTGCTGCGTCGGCGCTCGCTCAGGAGCTGAACTTCTCGAGCAGGGCCTTGCGCTGACGATCACCCAGGCCACGCAGGCGGCGGGTCGGGGCGATCTCGAGCTCGGTCATGATCTCCTGCGCCTTCACCTTGCCCACCTTCGGCAGGGCCTCGAGAAGTGCGGAGACCTTCATCTTGCCCAGGATCTCGTCGTCCTCGGCGTCCTTCAGTACCTGTGCGAGATTGGTGCCGCCGCGCTTCAGGCGCTCCTTGAGCTCGGCGCGGGCCCGCCGAGCGGCAGCTGCCTTCTCCAACGCCGCAGCGCGCTGCTCGTCCGTCAACTGGGGAAGGGCCACGGGGTTCCTCCGTCTTTCGTGTGTTCGATCTGGACTGTCATCAGTCGCCGGGACAGCGTCTGATGGCGGTTGGCCGCTCGTGCGACCGTGGCGTTCACCAGTGGTGATCGGCCACCGCCGCCCGCATGTGGTGCGGCGAAAGCGACCGTACCCACGTGAGCAGGCATTTGCGAGTGCCACCCCTTCATTTCCGCGGTGTCGCGGTCCTGTAGGTTGCGCTTCCCCGCTCGGTCCTCGTGGATGTGCGCCGTGGCCCACCCTACGCGTCCGCTCCGACACCGTGCTCGAGAAATGCCTGGTCAGCGCTGTCACGACGACAGCACCCCGACCCGACGGCCGGCGCCGACGCACGCCGCCTGCCGTCGCCTTCCCGTGGGACGTGTGTGACGGGAGTTGTTGTCGACGAATTCACCGGATTCGATTCCGTTTGGGCGTGTCGCGAACTGCCCTACACCTGCTGTTTTGCTGTCCGACGAGCGTGCTATAGCCCATCCCGGAGGGTCCGTCCGGCGTCTGTTCGCCCCCACGCGGGCTGCGTCCACCGACGCGGGTGTCGGGACACCCGCGCTCGCGGAGAGGACCCGCGTCGGCGACCAACGGGACACCTCGCGGCCCTGTCATCCGGTCGAGGGAACCGATCCGTGTCCTCCGAGCGTCCAATCGAACGGCTGCCAGAAATTTGTGTGCTCGGTCGGGGGTCGTCCGGGGCTGAACGATGAGGAGAACGGTTCGTGGATGTCGACGTCGAGAGAGTGTTCGCGCTCGCCAGTGCGACGGCGGGACATGCGCTGACGCTCAAGAACCAGAAGCCGCTGGCGGGTGGGACGAACGCCAACAAGGGATCGGGGACCTCCGAGGTCACGCGCAGTCTCGCGGATGCAGCGAAAGCCCTTGATCGCGTCCTCGAGTATCACGTACGCAGACTCGACGACCTGTCCGCCAAAGCCGTCCGCGGCGGAGAGTTGTATCAAGAAACCGAGGCGCGGAACGCGGAACGCCTCGCGACCGGGCACAACTGATGGCGGACGACCGTTACACGGTGGGTGTGGTTCGTTCGTGGGACTTCGATTCCGCGCAGACTGTCGCCGCGGGCATGTCGGAGAAGTCCGGCGAACTCCTCCAGGTCGGCAACGCGACCGGTTCCGTAAACGACTCCTCCGGCGACTACTGGAAAGGATTCGGCGGCGGTGAGGCGCGATCGGCGGCAGCCGTACACCGCGAAGAGCTGTCCCGATCGGCGAAGGTGGTCGGCGCCGTCGCCGACACCGCGTCCTCGGCGATCAGAGTTCTCGACGCCGAAGTCACCACCCTGCGCGCGAAGCTGCAGGAGGTCGACGATTCCGAGTACGAGTTGTCGGTGACCGATGAGGGAAAGGTGTACTCGCGCAAGTCCAACGCCCAGTGGAAGGAAGAATGGGGCTTTCGCACCGTGTACAAACTTCCCGCCAAGGAAGCTGACGAATTCATGCTCACCGAAGAGATAACGACCGGTCTCGCACGGATCAAGGAGGCTGATCAGAACGCCGGCGAGAAATTGCGTGGCTGGTTGGAGAAACTCAGCGACGGAGTCAAGAAAGGCGTCGTCGCGCAGCCGTCGGACCCCCGACTCCGGCGGATCCTCGCCGACTATCAGACGCGGACCTCACACGGAGCACCACGGCTGTGGCCGGATCCGACGACAATGGCCCGCCTCAAACACCTGGGTGTGAGCATGGAACCGAAGTTGCTGACACCGGAAGAGATCTCGATGCTGAAGAAGCTCGTCCTCACGAGTCCGGGCGCTGCCCTAGCGGGCAAGCCGACAATCGGCGATTTTCAGAGGATCGAGAACGAGGCCAAAGCCGCTGCCGCCGCCAGGTTTCCAGAGGAGCTCGACGACGGAAAGGGGGACGCCTTCCGGCATGCGTACTGGAATGCCCTCATGACCAAGACCTTCGGCGCAGACTGGGCTCGTCAATACGCAACCGCACACGAAGGGCTGGGTGGTCAACCGGCTCACCGGGAGGCCATGGATCTCTACAACAACGAGACCGGACGGAAGGTCGCGGCCGCACATCCGGACGCGAGCGACGACGAACTGGCTGACCTGATCGCCTCCGAGGTACACCACGGAGCAACGGTCTCCATCGGTGGTGACGGTTACATCGACTGGACAAATCGCGTGGTCGGAGCTCCGAAAGCCGACTCTGTCGGTGTGCCGCTCCCGGCGCGAGGAGACTGACGTGAAACGGAACCCTCACTGGGTCGTGCTACTGCTCACTCTGTGTCTGTGCTTGTCAGGGTGCTCGCTGCTGCCCCGACTGTCAGGGTTCGCCCCCGAACCCGCCGACCCGCCATGTCACACACCAGCGTTCCCCCCCCAACCCGAACACCGAGGCGCTGGGATCCGCGGAACGGTTCCTCGACATCGCCGAGGCCGCTGCACACAACCTGGGCCGGACAACCACACTGGCCGAGATCACCACCGCCGCCGGATGGAGCCAAGACTGGGACCGCATGGTGCAACGCATCTCGTGGATGCACCCGGCGGATCTAAATAGGTTCACCGAGACCACCGGAGTCTGTTGGAGTTACTGGTCCGACGACCTCGAAGGTGCCGGGCGAGTCGGCTCCTACATCTTCATGCGGGGCAACCAGCCCGTGCAGTCGATCGACTGGGACAAGACCGACCGGTGGCCACTTGCTGACACGGACGATTCACGGCTGTCCATCTGAAGGACGCACCCCTCATCCCGGTCACACCGACTGACCCGGTCTTGGAACCAGTCGTGGCGCCGCGATGAGTTGCAGAAATCTCCTGACCACACGATTACGCATGTTCGTACTCACTGCTGCTCTGACCGCGGTGTTGTCTAGGTCGAGCCCCACAGCGGATCCGCCCGTTCTCTACCCCATCGAATAAGCGGCTGCAGCGAGACTCAGCAGTTGGTGTCGCTCACCGACACCAACTGCTACCGATCCGCACAGTTGAGGACCTACAGCGCGGCCTCTACCTCATCGCGGGCGGCGAGGGCGGCGTCGCGCAGGCTGGTGACGTCCGGGCCGGCGCGGAGCACTCCGCGGGAACTGGCGGGGACGAGCCACGAACGGTCGGCGCCGTCGAAGACCTCGGGAAGGTCGGCGGCGGTGGCACCTTGAGCACCGAGGCCCGGCGCCAGGATCGGCCCGCCGAGTGCCGACAGGTCCAGGCCGTGTGCACGCGTCGCACCGACCACCAGGCCGACCGTCGCTGCGCCGTCGGCGTTCTCGGCCGCCGCGGTGTCGACGATCGACTGGGCCACCGAGCGTCCATCCGCGTCGGCGGTCTGCACCGCAGCACCTTCCGGATTGGAGGTGCGGGCCAGTACGAACACGGCCCGCTCCCCCGCTCGCGCGGCGTCGACGGCCGGTGCCAACGCACCGAATCCCAGGTATGGCGACACGGTCATCGAATCCGCGCACAGCGGCGAGGTGTCGGCGAGCCAGGCCTGTGCGTAAGCGGCCATGGTCGAGCCGATGTCGCCGCGTTTGGCATCGGCGATGACCAGTGCGCCCGCTTCCCGACAGCCGGCGATCACCCGTTCGAGCACGGCGAAACCCGCTGCGCCGTACGGCTCGAAGAAGGCGACCTGAGGTTTGACGAACCCGGCGACAGACCCGAAGGCCTCGACACAGATGTCACCGAATCGACGGAGCCCGTCGATGGTGCCGGGGAGCCCCCACTGTTCGAGCAACTCGTCGTGCGGATCGATGCCGACACACAACCGGCCTCGCTCGGCCACCACGGCACGATGCCGCGCCGCATAGCCGGTCGGGCTGGTCACCGAGCGTCCACCAGCCCCTGGTGCCGTCGCTGGAGCGACAGGACGCCGATCCGATCGCGCAGTGCGGCCTCGATGCCCTGCACAGCCGCGCCGGCACCCTGCACCGTCGTGATGCACGGGATGTTCACCGACACCGCGGCACTGCGGATCTCGTAACCGTCCACTCGTGGACCCGAGTTGCCGTACGGAGTGTTGATCACCATCGACACCTCGCCGGCGCGGATGGTGTCGACGATCGTCGGCTCGCCCGGTGCGAGGTCGGCCTCGAAGTGCTTGCGCACCGTAGTCGCTCGGATACCGTTGCGGCGCAGCACATCCGCCGTACCCTCGGTCGCCAGGATCTCGAATCCGAGGTCGGCGAGACGGGCAACCGGGAACAGCAGCGCGCGCTTGTCCTTGTTGGCCACCGAGACGAAGATCGCACCGCCGGTCGGCAGCGAGCCGTAGGCCGCGGTCTGCGACTTCGCGAACGCCCGACCGAAGTCGGCGTCGATACCCATCACCTCACCGGTGGACTTCATCTCCGGACTCAACAACGAGTCCACACCGGTGCCGTCGTATCGGCGGAACCGGTTGAACGGCAGCACCGCTTCCTTCACCGCGATCGGGGTGTCGACCGCGCTGTCCCCGCCGTCGCCGGTTGCCGGCAGAACACCCAGTTCGCGCAGCGACGCGATGGACTCGCCCAACATCACCCGGGCGCAGGCCTTCGCCAACGGCACCGCGGTGGCCTTCGAGACGAACGGCACGGTGCGGCTGGCGCGCGGATTCGCCTCCAGTACATAGAGGATGTCGTCCTTGAGCGCGTACTGGACGTTCAGCAGTCCGCGCACGCCGATACCCTTCGCGAGCGCCTCCGTCGATGCGCGGACCGTCTCCAGATCGGAGCGTCCCAGGGTTACCGGCGGAAGGGCGCACGCCGAGTCACCGGAGTGGATACCGGCCTCCTCGATGTGTTCCATGATGCCGCCGATGTACACCTCGTCACCGTCGCACAGTGCGTCGACGTCGATCTCGACCGCATCCTCGAGGAAACGGTCCACCAGCACCGGATGATCCGGGGTCAGCTCGGTGGCGCGAGATATGTAGTCCTCCAGCGACTTCTCGTCGTAGACGATCTCCATCCCCCGACCGCCCAGCACGTACGACGGCCGCACCAGCACCGGGTACCCGATCCGGGAAGCGGTGTCGCGCGCCTCCGTGAAGCTGGTCGCGGTGCCGAAGGCCGGCGCCGGGAGCCCCGCCGCGGTGAGCACCGCGCCGAACTCGCCGCGATCCTCGGCGAGATCGATCGCCTCGGGACTGGTCCCGACGATCGGTACGCCTGCAGCCGCGAGGCGATCGGCCAGCCCCAGCGGTGTCTGACCGCCCAACTGCACGATGACGCCTGCGACGGTCCCCGACTCGGACTCCGCGTAATACACCTCGAGGACGTCCTCGAAGGTCAGCGGCTCGAAATAGAGGCGGTCCGCGGTGTCGTAATCCGTGGAGACGGTCTCCGGGTTGCAGTTGACCATGACCGTCTCGTATCCGGCCTCGGACAACGTGGTCGCGGCGTGCACGCAGGAGTAGTCGAACTCGATGCCCTGCCCGATCCGGTTGGGACCGGAACCGAGGATGAGCACCTTGGACCGCTCGGTCTGCGGGGCGACCTCGCTCGTCGCCGACGGATCCAATTCGTAGCTGGAGTAGTGGTACGGGGTCTTGGCCTCGAACTCGGCCGCGCAGGTGTCCACCGTCTTGTACACCGGCCGGATCCCCAGCTCCAAACGCTGTTGCCGAGCAGCGGCCTCATCCGCCAGATCTGAACGCAGCGCGGCGATCTGACGATCCGAGAAACCGGAGCTCTTCGCTTCGCGCAGTAGTGACTCGTCCAGTGTGTCGGCGTCTCGGATCTCCGCGCCGAGCGCTGCGATCCCGCCGATCTCCGCGAGGAACCAGGGGTCGATGGCGGTCGCCTCGTAGAGCTGTTCGATGGTCGCGCCCGCCTCGAAGGCCAGCATCAGGCCGTACAACCGGCCGTCGCGCGGAACCCGCAGCGTCTCCAGCAGTTCCGGCAGATCGATCGACGCCGGGTCGGGACGGTTGGGTTCGGTCCAGAAACCCGCCGCCTTGGTCTCCAGCGAACGCATCACCTTGCCCAGTGCCTCGGCGAAGCTGCGGCCCAACGACATCGCCTCGCCGACCGACTTCATCGTCGTGGTCAGGGTGTCGTCGGCACCCGGGAACTTCTCGAACGCGAAACGCGGAGCCTTGACCACGACGTAGTCGAGCGTCGGCTCGAAGCTCGCGGGAGTCTCCTTGGTGATGTCGTTGACGATCTCGTCGAGGCTGTAGCCGATGGCGAGCTTGGCGGCGATCTTGGCGATCGGGAACCCGGTCGCCTTGGACGCCAGCGCCGACGAGCGCGAGACGCGGGGGTTCATCTCGATCACCACGAGGCGACCGTCGCGCGGGTCCATGGCGAACTGGATGTTGCATCCGCCCGTGTCGACTCCGACTGCGCGCAAGATCGCGATCGACTGGTCGCGCATGATCTGGTACTCGCGGTCGGTCAGCGTCATGGCGGGCGCGACGGTCACCGAGTCCCCGGTGTGTACGCCGACCGGGTCGACGTTCTCGATGGAGCAGACGACGACCACGTTGTCGCGGTTGTCGCGCATCAGCTCGAGCTCGTATTCCTTCCATCCGAGGATCGACTCCTCGATGAGGACATTGGCAGTCGGTGAGGCAGCCAGACCGCCACCGGCGATGCGCTCGAGATCCTTCTCGTCGTAGGCCATCCCCGAGCCCAGACCACCCATCGTGAACGACGGCCGGACGACCACCGGGTAACCGAGGTCGGCGACGGTGTCGCGCACCTCGTCCATGGTGTGACAGACACGCGAACGCGCGCTCTCGCCACCGATGTCGGCGACGATGTCCTTGAACTTCTGCCGGTCCTCACCGCGTTGGATCGCCTCGAAGTCGGCGCCGATGAGCTCGATGCCGTACTTCTCCAGTGAGCCGCGCTCGTGCAGTGCGACGGCGGTGTTCAGTGCGGTCTGGCCACCGAGGGTCGCCAGCACGGCGTCGATGGGGTGCCCGGCATCGCGCTCGGCCTCGATCACCTTCTCGACGTACTCGGCCGTGATCGGCTCGATGTAGGTGGCATCGGCGAACTCGGGATCGGTCATGATCGTCGCCGGGTTGGAGTTGACCAGACTGACGCGCAGTCCCTCCGCCTTCAGGACGCGGCATGCCTGTGTGCCGGAGTAGTCGAATTCACAGGCCTGCCCGATCACGATCGGACCCGAGCCGATCACGAGGACATGGTTGATGTCTGTACGGCGTGGCATCAGGCCCTCGTTCCGTGTGCGCGGTCACCGTCGAGGACGGTGACGAACTTGTCGAAGAGGTAGGCGGCATCGTGTGGGCCGGCCGCCGCCTCGGGGTGGTACTGCACGGAGAAGCCCCGGCCGGAGAGCAATTCGACTCCCTCGACCGTTCCGTCGTTGGCGCAGACATGACTGACGCGGGCGCGACCGAAGTCGGTGTCGAACTCCTCGCCTGCCTCGCCTTCGAGCGCGAAGCCGTGGTTCTGCGCGGTGATCGACACCGCGCCCGTCGCATGATCGATCACCGGGATGTTGATGCCGCGGTGACCGAACTTCATCTTGTAGGTGCTGCGGCCGAGCGCGCGTCCGAAGATCTGGTTGCCGAAGCAGATGCCGAAGAGCGGGATGTCGGCACCGAGCACCTCGCGGGTCAGGCCCACCACTGCATCGGCGGTCGCGGGATCACCGGGACCGTTGGACAAGAACACACCGTCGGGCGCGATGTCGCGGATGGCGTCGAATCCGGCGCTCGCGGGCAGGACGTGGACGCGCACACCACGTTCGGCGAACATGCGCGGAGTGTTGGTCTTGATGCCGAGGTCGACCGCGGCGACGGTGTACCGGTGTTCCGTGGTCGGCTCGACGACGTAGCCCTCGGCCGTGGTGACCTCACCGGCGAGATCGGCACCGGACATCGACGGCTGGTCGCGCACCCGGCCCACGAGTTCGTCGACCGCCGCGTCCGAGACGCGACCGCCGGTCTCCCCGCCGGGAAGCGCGGCGCCGCTGAAGACGCCGGCCCGCATCGACCCGTGGTCACGCAGGATTCGGACGACCGTGCGGGTGTCGATGCCGGAGATCCCGACGATCCCCTGGCGCACCAGTTCGTCCTCGAGCGAGGTGGTCGCACGCCAGCTCGACACCCGGCGGGTGGGATTGCGGACCGCATACCCCGCGACCCAGATCTTGCCGGAGTCCCCGGAATCGGCGTCACTGCCCGCACTGCCGGTGCTCTCGCCGTCCTCGGTGTTCCACCCGGTGTTGCCGATCTGCGGTGCTGTCGCCACCACGATCTGACGGTGGTAGCTCGGATCGGTCAGGGTCTCCTGGTAGCCGGTCATCGCAGTGCAGAAGACCGCCTCGCCGAGGGTCTCCCCGACTGCTCCGTAGGCGCGGCCGGTGAACACCTGACCGTTCTCCAGCACGAGTACTGCAGTGCTCATTCGTCGTCTTTCTTGTTCTCGTCGGCGGGTTCGACCACCGAGGGCGCGGTGTGCGAAGCGTCTGGGCGCGCGGGATTCGGATCCACGACGGCGGTGCCCGGAGCCGGTTCGTCGGACAGGGTGAGGTCCGAATGAGTGGTGTCGGCCTCGTGGTCGGCCACCCATCCGGGATAGACGGTCTTGTCATCGGCGCGCAGTCCGGAGTCGATCTCGGTGCCGTTCGGGAGTCGCCAACGGATGGCGAGCACCCCGTCGGCGGACATCACCTTGCCGGCGAGTCCGCGTTCGGTACGGACCGCGGTGATGGACCCACGGGGGATCCAGATCGAACTCGCACCCTTGCGCGTGATCAGCAGCCCGCCGGTGTGGGCGCTCAGCGCCGCTGACGCGCGATCGCCGATGTCGCCGACTGCGACCCGGTCCTGCCAGCTCGGGGCAAACGTGCTGCCCACGTACAATCCGGTGTCGGGTCCGCGCAACGCAGGTCCGGGATCGGCCGGTACCTCGGGCAGCTGGCCGACGATGTCGGCCTGGCGTCGACCGCGGTTGCGCCAACCACGCAGGACGAGCGCGACCAATCCTGCCCACACCAACAGCACGACCACCACGATCACCACGTCGAAGCCGCTCATCGCGTCACCTCCTGGTCGCGGGCGGTGACAACGCCGCGCAACACGGTCGCCGTCACGGTGGCGGGCAGCGTCATCGACTCGTACGGGGTGTTCTGGGAGAGGCTGGCCAATCGATCGGCCTCGACCACCCACGAGGTGTCCGGGTCGACGACGGCGAGGTTGCCCGGCTCGCCGACCGCGATCGGGCGCCCCTGGTCCGGCAACCCGACGATCTCTGCGGGACGTTCGCTCATCACCCGCGCGACGCCGCGCCAGTCCAGCAACCCGGTCGTCACCATCGTCTCGACGACGATGGAGAGTGCAGTCTGCAGACCGAGCATGCCGGGCCGGGCCTGAGCGAACTCACAGCACTTCTCCTGTGCTGCATGGGGTGCGTGGTCGGTCGCGACACAATCGACGATGCCGTCCGCCAGCGCCTGGCGCAGCGCAGCTTTGTCACGCTCCTCACGCAGCGGCGGGTTGACCTTGTTGACCGCGTCGTAGGTCGTCAGCCGCGAGTCGTCCAGCAGCAGGTGGTGCGGGGTGACCTCGGCCGTGATGTCGATGCCCTGGCCGCGTGCCCAGCGCAGCAGTTCCACGGTGCCCTCGGTCGAGGCGTGGCAGATGTGCACCCGGGTGCCCGCGTCGCGGGCGAGCAGCGCGTCACGGACCACGATCGACTCCTCGGCCGCCCGGGGCCATCCCGTCAGCCCCAGGCGCGCGGCCGTCGGCCCTTCGTGTGCGATGGCACCGATCGTCAGGCGTGGCTCCTCTGCGTGCTGGGCGATGAGGACGCCGAGGCCCTTCGCGTATTCCAGCGCGCGGCGCATGATCAGGGGGTCGTGGACGCACTTGCCGTCGTCGCTGAACATCCGGACACCGGCCACGCCGCCGGCCATCATGCCCATCTCGGCCAACTGGGTGCCCTCGAGTCCGACGGTGACCGCCCCGACCGGGTGCACGTCGACCAGACCGATGTCGCGTCCGGCGCGCCAGACGTTGTCGGTGACGGTCGAGTTGTCGGCGACCGGGTCGGTGTTGGCCATCGCGAAGACGGCGGTGTATCCACCGAGAGCCGCTGCGGCGGAGCCGGTCCGGATGGTCTCGGTGTCCTCACGTCCGGGTTCCCGAAGGTGCGTGTGCAGATCGACGAATCCCGGCAGCAGTACCGCGCCGCCACCCTCGATGCGATCGGCGCCGGCCGGCGCCGCGATGTCGTGACCGATCTCGGTGATGACACCGTCGACGACCAGGACATCGACCGATGCACCGTCGCCGTAGGGCCGGACATCGGCGATCAACACCGAACCCGACGATGCGGAGGGTCCGGTGGCGGCGGCGGTCACGACTGTGCTCCTGACGTCGAAGTGGTTGCGGGAGAGGAGTCCTCGGTGCCGACGAGCAGGCGGAAGAGCACCGCCATGCGCACGTGGACACCGTTGCGGACCTGTTCGAGGATGGTCGTCTTCGGCGAGTCGGCGACCGACCAGCCGATCTCCATGCCCCGCAGCATCGGCCCCGGGTGCAGGACCACCGCGTGATCGTCGAGAAGGGCGAGACGACGGTCGTTGAGGCCGTAGCGGACCGAGTACTCGCGTGCGCTCGGGAAGAACCCGCCGTTCATCCGCTCGGCCTGGACCCGCAACATCATCACCGCGTCGACACCCGCGAGTTCCGCGTCGAGGTCGGTAGACACCTGGACCGGCCACTGCTCGACACCCACCGGGACCAGGGTCGGCGGTGCGACGAGCACCACTTCCGCGCCGAGGGTTGCGAGCAGGTGCGCGTTGGAGCGGGCCACCCGCGAGTGCAGGATGTCGCCGACGATCGCGACGCGGCGATCTCGCAGTGAGCCCAGCCGTTGGCGCAGCGTGAGGGCGTCCAGCAGCGCCTGCGTGGGATGCTCGTGCATCCCGTCGCCCGCGTTGATCACGGCGGGGCCGCCGTCGGCGTCGGCGGTCCATTCGGCGATCTGCTGGGCGGCGCCGGAGGCGGGATGGCGTACGACCAGCGCGTCGGCACCGGCCGCGCGCAACGTCTTCGCAGTGTCTCGCAGCGACTCGCCCTTGCCCGCAGACGAACTCGAGGCCGAGACGTTGATCACGTCGGCGCTCATCCATTTGCCCGCGACCTCGAAGGACACCCGCGTCCTGGTCGAGTTCTCGTAGAAGACGGTCATCACCGTGCGACCACGCAAAGTCGGTAGCTTGCGGACCTCGCGACCCGTCAGCGCCTGCTCGAAGCGTTCCGCCTCGTCCAGCAACTCGGTCGCCTCGTCGGCGCTCAGGTCGGCAGTGGAGAGCAGATGACGCATCAGGACTCTGCCTCCTGATCCGACGAGCGTTGTCGCGCACCGGAACTCAGGACGACCTCGTCGATGCCGTCGTGCTCGACCAGGTGCACCGACACCGACTCCTCGCGCGAGGTCGGGATGTTCTTGCCGACGTAGTCGGCCCGCAGCGGGAGCTCGCGATGTCCACGATCGACCAGGACCGCCAACTGCACAGAAGCGGGGCGACCGAGATCGCGGAGGGCATCCAGCGCCGCCCGTACGGTGCGACCGGAGTACAGGACGTCGTCGACGAGGATGACGATCGCGTCGTCCACCCCGCCGGCCGGAACCACGGTCCGCTCCAGGGGCCGATGTGGTTTGGCCCGCAGGTCGTCGCGGTAGAGCGTGATGTCGAGGAAGCCGACCGGGATGTCCACCCCGGCGAACTCGGAGATCCGCGCCGCCAGACGCTCCGCCAGCGTCGTACCGCGGGTCGGGATGCCGATGATCACCACTCGGGACGACGCCGGGTTGTCCAGCGCGGTCTTCTCGATGACCTGATGAGCGACCCGGGCGATTGTCCGGGAGACGTCTGCTGCGTCGAGCAGGACGCGGGAATCGGAAACGGACGCACCTTCGATCGGTGTCACCCAGCCGACCTCCTTCTCCGCCTCACAGGACGGATCGTTAAAGGATGTCTGTCATCGCGATACTTTACACCGACGCGCGGTAAAAGCCGGAGTCGGTCACGGGCGCATCAGTCCGTCGAGGCCCCGTCTGCATCTCGGCCCCCGGCGACCGCACCGTGAGCGGCGCGGACCTGCGGAGCGAGGTCGGCGATACGCGCGAGCACACCGTTGACGAAGGCCGGCGAGTCGTCGGTCGACAGCTCCTTGGCCAGTTCCACGGCCTCGTCGACGATCACGACCGGGTCGACGTCCACGGAGTTGAACAGTTCCCACGTCGCCAGGCGGAGGATCGCCCGGTCGACTGCAGGAAGTCGCGGTAGCGTCCAGTCCCGCAGATGCGAGGAGACCACCGCATCGATCTGGGCCTGGTCGGCACTCAGACCGTCGATGACCACCGCGGTGTAGTCGTGGATGGTGCCGACCGACTCGTCGTCGCGGACGTACTCACGCCGTTCCGAGACGAGCTGAGCCGGACTGACCTTCTTGGCCTCTGCCTCGAAGAGCAGGTCGACCGCGCGCTTGCGCGCCTTGTGCCGGGTGCCTGGTCGTTTCACGATCAGGAGTTGACGCGACCGAGGTAGCTGCCGTCGCGGGAGTCGACCTTCAGCTTGTCACCGGTGTTGATGAACAGCGGGACCTGGATCTCGGCGCCGGTCTCCATCGTCGCCGGCTTGGTGCCGCCCGTGGAGCGGTCACCCTGCAGCCCCGGGTCGGTCTGCGACACGATGAGTTCGACGGTGACAGGCAACTCGACGTAGAGCGGATTGCCCTCGTGGACCGCGACCTGCACCTTCAGGTTCTCGAGCAAGAACCGTGCGCCGTCGCCGACGGTTCCCGGCTGCACGTTGATCTGCTCGAAGTTCTCCGCGTCCATGAACACGTAATCCGAACCGTCGTTGTACAGGTAGGTCATGTCGCGACGGTCGACCGTCGCGGTCTCGACCTTGACGCCGGCGTTGAACGTCTTGTCGACGATCTTGCCGCTCAGCACGTTCTTGATCTTGGTCCGCACGAACGCGGGGCCCTTGCCCGGCTTGACGTGCTGGAACTCTTGGATCTGCCAGAGCTGGTCGTCCATACGCAGCACGAGGCCGTTCTTGAAATCGGCGGTGGTCGCCATGGTGTTCGCTCTTCCTCTCCCGCGACGGGGTGGTCGGTTCGCGCCGATCGGCGCGTGCCGGGAGTCGGGGCTCCCGGTCGGGATCCGACGACCCTCAGATGACGGTGAATGTCTTGTCGGTGGACGTCAGCAGTTCCGGCTCGCCGTCGGAGACGACGAGTGTGTCCTCGATCCTGACGCCACCTCGACCGGGGAGGTAGACGCCGGGCTCGACGGTGACCGCTGCGCCGGATGGCAGTGTACCCGTCGCCGTGGCACCGATTCCGGGCGCTTCGTGGATCTGCAGACCGACGCCGTGGCCGAGACCGTGCACGTAATGCTCACCGTGACCGGCCTCGACGATCACCGACCGGGCGGCGTCGTCGACACCACGCAGGTCCGCGCCGGGGTGCAGGGCTGCGCGACCGGCCGTTTGGGCGGTCGCGACGAGGTCGTAGATCTCACGCTGCCAGTCGGCGGCCCGGCTCAGCACGAAGGTGCGGGTCATGTCGGAGTGGTACCCGCCGGACACCGCACCGAAGTCGATCTTCACCAGGTCGCCGTCGGCCAACACGGCCGAGGTGGGGCGATGGTGCGGGACCGCGGAGTTGGGCCCCGCGGCGACGATCGTCTCGAACGCGATGGCGTCGGCGCCCAGTGCGTACATCTCCCACTCGAGGGCGCGGGCCACCTCCCGCTCCGTGTGTCCGGCGGTGAGCACGCCCTTGTCGATGATGGATGCCAGCGCCTGATCACCGATCGCGGCCGCGGAGCGGAGCAACGCCACCTCGCCGGCGTCCTTGACTTCGCGCAGGCGCTCGACGAGACCGGAGAGTCCGACCAACTCCGCGGCCTGGTCGGTGTCACGGTCGATGAGCGCGCGGTGCGCGGCCACGGTCACCGCGTCGGCCTCGAAACCGATGCGCCGAGCCCCGTGAGTCTCAGCGTGCGCGATCAGCTCCGCCAGCCCGTTGCGGGCGATGACCGGTTCCAGGTCGGGGGCCTGCTCGCCGACCTGCGTGACGTACCGGCCGTCGGTGCTGATCCGGTCGGCGGCGGCGTCGGCGGTCCACACCAGGACGGCCCCGTTGGAGCCGGTGAAGCCGGTGAGATAGCGGACGTTGATCAGGTCGGTGACGACCAGGGCGTCCACCGGGTCGGCCGAGGTGGCCACCGCGGTGCGCAGGCGGGCGCGTCGGTCCGGGTGGGGCTGGCTGGGTGCGTCGGACATACCTCGACGCTACCGGCCGATCACCTCCTCGACCGACCCCTCGATCGGGGAGAGCACGACCTGCTCCGGCAGACGTCCGCACCGCGCCGACACCTGTCGGCGACGAGGGCGTTGCGGACATCACGACGCCGATCAGTGGGATGTGTTTCGCAACACGTTCCGCCTTCAGTAGGGTGTCCGCTATGCATTCGTGGTTGCTGCGCGGTCTCGTCATGACCGCTGTACACGTCGTCGCTCGTGTGCTGCTGGGGGTCGCGGTTGTCAACGTGCCACTGCAGACCACGGTGTGGAAGACGGTGGCCATCGCCGCCGTCGTCATCGTCGCGCTGCTCTGGGGTGGTGTGGACGGCCTTCGCGACGCCCGCGCGAACCCGGACCCCGACGACTACGAAGACCTCACCGTCCGTTGGCTGCAGGCCGGCGTTCTCGCCGGTGTGCTCGCGGGTCTGATCAGCTGGATCCTCGGCAAGTTCGTCTTCGGTGGCATCGGTCAGCAGGGGCTGTTCGTCGAGATCATCGCGGGCGGCTCGTTCACCGCGCTGCTGGTCTTCGTCCCTGCCTTCGTCGGTGCTGCTGTCGGTCGCTGGCTGATCCGCCGCGACTACAACAAGAAGCACCCGGTCGAGGACGACTGGTCGGTGCACGAGGACCGTTCACAGGACGCCGAGCACGCCGCTCGCTGAGCGCTGCCGAGCAGGCCCTGACCGCGTCGGAGACCTGCTCGTGCGCTGATCGGCCGCTGGCAGCGCGTCGCCTCCGCCACCCGGTCCGCACCGCTCTGAGGGCAGCGCGTGATCGGTGGCCCTCAGAGAAGTACCGAGCCTCCGCCGCCGGCGCGTCCCGCAACCGCCGAGTAGGCGGCCGCGATCAGGCTGGGGTCGGGACCCTCGAGTCGTCCCGGTTTGGCCAGACCGTCCAGCACCACGAACCGCAGGATTCCCGATCGGTTCTTCTTGTCGCCCGCCATCGTCTCGAGCAGATCCCCCAGCGCGTCGGCGTCATAGGTCACCGGCAGCCCGACCGACTCGAGGATCTCGTGATGGCGGTCGGCGGTCGCGTCGTCGAGACGCCCCGCCAGCCGTGCCAGCTCGGCGGCGAAGACGAGCCCCACCGACACCGCGGCGCCGTGACGCCAGCGGTAGCGCTCACGACGCTCGATGGCGTGGCCCAGGGTGTGCCCGTAGTTGAGGATCTCGCGCAACGACGACTCCCGCAGGTCTGCCGACACGACGTCCGCCTTGACCTGCACCGACCGTCGGATCAGCTCGGGGAGAACATCTCCCGACGTGTCGACGGCCGCCGTGGGATCTGACTCGATGGTGTCGAGGATCACCGGATCCGCGATGAAGCCCGTCTTGATCACCTCGGCCAGCCCCGCGATGACCTCGTTCGGCGGGACCGTCTCGAGGGTGGCGGTGTCGATCAGGACGGCATCCGGCTCGTGGAACGCACCGACCAGGTTCTTACCCGCGTCGGTGTTGATACCGGTCTTCCCGCCGACTGCCGCGTCGACCATCGCCAGCAGCGTGGTCGGGATCTGGATCACGCCGATACCGCGCATCCAGGTGGCCGCCACGAAACCCGAGAGGTCGGTGGCCGCACCGCCGCCGAGTGCGATCACCTTGTCGGTGCGCTTGAGGCCGATCCGCCCGAACACATCCCAACAGAACGCCGCGACCGAGAGGTCCTTACCTGCCTCGGCGTCGGGGATCTCGATGCGATGGGCGTCGAACCCCTTGTCCCCGAGGAATTCCCGGATCTGCTCCGCGGTCTTGACCAGCGGGGGCTGGTAGAGGATCGCGATCCGGTCCGCGCCGGCCGCCGCGGTCGCCACGTGGTCGAGCAATCCGCGACCGATGACGACGTCGTAGGGCTTGCCGGCATCCACCCGGATGATGGTCGGTTCGGTCATCTCTACACCTTCCTCTGCGCGGCGAGTTCGTCTGCAAGGCAGGCGATCACGGCGTCGGCGACCTCGTCGGCGTCCCCGCTTCCCGCGTCGATCGTGATGGTCGCGACCTGCTCGTACAGGGCCGCTCGCTCGTCGTGCAGTTCCCGGTATCGCGTCTCCGGATCGTCGACGGCCAGCAACGGCCGGTCGGTGCCCTGCACCCGCGCATAGCCTTGTCGGGGATCGATCCGGAGGTAGACGACCCGCAACCCGCGCAGGACTTCCCTGACCTCGGTGGTCGTCACCGCTCCCCCGCCCAGCGAGACGACTCCGTCGAAGCCGGTGACGGCATCGACGATCACATCCCGCTCCAGGGAGCGGAACCCGTCGACGCCCTCGGTCCGGAAGATCTCCGGGATGTCGCGGCCCGCCCTCGTCTCCAGTTCCAGGTCGGAGTCACGGAAGTCGACGCCCAGCAGGTCGGCGACGACGCGGCCGACCGAGGACTTCCCGGCCCCCATGAAGCCGACGACGATCGCGACCGGACGTGCCTCGGCGCGGGCCGGACTCATGAGCGGGGTGGACGTGTGTCGATCCGCTCCAGGTAGCTGCGGAGATTACGGACGGTCTCACCCGCGGAGTCGCCGCCGAACTTGTCGAGCGCTGCCTGCGCGACCACGAGCGCGACCATCGCCTCGGCGACGACGCCGGCAGCCGGGACGGCGCACACGTCGGAGCGCTGATGGATGGCGCTCGCCTGCTCGCCGGTGGACATGTCGACCGTCGACAAGGCGCGTGGCACCGTCGAGATCGGCTTCATCGCCACCCGGACGCGGAGATCCGCGCCGTTGGTCATTCCGCCTTCGAGGCCACCTGCGCGGTTGGTCGACCGCAGGATGCCGTCGGGCCCGGGGACGATCTCGTCATGGGCGAGGCTGCCGCGCCGGCGGGCCGTCTCGAAGCCGTCACCGACCTCGACCCCCTTGATGGCCTGGATGCCCATCAGTGCACCCGCGAGGCGGGCGTCGAGTCGGGTCTCGCCGCTCACGTGCGACCCGAGTCCGACCGGCACCCCGGTGGCGACCACCTCGACGACTCCACCGAGCGTGTCGCCGTCCTTCTTGGCGGCCTCGATCTCGGCGATCATCGCGGCTTCGGCGGTCGCATCGAAGGCGCGCACCGGACTCTCGTCGATCGCCGCGAGGTCGCCGGCGGTCGGCGACGGTCCGACGTACGGCTCGCTGGCGCCGATGCAGATCACGTGCGACAGGACCTCGATGCCGAGGACCTGGCGCAGGAAGTTACGTGCCACCGTGCCCGCCGCGACACGCGCAGCGGTCTCACGGGCACTCGCGCGCTCCAGGACCGGGCGTGCGTCGTCGAAGTCGTACTTGAGCATGCCCGAGTAGTCGGCGTGCCCCGGGCGCGGACGCGTCAGGGGGGCGTTGCGGGCACTTCCGGCCAACTCCGCCTCATCGACCGGGTCGGCGGCCATCACCGTCTCCCACTTCGGCCACTCGGTGTTCCCGATCTCGACCGCGACCGGACCGCCCATGGTCTGACCATGGCGCACGCCGCCCAGGACCGTCACCTGATCGGCCTCGAACTTCATCCGCGCGCCGCGCCCGTATCCCAGGCGTCGGCGCGCCAACTGCTCGGCGATGTCGGACGAGGTGACCTCGACCCCGGCGACCATCCCCTCGACGATGGCGACCAGGGCCGGACCATGGGATTCTCCGGCGGTTATCCAGCGCAACACAGTGTTCGATTCTTCCATGCCGGGTCCACCCGACCCGCACCCCGTCGGTGCCGGCGATCACCACCCGACCATCCAGGCGAGCGCGGCAGTCACCAGGGCCGGCCCGTGCGGGCGCGCCCCGGCCGCCGACTCGGGAGCCTCGTCGCCCTGACCAGTCGATCGGCCGCGCCGAGCAGAGTCATCCGACAGCAGGTGGACGACGACCGTGATCGCTGCGGCGGTCATGACGGTGACCGCCGCGATGCCGACGTCGGCAGTCAACCCGCCGACCGCGAACGCCAGCTTCGGATCACCCCCACCACAGTGTCCGACCCACCACGCGGCGAGGTAGGGCGCCGCCGCGGCGACTGCGGCGCCGATGACGATGGGGCGATCGGACCCCATCGCCACGACCCCACACACGCCGGGCCAGAGGACGGCATTGGGGATGCGGCCGGTCCGGGCGTCGCGGACGGCGACGAGAACGAGCCACGCGACGACGATCGGTGAGACCAGGACGCTCATGGACGTCAGTGTCGTCGGCGATGCGCTCGGAACCGTCCGGAGATCGGGAGACTGTGGAAGGAATCGAGGGTGTGGACGGGTCGACGGATCAGCGGACGCCGACGACGTCCGCCATCGCCGCCCGCGGCGCCGGTTCGCCGGTGAACAGCTCGACCTGCCGGTATGCCTGATTGAGCAGCATCACCAGACCTCCGACGACCCCGCCCCCTCTCTCGGAGACGGCGGCGGCGAGCGGTGTCGGCCACGGGTCGTAGATCACGTCGACGAGATGCGACGCGGCGGAGAGCGCACCGATGAGCGGTTCGGCCGCAGTGGCGGGCACGGTGGAGACCACGACGCCGGAATCCGCCACGGCGCCGGCGAGTTCGAGGGTTGGGGCAAATCCGGTCACCGAGGCGACCACCCCGAGCCGGTCCGCGAGATCGAGGACGGGCTGCGCACGACCGGCATCACGGGCGACGACCCGGATCGATGTGAACCCCGAGTCCACCAGTGCGGCGACGGTCGGCAGCGCGGTCCCGCCCGCGCCGACGACGACAGCACGAGGGTTCGTGGCGGCCTCGACGCCGAGTTCATCGAGCGCCCCGGTCATCCCGTCGATGTCGGTGCAGTCGGCCACCCAACCGTCGGCCGTGCGGACAAGGGTGTTGGCGGACCCGACCAGGCGGGACCGTTCGGTGGCCCGTGCGGCGTGCGCCAGCGCGGCCAGTTTGCCCGGCATGGTCACCGACAACCCGACATAGATATCGTCGAGGCCGTCGACGACGCCCGGCAGTTCCTCCGCAGAGCACTCGATGCGCTCGTACGTCCAGCCGACGAGGCCGAGCGCGAGGTACGCCGCGGCGTGGAGGTCCGGCGAGCGAGAATGCGAGATCGGCGATCCGAGGACGGCCGCCTTGCGCGGACCCGGGATCGCCAGCGCGCGGATCGATTCGGTCATCGTCTCGCCCGTCAGCGGGTGGTGGCGACTACGCGCACGTCAGCCACATCCCGTCTGCAGCAGCTTGTTCTGGCAGGCGCGATCGCGGTTGACCCGATGCTGCTCGTAGGTGTCGGCGAACAACGTCGTGCCGGTGCGGTCGATGGTCACGAAGTAGAGCCACTGACCGACGGCGGGGTGTTCGGTCGCATCGAGGGCGCGCTGACCGACTGCCCCGATGGGCGTGGCCGGCAACCCCTTGTTGCGGTAGGTGTTCCACTTGTTGTCCGCCTTGTACGCATCGCCGAAGACATCGATGTTGGTGACCTCGGCGGTGTAGTTGGCGGTCGAGTCCATCTCCAGACGCTGGTCCTTCGCCAACCGATTGAGTATCACGCGGGCCACCTTGGCGTAATCGCCCGCCTGCGCGACCTCGCGCTCGACCACCGACGCGGCGACCAACGACTGGTACGGGGTCAGCCCGGAACCGTTGTCGGTGAGCAGACCCCACTGCTCGAACCGGCGCGTGCTCTGCGTGATCAACGACTTCAGGATCTCGCTCGCCGACTGTCGCGGATCGACCGACTCCCAGGTGCCGGGGGCGATCAGACCCTCGATCCGACGATGATCGCCCGCGAGTTCGGCGGACACGGCACGGGCCCACTCGGGGATGCCCAGCTCGTCGGGCGATCCCTGTGCGGCGGCTTGTTCGAGCTGTTCCACCGAGACACCCTCACGCTGACCGTTGATGGTCACCGCGGTCGCATCGGCGATCATCTGGAAGATGCCAGGGGTGGTCTTGCCGTCGATGCCTTGTTTGCTGTCGAGTTGCAGCCCCTCCGGGATCACGACTCGGCCGACCCGGTGCGCGGTGCCGTCGGTGAGCATCTCCACCGCCCTGGTGGCCGGTATCTGCGTGCGCAATTTGTAGAGGCCGCCCGACATCGCCTGTCCGCCTGCGGCATCCAGGAACGCCTTGACGCTGCCGACCACGTCGTCGTCGGCGAGGATCTGGCCGAAGTCCTGCAGGGTCGAGTTCTCGGGGATGTCGACCACCACATCGGCCGTCCCGGCGACGTTGTCGTAATCCTTGCTGGACTCGAGGAGTCCGGTCATCCGAGCGCCTACGTAGCCGACGCCGCCGACCAACGCGAGCAGGAAGACCATGACGACAACCAGGACGGCGCGGCGTCGACCACGATTCGCCCCGGTCCGGCCACGCCGAGGCGGTGCCGACGCGTTGTCGCGCCGACCGCGAGAACGTCGGCCACGGTCGCGTCGCCCCGTCTCGTCCTCGAGATCGTCGACGAGGGCCTCCTGGCCGCCCGTGTCGAGAAAGTGCGTGCGGCCGACCGGCACCTCGTCCGGGTGCCCGTCATCGAGCACGGGGTCGAACGAGTCCTGGTCGGCGGTGTCGGGCTCCGGAGGCGCCGCACGGAACGGCCGACTGTCGACGCGATCGTCGACACGGATGCGTTCACGCCGGCCTGTCTGGACGCCGTCCGGGCGGGGACCTGGCGGGACGCCCTCCGGGCGCTGCCCTGGCGGGACGCCCTCCGGGCGGGGCGGCACCGTGATCGGGCGCGCGCGCCGAGGTACCGCCGAGCGGAGGGGGTCGGTGTACTCGCCCGAGCGGTCCCATGCCGACTGTTCGGGATCGGCCGGTCCCCGACCGCGCCG